>CBDHFX010000002.1:205000-1807957 GCA_965262845.1 Flavobacteriales bacterium
ATCCTGTTCGCTCCCCACGCTTTCGTGCCTCAGCGTCAGTACAAATTTAGTGAGCTGCCTACGCAATAGGTGTTCCAAGGCATATCTATGCATTTCACCGCTACATGCCTTATTCCGCCCACTTCAAGTTGACTCAAGACTAACAGTATCAATGGCAGTTCCGGAGTTAAGCCCCGGGCTTTCACCACTAACTTATTAGCCCGCCTACGCACCCTTTAAACCCAATAAATCCGGATAACGCTTGGATCCTCCGTATTACCGCGGCTGCTGGCACGGAGTTAGCCGATCCTTATTCCTGTGGTACATTCAGCCAGGGACACGTCCCTGGGTTTATTCCCACATAAAAGAAGTTTACAACCCATAAGGCCGTCATCCTTCACGCGGTATGGCTGGTTCAGACTTTCGTCCATTGACCAATATTCCTCACTGCTGCCTCCCGTAGGAGTCTGGTCCGTGTCTCAGTACCAGTGTGGGGGATCACCCTCTCAGGCCCCCTACCTATCGCAGCCTTGGTGAGCCGTTACCTCACCAACAAGCTAATAGGACGCATGCTCATCTCATACCGCCGGAGCTTTAATTGGATCATCATGCGAAAATCCAATACCACAGGGCATTAATCCGAATTTCTCCGGGCTATTCCCTTGTATGAGGCAGATTGCATACGCGTTACGCACCCGTGCGCCGGTCGTCGTCAGAAAGTAAACTTTCCACGTTACCCCTCGACTTGCATGTGTTAGGCCTACCGCTAGCGTTTATCCTGAGCCAGGATCAAACTCTCCATTGTAAAAAAACGTGAATCATGTCTGACCTGGTTCCAGGTATTGACAAGGTTAGTAATTCCTTACCTCTCCTTGCTTTGTGCTTCCAATATTTTCAAAGAACGATGGCTGTCTCCAGCCGTCTTTATACCTTTTCCCCGATCCTTCCTTCCGGATCGGGACGGCAAAGGTACAACCTTTTTGATCACCAGCGATCCGGAAAAGATCCCATTTCATCCTCCTGCCGATATTCTTCCTATCAGGAAGGATACATGATCAGGAAAGGGAGGGCAAAGATACAACGTTTATATATTCCCGCAAATATCCTGTGGAGTTTTTTTCACCCGGTTATCAACAGAAAACGTGACCGGTGCAGGCGGATGCAGAAGCACCCCCTCATTATTGCCAGCGCTCCCCTAAGGAGTTGTCCCCGACACTTCCAGCGTTTTTCCGTTGAAGTACGTGCCCCCCTCCAGCATGAATCGCGCCGTATAGGCGCCCATCTCCTCTGCCGTCACTGCCGCCCGAAGCCCGGGAAAAGCTTCCTCCAGCATCTGGGTCTGCACCGATCCAAAGGCTAAACAGTTGAACCGAAGTCCGCTATCTTTATATTCCTCCGCCAAACATTCGGTCAGCCCGATCACCGCCGCCTTGCTTGACGAATACGAACTCAGGCCCGGAAACTTCACCGACCCCTGTACGCCACCCATACTGCTTACGTTCACAATGTGCCCCTTCTCCATGTAGGGTATCAGAAAACGGATCAGTTTCGCCATGCCAAAAACATTGACCTTATATATATGGTACCAATCGTCATCCGTTAATTCCCCAAAAGGTTTGTGCACCAGTTTTCCGGCGTTATTCAGCACTCCGTGGATCTGGCCGCCACAGAACTCCTCCACGGCTTTTTGCAGCGGGCTGTAATCTTCCCGCATCAGATCAAAGGTCAATGGAAATACGAGGTTGTCCCTCGCGGGACGATCTGAAACCTGCCTGCATTGCTCAAGTTCCCGGGCCGACCGGGCCAGTGCGATGATCCGGCGACCCTCACCTTCCGCCGCCAGGGCACGTACGACCTCAAAGCCAATACCCCTGCTTGCTCCGGTGACGACAAAATGACGCATTACGCCAACATCACTACAGGTTGCTCCATGTACTGCCTGAAGGTCTGCAAAAAGGCTGCTCCTGTAGCTCCATCCACCACGCGGTGGTCGCAACTCATCGTTACCTTCATGACATTGCCCGGAACAACAGCACCGTTTTTCACAACCGGAATTTCCCTGATCCCGCCTACGGCCAGAATACAACTGTCGGGAGGATTCACGATCGCTGTGAATTCCTCAATACCGAACATTCCCAGGTTGCTAATAGTAAAGGTGTTGCCCTCCCACTCGTGCGGTTGCAGTTTCCTGTTGTGCGCCTTACCGGCCAATTCGCGAACTTCGGCACCGATCTGCGTAAGGGTCTTGCTATCTGCAAAGCGGATCACTGGCACCAGCAGTCCTTCATCCACCGCTACGGCCACGCCAATGTGGATATGATTGTTGCGGCGAATGGTATCGCCCTGCCAGGCTGAATTTACGGCCCGATGTTTCCGCAGGCTCATCGCCACGGCCTTGATGATCAGGTCATTAAAACTTATTCTGGTATCGGGAATTTCGTTGATCTGCCTGCGCGCGGCAATCGCATTGTCCATATTGATCTCCACGGTCAGGTAGAAATGAGGTGCCGTAAACTTGCTGTCGCACAAACGATGTGCAATGGTCTTGCGCATCTGCGATACGCTTTCCTCTGTGTAGCTTTCTTCTAGATGCGCGGTACTACTCGCAGCTGAAGATACAGCCTGGGGTGTTGGCGTCAGGGCCGGATTAAACCCGTCAATGTCGCGCTTTACGATGCGACCTCCATCGCCACTGCCTTGTACGTGACCCAGATCCACCCCTTTTTCTTCAGCCAGTCTGCGGGCCAATGGCGATGCCTTTAATCGTTTGTCCGCATCGTTCGAAGTCCGGATCGACATTGGAGCAGGAGCGGTGGTTTCGCGTTGCGGAACAGTTGGTGCGGATGCGGCCATTTCCGGGCTCTGTACGGGAGGCTGCTTGTCCGCCTCCAAAGCCGCCTGTGGAGCATCCTCCTTTTCAGAAGCCGCAGCATCTGCCCTGATCAGGGCCTCCACGTCCTCTCCCTCCATGCCCAGGACCGCCAGAATGGAATCTACCGGTGCTTTATTGCCCTCCGATACTCCAATGTGCAACAGCGTTCCTTCCTGAAACGATTCAAACTCCATGGTCGCTTTGTCGGTCTCGATCTCTGCAAGCACATCACCTTCACTCACCTGATCACCTACCTGCTTATACCACTTCACTACAACCCCTTCCTCCATGGTATCGCTCAAACGCGGCATTTTTACGATTTCAGCCATCAATTACTTTTCTTTAATGAATGGATAACCTTCCTGAATATAAACGGTGTTGTACAGGTCCTCCACCGTGGGGAACTCCGATTCCTCCGCAAAGGTAACCGCGTTATTCACCACTTGTTTTACGCGGTCATCTATTTCCTTTAACTGCTTCTCGTTCGCGTAGTTCTTCTTCAGGATCTCCGCCCGGATGACACTGATCGGATCGGTTTTCTGATACCCGGCAACTTCTTCCCTGGTCCGATATTTCTGCGCATCACTCATGGAGTGTCCTTTATATCGGTAGGTCTTCAGTTCCAGTAAGCTTGGGCCATTTCCCCTGCGTGCATGCTCTACGGCCTCCTTCACTTCGTTGGCGACCTCCAGCGGATCCATCCCGTCTGCCGCACGGTGCGGAATTCCATATCCCGATCCCAACTGATGCAGTTCGGTCACATTCGTCTGACGTTCCACAGAGGTTCCCATGGCGTATCCGTTGTTCTCAATAATGAAGACCACCGGCAGATCCCAGGTTGCCGCCAAACTTACAGCCTCATGGAAAGCGCCTTGACGGACGGCCCCATCTCCCAGAAAGGTCAGGGTTACCGCGCCGGTTTCCCTGTACTTATCTGCAAAAGCAATTCCGGCCCCGAGGGGGATCTGTCCCCCAACGATCCCATGACCTCCAAAGAATTTCTTTTCCTTCGAAAACATGTGCATGGAACCTCCATTCCCCTGGCTCGTTCCCGTTTTCTTCCCCATCAGTTCCGCCATCACGTATTTCGGTTCCACACCCATTGCAATCGGATGCACGTGGTTCCGGTACGCGGTGATCATATTGTCTTTGCCCATCTCAATGGCTGTTGCACAACCAGCCAGTACCGCTTCCTGACCATTATACAGGTGCAGGAATCCCCGGATCTTCTGTTGAATGTACAGGGCGCTTGCCTTATCCTCAATCTTTCGCCACAACAGCATATCCTCATACCACTTCAGATAGAGGTTCCTGCTTGCTCTGATCTTTGCCATAGTCCGCCAGTTAGGATTGCAAATTTAGCACAAAATTCACTCCCAGTCCCGAAATCGAAAGGCATAGGGCAACAGTAGTTCCGCTCCCTCCACTGCCAGGATACGTCCGGTTGTTCCGCGAAAGTACACCCGCATCCTCGCTTGCTGATTCCGTTCCGTCTCCGCCATCACCTGCCGGCATGCCCCGCATGGTGCCACCGGTTCCTCCAGAGCACGCTCCACGGCACGAGCTGTAATGAACAAGGCCACTGCCTTTACGGCAGGATGCCCGGCTCCGGCCGCAAAAAGTGCCACGCGTTCGGCGCACAAGCCGTTCGGAAAGGCCCCGTTTTCCTGATTGTTCCCCGTAACGATGACTCCGTTCTCCAGCAGCACTGCAGCGCCAACCTTGAAATGGCTGTACGGCGCATAGGCTTTTTCCCGGGCCTCCTCGGCCCGATGCATCAAGTTCAGGATCTCGCCCGGGAGTTCCTCCGGAATTTCATATTCCGTAAACGAAGCCGTCCATTCAAATGATCTCATGGAAATTTCTTTTGGACCAGAAAGTTACTACTTTAGACGTTACCCTAACAATTGTTCGAACCCATGCGTTGTTCCGCAATCCTGATATTCCTGCTTTTCGCTGGCGTTGCCCATCGGCCCGCAAGGGCCCAGGATACTATTCCGCTGCCTCCCAGTCACAGCTATTTTCACATGCCCGCGAACGATATGGCACCGGAACAGCTTACGTTTGTGGATACGGGCCTGACGGTTCCTGATCAGTACCGGCTCAATCCCGCGCATCGGAACCTCTTCGGCTGTTACCGGCTCACGAATTTGTCTCAGCCCTATCAGAAAACCGTTTTTTACCTGCCCTTTGAAATGGGCGCCTATCCTGGGCAGCCGACCTTCGACACACAATACGACCGGCCCGGTGAGGTGGCCTTCTACAACGTTCGAACTCCGTATACGGACCTTTCGTACCGCAGTTCCTTTAATGTGGGAGGGGGAACCCATGTGTTGCATACGCAAAATTTAACGCCTGCCTGGAATGTGGCGGCCGGATACAACCGCGTGCGGAGCCTCGGGTTCTATGCGAATGATGAAACGATCTGGAACCAGTTTCGGCTGACTTCCCACTATTCCGGGCTAAAATATCGGTTGAGGGCCTATTCAACACTGGTGCGGAATGTTGCACAACAACACGGAGGCCTGGCAGAGGATAGCGTGTTTACGGACAATACGGAAAGGGATCGGATGGTGGTGCCTATGGCCCTGTACACGGCTGAACATCGTTTCAGGCATTTCCAGATCGGGCTGGGGCAATCGTTCCGGATCGGTGCCTACCAGGTCCGGATACCCGAAAACGACACGCTTTCAGATACGGTGTTCGTGTCCAGGATCCGCGCTTTTCACCGGGCAAACTGGACCCGTCAGATCTTCGTATATGCCGATTCCGATCCGAACCCCGACTACTACGATACCACCTATATTGATACGGCCAGAACCCTCGACAGCATCTGCTTCGGACGTTTGCGAAACAGTGCGGGAATTACCTGGGAAGTGTATAGCGGACTCGGCCTCTCGGCCGGATTAACCCATGAACTGTTCTATTATCTGGGTGGGGCAGGGGAGCAGACGGGCGGACAAAACATGCGGTTTTTTGCAGACCTTCAGCTCGGGTTGCCCTTTGCAGTGCTGACCGGGAAAGCTGCCAAAGGGATATCCGGCCCGGACGCTGCCAATACCTTCTTTGGCGGAACGCTCAGATCGGTAAAGACCGAACGATCCAAATGGCATTGGAGTGCCTATGGCAGCTGGCAGGTACTTACCCCCGGGAAATACTTTCTGTGGTATTCCGGCAATCATGACCGATGGCAGGAAGAGCTGTACGCATTCAATGTCATCCGGCTGGGTGGAGCAACGGGCAGCGCTCATGCGCGTCGTGGAAACGAACTGGCACCCGATCGCATTGAAGCACACTATACAGGTATCCAAAATGCTCCGTACTTCGCACAAACCGACAGTATAGCCACCACTTCGGGCCGGTTCGAAAGTGTGTTGCAGCTGAAGGCGACGAAAGGATTCCATTTCGGATCGCTGGGCTGGGACAATGAAGTGATGTATCAGGCCATTGATGCAGTATCCGTGGATCTGCCCCGGATCATCCTGCGATCGGGCCTCTATTTCGACGGACGCTTTTTTGAGAATGAGCCCTTCCACGTTCAAATCGGTGCCATACTCAACTACACCACCCGCTTCAATGGGAATGCCTATCGGCCTTCGGCCGGATTATTCCTGCGACAGGATGATACCGGGATCGGAAATTACCCCTATATCGATGTTTTTCTAAATGTCCGGGTACGGGAGCTGAGTATTTTTCTGACCCTGGAGCATGTCAATGCGGGCTGGTTCGATTATCGCTACTTTACTGCACCGCATTACCCAACGAATGACCTGGTGCTGCGGTTCGGGCTTCGCTGGTCGTTCTACAATTAGCCGGTTTCGCTTATTTGGGACTCTGCCAGGGAAGGAAGGTTTTTTTACCAGTTGTTCTCAAACTTCAGCTCATCAAGCTGCCTGAACAGCTCCTCGCGCTCATGCTCAAAAAAGCTTGAATTTACGATAAAGGTACTAAATTTAGCTTAGCTTCCTGAAAAGCGGCTTGTCCTTACTACGAGTAGTGCCTGATGCTCCTGGTTTCTCCGTAGCTTTCGATCTGATCCATGGTCCTGATAGCGTTATTACCTTTTATTCCAGCCACTACAAACCTGCTGCCCACGCCTGCTCCAGACTATTTTAGGAAGTTGAGGCAGATCTGCAGCTCAGGACCTGACCTTGAGCGAGGCCGGATCTGTAGTATCCAGCCCAAGGGCCTCATAAACGTAGTCAAAGGTCGATAGGATTTCGGGCTGGCCATGTACAATGGCCACATTGTGCTCAAAATGCGCACTCGGTTTCCCGTCCTGCGTTACAACACTCCACCCGTCATTCAGTTGACAAATGTGCCGGGTGCCCAGGTTGATCATCGGTTCAATCGCCAGCACCATTCCGTTCATCAATTTCTTTCCTTGACCTGCTCTTCCGTAATTTGGAACCTGCGGACCCTCGTGCATATCACGCCCAAGTCCGTGTCCGACCAACTCCCGCACCACGCCATAGCCGTGCGACTCGGTATAGCTCTGGATGGCGTGACCGATATCGCCGATCCGATTCCCCGAGCGGGCCTGTTCGATACCGAGATAAAGGCTTTCTTTGGTAACGCTGAGCAGCTTCTGTACCCCAGGGGCGATCTCGCCCACGCCAAAGGTGTAGGCATGGTCGCCATAGAATCCGTTCATGTACGCCCCACAGTCAACCGAAATAATGTCTCCCTCTTCCAGGGATCTGTCGTTTGGAATTCCATGCACCACCATTTCATTTACTGAAACGCACAGCGAATTCGGAAAATCGTACAGTCCCAGAAAGCCGGGTTCAGCGCCCTGATCGCGAATACATTCCTCCGCGATCTTGTCGATCTGCAAAGGCGTAATGCCCGGCTCCACCACCCTGGCGACCTCGCCGAGGGTTTTGCTCACCACCAATGCGCTGAGGCGCATGAGCTCAATTTCTTCTGCCGACTTAATGTGTATCACTATTCCTGAAAGGGGTACAAAGTTAGCCATATTCGCCGTAGCTTTGGCCGTATGCCAACCGGATTGCAAAGGCCTCATTTCGCGGTTTACTACGCATCTGCCGGGTCGGGAAAGACCTTTAACCTGGTCCGTGAATACCTCAGTCTCTGTTTGGCAGATCCTGAACCGGACCAGGTCTTTCGAAGCATTTTAGCTATCACCTTTACGAACAAGGCGGCCGGCGAAATGAAGGAACGCATCATCAAAGCCTTGCGCAGGTACACCCGGGATACTCCCAAGATAGACGATATGGGCCGGATGATCATGGAGCATACAGGTTTGACCACGGAACTCTTCCTTCAACGAAGCCGGATCCTCCTGTCGGCCATACTGCACGAGTATGACCGCTTTTCGGTCGGAACCATTGACAGGTTCAACAGCAGGATCCTGCGCACCTTCGCACTTGACCTTGATCTTCCGATGAACTATGAGGTTGAAATGGAGACCAGTCAATTGATCGAAGAGGCATCGGACCGGCTCCTCAATGCCTTGGGAGAGGATGCTGACGTGAGGCAGCTACTCGTGCGATTCAGTGCCCAACAGGTGGCTGATGAAAAGGATTGGCGCATCCATCGGGAGCTGTGCGAAAAAGGGAAGCTGCTTTTTCAGGAGCAGCATCGTTCGCACCTGGAAAAGCTGGCCGGGATCGCACCGGCGGAATTCCTCCAAAGTATCCGCAGGGTACAATCGCGCCGTGAGGCGCTCGGCGAAAAGGCCCAAAAGCGAGTGCGCGAAATGCTGGAACTGGTGGAGCGGGGCTCGGCTGGTCCCGTGGCCTTTCGGGGACAATACCTGCCGGGATGGCTGCGAAAACAGGCAAAATTGCGTTACGCCAACGAACTCTCCATGCTTAAGGAAGAGGAAGGCGAGGTGTTGTGCCGGGTAGGGTGGATGAGAGCGGCCGTTGAAGATGATCATTGGATCAGCAGGACAGCTCCGCCCGCGGATCTGGACTGGATTGAGGCAAATGCCCCTGCGCTTCAGGCCGGATTGCTGGAGCTGCTCAATCTCTTCCGGGAAGATGTGCGGCTTGGGCTCTACTCCCGCAATCTGTACGGCGTGGCGGTGCTGTCGTTACTTGATCAAAGCCTCAGAAAGGTCAAGCGCGAGCGCGAAGTGGTGCACATTTCGGAGTTCAACTGGACCATCGCCGCACAGGTGCGCCAGCAGCCGGCACTCTACATCTACGAACGGTTGGGCGAAAAGTATGGCCACTATTTCATTGACGAATTCCAGGACACCTCCGTAATGCAATGGCAAAATCTGCTTCCCCTGGCGCACGAAGCGCTCTCCAGGGGCGGAAGCTGCATGGTGGTAGGCGATGGCAAACAGGCGATCTATCGGTGGCGCGGCGGCGAAATGGGACCGTTCCTCGGCCTTGCGGCCGGATCAAAACCCCGCTACCAAAGTGGAACTGGAATGGTGGAGGTGCCCTTTGAACCTCAACCGAAGCGGCTACAGGACAACTGGCGGAGTCGGAAGAAGATCGTTGAATTCAACAACGGACTCTACACGCTGATCGCGAATCAGCTGCGCGATCCGGCACACATAAAACTATACAGCTCGGCAGTGCAAAATGCGAAAGGCCAGGAGGGCGGGTATGTGACGATCCATTGCTATAACAAGGGGCTTGAAAAGGAGGATCTGGAAGCCGAAATGTTTGGCTGGACCCAAAGGCGCATAGATGAGGTACTTGCCTCCGGGGCAGAACCCCGCGACATCTGTATCCTGGTACGCAGCAAAAAAGAAGGACAGCTGATCGCCCGTTTTTTGCAGGGTGAAGGCCTGCCCGTCATCTCAAATGAACTGCTCGTTCTGAGCGCCTCTCCGGAAGTCAATGTACTGGTGCAGTTCCTCCGTTGGAAGGCTACCGGAAATCACCGCGATGCCGTGTCGCGAATTCTGTTGTATTTGCTTGGCAGGATGGACATCGCTCTGCAGGAGCACCATGATCTGATGCATCGGGCCCTAAAGGAAAACGAATTTGAGCAGATACTGAAGCAGCGCCTGTTGCCAGACTGGGATGCGGTCAGATGGGATCGGCTGACACTGTACGAGAAAATGAACACCCTGTGTGGCTGGATCCCCGGGTTTCCGTCTGACAACGCCTATGTGGAGTTCTTCCTTGACCTCTGCCATCAGTTCAGCGTTCGGGCACAGGGAACGGAAGTGGAATTTCTGGAGTGGTGGAACGATGCCTGCAAAAAGCATTCGGTCGTGGTCCCAAACGGTCTGAACGCCGTGCAGGTCATGACCATCCATAAATCCAAGGGACTTGAGTTCCCTGTGGTGCTGTTGCCTCAGGCGGATTGGGCATACAAGACGGAGCTGGCACAGGACTGGTTCGTGCTGCCCGATGACGAACGCGAGGAGATTGCTTTGCCCGAGGTGCTACTCTCGCTCAAAAAGGACATGAAATTCGCCTCTGAGGAGCTGGCCAGGGTCTATCTGCAGAATGAAGAAGCCTTGCGGCTTGATGAGCTCAACGCGTTCTACGTAGCCACCACGCGTCCGGGTGATGAACTGCACATCGCTTTTCGTCCCACCGCGATCAGGACCGGAGTGCAGGACTATCTGAAGACCTGGGTGGAACAGAACGACAAGACTTTGGAGCCCGGCGGTACTATTTCGATAGGGGAACCGGTGCGCGAGTGGCCGCAGGAGCAGAGCGACACCGGGCAGATCAGCAATGAGACCGTGGGCTGTGAGGAATGGTGGGGAAAGCTGCGCCTCAGTTTTGAATCGGAGCGCTACTGGGGCAGAGCCGGTGATGCCCGACCGTACGGCATGGAAGTGCACCGGATCCTGCAGGAGATCGATTCGCGGGACGATGTTGAACGGGTATTGCAGGATTGGGAATCGGATGGCATGCTGGGCCCATCGGCCCGTGAGGGCCTTCGGCAGAAGATCCGTCATATGCTTGCCCAACCCGAAATGGCCAGGTATTTTGATCCGGCCGACACTGCGCGTAACGAAGCGTCGATCATTGTGCCGCGAGGCAGCACTCAACGGCCTGACCGGCTCGTTTTTCACCGCGATGGCGGTGTGAGTGTGGTTGATTTCAAGACCGGGGCGCCAGGTGCCAAACACCGCCGGCAGGTTGATGCATACGTTGACCTTTTGAACCTGGCAAACGTAAACGTAGTTAACAAGGCACTTATTTATTTGGATCCGTTTCAGTTAGATGAGAACTGGGAAAGTGCATAGCCTCCGCTCTATCCTCAAGCAGCACCTGGTTTGGGTACCAACAGCTTTTTAATATGACTTTCAGGATTTAGCCTTCCGCTTTACATGTCCCTCTTCCTGGAGGAAATGAAAACTTCATTTTCAGGCCGTATTTTCCGCATGCTGAGGTTATTCTCAGTCGTAATCAAAGGCCTTTTCGTCGTGGAGTATATTGTCAATTCCCCTCATCCTCGTATGGGGGTTAATTTTTCCTCCTCCCGTAAGAACAGAGCTTATAAAATAAACAATAAGGGTACCAACGGCTGAAAACAGAATAGTAACCACCAGACCAGTCAATTGAGGCCAGATCTGATTGGGATTGCCGTAGAAGGCACCTGCCGCGCCATTGATGGCCGGGTTTGCAAAAAGCCCGGTGGCAATGGTCCCAAAAATACCTACGAAGCCATGAATGCCAAAGGCATCCAGCGTGTCGTCATAGCGAAAGAAGGGCTTGAGGTGGTTCACACCGTAGTAGCCGACGATACCCGAACAAAAGCCAATAATCAAAGCTCCGGTAATGTCTACATAGCCCGCGGCCGGTGTAATTCCGACCAAGGCCGAAACCACTCCCGAGATCAGTCCTAATATCGTTGATTTCTTTTTTTTGATCCGTTCCACCAATAGCCATCCAAGACCACCCAGGGCAGCAGCCACGTTGGTCACCATAAAGGCATTGACAGTAATGAAATCCACGGCAAGTTCACTTCCTGCGTTAAACCCAAACCAGCCAAACCACAGCAAGGCTGCTCCCAGTACCGTAAGTTTTACGGATGACGCCTTGTTATTGCTTTTCGAAATGCCTCTTCTCCCCAGAACCATTGCCATTACCAGTCCTGCGACTCCTGCATTGACGTGAATAACAGTACCTCCTGCAAAATCCAATTCACCTCCATCACTCAGGAAGCCATTACCCCAAATCCAATAGACCAGGGGTGAATAAACCAGGATCACCCACAAAAAGGAAAATAAAAGCCAGGTGCCAAATTTGATTCGCTCAATTACGGAACCGCTGACAATGGCTACGGCGATCGCTGCAAAAACACCCTGAAAGGCGACAAAGAGCATCTTGGGTATACTTCCCTCAAGGTCTTCCAGGCCAATGTCACTTAAAAAAAACTGTGCTTTACCTATGAAGGCGCCACCATCGCCAAATGCAAGACTAAACCCGACAAAAATCCATGCCAATGTAGCCATACACATTGAGGCATAGCTCATTCCTACCGTGTTCATGACACTCCTCCTGGACGACAGGCCACCATAGAAAAAGGATAGTCCTGCAGGGGTCATCAAAAAAACAAGGGCTGTTGCCACAAGCATCCATGCTGTATCTGCACCACTAAACTCCATAACTTATTGCTTTTACTGTTCTTACTTTAAATAGAGTAGTTCCCTGTATTTGGGCAAGGGCCACAGGTCGTCATCAACCAGCAATTCAAGTTTGTCTATCTCATAACGAATGGAATCCAGGTAGGGAACAACCTTATCGCAGTAGGCAATGGCTTTTTCCCGTACATCCTCTATTTTGTTAGCCTTTTTTCGCTCTTTTGTCATTTCCTCCTTTTTAGAGATGATCATTGACAACCTGGAGGATATTTCGCGGATGATCTTCAATTGTTCTGCTGAAGCCTTTTTATAGTCTTCCTCGTCAAGCACATCCTTAAGTGCCTTTACGTTTTCGATCAATGTGTTCTGATAATTGACCGCTGCAGGCACAATATGGTTACCAGCTATATCTCCAAGCACTCTGGATTCGATTTGAATGCGCATTTGATATTTTTCCAACTGGATGCAGTGACGTGCCTTCAGCTCTACGCGGTTCATAATGCCATTTTGTTCGAATAGGTCCATAGCCGATTCCGTTACGTAGAAGTCCAGTGCATGAGGGGTGGTTTTAACGTTTTTCAGATTTCTTGATCCAGCTATCTTCACCCACTCCTCACTGTAGCCATCTCCTTCAAACCGGACATTCTTAGACGACTTGATGTATTCCTTAAGAGTACTGAAAATGGCTTCTTCCTTTTGTACTCCAAACTCAATGAGAAGATCCACCGCACTTTTGAATTCCTTCAGCTGCTGCGCTACAATAGTATTCAGCACGGTCATGGGTTCTGCGCAATTGGAAGAGGAGCCGACAGCTCTCAACTCGAATTTATTCCCTGTAAAGGCAAATGGAGAAGTTCTGTTGCGGTCGGTATTGTCAAGGCGAATTTCAGGGACCTTCCCGACCACCTTCAGGCCCTGATCCAATTTCTTTTCTTTTGATAAATTACTGGTCAGGAAGTTCATTTTTACTATATCATCCAAAAGCTCGGTCAGCTGAGAGCCGATGAACACCGAAATGATAGCCGGAGGAGCCTCGTTGGCACCCAACCGGTGGTCATTTCCGGCAGAGGCAATGGATGCCCTTATCAGGTCGCCATAGGTATCCATAGCCTTGATGGTGTTGATAAAAAAGGTCAGAAATTGCAGATTGCTTTCCGGGGCTTTACCAAAGCTCAGGAGATTCTTCCCGGTATCTGTTGACAATGACCAGTTATTGTGTTTCCCGGAGCCGTTAACATCGGCAAAAGGTTTTTCGTGCAGTAGCACCCTGAAATGGTGTCGTCTGGCCACCCTATCCATCACGTCCATAAGAAGGGTGTTGTGATCCACAGAAACATTGCACTCTTCAAAAACAGGTGCCAATTCGTACTGCCCTGGTGCCACTTCATTATGGCGTGTTTTGACGGGGATCCCCAGGAGATAGCACTCCTGTTCCAGTTCCATCATAAAGTTGAGTACACGTTCCGGGATAAGTCCGAAGTAGTGATCGTCCAGTTGCTGCCCCTTGGCAGGTGGCTGGCCCACTAATGCTCTACCGGTGAGTATCAGGTCGGGGCGTATATCAAATAGGACGCTGTCCACAAGGAAGTATTCCTGTTCCCAGCCAAGTGTGCTGTTCACTTTATTGACCTTGCTGTCAAACAACCGGCACACTTCCACAGCGGCCCTATCCACAGCATGCAAGGCCCTTAAAAGAGGGGTTTTGTAGTCGAGAGCCTCTCCCGTATAGGCCACAAAAATGGTAGGTATACATAAGGTCCTTCCTATGATAAAGGCCGGAGAGGTGGGATCCCAGGCGGTATAGCCACGGGCCTCAAAGGTGTTCCGTATTCCGCCATGAGGAAAGCTGGATGCATCGGGTTCCTGCTGGATCAATAACTTTCCTTCAAATTTCTCAATGCTCTTTCCCTGGTGATCCGGTTCAAAAAAGGAATCGTGTTTTTCAGCAGTACCGCCGGTAAGGGGCTGAAACCAGTGTGTATAGTGGGTGACGTTTTTTGATATGGCCCATAATTTCATAGCTGTGGCGATCTGATCCGCGATTCGCTCATCAATCTTAGCCCCATGCCCAACAGGGTTCATAACAACCTCATATGCTTCAGGCGTCAGGTATTCCTTCATGGTACGTAGGTGGAAAACATTGGAGCCATAGCTTTCCGATACCCGATCCTTACTGTAGGATTTGGGTTCTGTCCCGGCTCTTCGGGAAACATGATCACGTGCATTAAATCTCGTAGATGACATTGTCCGTTTTTTTGATTAGCAATTAAAAAATATTACATCTTTCATTTCATAAAGCCTTCCTGTTCCCATTTTGATCCAGTGAGAGAAATCCTTTTTTTGCCCTCACATGGTTAGTTCATTTTGAAACCTTGCTACAGAATTACCCTGCCAAATGTAGGACCAACTGCTGCATAGCGCTTGATCGAATACCGATCAGATCTCGCATTGTAAATGATATCTGCAGTTCCCACCTTACGAATAAATTCCAGGGTCTTTTCATATTGATCTGTTCCCTTTCGAAGCCAGTCCGGAAGGTCATTAGCAGATCTTAAGCCATACTTCTTCAAGGAATTCTGAGCTTTTTCCTCCAACTTCTCTTCGGCAGTTTTACCTCCTTTAACCAGTTTTCCCAGTTCCGAGATAAGATAGGAGATCATATTTTCCTCAATGGCCGAACTAATGGACTGGCCAATAAGGTCCATCCTGGCTATTTGCTCTATTCTGTCAATGCGTTCATCAATTTCGTCATCATCCAGGGCAAGGTCCAGCATCCCGCTGTAGAACAGCATGCTGACAATGACAATATCCCGCACATCCGGAATCTCCTCACTCATGATCAAATCCCTTACCCGCGTCTTTACTTCCTTGATCTCGGAATTATCGATGACCGGATATTTACGTGAAGTGAATGCCCACAACACCTTCTTGTTCTCGATCTTCAGGACCCCTTTCCTGATAAGGGAGTTGAGGATCAAGCTCTTATAGGTATCGGATTTTTCGGTAAGACGATCAATCCAGTACCTAACCTCCTGGCCCGCGTGGGCCAGGAGTATTTCATTAAAAGCAATGTCCAGGACTTCATTGCCGGTGGGCTCCTTTCTGTCAATAATAATTTTCTCCAGATCTGTATCGATCCGATGCTCCAGGGCGAGATCCATTAAAATAGAACCGGATAGCGCCACTTTGAAAGACCTGTAATTGGTATGCTGTATATCTCCTTTTGTCTCACTTACAGCCAGCAAGTAGAATTCTTCAGGTATGCTGAGAAAGTTTTCCATGGTTTTTTAAATTCAAAATTCAATTCCCTCATTCATCTTTTAAACCCAGGGGCATCACAACTCTTCGGGCGCCCCCTTTTCAGTCCGGATTAGCCACGTCATGTCTTCCTGCAATCGCATCCGGTCACATCATCCATATAAGGTTTAGGTGTTCGCCGCAACAGCTTTTTCCCGACTCTCGTATATATTGAAGAGGGATGTAAACCCTGAAATAGAAAACACCTCCTTGATCATTGTCTGCATTCCGCAGAGGGTTATTTTTCCTCCTTCACTCCTCATCTTTTTCAGGTAAACGAGAAATACACGAAGACCGGAACTACTTATGTAGTTCATGTCGGTACAGTCAATGAGGATGTTCTGCTCTCCGGAACTCACTAAGCTGTCAAGCTCTTTATCAAGTTCCATGTAGTTGGTGGTGTCCAGTCTTCCGTTGATGGCCACGACCATTAAATTAGATTCCTTTGTCTTTGAAATGTCCATTGTTTATCTGATTTATATTCGTTTTTAATTCGATAATGCAACTGCCTGAGCTGACGAACGGTTTTAAGGGTTATCGTCTAATTTCGCCCAAAGCTATCAAAAAATTATCATTCCATACTTCTGTTCCTTCAGTCCCTATGACTATTGTTAATAAAAAAATCCTCCGGCCCAAAGGTACGAGACCATATAGTCCTCAATGGCCGAACTAATGGACTGGCCTATAAGGTCCATCCTGGCTATTTGCTCTATTCTGTCCATGCGTTCGTCCATCTCTTCATTGTCCAGGGCAAGGTGCAGCATCCCACTGTAGAACAGCATACTGACAATGACAATATCCCGCACATCCGGGATCTCCTCGCTCATGATCAGATCCCTTACCCGCATCTTTACTTCCTTGATCTCGGAATTATCGATGACCGGATATTTACGTGAAGTGAATGCCCACAACACCTTTTTGTTCTCGATCTTCAGGACCCCTTTCCTGATAAGGGAATTGAGTATCAAGCTCTTATAGGTATCGGATCTTTCGGTAAGACGATCAATCCAGTACCTAACCTCCTGGCCCGCGTGGGCCAGCAGTATTTCATTAAAAGCAATGTCCAGGACTTCATTGCCGGTGGGCTCCTTTCTGTCAATAATAATTTTCTCCAGATCGGTATCGATCCGATGCTCCAGGGCTAGATCCATTAAGATAGAGCCAGATAGCGCCACTTTGAAAGGCCTGTAATTAGTGTGCTGTATATTCCCTTTTGTCTCACTTACAGCCAGCAAGTAAAATTCTTCAGGTATGCTGAGAAAGTTCTCCATGGCCTTCTTTAATTAGAGCTCAATTCCTTCATCCTTTCAATCCAGAAGTACTACAACTTTCTGATTTATAGTTGTTTTACCATTTTTAATTTATTGTAGTTTCCGATCCTGGTATATTCAACCTCATCCATCAGCTGCTTAATTAAAAAAACACCTAACCCACCAATACGCCTTTCTTCTGCTGCTGCATCCAGGTCGGGTTCTTCAGCTTCTTCCAAAGGATTAAACGCCCTGCCTTCATCTTCAAGTAAAATGCTTACCGATGACTGGTCAATTCGTTCAAAGGTAATCATTACAGGATGTTTCCCCCTATCCTTATAGGCATAGAATATAATATTGGTCAATGCTTCCTCCAAACAGTGGTTTAGTTTCATTACAACGGGCATATCTATTCCCCATGCCACACCCAGATCTTCCAGGGTTGCACGAACTTTATGAAGCTCCTCAAGCTCGTTGAGTATCTCGATCTTTACCTTTTCCACTATAAATAGTTATTTAAAGCTCACAGCCATCATGGTTATATCATCTGATTGGGCAGCTCCGTCGGTAAACTGGCTCAAGTCTTTGGAAATCCTGTTTACCAGTTCCCCAACCGAAAGGTTTTGTGCGTTTTTAAGTGCACTCTCCAGCCGCAACTCCGTATAGAGATCTCCTTTGTTGTTCACTGCTTCGGTGACGCCATCAGTGAACAGAAACAATTGATCTCCTTTTTCAAGTTCTATCTCTTTTTCGTGATAAGTGATCCCATCAATTACACCCACCACCAGATCCTCCGTAGGTTCGATCGTGATAAGCTCACCTGATCCCTTAAGAGCGTAAGGCGGATTGTGTCCTGCATTGGTATAGGTCAATATTCCCGATTTCAGATCAAGCATTCCGTAAAAAGCCGTAACAAACATACTTTCCACATTGCCTTTTCCAAGAAGATTGTTGGTGTAGCTCATACATTCTGCAGGAGAAAGCCCTTTCAAAGCCGTGGCCCTCATGATGGTATGGCTGACTGCCATGTAAATGGCTGCCGGAATCCCCTTGTCCGAGACATCAGCCACAAGGAATCCGAGGTTGTCCTCATCAATACTAAAGAAGTCATAAAAATCACCTCCTACCATTTTAGCGGCGTTCATTACAGCAAAAATTTCATATCTGGGATCGTTCCCGGTATCAAAGTCGGTCGACAGGATGGACTGTTGGATCTTCCTTGCCGTATCGAGATCATTTTGAATGGAGACCAGCTGATCGTGTTCCTGCTGTGCCTTGCGAATAAACTTGATTTGCTCAACGGCTTTTTCGATGGTCTGCTCCAGGTCTGTAAAGTCAATAGGTTTGGTGGCAAAGTCAAAAGCGCCTCCATTCATCGCAGACCGGATATTGTCCATATCGCCATATGCCGATACCATGATCGTTTTCAGAGATGGGTTTTTGAGCTCATTGATCTTGCTCAGCAGTGTCAGACCATCCATTTCAGGCATATTGATATCGCAGAGGATAATATCTATATCGGGGTATTCCACCAATTTCGATAATGCCTCCAGGCCATTATTGGCAAAATGGAACTCATAGATCCCCTTCCTGATCTTGGAGCGGAATTTTTGATTCATCAGGATCTCCAGATCCTGTTCGTCGTCAACACTTAATATTTTGAGGGTAACAAGTTGCTGCATCTTCTTCCAATGTCACTGATTAAATTATTTCGGAGGAATAGTTATTGTAAAACGCGTAAATTTTCCGGACTCACTCTCAACCTGGAGACTTCCCCCATGTCTCTCTTCCACGATCCTTTTTGTTATGTACAGGCCAAGGCCCGTGCCTTCACTTTCGGGTTTGGTAGTAAAGAAGGGGTTGAACATACTGGTTTTAACCTCTTCCGGTATTCCGTTCCCGTTGTCTTCTATTTTTATTTGAATGTATTCCTTATCTCTGGCAGTAGTGATCGTCACTGTGGGAGCGTACTCAGCCCCTAACTGCCGGGATTTTTCCCAAACGGCATAAAAAGCGTTGTTGGTGATATTTAACAGGGCCCGGCTCAATTCTCCGGGATAGGCCATTACATCATTCATATCCTCATTGAAGTCCTCCACAATGTTTACGCTAAAACCCTTTGCATTGGCCCGCATAGCATAATAGGAAAACCTGGTGTACTGGGCAACCATTTCATTTAACCTGACCTGTGATTTTTCCTGTTTTGTATTCCGGGAATAACCGAGTATTCCCTTGGCAATGAGTTCTATCCTTTTACCGTGTTCTCCTATCTTCTTTATGTTTTGATCCAGGAGGTAAACGACATCATCGAAGTCTTTTGTTTCTTCCTCGTCAAGTTTTGATCCATTGTTCTTTCTCCAATCCATCAACTCTTCCACCAGCTCTGCAGATATATTGGAAAAATTGAGAACAAAGCTCAATGGGTTTTGGATTTCGTGCATAATACCTGCGTTGAGAAGACCCAACGCAGCCATCTTCTCGTGTTCAAGGATGCTCTTTTTCAGTTTCTCAATCTCCGTTTGTTCGATCGTATTCAAAATTATTGTATTTGAATAATTAATTCTGTATTTTCGGTAGCCTTACCTCAAATGTTGTTTTCTTTCCAACCTCTGAGCCTACAGTGATAGTTCCCTTGTGCAAGTTAATAATTTCCCTGACCAGATACAAACCTACCCCAGCCCCTTTAGCAGTAGTCTTCGTCGTGAAAAAGGGGTCAAAGATCTTCTCTATTTCCTTTTCGGGAATTCCCATGCCGCTATCAATCACCTTCAAAACCAACTCATCCTGTGTGCTGTACAACTCCGACCTTACAAACGCGCCCTCAATGCCACCATGTTTTTTACCGTGCATATAAACGGACTGTACTGCGTTGTCGACCAATTCATGAACAGCCTTGGAAAACTCTTCCTTAATTAATTTGCATTCAAATGGACCTCCATTGATGTTCAGGCTTACCTCAATACCATATTCCCTTAGCTCTTCCTGGTAGCTACTCTTGATCCTGTTCAGGGTTTGCCTCACTAATTCCCCGAGATCGGTTTCAATAAATTTTTCCGACCGGTTCTTCAGCAACTCTTCCATTGCCTTTATGATCCGCACCGTATTACTCCCATGAGTCTGGATCTTGTCAATATTGAGCTGGAGCATTCCAACAATGTCCAGGATCTCTTCATAGTTTTCTTCCTTGATTGCCTCCTTTTCATTCCGGATAATATTTTTCATATCCACGGCGAGGTCACCTGAAAGTGAGGAAAAATTGTTAATATAGTTCAACGGGTTAATGACCCGGTCAACAATTCCTTTTGTCATTTGACCTACGGAAGCCAGTTTTTCTTTTCGTATCAACTCCTCCTGGGTGTCTTTCAGGTTTGAAAGGGTACGGGCCAGCTCTTCTGACTTTTTCTGGTTCTCATCGCGCTGTTCGCGAATTTCCGAGGTTCTTTTCCTTACTATGTTTTCCAGTTTCTCTTTTTCCCTGACGAGGTTTCTCAGGCGCCAATGGATGAGTTGCCAGACCATATAGGTAAAGGACACAATGTAGACCACGATCATGTACCATCTGAAATACCAGGGTGGGCGCACTTCAAAACGGAATTCCTGAGCTTCGGATAAATTACCATACGTATCCTTTGCCCGGACGTAAAAAGTATAGGACCCCGGCGACAGTTTTTGATACTCCTTTTCGTTGATCGTACTCCAGTCGCTCCACGCATCCTGCCCGCTAAGGCGGTAACTGTACTGTACTGCACTGCCGACATTGTATCCGTTCGAAACAAAGCTGAACGAGACATTCCGGTAAGTGTAATTGAAGCGGGCACTTTCGCCTGCATGGGCAGCCTGGCCAAAGCCCCCATAGAATATACTATCATTGTTTAGGCGGATCCCGGAGATCCTCACCTCTGTACTCATCTTTAGGGTTTCACTCTGTTCCCTGTCAAATCGGATCAATCCTGAAGGGCCTCCCAGCCACATGATCCCGGAAGGGTCTTCATAGATAGAACGGCATATAAAATCTTCAAACGGTCCGAAATCGCGGGTTTCAAATTTCCACATTCCGTCATCCTTTATATAATGAGACAGTCCAGTCTCATCTCCACGTGTCATCCACATGGATTGATTACCTGTAGTTTTTATTAACCCGGGCCAGGTTGACGAGCCATTGGAAGAATCCACGGCAATCTCATATTCCTCAAATAAACCGGATTCGTACCGGTACTGTTTTAAGCCTCTTGTAGTACGGGCTATGATCTTGTCATCAAGGTAGTAGAATTGATTCCCCAGCAGATCAGGCAGGTTCTGCTCCTCTCCGAACACTTCCAACACTTCATTATCAACGTCATAGCGAGCCAGTTGGCCATTTAACGTCGCTATCCAAAGGTTAGCTCTATTGTCTGTAATGAGTTCAGTAACCTCGCCCAGTTCACTGAATTTGGTTTCACTTTCGAGGAGTTGACCATTCTCTGAGAACGTAAGCTCGCTAAAACCATCAAGTGTTCCGGCGTAGAGCTTTGCAGGTTGCTCTTCAAAGGACGCCAGGCACAAGGTAAGTTCATTTGTGATAGCACTTGCCTGTAGTCCCTGGATCCGGTAAACACCTTCACTGGTAGCTACAAGCAATCCTGTATTGTGCTGCAGAAACTGCCAGCACGCTGTTTCAATTCCCTTGATGGGCAAAAATTTCTTGGATTTTCCCACCATCCTGTAAAGCCCCTGATAGGTGCCGGTCAACAGCGCTTCATCACTTCTGATGGTAGAAATAACACCAGACTTAAGGCCATTACTTCGATTGTAAAGGGTCCACGGCCAGGGATATCCAACAAGGCTGATCCCATTGTTTAACGCTGCCCAAAGTCTATTGCCCCGATCTTTGTGCATTTTATTGATATAGTCGTTTTGCAGTCCATAGTTGCGGTTGGCCCAGGTAACAGTATTGCCTTCTCCGTCAATGAAATAAATACCATTTCTCAATGTACCCACGGCAATGAGGTCTTCCCCCAGGGGAAGGAGGTCTTTAATACGCAAGCCCATAAGGGCGGTATCTATATCGGTCCTGAACGGACGAACCAGATCCCCTTCCAGAAGCAGGATCCCCCCACCTGCCGTACCCAGCAGAAAATTATCTCCCCAATGCGCGATATCCGTAAGCTCAACATCGGGCGCAATCTGGTGAAAATGCCGAAGCTCAGCGCTTACGGGGTTGAAGAGGTAGTACAAGTTATCTTCGTCCCTGATGAGGAATTCATTACCTATTGAAAATACGTTGGCCAATTTTTGTGACAGATCAATAATTTCCATGGTATTGCCACTATAGATCAATATCTTCTCTCTCGAAAAAAAGTAATGCTTATCTTCGGTAGCAATGATCTCCTTTATTTCACCAAACCGGCTGTCTTCCTGATCCCTGATAAGGGGTTTGAGGTCTCTGTAGAACAACTTTCCATCAGCAGAACACTCAATAGTTCCCACCTCATTAAGCCCTCCTACCAGTATCTTGCCCCGGGCAGAGCTTTCAAGGGCAGTAACCCGGGATATTTCGGGAGTGAGGATCAGTTCCCAGTCTTCACCATTATAAGCCAGAACACCGGCAAAATTGGCTACAAAAATGTTACCGGCGCTATCCTCAGCCAAATCGAAATTCTGCGTGTGGCCACCGTAATCTGAAGGATAAAAATTGTGGATCACGGGGATACCTACTTCATGGTCCTGGGCAAAGCTGCTCAGGACGGCCAATAGCACGAATGCAACCGTTAGGTAAATCCGAATGATCTTATTCCCCCCCATTTTCTATGGGTTTAAATCAATTTAACCTTTAGCAATTCATTTGACAATGCTACCATACTGTTCTTTTCGACATGCTCTCCCTCCAGTAACACAGCTGCAATTTTAAAATTACTGTTTCGGCAGACTTCCTTTGCCATTTCTTCATCGTCACAGGAAAACATGATGTAGTCTTCACCTTCTTTTAGTCCTTTAATAAACCTGATGAGCTTTTCCTGAGAAACTTCCATTTTCTCCCAATTCCCAGTGTTCAGATTGATCACAAAGGAGTACGCGAGGAAGTACTGTTTCAGATCCTCCGTGATGAAATCGATAACCCCTCCCAATCTATTAATGGTAAGATAGAGCGAAAGGAAGTTAGTATACTCGATCAGGCCTGTCTGTATTCTTGACCCATAGGTTTCCTTCATTAAAAGTTGGTTGTATTCGAAAATACACTTCCCCAACCCAATACCCTGGAAATCGGGGTCAACAGCCCAGCGTTTTAAGTTACATATCTGATCGCCGTTGGAATGAAAGATATAGTTAAAAAAACATCCCACCACCTGTTGGGGAGCCTTGTTTGTGGAAAGCACGAGTCCATAGTTATACACTACGGACTGATAGAGGTCATAAGCATTGACGAGATCACGGATAGTACAGTCATTATAGGCTTTATGGCAAACAGCAAGGAGTTCCTCAATGTCGCCTGTCTCCGCTTTTCTGAAATGCATCTGATGCCTGTTCACCAAGGTCTCTATCTCCAGTTTTCGGTTTTGAATATACGCCTCCTCATCCGTTATTCCGTTTAACCTCCCTTCCTTCAGTATTGCGTCCGGTTTGGCATAATCAAATTTTTCGGGGTTTGTCATAGACTGTAGATCATTTTGATAAAATAGTTTCTTCGGTTTTGTGGAGTAGCCATGGAATATACGCCATCAGCCGTTCTAATCCCCGGATCACTGTATTCCCGATCCAGGATATTGTTCATTCCCAACTGAAGGTTGAAATGCGGAAGGAGAAAGTTGCGATACATCACGGCCCCGCTCAACAGGAAAACCGGTTCAAAGGTTCCGAGCATATTTGCGGGGACAGAAGTTCCGGGCCCGGTCTTGCGCTCTCCGATATAGTTGAGCCGAAGGTTGACATTGAGGCGGTCAAAGTAAAGGGCATTGACCCCCATATTTATCCGATGAGAAGCTATATCGCCGATCCTTTCAAATTCTTCGGTAAGATTGCCATCATCATCAATTCGATTGTTGTATGGGTCTGTATAGGTATAATTCAAATAAGCCCGGTAGTTGTCTTTCCTAAAGTTCAGGTTAGCCTGGACTCCCTGGATCTTTAGCTCACCAACAGCCTGATTCTGAAGCGTTGTACCTCCTTCAAAGGGCACCCTGACCAGTTCTACACTACCTTGATACACGGCATAGTAATAGGTGATATCTGCAAAAAAGGCATCTGTTAAATTGTAGCCGAGGGAGACGTCAAAATTCCTCACCTCTTCAGGAGGAAGAGTAGGGTTGGCCAGTTGCCTGTCGGAAAATGTGGCAAATTTTTCCCAGTTAGATGCGTTTTGGAAAGCACTGGCATAGATTATCTTTATAACGTAATTGGACGGATAGGCCACTACTGCAAGTCTCGGATTGAATACAGTCCCATAACCCCCGGTTACCCGTATTCTGTTGTAGTCATAACGCCCCCCCAGGATTATATTGATCCAGCTGTTCGCTTTATAGCTTGCCTGGGCAAAAGCTCCGGCTTCCATTGTTTCGTAATAGTTTCCTCCTCCGGGCACCGCGACTTGTATTCCATTTTCAATTACGCTCGGAAAATCTTGTTCTCCTGCTGCCTCTGATTCAGGATATATCGCCAAATAGTAATCTCCCTGGATGAAGCTGTTTCGGATCTCCACTCCCGAAACAACGTCAAATTTCTGTGAAGGCGTATAAGTGATTTTCAGCTCATTTCGAAACTGTCGTGATATTTGATAATAATAAGCAGTAAGCCAGAATGCCTTGGCGCTATCCATCAAGGCCGCGGCACCCAGGCTTCCATTGGAATAGTTTCTCAGGGCACTGACACTGGTTTCATCGTCAACAGTAGTGACCCTGTATTGGATGAAGTTCTGTATAAAGAGCTGGTCCTTGATGAGTACATTCTCATATTTCCCGTAGAGGTTAAACTGCGCCGGTGTCCATACAGTGGCATTATTTGCACCTCCGATATAATTATCGGTTCTATAGTTGGTTGCCCCCTGCCGTGCCTTCCAATACTGACCTCCGAATGTAAAGTGGGGAAGCTGCAATTTTCCCGCAAAGAAAATGTTATCAGCCAAATTTTTGTACGTGATGGGCTGTCCGTTGATCGTCCTGTCCAATCCATCCTTATCGGCCTCTCTGGCAAATTCAATGGCCTCCTTCGTCGGACGAAAAACTTGCTGCCCCTCTGGGTCAACACCAGAAATAAAGAAGGTGTCGAAGTGGGGAGCAGATCCATAAGTATCAAAAAAATCCTGTGCTGCATCAGGGCCTACATAGAGCAAACTGCTATAATCTACCCGATTATAATCATCAGGTGAAAAATTATAGTCTTCAAAATCTGAAAGATCACGGTATTCCGATTCGTACTTTCTAAGGGTAAGGGAGAAAGCGGCCTTATTCAGGCGTCCCGAGGCATAGGCATCAATATAACGCGTGTTATACGTACCATAACCCACCTCTGCATAAGCATCTGTATTTCTGTCATTGTGACTGGTGGAGGGATCCTTGGTAACGACATTGATAACACCGGAAAAAGCGTTGGGCCCATACATTGTGGAAGCAGGCCCATAGATAATCTCAACCTGTTTTATATTGGAAAGCGGAAATTGAGTTCCAAAATAAACGATATTGGACCACAGATCGTTTTCTTCCACACCATCGATCATAAAAAGGGTGCGATCTGTGTTGTTTCCCCGGTACCCTCTTTGATATAAATTGGAATAGGTAGCCCCTTTGGTCCTGGAGATGTCGAACCCAGGAAGATCGCTCATCAAAGCTTCAAGGTCGGTATAGCCCCTTTCCCTGATCTCCTGTTCGTTTATAACCAATACCGTACCTGGAGTAGTCTTTAGATCTTCCCTTTTTTTGGATACTGTAGTTACGAAAATGGTTGTATTTTGCTTTCTCAATCTCTTGACGGCATTGATAAAATGAGGAGGGTCAAAAAGGCTGAACTGGTAATTGGGATCTGTTTCCAGTAGTTCGGCTATATGGCGGTTCGCCTGCTCCACACTGTCCAGTGCAAAGTTCGACAAGGCCATAAGTCTCAGGGCTACCAACCTCTTCTCTATATTCCGGTTTTGCCTCAAACAGGGAGACAGTAGTTCAAACACCTCCTGGAAATTCCCGGTTTCGAACTTCTTTTGAGCCTTGTTCAACTGAATTTCATCGCAATCCTGGGCCGATACAGAAAGCTGAAGAAATACGGCCGCTGATACCCATATCAAAGCTGTCCCTTTCATTCCTCTTTTAACAGTTTGTAGTCAATACTTGAACCAATGTATGTATTCCACTCATCCTCTGTAAAATTCCTATTGATCCTTTGCTGTACTAATTCTGCCATTTTTTCAGGATTGATCGTCGTGATCCTCACAAGCCGGCCGGCTCCCGCCGAGATTATACGCTCAGTCCCCGGGACTACGTTCATGCAATAGCCCCAGGCATTGAGTTTTTCAACCACTACTGATCCGACAGGGTTTTTTTTGACATTCCATAAGCGCAAGGTCATGTCGTAACTGATAGATAATAGTAATCCCTTACAAAAAGCAAGATCGTTGACCTGCGAAAGATGGCCGGTAAGTATGTGGAGAGCGGAGGTATCCCGATCCTCCTGCACGAAAATATTTCCCGACACTGTTCCCATTGCCAGAGGGCCTTCAAGACTTCCGGCCAAACTGGAAATGGTTTCTGTTCCAAGCTGAAAATGCCTCTGAGCTACTTTATCTGAATTCGGCTTGAAGGAATAGAGCCCACCTATTTTATCTCCAAAAATGATGTTTCCGGATGTCCCGTCATAGATCATAGCCGTGATCTCATGAGTATGATGGTAGATCTGAACCGCTTTTGTTTCTCCGGTCGAAACATCAAACCCCATGACATTCGATCCCTCAGGATATACCAACATGTGCTCGCTAATGAAGCTAAGTGCCCTGAAAGGTCTGTCAGACAATTCAAAGATTTGGTAGGCTGACTGGTTAAAAGGGGCTTTTTTGACCATGATATTGCCTGTGGCATCCCCTACAGTCAGCACATTTCCGGAAGGATTGAAAGCTACTTTTCTAAAATCATGGTCTTCATTATCCAATAAGGGAAGGGGGGGCGAACCTGAGGATCTTCCCTCCAGGCTTAAGGAATCTCCTTCCCAAAGCACCAGTTCCCCACTTTGACTTACTGTAGCCAGGCGAAATGGTTCAGCCGGAAAACCTCCCGTAATATCCATATCCCGTATTGCCCCCTTATGAACCCTCAGGGAATGGTCCTGGCCTGAAGACATCTTCAGTGCCTGAAACAGCTCTGCCTGGTACAGGTCTCCATTATTTTCACTTATAAAATGCCACGAAGCCATCGCCAGCATAGCAGCCAGACTATCATTACCGGCGTTCATCTGGTTTATGGATCGGGCAGACAATGATTGCCCAAGTGCCAGCATTCTCAGGCGATTGGCTTTTTTTTCTGCTGTTTCCGCAGCATTTTTTTGCTCAATGGCAATTTGTTTTTGCTCAATGGCAATTTGTTTTTGCTCCTCGGCAACTTTAGAGGCTTCTACTGCCCTTGTTTTAGCCTGATCGGCGATGTGCTTCTGAGCAACAGCTTCCAGCCGCCGCTCTTCGGCTATAGCCCTTTGCCTAAGGGCGATGGTGCGCTGACTTTCAGTAATAAGTTTTTGTTGCTGAGCAATCTCCTCCAGCTGTTCACTAACCCTCCTTTGAATGATTGCTTCCTTTTGTTTAAGGACGGACTCCTGTATACGTTGGCTCATTTTTGCATTCTCAGCCCTCGCCTCCCTAAATACCCTGGCATCCCACCAATACACGCCTCCCACAAGCAACAAAAGGATCAGGGATATCATAAAAAGCCAATAAAACCTCTTTGATTCCATAATCTAAGATCAAGGTGTACGATATATTTTTCCGATCCGCCGTTCGTGGAGAATACGCTGAAATGATCCTGCTCTGTTCTCAGCCTTTTCCTGACCCAAAAGTAGCATTTATTAGCAAAGGTGGCCCCAAATCACACGAAAGATAAAAAAATGATTTCGGGGCTCAGCACAATAAGAGCTCACTGATCATTCACTGCCATCAGGTACATACTGATCTTCGTCTGCATGTTCCCGGTGATGTTGATCCCTTTCTTTTGGGCTTTCTTCGCCATATCGGGCACCAGCAGACCCCACTGCTTGTCAGTAAAGTCGGCAGGGTCATGCAGGGCATGACACCGGCTGCAGTTTTCCTGATACAAGGTCTTTCCCTCGTTCAGGGCTGTAAGGGTTGCATCTGGATACTGATCCCGGATACTGATGACATCGTCTTCGGTTGGGGCCAGTAGCCGCGTTCCGCAGGCAGTCAGCACGATCATGGTGGCTATGATGATTTGGTTAAGTTTCATAACAGGTCAGATTTTGGAGCGAAAAGATAACTATTTCTGCCACATAAATGATGACACTCCGATTTTTGCGGGCCGGCATTGCAAGTAAAAGGCGAACCTTTCGGAAGCTGAACATTACCCCGCCATTGGTTTCAGAAAGAGGATACTTATTTCAACCCACCGGCCAACCACCCTTATCCAAAGAAACATGGATTGGCAACCGGTACCTGGGATCGCCGGTATCAGGTGATATCTTCTGCACCGTGTGCGAGCCCTTTGAGTTTTTTGACGAAAAGGACCAGTGTAAGTCCGAAGAGTACGCAAAAGCCAAACACTCCTAAAAAAATGGCTATTTCGCCTGCTTTTTGTGCGGCTTCACCTACGAGTCCGGCTACTTTATTTCCTATTCCGCTTACAAAGAAATAGGCCCCCATCATGAAGCTGGAATATTTTGCCGGAGCTAGCTTGGTAATGTAGGAAAGGGCGATCGGGGAAATGCTCAACTCGCCAATCACATGGAGGAGGTAGGCAGCGAACATCCAGTAGATGGAGGCTTTTCCGCCGGGAGAGGAAAAAGCTTCCTGAGCAGCACCGGTGAGAAAGAGGAATCCGAGCCCGGTGATGATGGTTCCGATCCCCATCTTGAACAGGCTACTTGATTCGCGTCCCCATTTGCGCCATTGGGTCCAGAAGTAGGCTACAGGTGCGCCAATGAGGATCACGTAAAACGCGTGTAAAGCCTGCAAAAAGCTCGCCGGAACGGTAAACCCGAACATCACGCGGTTGATCTTTTCCTTGGCATACAGGTTCATTAGTCCACCCGCCTGTTCATAGGCACCCCAGAACACGATCACTACGATGAAGGAAAGCAGCAGGACCTTGAGCCGGTCCTTTTCTTCCGGGGTGAGCGATTTGGACGCGGGTTGCCCATCCTCCCGTGAGGGAGGAATAAAATCACCCACCCCTTTGAGGTAACGCTGGCCGAATACGTAAACGACCTGTCCGATCGCCATACCGATACCCGCGAGTCCGAAGCCATAGTGCCAGTTGATCACTTCACCGATGTATCCGACAAGAAGCGGGGCGGAGAAGGCGCCTATGTTAATGCCGATGTAGAAGATCGTGAAGCCGGTATCGCGTCGGGCGTCGCCGGCACGGTAGAGGCCACCGACCATGGTGCTGATGTTGGGCTTGAGGGCGCCCACGCCGAGAACAATGAAAACGAGCCCGGTGTAGAAGGCCCAGAGGTGATCAATGGCCAGAATAAAGTGACCTATGCAGAGGAGGATGCCACCGAGCATGACGGTTTTCCTTTGCCCTAATAGCCTATCGGCCAGAAGGCCTCCGGGGACCGACATAACATAGACCATCATGGTGTACCATCCGTAGAGCTCAAGGGCAGAGGCATTTTCCCAGCCCAGGCCGGCATTGGAGGCCGTTATTTTGGCAGTGAGATAAAGGACCAGTATGGAGCGCATCCCATAATAAGAGAACCGCTCCCAGAGTTCGGTAAAAAATAAGATGTAGAGCCCGGCCGAGTGGCCAAGGAACATTTTTTTGTCGTATTGAGGCATCGTTCTATTGCGGCCCGAAAAGTAAAAAATGTGAAGAAATGGTAAATGGGAGCAGGAAAAGCTAACTTGCGGAGGCCTAACCGACCTATGATGAACAGAGCAGAACTCCTCAAAAAGATCGACGAAAAGTACCAGGCGATCGGTCAGGATCCGGATGTGCATTTGAGCGGATTGCTACACGCCAGCCCTATGACCTATTGGGACTATATTCAGGTGGATGCCCTCCTGGGACTGCAGATCCAGCGGACGCAATACCCGGATGAAATGGTGTTCATCATCTATCACCAGATCAACGAGCTGTTGTTCAAAATGGTACTCTGGGAGATCGATCAGGTGGCGAAGGCAGATGAAGTGAGTGCCGATAAATTTGCCATGCACGTAGATCGCATCAGTCGGTATTTCGATATGCTGACGGAGTCATTCTCGATCATGGGAGACGGAATGGAGCGGGAACAGTACATGAAATTTCGCGATACCCTGACGCCGGCAAGCGGATTCCAGAGTGCTCAATACCGGAAGATCGAATTTGCATCAACCGACCTGATCAACCTGATCGACTCGCGTTTTCGGTCAACGATTGACCGGAATACACCCTTTGAGCACGCCTACAACCATTTGTATTGGCAGGCAGCCGGTAAGAACTACAACACCGGAGACAAGACGACCCTTCTGGTCAATTTCGAGCGGAAGTACATGGAAGAGTTCATCACCTTTATGAAGGAATACAATAAGTCGAACCTGCAGCTGATCTATTTGCGTTTGCCTGAAGAGCACCGAAATAATCCGGTCCTTATCAATACCCTTCGTCATTATGACCACACGGTCAATGTAAAATGGGTAATGAGCCATTACCATGCGGCGCGCAAATACTTAGGCGATGCCGAGGCAACAGGCGGATCGGAATGGCAGCGTTATATGCATCCGCGGTCCCAAAAAAGGATATTTTTCCCTAACCTCTGGACTGAGCGGGAGCTCGGGGATTGGGGAGTCACCAATTTGGAAGGCCATTTGAGCTGGGAGGAAGCCAGGGCTATGTAGCGTGAGGAGTGAACCACTTATTACTGCTCGGGAACCAAACTGTTCCGATCCATTTTGTTGCATCCGGCAAACATGCGGGGTCTGGCATACCATCGCCCTGAGCTTTTGGTATTTTGCTTAGTCGCTGAACATTAGTAAAAAATACTAAACTATAGATCAAATATTTTCGCGATATAAGGCCCAAAAACAATGATCCCGACTGCGGCAGATACCATGGAGGCTACCAGGACAGCTCCGGCCGCAAGATCTTTCGCACGGCCTACGGCCGGATGCGCCTCCGGGTGCAAACGGTCAAGTGTCTCCTCCAATGCCGCATTCAGCCCTTCAAGGCTATGGACCAGGGCGATGCAGAGCAGCACGGCTATCCATTCGGACTGAGCGAGCCCGAAGGACCATCCGCCCGCGAGGGCGGCAATGGTAGCCGCAAAATGAAAACGTCCGTGCCGTTCCTTAAACCAGAGGATATATAAACCTTTGAAGGCTGCGCGAAATGAGTGGAATTCCTTTTTCATAGGCGAGGTTTTGGTATCGGCCTTTGCCGGAGCCAGCTAAAGCGGGGTACGTAAAACATTTTTTAACAGATCAAGGGCCTTATCCACCGTAGGAACGTTTTTAAACGACAAAGTAAGCCTGTTGTTTCGCTCCTTCATTGTAGCGGTGCGGAAGTTACTTTTGAGGTAGCTGAGGATCTGTGTAAAAGTGGCACTTTGATAAAACGGATTGCTTTGGTCGCCGATGAAGAAGCCGATCATCTGGTTGGCCTTGAGGATCAGTTTTTCAAAGCCGAGCTGGCGACCCATCCAACGCAGACGGACACTCACCAGCAGCTCGTGCACCGGCTGCGGGATCGGCCCAAAGCGATCGATCAACTCCTGTTCAAAACTCTTCAGCTGCTCCCCGGTATCGAGCTCGTTCAACCGGCGATACAGGTTAAGCCGCTCCGTGATGTTGTTCACATAGTCGTCGGGGATCAGGATCTCAAGGTCGGTATCGAGCGAGGTCTCCCCGGCGAGGTAGTGCCTGCTTTCCTCTTCCCTGTACAGCTCCTCAAATTCTTCCTGCTTTAATTCAGCAAGGGCTTCGGCCAGGATCTTTTGATACGTTCCGAAGCCGATTTCGCTGATAAACCCACTCTGCTCGGCACCTAACAGATCTCCGGCCCCGCGGATCTCCAGGTCACGGATGGCGATGTTGGGTCCGCTGCCCAGATCGCTGAATTGCTCCAGGGTTTCCAGTCGTTTCCGGGCCTCTTTGGTCATGCTGGAATACGGTGGCGCAATGAGGTAGGCAAAGGCTTTCCTGTTACTTCGGCCCACACGGCCCCGCATCTGATGCAAATCACTTAAGCCAAAGAAATGAGCGTTGTTGATGATGATGGTGTTGGCATTGGGGATGTCGAGCCCTGATTCGATGATGGTCGTGGAGATCAACACGTCAAACTCCCCCTTCATAAAGGCCAGCATGACCTTCTCGAGCCTGGCCCCTTCCATTTGTCCATGTGCAACCCCTATCCGGACATCGGGTACCAGCTGCCGGACCATCACCGCAATTTCGCTGATGTTTTCGATCCGGTTATGCACGAAGAACACCTGGCCACCCCGGCCTACCTCGTACACGATAGCGTTGCGGATCATCTCCTCGCTGAATCTGCACACTTCGGTTTGCACCGGGTATCGGTTTGGAGGTGGGGTGTTCAACACACTCAGATCGCGTGCTCCCATGAGCGAGAATTGCATGGTCCGGGGGATAGGCGTAGCACTCAGGGTCAGGGTATCCACGTTCACGCTAATGGTTTTTAGCTTATCCTTTACAGCCACCCCGAATTTCTGTTCTTCGTCGATCACCAGCAGTCCCAGGTCCTTCCATTTCACATCCTTCCCCACGATCCGGTGTGTTCCGATCAGGATGTCCACTTTTCCCTCCTCCAGCTGCTTCAGGATCTCGCGCTGCTGCCTGGTGCTATGGAAACGATTGATATACCTGACCGTTACCGGAAAATCCTGAAGCCGTTCCGTAACGGTCTTATAATGCTGAAAGGCCAGCACGGTCGTCGGTACCAATACGGCCACCTGCTTACTGTTGTCCACGGCCTTGAACATTGCCCGTACGGCCAATTCCGTTTTGCCGAAGCCCACATCTCCACAGACCAGTCGGTCCATGGGCATTTCCTTTTCCATATCCTCCTTGATGGCCTCGGTTGCCTTCTCCTGATCAGGCGTATCTTCATAGATAAAGGATGCCTCCAGTTCCAGTTGCAGGTAGCTGTCGGGGCCGCAGGCGAACCCTTTCTGTTCCTTTCTTTTTGCATAGAGCTTAATGAGGTCATAGGCGATCTTCCTGACCCTGGTCCTGGTTTTCTGTTTCGTTTTTGCCCAGGCGCCCGATCCCAGTTTGTGGATCTTTGGCACCGTACCCTCCTTACCGTTGTACTTTGAGATCTTGTGCAATGAGTGGATGCTGATGTACAGGATGTCATTATCCTTGTAGATCAGCTTAATGGCCTCCTGCTGCCTGCCATTGACATCGATCTTCCTAAGCCCGTCAAAGATCCCGATTCCGTGGTTGATATGTGTCACGAAATCGCCCATTTGCAAATTCGTAAGCTCTTTCAGCGTGATCGCCTGTTTCTTTCCGAGTCCGGTTTTCAGCCGGAATTTGTGGTATCGGTCAAAGATCTGGTGGTCGGTATAGCAAGCGATCCGGCGGTCGTGATCAATAAAACCTTCGTGCAGGGTATACAGTACGGGCGTGAACTTCACGTCCGCATCGATATCTTCGAAAATGTCATGAAAGCGCTCCACCTGCCTGGCCGAGGAGCATAGGATCAGGTTTTCATAACCCTGCTCGTCGTACCTGTGCAGGCTTTCGGTCAGTAGCCCGAAATTTCTGTTAAAGGCGGGCTGTGGCACGCTGTTAAATATCACGGCCTTAACGGCCGGATGAGCCAGATCCTGCCCAAATTCGATCAGATCGAAATCATCCAGTTCCTGCCGTAAGGCAGTCTTGTTCAGGAACAATTCCCCCGGCGTTCGGTGGTGTGCTGCTTCGCCTGGTTCGGCAAGGCTTTCCCTTGCTCTTTCGAAATTCTGGTTCAGCCTGTCACCTGCCAGCCCGGCGTTTTTTATCCAGATCACCGTGTCCTTGCCCAGATACCGCAGAAAACTCTCGCGCTGTTCCACCACCTTTTTGTCGTTCACATTCGGTACAATGGTGATCTGCTTCACGCGCTGCTCACTTATCTGCGTCCCGATGTCGAATGATCGGATACTGTCGATCCCGTCACCAAAGAATTCGATCCGATAGGGCATATCGTTCGAGAAACTGAACACATCCACAATACCTCCACGGACCGAAAACTGTCCCGGATCGGTCACAAAATCAACCTGCTCGAAATGGTATTCGTACAGCACCTCATTCAGAAAATCCGGACCCAGCGAGTCGCCTTCCCTTACCTTAAGCGTGTTTTTCGAAAGCTCCCTGCGCGTCATTACCTTCTCGAACAGGCTATCCGGATAGGTAACTACAGTAGCCGCCTTACGGCGCGATGACAACCGATCCAGGACTTCTGCCCGCAGACGTACGCTGGCGTTATCGGTCTCTTCGATCTGGTAGGGACGACGGTAGCTGCCCGGAAAAAAGAGTACGTCCTCTTCACCCAAGATACTTTGAACATCGTTGAGAAAATAGGCGGCTTCCTCCTTGTTGTTCAGCACGAAGAGGTGTGGAACGGTGGAATTCCGGAATACAGAAGCGGCCACAATTGCCGGGAGGGATCCGGCCAGACCTTTTAGGTGTATGTGCTGCGCACCGGGTTTCTGGAGCTGGTCCACGATACGCCTGACCTGCAGGTCGTTTTTATAAAGTTGGGCAAATTCCTTTAGGTTCATTGGCCTTACTGGGATCAGCCGGCCATCAGTTGTTCCACCTCGGCGATCATTTTCGGCGACCCTATGTAGCAGGGGATCCGCTGGTGGAGGTGAGTGGGAACGATCTCCATGATGCGCTGCCTGCTGTCTGATGCACGTCCGCCTGCCTGCTCGATCAGGAAGGCCAGAGGGGAGCACTCGTACAGCAGGCGCAGTTTTCCGTTGGGTACTTTTGGGGTTGAGGGATACATATATATTCCCCCTTTCAGCAGGTTCCGGTGGAAATCGGCCACCAGCGAACCGATGTAGCGCGCACTGTATTGACGCTCTCTGCAACGCCTCACGTATTCCTGAACACCACTTGGTGCACTAAAAATGTTTCCTTCGTTGATGGAGTAGATCCTTCCGTCTTCCGGGATCTGTATGTTTCGGTGCGACAGGCAGAATTCACCGATCGATGGATCCAGTGTGAACCCATTAACCCCGTGTCCGGTAGTGTAAACCAGCATGGTTGACGAACCGTAGATCACATATCCGGCTGCAACTTGCTCCGTGCCCGGACGCAGGAACTCGTCCATGCTGACCGGCTCACTGAATTTTTTTCGGCGGAAAATGCTAAAAATGGTTCCAATGGATGCATTCACGTCAATATTTGAAGATCCATCCAGGGGATCAATGGCCACCAGGTATTTTCCGGCGGTGGCGACTCCGTCAAATACCACTATGTCCTCATCTTCTTCGGAGGCGATGGCTCTGCATTCACCGCCGCTGCGGAGCAGGTCTGTGAACAGTTTGTTAGCAAATACGTCCAGCTTCTGCTGTTCTTCGCCCTGTATATTCCCACTGCCTGCCGCTCCCAGGATATTGGCCAACCCGGCCTTGCTGACCTCGCGGCTGACCATTTTTGCGGCAATGGTGATATCGCTAAAAAGCCGGGTAAATTCGCTGGTTGCGTGAGGAAACTCGCCCTGATGTTCAGTAATGAATTCGCTTAGCGTTTGTGCCGCCATAGTGTGTGGTGCCTTTCCGGCAAATATCGGGAAAAATGGTAGAGTCCAATGCGTACCTTTGCCCCATGCGGGTGATCCATGCCAGGCCCGGGAGGCCGTGGCAAAGGGAAAAGGAGGAAAATGAATGTACATAAGTTCGGAGGGGCATCCATCAGGGATGGCCAGGGAGTGCGTCGGGTCGCCGGGATCCTGAGTGAATTCGGAGAGGAGGAGGTTGTGGTGATCGTTTCGGCGATGGGAAAGACCACCAATCTGCTCGAAAAGGTCGTGCACGAGCATTATACCGGAGAAACAGAAAGAGCGCTCTCCCTGCTGGTCGAATGTCGAAAAAAACACGCTATCCTTATAAACGAGTTGTTTCCGGAGGAATATCCCGTACGCGACGAAGTGAACAACCTGTTCGTGGAACTCGAGTGGATCATCGGGGATCCACCCCGGGAAGAATATGACTACAACTACGATCAGATCGTGAGTTACGGGGAGCTGATCAGCTCGCGGATCGTGAGCGCCTACCTGCATGATCAGGGTTGGGAACATCAGTGGCTTGATGCCCGCGATATAGTGAAGACCGACAACCAATACCGGAATGCACGGGTCAACTGGCCCTTGTGCCAGCAACAGGTATCGCGATACATCCAACGGGGACGGCGTTACCTGAGCCAGGGGTTTATTGGTTGCACCAGTGAAAACTTCAATACGACCCTCGGACGGGAGGGATCCGATTACTCGGCTGCTATTTTTGCTTACCTGCTCAATGCAGCAGAAGTGCATATATGGAAGGATGTGCCTGGGCTCATGAATGCAGATCCGAATGAGTTCCCGGAGTCCACCCTGCTTGAGGAAGTGCCCTTTGGTGAAGCTATTGAGCTGGCCTTTTTCGGTGCCAGGGTGATCCATCCGAAGACCATTCAGCCCCTTAAGGAAAAGAACATTCCCCTGCGTGTAAAGTCGTTCATCGCGCCGCAGGCGCCTGGCAGCCTGATCCAAAGTGGAAGCAGGCGAAAGCCACAGGTACCGGGCTACATCGTAAAACACGATCAGGTACTGATCAACATCAGTGCGCGCGACCTGAGTTTTATCGCCGAGTATCACCTCAGCAACATCTTTGCGCAACTGGCCAGGTTCGGTTTCCGGGTCAATATGATGCAAAATAGCGCGGTATCATTTTCGGTGGTCACGGATCGCGACGAAATGAAGCTGCCTAAATTACTGGAGGCATTGCAAGAGCATTTTGATGTGCAGTCTACGGACAGGTTAAGCCTGTACACGGTGCGGCACTACGCCGATCAGTGGCAGCACCTGCTGGAAGAACGGATGGTTTATCTGGAGCAGCGCACTCCGGAAACGTTGCAACTTTTATTGAGCGAAAAATGAGCCTGGTTGACCCAGACGAATTTGCCCGGTTTACCCGGTTGAAACGGCTGGGATTGCCACGGGTGGCCGAGCTCGTCATGGAACTGCTGAAACTCAACAAGGTGAACGCCATCTATGACGAGTTTCGTGACGTACCCACGGCGGTGGCATTCGCTGATGCCGTGCTACAAAAGCTGGGCGTGGAGATCGGTATCTCCGAAGAGGAGCTTAGCCGTATTCCCGGGGAGGGGCCTTTCATTACCGTTTCGAATCACCCCTTTGGCGGTATTGACGGCATTATTTTGATCAAACTTATCGCTGAACGTCGGCCGGACTTTAAAGTAATGGCCAATTTTTTGCTGGAGCGTATCAGGCCTCTGGCATCGAATTTCATCGGGGTGAACCCCTTCGGGGATGCCCGGCATGGCAAAAACAATGTGGGCGGACTCCGCGCTGCCATGCAGCATCTGGCAGAAGGGAAGCCTATGGGCGTGTTTCCGGCCGGGGAGGTAAGTAGCTACAAATTGCAAAAAGGTAGCGTCACCGATCGTCGCTGGCAGGAGTCGGTCCTGAAGATCATTCGTCGGGCCGAAGTCCCCGTGATCCCGATCTACTTTAAGGGGAACAACAGTTTTCTGTTTTATCTGCCGGGCATGTTGCACCCGATCCTGCGTACGGCCAGGTTGCCTTCGGAGGTGGTGGCCAGACGGAATAAGAAGGTGGCGGTGCGCATTGGGCATCCGATCAGCGTAAAACAGCAGGCACAGTTCACAGATGCAGATCAGTATGGTCGCTTTTTGCGAATGAAAACCTACGCTCTGGGCAACGCCATGCGGGTGAACCGTTTTTTTCCGAAAGGATTTATGCCGCGCCGGAAGGAAGGAGCCAAACCAATCATTGACCCGGTGGATCCGGCCGGGTTACAGGCCGAGCTCAACGGATTGCGGGACGAATTTTTCGAGTTTGGCTTTCGAAATTTCGAACTCTATATCCTGCCTGGCGGCAGGATGCCCCAGCTTTTAACGGAAATTGGACGTTTGCGGGAAGTTACCTTTCGCGCCGCAGGCGAAGGGACGAATCATGAGATCGATGTGGACGAATTCGATCTTTATTACCGCCATCTCGTGTTGTGGGACAGGCATGCGCAACAGGTGGCCGGTGCCTATCGGTTGGGGATGGGTGCGGAGATCATGAATTTGTACGGCAAGCGCGGGTTCTATTTTCAGTCACTGTTCCGCCTGGATGCACCAGTGCTGCCGCTGTTGCACGAGACGATCGAATTGGGGCGGGCCTTCATTGTGGAGGCATATCAAATAAAACCGTATCCTCTGTTCTTGCTGTGGAAGGGGCTAACGATCCTCGCGCTGAAAAATCCGGAATACCGGTATTTCATTGGCTGTGTGAGCATGAGCAACCAGTTCAGTAAATTCAGCAAGTCGCTGATCATTAATTTCATCAGGAAGAACTACTACAACTACGATATTGCACAGCATATTCATCCACGAAAAAAATTCAGGGTGCGTTTGAAGAAAACGGATCAGATGCTGGTAGATCTGAGCGAGGACGATTTGAATCGGATCGATCGGCTGGTGGAGGAGATCGAGCCGGGGAATCTGCGTTTTCCGATATTGCTGAAGAAATACATCAGGCAGAATGCGCAAATAATCGGCTTCAATGTGGATCCGAAATTCAACAATTCGCTGGACGGACTTATGATCCTGGACTTGTTGGACACCCCGATGGAGACCCTGAACCAGGTTGTCAGTGAAATCGGTGATGAGCGGATCATTGAAGCCTTTGTGCAAAGGAAGAGGGAAGAGGGGAAGGAGTGAAGCATCTTATCCCGGACAAATTTAAACCTGCTTTCATAGCAAGAGTTGGACCTGTATATCCTATGGGTCATGATCCCATTCAAATGCTGTCAGTATCATGCTGGCAGGTTTTCAGGGGTGTAACCAGCGGCTGAGCCAGCCGAAGAATTCGGCATGCCAGATCAATCCGTTCTGTGGGCTCAATATCCAGTGGCCTTCCTCAGGAAAGAAAAGGAGGCGGCTCGGAATACCTTTTAGCTGAGCAGCCTGGAAGGCTTCCAGTCCCTGTGTATATGGAACCCGGAAGTCCTTTTCACCGTGAATGACCATGATGGGCGTATCCCATTTATCGGCGTTGAGGTGTGGACTGAACCGATCGTAGCTTTCAGGGCGTGGCGACTCCCAGTAGGGTCCGCCCACATCCCAATCTGCAAAAAACAGTTCTTCGGTACTTCCGTACCAGGATTCCAGATTAAACAATCCGCAGTGGCTGATGAAGGTCATAAAGCGGTTTTCGTGGATCCCTGCCAAATAGTATACACTATATCCTCCATAGCTTGCACCCACAGCGCCCAATCGGGTTTCATCAACATAGGGTTCCCTGGCGAGCGAATCGATCGCAGACAAGTAGTCGCGCATGGACTGGCCTCCCCAATCCCGGGAAATTTCCTCGTTCCATTCCAGCCCGAATCCGGGAAGCCCCCGCCGGTTTGGTGCAACCACAATATATCCCTGAGCCGCCATTAGCTGGAAGTTCCAGCGGAAAGAGTAAAATTGCGATACAGCGCTTTGTGGCCCGCCCTGGCAGTACAGAAGCGTCGGATACTTTTTGTTCGGATCGAAATTCGGCGGAAAGATCACCCAGGTCAGCATTTGTTTTCCGTCCGTAGTTTTTACCATTCTCTTTTCCACGGTACTGAGGCTGATCCGATCGTAGATCGTATCATTGACCTGGGTCAGATTAACGGCTTCCTCAGACTTTTTACTGATCCGGTAATATTCCCGGGCGTGGTTCATATCGGTCCGTGATGCCACGAGGTACCTGCCTGCATCCATGGGCACCCCATAATTATAGGTTCCCCTGGAACGATCTTCCAACTCAGGGGTGGAAACATTATCATCCCATTTCCCGTGCACTGTAAATTCGAACAGCTGCTGGGTTGCCTGCGAGGGCATTTCTGCATAAATGGATCTGCTGTCCCGGGCCCAGTTGAATCCGCCCACTGTCATCGGCACATTACCCATCATAGAAGTGTACTCACCGGTTTCGATATCCATCAGCATCAACCGGTTTTGATCACTTTCATATCCGTCGCGCTCCATGCTTAGCCAGGCCAAATACCGACCATTGGGGGAATATTGTGGATTGTTGTCGTACCCCTTGTTGAAGCTGGTCAGATTCTCAGTCTTACCATTAATCAGATCATAGCGATAGAGGTCCCCGTTGGTTGAACGGGCATATTCAACCCCGGATATTTTCTTGCAGGCATATACTATCGAATGGCCATCGGGGCTCCAGGCCATGGCTTCGGACCCTCCAAAAGGCATCAGAGGGGAATCGAACCGTTCCCCCTTCATAATATCAACCGGTTTTCCAGTGATCTTGCCGTCTGCGCAGCCCACGTAGTGCACGTGGGAGTACCTACCGTCAGACCAATGATCCCAGTGGCGATACATCAGTTCATCATATATCAGCACATTTGCTTCCGGCAGCTCGGGGTATAGGTCCGAAGGTTCCTCATCAACTTTCACTTCAGCTGTGAAGAGGATCTTATCTCCGGTTGGGGCATACCGGACGTTTCCAATGGAGTAATCAAAGGAAGTCACCTGATGGACCTCCCTGTTGTTCACATTCACCTCGTACCACTGTCCGCCGTTCAGGAATCCGACCACTTTACCGTTCGGATGCCACTGGGCCCCGTATTCAGAACCCTCCATGGAAGTGAGCTGTCTTTTTTCACCACTGGCCACATCAACGATATAGAGATTGCTTTCTCCATCGTTCGCTTCAATATCGTAGTAGGTGACCCCATAGACCAGGGATCTGCCATCCGGGCTCAGGACGCCACCGCTCACCCGGCCCAGGTTCCAGAGTAGTTCGGGAGTCATGACACCTTGTGCCCTGACACCGATGCCAAAAGCAATAGATAAAAGAAGAAAACAGATCTTTTTCATGGGTATTTGTCCGGACTTCAAATATAGGGAGTTCATAGGAAAGCTGATGCTGCTGAAAAACCTCCTTGTCCAGGACGTGCAGATTCCCCTAACTTATCTTCCTAAAATAGTTTGACGCCGCAGGCGTGGGCAGCAGGTTTGTAGTGGCTATAATAGCGGATAGCTTTTCGGTCATTTGCAGGTTGGTAAAAACAGCTGTTTTTATTCGCTCATTTTCTCTCTTGTCGTGAAGGTAAAACTACAGAGCTAGCTACAGAGCTAGCTCTGTAATTAATGTTATGTAAAAAGCTATATTTCAACACTTTATTAAGGTGTAATTTTATGATACTAAGGAACATGTATGTTCCAAACAGAATGCTGACAACTTACCAGGAGCAATTGCCCCAAGAGGTCGCCTTTAGCTTAACTTCCTAAAATAGTCTGGAGCAGGCGTGGATAGCAGGTTTGTAGTGGCTACGCTTGCAAGATGTACATTCAATGCAGCAAAGTAAAACGCAAGGGAGAAATCAGCCGCAATCGCAGGTTGGAAGTATTATTCCAATGAAAAGCGTCGTCTAAATTTCCAGACCACTTTTCATAAGAATGGCCCGGGCATGGATCACGGCTCTGTCATAACAGGCAGGGCAGCGCTCCCGGAGGGCAGCTAATTTCATCTCAGCAAGGTAATGGTTCCCTTTTGCTCCATGAGCCTTCCGCCTGATGCAACCGCCCTTGCCACAACGTAATAGGTCCCTTCCGGTGCATCACCCCCATCCCAGCCACCAAATGAAGCAAAGTCACCGGTGTAGGTAAAAACAACCTGACCCCAGCGGGAGTATACAGCGATCTCCACCTGGCCGATATCCTTCCCTATCGGTTTCCAAAGATCGTTTCTGGAATCGCCATTCGGCGTAAAAACGTTGGGAAGCTCCCATTCCGAACAGTCCTCCACTGTAACGTAGGCACTATCGGTATAGGTATCTCCCCTGAAGTCCGTGTATTCCAGGTAGTACCAGCCCTGTTCCGGAGCATCGGACTGCCAGGTGCTGGAATCGGACAGCAGGGTATTCCCAAAATACCACTGGTAGTGGATATCGCTATAGCTTTTAACGGACAGGATCAGCGGATCGGAAGAGCAAACCGTGGTGTCTGCAACCCTTAGGGAAAAACCACATTTCGTTAACGAAACAAAGTCCACAAAAAAGCCTGCTCCCTCAATTCCCAAATGGTTGTCGTAATTTAGCAGGAAATTAGTCGCACTTAAGGGAGCAAAGGAACCCAGGGTAAGGTACCGATCGCCCGCCTCGGCTGTAACCTCCATGGACAGGGGGATCCAGTTCATCGTGTCCAGCGGGATGCCATCGGCATAACCATCGGGGCTAAGGGCTTCAAGATGGGAAGCATTAATAAGCGGCTTGTCCTTGGTGAGTGCGACATCCAATCGGTCCATCATATACTTGGGCAATTCGATAATAGAAACAAAAAGCTCCAGGCAATACATACCGGCTTCAAGCTGTTCTGTAAGCCTAACCGTTATTCCTTCGGAATATGCTTCTCCATTCCACCCCGGGGTCTTCAACTTGCCAAAGTGAGCATATTTATCGCCGTGGTATGTGTGCTGGAAGCCAGGTTCGGAGTTGGGTAACTGAAGATCCGGTAAAATAGCACAGTAGGCTAATAGATCAGGGCTTGCAGTGTTAGGATTACTCCAATAAAGAGCATCGGCTATATTTCCAAACCCCATTGGGCAGTCGGGATCACTTAACTCAAAGCTGCCATTAGGCACCAGGTTCTGCGCCTGGCCAGGGAGGCCCGGAACCAGGAGAAACAGAGCTGCAGCTGTTTTACCGGCCAACCACCACTTTTTCCAGCTGATAATAGTCATCCCCCTCTAAATGGATCAGGTACATTCCAACGGACAAAGACGATATGTCAAAGGACTTAAAGTAATCCTTCGCAACTATGTGCCCGCTGAATACCAACCGACCGGCCAGGTCGGTGATCCGAACCGACAGGTCGAACTTACTTTCCTTCGATTTAAGCACATAAAGATGATCACTGGCCGGGTTTGGATAAACGCGAACCCATACCTCTTCCTCATCGGCCACCTCGGCCCCGCTCCTTCCCGTTGGGTTAAGGGCATATTCACAGCTGTTGGGGGTGTAGTCAACCGTATCGATCATGTCCAGCACGGCCCGGGCATGGATCACAGCCCTGCCATGATAGGCAGGGCAGCGTTCTGCCAGATCAATGAGCTGGTTGAGCTCCGTATCGTCAAAAACAAAAAAGCTGTCTCTTTCGCCAATATGGTCCACATAAATATCGTAGAACTCCCTGTAGCTCTGGACCGGGTATTCCGAGGCCGTCCACAGGTCCCACAGGTTGTTTCCGTTAATACCAGCCTGTAGCACCCCCGTTTCGTAGTATACCCGAACCAGGGAATCGATCTGCTTTATATCGCCAAACTCTTCCTGCGAGCGCGCATTAAAGAAGGTGGCCAGGTTTTGATTGGAGGTAAAGTCAGTGGTATCGTTCAGGAGCTCAATGTAGAGGGCCTGCTGCTCAAGCCAGTGTTTGGCCGCCTCATCGGGGCTGAACATATTGACCGAGGTGGTATCCAGCATGATGGCTATCGCCTCCTCATCGTTTAACGGCGTGTTGGGATTCTCCGGCAGGCCATTGGCCGCCCACACATTCCCATAGCAGAGCAGCTCCAGCGAAGGCCCGGTGAAATTATTGTACAGGATGTACGGTACAGGTAGGGGATTGGGCCACGAACCGCTGTTACTCATATCCATATCCCACAGCGGGTTTGGGCTATTTCGGTAGTAGAACGGGGATAAATTGCCATTGGAGTAGTAGGCAAAGGTATAATAGGTGTTTTGTGGCCCAATGCCGATCCATTCGTTGTCCTGTGGTCGTAGCTGAAAAGGCCACCATCCTCCTCCAAAATAGAAATCGAACTGCGGGCCAATGACCCCATTGTTGAGAAATACCCCCACCGGGCAATCCTCAATAGTGTTGGCCAACAGCTTTGAGTTTTGCTGCATCGCATTGGCCTGAATGGCCCTCCCCACATCCATGATGTGGTTGTTGATCACCCTTTGCTCAATACAATGGGTGGAGCGCACCCCGGCCACGGTGAAAAAACTCGTTTGGGAGGAAGTGGTCATGCCCGATATTCCATTACATTTCACCCGAGCCTGCAGGCAGTTCTCGATATGGATCCCTTCGGTCAGGAACTGATTATTCACGTGCACGTTGTAGATGTCATTTTCCTCAATTAACGGGATATGTTGGTTTCGGACCACAATGCCGTGGCCAAAATCCCATATCTCATTCCACTTTATCGCGGTTGTGCCATTTCCGGAGGCCGTGGTATAATTGGACTGAAGGATGGCATAACTGCTATGCCCTCCGATGGGGAATTCGAAGTGGTTATCTGCAATCACCACATTAATATTATGATTTCCCACAATCCGGATCCCTCTTTTAAGGTTGTAGAAGTTGTTACTGGCTATTGTCTTGAGCTTCTGACTGGAATTGACTAAAGCAATACCTGCACCGGAAATATGGTTTACCAAATTATCCTCGAACACAAGCTTACCCCCATTGTTTTCCCTAACCGCATATGAGCAAAACTGAAAGGTGTTGTCAATGATCGTGTGCTGACCACTGTGGAAAATTTGTATTGCTCCGGTTTGGAAGAAGAAAGAAAAAGGAGGACTGTTTGAATACGAAATTTGGTGAAATGAGCTGTTTCCAACGAAAAATTCCTTATCGTTCCCCTTGGAAAAGACGCCGATCCGTAAACTGTCAAAAGTGCATCCGGTTGTGGGGCCGATATACACATATTCCAGGCAATCCATTGCCTGAATTCCCAAATTGCCTGTTTGATTGGCGTACGGCGGCAGCAGGTTTGATGTTGAGGAGAAATGACAATCGTTAATGCTTGTTCCGACTGTTCTGTCTGACAGACGGATCCCTGTGTGGTTATTTGTGAAATGGTTGGTGCCGGAGATCGTAAAGTTACAGCCACCATGGATATGCAATGCCGTAACGGCTTCCTTAAAAGTGGAATTATTTACACTCAGGGAGCTGTTGGTTGTGGCATATACCCGTCCCCACAGATCTTCACAGGCCTGTAGCGTTGAATGATCGATAGTCAATGAAGCGCCACTGGCAATATGGATCTCCGCACCGGTGCCGAGGTGAATGGTTGAATTGCTGATGGAGAAGGTGTTGTCCACCACAAAGGTGCCATAAATAACGCGCTGTGTGTTGTTCCAGCTGGTGGTTGGTAGGGCAGAGCTGGTACCTCCGAATATTTGCGTAACCCCGGGAAGATCACAGCAATCGTACACTGATAGCTCAAAATCCACCGTATATGAATGGGTACCGTCGGATATGGACAACCCGTACATACCGCTGTTACTGATCAGGACCTGACCCAGATCCAGGGTCGTACTGGTTTCTCCCACAAGCAGCATGCCCTGGTTATCGTACCATTGGAAGGTCAGCCCGGAGGCAGACAGGTTTGGAAAGCCAATGGTTACATCATCTCCCTCACAGGCCTGGAGGCTGGAACAATTGCTAAAACTATGGACGGAAACATCATCGATATACACATAGGCCAGGTGGGCTGTCGCGGAGTTATTGATCGTGGTATAGGTCAGGTTCGAATCGGCCTCAAAGGTCCCAAGAGTAATGTGGTCCAGGTCGGAGCCAGTGCTGTTTTGAACGACTTCAACCACCTGGGTCCACCCAGGGGGGATCTGTGTGTTGTAGTCGATCTCGATGGATCCGGTGGGAGGGGCAATTGGGCCGGGCCCAACCTGGTTGATCACCCCGTGGGAAAGGACGGCTGCAAAATGGTCTGTTGCAAACCGGTAGTAATGTGTCGGGAGCGGAGAAGGGATGCTGTCCCCAAAATGTGTTGCGGTTCGGATGTAATACCGGACCACGGCCACGTCGCCAGGTGGTATGGGAGCCCCCAGTTCTGTGTATAGGTACTCCTGCCACTCAAACCCCGGGGCATTCATTCCGGCAACCACCCCGGCAGCCCCGTCCGAAGCTCCCAAGGCGCCAAAGTTGGAACCGGCACCAAACCAATGGTCAGGGGATTGGGCAAATGGTGCTGATGTATCCGAAACCCTGACCCAGGGACAGGCCCTTTCTATGTTGTATTCCACAAATCCAGTACCAAAGCCACTTCCGCTTTGTTCAAACCCTCCGTTACACACCTGTTCACAGGGAGCCGGTTGGATAATGCAACCGCAAGGTGTTGGCTGTTGCGCAGAGGAGACGTATGTTATGCCCGGGGCATCGGAAGTCAATACCAGGTAATAGTAGGTATTTGCCGAAAGGCCCGAGAGCTCCAGGCTTACCACGTCAAAAAGCCGGGGAAATGAAATGGGCCCCTCAATGGTGGACAGGGAGCCGCAGGTGCCTGAAAAGACTTCAATGTCTAATTCCGGCGTTTGCCTCAATGGCAGGCCTATATTCAGTTGGTGTGTGTTGCCGGATGCCTGGAACCTGAACCAGACGGACGAACCGGAAAAAACAGCGGTATCGCCTCCTGAGTTGCCCATATTCAGAGCGGACAGGCAGGATGTCTGGGCAAGGGATCTTTTGGTGAGTATGGAAAAGGTGATAAGCAGGACCAGCAGGGCGATCCTCTTGATATGGAAGGATACGGCCCTTTGGCCTATCGGGTGAGCAGCTGCTTTAATGGGTTGGGAGGCAGTAGCCATAGCTGTATGTGTCAAGTGAGGTACATTGCCAGATGGCTGAGTAAGGTGGTCTTGGTTAGTCCTAATCGTTTTCATGCGTTTGTCGTCGTAGGTACTTAAGTGAGCATTTTAAGCCTTATTGCCGCAAGTTAGGCATTTTTTTCAAATGTCAATATGAATCATGGATTTTTTTGCCTGAGATATGAAAATTCACATTTTCCGCAGCTTTTATGGTTGCATATCAGGGTGTATCAGATCAAAAACTACGGAGAAACCAGGAGCGCCAGATGCTATTCGCAGCAACTGCAAGCGGGTTTTTAGGAAGTTGGACTAACTTGCAGGGCACAAAATCGAACAATATGTACGGATCTATCAAAAAACATCTGCAAACAGAACTGGCTGCTATCAGGGAGGCCGGATTATATAAAGAGGAGCGCATTATCACAGGGCCGCAGGATGCCGTGATCCGGATCAGCACCGGTGAAGAGGTGATCAATTTCTGCGCGAACAACTACCTGGGGCTGTCGTCGCATCCGAAGGTTGCACAGGCAGCCAGGGATGCCCTTGACTCGCATGGTTTCGGTATGTCGAGTGTGCGCTTCATCTGCGGAACCCAGGATATTCACAAAACGCTGGAACGAAAGATCGCGCAGTTTCTCGGAACGGAGGATACCATATTATATGCCGCAGCCTTTGATGCCAACGGTGGCGTATTCGAGCCCTTGCTGGGAGCGGAGGACGCGATTATCAGTGATGCCCTGAACCACGCTTCCATCATTGACGGTATTCGCTTGTGTAAAGCCCGGCGTTTTCGCTACAAAAATAATGATATGGCCGACCTGGAAGAACAGCTCAAAAGGGCTATTGGTGCACGGCACAGGATCATCGTAACAGATGGGGTATTCTCCATGGACGGCTACGTCGCTCAATTGGATAGGATCTGCGATCTGGCCGATCACTACGATGCCCTGGTCATGACCGATGAATGTCACGCCACCGGATTTATTGGCAAAACCGGTCGCGGAACCCACGAGCTTCGCGGAGTAATGGGCCGGATCGACATCATTACCGGAACGCTGGGGAAAGCCCTGGGGGGCGCCATGGGCGGATTTACCACCGGACGCAGGGAAATTATCGAACTGCTTCGTCAGCGTTCGCGTCCCTATCTCTTCAGTAACTCCCTCGCCCCATCCATTGTTGGAGCCGGTATTGCCGCGTTCGGGCTGCTCAGCGAAAGCACTGAGCTCCGCGATAAGCTTGAGTGGAACACAAACCACTTCAAAAAAGGCATCAAGGCAGCCGGGTTCGATATCAGGGATGGCGACAGCGCCATCGTACCGGTCATGCTTTATGACGCCAACCTGTCCCAGGTCATGGCCAATCGTTTGCTCGAAGAAGGCATTTACGTCATCGGATTCTTCTATCCGGTAGTGCCGAAGGAACAGGCACGCATTCGCGTTCAGCTCAGCGCAGCACATGAGCAGGAGCACCTCGATAAGGCCATTGACGCTTTCACTAAAGTCGGCAGGGAGCTTAAGTTAATATAGGCCTCACGGCCTGATCTGCCTCACCACGCCTTTTTACCCGCAACTGAAAAAATATCACAAGATCCTGGCAGATCCCTGATCTCACAGACCATCAAAGTGTGCAACTATAAAAGAGCATTGCACCGGCATCAATAAACGACCTTATGGTAGGTCGTGTCAAAGGGCGAGAGTGCAGGTAGCATTGTAGCGCGTTGTTTCGCTCTGTCACTGCTGGTCAATACCGGGCCATCAGAAATTATCGGCTACTCATGAACGGTGACTCGCCGCGTCAGAGCGCCGCGATCGGTTCGTATCTGAATAAGGTAGAGCCCATTAGCTGGCGAATTGAGCCACAACTTTTTAACGATGCCCGGCGAATATTCGAAATTGCCGCTTCGGATGATCCGACCGCTCAGATCGATCAGCGTCCATTGAATCCGTTGTGCGGAAAGATTTCCCAGCTCCACGTTCAATGCATCTGCTGTCGGGTTCGGATACATATTCATAAAAACACCCGTATTTTCGTCCACGGAAACAGGATGATCAATGTAAATACTATATTGATTCAGCTCTTGCGGAACAGTGCCAATGATCTCGAGGAAAGCGACAATTCCAATGCCTAGTTGATAGTTCTGAACGGTGCCGGTCGGCGTTCCGAAAATACGCACGCAACCGTTTGATCCACCAGCCCAGGTACAGTTCGGATCATCACAGTTGTAGCTCAGTCCCGGTGGGAGATCATTGATGTAATCCAATTGAAAGCTATCGATCTGTACGGTCAGTCCGGCTACGGATGTATCATTGGGCACCCGCACCTGCACCACCTGGTCGTACATGGCATTCAGGTTACCCATGGGCAGACTGATCGTGCCATCCGGATTAAATGTACTCCCTGCGGGAGGAAAAATACCGGGCACGGAAATGGAATTGTCCGGTGTGCATTGTGCCATCGTGCCGTAGGCACCTAAAATGATGGCAAAGGAGAGTAAAATTTTTTTCATGGGTCTGCGTGTTTTTGTTTGTCAAAATTAAACAATCAATTGATATTTTGGAATACGCCTGTTCAAAATATTTTTTCTGGCAGGTCATCTTGTCCTGAAAAGAGGTTACTTAAGTACATTGAAATTTGCCTGTTTAAAATAAAGCCCTTATACTTGTGGCTTCATTTCACGGAATAGCTAATTAATTTCATAAAAAACAGACATCATGAAAAAAGCAATCCTGTTTTTCCTTGCAGCCGGAATATGCCTTTTGTGGCAGGCTTCTGCTCAGGAAGCACCTTCGGAATACGGTAGTGGGTTAAAAGTGGACCTCAGCGAAGATGGCCAGAAGTATTTCCGATTGATTACCTGGCATCAGGCGTGGTTACGAGCAGCCGAAAATAGAGATGGCGATATGGAAATTACTCCAAGTCTGCACCGCTCCCGCCTGCTGATGTATGCCCAGCTCAGTGATGATTTTTTGATCGTGAGCAATTTGGGCATGAACGGCTTGACTCCGGGACAACTTGATCCGCTGGGGTATAACTCGCAAAGACACCTGTTTCTGCACGACGCGTGGATCGAATTTAAGGTGACCAGGTGGTTGTACATTGGTTCCGGCCTTCATTACTGGAATGGGATCTCACGATTGACCAACCAATCCACTTTGAACTTTTTGCCGATTGACAATCCGCGGTTTGCCTGGGCTACGCTCGGTACCACCGATCAATTTGCACGTCACCTCGGAGTGTATGCCAAGGGAAAGATCGGTAAACTGGATTATCGCCTTGCCTGGAACAAAGCAATGACGTATAGTTTTGATAGAGGGAGGAGCTTGTTTGAAGATCAGGCGATGTACCGTGGTGCCGAATTGGCCGAACTGCCCGGTGTCAAGGAGAATGCCGGTAATATTTACCAGGGCTATTTCATGTACCAGTTCCTGGATCAGGAATCCAATAAACTGCCCTATATGGCCGGCACCTACCTCGGGAAAAAAACAGTGTTCAATATCGGAGCGGGGGTCTACTTCCACGGGAATGGGTCTGTGACCCAAACTGTTGAGGAGGATAACGGAGTACAAATCCCTACAGATACCGTTTGGCATGATGCCTTGCATTTTGCTGTTGATGCCTTTCTCGACCGACCTATCGGTAACCAGATGGCCATATCAGCTTTAGTTGCCTATTACTCGTTCGACTACGGTCCCAACTACATGCTTGGTGGTTCAAGCCAGGTTGTGGCAACCGGAAGTACGATTTACGGTCAATTAGGCCTTCTGCTGCCCAAATTCACCAATGTAGGTCGCTGGCAACCCTATGTGACTTTTGCGAATCGCGGTGTGGAAGCACTGGATGGAAATCTGGTTCAGATCGGAGCCGGACTCAACTACCTTATCAGTGGGCATAACGCCAAGGTCAGCCTGGAATTCCGAAACCAAAGCCCGGTTGACGGAGAAAGCTCTTCGGAGATCATTATGCAGGCAGTGGTCTTCCTGTAAAACCTACGCAGAGTTCGTACCAAACAGGCAATGAGGGAGGTATCCGCCGAAAAGAACAGAAAAACTTCCTCGGGAGTTTTGCTCTGAAGTTCCTGAGCGGTATCCATGCCTTTTTGCATTGCTATAAATGGTGATGGGTAAGCTTACCCCAGGGCTTGAACAGCTATGATCCGTATCATTTGCTGATGCTGCAGATCTCCTGCCTTTGAGAATCTGGAGAGGGGGCACTAAGGACAAGTGATGAAAATTGCAGTGGTGGGCGCTACGGGGCTCGTAGGCTCGGTAATGACCCGGGTTTTGGAGGAGCGGCATTTTCCGGTGACCAGTTTTTTTCCGGTTGCCTCAGGCCGGTCCAAAGGCAAAAAGGTCTCTTTCAGGGATCGCGAATATGCTGTGATGCCCCTCTCTGAAGCGCTCGGCCTGCGGCCGGATATAGCCCTTTTCAGCGCCGGTGGCGATACCTCCAGGGAATGGGCACCCCGATTTGCCGAGGCCGGCATCACGGTAATTGACAATTCCAACGCCTGGCGGATGCACGAAGACATACCGCTGATCGTGCCGGAAGTCAATGGACATCTTCTGAAATCCACGGATAAGATCATCGCCAACCCGAACTGCAGCACCATTCAACTCGTGATGATTCTTGCCCCCCTGCACCGTCTCTACGGTATTAGGCGCGTGATCGTTAGCACCTACCAGAGCGTGACCGGCACGGGAAAAAAAGCCGTTGACCAACTCAAGGGGGAACGACGGGGCGAAAAAGTGGAACAGATCTACCCTCATCCGATTGATCTTAATGCTATTCCACACTGCGGCATCTTTTTAGACAATGGTTACACCAGGGAAGAGATGAAATTGCTGCAGGAAAGCCGCAAGATCATGGATGTTCCGGATCTGGCCCTCACGGCCACGGCGGTTCGGCTCCCGATCAGTGGCGGCCACTCAGAAGCAGTGAACGTGGAGTTCGGAGGCGACTACGACCTGGAGGTCGTTCGGAAAACACTCAGCGAAACCCCGGGCGTGGTCGTTCAGGATCAGCCCGGATTGAATCAGTATCCCATGCCCCGGTTGGCTGAAGGCCGGGATGAAGTGTTCGTAGGGAGGCTGCGGCGGGATACATCGTGCCGTGAGGCACTGAACCTGTTTATCGTTACGGATAACCTCCGCAAGGGCGCAGCCACCAATGCGGTACAGATCGCGGAGTTGCTGCTCAGAAAATAAAAAGAGCTCCTGCTGCAGGGTAGTTCATACCCGATCGCAGATTTCGATCAATTTGATGAACTCACTGGCCTTCAGGGACGCCCCTCCAATAAGTCCGCCGTCAACATCGGGCTGTGAAAAAAGTTTTTCGGCGTTCGATGGCTTGCAGCTGCCACCATAGAGGATAGTGAGCGATTGGGCCAGGTCTTCTCCGAATCTGGACCGGACCCATCTGCGGATGAAGGCATGCATCTCCTGAGCCTGACCGGCCGTTGCCGTTTCGCCAGTGCCGATGGCCCATACTGGTTCATAGGCGATCACGACCCTGTTCATTTCTTCCTGGGTCAGACCGCCCAATACCTCTTCGAGCTGCGTCTTCACCACTTCCTCCTGACGCGCATGGTAGCGTTCCTGCAATTGCTCACCAATACAGTAGATCGGACGAAGTTTGGCTGCGAAAGCCTGCTGTAGCTTCTTTAGTAACAATTCGCCGTTCTCAGCATGATGTGTGCGTCGTTCCGAGTGCCCCAGGATCACGTATTGCGCTCCAATGGAAGAGATCATGAACGCGGCTACCTCGCCGGTAAATGCACCGGATCCGTGGGCCGAGCAATCCTGTGCGGCGACATATATGTTTGGAAAGTCACTGGTCATCTGCTGGATCGCCTCCAGGTGGAGGTAGGAGGGAGCAATCACTACCGAAACACGGGAAGTTTCCATTGCTTCGAGCTGATCTACGATCTCACTGACCGTATTGATCCCGGTCGAAAAATCGTGGTTCATTTTCCAGTTTCCGGCAATCATTTTTGTTTCCATGTTAGGCAGTTTTCAATCGGGGGTCAAGCCACTGGTAAAGTGCATCGACACTTAGGTTAATGAGTACGAACATTGCACCGATCACCAGTACCGAGCCCATAACCACGGGCAGATCCAGCTGATCCAGAGCAGTTACAATTTCTTTTCCTAGCCCGTTCCACCCGAAGATGTATTCCACAAAAACGGCACCGGCCAGCATGGATGCGAACCAACCGCTTGTGGCAGTTACAACCGGGGTCAGGGCGTTGCGGACCGAGTGTTTCCATATGACCCTCACGGGTCTGAGGCCCTTCGCCTGAGCGGTACGTACATAATCCTGACCGAGCACATCAAGCAGGGAACCTCGCATGAGTTGAGTGATAACGGCAAGCGGACGAATTCCTAACGTGAACGCCGGGAGGATCAGGTTTTTGTAATTCAGGTGGATACCTTCACCGAAATCGTCGGCGGAGTACAGACTGCCGGTCATGCCGAGACCTGTCCATTCCGACCAGACGAATCCGAATAGCCAGGCGATGAGGATGGCACTGAAGAATGAAGGAAGGGCCATGCCCAGGGTGCTGAAGACAGATAGGGCACGATCAACCCAGCCATCTGGCCGTAAGGCCGATAATGTACCCAGGAATACCCCCGGCACAAAGGCCAGCACAATGCTGGCAATGGCGAGTACTATGGTGTTGGGTAAGGTAGCAGCGATGATCGATGTCACCGGAGTGCCGTTCCGCTGAAAGCTTTCGCGCAGATAGGGAGCCTTGATCGCAAGGGCATGACGGCCGAGCGGCACACTGGTGAGGATTGAATATCCTGGTTTATTGAGGTAGTTCAGTGCCATTTCATTTTGTCGATCGTGCCAGGAAATAGGGGAGAGGTCGTTTAAATAATAAGCGTATTGCACGATCAGCGGTCGGTCGAAACCATATTTGGCCCGAATGAGGGCCAGTTGTCCGGCATCTTCCCGTTGGTCAAGCATCATACGGGCCGGATCGCCGGGCAGTACGGCAAAAAGGAGGAACAGGACCGTGGCCAGGCCCCAAAGTACGGCGATGCTATACCCCAAACTTTTTGTCATAGGGCTAAGATAAGAGGCCTGAAAGAGTTATGGAACGAGGCCGTTGTTTATTTTTTCACAGCTTTACGGGCAGCTTCAAGGTTGGCAGGCAGGTCCTTGTAATGCCATTTGGCCTTGATGACGCCTTTTTGGATATACACCAAACCCGGATTGCTGCGAATGATCGTCTTTAACGTGGTTTCGTCGCAAAAAGCAACCTGATATTGTCCCTGTACCTTGTGACGATATTCCTCAACCTGATCGTAACCCGAGGCTGACATCCCCAAAAAGATCACCCCCTCCTGGTCACAGCTGTGTACGAAGTCGTTGATCTTCCTGTGCAGTTCAGGATCAACTGGCGTTTCATCAATGCGGTACATCACGAGCAGGAACAGCTCATCTTCCCGCATCAGCGATTCCGTGTAGTCTATGTCCCCGATGGTCATGGTAAAATCGTGGATCGGAGGGGTGTATCCCTTCCTGATCAATTTTTGGTCCCGGGAAACAAATTCCGCCCCTTCAATGTTCCAGGGCTCTTCTTCTGTTGAAAACTTTTTTTTGACCCCGTTCACTTTATAGGTCCAGGTGATCTCGTATTCATCGGTCGGTGCGCCCTCGGGACGATCCATATCCTGCACGATGTCCGTTCCGATCTTGTAGGCACGGAAATCCATAAGTGGCAGGTGATGGATCACCCAATATGCCAGGAATCCCTGGAGTGCGATTGCCACGATCAAAATAATTCGTGCCGTAGCCAGGGAAAGAGCGGGTTTGATCGCCTTTTGCCTGATGAAGAGGAAGAGGATGGCGACACTCAGGATGACGTCCTTGGTAAATGACTGCCACGGGGTCAATGGGATCGCATCGCCAAAGCAGCCACAATCCGTTACCTTGTTGAAATACGCCGAATAGAAGGTCAAAAAGGTGAAAAAGATGATCATGAGGAGCAGTCCCCACATGGTCCATCTGCGGTACACCCCGAGGATCAGGGCCAGTCCTGTCACAACCTCAAAAACACACAGGAATACGGCTAGTGTCAGGGCCAGCGGCACCATGAATTCCGTTCCAAACACCACAAAATATTCTTCCAGCTTGAAGGAAAAGCCTACCGGGTCGTTCAATTTTATCAACCCCGAAAAAATGAAAAGTACACCCGTCAGTATGCGAGTGATCTGCACTACTATGTTCATGCTGCTACTTCGTTTAGTTTGATCAAGGCAAAGGCAGAATAATTGACCAGGTCATAATAATTGGCATCAACCCCTTCCGATACAAGTGTTAAACCCGCATGGTCCTCTATTTGTTTGATGCGCTGGAGTTTTTGGATGATCAGGTCCGTGAGGGAGCTTATCCGCATATCGCGCCAGGCCTCTCCGTAGTCGTGATTTTTGGCCACCATCAATTCCCTGGCTTTTTGTGCCTGCTCGTCATACGCGGCGGCGGCTTCCTCATCACTCAGGTCTGGCTGTTCTGCCACGCCCTTCTCTTTTTGGATAAGGGCCATGAGGCTGTAGTTCAGAATGCCTGTGAACTCACTGCGGATATCGTCTGCCACCATCTGCCTACCTTTATTTTCGATACTCCGGATACGCCGTGCCTTGATAAAGATCTGATCGGTCAGCGACGGCAGCCGCAGGATGCGCCATGCAGATCCATAATCTTTCCCTTTCTTTGTGTAGAGGTCGCGGCACGCCGAAATTACGGCATCGTACTGCACTTCGGTCTTACTCATGATCCTTGCCTGTGACGACGTCCAAAGGTACGCTTTTTGGCCAGATGCCCTCAATCCTCATACAGGGTCGCTTGTTTGATCTTTCTACCCCGCGTGTCATGGGTATCCTCAATGTTACCTGCGATTCCTTCGTTGCCGAAAGTCGCGTTGCCGGTGCAGACGAAGTCCGAAGGAAAGCCTCGCAACTGGTTTCGGAAGGAGCCGACCTCCTGGACCTGGGGGCCTATTCGAGCCGTCCTGGTGCCGATGATATACCGATGGAGGAGGAGTGGAACCGATTAAAAAAGGTGATAGGGCCCTTGCGGGCCGATTTTCCCCGCATACCGATCAGTATTGACACTTTTCGGACTGAAATTGCCCGTCGGGCCATTGACCAGGGAATGGATATCATTAACGATATTTCGGGTGGATCCGATAATGGGATGTTCTCCCTGGTGGCATCGCACAGGATCCCGTACATTTTGATGCACATGCAGGGAAATCCGCAAACGATGCAAACTGCTCCGTCCTACACGGATGTGGTTAGCGAAGTGAACCTATACCTTGCTCAGCGGATACGGCAACTGCGCGATCTGGGGGTTCATGACATCATTGCTGATGTGGGGTTCGGCTTTGGAAAAACGCTGGAGCAAAATTACTCCTTGCTACGGGAACTGCGCCAGTTCAGGGCCCTGAGCGTGCCACTGCTCGTTGGGATCAGTCGAAAAAGCATGATAAACCGCGTATTGGATATCCGGCCGCAGGCCGCCCTGAATGGGACCAGTATTTTGCATGCCTTCGCCCTGGAACGGGGTGCTTCGGTTTTGCGGGTGCACGACGTCCGCGAAGCAGTGGAGGCAGTGAAATTGTTCAGGGCTCTACGAGCCAATTGATTACTTTAGCGCCAAATGCCTGGCTGTGGGTTTTCTCGACTTCGGTATTCTGGACATTATTGACATCGTTTTGGTGGCGATCCTGCTTTATCAGCTGTATCAGTTGGTCAAGGGTACGGTGGCGATCAACATCCTGATCGGGGTTACGGCCATTTATCTGCTCTGGAAGATCGTGGAGGCACTGAAAATGGAGCTGCTCAGTGAGATCCTGGGACAGTTCATCGGGGTGGGAATGATTGCCCTGATCATTGTATTCCAGCAGGAACTGCGGAAATTCCTGCTTATGGTCGGGAATAGAAGTTTCAGTAGTCGGAAGAATCTGTTGCGACAGCTCCTCAACTTTAGCCGGAAAACGGATGAGCATAAGGTCAATGTGAACACGATCGTGGAAGCCGCCAGGGATATGGCGAAGGAACGAACCGGAACACTCATGGTGATTACCCGAAATTCGGAACTCAACCAGATCTCGGATACCGGAGACCGAATAGAAGCGGGATTGTCGAAATGGCTCCTCGAAAGTATTTTTTCGAAGAATAGTCCGCTACACGATGGTGCTGTGATCATTCGGGGCAGCAAGATCGTGGCTGCGCGCACGGTTTTACCGACTACCGAACGACACGACGTGCCAGCGCATTTCGGCATGCGTCATCGGGCAGCGCTCGGTGTGAGTGAACAAAGCGATGCCCTGGTAGTGGTGGTATCGGAAGAAACCGGAAAGATCAGCTATGCGGCGTCAGGAGACCTGCTGGTCAACCTGGAACCTATGGAACTCCGGGAACAGCTGGAGAAGGATCTGATCTAGGGAATTCAAAAGCGTTTTTCCTCTGTTTTTAGTTCCCGGATGCCATCGCAGATCATTGCCTGATCAATGGGCTGTGCCAGAAATGAGTGGCACTCACAACCTGTAACTGATACCATGCGGCTGCAAGTCCGTTGAGCCACCATGTCATACCATGCCTAAGATCTGCTCCATTTGTGATCTCCGTGCGGATAATACGACCCTGGGCATCAACCAGCCGAACCGTCACCTCTCCATTCAGGGTCTTGCCAGTGTATTTGAGGGTGACCTGATCCTTTGCTGGCTGTGGAAACAGATCAAAGACTTCAGCAGGCCACTCTTCCAGTCCGATTCCCTCTATCAATATGATCACAGTACTGGTGGTGCTGCCGCAAGGGCTGTAAACGGTCAGCTGAACCGGGTAGGTTCCATTAGCCGTGAATGTGTGCGTTGGCAAAAAAATGGTTGAGGTGTTTCCGTCTCCAAAGTCCCAGAATACCGAGTCAACCTCTGACGGAAGAGCATCTGGAAAGAAGTTGACCGTACCAGCGCTGGGATTCACAAAGGAGAAGCTTGAGGTGGCACTTTCTGTAATCGTTATACAGGCAAAAGCGTTTGAAGCCAAATTGCTGTTATTTGCCGAAAGGGCTACCGTTTTGCTTCCGCTTACGGTATAGGTAACATTGTGCGGGCCCGGTCCTGTCGCTGTTCCTGGCGTGGCTCCGGGACCAAAGTCCCAGTTGTAGTTCTGGAATGCGTTGCCCGATCCGTCCGAGAAGGTCACCGTTTCCCCTGTACAGGCATCTGTAGCACTGGTAATGATACTCAGGGCCGATGATGGAGTACTGATATTGATATTGTCTATGTACAGGTTGTTTCCGTATCCGCTCTTGGCAATCCAGCGAATTTGGACCTCGGTGTAGCCTGAGTAGGACGAGAGGTCAATGTCGGTACAGGCCGTTCCACCTCCGCACCATTCGGTGGCCGAAACAGGCGAAAAATCCGAGTTCTGGTCCGGAACGGTTTCAAATCCACCTCCGGGAGCACCGTCATAACTGGCCAAACGAATCCAGGTTACTCCACAATCTGTGGAAATGAATACGGCCATACTGTCGTATAGCGTGGCACTGTATCGGGCGTAGGCGTGATCAAAGGTCAGATGAGCTCCCACTGTACCAGTAAAATCCAGGATCGGAGTAGTCAGCCAATCCTCAACCTCTTGATTTTGTGCGCCACTGTAGAGAAAATTATTGATTCCTGCGGCCTGGGAGCCACAATTACCGGAAGCTGCAAGATGTTCCCAGGTGATGTCATCGTCGGGATTATTCACCTGAAAGCGATCAAAGCCTGAAGGTGTCTCAAAATCTTCGAAGAACGGCAGTGTTTGGCTACCAATAACGATTGGCTGGACAGATCCGACCGAATCAACCCCAACGCCATTATCCGCTGTCATGCCTACCGTGTAATTTCCGGGAGCCGTAAACTGTACACTGATGCTTTGCGAAGTGGAACTGGTTCCGTTCACATAGTTCCAGCCAGTGGCAGGATTGATATGCCAGCTAAATGCACTGGGCGAACCGGTAGAGGTATTCGTGAAATGGATCACCGTTCCCGGGCACCCCTCTGAGGCCCCCGCTATAAAGGCTGCATTTGGCGCACTTGTTACCGCTTCGATCCTGAAGTCATCCAGAGCCAGATCCGATCGGGCGCCCGGACCGGTAACCCCGCGCAACCGCACCACCACCGTATCTCCTGAATAGGCATTTAGATTAACGGATGCCAGGTTCCAGGCAGAGCCCTGATCACCGGCCACGATCGGAATGACATCCTCAAACAGGCGTCCGTTCACGACCAGATCCGTATGCAGCTCACCCTGATGCACCCCTTCCATGTGATAGTGGTAGGTTAACTCAATAGGGGGCGATAACGGCAATATTACGCACGGGGAGTACAGTATTGCTTCCTGGTAACGACATCCACCTGATGCCTCCAGGTACAGGTACATTCCAGTACTGTTTCCGGGATCGTGATCCTGATCCGGCCCGGTTCCTGGTGACGGGGTACCTCCAGAATTCGCTCTCCAGTCAATGTCATCACTGGCACCGTTGGGCAAATTGACCCATCCTCCCGGGAGGGGGCAAACGGTGGCTTCGCAATCGCTTGCTGTATTGCAGGCCGTAAACGATTCCAGATTATCTGCCCAAGGCGACACAGTGGCTGTACCCGGGCTCAGGAAATAGAAACTCGCTTTCGCCGTGTCGTTATAGAGATTTTGATCCAAGGTATCACTGCGATATACCACCAGGGCATTGGTACCGCTTCCGTTTGGAATAAGAGCCTGACCAAAAGCAAGTTCCTTCGATTCTCCCGCCAGCAGGGTGTCGGTAAAGGCCTCCGTCACGGTTGTATTCGCATCATGCCCATAGGTCAGACTCAATCCAAATACATCGTTGTTCCCAAAATTGGTTGCACGCACTGCAACCTCAGCTTGTCCGGTATTCCCACATCCTGGGTTCGGACCGTGGAATGGCGACAATAACGTTAGTCCAATGTCATGATCCAGCACACAATTCTGAATGCCGGCCGAAACAAAAAGGGCGTCGCGACGCTCTCCCTTTCCACCGTTGGCGCCTACGGCGCGAATAGTATAGTAGTGGTCCACAGAGGTATTGTGCTGTAAAACAGCACCAAAAGTATCTGTTACTGTTCCTGCTATCTGCATATAAGCTGTATCCAGATGCATTATTTCATAGGAAGCGGCTCCAGGCACAGGATCCCATGTAAAGAAAATGGAGTCCGGACAGATCAACGGAGCCTGAAAGTTTTCAACCCGACGCAAAGCCGTATTGGCACTGTCACTTTGATCCGAATCGGATCCACGGCTCACACGCACCAATACTTCATCACTGGCAAGGGTTCCCGGAACGCTCCAGTCTTTGTAACGCTGGTTTGCACCGGCTGTTCCAATGCTATTCCAGGTTGTTCCATCGTCATCACTGTAATCCAGGGTAAAGCCTGTTCCGTTGCTCAGGGCGTCCCACCGAACAACCTCTGTCGAATCCGGCAGCAAGGCAGCCCCGCCATTGGGAAAGGTCAGGACGATCTCGTCCTCAGGCGTGTATTGATACACCAGCACATAACGTTGCGGACCATTTGGTACCGTTGCTCCGGACACTGAAAGGGTATAGCTGCCTGCGGCAGGATTATCAAGTGTGACCTGCTCGGCATTGTTCAGGCTATCCACAGCACGCACTGCCGGTGCATTGAGGTTGGCAACGATCGGGGTATGATCCAGCACCCAGGGGTTATAGTCCACGTTATTCGGATCGGTGACCACCAGCTGCAGGTTGTTCACCAAAGGATTCTGTGCAGCAGGTGTTCCCTCAACATCGTTCCAGTAGAGCATGACCTTCAGTTCTCCGATACCTGCCGGAACGGTCACATAAAAAATATCTGACTCTCCCTGTGCTACGGAGTCCCGGAAGAAGGTCTGATCGGTGATGGCCTTATGTGCCCGGCGTGCGTTTACACGACCGTATCCATACCTGAAATCCGGCCCCGGATTACCCAGGTCCTCTGCGGTATTCATTAAAATGCCCTTCATCAGATCGGAAGTGGGCTCTGAACCGTTGTTGGTCTCCTTATAGGCATGGTACATGGTGGCCAGTACTCCTGTCACACCCGGACAGGACATGGAAGTTCCACTGAAAGTGGCGTAGCTATTTCCCTCCACGGTGGAGTAGACGCTTGCTCCGACAGCACACACATCCGGCTTAATACGTCCGTCTTCGGCCGGACCACGACTACTGCCGTTGGAGAGGATATCGTTGTACAGGACATTTCCGACAGCGATCGTGTTTTTTCCGACCTTGATCCCACCTGTCACGTTTCCCCACCCAGGACCGGCGCCATAGTTACAGTCTGTCCAGATCCCTTCATTTCCGGCGCTGAACACGTGCATCAGCTCCGGATGGTCGTAGATCGTTTGGTCCGCAAAGCTCGCATAGGAAGTGTAGCCTGCGTTACATCCATTTGAGTATGAAGTGGATGTGATGCGGACCTGGTGGCTGTAATAGTGCGATGAGGAGCTGTCTGCGTTCCTAAATGGCTGGTAGGTGAATAAATAGGCTCCGGGAGCATTTCCACGCCCGTCCGGATCGTAGTTTCCTGCTCCAATAATGGTCCCGGCAACGTGATCGCCGTGATTTCCACTACTTCCGGAAGCATAACGTTGATCAACCCGCCCCCGGTAGTCAATATGTGGTCCGATTCTGCCATCATCGCCCATTGCAACCACAATACCTGAACCGTCGAATCCACCGTACTGGGTGGAACCGTTCTGATAAAAGTTCACCCGGTGATTAGTTCGACCGCGGTCGTTCTCCGGTTCCGGGGTCGGATCAATGGCCTCAATGAAAAAGATCTCCGGCATGGCAGCGATCTCTTCCCACCGGTTTATCGGTACGGAAAGTTCAATTTGGTTTCGTTCGGCAAATTGCCCCAGTATGCGTGCATTGATTTGGTCCAGGGAGGCTATGACCTCTTCCGCTGTAAAGTCCGGATAGTAGAGAACGCTCAGCAAAATATGATCATTACTCTCCAGGGCATGGGCCGGGAAATCCCTGTTTGCCAGGGACTGGGTCATTTTGAATCGCGGATCGATCTCCATCACGCTTCGAGCTCCCCAGTGACTCAATTTGTTCAGGGATGCATCCGACCTGATCCGTGCCTGGAAGGCGTAGGAGGGGACATAACTCCTCAGTTCGATCCCGGCCTCAGCCATTTCCCTCTGCTCTTTCGGGGTGGGAAGCTCATTGAACTGAATGATACGGTAGTAGGCTCCCTTGCGGAGCTCATCGGCCCGATAGGGCAAATCAATAAAGGCTTCCAGGTTATTCGGGCAATCGTAGACACCGGTTTTTAGGTGTAGCTGCTGTGCGGAGCGTTCCTGTGCCGGGACAGGGCTCAGGGCGATGCAACAGGTGAGCAGGGTAGTGGTACGGATCAGTTTCATAGTAATTTCTATTCCTGGCCTGGGCCATAAGCATTCTCTAAGGTAAAGAAAATGATGGTAAGAGCCATATCAACGCATTTTATTTCTGAATTATCAGTTTACGGCTGTCACTTTGGTTTCCGTTGCTGAGCAGCATGTAGTACACCCCACCGGCCCACCGGGCTACATCCATACGCAACTGGCCACTCACGGTATTCGGCTCGCGGGTTTTCAGCACAACCTGACCCAGATTGTTCGTCACGGTTATTCCCAGATCCACCTCGCTGATAAAGTTGTAGCCGATAAGGACCTCATTGGTTGCCGGGTTCGGATACACATCAATGCGTCGGACAAAGTCCAGCTCTTTCATGCCGATTGTGATTTCTCCCTGCTCAGTAAAAAAACATCCATTTGTATCAGTAACCGTAACGGTGTAAGTACCGTTCGTCAGTCCTGTTACTGTGGGTGTGAACTGAGGAGGGTTCGTGTCCCATGCATAGCTGTAGGGTGGGGTTCCGCCCGTTACGTTGGCCGTTAGTGCATCAAGGTCAACACTATCGACGGTTACATTCAGTGGATCTGGTTGGGTAATGGTGTACGAAAAGGTTTGCTGGCAACTATTGGCATCGGTTGCCGTAACCCAGTACTGCCCGGCCGTCAGGTTGGTCAGGGCTGAGGTGGTGTGCCCGGTATTCCACCAGTAGCTATACGGAGGTATTCCATCCGAGGGCATCAGCATGATGGATCCGTCTGAGGCGTTATGGCAGCCTGGATCAGTGGGCGTGGCATTAACGGGGAACGGGCAGTCGGCCAGGCAAAATGACAAGGTGGCCTGGTTACCGAACTGACCGTTATGTGAAGCAATGACCGAGCCGATGGAATCAAGCAGGTTCACATATCCGTTACCATGGGAACAACAAATCCCATCTCCATAGGAATCATAGATGATAAAGTCGAAGCAGCTGGATTCCAGGCAAAATGTTTTCTGATAATTGGTGAAAGGATTGGAATAAGGCCCACCTGAGTGCAATATGTTTCCAAGTGAGTCCAGGATTTCCCAGGTCGTTTCTTCCGGGTAATAATCGGTTTGGATTTCCACGGTCACGGAAATCCCCTCCAAAAACATGGCGATATTCTTACAACCATTGTTGTCAGTCACTGTTATTTCGTATTGTCCGGCCGTCAGGTTGGTCAGGGTTGAGGTAGTGTGCCCGGTATTCCACAGATAACTATAGGGAGGCATTCCACCCGATACAGTCAAGGCCAAAGTATCGCTATTGCCGTAAAAACAAGTCGTCTCTATTGCAGAACTTGTCGATACGGTCAGCAGGTCCGGCTCGGTAATGGTGAATATGGCGGCAACCGGAAAACCATCGCTTCCGGTTACGATCAATTGGTACTGTCCGGCCGTCAGGTTGCTCAGGGTTGAGGTGGTGTGCCCGGTATTCCACGAGTAGCTATAGGGAGGTACTCCACCTGATACCGTTACAGCCAGCGCACCGTCATTACTGCCGAAACAACTTACCTGAGTTGCAGAATCCAGCGATATTGTTAAAGGTGTTCCGATACTGAAGTCATCCAGAGCCAGATCCGATTGGGAGCCCGGACCGGTAACCCCGCGCAACCGCACCACCACCGTATCTCCTGCATAGGCATTTAAATTAACAGATGTCAGGTTCCAGGCAGAGCCCTGATCACCGGCCACGACCGGAATAACATCCTCAAACAGGCGTCTGTTCACGACCAGATCTGTATGCAGCTCACCCTGATTCCATCCTTCCATCTGGTAATAGTAGGCTAACCCAATAGGTCCTGAAGGCGGTAATATCACGCAGGGAGAATACAGTATTGCTTCCTGGTAACGACATCCGCCTGATGCCTCCAGGTACAGGTACATTCCAGTACTGTCTCCGGGATTGTGATCCTGATCCGGCCCGGTCCCTGGTGACGGGGTACCTCCAGAATTCGCTCTCCAGTCAATGCCGTCGGCGACACTGTTAGATGGGTTCACCCATCCTCCCGGGAGGGGGCAAACGGTGGCTTCGCAATCGCTTGCTGTATTGCAGGCCGTAAACGATTCCAGATTATCTGTCCACGGCGACATGGTGACCACGCCCGAGCTAAGGAAGGAGAAATTCGTTTTCGCTGTATCGTTATAGGGATTTTGATCCAAGGTATCACTGCGATATACCACCAGGGCATTGGTACCGCTTCCGTTTGGAATAAGGGCCTGACCAAAAGCCAGTTCCTTTGATGCCCCTGCCAGTAAGGTATCGGTAAAGGCCTCCGTCACGGTCGTGTTCGTATCATGCCCATAGGTCAGACTCAATCCAAATACATCGTTGTTCCCAAAATTGGTTGCGCGCACTAGGATCTCAACCTGTCCGGTATTCCCACAGTTTGGGTTCGGACCGTGGAATGGCGACAACAACGTTAGCCCAATGTCATGATCCAGCACACAATTCTGAATGCCGGCCGGAACAAAAAGGGCATCGCGACGCTCTCCCTTTCCACCGTTTGCGCCTACGGCGCGAATAGTATAGTAGTGGTCCAAAGAGGTATTGTGCTGTAAAACAGCACCAAAGGTATCTGTTGCTGTTCCTGCTACCTGCATGTAAGCTGTATCCAGATGCATTATTTCATAGGAAGCGGCTCCAGGCACAGGATCCCATGTAAAGAAAATGGAGTCCGGACAGATCAACTGAGCCTGAAAGTTTTCAACCCGAAGCAAAGCCGTATTCATATTGTAACTCTGATCCGAATCGGATCCACGGCTCACACGCACCAATACTTCATCACTGGCAAGAAGCCCCGGAACGCTCCAGTCTTTGTAACGCTGGTTTGCACCAGCTGTTCCGATGGTATTCCAGGTTGTTCCATTATCATCACTGTAATCCAGGGTGAAGTCTGTTCCGTTGCTCAGGGCGTCCCATCGAATGACCTCTGTCGAATTCGGCAGCAAGGTAGCTGCCCTGCTATTGGGAAAGGTCAGGACGATCTCGTCCTCAGGCGTGTATTGATACACCAGCACATAGTGTTGCGGACCATTTGGTACCGTTGCTCCGGACACCGAAAGGGTATAACTGCCTGCGGCAGGATTATCAAGTGTGACCTGTTCGGCATTATTCAGGCTATCCACAGCACGCACTGCCGGTGCATTGAGGTTGGCAACGATCGGGGTATGATCCAGCACCCAGGGGTTATAGTCCACGTTATTCGGATCGGTGACTACCAGCTGAAGGTTGTTAACCAAAGGATTCTGTGCAGCAGGTGTTCCTTCAACATCGTTCCAGTAGAGCATGACCTTCAGTTCTCCGATACCTGCCGGAACGGTCAAATAAAAGGTATCTGACTCTCCCTGTGCTACGGAGTCCCGGAAGAAGGTCTGATCAATGATAGCCTTATGGGCCCGACGTGCGTTTACACGACCGTATCCGTATTTGAAATCCGGCCCCGGATTACCCAGGTCCTCTGCGGTATTCATTAAAATGCCCTTCATCAGGTCGGAAGTGGGTTCTGAACCATTGTTGGTCTCCTTATAGGCATGGTACATGGTGGCCAGTACTCCTGCCACACCCGGACAGGACATGGAAGTTCCACTAGCAGAGGTGTAACTATTTCCCTCCACGGTGGAGTAGACGCCTGATCCGACAGCACACACATCCGGCTTAATGCGTCCGTCTTTGGCCGGGCCGCGACTGCTGAAGTCGGAGAGGATATCGTTGTATTGGACACTTCCGACAGCGATCGTGTTTTTTCCGACCTTGATCCCACCTGTCACGTTTCCCCACCCAGGACCGGCACCATAGTTGCAGTCCGTCCAGGTTCCTCCGTTTCCCGCACTGAACACGTGCATCAACCCCGGATGGTCGTAGATCGTTTGGTCCGCAAAGCTCGCATAGGAAGTATAGCCTGTGTTACAGCCAAGTGAGTATGAAGTGGATGTGATGCGGACCTGGTGGCTGTAATAGTGCGATGAAGAGTTGTTTACGTTAATAAATGGCTGGTAGGTGAATAAATAGGCTCCGGGAGCATTTCCACGCCCGTCCGGATCATAGTTTCCTGCTCCAAGAATGGTTCCGGCAACGTGATCGCCGTGATTTCCGGTACTTGCGGAAGCATAATGTTGATTGACCCGTCCCCGGTAGTCAATGTGTGGTCCGATCCTGCCATCATCACCCATTGCAACCACAATACCTGAGCCATCGAATCCACCGTACTGGGTGGAACCGTTCTGATAAAAGTTCACCCGGTGATTAGTTCGACCGCGGTCGTTCTCCGGTTCCGGGGTCGGATCAATGGCCTCAATGAAAAAGATCTCCGGCATGGCAGCGATCTCTTCCCACCGGTTTATCGGTACGGAAAGTTCAATTTGGTTTCGTTCTGCGAATTGCCCCAGTATGCGCGCATTGATTTGGTCCAGGGAGGCTATGACCTCTTCCGCTGTAAAGTCCGGATAGTAGAGAACGCTCAGCAAAATATGATCGTCACTCTCCAGGGCATGGGCCGGGAAATCCCTGTTTGCCAGAGGCTGGGTCATTTTGAATCGTGGATCGATCTCCATCACGCTTCGAGCTCCCCAGTGACTCAATTTGTTCAGGGATGCATCCGACCTGATCCGTGCCTGGAAGGCGTAGGAGGGGACATAACTCCTCAGTTCGATCCCGGCCTCAACCATTTCCCTCTGCTCTTTCGGGGTGGGAAGCTCATTGAACTGAATGATACGGTAGTAGGCTCCCTTGCGGAGCTCATCGGCCCGATAGGGCAAATCAATAAAGGCTTCCAGGTTATTCGGGCAATCGTAGACACCGGTTTTTAGGTGTAGCTGCTGTGCGGAGCGTTCCTGTGCCAGAACAGGGCTCAGGGCGATGCAACAGGTGAGCAGGGTAATGGTACGGATCATTTTCGCAGCAATTCCCATTCCTGACCTGGGCTATAGGCATTCTCTGAGGTAAAGAAAATGGAGGCAAGAGCCATATCAATGTATTTTATTTCCGGATTATCAGCTTACGGCTGTCACTTTGGTTTCCGTTGCTGAGCAACATGTAGTACACACCATCGGCCCACCGGGCTACATCCAGACGCAACTGGCCATTCACCGCATTCGGCTCGCGGGTTTTCAGCACAATCTGACCCAGGTTACTCGTCACTGTTACCTCCAGATCCACTTCACCAGTGAAGTTGTAGTCAATAAAAACCTCACTGGTTGCCGGGTTCGGATACACATCAATGCGTCGGACAAAGTCCGATCCTTCCATATCCGCAACCATTACTTGCGCACTATCAGCATATTCACTTGCATCAGTAACCGTATAGGTGTCATTCGGCAATCCTGTTACTGTTGGCATGGACTGAGGAAAGTCCATCTCCCATACATTGCTACTGTAAGGCAGGCTTTCATCCGTTTCTGTGTTGTTTGTTGTGCCGCCATCTTGGGAACTGTTATCGGGGGCAATTGGGTCTGACAGTTCGTTAATGGTGTAGGAAAAAACCTGCTGACAACTATTGGCATCGGTTACCGTTACCTGGTACGGACCGGCCGTCAGATTGGTCAGTTGTGAAGTGGTGTGCCCGGTAGTCCACCAATAGCTATAGGGATGGGTCCCACCCGATACTGTCACTGCCAGTGCACCGTCATTACCGCCAAAGGAACTTACGTGGGTTGCAGCAAACGATACGGTCAACAGGTTTGGATCGGTAAGGGTGAACCTTTCGATCGCCTGACATCCGTTATCGTCGGTTACGGTTAACTGGTACTGCCCGGCGGCTAGGTTGGTCGGGGTTGAAGTGGTTTGTCCGGTGTTCCACAGGTAGCTATACGGAGGCATTCCATCCGAGAGCGTCAGCGTGATGGATCCGTCTGAGGCGCTGTGGCAGGTTGGATCAGTGGGCGTGGCATTAACAAATAACGGGCAGTCGGTCAGGCAGAATGACACGGTGGCCTGGTTACCGAACTGACCGTTATGTGAGGCAATGACCAAACCGGCGGAATCAAGCAGGTTCACATATCCGCTACCATAGTCACAGCAGATCCCGTCGCCGTATGAATCGTCGATAATAAAATCGAAACAGCCGGGATCCGGACAAAATGTTTCCTGATAATTGTTACGGTGGTTGAAATAAGGCCCGCCTGAGTACAATATGTTTCCGAGTGAGTCCACGATCTTCCAGGTCGTTTCTTCCGGGTAATCATCGGTTTGGATTTCCACAGTCACAGAAACTTCCTCTAAAATGGTATACATGGCGATACCCTGGCAATTATTGTTATCGGTCACGGTTGCCTGGTATTGACCGCCCGTCAGGTTGGTCAGGGTTGAGGTGGCGTCTCCGGTGTTCCACAGGTAACTATAGGGAGGTGCTCCACCCGATACAGTCAAGGCCAAAGTATCGTTATTGCCGTTAAAACAAATTGTCCTGATTGCAGAATCTGGCAATACGGTCAACAGGTCTGGATCGGTAAGGGTGAACCTTTCGATCACCTGACATCCGTTATCGTCGGTTACGGTTAACTGGTACTGCCCGGCGGTCAGGTTGGTCGGGTTTGAAGTGGTGTGTCCGGTTTCCCACAGGTAGCTATACGGAGGCATTCCATCCGAGGGCATCAGCATGATGGATCCGTCTGAGGCGTTATGGCAAGCTGGATCAGTGAGCGTGGCATTAACGGAGAACGGGCAATCGGCCAGGCAGAATGACACGGTGGCCTGGTTACCGAACTGACCGTTATGCGAGGCAATGACCAAACCGGCGGAATCAAGCAGGTTCACATATCCGCTACCATAGTAACAGCAAATCCCATCGCCGTAGGAATCGTCGATAATAAAATCGAAACAGCCGGGATCCGGACAAAATGTTTCCTGATAATTGTTACGGGGGTTGGAATAGGGCCCGCCCGAGTACAATATGTTTCCGAGTGAGTTCACGATTTTCCAGGTCGTTTCTTGCGGGTAATCATCGGTTTGGATTTCCACAGTCACAGACATCTCCTCCAAAATGGTATACATGGCGATACCCTGGCAATTATTGTTATCGGTTACGGTTGCCTGGTATTGACCGCCCGTCAGGTTGGTCAGGGTTGAGGTGGTGTGTCCGGTGTTCCACAGGTAACTATAGGGAGGTGTTCCACCCGATACAGTCAAGGCCAAAGCATCGTTATTGCCGTTAAAACAAATTGTCCTGGTTGCAGAATCTGGCAATACGGTCAACAGGTCTGGATCGGTAAGGGTGAACCTTTCGGTCATCTGACATCCGCCATCGTCGGTTACGGTTGCCTGGTATTGACCGGCCGTCAGGTTGGTCAGGGCTGAGGTGGTGTGTCCGGTGTTCCACAGGTAGCTATACGGAGGTATTCCATCCGAGGGCATCAGCGTGATGGATCCGTCTGAAGTGTTGTGGCAGCCTGGATCAGTGGGCGTGGCATTAACGGAGAACGGGCAGCTGATCAGGCAGAATGGCAGGGTGGCCTGGTTGCTGAACTGACCGTTATGTGAGGCAATGGCCAAACCGGCGGAATCAAGCAGGTTCACATATCCGTTGCCGTATAAACAACAAATCCCGTCGCCGTAGGAATCGTAGATGATAAAATCAAAGCAGCTGGGGTCCAGACAAAATGTTTCCTGATATTTTTTAGCGGAGTTGGAATAAGGCCCGCCTGAGTGCAATATATTTCCGAGTGAGTCCACGATTTCCCAGGTCGTTTCTTTCGGCCAGTAATCAGTTCGGATTTCCACGGTCACAGAAATCCCGTTTACAAGTGTGGTAATACTCTGCTGACAACCATTAGCATCGGTAACGGTCGCTGCGTATTGCCTGGCCGTCAGGTTGGTCAGGGTTGAGGTGGTGTGCCCGGTGTTCCACAGATAACTATAGGGAGGTATTCCGCCCGATACAGTCAGGAATAAAGTATCGTTACTGCCGTAAAAACAGATCGTCTCTATTGCAGAACTTGTCGATACGGTCAGCAGGTCCGGCTCGGTAATGGTGAACATGGCGGCAACCGGAAACCCATCACTTCCGGTTACGATCAATTGGTACTGTCCGGCCGTCAGGTTGCTCAGGCTTGGGGTGGTGTGCCCGTTATTCCACGAGTAGCTATAGGGAGGTACTCCACCTGATACCGTTACAGCCAGCGCACCGTCATTACTGCCAAAACAACTTACCTGAGTTGCAGAATCCAACGATATTGTCAAAGGCGTTCCGATAACGAAGTCATCCAGAGCCAGATCCGATCGGGCGCCCGGACCGGTAACCCCGCGCAACCGCACCACCACCGTATCTCCTGAATAGGCATTTAAATCAACAGATGCCAGGTTCCAGGCAGAGCCCTGATTACCGGCCACGACCGGAATAACATCCTCAAACAGGCGTCCGTTCACGACCAGATCCGTATGCAGCTCACCCTGATGAACTCCTTTCATATGGTAACGATAAGCTAACCCAATAGGTCCTGAAGGCGGTACTATCAAACAGGGAGAATACAGCACTGCTTCCTGAAAATGACATTCGGTTGATGCCTCCAGGTACAGGTACATTCCAGTACTGTTCCCGGGATCATGATCCTGATCCGGCCCGGTTCCTGATGACGGGGTACCTCCAGAATTCGCTCTCCAGTCAATGTCATCACTGGCACCGTTAGGCAAATTGACCCATCCTCCCGGGAGGGAGCAAACGGTGGCTTCGCAATCGCTTGTTGTACTGCAGGCCGTAAACGATTCCAGATTATCCGCCCAAGGCGACATAATAACTGTATCCGGGCTCAGGAAATAGAAACTCGCTTTCGCCGTGTCGTTATAGAGATTTTGATCCAAGGTATCACTGCGATATACCACCAGAGTATTGGTACTGCTTCCACCTGAGGTGATGGTCTGACCAAAAACGAGTTCCTTTGATTCCCCCGCCAGCAAGGTATCGGTAAAGGCCTCCGTCACGGTCGTGTTCGCATCATGCCCATAGGTCAGACTCAATCCAAATACATCGTTGTTCCCAAAATTGGTCGCACGCACTGCAACTTCAACTTGTCCGGTATTCCCACATCCTGGGTTTGGACCGTGGAATGGCGACAATAACGTTAGTCCAATGTCATGGTCCAGCACACAATTCTGAGTATCGGCCGAAATAAAAAGGGCAACGCGACGCTCTCCCTTTCCACCGTTGGCGCCTACGGCGCGAATAGTATAGTAGTGGTCCGCAGAGGTGTGATGTAAAACAGTACCAAAAGTATCGGTTACTGTTCCTGCTACCTGCATGTAAGCTGTATCCAGATGCATTATTTCATAGGAAGCGGCTCCAGGCACAGGATCCCATGTAAAGAAAATGAAGTCCGGACAGATCAACTGAGCCTGAAAGTTTTCAACCCGACGCAGAGCCGTATTGGTGCTGTCACTTTGGTCCGAATCGGATCCACGGCTCACACGCACCAATACTTCATCACTGGCAAGAAGCCCCGGAACGCTCCAGTCTTTGTAACGCTGGTTTGCACCAGCTGTTCCGATGGTATTCCAGGTTGTTCCATTATCATCACTGTAATCCAGGGTAAAGCCTGTTCCGTTGCTCAGGGCGTCCCACCGAACAACCTCTGTCGAATTCGGCAGCAAGGCAGCTCCGCCATTGGGAAAGGTCAGGACGATCTCGTCCTCAGGTGTGTATTGATACACCAGCACATAACGTTGCGGACCATTTGGTACCGTTGCTCCGGACACCGCAAGGGTATAGCTGCCTGCGGCAGGATCATCAAGTGTGACCTGCTCGGCATTGTTCAGGCTGTCCACAGCACGCACTGCCGGTGCATTGAGGTTGGCAACGATTGGGGTATGATCCAGCACCCAGGGGTTATAGTCCACGTTATTCGGATCGGTGACTACCAGCTGCAGGTTGTTCACCAAAGGATTCTGTGCAGCAGGTGTTCCTTCAACATCGTTCCAGTAGAGCATGACCTTCAGTTCTCCGATACCTGCCGGAACGGTCAAATAAAAAATATCTGACTCTCCCTGTGCTACGGAGTCCCGGAAGAAGGTCTGATCGGTGATGGCCTTATGGGCCCGGCGTGCATTTACACGACCGTATCCATACCTGAAATCCGGCCCCGGATTACCCAGGTCCTCTGCGGTATTCATTAAAATGCCTTTCATCAGGTCGGAAGTGGGCTCTGAACCGTTGTTGGTCTCCTTATAGGCATGGTACATGGTGGCCAGTACTCCTGCCACACCCGGACAGGACATGGAAGTTCCACTGAAAGTGGCGTAGCTATTTCCCTCCACGGTGGAGTAGACGCTTGCTCCGACAGCGCACACATCCGGCTTAATGCGTCCGTCTTCGGCCGGACCTCGACTACTGAAGTTGGAGAGGACATCGTTGTATCGGACACTTCCAACAGCGATCGTGTTTTTTCCGACCTTGATCCCACCTGTCACGTTTCCCCACCCAGGACCGGCGCCATAGTTACAGTCCGTCCAGATCCCCTGATTTCCGGCACTGAACACGTGCATCAACCCCGGATGGTCGTAGATCGTTTGGTCCGCAAAGCTCGCATAGGAAGTATAGCCTGTGTTACAGCCAAGTGAGTATGAAGTGGATGTGATGCGGACCTGGTGGCTGTAATAGTGCGATGAAGAGTTGTTTACGTTAATAAATGGCTGGTAGGTGAATAAATAGGCTCCGGGAGCATTTCCACGCCCGTCCGGATCGTAGTTTCCTGCTCCAAGAATGGTTCCGGCAACGTGATCGCCGTGATTTCCGCTACTTCCGGAAGCATAACGTTGATCAACCCGCCCCCGGTAGTCAATATGTGGTCCGATCCTGCCATCATCACCCATTGCAACCACAATACCTGAACCATCGAATCCACCGTACTGGGTGGAACCGTTCTGATAAAAGTTCACCCGGTGATTAGTTCGACCGCGGTCGTTCTCCGGTTCCGGGGTCGGATCAATGGCCTCAATGAAAAAGATCTCCGGCATGGCAGCGATCTCTTCCCACCGGTTTATCGGTACGGAAAGTTCAATTTGGTTTCGTTCTGCGAATTGCCCCAGTATGCGCGCATTGATTTGGTCCAGGGAGGCTATGACTTCTTCCGCTGTAAAGTCCGGATAGTAGAGAACGCTCAGCAAAATATGATCGTCACTCTCCAGGGCATGGGCCGGGAAATCCCTGTTTGCCAGAGGCTGGGTCATTTTGAATCGTGGATCGATCTCCATCACGCTTCGAGCTCCCCAGTGACTCAATTTGTTCAGGGATGCATCCGACCTGATCCGTGCCTGGAAGGCGTAGGAGGGGACATAACTCCTCAGTTCGATCCCGGCCTCAACCATTTCCCTCTGCTCTTTCGGGGTGGGAAGCTCATTGAACTGAATGATACGGTAGTAGGCTCCCTTGCGGAGCTCATCGGCCCGATAGGGCAAATCAATAAAGGCTTCCAGGTTATTCGGGCAATCGTAGACACCAGTTTTTAGGTGTAGCTGCTGTGCGGAGCGTTCCTGTGCCAGAACAGGGCTCAGGGCGATGCAACAGGTGAGCAGGGTAGTGGTACGGATCAGTTTCATAGTAGTTTTATTTTGTGTAATGGCCCCTAAGGTAATGACTATTTCAAATAAGTACGACAATTTGTTCTAAAAAGTAATACCCATAGGCCGTAACCGGCTATGCATTGAGTAACCTCCTGGCGGTTTCCCTTGCCTCGTTCAGGTTTCCGACAATGCGGTCGGCAGGAACGCGCTGCAAAACATTGAGGGCCCCAAGGGTGGCGGCAGGCAAGCCCGAGAGCCCCATCACGATGCATTCGGTGTCCTGGGCGATGGCGGAATCAATCAGGTGTTCCACCACCAGGGCGGCACTGTCGTCCATGTAGACGGTGTCGGTGAAGTCAAAAATGACGACCTCATGTTCTCCTATGTCCTTGCTGATCGTGGAGATCAGTTTGGTGGAGGAAGCCACGGAAAAACGCCCCCTGAGGCCTACCAGACCGACACGAGCGGAAAAATTATCCATCTCGGACCCTTCAGGTTTGCTGGAAAGAAAACTCTGGTCCAGTAGCGGCACGGAAACGACACTGTCCAGTTCCAGACGTTCCAGAACCCGGGCGCTGGTCATTCCGGCGGCGATCAATCCGATACCTACGGCGGTAACCAGGTCAAGGAAGACGGTGAGTCCGAGAGTGACGAGCATGATAATGAGATGTTCTCGCTGGATGCGGAATATGCGGGTAATGAAACGCCAGTCAATGGTGTCCCAGCCGACTTTCATCAGGATGCCGGCAAGAACAGCATGGGGAATGGCTTCCACGAATCTTCCAAGGCCAAGAACAATACCCAATAATATTACCGAATAATAGACTCCTGAAAGCCGGGTGATGCCTCCCGTCTGAATGTTTACCACCGTGGGGGTGGTGGACCCGGCCCCGGGCAACCCCCCGATCAACCCCGCAATCATATTTCCAATACCCTGGCCAATCAGCACCCGATTCGGGTTGTGGATCGATCGGGTCATGGAATCGGCGATCAAGGCGGTGAGAAGACTGTCGATGGCGCCAAGAAGACCGATGATCAAAGCCGGTTGAAAGGCCCGGGCAAAAAAGTTGAGGGAAAGATCCGGCAACCGAAGCTGTGGCAGACCCGTCGGCACTTCACCAATGACTGGTACACCCCGCAGCCATAAGGCGCTAAGAAGGGTCCCGGCTATCAGAGCCGCCAATGTGGTAGGTAGATACTTTCGGAAACGTTTCGGCCAAAATATGCTTACGAGAAGGGTGACGGCAGCAATGGAAAACGCGTTGAAGTTAATGCTCTGAAGCGCCTCGGGCCAGGCAAAGATCACGCTTGCGGGTGGGCCTGATGCCCCGGGCGAGCCAAGAAAAGGAAGGGTCTGTAGCAATATGATTATAATTCCGATGCCAGACATGAATCCGGAAATCACGGAATAAGGCGTGTAGGCCACAAAACGGCCTATCCTGGTTATACCTACTATTACCTGTACCAAACCCGCCATAATGGCGATGGTGAAAGCCTCCGCCAGGCTGCCCGCGTGGCTCGTAATGATGACCGCCATAGCCACCGACATCGGTCCGGTAGGACTGGATATGACGGATCGGGCGCCCCCAAACACTGCGGTGAAGAACCCCACGGCAATGGCACCATACATACCCGCAATGGCCCCCAAACCCGAGATGGCCCCGTAAGCAAGCGCCAGGGGCAGACCCACTATGGCAACGGTAATGCCACTGAACAGATCCCCCCGGAAAGTTTGGAAGTTGTATTTCATATTAGCGGCAGATCAATCCCAATTTCAGCCAAAGATAATAATGCCTATTTTCACAAGCGCAATAATTTTTCTAATTTAGACCCTTTCAAAATATATTATCACTTGGGTATGCGCACCAAAGTGCTTTATTTTATCATGCTGCCCTGCCTGCTGACCAACATAGGCAAGGCACAGGAGATGAGGACCGACCTGAGCTCCAGCGAGATCAGACTGGAACTGGAAAAGTTTGGGCATCTGGGGCACGTGCTGTATCTGGCCGCTCATCCGGACGATGAGAATACGCGACTTATTACCTATTTCGACAACGGGGCCTGCCTGCGAACGGCATATTTATCGTTGACCCGCGGAGGTGGCGGGCAAAACTTGATCGGTACCGAAAAAGGAGCAGAGCTCGGATTGGTCCGCACGCAGGAATTGCTTGAGGCCCGCAAAATTGATCGGGGTGAGCAGTATTTTTCGCGTGCGGTGGACTTTGGATATTCGAAGGATCCGGAAGAGGCCTTTGAGATCTGGGATAAGAATAAGGTGTTGGCCGATGTCGTTCGGGTGATCCGACAATTCCGGCCTGATGTGATCGTGACGAGGTTTCCGCCAAATGACCGGGCCGGACACGGCCATCATACCGCTTCAGCCATGCTGGCAGAGGAGGCTATGAAAGCCGCAGCCGACAAGGATTTTATGATAGATGAATTGGGCGATTTGCCCGTGCATCAGGTGACGCGCCTGTATTGGAACACAAGCCCGTGGTGGTTCCGCGATCTGCCGGATCGGGTAGCGGCCGGAGACGAAAAGATCATTACCGTTGACGTGGGGGGCTATCATGCCTTGCTGGGACAGAGTTTTACGGAAATTGCCGCCGAAAGTCGCTCTATGCACAAGAGCCAGGGATTTGGATCATCCAGGGATAGGGGAGAGCGGCTGGAATACCTGGAGTACATGCAGGGAGACATGGTCACCAATGGCGATCTGTTCCAGGGAATCCCGCGAAAGTGGTCCGACCTGAAACATGGGGAGCAGATACAGGAAATGTGGTCTGCCATTTGTACCGGATTTGATCTGCTCGCGCCGGAAAGATCAATTCCTGCCCTGGTGGAGCTCAGGAAGAAATTGATCGGATCGGAGGCCAGGTACCGCGATATGGCGTTTAAGATACAGGAGCTGGATCGTATTATTCTGGCCTGCGCCGGCATCTATGCTGAAGCTATTGCCCAAACCTATTCCGCAAGTCCGGGTGAAACGATCGAAGTCAACGCCTCTGCCATCAAACGGTCCGATGCCCAGGTAAGCGTGCAGATAGAGAATATGGAAGGGCTTCAGCCGGCAGATACATTGGCCAACAATCGGGTGTATAACAAAACGTTGAAACGGATGGTGCCACCACATTATTCGGATCCCTATTGGTTGAGGAAAGGGTACCGGGGCGTTTTTCAGGTGGAGGATGAGCTTCTGATCGGAAGGCCTGAAACCCCACCTGCCATGCTGGTCCGGTTTTATTTCAACATTGAAGGAGCGCCGATCAGCCTGCAGGTACCAGTTAAATACAAATGGACCGATCGCGTCCGCGGTGAATTATATCGGCCCGTGCACGTGTTGCCGGCCGTAACGGCAACCTACACCGAAGACACGTACATCTTCACGAATGATGCCCCACGCATGGTGGAGGTCCTCGTGAAGAACCACAGTAACCAGGCGCAGGAAGCCACTGTGGAACCGCGCTATCCGAAAGGCTGGAAGGTGCGCCCTCAACGGGCGGATGTTACCCTTCCTGCCGCAGGCAGTGAAAAAAGGATACAATTTGAAGTAACGCCCGATACCAGGGCATCGCAGGCTTATCTGAGTGCTTTGGTGTGCGTGGGTGTTGATACGATGACGTATGCGTTCCGGGAGATCAGTCACGAGCACATCGGGATCCAGATCCTGCTTCCAAGGAACGAAGTGAAAATGGTGCGGATTGAGGTGGCAACCGTGGGAGACAGGATCGGTTACATCATGGGGGCCGGTGATGACGTGCCGGCGGGACTGAGCCAGTTGGGTTACGAGGTGGTGATGCTTAACGAAACAAATATTTCTACCGTGGACCTGAGCGCATTTCAGGCGGTGGTCGCCGGAGTGCGGGCCTACAACACGCTACCCTGGCTTAAGCATCAGAAGGATCTGCTGATGGAGTACGTGGAAGCGGGCGGAAACTATATTGTGCAATACAATACCAACAGAGGGGTGGATGCGGCCGATATGGGTCCATATGCCTTTACGCTGAGCCGTGACCGCGTGACCGACGAATATTCCGAAGTGGAATTTCTGGCACCGGAACACCCGATCATGACTTCGCCAAATGAGATCGTGCAGGACGATTTCCGGGATTGGGTCCAGGAACGCGGATTGTACTACCCGAATAAATGGAGCGAGGAGTATACAGCCTTATTGCGGTGGGCAGACAAGGGTGAGGATCCAAAAGACGGGGCGCTGATCGTAGCCGAATACGGTGAAGGCGCTTTCATTTATACAGGAATTTCCTTTTTTCGCGAGATCCCGGCCGGAGTGCCGGGAGCCTTCCGACTGCTGGCGAATATGGTGAGTTACGAACCGAAGCGGAATGACTGACCCTATCTCAAAACCTTCCGGATCCAGATCCTGGCCGCGCATATATTTTTTCGTTCTCGGGATTATGGTGCTGCAGGTGATCATTTATTTCCGGATCACCATGTTGTACCGCTAATGGAAACGATCGACTGGATCATACTCCTGGGAACGTTGCTGACCATTGTCGCTTACGGAACCTGGAAGACACGTCGCCAGAGCGGGCTCAATTCGTACCTGAAAGGCGACAATCAGATGCGCTGGACTACGATTGGCCTCTCGATCATGGCCACGCAGGCCTCCGCAATCACTTTCCTGAGTACGCCGGGTAAGGCCTACGAATCGGGGATGGAATTTGTGCAGTTTTACATTGGGCTCCCGATTGCCATGGTTATCCTATCGGCTTTCGTACTGCCCATATACTACAGGCTCAAGGTCTACACTGCCTACGAATACCTGGAAAGCCGGTTCGACCTTAAAACACGGCTGCTTACAGCCTTCCTTTTTTTGATACAGCGCGGTCTTGCAGCCGGGATCACCATTTATGCACCGGCAATTATCCTCTCAACAATGCTGGGCTGGAACCTCACGCTTACCAATTTATTTGTCGGGATCCTGGTGATCATCTATACCGTTTCAGGCGGAACCCGGGCTGTGGGCCTTACCCAGAAATGGCAGATGGCCGTTATCATGTTGGGCATGTTCATCGCCTTTGGGCTCCTGCTAAAAAACCTACCCGATGGAGTAGGTATTGCCGAAGCTACCGACATCGCCGGCTACATGGGCCGCATGAACGCAATCAATACGGAACTGGGCCTTAACAACCGCTATACCATATGGTCCGGTATCTTCGGCGGGGTTTTCCTTTTCCTGAGTTATTTCGGCACCGATCAGTCGCAGGTGCAGCGCTATCTGGGTGGCCGTAATCTTACCGAAAGCCGCATGGGTCTCATGTTCAATGGTTTGCTTAAAATACCTATGCAGTTCTTCATCTTGTTCACCGGCGTTATGGTTTTTGTTTTTTATCAGTTTGAAAAGCCCCCCGTATTTTTTAATCGCGCCGCACAGGCGCAGGTCGAAAACGCACCACTTAACCCGAAGCTGGCCGCACTTGATCTGGAGCACGACCTCGTGTGGGAGCAAAAGCGCGGGGCCCAGGAAGAGCTGCTGATGGCCCTGCGGGCCGATGATGAAATAGCCATCAGGAAGACATCTGGCCGTGTGAACCAGCTGCAGCTACAGCTACAGCAGGTAAGAAGCGCGTACAAAGCTGCAGTAAAAGAAATTGATCCAAACCTGGAAACCCGGGATTACGACTATGTTTTCATCACTTGGGTGATGACCTATTTGCCAACCGGATTGGTAGGACTGCTTTTTGCGGTGATCTTCTCCGCAGCCATGAGTTCTACGTCAAGTGAACTAAATGCGCTGGCCAGCACCACGGTGATTGATTTTTATAAGCGATTGGTCAATGATAATGCCTGCCAGCGACATTACCTGATAGTGAGTAAGTTGTCGACGATCGGATGGGGTGTGTTTGCCTTGCTTTTTGCCGTATATGCCAACCTGTTTGAAAACCTGATTGAGGCCGTAAATATTTTGGGATCGCTTTTTTACGGAACAGTATTAGGCGTTTTTTTGGTCGGATTTTTTTTAAGGTTTGTACGGGCCACGCCCGTATTTATTGCTGCTATTATTGGGGAGGCCGGCGTTATTTTCACCTATTTCCACTTCGGAAACGAGGTGGGTTTTCTCTGGTACAATTTTTTCGGATGTACCGCCGTGGTACTGCTGGCGACCCTGATCAACTATTCAGGGAGACCCGGTTAACACTCATATTGTGGATCCAATGCTCATTGGGGGCTCACCAGTCACTCATTTGCTTCATAAGCTCCGGACCGTAACTGAATTCACTTCCCCCAGCTTTCGCTATTTCCTCACCTTTTTGGATAGCCTCCTTTCCTACCATCCTCGCTTTGTCCGCCTGTCCGTCGGCATGCAACAATTTTGCCTTGAGCCAATAGGTATACCAGATCTCATCTCCGCCTTCGGCCAGCGATTGGTTCACCCATTCAATCCCTTGCCTGATGAGGTCCTGGCCACTATTGAGGCAATAACCCGCCGCATTTAGATAGGTGCGCCAGGTAGGTTCAGAGGCCAGGGCATTTTTGATGTTTTCCATCGCACGCCTGTGTACTTCCACCTTAATGGGCACAGATACGCGGTAGTTGTCCCACATCAGGATCAATTTGGCATCACCGTCGTCCGTTATATCGCTGAACCAGAACTCCATTCGTTCTAGCTTCATTTCTTTGACATCCATTCTCCGGACTTCGGCCGTATATCGGGCTACATCCCTGGAACTGTCATAATCTGCCGCACCCCAAAGGTCGGTTTCAGAGTTGAGGATCAGTACGCAATTATCCTCACGGGGGATGGAGAACAAGCTGTAGGTTCCGGCCTCCACCTGGACACTGCCGAACATAAAGTCGGTGGAAGCAGTGAATAGGCTTGCCTTGTTCGCACCCGTACGCCATACTTTTCCGTAAGGAACCAGGTCACCAAAGATGGCCCGGCCCTTGACCCCTGGGCGAGAATATTCAATCGAGAAGTCGGACAGCCCAACCCGTTGGGAAACCGTGGCAGCCGGACTCAGCTGCGGGAGGTCCTGGGCAATCGCACTAAAGCAGAATATCCCGCACAAGGCCGGAATGAAAAAAAACGTTTTCATAGTCGTATTTTTTTGTTTGAATGGGTCAAAAATAAAAGAATCTGGCTAAATTTATGCTACACATGATAAATTTTACCCGGTCCTGAGCTGATCTGACCCCTGGAGGCGGAATTCTTTGCCCGAATACTTCAGATACCCATTAGCTTAGGTGGCACCGTTTTGCTTCGCAATTTCAAATGCATGAGGGATCGGGCGCCCAAAAAATTATTTGCGAAGCTCTGCGCCAGTTGATTTGGTAATGGCCAGTTGGATCTTATTCATCGCTTTGTCTACTTCCTTATCGGTCAGCGTTTTATTAGGATGGCACATAACGAAGGATACGGCGTAACTTTTTTTCTTATCAGGTAGCTGTTTTCCTTCATACACGTCGAACAGTTCGATCTTTTGCAGCAACTTTCGTTCTGCCTGCTCAGCAGCAACCCGGATATCCCTAAAGCGTACATCCTTGTTGACCAGTAAAGCCAGATCACGACGAGCCGATGGGAATTTGGGCAATTCCCTGAAGTGCATACGCGTGTTTACCAACATCGGCTTCAATAGGTCCCAACGCATTTCGGCAGCATACACAACCTGATCCACATTGGCTTTTCGGAGCAGATCGCTGCGGACCATGCCCATAAATCCAATTTTCTTACCGCGCACCTGCAGTTCTATTCCCTCCGAGTAATATGGATGCCTGCCGATACGCTCCGACGAGTCTGTATCAAGTCCCAGACGCTTCAGTACTTTATGCACTGCCGATTTCAGCTGAAAGAAACTAGTTTCGGTTTTGCCTGTGGCCCAGTGTTCATCGCTCCGCGGGCCGGTCAATATCAGCATGAGGTATTCTTCCTCGCGGTAAAAACTTTTGGTGTCTTCAAAATATGCATGGCCAAATTCGAACAATGACAAGGTGCAACGTTGGTGTTTGATGTTGTGTGAAATGACTTCCAGTGCGCCCGGCAACAAGCTACGACGCATTACGGCCTGCCCGGAGCTAGGTGGGTTAAGTATCCTCACTGCGTGGGTGCCCTCACCTAAGTCATAGGCTTTATCTTCACCATGATCAGCTGATGTTAGGCTGTTGGCTATCATTTGGTGGAATCCGCTTGAGCAGAGCATTTCGCAAACGAGTTCTTCGGCCCGATGCAGATCAGGATGGCCACGTTGAGCTGTGCTCATCAGCATTTTTCCTTTGTCCGAAATGTTGTTGTAGCCATAAATGCGGAGGATCTCCTCTACAACATCGGCTGCACGTGTAACGTCAACGCGGTAGGCTGGCACATCCAGCACCCAGCATCCTTCTTCTTCGTCTACGATCTTGATGTCGAGCCAACCAAGGATATTGCGAACCAAGGAGCGATCAATCACTTCGCCGATGACACGATCCATATACTCAAGTTTCAGCTCAATACGGTGGTTAGGGATCTTTTGATTATACAGGTCAACTATATTTGAAGCCACTTTTGCGTCGGCTAATTCTTCCATCAGTAAGATGGCCCGTTTCAGGGCCCTGACCACAGCATTCGGATCAATGCCTCGCTCAAAGCGAAAGCTGGCTTCGGTGTTCAACCCGTGACGACGCACAGTTCTGCGGATGCTCACCGGGTCAAAATAGGCACTTTCGAGAAAAATGCTGGTGGTCTCATTGGTCACGCCCGATCCGATGCCTCCAAATACTCCGGCAATACACATTCCTCCTTCCTCGTCGCAGATCATGAGGTCGTGCTCATGTAGCTTACGCTCTTTTCCGTCAAGTGTGGTAAACCTGGTACCTCTGGGCACCGTGCCGACGATCACCTTGCTCCCTTTGATTTTGGCTGCATCAAAAGCGTGAAGTGGCTGACCCAATTCGAGCTGCACATAGTTCGTGATGTCCACTACGTTATTGATCGGTGAAAGTCCGACTGCCTTCAAGCGATTTTTTAACCATTTCGGGGACGACTGTACCTGAATATTTTCGAGCACCACTCCGGCATACCGAGGTGCGCGGGAGGTGTCATGAACTTCAACCTGGATCGGAGAACTGCTGTGGCGTTTAGGCAGCTCTTCGCTGCGCGGATACTGCAACTTCGCTTTTCTACCAAAACGCAGCAAGGAAGCACAGAGGTCACGTGCCACACCGTAATGTGACAGGGCATCTGCTCGGTTCGGGGTAAGTCCGATCCCGATTATTGTATCGTTTGTAACCCCGAAATGATCGGTCGCCGTTTCTCCCACCCGTGCACTGTCCTTTAGGACCATGATCTTTTCGTGATCTGTGCCCAATCCGAGTTCGTTTTCACTGCAGATCATACCCATGGAAAACGCTCCGCGAAGTTTTACTTTTTTGATCTTGAAGGACTCTTCGCTATCGGTCGGGTGAAGCGTGGCCCCGGTCGTCGCAACCGGTACTTTTTGTCCGGCCGCCACATTTTCTGCCCCGCAGACAATCTGCAGAGGCTCGTCAATGCCAATATCCACCGTACAAACTTTCAGTTGATCCGCGTTCGGATGTTGCTTGCAAGTCAGCACCTTTCCAACGTATACGCCCCTGAGTCCACCTGGTATCGATTCAAACTCTTTCGTGCTTTCCACTTCAAGCCCAATTTCCGTGAGCAGGCGCACGATTTCTTTGAGTGGTTCATCCGTCTTCAAATAATCACACAGCCAGTTGTATGAAATGTTCATCGGTTAATTTTCGAATGAGGATAAATTTCCGGAACACCAGGCTGTTAAGAAAAGGGCGTAGACCTTTTTTATTTTTGAATTACCAGCTGACGACTGCTGGTTTGGCTTCCATTGCTGAACAACACGCTGTAGACACCATTGGCCCACTCAACGACATCCAGACGCAATTTACCGTTTACCGCATTCGGCTCGCTGATCGTCAGCATCACCTGACCCAGGTGGTTCACCACTGTCACCTCCAGATCCATTTCATTGGTGAAGTCGTAGTCAATAAAGACCTCCTCCGCTGTCGGGTTCGGATACAGGTTGATATGCCGGGCAAAGTTCAGCTCTTCAAGGCTGATGATGAAATCCTCAATATCAGAACAGCCATTGGCATCCGTAACCGTAACCGTGTAGAGGCCATTTGGCAATCCTGTTACTGTTGGCGTGGTTTGAGGAGGGTTCGTGCTCCATAAGTAGGTGTAGGGAGGGATTCCACCCGTTACATTGGCAACTGCCCCGTCAGGGTGAACAATGACCACCGTGACATCCAGTACAGCCGGTTCGGTAATAACGACCTGGTTATCGGCAACACATCCGCTGGCATCGGTGACCGTTACCTGGTAGGTTCCGGCCGCTAGATTGCTCAGACTTGAAGTGCTATCTCCCGTGTTCCACAGGTAGCTGTACGGAGGGGTCCCGCCCGATACGGTTACGTCAATGGATCCGTCGCTGGCTCCATGACAGCTGATGTCCATTGCTCCAATGGCAGTAGCAAGTACTGCACCGGGTTGGGTAATGTTCACCGTAGACGATTGGGTACACCCCACATCATCGGTCACCGTTACCTGATAGGACCCGGCTGTCAGGTTGCTCAGCCCTGGAGTAACATCCCCCGTGTTCCACAGATAGCTGTATGGAGAGGTTCCGCCCGAGACGCTCATGGACAGTGCCCCGTCATTACCGCCAAGACAGCTTACGTTGGTCAAGGAACCTGTCGATACAGTCAAAGAGTCTGGCTCGGTAATGGTGAACATTAAGGTACTACCCAGGCAGGCATTGGCATCGGTAACTGTTACCTGGTACGTTCCGGCTATCAGGTTACTCAGGTTTGAGGTGGTACCCCCTGTGTTCCACAAATAGCTATACGGAGAGGTTCCGCCCGATACGGTTACATCAATGGATCCGTCGCTGGCCCCATGACAGCTAATGTCCATTGCTCCACCGGTAGCAGCAAGTGCTGCACTAGGCTGGGTAATGTTCACCGTAGACGATTGGGTACACCCCACATCATCAGTCACCGTTACCTGATAGGACCCGGCTGTCAGGTTGCTCAGCCCTGGAGTAACATCCCCCGTGTTCCACAGGTAGCTGTATGGAGGGATTCCACCCGAGACACTTACAGACAGTGCCCCGTCATTACCGCCAAAACAGCTTACGTCGGTCAGGGAACCTGTCGATACGGTCAAAGAGGCTGGTTCGCTAATGGTGAACATTAAAGTACTACCCGGGCAAGCATTGGCATCGGTAACCGTTACCTGGTACGTTCCGGCTGTCAGGTTACTCAGGTTTGAGGTGGTACCCCCTGTGTTCCACAGATAACTGTATGGAGTGGTGCCGCCTGATACGGTTACATCAATGAACCCGTTGCTGGCTCCATGACAGCTAATGTCCGTTGCTCCACCGGTAGCAGCAAGTGCTGCACCAGGTTGGGTAATGTTCAAGGCAGACGACTGGGTACATCCCGCAGCATCGGTCACCGTTACCTGGTAGGTTCCGGCTGTCAGGTTGCTCAGCCCTGGAGTAACATCCCCTGTGTTCCACAGGTAGCTGTAAGTAGAGGTTCCGCCCGATACACTCACAGACAGTGCCCCGTCATTACCTCCAAAACAGCTTACATCGGTCAAGGAACCTGTTGATATGGTCAAAGAGTCTGGTTCGCTAATGGTGAACATTAAGGTACTGCCTGGGCAAGCATTGGCATCGGTGACCGTCACCTGATAGGCCCCGGCCATCAGGTTGCTCAGCCCTGGAGTAACATCACCCGTGTTCCACAGGTAGCTGTACGGAGGGCTTCCGCCCGATACACTTACAGACACTGCTCCGTCACTACCTCCAAAACAACTTACGTCGGTCAGGGAACCTGTCGATACGGTCAAAGAGTCCGGTTCGGTAATGGTGAACATTAAGGTAGCCGGACAACCATTATCGTCGGTTACGGTAAGTGTGTACATACCCGGCTCCAATCCCGACAGGTCCTCTGTGCCCGGATCAGTAAAGCCTGCCTGCGGGTCCCTGCTCCAGGAGTAGGTGTAGTTAGGAGTACCTCCTGAGACCGATACATCAATTGATCCGTCGCTGGCTTCATAGCAGCTGATGTCCATTGCTCCACCGGTAGCGATCAGGGCGCTGGGCTGGGTAATGTTCAAGGCAAACGACTGGGTACAGCCTCCAGCGTCGGTGACCGTTACCTGGTATGACCCGGCTGACAGGTTGCTCAGCCCTGGAGTAATATCTCCCGTGTTCCACAGATGGCTGTACGGAGGGCTTCCACCCGAGACGCTCACAGACACTGCCCCGTCATTACCTCCAAAACAACTTACGTTGGTTACCGAACTTGTTGATGCGGTCAACAGGCCTGGTTCGGTAATGATGTACGAAAAGACTTGCTGGCACCCGTCGGCGTCGCTTACCGACACCTGATAGGTTCCCGGGCCCAGGTTATTGCGTGAAATAGTATATGGAGCGCTGTTAAGAATACCGGTTGATCCGTTATCCCACGCATAGGTATAATCGGGTGTACCACCGCTGACGGTTATGGCAATGGACCCATCGCTGGCTCCGCAAGCAGTGATGTTGCCTGCCCCACCAGTAGCAATCAGGGCGCTGGGCTGGGTGATGTTCACGGAAAGGGACTGGGTACATCCGGCATTATCGCTTACCGTTACCCGGTAGGTTCCGGCCGTCAGGTTGCTCAGACCTGGAATAATATCTCCCGTGTTCCACAGATAGCTGTACGGAGGGCTTCCACCCGAGATACTCACAGACAGTGCCCCGTCATTACCTCCAAAACAACTTACGTTGGTTACCGAACTTATTGATGCGGTCAACAGGCCTGGTCCGGTAATGATGTACGAAAAGACTTGCTGGCACCCGTCGGCGTCGCTTACCGACACCTGATAGGTTCCCGGGCCCAGGTTATTGCGTGAAATAGTATATGGAGCGCTGTTAAGAATACCGGTTGATCCGTTATCCCACGCATAGGTATAACCGGGTGTACCACCGCTGACAGTTATGGCAATGGACCCATCGCTGGCTCCGCAGGTAGTGACGTTGGTAGCCCCACCGGTAACGACCAGGGCATCTGGCTCGGTAATGCTTAGTGCAAGGGACTGGGTACATCCGGCATTGTCGCTTACCGTTACCTGGTAGGTTCCGGCTGTCAGGTTACTCAGGGTTGAGGTGGTACCCCCTATGTTCCACAGGTAGTTGTACGGAGAGCTGCCTCCTGTCACGGTTAGATTGATGGCTCCGTCGCTGCCACCAAAACAGGATACGTTGGTGACCACACCGTTAGCAGAAAGTGCTGTAGCGGGCTGGGTAATGGTATATGAAACGTTCAGGGTACATCCATTGGCATCCGTTACAATAAGGTCGTAGGTACCTGGCCCCAGTGCCGACAGGTCCTCCGTAGTCTGATTAGTAAATCCTGCCTGCGAGCTGCTCCAGACGTAGGTATAGGGAGTGGCGCCTCCCAACACAGTTACATCAATGGCTCCGTCGCTGCCACCAAAACAGGATACGTTGGTGACCACACCGTTAGCAGAAAGTGCTGCAGCGGGCTGGGTAATGGTATATGAAACGTTCAGGGTACATCCTGCAGCATCCGTTACGTCAAGGGTGTAGGTTCCCGGCCCCAGTGCCGACAGGTCCTCCGTAGCCTGATTAGTAAATCCTGCCTGCGAGCTGCTCCAGTCGTAGGTATAGGGAGTGGTGCCTCCCAACACAGTTACATCAATGGCTCCGTCGTTTGCTCCATTGCAGTTAATGTTGGTAACCACACCGTTAGCAGAAAGTGCTGCAGCGGGCTGGGTAATGGTATATGAAACGTTCAGGGTACATCCTGCAGCATCCGTTACGTCAAGGGTGTAGGTTCCCGGCCCCAGTGCCGACAGGTCCTCCGTAGCCTGATTAGTAAATCCTGCCTGCGAGCTGCTCCAGTCGTAGGTATAGGGAGTGGTGCCTCCCAACACAGTTACATCAATGGCTCCGTCGTTTGCTCCATTGCAGTTAATGTTGGTAACCACACCGTTAGCAGAAAGTGCTGCAGCGGGCTGGGTAATGGTATATGAAACGTTCAGGGTACATCCTGCAGCATCCGTTACGTCAAGGGTGTAGGTTCCCGGCCCCAGTGCCGACAGGTCCTCCGTAGCCTGATTAGTAAATCCTGCCTGCGAGCTGCTCCAGTCGTAGGTATAGGGAGTGGTGCCTCCCAACACAGTTACATCAATGGCTCCGTCGTTTGCTCCATTGCAGTTAATGTTGGTAACCACACCGTTAGCAGAAAGTGCTGCAGCGGGCTGGGTAATGGTATATGAAACGTTCAGGGTACATCCTGCAGCATCCGTTACGTCAAGGGTGTAGGTTCCCGGCCCCAGTGCCGACAGGTCCTCCGTAGCCTGATTAGTAAATCCTGCCTGCGAGCTGCTCCAGTCGTAGGTATAGGGAGTGGCGCCTCCCAACACAGTTACATCAATGGCTCCGTCGTTTGCTCCATTGCAGTTAATGTTGGTAACCACACCGTTAGCAGAAAGTGCTGCAGCGGGCTGGGTAATGGTATATGAAACGTTCAGGGTACATCCTGCAGCATCCGTTACGTCAAGGGTGTAGGTTCCCGGCCCCAGTGCCGACAGGTCCTCCGTAGCCTGATTAGTAAATCCTGCCTGCGAGCTGCTCCAGTCGTAGGTATAGGGAGTGGTGCCTCCCAACACAGTTACATCAATGGCTCCGTCGTTTGCTCCATTGCAGTTAATGTTGGTAACCACACCGTTAGCAGAAAGTGCTGCAGCGGGCTGGGTAATGGTATATGAAACGTTCAGGGTACATCCCGCAGCATCCGTTACGTCAAGGGTGTAGGTTCCCGGCCCCAGTGCCGACAGGTCCTCCGTAGCCTGATTAGTAAATCCTGCCTGCGAGCTGCTCCAGTCGTAGGTATAGGGAGTGGTGCCTCCCAACACAGTTACATCAATGGCTCCGTCGTTTGCTCCATTGCAGTTAATGTTGGTAACCACACCGTTAGCAGAAAGTGCTGCACTGGGCTGGGTAATGGTATATGAAACGTTCAGGGTACATCCCGCAGCATCCGTTACGTCAAGGGTGTAGGTTCCCGGCCCCAGTGCCGACAGGTCCTCCGTAGCCTGATTAGTAAATCCTGCCTGCGAGCTGCTCCAGTCGTAGGTATAGGGAGTGGTGCCTCCCAACACAGTTACATCAATGGCTCCGTCGTTTGCTCCATTGCAGTTAATGTTGGTAACCACACCGTTAGCAGAAAGTGCTGCAGCGGGCTGGGTAATGGTATATGAAACGTTCAGGGTACATCCCGCAGCATCCGTTACGTCAAGGGTGTAGGTTCCCGGCCCCAGTGCCGACAGGTCCTCCGTAGCCTGATTAGTAAATCCTGCCTGCGAGCTGCTCCAGTCGTAGGTATAGGGAGTGGTGCCTCCCAACACAGTTACATCAATGGCTCCGTCGTTTGCTCCATTGCAGTTAATGTTGGTAACCACACCGTTAGCAGAAAGTGCTGCAGCGGGCTGGGTAATGGTATATGAAACGTTCAGGGTACATCCTGCAGCATCCGTTACGTCAAGGGTGTAGGTTCCCGGCCCCAGTGCCGACAGGTCCTCCGTAGCCTGATTAGTAAATCCTGCCTGCGAGCTGCTCCAGTCGTAGGTATAGGGAGTGGTGCCTCCCAACACAGTTACATCAATGGCTCCGTCGTTTGCTCCATTGCAGTTAATGTTGGTAACCACACCGTTAGCAGAAAGTGCTGCAGCGGGCTGGGTAATGGTATATGAAACGTTCAGGGTACATCCTGCAGCATCCGTTACGTCAAGGGTGTAGGTTCCCGGCCCCAGTGCCGACAGGTCCTCCGTAGCCTGATTAGTAAATCCTGCCTGCGAGCTGCTCCAGTCGTAGGTATAGGGAGTGGTGCCTCCCAACACAGTTACATCAATGGCTCCGTCGTTTGCTCCATTGCAGTTAATGTTGGTAACCACACCGTTAGCAGAAAGTGCTGCAGCGGGCTGGGTAATGGTATATGAAACGTTCAGGGTACATCCTGCAGCATCCGTTACGTCAAGGGTGTAGGTTCCCGGCCCCAGTGCCGACAGGTCCTCCGTAGCCTGATTAGTAAATCCTGCCTGCGAGCTGCTCCAGTCGTAGGTATAGGGAGTGGTGCCTCCCAACACAGTTACATCAATGGCTCCGTCGTTTGCTCCATTGCAGTTAATGTTGGTAACCACACCGTTAGCAGAAAGTGCTGCAGCGGGCTGGGTAATGGTATATGAAACGTTCAGGGTACATCCTGCAGCATCCGTTACGTCAAGGGTGTAGGTTCCCGGCCCCAGTGCCGACAGGTCCTCCGTAGCCTGATTAGTAAATCCTGCCTGCGAGCTGCTCCAGTCGTAGGTATAGGGAGTGGTGCCTCCCAACACAGTTACATCAATGGCTCCGTCGTTTGCTCCATTGCAGTTAATGTTGGTAACCACACCGTTAGCAGAAAGTGCTGCAGCGGGCTGGGTAATGGTATATGAAACGTTCAGGGTACATCCTGCAGCATCCGTTACGTCAAGGGTGTAGGTTCCCGGCCCCAGTGCCGACAGGTCCTCCGTAGCCTGATTAGTAAATCCTGCCTGCGAGCTGCTCCAGTCGTAGGTATAGGGAGTGGTGCCTCCCAACACAGTTACATCAATGGCTCCGTCGTTTGCTCCATTGCAGTTAATGTTGGTAACCACACCGTTAGCAGAAAGTGCTGCAGCGGGCTGGATAATGGTATATGAAACGTTCAGGGTACATCCTGCAGCATCCGTTACGTCAAGGGTGTAGGTTCCCGGCCCCAGTGCCGACAGGTCCTCCGTAGCCTGATTAGTAAATCCTGCCTGCGAGCTGCTCCAGTCGTAGGTATAGGGAGTGGTGCCTCCCAACACAGTTACATCAATGGCTCCGTCGTTTGCTCCATTGCAGTTAATGTTGGTAACCACACCGTTAGCAGAAAGTGCTGCAGCGGGCTGGGTAATGGTATATGAAACGTTCAGGGTACATCCTGCAGCATCCGTTACGTCAAGGGTGTAGGTTCCCGGCCCCAGTGCCGACAGGTCCTCCGTAGCCTGATTAGTAAATCCTGCCTGCGAGCTGCTCCAGTCGTAGGTATAGGGAGTGGTGCCTCCCAACACAGTTACATCAATGGCTCCGTCGTTTGCTCCATTGCAGTTAATGTTGGTAACCACACCGTTAGCAGAAAGTGCTGCAGCGGGCTGGGTAATGGTATATGAAACGTTCAGGGTACATCCTGCAGCATCCGTTACGTCAAGGGTGTAGGTTCCCGGCCCCAGTGCCGACAGGTCCTCCGTAGCCTGATTAGTAAATCCTGCCTGCGAGCTGCTCCAGTCGTAGGTATAGGGAGTGGTGCCTCCCAACACAGTTACATCAATGGCTCCGTCGTTTGCTCCATTGCAGTTAATGTTGGTAACCACACCGTTAGCAGAAAGTGCTGCAGCGGGCTGGGTAATGGTATATGAAACGTTCAGGGTACATCCTGCAGCATCCGTTACGTCAAGGGTGTAGGTTCCCGGCCCCAGTGCCGACAGGTCCTCCGTAGCCTGATTAGTAAATCCTGCCTGCGAGCTGCTCCAGTCGTAGGTATAGGGAGTGGTGCCTCCCAACACAGTTACATCAATGGCTCCGTCGTTTGCTCCATTGCAGTTAATGTTGGTAACCACACCGTTAGCAGTAAGTGCTGCACCACCGGGCTGGGTGATGTTCACGGAAAGGGACTGGGTACATCCATTGGCATCCGTAACCGTTATCCGATAGGTTCCGACACTCAAATTGCTGTGTGAAGTACCAGCCGAAAGCCCGTTATCCCACATATAGGTATAGCCGGGTGTTCCGCCCGATACGCTCACAGTCAGCGTTCCGTCATTACCTCCGAAGCAACTGACGTTGGTTACCGAACTTATTGATGCGGTCAACAGGCCTGGTTCGATAATGCTGTACGAAAAGACTTGCTGGCAGCCACTGGCATCGCTTACCGATACCTTGTAGGTTCCCTCGTCCAGGTTACTTCGTGAAATAGCATATGGAGCGCTGTTTAAGCTACCGGATGGTCCGTTATCATCCCATGCATAGGTATAATCGGGTGTACCGCCACTTATAGATATGTCGATGGAACCATCACTGGCTCCACAGGTAGTGACGTTGCTAGCCCCACCGCTAGCAACCAGGGCACCTGGCTCGGTAATGTTTAGTGCAAGGGACTGGGTACAGCCGGCATTGTCGCTTACCGTTATTCGGTAGGTTCCGGCTGTCAGGTTACTCAGGGCTGAGGTGGTGTGCGCAGTATTCCATATATAGCTGTACGGAGAGGTTCCGCCCGATACGCTCACCGTCAGCGCTCCGTCATCACCTCCGAAGCAACTTACCTGGGTTACCAAACCTGCCGATACGGTCAGGGCCTCCGGCTCGGTAATGGTATGGGAAAAGGCTTGCGTACAGTGATTAGCATTAGTTACAACAAGGGTGTAAACGCCTGGCCCCAATCCCGACAGATCTTCCGTACCCGGATCAGTAAAGCCTGCCTGTGGGTCTCTGACCCATGAGTAGGAATAGGGAGGGACCCCTCCCGATACCGTTACATCAATTGATCCGTTATCGGCTCCATAGCAAGTAGCGTTGGTTGCAGACTCCAGCGACACCGTTAAGGGGGCCAGATCTGTAGCAGGAATAGTGTAGCTTATAATAGTATCACAGACATCATCAATGATCCCAGTGGTATCAGTCTGGGTTATCGTTACCGTATAGGTTCCCGGTTGTAAATTATCGATTTGCGGAGTGGTTGCCCCATTGTCCCATAGATACGAGTAGGGGTTGATGCCACCACCACTTACGGTAATACTCAGGCTATTGATCTGACCAACGCTGCTGCAGAGGCTTGAGGTAACGTTTAAAGGCGGCGCTGCAGATATGGTTATCGTATCTGATGTACCGGTACATCCTTGAGAATCCGTTATGGTTACAGTAAACTGTTGTCCAATGAGTCCTCCAAACACATCAGTAAAAACACCTTCATCAACAGTATTCCATGGCCACGTACTTTCTCGGCCATCTAGATCTATCCTCAACCAATCCTGATCAGCGTATATACCGCTTCCTCCGCTGACCACATAAATAAGCTGCCCCCGATCGTTATCGCACCACAATGCCTGCTCATGAGCAGTGAACGTCACGGTAATCGGGGCAAGCTCAGTAATGCTTAGTGCAAGGAACTGGGTACATCCGGCATTGTCACTTACCGTTACCCGGTAGGTTCCGGCTGTCAGGTTACTCAGGGTTGAGGTGGTACCTCCTGTGTTCCATGAGTAGCTGTATGGAGTGGTGCCACCCGATATGGTCAGAGTGGTGGATCCGTCATTTGATCCATGACAGCTGTTCATTGTCCCACCGGTAACGACCAGGGCATCTGGCTCGGTAATGCTTAGTGCAAGGGACTGGGTACATCCGGCATTATCGCTTACCGTTACCCGGTAGGTTCCGGCTGTCAGGTTACTCAGGGTTGAGGTGGTACCCCCCGTGTCCCACAGGTAGCTGTACGGAGAGCTGCCGCCCGTCACGGTTACATTGGTGGACCCGTCGTTTGCTCCCTGACAGCTGATGTTCGCTGGCCCACCGGTAGCAACCAGGGCAGTGGGTTCAGTAATGCTTATGATAAGGGAACCGGTGCAGCTACTGGCATCGGTAACCGTTACCTGGTAGGTTCCGGCTGTCAGACCACTCAGGGTTGAAGTGGTGCCGTCCGTATTCCACAGGTAGCTGTACGGAGAGGTTCCGCCCGATACGCTCACCGTCAGCGCTCCGTCATCACCTCCGAAGCAACTTACCTGGGTTACCGAACCTGCCGATACGGTCAGCAGGCCTGGTTCGGTAATGATGTACGAAAAGACTTGCTGGCAGCCACTGGCATCGCTTACCGATACCTGGTAGGTTCCCTCGCCCAGGTTACTTCGTGAAATAGCATATGGAGCGCTGTTTAAGCTACCGGATGGTCCGTTATCATCCCATGCATAGGTATAATCGGGCGTACCGCCGCTGATAGTTATGTCGATGGAACCATCACTGGCTCCACAGGTAGTGACGTTGCTAGCCCCACCGGTAGCAACCAGGGCAGTGGGTTCAGTAATGTTTAGTGCAAGGGACTGGGTACAGCCGGTATTGTCGCTTACCGTTACCCGGTAGGTTCCGGCTGTCAGACCACTCAGGGTTGAGGTGGTGTGCGCAGTATTCCATATATAGCTGTACGGAGAGGTCCCGCCCAAAACAGTCAGGGTCAGGACCCCGTCGCTACCCCCGAAACAACTTACCTGGGTTACCGAACCTGCCGATACGGTCAGGGCCTCCGGCTCGGTAATGGTATGGGAAAAGGCTTGCGTACAGTGATTAGCATTAGTTACAACAAGGGTGTAAACGCCTGGCCCTAATCCCGACAGATCTTTCGTACCCGGATCAGTAAAGCCTGCCTGTGGGTCTCTGACCCATGAGTAGGAATAAGGAGGGACCCCTCCCGATACGTTTACATTAATTGATCCGTTATCGGCTCCATAGCAAGTAGCGTTGGTTGCAGACTCCAGCGACACCGTTAAGGGGGCCAGATCTGTAGCAGGAATAGTGTAGCTTATAACAGTATCACAGACACCAAAGACCCCATCGGTATCAAGAAGTTCAGCATCGTTCTGGGTTATCGTTACCGTATAGGTTCCCGGTTGCAAATTATCGATTTGCGGAGTGGTTGATCCATTGTCCCACAGATACGAGTAGGGGATGAAACCACCACCACTTACGGTAATACTCAGGCTATTGATCTGACCAACACTGCTGCAGAGGCTTGAGGTAACGTTTAAAGGCGGCGCTGCAGATACGGTTATCGTATCTGATGTACCGGTACATCCTTGAGAATCTGTTATGGTTACAACAAGCGGGCGTCCAATGAATTCTCCAAAAAAATCATTAAAAACACCTTCAGTAGCGGTATTCCATGACCACGTAATTTCGTAGAATTGATCTATCCTCAACCAATCCTGATCAGTGTAAGTACCGCTTCCTCCGCTGACTACATAACCAAGCCCCCCATGAATGTTGTTGCACCACAACGCCTGCTCATGAACAGTGAACGTCACGGTAATCGGGTCGGGCTCGGTAATGCTTACGGTAAGGGAACCGGTGCAGCTACTGGCATCGGTAACCGTTACCTGGTAGGTTCCGGCTGTCAGACCACTCAGGCTTGAAGTGGCATCTCCCGTGTTCCACAGATAGCTGTACGGAGAGCTGCCTCCTGTCACGGTTAGATTGATGGCTCCGTCGCTGCCACCGGAACAGGATACGTTGGTGACCCCACCGCTGGCAGTAGCAGTAAGTGCTGCACTGGGCTGGGTGATGTTCACGGGAAGGGCCTGGGTGCAGCCATTGGCGTCCGTAACTGTTATCCGGTAGGTTCCGGCACTCAGATTGCTGTGTGAAGTACCGGCCGAAAGCCCGTTATCCCACAGATAGGTATAGCCGGGTGTTCCGCCCGATACGCTCACAGTGAGCGCTCCGCCATTACCTCCGAAGCAACTGACGTTGGTTACTGAATTTATTGATGCGGTCAACAGGCCTGGTTCGGTAATGCTGTACGAAAAGACTTGCTGGCACCCACTGGCATCGCTTACCGATACCTTGTAGGTTCCCTCGCCCAGGTTACTTCGTGAAATAGCATATGGAGCGCTGTTTAAGCTACCGGATGGTCCGTTATCATCCCATGCATAGGTATAATCGGGTGTACCGCCGCTTATGGATATGGCGATGGAACCATCACTGGCTCCGCAGGTAGTGACGTTGTTAGCCCCACCGGTAGCAACCAAGGCAGTGGGTTCAGTAATGCTTATGATAAGGGAACCGGTGCAGCTACTGGCATCGGTAACCGTTACCTGGTAGGTTCCGGCTGTCAGACCACTCAGGGTTGAAGTGGTGCCGTCCGTATTCCACAGGTAGCTGTACGGAGAGGTTCCGCCCGATACGCTCACCGTCAGCGCTCCGTCATCACCTCCGAAGCAACTGGCGTTGGTTACCGAACCTGCCGATACGGTCAACAGGCCTGGTTCGGTAATGCTGTACGAAAAGACTTGCTGGCACCCACTGGCATCGCTTACCGATACCTTGTAGGTTCCCTCGCCCAGGTTACTTCGTGAAATAGCATATGGAGCGCTGTTTAAGCTACCGGATGGTCCGTTATCATCCCATGCATAGGTATAACCGGGTGTACCGCCGCTGATGGATATGGCGATGGCACCATCACTGGCTCCACAGGTAGTGACGTTGTTAGCCCCACCGGTAGCAACCAGGGCAGTGGGTTCAGTAATGCTTATGATAAGGGAACCGGTGCAGCTACTGGCATCGGTAACCGTTACCTGGTAGGTTCCGGCTGTCAGACTACTCAGGGTTGAAGTGGTGCCGTCCGTATTCCACAGGTAGCTGTACGGAGAGGTTCCGCCCGATACGCTCACCGTCAGCGCTCCGTCATCACCTCCGAAGCAACTTACCTGGGTTACCGAACCTGCCGATACGGTCAACAGGCCTGGTTCGGTAATGCTGTACGAAAAGACTTGCTGGCACCCACTGGCATCGCTTACCGATACCTTGTAGGTTCCCTCGCCCAGGTTACTTCGTGAAATAGCATATGGAGCGCTGTTTAAGCTACCGGATGGTCCGTTATCATCCCATGCATAGGTATAATCGGGTGTACCGCCGCTGATGGATATGGCGATGGCACCATCACTGGCTCCACAGGTAGTGACGTTGTTAGCCCCACCGGTAGCAACCAGGGCAGTGGGTTCAGTAATGCTTATGATAAGGGAACCGGTGCAGCTACTGGCATCGGTAACCGTTACCTGGTAGGTTCCGGCTGTCAGACCACTCAGGGTTGAAGTGGTGCCGTCCGTATTCCACAGGTAGCTGTACGGAGAGGTGCCGCCCGATACGCTCACCGTCAGCGCTCCGTCATCACCTCCGAAGCAACTTACCTGGGTTACCGAACCTGCCGATACGGTCAACAGGCCTGGTTCGGTAATGCTGTACGAAAAGACTTGCTGGCACCCACTGGCATCGCTTACCGATACCTTGTAGGTTCCCTCGCCCAGGTTACTTCGTGAAATAGCATATGGAGCGCTGTTTAAGCTACCGGATGGTCCGTTATCATCCCATGCATAGGTATAATCGGGTGTACCGCCGCTTATGGATATGGCGATGGAACCATCACTGGCTCCGCAGGTAGTGACGTTGTTAGCCCCACCGGTAGCAACCAGGGCAGTGGGTTCAGTAATGCTTATGATAAGGGAACCGGTGCAGCTACTGGCATCGGTAACCGTTACCTGGTAGGTTCCGGCTGTCAGACCACTCAGGGTTGAAGTGGTGCCGTCCGTATTCCACAGGTAGCTGTACGGAGAGGTTCCGCCCGATACGCTCACCGTCAGCGCTCCGTCATCACCTCCGAAGCAACTGGCGTTGGTTACCGAACCTGCCGATACGGTCAACAGGCCTGGTTCGGTAATGCTGTACGAAAAGACTTGCTGGCACCCACTGGCATCGCTTACCGATACCTTGTAGGTTCCCTCGCCCAGGTTACTTCGTGAAATAGCATATGGAGCGCTGTTTAAGCTACCGGATGGTCCGTTATCATCCCATGCATAGGTATAACCGGGTGTACCGCCGCTGATGGATATGGCGATGGCACCATCACTGGCTCCACAGGTAGTGACGTTGTTAGCCCCACCGGTAGCAACCAGGGCAGTGGGTTCAGTAATGCTTATGATAAGGGAACCGGTGCAGCTACTGGCATCGGTAACCGTTACCTGGTAGGTTCCGGCTGTCAGACCACTCAGGGTTGAAGTGGTGCCGTCCGTATTCCACAGGTAGCTGTACGGAGAGGTTCCGCCCGATACGCTCACCGTCAGCGCTCCGTCATCACCTCCGAAGCAACTGGCGTTGGTTACCGAACCTGCCGATACGGTCAACAGGCCTGGTTCGGTAATGCTGTACGAAAAGACTTGCTGGCACCCACTGGCATCGCTTACCGATACCTTGTAGGTTCCCTCGCCCAGGTTACTTCGTGAAATAGCATATGGAGCGCTGTTTAAGCTACCGGATGGTCCGTTATCATCCCATGCATAGGTATAATCGGGTGTACCGCCGCTGATGGATATGGCGATGGCACCATCACTGGCTCCACAGGTAGTGACGTTGTTAGCCCCACCGGTAGCAACCAGGGCAGTGGGTTCAGTAATGCTTATGATAAGGGAACCGGTGCAGCTACTGGCATCGGTAACCGTTACCTGGTAGGTTCCGGCTGTCAGGTTACTCAGGGTTGAAGTGGTGCCGTCCGTATTCCACAGGTAGCTGTACGGAGAGGTTCCGCCCGATACGCTCACCGTCAGCGCTCCGTCATCACCTCCGAAGCAACTGGCGTTGGTTACCGAACCTGCCGATACGGTCAACAGGCCTGGTTCGGTAATGCTGTACGAAAAGACTTGCTGGCACCCACTGGCATCGCTTACCGATACCTTGTAGGTTCCCTCGCCCAGGTTACTTCGTGAAATAGCATATGGAGCGCTGTTTAAGCTACCGGATGGTCCGTTATCATCCCATGCATAGGTATAATCGGGTGTACCGCCGCTGATGGATATGGCGATGGAACCATCACTGGCTCCGCAGGTAGTGACGTTGTTAGCCCCACCGGTAGCAACCAGGGCAGTGGGTTCAGTAATGCTTATGATAAGGGAACCGGTGCAGCTACTGGCATCGGTAACCGTTACCTGGTAGGTTCCGGCTGTCAGGTTACTCAGGGTTGAAGTGGTGCCGTCCGTATTCCACAGGTAGCTGTACGGAGAGGTTCCGCCCGATACGCTCACCGTCAGCGCTCCGTCATCACCTCCGAAGCAACTGGCGTTGGTTACCGAACCTGCCGATACGGTCAACAGGCCTGGTTCGGTAATGCTGTACGAAAAGACTTGCTGGCACCCACTGGCATCGCTTACCGATACCTTGTAGGTTCCCTCGCCCAGGTTACTTCGTGAAATAGCATATGGAGCGCTGTTTAAGCTACCGGATGGTCCGTTATCATCCCATGCATAGGTATAATCGGGTGTACCGCCGCTTATGGATATGGCGATGGAACCATCACTGGCTCCGCAGGTAGTGACGTTGTTAGCCCCACCGGTAGCAACCAGGGCAGTGGGTTCAGTAATGCTTATGATAAGGGAACCGGTGCAGCTACTGGCATCGGTAACCGTTACCTGGTAGGTTCCGGCTGTCAGGTTACTCAGGGTTGAAGTGGTGCCGTCCGTATTCCACAGGTAGCTGTACGGAGAGGTTCCGCCCGATACGCTCACCGTCAGCGCTCCGTCATCACCTCCGAAGCAACTGGCGTTGGTTACCGAACCTGCCGATACGGTCAACAGGCCTGGTTCGGTAATGCTGTACGAAAAGACTTGCTGGCACCCACTGGCATCGCTTACCGATACCTTGTAGGTTCCCTCGCCCAGGTTACTTCGTGAAATAGCATATGGAGCGCTGTTTAAGCTACCGGATGGTCCGTTATCATCCCATGCATAGGTATAATCGGGTGTACCGCCGCTGATGGATATGGCGATGGCACCATCACTGGCTCCACAGGTAGTGACGTTGTTAGCCCCACCGGTAGCAACCAGGGCAGTGGGTTCAGTAATGCTTATGATAAGGGAACCGGTGCAGCTACTGGCATCGGTAACCGTTACCTGGTAGGTTCCGGCTGTCAGGTTACTCAGGGTTGAAGTGGTGCCGTCCGTATTCCACAGGTAGCTGTACGGAGAGGTTCCGCCCGATACGCTCACCGTCAGCGCTCCGTCATCACCTCCGAAGCAACTGGCGTTGGTTACCGAACCTGCCGATACGGTCAACAGGCCTGGTTCGGTAATGCTGTACGAAAAGACTTGCTGGCACCCACTGGCATCGCTTACCGATACCTTGTAGGTTCCCTCGCCCAGGTTACTTCGTGAAATAGCATATGGAGCGCTGTTTAAGCTACCGGATGGTCCGTTATCATCCCATGCATAGGTATAATCGGGTGTACCGCCGCTGATGGATATGGCGATGGCACCATCACTGGCTCCACAGGTAGTGACGTTGTTAGCCCCACCGGTAGCAACCAGGGCAGTGGGTTCAGTAATGCTTATGATAAGGGAACCGGTGCAGCTACTGGCATCGGTAACCGTTACCTGGTAGGTTCCGGCTGTCAGGTTACTCAGGGTTGAAGTGGTGCCGTCCGTATTCCACAGGTAGCTGTACGGAGAGGTTCCGCCCGATACGCTCACCGTCAGCGCTCCGTCATCACCTCCGAAGCAACTTACCTGGGTTACCGAACCTGCCGATACGGTCAACAGGCCTGGTTCGGTAATGCTGTACGAAAAGACTTGCTGGCACCCACTGGCATCGCTTACCGATACCTTGTAGGTTCCCTCGCCCAGGTTACTTCGTGAAATAGCATATGGAGCGCTGTTTAAGCTACCGGATGGTCCGTTATCATCCCATGCATAGGTATAATCGGGTGTACCGCCGCTGATGGATATGGCGATGGAACCATCACTGGCTCCGCAGGTAGTGACGTTGTTAGCCCCACCGGTAGCAACCAGGGCAGTGGGTTCAGTAATGCTTATGATAAGGGAACCGGTGCAGCTACTGGCATCGGTAACCGTTACCTGGTAGGTTCCGGCTGTCAGACTACTCAGGGTTGAAGTGGTGCCGTCCGTATTCCACAGGTAGCTGTACGGAGAGGTTCCGCCCGATACGCTCACCGTCAGCGCTCCGTCATCACCTCCGAAGCAACTGGCGTTGGTTACCGAACCTGCCGATACGGTCAACAGGCCTGGTTCGGTAATGCTGTACGAAAAGACTTGCTGGCACCCACTGGCATCGCTTACCGATACCTTGTAGGTTCCCTCGCCCAGGTTACTTCGTGAAATAGCATATGGAGCGCTGTTTAAGCTACCGGATGGTCCGTTATCATCCCATGCATAGGTATAATCGGGTGTACCGCCGCTGATGGATATGGCGATGGAACCATCACTGGCTCCACAGGTAGTGACGTTGTTAGCCCCACCGGTAGCAACCAGGGCAGTGGGTTCAGTAATGCTTATGATAAGGGAACCGGTGCAGCTACTGGCATCGGTAACCGTTACCTGGTAGGTTCCGGCTGTCAGGTTACTCAGGGCTGAGGTGGTGTGCGCAGTATTCCATATATAGCTGTACGGAGAGGTTCCGCCCGATACGCTCACCGTCAGCGCTCCGTCATCACCTCCGAAGCAACTGGCGTTGGTTACCGAACCTGCCGATACGGTCAGCAGGCCTGGTTCGGTAATGCTGTACGAAAAGACTTGCTGGCACCCACTGGCATCGCTTACCGATACCTTGTAGGTTCCCTCGCCCAGGTTACTTCGTGAAATAGCATATGGAGCGCTGTTTAAGCTACCGGATGGTCCGTTATCATCCCATGCATAGGTATAATCGGGTGTACCGCCGCTTATGGATATGGCGATGGAACCATCACTGGCTCCGCAGGTAGTGACGTTGTTAGCCCCACCGGTAGCAACCAGGGCAGTGGGTTCAGTAATGCTTATGATAAGGGAACCGGTGCAGCTACTGGCATCGGTAACCGTTACCTGGTAGGTTCCGGCTGTCAGACCACTCAGGGTTGAAGTGGTGCCGTCCGTATTCCATATATAGCTGTACGGAGAGGTTCCGCCCGATACGCTCACCGTCAGCGCTCCGTCATCACCTCCGAAGCAACTGGCGTTGGTTACCGAACCTGCCGATACGGTCAGCAGGCCTGGTTCGGTAATGCTGTACGAAAAGACTTGCTGGCACCCACTGGCATCGCTTACCGATACCTTGTAGGTTCCCTCGCCCAGGTTACTTCGTGAAATAGCATATGGAGCGCTGTTTAAGCTACCGGATGGTCCGTTATCATCCCATGCATAGGTATAATCGGGTGTACCGCCGCTTATGGATATGGCGATGGAACCATCACTGGCTCCGCAGGTAGTGACGTTGTTAGCCCCACCGGTAGCAACCAGGGCAGTGGGTTCAGTAATGCTTATGATAAGGGAACCGGTGCAGCTACTGGCATCGGTAACCGTTACCTGGTAGGTTCCGGCTGTCAGACCACTCAGGGTTGAAGTGGTGCCGTCCGTATTCCACAGGTAGCTGTACGGAGAGGTTCCGCCCGATACACTCACCGTCAGCGCTCCGTCATCACCTCCGAAGCAACTGGCGTTGGTTACCGAACCTGCCGATACGGTCAACAGGCCTGGTTCGGTAATGCTGTACGAAAAGACTTGCTGGCACCCACTGGCATCGCTTACCGATACCTTGTAGGTTCCCTCGCCCAGGTTACTTCGTGAAATAGCATATGGAGCGCTGTTTAAGCTACCGGATGGTCCGTTATCATCCCATGCATAGGTATAATCGGGTGTACCGCCGCTGATGGATATGGCGATGGCACCATCACTGGCTCCACAGGTAGTGACGTTGTTAGCCCCACCGGTAGCAACCAGGGCAGTGGGTTCAGTAATGCTTATGATAAGGGAACCGGTGCAGCTACTGGCATCGGTAACCGTTACCTGGTAGGTTCCGGCTGTCAGGTTACTCAGGGTTGAAGTGGTGCCGTCCGTATTCCACAGGTAGCTGTACGGAGAGGTTCCGCCCGATACGCTCACCGTCAGCGCTCCGTCATCACCTCCGAAGCAACTTACCTGGGTTACCGAACCTGCCGATACGGTCAACAGGCCTGGTTCGGTAATGCTGTACGAAAAGACTTGCTGGCACCCACTGGCATCGCTTACCGATACCTTGTAGGTTCCCTCGCCCAGGTTACTTCGTGAAATAGCATATGGAGCGCTGTTTAAGCTACCGGATGGTCCGTTATCATCCCATGCATAGGTATAATCGGGTGTACCGCCGCTGATGGATATGGCGATGGAACCATCACTGGCTCCGCAGGTAGTGACGTTGCTAGCCCCACCGGTAGCAACCAGGGCAGTGGGTTCAGTAATGCTTATGATAAGGGAACCGGTGCAGCTACTGGCATCGGTAACCGTTACCTGGTAGGTTCCGGCTGTCAGACCACTCAGGGTTGAAGTGGTGCCGTCCGTATTCCACAGGTAGCTGTACGGAGAGGTTCCGCCCGATACGCTCACCGTCAGCGCTCCGTCATCACCTCCGAAGCAACTGGCGTTGGTTACCGAACCTGCCGATACGGTCAACAGGCCTGGTTCGGTAATGCTGTACGAAAAGACTTGCTGGCACCCACTGGCATCGCTTACCGATACCTTGTAGGTTCCCTCGCCCAGGTTACTTCGTGAAATAGCATATGGAGCGCTGTTTAAGCTACCGGATGGTCCGTTATCATCCCATGCATAGGTATAATCGGGTGTACCGCCGCTGATGGATATGGCGATGGCACCATCACTGGCTCCACAGGTAGTGACGTTGTTAGCCCCACCGGTAGCAACCAGGGCAGTGGGTTCAGTAATGCTTATGATAAGGGAACCGGTGCAGCTACTGGCATCGGTAACCGTTACCTGGTAGGTTCCGGCTGTCAGACCACTCAGGGTTGAAGTGGTGCCGTCCGTATTCCACAGGTAGCTGTACGGAGAGGTTCCGCCCGATACGCTCACCGTCAGCGCTCCGTCATCACCTCCGAAGCAACTTACCTGGGTTACTGAACCTGCCGATACGGTCAACAGGCCTGGTTCGGTAATGCTGTACGAAAAGACTTGCTGGCACCCACTGGCATCGCTTACCGATACCTTGTAGGTTCCCTCGCCCAGGTTACTTCGTGAAATAGCATATGGAGCGCTGTTTAAGCTACCGGATGGTCCGTTATCATCCCATGCATAGGTATAATCGGGTGTACCGCCGCTGATGGATATGGCGATGGCACCATCACTGGCTCCACAGGTAGTGACGTTGTTAGCCCCACCGGTAGCAACCAGGGCAGTGGGTTCAGTAATGCTTATGATAAGGGAACCGGTGCAGCTACTGGCATCGGTAACCGTTACCTGGTAGGTTCCGGCTGTCAGGTTACTCAGGGCTGAGGTGGTGTGCGCAGTATTCCATATATAGCTGTACGGAGAGGTTCCGCCCGATACGCTCACCGTCAGCGCTCCGTCATCACCTCCGAAGCAACTGGCGTTGGTTACCGAACCTGCCGATACGGTCAACAGGCCTGGTTCGGTAATGCTGTACGAAAAGACTTGCTGGCACCCACTGGCATCGCTTACCGATACCTTGTAGGTTCCCTCGCCCAGGTTACTTCGTGAAATAGCATATGGAGCGCTGTTTAAGCTACCGGATGGTCCGTTATCATCCCATGCATAGGTATAATCGGGTGTACCGCCGCTGATGGATATGGCGATGGCACCATCACTGGCTCCACAGGTAGTGACGTTGTTAGCCCCACCGGTAGCAACCAGGGCAGTGGGTTCAGTAATGCTTATGATAAGGGAACCGGTGCAGCTACTGGCATCGGTAACCGTTACCTGGTAGGTTCCGGCTGTCAGACCACTCAGGGTTGAAGTGGTGCCGTCCGTATTCCACAGGTAGCTGTACGGAGAGGTTCCGCCCGATACGCTCACCGTCAGCGCTCCGTCATCACCTCCGAAGCAACTTACCTGGGTTACTGAACCTGCCGATACGGTCAACAGGCCTGGTTCGGTAATGCTGTACGAAAAGACTTGCTGGCACCCACTGGCATCGCTTACCGATACCTTGTAGGTTCCCTCGCCCAGGTTACTTCGTGAAATAGCATATGGAGCGCTGTTTAAGCTACCGGATGGTCCGTTATCATCCCATGCATAGGTATAATCGGGTGTACCGCCGCTGATGGATATGGCGATGGCACCATCACTGGCTCCACAGGTAGTGACGTTGTTAGCCCCACCGGTAGCAACCAGGGCAGTGGGTTCAGTAATGCTTATGATAAGGGAACCGGTGCAGCTACTGGCATCGGTAACCGTTACCTGGTAGGTTCCGGCTGTCAGGTTACTCAGGGCTGAGGTGGTGTGCGCAGTATTCCATATATAGCTGTACGGAGAGGTTCCGCCCGATACGCTCACCGTCAGCGCTCCGTCATCACCTCCGAAGCAACTGGCGTTGGTTACCGAACCTGCCGATACGGTCAACAGGCCTGGTTCGGTAATGCTGTACGAAAAGACTTGCTGGCACCCACTGGCATCGCTTACCGATACCTTGTAGGTTCCCTCGCCCAGGTTACTTCGTGAAATAGCATATGGAGCGCTGTTTAAGCTACCGGATGGTCCGTTATCATCCCATGCATAGGTATAATCGGGTGTACCGCCGCTGATGGATATGGCGATGGCACCATCACTGGCTCCACAGGTAGTGACGTTGTTAGCCCCACCGGTAGCAACCAGGGCAGTGGGTTCAGTAATGCTTATGATAAGGGAACCGGTGCAGCTACTGGCATCGGTAACCGTTACCTGGTAGGTTCCGGCTGTCAGGTTACTCAGGGTTGAAGTGGTGCCGTCCGTATTCCACAGGTAGCTGTACGGAGAGGTTCCGCCCGATACGCTCACCGTCAGCGCTCCGTCATCACCTCCGAAGCAACTGGCGTTGGTTACCGAACCTGCCGATACGGTCAACAGGCCTGGTTCGGTAATGCTGTACGAAAAGACTTGCTGGCACCCACTGGCATCGCTTACCGATACCTTGTAGGTTCCCTCGCCCAGGTTACTTCGTGAAATAGCATATGGAGCGCTGTTTAAGCTACCGGATGGTCCGTTATCATCCCATGCATAGGTATAATCGGGTGTACCGCCGCTGATGGATATGGCGATGGCACCATCACTGGCTCCGCAGGTAGTGACGTTGTTAGCCCCACCGGTAGCAACCAGGGCAGTGGGTTCAGTAATGCTTATGATAAGGGAACCGGTGCAGCTACTGGCATCGGTAACCGTTACCTGGTAGGTTCCGGCTGTCAGGTTACTCAGGGCTGAGGTGGTGTGCGCAGTATTCCATATATAGCTGTACGGAGAGGTTCCGCCCGATACGCTCACCGTCAGCGCTCCGTCATCACCTCCGAAGCAACTGGCGTTGGTTACCGAACCTGCCGATACGGTCAACAGGCCTGGTTCGGTAATGCTGTACGAAAAGACTTGCTGGCACCCACTGGCATCGCTTACCGATACCTTGTAGGTTCCCTCGCCCAGGTTACTTCGTGAAATAGCATATGGAGCGCTGTTTAAGCTACCGGATGGTCCGTTATCATCCCATGCATAGGTATAATCGGGTGTACCGCCGCTGATGGATATGGCGATGGCACCATCACTGGCTCCACAGGTAGTGACGTTGTTAGCCCCACCGGTAGCAACCAGGGCAGTGGGTTCAGTAATGCTTATGATAAGGGAACCGGTGCAGCTACTGGCATCGGTAACCGTTACCTGGTAGGTTCCGGCTGTCAGACCACTCAGGGTTGAAGTGGTGCCGTCCGTATTCCACAGGTAGCTGTACGGAGAGGTTCCGCCCGATACGCTCACCGTCAGCGCTCCGTCATCACCTCCGAAGCAACTGGCGTTGGTTACCGAACCTGCCGATACGGTCAACAGGCCTGGTTCGGTAATGCTGTACGAAAAGACTTGCTGGCACCCACTGGCATCGCTTACCGATACCTTGTAGGTTCCCTCGCCCAGGTTACTTCGTGAAATAGCATATGGAGCGCTGTTTAAGCTACCGGATGGTCCGTTATCATCCCATGCATAGGTATAATCGGGTGTACCGCCGCTGATGGATATGGCGATGGAACCATCACTGGCTCCACAGGTAGTGACGTTGTTAGCCCCACCGGTAGCAACCAGGGCAGTGGGTTCAGTAATGCTTATGATAAGGGAACCGGTGCAGCTACTGGCATCGGTAACCGTTACCTGGTAGGTTCCGGCTGTCAGGTTACTCAGGGCTGAGGTGGTGTGCGCAGTATTCCATATATAGCTGTACGGAGAGGTTCCGCCCGATACGCTCACCGTCAGCGCTCCGTCATCACCTCCGAAGCAACTGGCGTTGGTTACCGAACCTGCCGATACGGTCAACAGGCCTGGTTCGGTAATGCTGTACGAAAAGACTTGCTGGCACCCACTGGCATCGCTTACCGATACCTTGTAGGTTCCCTCGCCCAGGTTACTTCGTGAAATAGCATATGGAGCGCTGTTTAAGCTACCGGATGGTCCGTTATCATCCCATGCATAGGTATAATCGGGTGTACCGCCGCTGATGGATATGGCGATGGCACCATCACTGGCTCCACAGGTAGTGACGTTGCTAGCCCCACCGGTAGCAACCAGGGCAGTGGGTTCAGTAATGCTTATGATAAGGGAACCGGTGCAGCTACTGGCATCGGTAACCGTTACCTGGTAGGTTCCGGCTGTCAGACCACTCAGGGCTGAGGTGGTGTGCGCAGTATTCCATATATAGCTGTACGGAGAGGTTCCGCCCGATACGCTCACCGTCAGCGCTCCGTCATCACCTCCGAAGCAACTTACCTGGGTTACCGAACCTGCCGATACGGTCAACAGGCCTGGTTCGGTAATGCTGTACGAAAAGACTTGCTGGCACCCACTGGCATCGCTTACCGATACCTTGTAGGTTCCCTCGCCCAGGTTACTTCGTGAAATAGCATATGGAGCGCTGTTTAAGCTACCGGATGGTCCGTTATCATCCCATGCATAGGTATAATCGGGTGTACCGCCGCTGATGGATATGGCGATGGCACCATCACTGGCTCCACAGGTAGTGACGTTGTTAGCCCCACCGGTAGCAACCAGGGCAGTGGGTTCAGTAATGCTTATGATAAGGGAACCGGTGCAGCTACTGGCATCGGTAACCGTTACCTGGTAGGTTCCGGCTGTCAGGTTACTCAGGGTTGAAGTGGTGCCGTCCGTATTCCACAGGTAGCTGTACGGAGAGGTTCCGCCCGATACGCTCACCGTCAGCGCTCCGTCATCACCTCCGAAGCAACTTACCTGGGTTACCGAACCTGCCGATACGGTCAACAGGCCTGGTTCGGTAATGCTGTACGAAAAGACTTGCTGGCACCCACTGGCATCGCTTACCGATACCTTGTAGGTTCCCTCGCCCAGGTTACTTCGTGAAATAGCATATGGAGCGCTGTTTAAGCTACCGGATGGTCCGTTATCATCCCATGCATAGGTATAATCGGGTGTACCGCCGCTGATGGATATGGCGATGGCACCATCACTGGCTCCACAGGTAGTGACGTTGTTAGCCCCACCGGTAGCAACCAGGGCAGTGGGTTCAGTAATGCTTATGATAAGGGAACCGGTGCAGCTACTGGCATCGGTAACCGTTACCTGGTAGGTTCCGGCTGTCAGGTTACTCAGGGTTGAAGTGGTGCCGTCCGTATTCCACAGGTAGCTGTACGGAGAGGTTCCGCCCGATACGCTCACCGTCAGCGCTCCGTCATCACCTCCGAAGCAACTTACCTGGGTTACCGAACCTGCCGATACGGTCAACAGGCCTGGTTCGGTAATGCTGTACGAAAAGACTTGCTGGCACCCACTGGCATCGCTTACCGATACCTTGTAGGTTCCCTCGCCCAGGTTACTTCGTGAAATAGCATATGGAGCGCTGTTTAAGCTACCGGATGGTCCGTTATCATCCCATGCATAGGTATAATCGGGTGTACCGCCGCTGATGGATATGGCGATGGCACCATCACTGGCTCCGCAGGTAGTGACGTTGCTAGCCCCACCGGTAGCAACCAGGGCAGTGGGTTCAGTAATGCTTATGATAAGGGAACCGGTGCAGCTACTGGCATCGGTAACCGTTACCTGGTAGGTTCCGGCTGTCAGGTTACTCAGGGCTGAGGTGGTGTGCGCAGTATTCCATATATAGCTGTACGGAGAGGTTCCGCCCGATACGCTCACCGTCAGCGCTCCGTCATCACCTCCGAAGCAACTTACCTGGGTTACCGAACCTGCCGATACGGTCAACAGGCCTGGTTCGGTAATGCTGTACGAAAAGACTTGCTGGCACCCACTGGCATCGCTTACCGATACCTTGTAGGTTCCCTCGCCCAGGTTACTTCGTGAAATAGCATATGGAGCGCTGTTTAAGCTACCGGATGGTCCGTTATCATCCCATGCATAGGTATAATCGGGTGTACCGCCGCTGATGGATATGGCGATGGCACCATCACTGGCTCCGCAGGTAGTGACGTTGCTAGCCCCACCGGTAGCAACCAGGGCAGTGGGTTCAGTAATGCTTATGATAAGGGAACCGGTGCAGCTACTGGCATCGGTAACCGTTACCTGGTAGGTTCCGGCTGTCAGACCACTCAGGGTTGAAGTGGTGCCGTCCGTATTCCACAGGTAGCTGTACGGAGAGGTTCCGCCCGATACGCTCACCGTCAGCGCTCCGTCATCACCTCCGAAGCAACTTACCTGGGTTACTGAACCTGCCGATACGGTCAACAGGCCTGGTTCGGTAATGCTGTACGAAAAGACTTGCTGGCACCCACTGGCATCGCTTACCGATACCTTGTAGGTTCCCTCGCCCAGGTTACTTCGTGAAATAGCATATGGAGCGCTGTTTAAGCTACCGGATGGTCCGTTATCATCCCATGCATAGGTATAATCGGGTGTACCGCCGCTGATGGATATGGCGATGGCACCATCACTGGCTCCGCAGGTAGTGACGTTGCTAGCCCCACCGGTAGCAACCAGGGCAGTGGGTTCAGTAATGCTTATGATAAGGGAACCGGTGCAGCTACTGGCATCGGTAACCGTTACCCGGTAGGTTCCGGCTGTCAGGTTACCCAGGGTTGAGGTGGTACCCCCAGTGTTCCACAGGTAGCTGTACGGAGAGGTGCCGCCCGATACGCTCACCGTCAACGCCCCGTCATCACCTCCGAAGCAACTGACGTTGGTTACCGAACTTATTGATGCGGTCAACAGGCCTGGTTCGGTAATGCTGTACGAAAAGACTTGCTGGCACCCACTGGCATCGCTTACCGATACCTTGTAGGTTCCCTCGCCCAGGTTACTTCGTGAAATAGCATATGGAGCGCTGTTTAAGCTACCGGATGGTCCGTTATCATCCCATGCATAGGTATAATCGGGCGTACCGCCGCTGATAGTTATGTCGATGGAACCATCACTGGCTCCACAGGTAGTGACGTTGCTAGCCCCACCGGTAGCAACCAGGGCAGTGGGTTCAGTAATGCTTATGGTAAGGGAACCGGTGCAGTTATTGGCATCGGTAACCGTTACCCGGTAGGTTCCGGCTGTCAGACCACTCAGGACTGAGGTGGTGTGCGCAGTATTCCATATATAGCTGTACGGAGAGGTGCCGCCCGATACGCTCACCGTCAGCGCCCCGTCATCACCTCCGAAGCAACTGACGTTGGTTACCGAACTTATTGATGCGGTCAGGGCCGCAGGCTCGATTATAGTTATAGTATTCGAAGTGATGGGAGAGATGAACCCCTGTATGGCTACACGAACACTGTACGAGCCTGCTGACAGGCCCGTACGGCTGGTCGTCGGACCCGTTTGCCCAATATCGCTCCAAAAAAAGGCAACCGGCGTACCACCCGACACAGTCACTCCAATTATGCCATCTGCATCACCATGACAGGTGACATCCTGAATGACTGACAGCGATACAGTCGGTTGCTGCGCATACGTCACATGGCCCATTAGCAGAAAGGCAAAGGGAGCTAACAGGGACAGCAGATCCGCTTTTTTATCCGTACTAAAAAAATACTGTTGGATTTGTAACATGTTTTCTTAGGATTTGAGTGCATACTAAAGTTGTATGCTCTGCAAAGATAATGATATAATTGAAAAATAGGCAAAAGGTTAACTTCATAAAGGGCAAAGTATCGCACTGAACCATTGAGGCATTGTGAAGACAAACTGCCAGATCAGGTAGCTTTTAAAGTCCGGTAATCAGGAAAGTATCTCAGTAAGGCTATGAAAACCCCAGGTATACGTATCAGCTAACTCCCTCCGCGGGAATTACCGATACATATGACCTGTTCCCTTTACGGCGTTGGAACGCTACCTTCCCATTTGCCAGGGCAAACAAAGTGTGGTCCTTACCCATGCCTACGTTCTCACCCGGATAGTGCAGGGTTCCGCGCTGACGTACAATAATATTACCCGCGGTGGCATTCTGACCACCGAAGATCTTGACCCCGAGTCGCTTACTTTCCGATTCGCGGCCGTTCCTGGAACTGCCTACTCCTTTCTTGTGTGCCATAACAAAGCATTTTTACGGGTTATTCCGCGGCAGCCTCCGGAGCTACCCCTTCTGTTTTGGGTTTAACTTCTTTTTTTGGTGCCACTTTCTTCTTCGCAGGAGCCTTGACCTTGATGCCGGAGATCTCCAATGAAGTCAGGTACTGGCGATGACCATTCTTTTTTCGGTAGCCCTTGCGGCGCTTCTTTTTGAATACGATCACTTTATCGCCCTTCAGGTGTCTGAGCACCTTAGCCGCTACTGTAGCTCCTTTTATAGCTGGAGCACCAACAGTCATTTTACCATTGTCTTCAATCAACAATACCTTGCTGAACTCAACCTTGTCGCCTTCTTTGGCGTCCAGGCGATTTACGTAGATCTGCTGATCTTTCTCAACCTTGAATTGATGCCCTGCTATCTCTACTACTGCGAACATTGCTCTTAGTATAACTTGCTGGTTGAATGAAAAACAAACTCCCGAGATCGGGACCGCAAAGGTAGAAAATAAATCTGTTACAGGAACAGGAAATAGGATTTCTTTTACTAATTTCGCAATTCACAACATCGCGAATACCCTGATGTGATGAAAGCCAAGTTCGTCCCATTCAAATTATTCAAATTATGAAACGCAGACGCTTATTGCTGATTGGAATGGCCGTGCTCACACTGCCGGTCATGGCTCAGCGGCAGATCGAATTTAAAGAGTTCGATCTCGATAACGGACTTCACGTGATCTTGCATGAGGATCATTCCACGCCGATCGTGGCCGTTACGGTACTCTATCATGTTGGTTCCAAAAACGAAGTGGAAGGCCGTACGGGATTTGCCCATTTCTTTGAACATCTCCTTTTTGAAGGTTCCGAGAACATCGGACGTGGGGAGTATTCCGAAATTGTACAGTCGAACGGGGGTAACCTCAATGCGAATACGACGCAGGACCGCACATTCTATTACGAGATCCTTCCTTCCAACCAGCTTGAGCTCGGATTGTGGCTTGAAAGTGAACGCATGCTCCATGCTAACATTGACCAGGAAGGGGTTGATACCCAACGCGAGGTGGTGAAGGAGGAGAAGCGTCAGCGGATCGATAACCAGCCGTACGCAAGCTTTTCCACCGAGATGTTCCAGCGTGCCTTTACCAAACATCCATATCACTGGACCCCGATTGGTTCCATGGACGACCTGAACGCTGCTCAGTTGGAAGAATTCATGGAATTCTACAAGATCTTCTATGTGCCCAATAATGCAACTCTTTCCATTGCCGGAGACATTGATCAGAAGCAGGCAGAGGCATGGGTGCGTAAGTATTTTGCCGGAATTCCCCGCGGAACAACAGAGATCCCGCGTCCGAACGTTCAGGAACCACCTCTCGGTGGTGAGATCGTGGACACGGTATATGACAATATTCAAATTCCTGCGGTATTTATGGGATACCGAATGCCCGGGGAGACCAATCCCGATGCGTATGCAATGAGCCTGCTGACCAATGTGCTTACAGGAGGTGAAAGCGGCCGTATGTACAAGCGGCTGGTTGACGAAGAAAAGAAAGCACTTCAGGTGTTTGCCTTTCCGTATACGCTGGAAGACGAAGGCCTCTTCATCGTACTCGGATTGCCACAATTCGGAAAATCAGTTGATTCGCTGGCCATGGGACTCGACGAAGAGATCATGAAGGCAAAAAACGAGCTCATTTCGGAGCGTGAGTTCGAAAAAGTTCGGAACCAGATGCGCTCACAGTTCGTTCAGAGCAATTCCAGCATGGCAGGTATCGCCGAGAGCCTGGCCAACTATCACGTGTACTACGGCAATGCCAACCTGATCAATACCGAGATCGACAAATACATGGCCGTATCGCGGGAAGATATTCAACGTGTGGCTCAGAAATACCTCAATGACGACAACAGGGTGAAATTGATCTACCTACCTAAAGATCAGAAACAAGCAGCAGCTCAATAAGCTAAGGATATGAAAAAGTATAGCCTATTTTTGGCATTGATCCTCCCGATCAGTGTTTTCGCACAGGAACTGGACCGATCGGTTCGCCCCAAGGCGCAGCCAGCTCCGGAACTGAATATTGGTGACTACGATGTATTCGAAATGAAAAACGGGCTCAGGGTATTCGTAGTGCAAAACGACCGTTTGCCCCGGGTCAACTTCCGGCTCGTGTTGGATCGCGATCCGGTCCTTGAGGGAGATAAGGCCGGATACGTGAATATTGCAGGATCCATACTGGATCGCGGAACGACAAACCGCACCAAGGCACAGATCGATGAAGAAGTTGACTTCCTGGGCGCTTTTCTGAACACTTCCCCGACAGCCATATTCGGAAACTGCCTATCGGAACATACCGAGGAATTCTTCAGCATCATGGCCGATGTCATTATGAATCCGGCTTTTCCGGAAGAGGAGTTCACGAAACTCAAAAAGGAATCACTGGACGGGCTTGAGTTCGTCAAAGATGATCCGGATGCGATCAGCAACCAGGTGTGGAACCGAATCGTGTACGGCTCACAACATCCCTACGGCGACCTCGAGAAAAAAGAAACCGTGGAGGCAGTAACACTGGAAGACTGCAGGCAGTACTACGAAACCTATTATCGTCCGAACATCGCTTACCTGGCTATCGTGGGAGATATCTCAAAAGGTAAGGCCAACAAGCTCGTGAAAAAGTATCTGAGCGATTGGAAAGCTGCGGATGTTCCAACCTCTGAATACCTCTCACCCTCGAATGCGACCGGGATGCGTTTGGCCATTGTCAACCGCGAGGAAAGTGTGCAGTCCGTGATGAAGATCGGTAATCTGATCAACCTGGAGCCGGGAAACCCGGACATCGTGAAGGTATCCCTGATGAACCAGATTCTGGGTGGTGGATCTCAGGGACGACTTTATAAGAACATTCGGGAGGATAAGGGCTATACCTATGGAGCCTATTCCAGATACGATACCGACGAGTTAGTTGGAGAATTCATGGCTACTGCCAGTGTGCGAAACGAAGTAACCGACAGTGCCCTGGTACAGTTCTTCTACGAACTGAACCGGATCCGTACCGAGCCTGTAACGGAAGGATCGCTGCAGGCAGCCAAAAACTACCTGAACGGAACTTTTGCCCTGACCCTGGAGAACCCAGGTACGATAGCCAGTTTTGCCTTGAACACCGCACGTTACCAGTTACCGGCCGATTATTACTCAACCTACCTGCAGCGGTTGGCGGCGGTTACGGTGGAAGACATCCAGGCTATGGCCAATGAACACATTAAACCTGAAAATGCCACGGTGTTAATCGTCGGAAAAGGCGACGAGATCATGGAGGGGCTTTCCGAAATGGGAACCATCCAATGGTACGATATATACGGGGAACCGGCTCCTGAGCCATCAATTGCTGTTTCACATGATATAACCGCTGAAATGGTGATCAACGATTATCTGGAAGCTATAGGAGGTCGCGAACAGCTGAGCAATATCAGTAAAACGCACATCCAAATGGAACTGGATATGCAGGGAATGCCTCTGCAAATGGATCAGAAGTATGAGGAGCCATATAAGATGTCTCAGGATATAACCATGGGTACCATGAACGTTTTTAGCATACGCCTGAACGGTAATGAGGCAAAAATGACCCAGCAGGGGCAAAACATCCCGATGACGGAAGAGGACATTGCCGAACTCAGGATGGAAGCTCTTATCTTCCCGGAATTGCACCATGAGGAGATGGGGATCACTACTGAATTGCCGGCCATAAAGCGCATCAATGGAAAACCAGCCTACGAAGTGGTCGTGACCAGGCCGGACGGAGACCAGGAACGCGAATACTACGATGTGGAAACCAAATACAAGGTACGGTCCTCAAAAGAAGTGGAAGGACCCGAGGGCGTGATCGTATCATCAACTGACTACGCAGATTATGCAGCCTTTGACGGGATCATGTATCCGACCCGGATCTCTACAACGGGTCCTGAAAAGTTTGAGGTTATGGTCAAACAGGTCAACTTTGATCCTGAATTCGACGAGGACACGTTCAAAGTGGAATAAACAGCACATCGCGCCGTAAGGCGCAGTAATCCCGCAAGGTACGTCTGGGCATCACCAGGTTTATGGAACATTTAGACGGTATCCAGCTTAATTTCAGTGAGGACAGTATCCGGTTCATGAATATCTGTCTCGCGTTCATCATGTTCGGGGTTTCCCTCGAGATCAGGCCCGATCACTTCAGGCAGGTGTGGCGTCACCCTCAATCGTTTTTTGCAGGGGTGTTCAGCCAGTTCATTTTTTTGCCGGCGGTAACCCTTGCCCTGGTGTGGATCATTCGTCCCGCCCCCAGTCTGGCCCTCGGGATGTTCCTGCTGGCAGCAGTTCCCGGCGGCAATATCAGTAATTTCATGTCGCACCTGGCCCGGGGCAATACAGCCCTCAGCGTGAGCCTGACGGCCTTTTCCTCGGCCTTTAGCATTGTAATAACACCGCTCAACTTTGCGCTCTGGTCGGCGCTGTATCCGCCCACCCATCAGGTCCTTAAAGCCATTTCGCTTGATCCGGCCGGGGTTTTCAAGATTATCGCCTTGCTGCTGATCATTCCACTTATCCTCGGCATAGGGTTTGCCAGGCGATTTCCCGGGCTCACCGGGCGTATTGTGAAGCCGATCAAAAACCTCAGCATGCTGATTTTCATCGGTTTCGTGGTCTTCGCCTTCCGTGCCAATTACCACATTTTTCTGGAAGTGATCCAATACGTAATCCTCCTTGTTCTTATTCACCACACCACCGCCCTCACGGGCGGATACCAAATCGCGCGGTTAATGCGGCTCGACGTACCCACGCGTCGAAGCATCGCCATTGAAACCAGCATTCAGAACTCAGGGCTCGGACTCATCCTGATCTTCAACTTTTTTGATGGTTTGGGCGGCATGGCAATCCTGGCCGCGTGGTGGAGCATTTGGCACATTTTGGTTGGGCTTTCCATTTCATACTTTTGGAGCCGCCGTGCGCCGACCCCGGCGATATCCAATCATTAGGATCCAATGGCCAGGCATAGGAAAAGAAATATTTACCGGTTCTTTCACTTTTGGATCGGTTTAGGACTGCACACTTTCTGGCGCATCGAGATCAACGGCCGCAGGAACCTGCCCTGGGGGAAACCCTTCATCGTGATGCCCAATCACGAAAACGCTTTGGTTGATGCCGTAATGGTTATTACCGCCATGCGCGATCAGCCCTATTCCATTGCCCGTGCCAGCGCCTTTCAGATCCCGATCGTAGCCAAAATGCTCGCCCACATCCGTATGTTCCCGATCTACCGGATGCAGGACAGTACAGAGAACATATCCAGGAACAAGGTGATCATGCAGGACATCGTCAATTGCATGAAGGACGGGCAGCGGATCCTGATCTACCCGGAAGGGGATCAGAGTATGGTTCGCCAGCTGCGGCCGCTCAAAAAAGGCACCTTCCGCATGGCTATGATGGCCCTGGACCAGACGGACGGACAATTAGACCTGCACATGGTTCCGGCCGGACTCGTGTACGAGCATCATACCAAAATGGGACGCCACTGCCTGGTGAATTTCGGAGAGCCGGTCAACGTGCGCGAGGTTTATGAGATGGAAGGAGCGAACGAGGCCCGGATCATCAATCGCCTCATTAAGGTGATGCACACGCGTATGAAAGCACTGATGATGGACATACCCTCCAGGGAATTCAACGGCACCATTGAGCACTTGCGTGAGATCTACGTTCCGGATGCCCTGAAAAAGGCGGGGATCCGGCTACAGAACTATACGCAGAAGTGGCACTACGATCAGGATTTTGCCAGGGCTTTCATTGCCCAGGGATCATCGCGCCGCGAGGCGCTGCTCAAGCTGAAGGAGAAGATCCAACAGTTTGAGCACGATCTGCGTGACCTGAAACTGCGTCAGGGACTCTTCCTCCGCAAAAACTGGCCCCTGCACAACCTGCTGGCTGAGGGCTTACTGCTGTTGGCGACCCTGCCCCTTTTCACGATCGGATCCCTTATCAACATCGTACCGTACAAACTGGGGCAATGGCTAACCCGCAAGGTGTTTAGATCAAAGAATTTCGAAGGAACCGGACTCTTTTTCTTTGGGCTCATTACACACACGATCTGGTGGACGATCTGGGCCGTGATCCTGATGATCGCCAGCACCTGGTGGCTCGGGCTTTGCTTTTACCCCTTCGCCTATGTCCTGGGTTATTTTGCCTTCGTGTACAGCCAGCGCGTGCGCAGGTGGGCTGCCAGGTGGCGCTTCCGTTACAACTGCGCCAAACGTCGCAAGCAAATGCAGCAGTTATTTGCCTTGCGGCAGGATATTATTGCTTTCTGCGAGGGAATTTGGACCCCCGAAAAACAGCCCTCACAGCCTGCGCCCGGAAGTGCGGCAATAAAATAACCGGATCCGATCAAACCCCAGTCGGTTTTGAGAACTTGAGAAAAGGGGCTTCAGGCGGGTTCGCAAAGGGGATCTCCCTATCCATGATCTCCATGATCAATGTTGCCAACCCTGTTTCAAACGATCCGAGGTCTTCCTGACCGGGGGCCTTTTTTCCTTTTTTCCCAAAAGTCAGGTAGCCTGGCGCTCTGGGTGCACGAAGCCAGTAAATGCCCGCCCGGATATCCTCAATGGGTGTGCCTTCGGCACGATGCCAAAGCCAGCTGTAGATCATGAGCTGAATGCTCTTTTCGCTGCCTGTTTTTTCCCGTGCTTTTGCCCAGCCGTCCCAGGCGATCCTGGGGTTCCTGATGGATCCCGATTTATAGTCCATCACGTAAACCGTTTCGCCAATCCGATGCACACGGTCCATTGTACCGTGGATCCTGGCCTGGCTGCCTGTTGGGAGCGGCAAGGGCATTTCGATGCCTTTCTCGCAGGCGATCAGGGTCATTTCCTGCCCCTGGGAGGCGAGTTGTTTCAGAGCGGTTCTTTCGTTTTGCAGGAATCGCCTGACATAGGTTTTGGCAGCCTGATTTCCGAGGTAGTTCTGACCGGAATGAGGATCCCCGCCCTGATATTTGTTGCGCCACGAGACCTCTATCTGCTCCTCGTGCTTCCTGATGAGCCCGTCGATAATGAGCTCACTCAGTACTTTGCCCTCGTATGGTTTGTACAGCTTTTCCAGTGCGTCGTGCACCACATCTCCGAAGGTGCTGTCTTCCAGTGACTCCTCCACTTCCCCGACCTCACGCAGGCGCAATACATATTCAAAATAGAATTCCAGCGGTGTCTGCAGGTAGCAGTTCAGGGCACTCGGGCTGATCCCCTTTTCGATCAGTTCCTGTAAGCATCTGAGTACAGCGGGAGATTTTGCGATCTCCCATTTCGTAGCTTCCAAATTTTTGAGCGGTGTGGTAACGATTCCCTCACGGTAATGGATAACCGACCTGAATTTGTTAGCCAGCTCGTGTTCGATCTGAGTGATATACCGACTGCGCTCCCCACTTCCGAAATCGTCGGTTTGCGTAGTATGCACGAGATGAATTTCATTTGCCCGCTGGAGCAGGCGATAGAAGTGATAGGCGAAGATCGCGTTCTTTTCTGCGATTCCGGGCAGGCCGTAATGGGATCTTAGATCAAAAGGAATGAAACTTTGTTCGCTCCTGCCTGCCGGCAGGATCTCTTCGTTGACCGAAAGAACGATCACGCATTCGAAATCAAGGGTCCGGGTTTCAAGCATCCCCATGATCTGCAGCCCCTGTAGCGGTTCACCGAAGAAGGAAAGCTGCTGCTGTTGCAGCAGGGGTTTGAGGAAGGTGCGCAAAGTTCCGGGATTGTTGATCCGACCGAATCGCTCGTTCAGTTCCTGGAGCTGCACAAGCACCTTGCACACCTGGAACAGAAATTCGCGCTCCCACCGGCTACGTTCTGCTTCGATCGCATCCATGGCTATGCGCGTATCCTGAGCCCAGCGAAGGAGGGCTCTGGTCGGAGAGATCCCGTCCCAGTAGCTCAGGACGTTCCTCACGCGATCGTACCAGGTCCCTCCTTTTTCTTCCCAGAGGTTGCGGAGCTGCTCTTCCGTGAAATACGTCATGTTTCGCCTGACGATCTCCCCGGATACCTCCCTGGTTGGATCCTCCCCGTGGAGCAGCTCCCACAATGGATGGGTGATGAGTCCCAATACGTTTCGGTGATAAAGCTGTCGGTTCTTTCGGGCCGTGAGGCCCTTCCCGATCGCTTCCTGGTGTCGGAGCAACTGTTCTAAAAAATGGACCACCAAACCATGACGGATCGGGTATCCCATGGTTACGTTTACATGTTGTGCCGCGGCTGGCAAGGCGTTAAGCACAGGCAGGAGTAAGTCTTCATTGGCCAGTATCAGAGCGGTGCGGGTGAGCTCCGGATCAACCCGTAATCGTTCCCGAAGAAGCCGCCCTGCCTGCTGTGCCTGAGCCATGTTTTTGGCAGTGGCCCAAACGCGGATGTTTTTGGGCGTGGTGGACCAGTGATCTCCTGTCCACTGTAGTTCGCCTTCCCTGCAAAACGATCCCTTCCGGCGGAATCGGCGGAGAAACATCCCGACTTCATGCCCGGGCTTTTCCAGGTAGGAGCGGTCCGCATCCCACCGTAGGTGGGCATTTTTTTCCTTCACCAGCCAGTCGAAGAGCACTTCTTCGGCTTTACTGAGGGCGTTGAATCCGGCCATGTAAAGAGGTCCGTTCCAGCTCTCAGGCCATTGTTTGGCTGCTGTTTCCGGATCATCGCACAGGTAACGGTACAGCAAGCCCTGATACGCAGCGCCCTGCCCGAGCAGGCGGGTTCGGAAAGCCAGGTATAAGGGTCCCAGTATGTCCCAGAAACCGAAGAACTTCTGCATAAGTCCTGTAGGTGTAGATGTGCCATCCGGCATCCACCTTTCAATCCGCCTGATATCGACCAGTGAGCGGTAGAGCTCTTCGGCCGGAACCAGGTAGTGATCCACTTCGTTGAAATCCTGTAGCAGGATCCGGCCCCATTTGGCAAACTGATCAATGGTGTCGGGCGATCCTTCATTATCGATAGTGGAGTGGTACTCGCGGTAGGCTTCGTACAGCTCAAATAAGAGGCGTGCCTTATTGAAGAGCCTGAGCCTGCTCCAGCGAACCACGAGCGATTCGATCGTCAGGATCTCAGGGGCGAGGGCAGGCTTGTCCAGCTTTTCAGCAAGTTGCTTCCGCAGAAAAAGTGAGGCGCGGTGGCTGGGCAGCACAACCACTACCTCCGAAAGGCATTTCCGGTGTTCGGTTAGCATTTCGTCGGCAAGTTGATGGAGAAATCCGTTCATGGTCGAACCTCAAAAATGATAAATTTGTAGCGCCTGTCATGAAAAAAGGGCTTTTTTTTACGGCTCAGATGTCCCTGGTATGTGTTATGCTCGTAGTGCTGGCAGGAAGTATTGTGCGGATGACCGGAAGTGGCATGGGCTGCCCCGACTGGCCCAAATGTTTCGGTTACCTGATCCCGCCAACGAATCGCACAGTACTTGAATGGACTCCTGAACGCAGCTTCAGAAAGGGGCAAATGATCATCCGCAACGAAGCCTTGTGGGTGGCGCAGTCAGATCTTGTTTCGGGACTGCAATATGATCCTGAGAACTGGGAAAAATATACCCGACATGATTATGCCCTGTTCAATGTAGCCCACACCTGGACCGAGTACATCAACCGGCTTATCGGCGCCTTCAGTGGCCTTCCGGTTTTTCTGACCTTTGTATTCAGTCTTGCCTGGACCCGCAGGAGCCCCTCCATCCCCTTGCTTGCCCTTGGGGTCCTTTTCCTGCTCGGGTTCGAAGCCTGGCTCGGAAAGATCGTGGTTGACGGCAACCTGATTCCCGGCCAGATCACCATCCACCTGTTTGGTGCACTGGCTATCGTGGCACTTCTGCTTACCCTTATGAGTCGTTTGCACCGGGTTTCCGGAACAGAACCCTTACAGGTAAATGCGCGCTTCCGCATGCTTTTATCCATTGCATTGGTACTCAGTCTCACTCAAATTTTTCTGGGCACGCAGGTACGCGAAGAGGTTGATAAGGTTGCCAAAATGCTGTACGGACTTAACCGCACGACCTGGATTGGGCAGTTGCCGGTGATCTTTAAGATACACCGCAGTTTCTCGAGCCTTGTTTTACTGGTAAACGCGATCCTGGTCGGGCTCAACTTCCTGCTCCGGAAGCCCATCAGGGAGATCTGTTGGCTGGGCATATTGGTGATCGTGGAGATCGCGACCGGGATCATACTGGCCTATGCCGGACTCCCGCGCGGATTACAACCGATCCACCTGGTCCTTTCCTTCCTGATATTTGCACTGCAGGCCTACGTCTGGCTCAGGACGACGGCTCGTTCCACTGCGTGGTTTCGATCAAATGGATGACGTCATCCCGCAGGTATTCGAGCACAGGCCGAATAGAATCGTAGTTCGGGGCTGCCCAAAAATACAGTGCCCCCCGAAGAAAGTGATCCGTGCTGTCGGTAAGGAAAAACTGCAGCTGCGATGCGGCATTCCCTGAAATATCGTATAGCACTCCGTACACATGCGTATTCGGATTCCCATACACCCGCTCCCGGATCCCGTTTGCCTTGATCGTATGGCTGTACACCAATTCGCGCGATTCCTCCAGATATTTATGGAGGTCGTTGTTCAAAGGCTTGTAGGTCAGGTGTATATCGGCCCTAAAAGGCTTTAGCTGCACGGTGGACCAATCATTTTCATGCTTTTTTATTTCGCCGTAGGCAGGGAATTCGAAGCTGTATGGGTAATCATCTGCAAATACGGAGTATGCCCTCGCGGGCAGATGAATACGCATGTGGCCAAAAGGCTTCGGATCCGGGGGGGTGGAGCTGCACGCCGTTAATGCAAGGAAAGTAAAGATCCGAAGGCTATTTTTCATTTTCGGATGCCTTGGGCCTGGATAGTGTCACCTTGATGCGCCTGATGCGGCGGTGATCCACATTTTCCACCTTAAAGCAGTAATGGCGATAGCGTATTTCCTCGTTTTTCCTTGGGAATTTCCCGGAAATTTCAAGGAGGAATCCGGCCAGTGTGTCAGAATCACCGCGATCCTCGTCGAAATCGTTACCTTCAATATCGAGTACCCGGTAGAAATCATTCAGTGGGGTTTTGCCTTCGAACACGTAATTGCTGTCGTCCAGCTTGGAATAGACAATTTCCTCGTAGTCAAACTCGTCGCTGATGTCTCCCACGATCTCTTCAAGCACGTCTTCCAGGGTCACCAGTCCTGAGGTACCCCCGTACTCATCAACCACCATAGCCATGTGCATTTTACGCTGCTGGAATTCCTTGAGGAGATCATCGATCTTCTTGTTTTCCGGAACAAAAAAAGGCGAACGCAGCAGGGTGTTCCACTGGAAGGGATCATCTGCATTCAGATGAGGCAAGAGGTCCTTGATGTACAGAATCCCCTTTACCTGATCAAGGCTCTCTTCGAAGACGGGTAGCCGCGAGTAGCCGTTTTCCAGAATGAGCTTTAGTACGTCCGGATACAGCATTTCCATATTGATTGCCACCACATCCATCCGCGGTTTCATGATCTGATGTACCTCAATGGAGCCGAACTTTACGATACCCTTGAGAAGCCGCTGATCATCTTCAGTGCGCTTTTCATTGGAAGTGATCTCAAGCGCCGTACTGAGGTCTTCCACCGAGAGGTTACCTCCCGAAGGTTTGAGTCGTTTTTCGATGATATCGCTGGTGCCGATAAGGAATCTGGACAGGGGTTGGATCACCCTGCCCAGGATCAACAGCGGTTGCGACATACGCTTGCTGAATCCCAGCGCGTTATGGTTCGCGTAAACCTTGGGCAGTACCTCGCCAAAAAGCAGCAGGATGAAGGTGATGCTGATTACTTTCACGGCAAAATGGAGTAATACGTTATCGCCGAAATTGAAGAGCTGATCAACCAGCAAGGTCGAAATCAGCACGATCAGGATGTTGATGAAGTTGTTTGCGATCAGTATGGTTGCCAGCAACGATTTGGGTTTGTTGAGCAGTCGCAGTACCACGTCATCAGCGGTTGATCTCCTTTTCTTCAGTACCGCAAAATCGGTCGGAGTCAGGCTGAAAAACGCTACCTCGGCCCCGGAGATCATGGCCGAGCTCAGAAGCAGCAATGCCAGGGTGACCCCATAGCCTATGCAGCCTATCGGCACGTTCGATAAAAGCGTCAGAAAAAGTAAAGGTTCAGGGTCAGGATCCAATCGCTGGCGGTTTGGTTCGTATTAGAAGGGCATGTCGTCTTCTTTCTCTTTTCCGTCGTCCCCGTCCGCATCAGTTGGTGCCGGATCGCTACTGCCCTGCGGAGTGGGGTTCGGGCCCGGTGATCCGAGCATGGTCATATTGATGGCGCGAACCTCCGTGCTGTACCGGTCGTTCCCCTGATCGTCCTGCCACTGACGTGTCCGGATACTTCCTTCAATGAACACCTTGTCTCCCTTCTTCAGGTACTTCTCTGCCACTCCTGCCAATCCCCGGCGGAGGATCACCGTATGCCATTCAGTATTTTCGATCCGATCTCCCTCGCGGTTGGTATAGCTTTCAGACGTAGCCATGCGCAAACGCGCCAGGGATCCGCCGTCGTCGAAATGACGGATTTCCGGGTCTGCCCCGAGGTTTCCGATCAACATTACCTTATTCAAACTTCCTGCCATACCTGAACATGATTTTAAAAAAATGAAACTTCCTGCCGAATTAGCCTAAATGAGGCCACGGCCCGATAACCATTGATCAATGACCACCGGAACCACAAAGGTCGGAAGTTTTTCCCGATCTACCATCATGATCCCGGGAAAATGGGGTGGCTGGTCCGAGATCAGGTGCCAAAACCGCAGATACAGCAGGCGGTGACTTAGCCGGTGGGTGATCCTTTCGGTAACGGTCAGTATTTCCACCGATCCTGTTCCCACGATTTCCTTCCAGGCCTTACTGCTTTGCGCCTCACGGCGCGATATATCCCTATCGTATTCCAGCAGGGGAAAATCGTACAACCCCTGCCATATGCCTTTCTGATTGCGCTGACGCAGTCCAATGCGTCCGTCGTGTTCCACCACGAGGTAGTCCATCCACACTTCCCTGACCTTGGTCCTGCCTTCCTTTTTCGGCAGTTCCAGGACCTTGTTTGTTCGGAGCCCCTTGCAGCTGTTGGATAGTGGGCAGGCCGTACAGTCTGGATTATGCGAGGTGCATTGACGCGCCCCGAATTCCATGATGGCCTGGTTGTGCAGATCGGGCCGGGCCTTGTCCAACACTTCAGTGGCGAGGGCGGCAAAGTATTTCCGGCCGTGAGGCCGGTCGATCGGAAGTTCCACCCCAAAATAGCGCGAAAGTATGCGATACACATTGCCATCAACCACAGCATGGGGTAGGCAGAAGGCGAAGCTGGCAATGGCTGCCGCAGTGTAGGGGCCTACCCCTGCCAGGCCCAGCAGGGCCCTGTAGTCCGGCGGAAAAACGCCAGAGTGCTCATTCACCACTTGCTGCGCGGCTTTGTGCAGGTTTCGGGCACGGGAGTAGTAACCCAGACCCTGCCAGAGTTTGAGTACCTCATCCTGCGGTGCCGCAGCCAGATCCTGCACGGTCGGATAGGCATTGAGGAACCGGTGATAATAGGGGAGACCCTGATCAACGCGTGTTTGCTGAAGAATGATCTCAGAGAGCCAAATGCGATAGGCGTCCCGCGTGTTGCGCCATGGAAGTTTGCGGTGGTGCTGCTCGTACCAGCTGATCAGAATGAATGAAAAACGCATAAACCGCAATTAAATTCGTTTGATTGATAGAAAGTTAGACGGACAAATAAACGCAGATGAACTTCCCGTTAAAGAAAAAATTGCCGTATAATTGCACGCCTGAAAGCGACTAAAATAAAGTCGATCGTTAATTTTTAAAATATTTAGTGAAATGACCAAAGCGGATCTTGTGACGAATATAGCTAAGAAGACGGGATTGGAAAAGTTGGAGGTTCGGGCCACTGTGGAGGAGTTCATGAATGAGGTAAAAGGTTCCCTGGAAAAGGGAAAAAACGTTTATCTCCGTGGATTTGGGAGCTTTATCGTGAAGGAACGCGCCGAAAAAACCGGCCGCAATATTTCCAAAAACACCACTGTTATTATTCCAGCTCACAAAATTCCGGCCTTTAAGCCGAGCAAGACTTTTGTGGAAGGGGTGAAAAACAAAGTCCGTGTAGCAAAGTGAGCAAGTTCGGACCGATCATATTGATCGCGGTCGGAGCTATTCTCGCCGTTATTTTGTATACAGCGCCGCGAACGGCGTTGAACAAAACAACACCGGAAGTGCCTGTCACAACCAGTGTTGATGAGTTAATTGACGAAGCCATAGAGCAGGTTCGGAGCAATGATCCCATGGAGGGGATCATGTCTCTGCGACAGATCGCGGAGGAACATCCGAACAACCCGAAAGCGCAGTTTTACCTTGGATTGTTCAGTATTCAATCGGGTCAGTATAAAAAAGCTGTGGAGCGGTTCCAACGGGTCGTCGAATTAGATCCCGGTAATGCAGATGCCTACCGTTTCCTGGGCGATGCGTATCGCAGTTTGGGAGATACGCTGGAGACTGTAGCCGCCTATAGGGCCTACCTCGAAAGGAGTCCTGATGGGGAAGCTATCAGCGAGGTGCAGGCATTAGTGGATCAATGGAGTAATTAAAAAGGATCATTAACGACTTAAAGCAATGCATTATGCCGAGCGGTAAAAAACGTAAACGTCATAAGATGGCGGCCCACAAGCGTAAGAAGCGCCTGAAGAAGGATCGCCACAAGAAGAAATAAGTTCTTATTTTCTTCTTTCCCTATTGCTTTGAGTGCCTGGCCGGTTCCTGTTTCCATGGGAGCTGGCTGGCCAAAAATTTATTATTGTGAGTACCGAATTGATCATTGACAGCAGTAGCCGTTCCGATGTGCAAATTGCATTACTTAAAGACGGATATCTGCATGAGTTGCAGAAAGAGGCAGGAGGAAGTCAATTTCAGGTAGGGGATATTTATTTTGGAAAAGTAAGGAAAGTAGTTCCCGGCCTCAATGCCGCCTTCGTGGATGTTGGCTATGAGAAGGATGCCTTCCTGCACTACCATGACCTCGGGCCCCAGGCCAGATCACTCCTGAAATATCAGAAACGCACCATTACGGGCCGGCAAAAATGGTCGCTCGAAAGTTTTGAGCGGGAAGCGGATATCAACAAGAACGGAAAGATCGATGAGATCCTAAAAAAGGGAATGAACATCCTGGTGCAGGTGACCAAGGAGCCCATTTCGACGAAAGGGCCCCGTATCAGCTCCGAAATTTCGATTGCGGGGCGCTACCTGGTACTGATGCCTTTTTCGGAACGCATTTCTGTTTCCTCCAAAATTCCGGATGAAGAGGAAGGAACCCGCCTGCGCCGTTTGATCCAATCCATCCGCCCCAAGGGCTTTGGTGTGATCATTCGGACCGTGGCTACCGGAAAAAAAGTGGCCGACCTGCATCAGGATATGAACGACCTGGTGAAGCGGTGGAAAAACATGCACCGTTTGCTGCCACAAAAAAAAGCGCCGTATCGGATCCTCACCGAGATAGATCGGGCCACCTCTATTTTGCGCGACGTGTTCAATGAGACTTTTACCAGCATCGTCGTTGATGATGAAGACCTCTTCCAGGATGTGAAGGAATACATTAAAACGATTGCTCCCAACAAGGAAAACATCGTGAAGTTTTATAAGGGACGCATTTCTTCCTTTGAGCATTTTGGGATCGAGCGCCAGATCAAAGCCGCCTTTGGCCGGTCTGTTTCCATGAATAAGGGAGCCTACCTGATCGTGGAGCATACCGAGGCCCTGCACGTGATCGATGTGAACTCGGGGAATCGGAGCAACAGCAAGGAAAACCAGGAGCAAAACGCACTTGAGGTCAATCTCATCGCGGCAAAGGAAATTGCCCGGCAATTGCGCCTGCGCGATATGGGAGGGATCATTGTGGTTGACTTTATCGATATGCAGAAGAAGGAAAACCGTCAGGCACTGTACAAAGGCCTGAACGACGCCATGGATGATGATCGTGCCAAACACAAGATCCTGCCACCAAGCCGCTTCGGGCTGGTAGAGATCACCCGGCAGCGCGTTCGTCCGGAAATGAATATCAAGACCCTTGAGGCCAATCCCGATGGCAAGGGAGAAGTGGAGGCGCCGATCCTGATCATTGACAAGATGGAATCAACCCTCGAAGCCCTGATGAAAAGGGGTGAAAAGGTCCGTGAATTACATACGCACCCTTTTATTGCCGCCTACCTCACGGCAGGATGGAAAAGCCTGCGCAAAAAATGGAATCGCGATTACAAAATGAAGTTCAAGGTAGTGTCCCGGGATGCCTACAAATACCTCGAATACCACCTGTTCAACGAGAAAGGCGAGGAATTAATAGTCTGATGCCAACATTCATCGCTAATGCCAACGACCGACCCCCCCGGAGATCACAGTGACCGGCACCGTATTGATCTCGAGCGCTACTGCGCCTACCGGGAGCGCTCCCGGTGGGAAGTTGAGCAAAAAATAGGAAAGTACGGCCTGCGCTCCGATGAGCGGGATAAGCTGATAACACATCTGGTGGCAAACGGTTTTTTGAATGAAGAACGCTTCGCCCGTAGTTTTGCCCGCGGGAAATTCCGATTCAACAAATGGGGCCGCTATAAAATACGTCAGGCTCTCAGGAGTAAACATGTTCCGGAGGAGTATATCGTGGCCGGACTCCGGGAGATCAACGAGGAGGAATACCTCAAAACCCTGCGCTATCTCATCGCGCGCAAGGCAGCGACGGTAAGGAATAAAGATCCCTTTACCCGGAATCGTAAAATTACGGACTATATGCTCCGAAAGGGGTATGAGCTGGAGCTGATCCGGGGGATTATTGACAGTTGATCCCTTGAACTGGTTATGGGTTTACAATTTGGTCATATTCTTCTTCACACAAACCCCAGCTGGTCGAATCCAGCCGGACCGAACAGGAGGGTCTGAAAAGAGGGGAGTATTGGAGTAAGGATTGACTATTCAGGATAAGGCACTTCCATATTAATTTTGTTGCATGGCAGGAAATCAACGTTCCCGACCCTTTTTTGGATCGGTCAGAGTATTGCGCGCCGGAGCACGCGGAAAAAGTATTGCACAGGCACCCGATGGCAAAACGATCATACTCACCGGTGCCGTCCCAGGCGATGTGGCCGATGTGCAGGTAACGCGCAACAGGCGAAACCATTATGAAGCGCGCGCTACGGCCATTCATCAATATTCTCCGGTCCGGGTCAATGCACCCTGCAGGCATTTTGGGGTCTGTGGCGGATGTAAGTGGCAAAACGTCAGCTACGACAAACAGGCGGAATGGAAGGAACGCGAAGTGCTGGATCACCTGGTGCGGATCGGCCACCTAAACCTTCCGGAAGAACATACCTATCCCATCCTGAGATCCGGGGAGATCTTTTACTACAGGAACAAACTCGAATTCGGATTTAGTTCTAAGGGGTGGCTGAGCCTGACCGAAACGGCCAGCGATGAGGTATTTAGGGATCGGCGCGCGGTCGGATTTCACATTCCCGGAATGTGGGACAGGATCCTGGATATAAAACACTGCCACCTGCAGGCTGAGCCAAGCAACAGGTTGCGGAACGAGGTGCGCAGCTTCGCCCTGGAAAACAACTACAGCTTCTTTGATCCCTATGAACGAACCGGACTCCTTCAGACCATGATGGTACGCACCACAACCATCGGCGAGGTGATGCTGGCCATCCAATTCAGCGAAGGGGACACTTCGCGCCGCGAGGCGCTTTTGGAGCACTTAAAAAACACCTTTCCGGAACTGACCAGCCTCATGTGGACCTTGAATAGCAAGGGAAATAATGCCTGGCATGATCTGGATGTGCACTGCTATTCCGGGCGGCCTTTCATTTGGGAAGAGCTGCCCCGTTTCGGGGGAGACAAGAAGCCGCTGCGCTTCAAAATAGGGCCAAAGACTTTTTATCAGACCAATCCGAAACAGGCTTGTAAAATGTACGAAAAAGTCCGGGAGATGGCCTGTTTGAAAGGTGATGAGTTGGTATACGACCTGTACACGGGAACGGGCACCATTGCCCAGTTCGTGGCGCATCAGGCCGGGCACGTGGTGGGGATAGAGGCCGTGGAGGAAGCGATCCTGGCTGCACGGGAAAATGCCGAACTGAATGAGCTCGGCAATGTGGAATTCCACGTGGGCGATATGCGAAACGTGCTGACCCCGGATTTCGTGGAGAGGCATGGTCGGCCCGACGTGGTGATCACGGATCCGCCCCGCAGTGGCATGCATGCCAGGGTGGTGAAAACCTTGCTGGCCATGCGGCCCGACCGAATGGTGTATGTGAGCTGCAACCCGGCGACGCAGGCGCGGGATCTGGAGCTGCTGAAGGAGGCTTACACTATTGCGGCCGTACAACCGGTTGATATGTTCCCGCATACGCATCATGTCGAGAACATCGTGTCCCTAAAAGCCAGGTCGTGATACCTGGCATGGGATGCGGACCTTTATCTCGGCTGACGTTTGTTGTTTTCCTTCCGGTATTCTGAGGTGAACCCGATCTGCCCGATTTGTAAATATTCCTAAACGGACCGGTTGTGTTGTCATGTCCTTTCTGAACCCATCTCGTATGGAAGGATGAGTGGCTATACGGTTGTTTGCCTATCTTTGGCCTGGTTCTGGCCTCATCCTGCCGTGAGGCAGGTTGGATAAAAGGGAATCCGGTGCAGATCCGGAACTGTTCCCGCAGCTGTAAGTCCTGAAATGTCTGCTGCATAAGGCCACTGCGGCCCTCACGGGCCGATGGGAAGGCGCAGCAGCCAGGGACAAGTCAGAAGACCTGCCCGGGCCCTTGCGGATTGTTTAACCTTACTTCGGGACAAAGTATGCGATCAAAATTACCTTTTGCCGGGCTTTTGTGCGGCCTGGCTCAACTCCTCAACGCACAGGTTTCAGAATTGTCGGATCTGCAGTATTTCGCGGGATCGGGAAGTGACACGGCCGGACTCGTAATTGATTTTCGGGACGGATCGGGCTCCATGGCCTGGGGCGTGCTGTTCAGCGATTCCATCAGCGGTGAGGGAATGCTGCAGGCAGTGGCCGCGGCAGATCCGGCGTTTATGATCAATATGACGAACGGATTCCTCAACGACATCACCTACGGTACCCACCAGGGTCTTGGAGGACAGCCCGATTGGTGGGGTACCTGGTCGGGAACCCCATTCTTCTGGGCCGCCAACCTCGGCCTGGGCACCGATGTACCGGCCGGCACCTGGTTCGGATGCAGCTATATGGATTTTGATCCGCCCATTGAACCGGGCCTGCCTGTTATGGCCATTGACGGACCATTATCCCTCAATAAATGGGCCCTTACCGGGCTCCGTATTTATCCGGTGCCGATGGTGTCGGAATGGACCCTAAGTGCTGAAACTCCTGTTTCCGTTATGGTGTACGATGCGGCTAAAAACGTGTTGGCTATGCGACCTGCCACCGCTGTTCATCATTTTGATGCCACCAACTGGTCTTCCGGCGTATATTGGGTTGTGGTGGAAACGCCGTCCGGCGTTCGGGCTGTGCGCTGCATTGTAAAATAGCCACTCCTAAAAAAAGCCTTGGACCATTGGTTTATTCCCTTGCCTCTGTTTTCAAAAAAAAAAAATTGATTTCGCTTGTGCATTTCAAATATTTCTGTATATTGCGGACACAGCAAACTATTGGCTCAGGTAGCACTGCTTCGCTCCGCGATCCTGAACTATCAGGGAGTAACTATAATTGTAGCCTGCGATGCCTTGGAATAGGCATGGCCTTATCTGTATTGGCCTACGGCCAGATGGACACCACCCTGCTGCCCGATGTGGATCTGTGGGCAACACAAATGCCCAAAGCCGCAGGCGCGCAACACATACAGGTTGACCCGACTGTTCAGCCAGGGTATTTCCGCTTGTCTGATGCCATCAACGCCAGGCTTCCGGTCTATATAAGATCCTATGGTCCCTCGGCCGTAGCCACCTTTTCGGTTCGGGGAACCGGTGGGCAGCATACGGATGTGTTGTGGAACGGCATGTCTGTCAACAGTCCGATGCTCGGGCTGTTCGACCTGAACCTGATCAGCCCATCGGCCTTTGATGATATTGATATGTACTACGGGGGAGCCTCTCCTGTTTCGGGTGCCTCGTCTTTCGGTGGGGCGCTGAACCTGAGCAATACCCCCCGGTTCGATAAGCACTTCGGCCTGGGATTGCTTCAGGAGCTGGGCAGTTATCAAACCAGTCACACGGGTTTTGACCTGTCGGCTTCGAACGGACGCGTTTACTGGCGTACGCGATTGCTTTGGGATCGTTCGCTGAATAATTTCGAATACACCAACCCACGGCTCAGCAATAGTCCGACCTTTGTCAACGAACATGCCGAGGTCAATCAGGATCAGTGGATCCAGGAAGCCGGAGTAGCTCTGGGCGGGCACAGTAAGCTCGTGGGTCGGCTATGGCTACAGCGAAGCAACCGGCAGCTGCCTTCGCTGCTGTCTCTGTACACAGAACCCGATCCCGGGAGTCGTTCCGTGCAAAAAGACGTGCAACAACGGGTGCAACTTGAGTGGATCCATGCCGGGAAGCGGTTCGGATCCCTCCTGCGGAGCGGCATTTCCAGCTGGCTCATTGATTTCGACCATGCCGTATCCATTGCCCGGAGCTGGCAGAACCAATGGCGCACCACTTTCCATCCCGATCCGGCCCTTCAGGCTGAAGCCCTGGTCCAGTTCGTGCACGAGCACGGAAAAGCAGAGCCATATCCGAACGGAGTGGCTGCACGCTCACGCGGGCTGGCCTCACTGGCCATTATGCGTAAATGGGACCTGATCAGCGGCGAGTTCCAGATCAGGAAAGAACTTGTTTCGGGCAGTTGGTCTCCCTTTCAATATCAGATCGGTGGCTCTGCAACCTATGGTAAAGAGAAGCAATGGAACACCAGGTTCCGCGCAGCCTTCCAGGTCCGCTATCCAACGCTCAACGATATCTTCTGGGGTCAGTCAAACGCCCACGACATCAGTCCTGAGCGCGGCTATCAGACAGAACTGGGTCAGCGGTATCATTTCCAGTTCCTCAGCTGGGTTTTTGAGGCTTCGGTCACCGGCTATACCAATCGCGTTGGGAACTACATCCTGTGGTTGCCGCGGAACGATCTTACCTGGCAGGCAACGAATGTGGATCAGGTCAATATTCTGGGTACTGAAACGGGCCTCACGGCCCGAAAGGATCTGCCCGCAGGGCATCTGAAAATGGATCTGGGTTATTCCTACACGCGCAGCCGGGACCAGAAAGGCTATCAGCTGATTTTCATTCCGCTGCATCAGGCCCGGGCCTGTGCATCCTACGGCTGGAAGAGTTTCACGGCTTTGGTTAGTTTTGTGTTCCAGGGCAAGGTATATACGGACCGCGAAAATGAATTTTACATGCCCTGGTATCAGACTGCCGACCTGCGCCTGTCGTATCAGTGGGATTGGGGAAAGCACCAATTTGCAGCTTTTGTGCAGAGTATGAACTTCACAGACGTTACATATCAGGCGCTCCCGCTGCGACCCATGCCGGGACGAACATTTCAGATGGGGATCCGATGGTATTTTTCAAACGATTGATCTTCATAGCAACGGCCCTGGGGCTCGGAGGCTGTCAAAACAAGGAAGTTGGTCCACAGAGCCCCGTGAATAATGGCCAGGGCATCTTTGCCTACCATGACGGCATCCTTATTGGGAATGAGGGTACCTTCCAGTTTGGGAATGCATCAGTCGGGTATTTCCAGCCCGAAAATCAGCTCTCGGCCGACCAGGTTTTTGAGCAGGTCAACGGGCTTCCTCTGGGCGATGTGCTCCAGTCCATGTATTTTCATGAAAACGATCTCTACCTGGTCGTGAACAACTCGGCCCGCATTGCTGTGGTGGATCCGGCCACGATGCGCCTGCGGCGCGATTTCCACGGACTGGGATCGCCCCGCTACGTCGTTCGGCGCGACAACCGGCTGTTCGTAACGCAGCTGTTTGATCCCAGGTTGTGGGTGCTTGATGCTGAAAGCGGAGCAGTACTCAATAAATGGGATACGCCCGGCTGGACCGAACGCATGGTGATGAGCGACACCTTACTGTGGGTTGAAGACCTCACAAACGGATCTTTGCTGGGATACGACCTGTACGGCGATAGCCTGGCCGTGCAGATCAGCCTGCCAGGGGCAGTGAGCGATTTACTTCCGGCCGCAGGCCGGTTGTACGCCCTCACACATGCAGGCATTGGTTCAGACCTTGTTGAGATGGATCCTTCCAGCGGTTTTATTATGCGCACGGCAGACCTGGGAGCCCTGGATGCGGCCTACCTGAACTATGTGGAAGAAGAAGATGCATTTTATTTCTGGTCGGCCGGTGGGATCTACAGATTCCGACGCAGCGAATGGACCTTGCAGCCGACACCGCTTACAGAAACCGGAACGGCAAACGTGGGCGGACTGTACCGCGATCCGGATCGGGGCGATTGGTACTACACCGATGTGCTTGATTTCGCCACGCGCGGCTGGCTGCACTGGCTCGATCCGAATTTTGTACCCCTTGACACTTTTCGAACCGGGTTTATTCCCCGTATTGTGGTGCGCCCGACCGAATAAATGGCAAAGGACCAGCATAGGTGTCGGACAAGGGCGGGTAAACATTAACTTTGCAGCTTGCAAAAAGGAAACATGAGATCAGGTGGTGGCGACTGCAGCAGTCGTCAACTTTTCCGTTGGTAAGGCCGTTTCACTCATGATCTCAGATGCCAAGGTTTACTGTAAAGGGAACATCCGGTTTTCTATCATAAGACGATCTCATTACTAATATGAAACATCTCCTGACTGCCTTTGGGGTGCTGTGCTGCCTGCTTGGGCCCTGGGCTGCTGCTCAGAACCACACCATCAACGGCCTGGTTACTGATGGCTACAGTGGAGAAGCCATGATCGGTGCTTCGGTATACCATCCCGCCGGTCGGCAGGGCACCACCACCAATACCTATGGATTTTATAGTCTGACCCTACCCGGGGGGACTTATGAGCTCGTCTTTTCCTTTGTGGGATATGAGCCCTACAATGTAAAAATAGATCTCACAAAAGATGTGAAGCTGGACGTGTCGCTCAAGAGGCTGGTGCTGAAGGAAGTTGAGGTGGTGGAAAGACGGGGGAGCGGGATCCGGGAATCAACCCAAATGAGCACCATAGACCTGCCTATGGAGGCGGTGAACAAGCTGCCTGTATTCCTGGGTGAACGCGATATTTTCAAAACCGCTCAATTGCTGCCAGGTATCCAGTCCGGAAATGAGGGTACGAGCGGACTCTTTATCCGGGGAGGCAGCCCCGACCAGAACCTGATCCTGATCGATGGAGTGCCCGTTTACAACGCGAATCACCTGTTTGGCTTTTTCAGCGTGTTCAACCCCGATGCCATCAGCAATGTGAGCATCATGAAGGGGGGCTTTCCAGCCCGATACGGAGGACGCCTGTCGTCGGTGATCGATGTGCGGATGAAGGAAGGAAACATGAAAAAATTCGAAGGCGATCTCAGCGTTGGCATTGTTGCATCCAAGATTGCGGTGCAGGGTCCGATCAAGGAGGACACCACTTCGTACATGATTTCGGCCCGACGCACCTATATTGATGTATTGGTGTTGCCTTTTTTACCGGATCCCCAGGGTTATTTCTTTCACGATGTCAATGCAAAGATCAATCACAGGATCAACCGGGAGCACCGGTTCTACGCCAGTGTGTACTTTGGGAAGGACCGCTTTTATGCACGTGAGAATGATGGAGGAGGCTATTTTTCCAGATCCTGGCTCAAATGGGGAAACCTCACCTCGGCCCTGCGCTGGAACTGGCAAATTACAGACCGCCTCTTTTCCAATACAACCTTTACTTACAGCAATTACGCTTTTTCGGTGGGCTTTGAAGAACGTGACCGGACTGCGATGTTTGGAAGTGATCGGTATAGCTATGAGTATATTTCCGGCATTCGTGACTGGGCGCTGAAATACGATCTGGACTTTGTTCCCAACCCAAACCACTACTTGCGCACCGGGGTGAACTTTATCTACCACATATTCAATCCGGGGGTTAACTTGTACGAAGAGCGCTACGGCAACAACTCAAACGATACGGAATGGGGTGGGCAAAAAATTTACGCGAACGAGTACTACCTCTATGCAGAAGACGACTGGAAACTGACCGACCGGCTCAAAGCCAATGTGGGTATCCACTATTCGGGCTTTACCACAGAGGGCAGGTGGTACCAAAGCGTGCAGCCGCGGATTTCTGCACGGTACCTCCTGAGGGATGATCTGGTGCTAAAGGCCAGCTATGTGCAGATGGCCCAGTATATTCACTTACTGTCCAATTCGGCCATCGGACTGCCAACCGACCTTTGGTTGCCATCGACCCGAAGGGTTAGTCCCCAGTTCAGCAAACAGGGTGCTGTGGGCCTGGTTTGGAATTTCAACGACGACCTTGAGATTTCGTTGGAAGGCTACTACAAGGATATGCGGAACGTTATTGAATATAAAAATGGCGCATCTTTTGCCGGATTCCAGGGTTGGGAAGAGCAAATTGAGGTCGGCAGGGGAATGGCGTACGGTGTCGAACTCTTTGTTCAGCGGACCTTCGGACGCTTCAGTGGCTGGTTGGGATACACCTTGAGCTGGAGCTGGCGGCAGTTCGATAACCTCAATAATAGTGCCCGTTTCCCTTACCGCTACGACCGGCGTCACGATATCAGCTTGGCGGCCACCTACGATTTTGATGAACTCAATGACATAGGTATGGTGTGGGTATACGGAACGGGAAATGCTGTTTCCATGCCTATTGCGACCTTCCCCGGGCATTCGGAAGTCGAAGACTTTTTCGACTTCTTTTCGGGAAGCACACTGTATTTTTACGACGGGCGCAACGGTTATCGAATGCCAGCATACCACCGCCTTGACGTGAGCTACAATAAGCGGAAATACTATAAAAATGGTGCTTTGAGAACGTTGAGCTTTGGGGCATATAACCTATACAACCGGCAAAACCCCTTTTACCTGTTTTTTGAAGACAAAAACAGCGACGGCACAAATGAGCTGTACCAACAAAGCCTGTTTCCACTTATACCTTACATTAGCTACAACCTGAAATTCTGAGCTATGAAAAAACTTTTTCTCCTGTTTTCGGTAGCGGCCTTAACGGCCGGATGTGAAAAACAGATCACCTTCAGTGGCGAGGATGCGCGCACGCGGATCGTACTGCATTCCTTCCTGTCCCCTGACGACACTACCATCGTTGCCACCTTATCGGAGAGCAGGAGCATACTGGAATCAAATGATGAGTATCCGCCCGTGCGGGGCGCAGATGTGCGCTTGTTTAAGAACGGACAGTTTGCCGGCACCCTGCAGGAAAACACAGTTGAAAAAAACGGGGAATATTACTTTTTTGAGGAAGTGGAGCCCGGGGTGCGTTATGCCTTTGAAGTGAGCCATCCAACCCTGGAAGCCGTGGGATCCTCTACGCAGGTGCCGGCCACGGCACCAAATTTCAGTGCCGAACTTATCGATACCCAGGGCGATGAATTGATCCTGGAAGTACAGGTTCAGGATCAGCCGGGCGATCAAAAGTTTATTATGCTCCTCTTTGAGGAGGGCTTCTCTCAGAACTATCCACTCTCCTATTCCTCCTCCAATCCGTTCCTAAAAACGCCTTATGAAGATACAGGTCCGGGAGCTTCCTCCGATAGCACATATTTCATTGACGGAGAGGCGTTCTTTACGGACAACCATTTCAAAAATGGAGTGTATACCTTTCGGGTAAGCTTTTCGCTGCTTGATCTTCCATGGTTGCCACAGCAACTCATAGTCCACATGAAGCATGTTTCACATGATTACTATTTGTACCGGTTCGGCAGCCAGCTGCAACTGTGGAACCAAGGTGACCCCTTTGCCCAGCCTGTTCCGGTGCACAACAATGTCAGCAACGGCATCGGCTGTGTGGGAAGCTTTTTCCCGAACGAAGTGAAGGTTGATCTTTAAGGAAAAGCAACCACGGCCTTTATTTTTCTGTCCGGTTTTTAACCTGCCACACAGGTCTGACAGCTAAAATAAAGCCTTCTGGCATTACGACTGGGTCGTAACGATCTTCTCACTAAAATAGGCCCCCTTATCGAGCCTTGTCTTGATCTTGCTAAAGCAGTCAATAGTGTACTCCACGTCCTGAATGGTGTGAACGGCGGTCGGGATCAAACGCAGCATGATGACTCCTTTGGGAACGACCGGATAAAGTACGATAGAGCAGAACAGGTCAAAATTCTCACGCAGGTCAAGTGTTAAATTGGTCGCTTCCGTCACGGCACCGTTCAGGAAAACAGGTGTTACGGGTGAGTTGGTTTCGCCGATATTGAATCCGGCTTCCCTGAGTCCGTTTTGCAAGGCACGGGCAATTTTCCACAGATTTTCGCGGTGACGGGGATCCGTACGGATCATTTCAAGGCGCTTCAGCGCACCTGCTACCAATGGCATCGGCAAACTTTTGGCAAAGACTTGTGAGCGGGCATTGTAGCGAAGGAAGTCAATTACCTGTTTATCCGCACTGATGAAGGCACCGATCGAGGCAAACGATTTGGCGAATGTACCGAAGTACAGATCGATCTCATTCTGAACACCCTGCTCCTCTCCGGTCCCGGCGCCGGTTTTCCCCATTACGCCAATTCCGTGGGCATCATCAACCATCAGGCGGAAGTCGAATTCCTCTTTGAGTTCAGCGATCTCTTTCAGTTTTCCCTGATCTCCGGCCATACCAAATACCCCTTCGGTGATCACCAAAATGCCTCCACCGGTACGCTGAACCCGTTTTTTAGCCCGCCTGAGCTGCTTTGCGAGGTTGTTGATGTCGTTGTGCGGATAAACGAAACGACGTCCTATATGCATGCGTAATCCGTCAATGATGCAGGCGTGTGACTCGCTGTCATAAACGATTACATCATTACGATCCACAATTGCATCAATGGCCGACATAATGCCCTGGTAGCCGTAGTTGAGCAGGATGCTGTCTTCCTTCATCACGAAGTCACTCAACTCGCGTTCCAGTTTTTCGTGCAGGCTGGTATTGCCTGACATGATGCGGGCACCCATCGGATAGGCCAGTCCCCATTGCTCTGCTGCCTGCGCATCAGCCTTGCGCACTTCCGGGTGATTTCCGAGCCCGAGGTAATTGTTCAGGCTCCAAACGAGCTTCTCCTTCCCGTTAAAATGCATACGTGGTGCCAATTCACCCTCCAGTTTGGGAAAAGTAAAATAACCGTGTGCGTCTTCTGAATACTGCCCGAGTGGGCCCCGGTTGTCCGAGATCTTCTCAAAGATGTCCTTCATAACCGTGATTTGGTCGATCAAAAAAAGAAAGGCCCCAAAATTGGGGTTCCATGGCAGCGGCGCAAGGGTTGTGCCCTCAAGACTGCGAAGATACGAAAATTGGGTAAGTTTACCCCCGGGATCAGATTGTGCAGCATGGTTATCAGTGGCATTCAGCAAATAGGGATCGGGGTTGACAACGTACACGAAGCCTGGCGCTGGTACCGAAGGTATTTTGGGATGGACATCAAGGTATTTGAGGAAGCTGCCGAGGCTGGGCTCATGCTGCCTTATACGGGTGGAAAACCACATTTGCGTCATGCCGTTCTGGCCCTGAACCTGCAGGGTGGTGGTGGATTTGAGATCTGGCAGTACACCAGTCGTACCCCGAAACCTGCGAAATTCGACCTGCGCCTGGGCGATCTCGGACTGCTGATCTGCAAGATCAAGTGCAAGGATATTGCCGCTACACACAAGTGGTATACGGATGAGGGACTGGACCTGCGCACTGGGGTAACCGAAGATCTGGCCGGTCGTCCGCACTTCTACGTGGCCGATCCCTATGGGAACCTGTTCGAGCTGGTTGAAGGCTACGGATGGTTCAGGAACGAAGGAAAACACACAGGCGGGGTCTTCGGCGCGGTGATCGGCTCCGGCAATATTGACCGTGCCTTACCGCTCTATCAGGACATCCTGCAGTTTGATGAGATACTCGCCGATCGGGAAGCTTTTTTCAACGACTGGAAAGGGCTCAGCGGTAGCGAAGAGAACTACCGGCGCGTGCTGCTGGGATCATCCGCCCGCAAGGGCGCGTTCAGCAAACTGCTGGGGCCGGGTGAATTAGAGCTGATCCAGGCCAGGGATTATCAGGGTAAACGTATCTTCCAGGACCGCTTTTGGGGAGATCCTGGTTACATCCATCTGTGCTTTGACATCAGTGGCATGGCAGAACTCAAGGCCAAATGCGAAGCTGCAGGATACCCTTTTACCATAGATAGTGGCGGAAACTTCAATATGGGCGAGGCAGCTGGGCATTTTACCTATATTGAGGATCCGGACAGGACGCTGATCGAATTCGTCGAGACCCACAAAGTGCCCGTTATAAAGAAGATCGGTTGGTACCTCAACCTCAGGAAACGCCCTGCCGACAAAGCACTACCCAGCTGGTTGATCAGGACCTTTGCCCTCAATCGCGTCAGGAATTGAGCGGCGCGCTGACTGAACCGTTCCCTGCCAGGATCGTGCCACCCACCGCCGGGCATGATACTGCCGGTATCTGTTAAAGTTATGCCAAAATACTATCCTATGGTGAGCTGGCCACCTACTTTTGCCGTTGTTCTGTAAGTGGATCTATGACAAAAAAGCGACTTCGGGGAATTATTGCCCTCATGAGCATTGCCCTAGGGGGAATCATGGGCGTGCAGGTCTATTGGGTGCGAAACGCGGTGCAGGTGAAGGAAGCACAGTTTCGCGACCGGATCAGTACCTTGCTGCACGATTTTAGTGTGGAACTCGAAAGAGAACAACGTACACTGCGTGTGGCACAGGCCATGAAACCGATCATGCGTGGTGAACACCTTATGATCCGGACCTTCGACAGCACCGACAGAAAATCGGGTATCCACGAACGATACATCATTTCGGTGAGTGGGAGCGGAGGGGATACCATGCTCATGAGCGCACGGGATATCGAAGCCGGATATGAGCAGGTGGATCAGGTGATGCAGGAGTTTTTTTTTGGGATCACGACCAGCCCTGCAAACCTGAGCACACGGTTCAATGCAGGATCGTTCCGTGACCGCCTGGGCGAGCGCCTGGCTGCGGACGGACTCAACCTGCCCTTTCAGTTTGCCGTGATTGAAGGTGGTTTCCCCTCCGGATTACACTCCAGACAGTTTGAACCAAAGGATCAGGAAGTGTATCAGACAGCGCTGTTTGTCAATGACTTATTTAGCCCACGGGCTGATCTGCTCGTAATCTTTCCGGACAAGACAAACTACTACATCCGCTCGCTGTGGGGCGTAGTGCTCCTGAGCCTGCTGTTCACCGGCATTATCGTTTTCGTGTTCCAGCGAACCATCAGGACTATTAGCAAGCAAAAGCGGCTGAGCGAGATCAAATCGGATTTTATCAATAATATGACCCACGAGTTCAAAACCCCGATAGCTACAATTGGGTTGGCACTGGATAGCATCACCGCCAGGAGCATCATTTGCGATCCGGACAGGGTGCGTCATTTCACGAATATCATCCGGGAGGAGAACATTCGAATGAACCGGCAGGTGGAGTCGGTGCTGCAGGTTTCGCAAATGGAGCGCCGGGAGATGGAGCTCCGGCTGGAGCGTACCGATATACAGGAACAGCTCGCGATGGTCTGTGAACAAATGCAGCTGCAGTTTTTAGCCCGTGAGGGCTATATCGAACAGGAATGGAAGGCCAAGCACTATTGTATACGGATCGATGAGGAACGAATGACCCACGTGTGGCTCAATCTGCTCGACAATGCCAACAAGTATTCGCCTAAGGCGCCGCGGGTGACCGTGCGTACCTACAACCGCACCAACAGGCTGGTGGTGGAGGTGGAGGATCGCGGCCAGGGGATGACCAGCGGGCAGCAAAAGCAGATCTTTGATAAGTTTTACCGGGTTACCAATGGCGATATTCACGATGTTAGAGGCCATGGGCTGGGCCTTGCCTATGTGCGGGAAATGGTGGAGGCACACGGCGGTGAGGTCAGTGTGCGAAGCGAGCTGGGCAGGGGAAGTGTTTTTAGCGTTGAATTACCTTTGGGTGATGAGTAATACGAGGATCTTATTGGTGGAGGACGATCCGAACTTTGCATCGGTGCTGAGCGACTATCTGCGACTGAATGACTATGAAGTGGTGCATGCGGAAGATGGGCATATCGGATGGGCAAAATTTCGGGACGAGGAATTTGACCTGTGCATTTTTGACATCATGATGCCTAAAAAAGACGGATTTTCCCTGGCGCGGGAAATCCGGGAGCTCAATGAGGGTCGCACACCTTTTATTTTCTTGACAGCCAGAAACATAAAGGAGGATGTGGTCAGGGGCTTCAGGCTTGGGGCCGATGATTACCTAACCAAGCCCTTTGATTCCGAAGTGCTGTTACTGAAGATCCGGGCGATCCTGGATCGCAGGAATTCTGCCCCCATTGAGCGTCGGACCGAATACACCTTGGGTGGGTTCACCTTTCATGCCAAATTGCGTGAATTACGTAACACGGAAAAGATCATCAAGCTGTCTCCTAAGGAAGGACGCCTGCTGGAGATGCTGGTGCAACGTAAGAACCAGGTTCTGTCGAGGTCCGAAACCCTGAAAACCATTTGGCACGACGATAACTACTTTACTTCGCGCTCTATGGACGTATACATTGCCAAATTGCGGAAATACCTGAGATCAGATTCAAAGCTGGAGATCATTAACGTGCATGGGGAGGGGTTCCGACTGGTTGAGGCTTCCTGAACTGGCGCGACACGGCCCTTTGTGCAACTTCGCACCAGCCAGCGAACTGATAGGGCAGCAATCCTGTTTACAAATACCTGGCTTCCCTGACTTCCAGGTCTTTGCTGAGCTCGTACAGGCGTGGCCTGCCGGTCGGGATCTCCGTTTTGAGGATCTGTTCCGGGGTCAGTTTTTCCAGTGACATCACCAGGGCGCGAAGTGAGTTCCCGTGCGCAGCGATGAGAATATTCCTTCCGGTCTTCAGATGCGGTACGATTTCCGTCTCGAAGTAGGGGAGTACCCTCCTGGCTGTGAGCTTCAGGGACTCTCCGCCTGGCGGCGGGATGTCAAAGCTGCGTCGCCAAACATGTACCTGCTCCCTGCCAAACTGTTTCCGTGCCTCATCCTTGTTCATCCCCTGCAGATCTCCATACATGCGCTCATTGAGCGCCTCATTCCTGACCACGGGGATGTCTGTTCCCATTTCCTTCAGAATGATCTCCAGCGTACGTTGCGCCCGTTTCAGGGCCGAGGTAAAGGCCATATCGAATTGATAATCCCTAAGTTTTTGACCGGCCACATGCGCCTCCTTGATCCCTTTGGGAGCGAGGTCCACATCAATCCATCCGGTAAATCGGTTTTCGAGATTCCACTGTGATTGTCCGTGGCGTACAATAACAAGCTGTGGCATAGTAAGGGCTTGGTGCTGCTGCGAAGTTAGCAAATGCTTACTGCCTGGTAAGCGATCTTGCGCCGTTCCCAACCGTATTGATCATGTCTGGAACGGCCCCTCTGATATAGATCATGGCCTGGCCGTAAAAAACACGGGGAAAGCTCCGGCTTTGAGCAGTCCTTTGCCGTGATTTAGGTGCTGTGGGTACAAAATAGAAGTCTCCTCTGAAGTCCGTATATTTCAGATAGTACCATCTCTGATCCGGAGTATCGCACTAATGCAAAAAATTTATAACTTTACTCAATAGAAAAGGATTCGGACGACCGGGATCACCTCAGCCTGGCACCGGTTTGCCATTAACTTAGACCATAGTTCCATGAAAACACGACTATTATGGCCCTCATTGTGCGCAGCGTGGGTGTTTTTTGCGCTTACACCGAATATAGTGGAGGCGCAATGTATCAACACCACACAGTATCCGTCAACGATCCACACTCTTGATCAAACGACAACCACACCGATTACCATATCCGTTTGTAGCTATACAACGCAGTATTCCATGGTTCAGGTGGACTTTCCGGGGATCTATACCTTTACGGTAAGTGCGACAATGGGTGGAAACCAGGGTTACGTAACTCTGACTGATGCCTTGAACAACGTGATCGTTCATGGTCCTTCGCCACTTCAGGCGCCGATCCCGGGAACAGGTCAGTACCGTGCACACTGGACCAATAATGCAGCGTGTAATGGTTCTTCAAGTTGCCGTACCACAACGGCGGTATTCACCAGTGTCCTGGGGTGTCTCCCACCACAGGTGATTACGGCCACGGGTATTATTACGGCCACCTCGGCAAACATTAGCTGGACGGCTTCCCCATCAAACCCGGCCAATGGCTATGAGTACGTAATTACCACGAGTCCTGGCACACCAACGGGTTCCGGTACACTCACGACGGCCACTTCCCTTGCCGCCACCACTTTAGTTCCGAATATGCCACACTTTGTATACGTTCGTTCCATGTGCGCAGACGACACCTCGCTCTGGAACTCTATGAGCTTCGTAACAGCCTCCTGTGTGACTGTAACAGCTCCATGGACAGAAGATTTTGAAGGTCCGACCTTCGTCCCGTACTACGACAACATCTTTGACTCCTGCTGGACGACCATTCCGGCGGGTGGGGATGATTTCAGCTGGTGGGTGGGAACGGACGGTACACCTCATTCAAACACAGGTCCTTCCGCAGACCATACCACTGGTGTGCCGGGAGCAGGTAAGTATATCTTTGTCTATACATTTTTTCCGATCATTTTGAGCTCTGGCTGCACGGCAGAAATTCAAACACCATTTATTGACATCAGTGGCATTACCAACCCGGAGCTCCGTTTCTGGAAGCACTTCCATGGTGCCGGTATTGACTCGTTCTTCGTTGAGGTTGATGCGGGTAGCGGATTCCAAAAGATCTACGCAACATATGGCCCCGGTCCGCAAACAACTTCGACCAATCCATGGGTTGGGGAAGTACTTAGCCTGAATGCCTTTGCCGGTTCCACAGCACTTCAGATCCGTTTCCGTGCCATTTGTGGAGGTTTTGCTAGTAGTCTGGCCCTGGATGATATTTCTGTAGGCTCCTGTTTACTGATTACCACTGCCGATAATGCTGCCCCGAATGCATTAATGGCCAATATAACGGGCGGAACCCCACCCTATAGCTACCTGTGGAATACGGGCGATATTACTCCGACAATCACGGGATTGGCATCTGGCACCTACACGGTTACCGTTACCGATGCAAACGGGTGTTCGGATATGGCACAGGGACACATTATCGGCATGGAAGAGCTACACTTTGCCCAGCACATCAGCCTGTATCCGAATCCGACAGCGGAAGAGGTCTTCATTGACTACGACTTTACCAGTGAAGTGGATCTGGAGGTGACGGTGGTGAACCAACTAGGTCAGGTGGTACTGACGATCAGCGAGCTGAATGCGGTAAGCGGTCAGTTGCGTCTGGAGGTAGCCGAATGGGCCAGTGGCGTTTACAACGTGTTGTTCAGCAATGGTAACCAGATCAACAGCCGCCAGCTGATGATCCAAAAATAAGGAGTCAGCACCAACATACTGCTTTCGGGCAACCCCTTCTTACCGGTCAAAATATTGTGGACAGGTGTGGCTGGTCAATTTTTTCATAAATTAGCTCAATAAAAAAGGATTCGGACGACCGGGACCACCTCAGCCTGGCACCGGTTTGCCATTAGATCATTAGTTCCATGAAAACACGACTATTACGGCCCTCATTGTGGGCAGCAGCATCGGTGTTTTTTGCGCTCACGCCGAATATGGCTAAGGCGCAATGTATCAACGCCTCACAGCATCCGTCAACGATCAACACCCTTGATCAAACCACGATATCACCGATTACTATTGACAATTGTAATTCTATATCGGAGTATTCCGTGGTTCAGATGAACTTTCCGGGGACCTATACCTTCTCGGCAACGGAGAATATTGATGGAGCTCCGGGTTACGTAACCCTGACCGATGCCTTGAACAACGTAATCGCTCATGGTCTTTCGCCACTTCATGTGGCGATCCCGGGAACAGGTCAGTACCGTGCACACTGGACCAATGACGCGGCGTGTAATAGTTCTTTGAATTGTTATACCACAACGGCGGTATTCACCAGTGTCCTGGGGTGTATCCCGCCACCAGGGATTACCGCTATGGGTATTACGACCACCTCGGCAAACATCAGCTGGACGGCTTCCCCATCAAACCCTGCCAATGGCTATGAATACGTAATTACCACGAGTCCCGGCACGCCAACGGGTTCTGGTACACCGACGACAGTCACTTCCTTTGCCGCCACCACTTTAGTTCCGAACACGCCACACTTTGTATACGTTCGTTCCATGTGCGCAGGCGATACCTCGCTCTGGAACTCTATGAGTTTTCCCACGCCTTGTATGGCTGTAGCAGCCCCGTGGACAGAAGACTTCGAAAGTCCGGCCTTCGTTCCGGAAAGCACCTTCGACTCCTGTTGGACGACCATTCCAGCGAGTGGGGATGATTGCAGCTGGTGGCTGGGAGAGGGCAATACATTTTATCCAAACACAGGTCCTTCCGCTGACCATACCACCGGTGTACCGGGAGTAGGCAGGTATATTTTTGTCCATACATCCTTTCCGGTCATTTTGAGTTCTGGCTGGACGATGGAAATTTGGACACCAGTGATCGACATCAGCAGCCTTACCAACCCGGAGCTCCGTTTCTGGAAGCACTTCCATGGTGCCGGTATTGACTCGTTCTTCGTTGAGGTTGATACGGGTAGCGGATTCCAAACGATCTACGCAACATATGGTCCCGGTCCGCAAACAGATGAGACCGACCCCTGGGTCGTGGAAGTACTCAACCTGAACGCCTTTGACGGTTCCACAGAACTCCAGATCCGGTTCCGTGCCATTTGTGGAGGTTTTGCTGGTAATCTAGCCCTGGATGATATTTCTGTAGGTTCCTGTTTACTGATGGCCACTGCGGATAGTACTGCCCCGGATGCGCTAATGGCCAATGTAACGGGCGGAACCCCACCCTACAGCTACCTGTGGAATACGGGCGACATGACTCCGACAATCACAGGATTAGCATCTGGTACCTACACGGTTACGGTTACCGATGCAAACGGGTGTTCGGATATTACGCAGGGACACATTATCGGCATGGAAGAGCTAAACTTTGCCCGGCACATCAGCCTGTATCCGAATCCGACAGCGGAGGAGGTCTTCATTGACTACGACTTTACCAGTGAAGTGGATCTGGAGGTGACGGTGGTGAACCAACTAGGTCAGGTGGTACTGAGGATCAGCGAGCCGAGTGCGTCAAGCGGTCAGTTGCGTCTGGAGGTAGCCGAATGGGCCAATGGCGTTTACAATGTGTTGTTCAGCAATGGTAACCAGATCAATAGCCGTCAGCTGATGATCCAAAAATAAGGAGTCAGCACCAACATACTGCTTTCGGGCAACCGTTCCTTCCTACCGGTCAAAATATTTTGGACAGGTGTGGCCGGTCAAATTTTTTCATAAATTAGCTCAATAAAAAAGAGTTCGGATGACCGGGACCATCTCAGCCTGGCACCGGTTTGCCATTAACTTAGATCATAGTTCCATGAAAAGACGACTGTTACGGCCCTCATTGTACGCAGCATCGGTGTTTTTTGCGCTCACGCCAAATATAATGAAGGCACAATGTATGGCTGTAACAGCTCCATGGACAGAAGACTTTGAAGGTCCGACGTTCTCCGGGACAAACACCTTTGACCCCTGTTGGAGGGCCGTTCCGGCGAGTACCCTTGGTGTTTACAGCTGGTGGTTGGAGACGTACAATACGGGTTATTTTGGTACAGGTCCTTCCGCTGACCACACTACCGGTATACCGGGAACAGGCAAGTACATTTATACATTAGCTGTCTGGGGTTCGACAGGTGACCAGGTGGAAGTCCGGACACCCTTTATTGACATCAGTGGTATCACCAACCCAACACTCCGTTTCTGGAAGCACTTCCATGGTGCCGGTATTGGCTCATTTTTCGTTGAGGTCGATACGGGTAGCGGGTTTCAAACGATTTATGCAACACATGGCCCCGGTCCGCAAACAGCTTCAGCCGATCCCTGGGTTGAGGAAGTACTCAGTCTGAACGCCTTTTCCGGCTCCACGGCACTTCAGATCCGCTTTCGTGCTATCTCCGGAGGTTATCTTGGTGATCTGGCCCTGGATGATATTTCCGTGGACGTAGGTCCATCCTGTTTTAAACCGAGCGCTATTTCGGTGGTTTCGGTTGATACGAATGACGTAACGCTGGACTGGGTTCCCAGCTCAGGAATTTCCTGGGAAGTGGCCTATGGTGCACCAAGGTTCAATCCGGACGCTGCAGTGGGCTCACCGAACGGACCGATCGGGATCGTTCCGGCAAGTACTCATCCTTTCACAGTAACTGGTTTAACGGCCAGCACAGCCTATCATTTCTATGTACGGGAAGCTTGTGTGGCGGTTCCTGGAGTGAGCAGCGAATGGAGGGGTTTTGCAAGTGCACTCACAAATTGTGCATCTGCTGTAACGGCGGCTCCGTGGACAGAAGACTTTGAAAGTCCGAACTTTGCTCTGAGCAACATCTTTGATCCATGTTGGACAACCATTCCGGCGAGTGGACCTGTTTACAGCTGGTGGGTGGAAACGCGCTACATTAAGCCTTACACGGGTCCTTCCGCAGATCACACCACCGGTGTGCCGGGAGCAGGTCAGTACATCTATGCACATTCCAGCCATGGTTCGGTAGGAGACCAGGCTGAAATTTTGACACCCTTGATTGACATCAGTGGCATCACCAATCCGGAGCTCCGTTTCTGGAAGCACTTCCATGGTGCCCATATTGACTCGTTCTTCGTTGAGGTTGATGCGGGTAGCGGATTCCAAAAGATCTACGCAACATATGGCCCCGGTCCGCAAACAACTTCAACCGATCCATGGGTTGGGGAAGTACTTAACCTGAATGCCTTTGCCGGTTCTATAGCACTTCAGATCCGTTTCCGTGCCATTTGTGGAGGTTTTGCTAGTAGTCTGGCCCTGGATGATATTTCTGTAGGCTCCTGTTTACTGATGGCCACTGCCGATAATGCTGCCCCGGATGCATTAATGGCCAATATAACGGGCGGAACCCCACCCTACAGCTACCTGTGGAATACGGGCGATATGACTCCGACAATCACGGGATTGGCATCTGGCACCTACACGGTTACCGTTACCGATGCAAACGGGTGTTCGGATATGGCACAGGGACACATTATCGGCATGGAAGAGCTACACTTTGCCCGGCACATCAGCCTGTATCCGAATCCGACAGCGGAAGAGGTCTTCATTGACTACGACTTTACCAGTGAAGTGGATCTGGAGGTGACGGTGGTGAACCAACTAGGTCAGGTGGTACTGACGATCAGCGAGCTGAATGCGGTAAGTGGTCAGTTGCGTCTGGAGGTAGCCAAATGGGCCAATGGTGTTTACAACGTGTTGTTCAGCAATGGAAGCCAGATCAACAGCCGTCAGCTGATGATCCAAAGATAAGGAGCCAGCCCCCCCATCAGCCGGCCGGCACTAACATACTGCTTTCGGGCAACCGCTCTTTCTTACCGGTCAAGAATATTTTCGACGAGGGTGAGTTGCTCAAATACTATTTCCCCTTAAATTTGCCTTCGCATCCACCTTTCTATTAAGAATTATTCTAAATAAAACAGCATGAGCCGGTTCCTATCCCTTCTTTTCCTATTCATCGCTTTTAACAGTTTTGCCCAGCAGATCCAACAGGTTTCAGTAGGCGCAGGCTACGCGAACCAGACCTATTACTCCCTTTCGGGAGGAAGCACAAGCTCCTCCCCACTTGAAGATTGGGACATCGCTTTCAACATGGATCCCATGCAGGCGAGTATCTTCGTTAATGAAGGGATAGCTTTTGGTACTTTTACCCAGGGTACCCTGACCCTCTACGTAACGTCTTCAACTGATTTCAGTACCGTCACCATGGCCGATACGGTCGAAAGGCTTCGCAACCCGGACATCAGCTGGTCCGAAGGGGCCTTTAACACTCCGGCTGATGCGGGTAGTCCGTTCGATATCGGGTGGGGAACCTATGATCCCATGACCCACGGAATCAATGGAACCCGCATATTCATCATTAAACTGCGCAACGGACTGTTCAAAAAACTCATGATCGAGTCGCTGATCGGTGGTGTATACACCTTTAAATGGGCCGCTATGAACGGTGGCGGACTCACTATACAGACCATTGATCAGAATGCCTACAATAAAAACCTGGTATTCTTCTCTCTCGCGAACAACGCAGTGGTGAATGTGGAACCGCCCCGATGGGATATTCTTTTTACGCGTTACACCGAAAAACTGGATGCCGGGAATGGGACTTTTATCGAATATAACGTGGGAGGGGGATTTATCGCTCCTGGGGTATGGGTCGCCCAGGCCAACGGTGTTGATCCGAACAACGTCAGTTTTAGCGATCACCAGGCGAATTTGACCGATAGCGTAAACGTGATCGGACATGACTGGCGTTACTTTGACATCGGATCTTCCAGCTGGATCACCCTTGACGATCGTGCCTACTTCGTAAAAACCGCGAGCGACAGCCTGTTCAAAGTGGTCTTCCTTGATTTTGAAGGCTCCACGACCGGGCTCATCACCTTGGAAAAAACCTATCTTGGACAGTACGTAGGCACGCCCGAACCCGAAGAGCTGAACGGCTTTGCCCTGTTCCCAAATCCGGCCGCAGGCCGTATAAATCTGACTATCAATTGGCAGGGACCGGCCACAGATGGCACCTACCGCGTAATGGATCTTCAGGGTCGCGTGATCGCCCGCAACAACATGGCCGTGCAACCGGGATCGAACCAATTCAGTGTGGAGCTCAACACCGCTCCGGGATGGTACGTGGTCGAAATGATCCTGGATAATGCGTATGTCACGGAACCATTGATCATTCGGTAAGTACTGAAAAAACAAACCCTCATAGCATCTTTCTGCTGCCTCACGGCAGGATGGGCCACAGCGCAGGTCGGGGAAGCGGATACTTTGGTTCCGATCTGCCAGTATAAGCTTCCGGATGTGGTGGTTATAGGGGAATTTGAACCCACCGCTCCGGAAAAAGCCGTGCATGAGGTCAAGGTGCTCAATGCCGGGCAAATCCAGGCCATGGGCTTTCAGCAACTCAATGAACTGCTGGAACAGCAACTCAACCTGCGGGTGAGCCACGACCCCTCGCTCGGTGCCAGCCTTGCCATGCAGGGAATCGGAGGAAATAACGTGCAGATCATGATCAATGAAGTGCCCGTAATCGGTCGGCTTGATGGGAACATCGATATTTCGCAGTTACCGCTGTACAACGTAGAGCGGGTCGAAATCGTGCAGGGTGCCATGAGTAACCGCTACGGAACCAACGCCGCAGGTGGGGTCATTAATCTGGTCACCAAAAGCAATGACAAAGCCAAATGGTCCGTGACCTCCCAAAACCAGTGGGAAAACATAGGTTTGATCAGTAATGCAGCAGGCTTATCGGGCCGTATAGGCCGGTTCTTGCTTTCGGGAAGTGTATTTCGGTATGAATCACAATTGTACCCTGATGATAGCCTGCGTTCTTCACAAAGCCCGTGGAATCCGAAGGAACAGGTCGGTGGAGAGGTACAGGTCAGTTATTTCGGGAAGAAGAGCCTGGAAACCGGGGTCTCGGTGCGCTATTTCAACGAGCTCGTACGCGATCTGGGTGAGGTGAGGCGCCCGCAGATTAAACCGTATGCCTTTGATCAGTATTTCTATACGCGGCGGATTGATCCGCGCATGTACCTTAGGTTCGATATAGGGCAAAAGCATAGGTTCAATAGTGTTACTGCCTTCAATATGTACGACCGTGTGAGCGAGGATCGCCGGATTGATTTCGAAAACGATTCCAGCTACGTGCTCAGCGATGGGCAGGATACCTCGAAGTTCACCACCCTGCTCAACAGAAGCATCGTTTTTGCCCGGTACGGCAATCACTGGAAGGCCGAATACGGTCTGGAGACACAGCACGAAACTGGTTTCGGGGATCGGATCGTGGACAGCTCGTCCATTCCCTACAACCAGGCTCAAAGGACCAATGTAGCCAGCTGGGTGGGTGCGCAGTGGTCTCCGGACGAGCGGTGGACCATCCAGCCGAGCGTACGCGTAGGCTGGAACAGTCGTTTTGATCATCCCCTGCTTCCGTCGGTTAAGGCAGTGTACCGGGGCGATAAAAACCTAGTTATCCGTGCAGGATATGCGCAGGGCTTTCGGGCACCGGATCTGAAGGAGCAGTATTTCAGGTTCGTGGATGTAAACCACAACCTCCACGGAAACCCGGACCTCAGGGCGGAACATGCGCACAATGTGTACCTCGCTGCGGAACGGGAACTGCTGACCAATGAGGCACATCGGGCACTGATCCGCGTTCGCCTGTTTTACAACTATATCGAAGATCAGATCACCCTGGCACAGACAGCCCCATTGTACTACGAGTACATCAATGTGGGACAGCTGTGGACAAACGGGATCAATGCCGGGCTTGATTACAGGCTGTACGACTATCTTACCTTTTTGTTCGGAGCCAGCTATACCCAGGTAAGATCGTATTGGGAGGAGGTGTCGGAGCCAACAGGTTACATTGGAACCTTCGATATGCAGCTGCAGATGACCTATGTGATCCCGAAGATCGGAACCAACGTGAACCTCAACTATCGCTACTTCGGAAAACAGGGAAGCTATTTTATTGAGGACGAGGTGCTGACGCTGAGCGAACAGGATCCATACAATATAGCGCATCTCAGCATGTCTCACGGATTCTGGAATGACCGCGTGTTTTTGTCTGTCGGGGTCAGGAATCTTTTCAATGTGCAAACGGTTGCAGTCAGTCGGGCCAGCAACTCAACCCACTCACCGACCCGTGATCAGTTCCTGAGTTGGGGACGCAGTTACTTCGTGAAGCTGAACCTCAGCCTGGGTCCCAAACATCGGAACTGAGCGGTACGGCTAAGGGCAAATTGGCCGGCCGGATCCCCAATGCCAGGTCAATCACGTATTTTTGCCCTTATGGAAAGCCATCGGTTAAAAAAAGTGAACAGTGTGTTGCAGCAGGATCTGGGCGAGTTGCTTAATGCCTTTGCCCGCGATCATCTCCAGGGCACACTGGTGAGTGTAAGTGAGGTACGCGTGGCCCCGGATCTGAGTTATGCCAAAGTATTCGTAAGCGTGTTTCCGCCCGATTGCCAGAGTGAGGTGATGAGGCAGCTCGGGAACAGCGCCGGCCATATCCGCCACCAGCTGGGCCAACGCATCCGCAATCAGCTGCGCATGGTGCCCAGCCTTGGTTTCCGGCTCGATACCACCCTTGACGAACGTGCACAGATCGATCAGCTCCTCAGGGGAAAAGGCGACAATCCCTTCAAATGAACCTCTCGTGGTACATTGCCTGGCGCTATCTTATTTCCAAAAAACGCACCAATGCCGTTAACTGGATCACCCGCATTTCCATGCTTGGCGTGGCTGTGTGCACTGCAGCCCTGTTCGTCATCCTAAGCGTTTTCAACGGCTTCGAAGGCTTGCTCCTCGGCCTTTACGGCGCCTTTGATCCCGACATCCGAATTCAGCCTGCCACCGGAAAGCTATTCTCCACCGACAGCCTTGACCTTGCTGCCTTGCGGCAGGATGAGCGGGTCGCCCACTTTTCAGGAGTCCTTGAGGAAAAAGCTATCCTGCGCTACCGGGAACGCGAGTATGTGGCAACGGTACGGGGCGTTGACACCAGCTTTCGGGGCCTCACAGGACTCGATACCCTTATGTGGCAGGGACGGTTTTTCCGGGCCGGTGACGATCAGGAATTGGCCGTACTTGGAAAAGGAGTGTCGTACTACCTTGGTATGGGACTGCAGGATATGTACAATCCGCTCTACCTATACATCCCCAAAACCGGAGCCACCTTCAGCACACGGCCCGAAAACGCTTTCCGGATCAGCGGATTGTTCCCGATCGGGATCTTTACCGTTCAGGCCGATTTCGACAGTAAATACGTACTGGTGCCAATTTCCTTCATGCGGAGCGTGTTGCAGCAGGATGCCTCCATGGTTTCTGCCCTGGAATTTCGCTGTACCTCGGACCGGGATATGGAAGATCTGGCCAAAGCGTGGCGCAGCCTGCTCGGAGATAACTACATCGTGCAGGATCGGTACCAGCTGCACTCGGTGTTCTACAAGGTCATGCAAACCGAAAAATGGGCCGTGTTCGGCATATTCGCCTTTATCGTACTCATTGCGACCTTCAACCTGATCGGATCCGTTACCATGCTCATGCTCGAAAAAAAACAGGACATCGCCACGTTCCGGAGTATGGGGGCACAGGGCTCGGTGATCCGCCGGATCTTTTTTGCAGAAGGACTCCTCATCAATGGCGTTGGAGCAGCGGCCGGACTCCTCATAGGGGTATTCCTCTGCTGGGGGCAAACAACCTTTGGCTGGGTGCGCCTGGGAGCTGACGGAACGTTTATCATTGATGCCTATCCGGTCATTATGAAGGCGACAGATGCCTTGCTCACGGCGATTATGGTGCTGGTCATCGGTTCCTTTGCGGCCTGCCTGCCGGTCAAACAGCTCGCGGGGAATTCCTGAGCAGCCACAGGTTAAAAGCCACCAGGGCCAAACTGATGACCGCCATAAATCCGCCCAGTCCCGGCGTCCCAACCAGGTTCACCGCGTCTTCGGTTATTCCGTTTCGCTGCAGTATAAAGGTGAGGATCAGCAACAAACTGTTATTGGTATAGTGGGCCAGGATCGGCAGCCATAAGGAACCGCTCCACAAACGCAGATAACCCAGCATTCCCCCGAGCAGGGTAAGGGGTACCAGATTGATCAGATCCTGATGTACCAGCCCAAAAAGCAGGGCCGAAATCCAAATGGCCACATGGGCGTTCATACAACGGATCAGAGTAGGCTGGATAGCCCCCCGAAACAGTATTTCCTCTCCGATTGCGGGCAATACCGCCATTACAAACAAATTCACGGCCAGGTCCCCATAGCCCCGCATGTCGAGGAATTCCTCCAGCAATCCATCGTTCTGATCGCCCAGCTCAATCCACCACTGCAACCAGCTGGGGTAGTGGAGTGATTCAAAGAAGTAGGTCATGGCATTCAGTGCCGGAATTGCCACGATCATCAGTAAAACCCCGTTCGTTATCTGTCTGCCCGTGAGGGCACGGTCCAAAGCCAGCTGACGGCCAATGCCGTTTCGCCTTGCCGCCCAAATAAGGCATGGAACAAGGGAAAAGCCGATGCTGCTCAACGCCTGAATAAGGATCAGTGCCCTGCGGGCAGATGGGGTTCCGGCAAACAAGCTGCTGCTGTCAGTGAATACGGGAACGTTCAGGCCGTATTCGGCAACAATGAGCCCGAGGAAACTGAAAAGCAAAAGGCCCAGAAAAACCCAGAACATGAGTTCGGCCAGGTCTGTTCCTATTCGGCGTGAAGGGGTATTCATCTGACTCCGTGGCTTAATTCGTAGTTTTGCATCCCAAAGATACACTTCGGGTATAGATGGTCAGGATCGCTGACATAGAGCTGGGCAATTTTCCGCTGCTGCTGGCACCCATGGAGGACGTAAGTGATCCGCCGTTTCGTGAGCTGTGCAAGGAACAGGGGGCGGATCTGATGTATACGGAGTTCATTTCGTCGGAAGGACTCATTCGGGATGCGGCAAAGAGCCGGATGAAACTGGATATTTTTGGGTATGAGCGTCCGATCGGGATCCAGATCTTCGGAAGTGAGATCGGGTCCATGAAGCAGGCGGTGGAGATCTGCGAAAAAGTTGGTCCGGACCTCATTGATATTAACTACGGCTGCCCGGTTAAAAAAGTGACTTGCAAGGGAGCCGGGGCCGGAATCCTAAAGGACATCCCCAGGATGGTTCGGATGACCAGGGAGATCGTGAGATCAACCACCCTCCCGGTAACGGTCAAGACAAGGCTTGGCTGGGACGATAATTCCCGACACATTGTTGAAGTGGCGGAGCAACTTCAGGACGTTGGGATACAGGGAATATCCATTCACGGACGCACCCGCAGGCAGATGTACAAGGGTGAGGCCGACTGGACCCTGATCGGTGAAGTAAAAAACAATCCCCGTATGCACATACCGGTGTTTGGGAACGGAGATATTGATAGTCCGCAGAAAGCAGTGGAATGGAAGAACAGGTATGGAGTGGACGGTATCATGATCGGTCGTGCCAGTATTGGAAATCCCTGGATCTTCCGCGACATCAGACACTACGTTGCTACCGGTAAGCTAGCGGATGCCCCGACCCTTGAGGAGCGATCGGAAATGGCCCGGAGGCTCCTGCAGAAAGCCGTTCAGTGGAAAGGCGAGCGCCTGGGTATTGTGGAAACCCGTCGGCACTACACCAATTATTTCAGGGGGATCCCCAGCTTTAAAAATACCCGTTTGGCCTTGTGTACCTCTGAAAGTATAGAGGAGCTCATGTCTATCCTTGACCGGATCCCAAAGGAGTTCGGCAGGCATGTTTTTGCATGTAGTGGAACGGGCTCACAGAGCGTGCCAAAACCGGGGTAACTCTTCCTCTGGGGCAACACTGCTCATATGCGACAGTGACTGCGCAAGTCCGGGCATCGCTCATGGCACAGAAGCCCGGCACCACCTCATGCAGTATGCTAACCAGGCGATCCCATGGGCTGATACCCCTGGAACACTTGTTGGAGTGATGCTTTTAACCATTCGGTCAAAAATATTCGGACAGCTGTGTTGTTATAAGTGGCTAAATGTCCGTTATTTTTGTACTTTTAGCCACTTATAAAACAGGATATGAAAAAATTGATCGGACGGGATCGGGAGAAGGAGAAGCTGCAGAAAGCCTTTGGTTCGGGAAAGCCGGAGCTAATTGCCATCTACGGCAGAAGAAGGGTTGGTAAAACGTTTCTGGTACGCCAGGTATATGGGAATGCTGTTAAGTTTGAGCTAACAGGATTGTACAACGGTTCAATGACAGACCAGCTCACTAATTTTCACCTGTTGCTTTCCAAAAAGGGCCTTGAGCTAAAGCAACCTAAAAACTGGCTGGAGGCATTTAATGAGCTGGGGAAATATATGGACGGGCTTACATCCACACAAAGGAAGGTTATTTTTATTGATGAATTCCCCTGGCTGGCTACCCGCAAGTCCAAATTCCTGATGGCCTTTGAAAACTTCTGGAACAGCTATGCTTCCAAAAGATCAGACCTGGTTGTGGTCATTTGCGGCTCGGCTGCTTCCTACATGGTGAAAAAGATCATCAGGAACAGGGGAGGCCTGCATAACCGTATTACGGAGCGGATAAGATTGCTGCCGTTCAGTTTGAAGGAAACTTCGCTTTTCCTGAAAAACAGGCACATTCAATATTCAAAGTATGACATCCTCCGGATCTATATGGCTATCGGAGGAATTCCCCACTATCTGGAAAAGTTGAAAAAGGGAGAAAGCGTTGACCAGGCGATAGACCGATTGTGCTTTATGAATGATGCCCCGCTGAGGACAGAGTTCAGGGATATTTTTGCCTCGTTATTTGAAAACCATGAACGACACAGCACAGTGGTCAGGGCCCTGGCTTCTTCAGGAAAGGGACTGTCACGGCAGGAAATAGCGAAAAAGTGCAATATAGCAGCAGGCGGACGATTAACAACAGCACTTGAAGAGCTGGAGGAATCAGGCTTTATTGAGGTATATCCGGCCTTCAAAAAAATCAGAAAGGACGCTCTGTATCGCCTAAACGATGAGTACTCCATGTTCTACCTCAAATTCATTGAAAAAAGTACGGCAAAAGGAAAGGGAACTTGGCTTTCCAAAGCCAACGGACAGTCGTACAGATCCTGGCTGGGATTTAGCTTTGAAAAAGCATGTCTGAAACATGTTGGGCAAATAAGATCTGCATTGGGCATTGCGGCTGTATCTTCCGAAAATTATAGCTGGTCAGAAAAAAGCACGGGCCGGGGTGCTCAGATCGACCTGCTTATTGACCGGGCTGATAACGTGGTCAACCTGTGTGAAATGAAATTCCATAATGAACAATATGCCATTACAAAGGGCTACGCAACAGAGATCAGAAACAAATTAAATCTGTTCAGAAAAAGTACTGGAACTCAAAAAAATATATTTGTTACCATGATCACCACCTATGGCGTAAAAGAAAACCAGTATAGCCTGGAGCTGGTTCAGAACAGCTTAACGATGGAATGTCTGTTCGCCTGAAAAAAATATATCTGGCCAAATCTGTTGAAAAAAGCAAGATGAAGCCACTTATAAGCTAAAAACAATCCTTTAGGATCTATGAGGGCTTTTACAAAAATAGGAATAAGTTTCTGATTTTCAACGGATAGCCTATCAACCAAAACTTGTTCCGGGAAGAGGTGAACCCAATCCGGGAATTAGTTTGCCTGATCATCAATCTTTTGATTGACCAGACTTTGTTCCTCAGGAAGCAGAAGGGTGTTGTATTCATCAGGTATATTGCTCTCGAATTGATGGAATATATCCTTGGAAACATCTATATACTGACCCTTTGGTTTGTTTTTATTTTTTTCTATTTCTGCGATACTAATGAAGATGTTATCCACCCTGTCCCGAATGTGATTACTACTTTCCCTGACCTTAGTAACTATGTTGGCTGAAACCTTCGATAACATCCATTTACCCTGATAAGGTCTGTAGCTTATTATACCTCTGGTTGATGTTTTTTTTATTTGCACCTGAGAAAGATAAGGTGTATTAATATTTGTCCATTTTTCCTTGAATTTTCCAAATAATTCCAATCTGATTATTGCAAATTCTTCTTTTTCAATAAAAAGTCTCATACTTGAACTTTCCGTGCTGTTATTACTCCACTTCAGGTTTATTACGTATATTTCGTTTCCCGCAAAATAATCTGTATTTAATTTTTTTAGAGAAAAAGATGATATATTTTTTAAGATTATCTGAAGCTTTTGATCTAAGTTAAAAAAATCTACCACATTTGAATTATGCACAAATGAATGTACAGAGGGCTTTCTTTTTACATTCAGTATATTCTCAGTATCCGGAGCCATTACAAAGATCTTTTTCTTTTGAAATAAAGTCACAGGAGCGCTAAATACTCCATCACAAACCGAATCCTGATAGATTGATTGCTTTAAATGCCCGTTGTATTTGACTTCATGGTAATTTTTTGAATAGTTTTCTAACGCTCTGCTAATGATATCTGAAATATCGGCCATCTTTCCTTCTACCACAATCTCATTCAAAATACTTTGATGAGGCTGAAGAAAAACTTTGAAGTTGTTACTGTCAGGATCTGATGTCATGTTGATCTGTGCACTCCTATACCCAATATGCGAGATCATTAATGAGTCCTCAATTTTTTGGGTGAGCTGGAACCTGCCGAGTTTATCTGTTATCGTTCCAACCGATAGCCTGGAGGTATAAACATGAGCATTTTCAATGGGTTCCAGGGTCAGAGAGTCATATACAATCCCCGTGGTTTGAGAAAAAACCCGGACTGGGAAGAGGAAAAATAAAAAGAGGGGTATTTTTCGCCACCCAATTAAGTTGATGATCATAGAAAGCATTGAGTTTATCGCACATTAAGTGCAAATGTGCATGATTCATTAAAAATCGCGTGTCATTTGCCCCCTGTTTGACGGCATTCTACCTCGCCCGCATTTCTGCAACCACTGTTTCTGTATCGCCAGCGGCCAGCACATTCGTATAGACCAAAATGAGCTCATAGGTGCGGTAGGTACCGCGTAATTTGGCCTCGTCCTGCCTGCGGACAGTGGGAAAGGTGCTGAGTACATAGGCCACGTCGTTCCGATCCAGACCGTAAAGGTGAAAGTAGCGTATGCACTGATGCCGGTTATTTTATCGATGGGAGCAGCCGGCCCAGCAACAAGGCCTGCGTTTTCCGACGCTCAGGTTTTCCTGAGCCATCCTGATCCGGCGGTTTCTGGTTTCGGTTTTTTTGGCGGATTCAACCCAGCAGATCCACTCATTGCGCGCCAATGGGGTAATATCTTCCCATGTTGTTTGCGCCGCTACAGCAGAAACAATGGCCTTACGCAGATCTGCCGGCACCCTGTGCACCACACCTGAGGAGATTGCCTTTTTCGCCATGCGATGCTAATTTTCAACTCATTAGCCCTCACCGGAGGAAGGGTGTTCACGCTTCAGCGCCACCATTTTCACGGCTGCAATCGCGGCTTCGCTTCCTTTGTTTCCATATTTGCCTCCGGATCGGGCACGGCTCTGTTCCACATGGTCGTCTGTAAGAACGCCAAAGATCACGGGAATATCCAGCTGAATGTTCAGATCCTTGATTCCCTGTGTCACTGCGGAGCAAACATGATCAAAGTGGGCTGTTTCGCCGCGGATCACGGAACCGATACAAATAATGGCGTCCGGAGCCTTTCGCTCCGCGAGGAGCCGGGCACCAAAGATCAGCTCATAACTCCCGGGCACGTTTACCCGCTCAATGTTCTGTTTTCTTACCCCGCATTTTGTAAGTGCCTCAACGGCCCCGCCGTAAAGAGCTTCCGTGATTTCCCCGTTCCATTCGGAAACAACAATTCCGAAGCGCCAGTCAGCAGCCTCCGGAATGAAAACATGATCGCGGACCGATACAGGTTTGTTTTCGCTGGCCATTATTGTATGGCTTCAACGCGTGCAATGTACTTGTCGATATCCCGGGCATCCTGCGAATCGGGATATTCCTCCTTCAATCGCCTGTAAAGCTTCAGGGCCTCTGCGTGGTTTCCTATGTATTCAGCCGTTTGAGCCGCCTTCATCAGGTAAATTGGGGTGGTGAAACCGTTGCTGCGGGCATTAACTGCCTTGATGTAGTAGTCCAGCGCATCTTCGGGCTGATTGATCTGCGCAAAACAGTCGCCAATGGCACCGAGGTGCACTGCGTTCAGGATTTCGTCGTTCCCGTCGAATTCCTCCAGGTAGTCAATGGCCGAAACATAATCTCCCATACGCATGTAGGCGACTCCGGCATAGTAGTTTGCCAGGTCTCCTGCCTTTGTACGGCCGTAATCGCTAGCGATATCAATAAACCCCAGGTGTTGGGCATCTCCGTTCAGTGCCCCGGCCACGTCATTGCGTTCGAATGCGCGCTCAGCCCAGGCCATTTCAGAGGCAGCCTCCTGTTCCTTCGGGATCTGGATCAGGTACTTATAGCCCTGATACCCGCCGATCAAAACCACAACGGCAGCTACGGCAATCAGCAGCGTGTTCGGATGTTCCTCAATATACTGTTCCGTTTTGGTGAGCGCCTGCTCCACCACTTCCAGCTGCCCGTCTCCCTGACTTTTTCTACGTTTAGCCATGGATCTTTCTAAATTTGGGGCACAAAACTAATGCTTTTTCGACAAATTGCCGACTGGGCCTACGGCCCGATGGACCCTTTATCCGGCCTATGTACCTAAAGGAACTCGCACTCATTCAATTCAGGAACTACCCCGAGCTCAAACTGGGCTTTGACGCGCAGATCAACTGCCTTGTGGGCCCCAACGGTTCGGGAAAGACCAATTTGCTCGACGCGATCTACTACCTGAGCTTTTGCAAGAGTTATGGTAACCCGGTTGATTCCCAAAATGTGCAGCACGGCAACGACTTTTTTGTGCTGGAGGGCTGGTACAACCGAAAGGAGCGTCCTGAACACCTTTACCTGGGCGTCAAAAAAGGACAGGGAAAATTGGTCCGGCGCAACAAAAAGGAATACGAACGCATTTCCGGGCATATCGGACAATTTCCACTTGTTATGATCGGTCCGGCCGACCGCAACCTGATCCTTGAGGGATCCGAGGTTCGCCGCAAGTTCATTGACGGGGCCATTTCCCAGAGTAACCATCGCTACCTTGACGACCTGCTGCAATACAACCGAATTCTGCAGCAGCGCAACAGTTTGCTCAGGAGTTTTGCGGCCAACCAGACCTTTGATGCGGCCCTGCTCGGCATTTACGACGAGCAGTTAGATCCGCTCGCAGAGCGCATCCATGCGGATCGACAGGAATTCCTCGATCGTTTCATCCCTGTTTTTCAAAAGTACTACACGGATATCAGCAGTGGGGCAGAGGAGGTAAGTATTGAATACAAGACCAGGCTTGGAGAACGATCGCTCCAGCTTGTGCTGTCCGAATGCCGCAACCGCGACCGGGCCCTGCAGTACACTTCGCAGGGAACGCACAGAGATGATCTCGAATTCACCCTGTACGGCTATCCGATCAGGAAAACGGGATCGCAGGGGCAGCAGAAAACATTCCTTATTGCCCTTAAGCTCGCACAGTTCTCCTTCCTCAAGGAGCTGACCAGCATAACGCCGATCCTGTTGCTTGATGATATTTTTGATAAACTTGACGATCAGCGCGTTGGAGCCCTCATCCGCATGGTTGAGGAGCATCGTTTTGGCCAGATCTTTTTGTCCGACACCCACCTTGAACGCACTGAAAACATCGTGAGGCAATTCAACGAATCGTACCAAATGTTTCAGGTGAGCAAAAACAGCGTCAAATGAGAAATCAGGAAAGATCAATTGCTGAGCTCATCAGGCTTATGACCAGGGAATACGGCATGGAGCTCAAACTACTTCAGGCCCAGGCGATTGATTTCTGGTACCAGGAGGTACCGCCGGTTTTCAAAAAACACATCTCTGAGGTTTTCATGCTTGATCACAAGCTCGTCGTGCGGGTTGATGATGATGTGATACGCCACGAACTCCACTACCACCGAAACACCCTGAAAGAGCGCATCAACCTGCGCTTAAGCAAGCCCCTTGTCACGGAAATCGTGCTCAAATAAAAAGCGGGAGGCATGCCCCTTGATTTGTATCCTTCCAGGTTCGTGGCCACCACACCGTATCGGTAGCCGTCGGGGGTATGGAATAGTGGTGTAACGGCCTTGCGGCCGGATGGGTTTTCCTGCCCGTACAGGGTACTTGGCCCGGTGCTGTCCCAAAAAGTGTATAAAGTGATGCACATAGCCATTGGCTTATCGCAGCAGGGTAAGGGTGCCTTTTTGTTCCATGAGCCGGCCATTTAACCCAGTTGCCCTCACCACCAGGTGAGCCTTACTGAACGATAACGGGCCTGCTGATCTGAAGGCCAGATCCGGAAAGCAGGATCACATAGGCTCCGGCCGGAAGTTCGCGGACATCAACCCGAAACGATGATCCATCGGCCATGCCGGAAGCCACCTGCTGACCGATCAGGGAATACAGGGCCCATTGGACACCAGCCGCCGGTTCGGACAAGCCGACATGGAAGAAATCCGGGGCCGGATTCGGGAAGATGCCGACCTCAACCGGAACCTCGGAAAGAGCTACGGGGTAATCGCAGGTAAGATCCTGCTGCCCAAACCAAGCGGCTACGCTGTCAGACGCTATTCCTATACCTTCCACACTGGCCCACCTTCCGCCCGAAAGGGTGCGGGAATACACATAGGCCAGATCGAATTCCAGCACCGTTCCGGGAGTGAGATCAATGGGGCCAAAACTGCCGATACCCCGCCGATCAGAAGGGGTATTCCCAGCCGTTATCTCCGTCCAGTTATCTCCGGGAAAAGAGGGGTCGGTATCGCCCGGAAAAAGAAAGGTGGTAGGTGTTCCGGGACCTCCGATAGGTGCGTGCCCGTTCGTTCCGTTCCGAACCATTGAAGTACCATCCTTCCAATATCCCGTCATGTATTGGTAGTGATGATGTGCTGTTTCGGGGTTGCCCCTCACCGAAAAATCATTTTCATAATACAGGAACCCATGGAGGCCCAGCTGCTCGCCCTGCTCGTCAACCAGGCCATCATGGTCATTATCCACCAAATCATTCAATGGTGCGGGAGGAGCCGCCAATACGCGTACCCCCTGAGCAGGTGGGTTCAGTCCATAACCGCTTGTACCGTCATCATCCTCATCCCCATTGTACCCGTAGAACAGGTTTCGGGGTACATCGCAGCCAACATAATCATCCGCATAATTGCCGACATCAAAATCAACAAAATGAGCTACATAAACATCGTACAGGGTATCGGCACCCCTGTATATGAATTTGGTATGGTTCAGGACCACGGAATCCAGCTGTGGGTAACCCGGAAAGTCATGATATTCGTAGATCATCGTATGTACTTCAACACCAACAGCTGGTCCAAGAGGATTGGGAACGGCCATATCGTCCGTGTATATGGCGTACAAGGCCATATCGCCGCGAATGCAGGGATATTCGCCCTGAAGCGGCTCATATAACCCATTCCCGTTTAGATCCTCAAAAGGTGCCAGAACAGCCGCTTCCCCAATGGACACATCCCCATTCCCGGGCCAGGTAAGAAGGTCTGCTGGCGTGTTATAGGACGGGTCTGTATAATTGGCCTGGTGATCCTGAATTTCTGACCGGGTCACGCGCCACACCTTGTTCGAAGACACGGTGGTTGAGTCGAAGTCATTGGAAGGCCCGGCACGAAAGTGGTCACCCCCCTGACGATAGGTATCTGCCGAGAGCCTGAGGTTTCCCTGGGCATCATAGCCACCGATCCACCATTCGCCAGCAAATATGGTTAACAATCCCGTGTTTTTCGGTACTCGGAAACCATAAAACTGAGGAGGTTCCCAAAAATGCGATCCGCTGGCACTCAGACCAACGGATACCACATTGGTATCAACGGTGTTAAATGTTTGTCCCATAGCCGTTAAGGACAGGAGCATGGGCAGGTAGATGATCTTTTTCATGGTATTGATCTTTGAGTTAAAAAAAGTCTTTTGCATAGTTATCTGCAGCAATACGAACAGGGAGCCAATAGTTGAAACCCTTTTTTTCGCTAAAATTACAACTCCGAGCCCGGAAAATCGGAAGATCTATGATCGCGCCGCAACAGATCTTTACGCACTTCCTTTTTGTTGATGGCTTCGCTTTTGTTGCGCAGTTGGAGATAGCGCTGCTCGGCCCAAATTTTTTTGGAAGAAGCCATAGATCTTTAGCCCGGCAATAGGTGAAGGCCTGCTCCTCCGAAGTGCTTTCATCATGTCGTTCGGGCTCCTTTGGTGCAACGGCCTCGCGGCCGGATGGTATGAGTAGGTTCCACTGGTTCATCGCAGCAGGGTAAGGGTGCCTTTTTGTTCCATTGCCTGGCCGTCGGGTGCCAAGGCCCTCACCACCACATAGTAGGTGCCTGACGGGGCGGCTCCGCCGTCCCAGCCGCCAAATGAACTCAGGGCTCCGCTGTAGGTATAGACCGATCGGCCCCAGCGGGAGTAAATGGAGAGCTCCACCTCACCTATGTCCTCACCGATAGGCCTCCATAGCTCATTGTGGCCATCACCGTTCGGGGTGAATACGTTAGGGAGCTCCAGTTCCGGGCAGTAGTCCAGGATCACCCGTACCGTATCCCAGGTCAGATCGTATTTAAAGTCCCACTGAGCCAGATAGTATTCCGCATCCCCCTCCACCGTTACCGTCAGGCTGGTGGTCTCTGACAGGGTATCGCCCTTGTCATCCATCCAGAAGTAATAGTATTCACTATTTCGGTAGGGGGTGGAAAAGGTCAGTGTATCCCCCACACAGCCACTTTGGTCCACTCCTCCGGCCGCTTGGTAGATGGGCGTATCGCATAGGTACAGCGATACATCGTCAATGTAATAGTAACAATGTCCAATACGATTATCGAACCGAAACATATCAAGGCTATCAAGAGGCTTAAAGTTCTTTATGCTCAGCCATTCCTCCCCACCATTGGCAATAAAGGAGCCCCTCACCGGCATCCAGTTATCCCGATCCTTCCAGTAATCCGGGTTGGTGATCACCAGAGACGTTGCAGCAGCAAGCTCATCAAACGATAACGGCATAAACCAATCTTCCGTTAACCACAGAAATAACTGGCTGGCAGCCATATTGGCATAAACTACCCTACCCATCAGGTCGTTGCCATCAATCAGGTTGATATAGGCCTGAAAACAGTATTCCCTCCCGGCGATCAGCGTATCCCTTAAGTGATTCTGGATCCCCTCGTTAGGAATGGTACTATGATAAACAAACCCGCCGTAGTTCTTTTGGGCCCGTGCCGGTTGTATGCCACAGTAATTAACCGGTATCTGAAAGTGCAGATGATTTCCGCAATCGTTGGTGTAGAGGTCTGTACTGCCGTAATCGGGTGGATCTCCCCACGGGGTAGCGGGTATATAGATACAGCTTGACCAATCTCTGGCGTAATGGATCTTCTGTAGTGAAGCGAAAAAAGGGCAGGTATCCAGTTCAGCAAAGGAGCCATTGGACACCAGGTTTTGCCCCGGTGCCCAATAGCCTGCTACTACGAACAGTATGACTGCCCCTTTCCTCATTCCTTAACCAGGCGTTCCACCTGCACCTTATCCGGCCCGGTGATCGTGATCAGGTATACACCCGATGACCAACCTTCACCCGGAATACGCAAAAGAGCCTTGCCAGCCCTCAGGGCAGATGCCCAAACCACCCGGCCCTGCACGTCCGAAACAACTACCTGAAGATCTACCTCCAGCACCTCTTTCGGAACAAACCAGGCCTCCTGGCCCACCGGGTTGGGATAGACCCTTCCCCAGTCATCATCCGATGCCTCCGGTGCCGGTGTCTCAGCCCGATAGGGCACGGCCAGCTCCGGGGTCAAAAGCCCCAGCATCACCCGGGCATAAAAGGTTCCCTCTCCATGCACATAGGGGGTTTGCATGGCCAAAGACATCATAGCCGACTCGGTCTGAGGGCTAAACCGCTGCTGGCCATAGACATACTCATCCAAATAGGCCGAAAAGGCATCCCGCTTAGCTGTTTCGATCAGGTTTTCTGATACGATCCCTGAGATCAGCGTCCGTGCCTGAACGAACTCCCCTTCCTCAATGAGCTGCTGATCCTCCAGGAACGTACCCAAATTGCGGCTATCCAATGACTGATAGTAGTTTTCCATGGCCATTTCTTCAGTGGTTGCCTCATCGCGCCACTCATCCTCATAGTGCAGCTCGCGGTAGGCATATTCCTCAGCCCGGTACACACTTTCACTAACAAGCCTTTTGTACGCAATAAGGCTGTCCTTGATATTCTTAAGCTCATTTCCCGGAACCTGAGTAATGGAAGTGCAGGAGGGGTTGGCCGGTGTGTTGGGGTGTGCTACAAAGGCGTCCAGCAGGGCAGGCGGTATAAAACCAAGGTCTATATGCGGATTATTGGGTTGCAGATTGCCTCCCCCCACTCCGCTAAAGAACCAGTCCACATCATTGTCGGGGTTGTTTACATCTCCGGCCATTCGGTAAGGTCCCGCTGGATGGTTCAGCCAGCGGTTTCCGGCGTCCACTCCCGAGCAATTGGCCAGGCGGTACTGATCGCTGACATAGGTGGCCACATTGCTTCCATGCACAAAATAAAACCCGTGGTTGCAGGCGTCGAAGTCGTTACAGGTATATTTGGTATCGTGCAGGTTGCCCGCACAGCGTATGGCCTGTGCCATATGCTGCATGGTGTTTTGCGTAATGATGCACTTTTGGCTCTCCGAGGTGGTAATGCCCCACCATTGCGGGGGGCTGCCTGTTGAAGGGGCCAGCGGCCGCGAAATATCATTCCCCCTTACACGGGCACCCACGCAACCCTCCAGATAGATCCCGCTAAACAGCCCGGTATGCGAAGGATCGTTATAGCTGATGATATTGTCCATGATCTCGGGAAACTGGCCCTTATACCCTTCCAGGTTCGTGGCCACCACACCGTGTCGGTAGCCGTCAGGGGTATGGAATAGTGGTGTAACGGCCTTGCGGCCGGATGGGTTTTCCTGCCTGTGCAGGGTGCTTGGCCCGGTGCTGTCCCCAAAAGTGTATAAAGTGCACATAGCCACTTCCATTGGTTCATCGCAGCAGGGTAAGGATGCCTTTTTGTTCCATGGCCAGGCCGTCGGGTGCCAGAGCCCTCACCACCACATAGTAGGTGCCTGCCGGGGAGGACCCGCCGTCCCAGCCGCCGAATGAACTCAGGGCTCCACTGTAGGTATAGACTGATCGGCCCCAGCGGGAGTAAATGGAGAGCTCCACCTGGCCTATGTCCTCACCGATAGGCCTCCATAGCTCGTTATGGCCATCACCGTTCGGGGTGAATACGTTGGGCAGCTCCAGTTCCGGGCAGTAGTCCAGGATCACCCGCACCGTATCCCAGGTCAGATCGTATTTGAAGTCCCACTGAGCCAGATAGTATTCCGCATCCCCCTCCACCGTTACCGTCAGGCTGGTGGTTTCTGACAGGGTATCCCCCGCTTCATCCATCCAGAAGTGATGGTATTCCCCATTGCGGTAGGGGGTGGAAAAGGTCAGCGTATCCCCCACGCAGCCACCTTGGTCCACTCCCGCATCTGCCTGGTAGATGGGCGTATCGCATAGGTACAGCGATACGTCTTCAATATAATAGTAACATTCTCCCTGGTGATTATCGAACCGAAACAGGTCAAGGCTATCCAAAGGGGAAAAATTGGCCATGCTCAGCCACTGTTCTCCGCCATCGGCAATAAAGGAACCCCTCACCGGCATCCAGCTCTCCCGATCCTTCCAGTACTCCGGGTTGGTGATCACCAAATCCGGTACAACAGAAGTATCCGCGGTAAGAGATGGGTATAGGTACCGCTCTTCCGTTAACAGGACCTCAAACTGGCTGGCGGCCATATTGATATGAACCACCCTGCCATTAATATCATTGCCATCGGACAGACTGATATAGGCCTGAAAGCAGTATTCCCTACCGGCAATCAATGTGTCTTTTAAGTGATTCTGAATACCTTCCACATAATCAACACCTACAGCCCAAAAATCTTCAACAAGATATCCAAACCCGCCATAGTTTCTTTGGGCCCGGGTTGGTTGTATGCCAGCAAAATTGACCGGTACCCGGCCCCAGATAGAATTACCGCAATCGTTGGTGTAGAAATCTGTACTGCCGTAACTGGGATGTGGATCCCATGGTGTGCCTGGCCAATAATATCCACTTGACCAATCCTTGACGTAATCAATATGGGTAATAGATCCCGGTGGGCAGCTGTCCAGTTCAGCAAAGGAACCATTGGACACCAGGTTCTGACCCGGTGCCCCATAGCCTGCTACTACGAACAGTATGACTGCCCCCTTTCTCATTCCTTAACCAGGCGTTCCACCTGCACCTTATCCGGCCCGGTGATCGTGATCAGGTATACGCCTGATGACCAGTTTTTACCCGGAATGCGCAAAAGGGCCTCACCCGCCCTCAGGGCAGATGTCCAAATAATTCGGCCCTGCACATCCGAAACAACTACCTGCAGGTCCATCTCCAGCACCTCTTCCGGAACAAACCAAGCCTCCCGGCCTACCGGGTTGGGATAAACCCTTCCCCAGCCATCCTCCGACACCTCCGGTGCCGGTATCTCAGCCCGATAGGGTACGGCCAGTTCCGGGGTCAAAAGCCCCATCATCACCCGGGCATAGAAAGTTCCCTCTCCATGCACATAGGGTGTTTGCATGGCCAAGGCCATCATAGCCGACTCGGTCTGGGGGCTAAATTGCTCCGGGCTATAGACATACTCGTCCAGATAGGCCAAAAAGGCAGCCTGCTTGGCCATTTCGATCGGGTTTTCCGATGCAATGCCCGAGATCAGCGTCCGTGCCTGAGAGAACTCCCCTTCCTCAATAAGGTCCTGAGCCTCGCGGAACGTGCCCAGGTTGCGGCTCTCCAACCCAACGGCCTCGCGGCCGGATGGGTTTTCCTGCCCGTTCAGGGTACTTGGCCCGGTGCTGTCCCCAAAAGTGTATAAAGTGATGCACATAGCCATTGGTTCATCGCAGCAGGGTAAGGGTGCCTTTTTGTTCCATTGCCTGGCCATCGGGTGCCAAGGCCCTCACCACCACATAGTAGGTACCTGCCGGAGAGGCTCCGCCATCCCAGCCGCCGAATGAACTCAGGGCTCCACTGTAGGTATAGACTGATCGGCCCCAGCGGGAGTAAATGGAGAGCTCCACCTCACCTATATCCTCACCGATAGGCCTCCATAGTTCGTTATGGCCATCACCGTTCGGGGTGAATACGTTGGGCAGCTCCAGTTCCGGGCAGTAGTCCAGGATCACCCGCACCGTATCCCAGGTCAGATCGTATTTGAAGTCCCACTGAGCCAGATAGTATTCCGCATTGCCCTCCACCGTTACCGTCAGGCTGGTGGTTTCTGACAGGGTATCCCCCGCTTCATCCATCCAAAAGTAATGGTATTCACTATTGCGGTAGGGGGTGGAAAAGGTCAGTGAATCCCCCACACAGCCACTTTGGTCATCTCCTCCGGCTGCCTGGTAGATGGGTGTATCACAAAGATACAGCGATACGTCTTCAATGTAATAGTAACAATGTCCAATACGATTATCGAACTGAAACATATCAAGGCCGTGTTGAGCAGGATCTCTAAGGGTCTTTATGCTCAGCCATTGCTCCCCGCCATTGGCAATAAAAGAGCCCCTCACCGGCATCCAGTTTTCCCGATCCTTCCAGTACTCCGGATTGGTGATCACCAGGGACGTTGCAACAGCAGCAGTGTCATCGAACGTTAACGGCATAAACCAATCTTCCGTCAGCCACAGAAATAACTGGCTGGCCGCCATATTGGCATAAGTCACCTTGCCATCCAAATCGTTGCCATCGGCCAGACTGATATAAGCCTGAAAGCAGTACTCCCTCCCGGCGATCAACGTGTCCCTTAAGTGATTCTGGATCCCCTCGTTACCAAGGTTACCAAGATAAATAAACCCACCGTAGTTCTTTTGGGCCCGGGCTGGTTGTATGCCAGAAAGGTTAACCGGTATATGAAGGTTCTGATGATTTCCGCAATCGTTGGTGTAGAGGTCTGTACTGCCGTAACTGGGTGGGTCTCCCCAGGGGGTGGCGGGCGTATAGGCACAACTGGACCAGTCCCTGGCGTAGTGAATGTTAGTTAGTGAGATCAAAAAAGGACAGGTATCCAATTCGACAAAGGAGCCATTGGACACCAGGTTTTGCCCCGGTGCCCAATAGCCTGTTGCTATGAACAGTATGACTGCCCCCTTTCTCATTCCTTAACCAGGCGTTCCACCTGCACCTTATCCGGCCCGGTGATCGTGATCAGGTATACACCCGATGCCCAGTTTTTACCCGGAATGCGCAAAAGGGCCTCACCCGCCCTCAGGGCAGATGCCCAAACCATCCGGCCCTGCACGTCCGACACAACTACCTGAAGGTCCACCTCCAGCACCTCTTCCGGAACAAACCAGGCCTCCCGGCCCACCGGATTGGGATAGACCCTTCCCCAGTCATCATCCGATGCCTCCGGTGCCGGTGTCTCAGCCCGATAGGGCACAGCCAGGTCCGGGGTCAAAAGCCCCAGCATCACCCGGGCGTAAAAGGTTCCCTCTCCATGCACATAGGGGGTTTGCATGGCCAAGGCCATCATAGCCGCCTCAGTTTGGGGGCTAAACTGCTGCTGGCCATAGACATACTCATCCAGATAGGCCGAAAAGGCATCCCGCTTGGCCGTTTCGATCAGGTTTTCTGATACAATACCCGATATCAGCGTCCGTGCCTGAACGAACTCCCCTTCCTCAATGAGCTGCTGATCCTCCAGGAACGTACCCAGGTTGCGGCTATCCAATGACTGGTAATAGTTTTCCATGGCCATTTCCTCGGTGGTTGCCTCATCGCGCCACTCATCCTCATAGTACAGCTCGCGGTAGGCATATTCCTCAGCCCGGTACACACTTTCACTAACAAGCCTTTTGTACGCAATAAGGCTGTCCTTGATATTCTTAAGCTCATTTCCCGGAACCTGAGTAATGGAAGCACAGGAGGGGTTGGCCGGTGTGTTGGGATGTTCCACAAAAGCAAGATACAGGCCAGGAGATGTGTATTGCGAATGAATATGCGGATTATGGGTTTGCAGACTTGGCCCCCCTGCTCCGGTAAAGAACCAGTCCACATCATTGCTGGGGTTGTTTACATCACCGGCCATTCGGTAAGGTCCCGCTGGATGGTTCAGCCAGCGGTTCCCGGCGTCCACTCCCGAGCAATTGGCCAGGCGGTACTGATCGCTGACATAGGTGGCTACATTGTTTCCATGCACAAAATAAAACCCGTGGTTGCAGGCGTCAAAGTCGTTACAGGTATATTTGGTATCGTGCAGGTTGCCCGCACAGCGTATGGCCTGTGCCATATGCTGCATGGTGTTTTGCGTAATGATGCACTTTTGGCTCTCCGATGTGGTAATGCCCCACCATTGCGGGGGGCTGCCTGTTGAAGGGGCCAGCGGCCGCGAAATATCATTCCCCTTTACACGGGCACCCACACAACCCTCCAGGTAGATCCCGCTAAACAGCCCGGTATGCGAAGGATCGTTATAGCTGATGATATTGTCCATGATCTCGGGGAACTTGCCCTTATACCCTTCCAGGTTCGTGGCCACCACACCGTGTCGGTAGCCGTCAATGGAGTCATTTTTGACCTTTGCCGGAGACCAGGTGGGAAAAATATTCCGGACCCTTATGGCCGATCGCAGGGGACCTGCGTGGCTCACCCTTCTAAAGACCGAATGCTCAACTTTGGAATAGTGCGTGGTTCCCCCCAGGGAATAATGTCTGGGGTTGCGTATGATCACCCCGTCATAGTTATCTGTAAACTCAGCGTCCGACACTTGCGTTAGCACCCCTTCGGTAAACATCCCCAATTTGCATTGCCAGAAAACATTACCTCCCGAACCCCCGTCTATTACGCGAACCTTGGGGATATAGGTTTTTTCGACAAGGATATTGGCCGGTGCCCGGTAGGCATAGATCCCGGCGCCCCAAAAGGGATAGTTAAAGATCGAATAGGGATGTTCCGCCAGGTTCCTGAACTCGTTGTCCTTTGAGGTTACATCGGCATCCCGGGCGATGATCCCATAGGCTGTGTTGGCAAAGGTATTGCCGCCCCCTATTTGCACGCCCTGGCTGTTTTGGATAAACACCGAGGCATGACCCCGGGGCCAGGGTACTTGACCTGGCGGGAGCCCTCCGTCATAGGGTAAAAGCAGGTAGCTGTTCCCATTGACGTTCAGGCTCGAATAGTCAGGCCACATCACGTTGAACCGGGAGTTGGTCACGGAAATACAGTTAGTGCAAAGGATCTGGGTGGGTGGAAAGGGCGAGACGGTCCCCGGTGGTACGTGGTCAAATACCTGAAGGCTTTTCCAGTTGGCCAGGAAGTGACTGTTATGCACCGTTACACGGGCCTCTTGTTTACTCACAATACCGTTGTCGCTTTCCATGACATAGCTGGTGCCGATCTCGAATGTTTGAAGGGACCCTTCCAGATAGATCCCATCCCACATTCGGTCCGAACAGGCCTGCAGTACGGATTCCTTGATCGACAGGTTTATTGGAGTACCGCTGGCATAGGCCATTCGGGCCTCCGGACCCAGCAGGATCCGGCAGCCGTCTATTAAATAGTCGGTATCAATGGTCAGGGTGCCATTGACCCGGATCAGCACTCCGTTATTGCCTATAATTCCTCCGGCAGGTAACAGACCACCGGAAATGGCCTGCAGTAATGAGGTATTGTCCAGATCAATCACGCTCCTTGAGGTGTCAAAGATCCCTAACCCCAAATGATCCCAAACATCCCTGTCATCAAATATTCCGGGGGTGGCTCTGCAGCAGTCATATATATGAATGGGAACGATCCTGGTCGGACATCCGGGTTGGGTTACCTGTACATAGAATACGCCTGGGCCTGTTGCCTGAACGCTTATCCAGGCTCCGTTTATGGTGGATGAGGCCAGGATGTTGTTTGGGTCAAGCACAGAGAACTGAGCGGAACTGCCATATGCCGAAAAGTTGGATATCCAAAAGTTCAGGCTGTCCCCCTCGCAGAGGTTAGTGAACGTGCTGTTGATCTGAAGATAGGGCAGGGTGGCAATCTCCACCACCTCTGTATAGCTGCTAACGGTTACCCACTGATTGTTTGCATCCTGCTGTTGTACCTGAAGGGTCACCGTATAGCTCCCGTGGGTGCTGTAGGTATGGCTGATCGTATTCCAGGCGTTTGATCCGGTTTGGATCGCCTGGGATCCGTCACCGAAATTCCATACCAGCCGAAACAGATGGTTTGCATTATCACAATCAGGATCCGGGTTAAAGACCACATTGGTGTTATTGCAATTGGACTGGGCATAAAAAATGGTGTTGACCGGGCCTATCTCCACCACGTGAGTAACTGAAAAGGACCCACAGTTAGTCGTATATGTAACGGTCACCGTATAGGTTCCGGCCTGGTAGTAGGTTGTTGACTTGCTATGGCCACCCGATGACACATTCCATAACTGACTGGACTGGCCGTTTCCCCAGTCTATGGAGACGCTGTTACATCCGCTATTTAACCAGAAGTGGTAAGTGATATCCCAACCCGGATTGCTTCCAGTCATGCAAGGACTAGGATTGTAGGGTGGGTCTATGTAGTCACTATGAAGAAGGTTCGTATCGAGACCTACTGTAACAATGCCGGGGGCTCCGCAATCCCAGGTAGTTTTGACTGATACGCTGCCCGAGTTACCATCTGACCGGGCCCAGGTAATGTACGGATAATACTGACCGGAACTGGAGTAGGTCTTGGTAAATACCTGGTTGGGTATAACATTGGCCCCATTGGTAGGAGTGCTCGCAGTATACGCCACGGGGGAGGTGGTACCGTCACCCCAGTGCAAAAGGACACTTGTAAAGCTTACTCCCGCAGGGGCATCTGGAACACTATGGGTACTATTGAAGTACGTGTTGCATGTATCCACTGTCGATCCTGCTTGCCCAAACCCAACGGTTACGGTATCGCCCACACATACGGCTGAGGGATACACCCTCCAGCAGCATTCGTATAGCTCCGGGTTGGCATGGGACGAATGCGACAGGGACAAGCAAAATGCCAGTGCAAAAAGAACCGGCATACCCGAAAAACGTCCTTTCCGGGAACGGATGTAGTTGAAAATTTTCATAATATTTAAGTTTTTAAAATTAAAAAATAGAGCCTGCACAAGTACTTTCAGCATATGCCATTCCTGTGCTTTACGCCCCTGAAACTGGCTTCGTCCTTCACCGCCCTGCTTCCGGAAATTCAGAGGCCTTAGGCCTTTCCCCACCTATGTTTTTGGGGGATATCGCCTGATTTTGATACAAAGGTATGGAGGAAATCGACACATGCAAAAACAATTTTTCGCTAAAATTACAACTCCGAGCAGGGGTTTATTTGCATCAAACCATTGAAAACCAAGGAGAAAAGAGTGTCAATAATTACACCTATAGCTTCCATATTTACCCTGGCATTGAAAGCCCGGACTGGATCTGAAACGCGCTTTTTGTGTAAAACAGGAGCTTGAATTTTGATCATGAGCTGTTCCACTTTCCAGAGCTACCTCAGGAATACTGGACAAAGGGAACTGAAGAAAGGAGTTGTCAGCGACTCAAAAAAAGAGAAACAGGAGAAACTTCATAGTTCACTGTAGAACAAAGCGTTAATTTGTTTACTCAAAAGAGAAGGTGAATGATCGGAAAGCAGTGGCGAAGACCCTGGAGCAAAGTAAAAGGTGCTTTGCTAATCATGACCCGAATAAGGGATCACCCCGGAGCAAGCCATCTCCTATGCGAGCTGCAAGCATCCGGATCAGAAACATGCACGGGCACTGAAAAAGAAAGCCCCTTCGATCGCAGCATTCTCATCTGAATCGCTGCCGTGGATTGCATTGGCGGTGACCGAGCTGGCATACAACTGACGAATGGTGCCCTCCATGGCCTTAGCCGGATCTGTTGCACCGATCAGCCTGCGAAAATCCTCCACCGCATTTTCCTTTTCGAGAATGGCAGCCACAATGGGGCCGCTGGTTATATACGCCAACAACTCGCCGAAGAACGGACGCTCACGGTGGATTGCGTAGAACTGTTCAGCATCATGGCGCAACAAACGGGTCATTTTCATGGCTGCAATACGGAATCCGGCGGCATTGATCTTTTCCAGGATCGCACCGATGTGCCCGTTCCGGACAGCATCGGGCTTGATCAGGGTAAACGTTCTGTTTGTCATACAAGGGGTTGTTTTAGAGCCGCGAAATTAAGACTATTTTATCCCCTGATCAAAGAATTCCTTTTCTGTACTTTTGGCGCTATGGAAAAAACCGATCTCGGGAAATTAACTTCGTTTTTTAATGATCCACACTACGTAGTTATCACAACGCATCAGAACCCCGATGGCGATGCCATGGGTTCCTCCCTGGCCGTAGCACACTATTTATGCAAAAAGGAACAGCGCGTACAGGTTATTACTCCTACGGACTATCCGGCCTTTCTGAAGTGGATGCCCGGCCATTCGGAAGTGATGATCTACACCGATAACCCCGGGGAATGTGATAATCTGATCGCAAAAGCCGATATGATCATTTGTCTTGATTTCAATTCCCTGAGCCGGATCGGAGACATGAAAACCCCGGTTGGCAGCAGTTCCGCGGTTAAAATGCTCATTGATCACCATCAGCAGCCCGGGCAGTTCGCTACCTTTATCCGAAGTGTACCGGAAGTCGGTTCCACATGCCAGCTCGTATTCGAATGGATCGTTGAAATGGGCGACAGGGAATTGATCGATCCGGCAATGGCAGCATGTTTGTATACCGGGATCATGACGGATTCCGGTCATTTTAGCTTTTCAAGTACCACCCCAAAAACCCACCGCATCACAGCAGACCTTATTGAACTCGGGGCCCGGCCACACGAGATCTGCGATCGGGTCATGGACAATAACAGGGAAACGCGCCTGCGCCTGCTGGGATACGCCCTCAACAAAAAACTATGCGTGCTTCCGGAGTATGGAACGGCCTATATTAGCCTGACCGCCGGGGAACTCGAACGATTCCAGTACCAAAAAGGGGATACGGAAGGCCTGGTCAACCACGCCCTGTCTGTTGAAGGCGTTCGGTTTGCAGCGCTGCTGACAGATCAGGAAGGGCTGCGCAAGATCTCGTTCCGGAGCAAGGGCAACTGGAACGTAAGCACCTTCGCGCGGGATCACTTCAACGGAGGAGGCCATATTAACGCCGCAGGCGGATACAGTACCCACTCTCTGGACGAAACGGTTCAAAAATTCATTGATCTGCTACCACAGTACCAACAGGAGTTAAGATCATGACGGGCGCCTTGTTTTTTTCGATCCCGTTGCTGGTTTTGTGCACGGGCTGTTCTCCGCGTAGCGGAAAAAAAGAAGCCGGAGAGCGGCAACGCCAGCAAACTGAAGATATGATCGAAGCCAACCGCCACATCCTGGAGGAAGAGGCCCGGCTGATCAACGAATACATCGCATCGCACAACCTCACTATGAAAATGAGCCGTACCGGGCTGCGCTATCACATCGAGCCGTTAGGCTCCGGAGCCGTTCCAAAAACCGGCGAGGTGGCGATCATTGAATACAAAAGCTCTTTTTTGGACGACTCGCCCATGGGCGCGGCCGAACCCCGCCGTATGGAGATCCGCATTGATCAGGACCACACGATCCGCGGGCTGCTGGAGGGCGTGAAAATGCTGCGGATTGGAGATAGTGCCAGGTTTATCTTACCTTCGCACCTTGCATACGGCGTGCACGGGGTTCCGGGCGAAGTTCCGAGCCGTGCCACAGCCGTTTTTGACGTATTATTAATCGCAATCAAATAACTATGAAAAACTTTGTAGCATCAATCGTACTGGCTTTCGGATCCATGGCCATCATTGCCTGCCAGGCGCAAAACAAGGGTGGCACCATGGTAAATGGGGAACAGGTGAAACTGGCGGACGGTATGTACGCCAAAATCACCACCAATAAAGGGGATATTTTGTTAAAACTGGAATATGAAAAGGTTCCGATGACCGTGGCGAATTTCGTTGGGCTGGCCGAAGGAACCATAGAGAGCAACAAGGCGGCAGGAGAGCCATTCTATAACGGGCTCAAATTTCATCGCGTCATTGCCGACTTTATGATCCAGGGAGGCGACCCCCAGGGTACGGGATCGGGCGGTCCGGGCTATGAATTTCCCGATGAATTTGACCCGACCCTGCGTCACGATACAGCCGGGATCCTCTCCATGGCCAATTCGGGCCCGGGAACCAACGGCAGCCAGTTTTTTATCACCCATAAGGAAACCCCGTGGCTCGACGATAAGCACAGCGTATTCGGACAAGTGATCGCCGGACAGGAAATCGTCAATGCCATTGCACAGGATGATGTTATGGAAACCGTGGAGATCATCCGCGTGGGTAAGGATGTTAAAAATTTCGATGCGGCAACGGTTTTCAATGAAAGGCAGGAACAGATAAGGGCAGAGGAAAAGGCAGCTGCTGAAAAGGCAATGGCTCAGTACCAAACCATGCTCAGCGAAAAATATCCGGACCGCCAGACCACCAGCAGCGGCTTAATGTATGTGATCCACGAGCAAGGTACCGGAGCAGTACCGGTTGACGGGCAACAGGTAAAAGTGAACTATGAAGGACGATTTGCGGACGAAACCTTATTCGACACCAGCTACGAAGAAATCGCCAAAAAGGAGGGAAAGCACGATCCCAACCGCCAGTACCAACCCATTCCGTTTACAGTCGGAGCCGGACAGGTGATCGCCGGATGGGACGAGGGAATGAAACTCCTTCAGGAAGGCGGGAGTGCCACCTTTATCATTCCTCCGCACCTGGCCTGGGGAGAACGCGGATTTCCGGGATTCGTTCCGCCCAACGCAACGGTTATCTTCAAAGTGGAGTTGGTGAAGATCATTCAGGAGTGATTTTTCCCACACGATAGTAAAGGGCGCTCTTCGGGCGCCTTTTTTGTTTCTTTACCATATGGATCTCTGGTCGCTTCACCATCAGTTCCTCAACGATCGCTTTGCCGATCGGTACATTGACCCGGCAGATTGGGCTCAGTTTTGCCGGAGTTTGCCCGCGCCTTTCCGCATTGCCAGCAAGGGCCTGTCAGCGAAAGGCCGCCCGATCCACCACCTGGAGTGGGGCAGGGGTCCGTTCAGGGTCCTCCTCTGGTCTCAGATGCACGGAAATGAGCCTACGGCGACCCTGGCGCTCAGCGATCTTTTTCTCCTCCTCACGGAGGGATGGTCCCCCGCGCACCCTCTTCATGAATGGCTGCTGAAATGGAACAGGCGCCTTACCCTCCATTTCGTTCCAATGCTCAATCCCGATGGAGCCGCCCTGTTCCAGCGCCGCAACGCGCACGGCATTGATCTCAATCGCGACGCAGTCAGGCGACACAGTCCTGAAAGCCGGTTTTTTTGGGATTTGATCGATCAGATCCAGCCTGGTTTCTGCTTTAACCTGCACGATCAGCGCTCCCTGTTCAGTGCCGGCCACAGTGATCAGCCTGCCACCATCAGTTTTCTTGCCCCCAGGCCTGATCCGCAGCGCAGCATCAGTGATGCCCGCAGGCTCAGCATGCGCATGGGCGGCCATCTGGCAGATGTTCTGCACCCTCACCTGGGGGCCCGCATTGGTCGCTACACCGATGAGTTTTATCCGACCGCGTTTGGCGATAACCTCCAGAGCAGGGGAATCGCCAACCTGCTCATCGAAAGTGGTGAAAGCCCGCTTACTCCGTACCGTGAGGAAACCCGAAAGGCAAATTTCACCTGCCTCGCGGCAGGATTGGAAGCACTGCAAAGCAATGGCCTCTCCGCAACCCTGGAGGCTAGCTACCTGGCTCTTCCCGAAAACAGGAGCCGCTTCTTTGACCTGATACTGGAAAAAGTAACCTGGCAGGGCGGACCTGCCGATATTGGCCTGCGGGCCAAAGAAAAGCTGATCAATGGAGCGGTAAAAAAAGTTTATGAAGTGGCCGACATGGGCGATCTTCAGTTTGCACCGCGATTTAAGACCGTATCTCTGGAAGGCTGCGACTGGAAAGGTTCATTGACACTGGAACAGGAGCCGGACGCGCAGTTCACATGGCCCGATGGATCGGTACGGCAGATCAATCGTTTCGGCGGGGACCTCATTTAAAAAGCCTGCCCCGGACCCGAAGGGTCACTTGTTTCCTGAAGGCAAAAAATCCAGGGAAATGGAGTTGATACAGTAGCGCATCCCGGTCGGATGGGGCCCGTCGCTGAAAACGTGTCCCAGATGTCCTCCGCAGCGGGCACAAAGGACTTCCGTGCGGATCATCCCCATACCTAGGTCCGTTTCTTCGGCCACGTTGGCATCGCTGATCGGTTCATAATAACTCGGCCAGCCGGTTCCGGATCGGAATTTGGCCTTGCTGGAGAACAGCGGAAGCTCGCATCCGGCACAAACGTAGGTTCCCGCTTCCTTATGGTCCCAAAAATCACCGCTAAAGGCTCTTTCGGTACCTTTTTGGCGAAGCACATGGTACTCGGCATCGGTGAGTTCCTCTTTCCATTGCTGATCGGACTTCACCATTTTGGTGGAATCGGGCTGCTCACGCATGCCGGTATCTGCAGGTTCAGGCTGCGGCTGAGCGCCACAGGCGGCAAACAGTATGGTGAGCAATAATAAGCGCATGGTCATTTCCTTTGGTTTGTCTTATCAAACATGAGGAGGTCCCGGCTTTGGCACAGCACAGTGGGCTGAGCCAGGGGGCAGCATTTGGTTTCCATTCCCTGCGTTACGCCTCTCCGGGGGTTGATGCTGTTCTCACCCATGTCCGTATTACAACGTTATTTTATCAGGTAAATTCCCATCTGTCCAAAATAAAAATTAGTCATCCAGTCGGGTGGCTTTTTTAATAAATATCCTTTGTTTTAAGGCTTTCTTCAATTTCTTCAAAAGCCTGCTCAGCATCTATAAACTCCTGTTTGTCTTTTTTTGCCTTATCATAGAGCTTTATGTCTTCTAATTCTTCCAGATCGTCCACCATCTTATTATAATCCTTAATAGGAAGTATAACAGCTAATTTTTTTCCGTGATCATCAATTACAAATTGTGTTCTCATAATTTTATTTAGCAAGGGTTTGTTGTGTTCTGACATGCTGCAAACCTGAGGGCTTCCCTTAATTGGAACGTTCAAAACTAAGGATTTCCATTTAAATGTTGGTATTGCACAGCAGTGGCGAAGGAGCGGAGCTCCGAAGGCGCTGCTGCGCAAAAGGCATGGGCGGTCTCACACCTGTCCAAAATACCAACCCAGCTCCAAGATACAGATCTGTTCCAAATAGCATGTTGATGCCGGGCCGCCATGAATGCAAAACTACAGAGCTAGCTACAGAGCTAGCTCTGTAATTAATGATATATAAAAACTTGTATTTCAACAACTTATTAAAATGAATTTTTTAAGGCACTAAGGGAAACGGATACTCCAAATAGAATGCCGACGACTTACCAAAAGCAACCGACTACGGTGCCTAAGCTGCCAGGAGGGCAGCAAAGAGAGACAAAAAAAATCGCCAGGCATTCCTTTCTTTCGTAAAAACGGTCAAATTAGGCCTGCTGCAAAGGTGCAGCAGGCTAAAAACCGCCAAATTAGACCTGCTGGAAGGGTACGGAAGGCAACAAACGCCCCTGCTTGCGTAAAACAAACTTGTTTGCCTATCTTTGAGGCATCCATTCTTAAAAAAGGGAAACGATGGGTTGTCTTCGAATAACGCATGATCAAAGACCTGAGCTTCGGGTGGTGCATGTTAAAAAGGCTGTGACCTCCAACGATTGGATAAAAAGGGTGCGTAGTTCGTATTTCTTCGGCATGTTGATGCCGGATCGCCACGACGAGATCAACGGCAACCCTTACACCTTTGGATTTATCGGAGCCGAGAACAACAACGAGATTTCAGGCAGCGGAAACGCCCAAGACCACTTGTTTAGAAGCTATGACCTAAGATTAGGACACTACAAGGGTTTAGGCCCATTGGCAAGGGATTACCCCTGGAACTCGCCTTATGCCTATGCAGAAAACAGGGTAATAGATGGATTTGATTTGGAAGGTTTAGAATACATTTCAGCTCACAACTTCCAAAGGTTAAGAAATGCAAACCCCACAACCGACCATTTTATTGCCATTGTTGGAAGGGGTAGCGATACTAATGGCGACTTCTTTAGATACTATGAAAATGTGCGAGACCAAACAGCAGGACCTGAATTGAAACTTTATTGCAGGGAGATAATACTCTACAAACTCTTGATGATGGCAGCGGTGGTTCCACATACACCTTCAACGGCAATATTTTTACAGTTACACAAGTAAGACCCTCTGCCGATGATTAGATTTTTCAAAACTTGTTTTCGAAATAGCCTAATTATGATACTCCTTTTCATTGTCGGCTGTGAGAATATAGGGCAGACAGATGAGCCTAAAAATGCAAATATCAGTTCAGCAGATGATGAGCTTGTACAACGAGAAAATGAAAAGGTAATATCGAGTGATACGCTTGGCATTCCAAAACAATGGATTATTCTACATAAAGTAAATAATGAATTAGTTATTTATCAGCGAAATGGGAAGATTGCTAATACGGTCAATATTGATGATGATAAACTAATTAAAAAGGGTAGGCAAGAACCTGTTATTTGGAAAATAGAAAGCATTGATATTTCGAACGATAATACAGTCTATCAGTTCAATTTTGAGCAAAGTAAATCAGGTGTTTATGCAAGAGATAAGTTTACAGTTTTAAATACAGATACTTTAACTACGGTTTTAGAATGGGAAGTTTTAAGGCGAGATAATGAGGGAAATGAAATTGCACTTGGAAAAGGGCAAGAACTGATCATACCAATTAAATCGAAGTCTTACTACACACAGGTGGAAGAAACCAATTTAGAAAGTCCTGAGTCTGATTTTGAGTTTTCAGAAATAGATTTTGAAGCAATAAAGGAACGGTACGGACTGAAATAGCTATTAGACCTTCCTTAAAAACAGCTTCCTGTCCCTTCGAGCCAAAGAAGTTATTAACACAGCAGCAAAATCGCTGCTATCTCTTTCCCTGCTTGCTTTTCCGCCCGTTTTCTCTCTCTTTGCCCCATTCTGTTTGCATTCAGGCGGGTTTTAAGGGTGGTTTGTGGTGGTTTTCAGGGTTGTGTTTCGGTTGATTTGGGGGCTGTTTTGGCTTTTTCTCGTTTTTGGTAGCTGTGGTCTAAGGTGCTGTTTTATTCGTTCATTTTTTCTTTTGTTGTGAAGTTAAAACTACAGAGTTAGCTCTGTAGCTAGCTCTGTAATTAATGTTATATAAAAATTTGTTTTTCAATAACTTATAAAAGACTATTTTTAAATCCCTAAGGGACATTGATCTTCCAAATAGAATGCTAATGACTGGCCAAAAGCAACCGACAAAAGCCCCACGAGTCGCCCACAGGGCAGCAAAGCAGGGACAAAAAAATCGCCAGGCATCCCTTTCTTTCGTAAAAACGGTCAAATTAGGCCTGCTGCAAAGGTACGGAAGGCAAGAAACGCCCCTGCTTCCCCTAAAACAAACTTTTCTATCTTTGAGGCACGCACTCTTAAAAGATGGAGAACGATGGATTGCCTTCGAATAACGCATGACCAAAAACCTGAGCTCCGGTTGGTGCATGCTAAAAAAGCTGTGACCTCCAGCGATTGGGTAAAAAGGGTGCGTAGTTCGTACCTCTTCGGCATGTTGATGCCGGGCCGCCACGACGAGCTCTCTGGAAGAACCTACGCCTATGGTTTTCAGGGTCAGGAACGGGATGATGAAGTAAAAGGGGCCGGGAATGCGATCAACTTCAAGTTCCGGATGCACGATCCACGATTGGGACGTTGGCTGAGCGTTGATCCATTACAAGCGAAGTTTCCAGATGTTAGCCCATATAATTTTGCTGTAAATAATCCGATATTGTTAGTTGATCCCAATGGTAAGGAACCAAGGTGGGGTCAGTTAGGAACAATCAGTCAAATTAAGGGAGAAATGCAGATAACCCTTACTGCAGCTAAAGTTCAACAAGGAAGTCTTAGCCAGCAGTTTGAGGCGTTATCAACCCACTTTTCTGCAAACAGAAAACACGAACGAGTTAATGGGTAATTGAGGGATGCTTCAGGTTCAAATAATGTTAAAAGATATATTTACACTGAGAAAGTCGGGTGGATAGATATGCAGCATTTTTCTAAATCAGCCAATATGGCAAGGGAAAAAGGAATAATGGCTGCTTCCGCATACGCATATGCCTCTGAAGAAGTGCAAAACACCAAGATTTCAATTTTTGGTTACGAGATTTATAATAAAAAAGCTAGTGGATACTCATATGAAGATATCCCTTCAGATTTTGCGGGTATAGATTTTTGGTTGAAGAATGGTGAAGCAATCGAGAAGGGAGATATAAGTTTGACAGATGCAATGGGTCAATATTTAGAATCTCTTGGAGCGACAGCCCCAGAAAACGCCCCTAACATAGACTACATTCCGCATACAGTAAATGAAAATAATATGTTGAAAAACATGGGGGATGGTTTAACAGGTGATAAATTAAAACAAGCTCATAAGGCTGTCTACGATAAGAGAAGTGATGCTGATAAGGCTAAAATCAAAGATGCTCACGAAACAATCAAAGATTAGAACTTATTATGAGATGGATTAGCAACATTGTTTTAGGGTTCTTATTAGTATACACAACTGCGTGCTCTAACTCAGAAAACTTGAGTGATGGTATGAAGTTGTTCGAAAAATTAAATGAGCTTGTGTTGAGTAAAATGAGCTCGCTAGAGTCGAAGAATCCAATTGACTCTTTCGTAATGAAGGTGCCTGAAAGTAAAAATATAGTCAATGAGTTAAAGGATAAATATGGGCTGTCTGAAATTCAAGTTCATAAATTAAATAGAAACCAAACAGGGACAGCATATAAACTGGGAAGCGAAAATGACAAGCCTTATCAGTTTTTATTGTTCAGTAGCAATGTTGAAAGTAAGAGTGAATTTGAAAGCTATGAACAGTTTGTAGAATGTGCGCAGAAAGAGAATGTAAAGGATCGGTGGTCTACGGTAACTATTTCTGATTGTACTGACTGATTTATCCTCGCGAGCAAAACTCATAATCAAAGCCCAGGCATAACAGCTTGGGCTCCTTTTTACTTCAACCTGTCCCTTAAAGCCAAAATTATTACAGTAGTAAAATAGCTACTATCTCTTTACTGCTCTGCCTTTTGATTTGCTTCTCCTTTTTGGTAGCTGTGGTTTAAGGGCGGTTTGTTGTGATATTTTAGGGTTGTGTTTCGGCTGGTTAAACAGCTGTTTTTATTCGCTCATTTTTTCTTTTGTCGTGAAGATAAAACTACAGAGCTAGCTCTGTAGCTAGCTCTGTAATTAATGTTATATAAAACCATGTATTTCAACAGATTATAAAAATGCAGTTTTTAAAATACTAAGGAACACCCATCTTTCAAATAGAATGCTAACGACTTACCAAAAGCAACCGACTACGGTGCCTAAGCCACCCACAGGGCAGCAAAGAGAGACAAAAAAAATCGCCAGGCATCCCTTTCTTTCGTAAAAACGGTCAAATTAGGCCTGCTGCAAAGGTGCAGCAGGCTAAAAACCGCCAAATTAGGCTTGCTGGGAAGGGTGCGGCAGGCAAAAAACGGCCCTGCTTGCCCAAAACAAAGTTTGTTTACCTATCTTTGGGGTATCCACTCTTAAAAAAAGGGAAACGATGGGTTGTCTTCGAATAGTGCATGATCAAAGACCTGAGCTCCGGTTGGTGTATGCCAAAAAAGCTGTGACCTCCAACTATTGGGTAAAAAGGGTGCGTAGTTCGTACCTCTTCGGCATGTTGATGCCGGGCCGCCACGACGAGCTTCCCGGAAGAACCTACGCCTATGGCTTTCAGGGTCAGGAACGGGACGATGAAGTAAAAGGGGCCGGGAATGCGATCAACTTCAAGTTCCGGATGCACGATCCGAGGCTGGGTCGCTTTTTCGCGGTCGATCCGCTTGCGGCCAAGTATCCTTGGAACTCGACCTACGCATTTGCTGAAAACAGGGTAATTGATGGGGTTGATTTGGAAGGGGCAGAATATCTTACAGCGAATGCCGCAAGAATAGAAGCTGTACGTGGCAGGATTAAGTTAAAAGTTTCCAATATGAACTTTATAACCCGAAATGCTTGGCACAGAGCTAATAATGATCCAAAGTATTGGAAGGCTGGATACATAGGAATTGATCGAACGGTTGCCGAAATAATATACAATAACCCAAGTGCTGCAACCGCGTCGACAGTAAACTTGCCTTACACTCCTGAAATTGCTAGGATGATAGCAAGTATGAGCAATAAAAGGGGTGACCCCAATCATGTAGCTTTTCAGCATCGAATAGTCAGCCCGACTACGAAAAATGGGCCATCAAGCAGGGGGAGCGTGTCAGGAGCTTCCAATATGGGTAGTGCTGCGGCTAAAGGCACCATGGCTCTCAATGTAATCAATTGGGCATTTCAGAATTCATTTTGGATAGTAAGAAAGTATGAAGAAAATTTGGTTGATAAACACATCAAGATATTACCACAGGCTATGAAGGATGTTCAAACGGCATTGAATGCTGACATGATACCGGAAAAATATCAAAATAAGGAAATCCTCACTAATATTTTGAATGTTATACTACAAGGTGAAAACACTACTGATGATCAAAAAATATACGACATAGGGATCAATATTGTGAAAAAAATATCGAGAAATTACCGAAAACCTTTGTCATCACCAATATCACCTGAAGATGATGGTGCCGCCCGCCAGGATAACACAAGAACAGCAACGCCTAATAGCCGGGAACCATAATGTCAGCACGCGTTTTATTGTGTTTGCTTGCGGTACTGCTTTTTGGATGCAGGTCCGTATTAGAGAAAAAAATAATCGGCTTTTATAGCATTGATAAAATCACATATAAGGAGCAAGATGTAATGGATGGATTAGGAATTAATGTGATTATTTTTGATAAAAACGAAACATGTGATTTACCATCGTATGAAATTAAAAGAAAAAAAGGCAATTGGTCCATCAATAAATCAGATACAACATTAGTAATAGTCGCAGATCATGTGGTTTTCAATGGGGTTTATAAGGTGTCATTTAAAAAAGATTATGAAAAAAAGCTATTGAAGCTCGTTCTTGAGAGTGATAATACGTACTTAATTGCTTCAAAGGGATTACAACATTTTGATTCTCGCAAGGATGATTGGTAATTATGAAGTTATGTTCACTGCCTGATTTTCTTTCCCCCTACCTCATTCTACAGAGATTTTGATTCCATTCATCGGCAGCGGACAGCTTCCGGTTGTTCACAGGTTGGTTAAACAGGCGTTTTTATCTGCTTACTTCCCTTTCGCTATAAATACAAAACTACAGAGCTAGCTCTGTAATTAATATTATATAAAAACTTGTATTTCAATAACTTATTAAAAGACGCTTTTTATATACCTAAGGAACACCTAACTTCCAAATAGAATGCTAACGACTTACCAAAAGCAACCGACAAAAGCCCCCCTCAGAGGTCGCTTTCAAAGGAGTTGGCGTTCAAATTTCAAGATCTTAGCTCCACTCAGATCTACACCCACATTGTTAACCGGTAGGGAACCAGCCGTTTTGCTCAAAAGCGCCCCTTCCAAAGTCATTTTTCCTATCTTGCCCTGCGTAAAGTAGGGCCGGGGGGCTCTGTTTTGCAGCAGATCGTTTTAAAAACGAGGTATTAAATGGGTTGTCTTAGGTTAGTTGACAGGTGGCGGTATAGGCTGAGGTTAGTACATGCTAAAAAAGGTGTGACCTCAAAAAGTACGCATAAAAGTGCGCGTAGTGACTCCCCCTATCACTTCAATGTCAAGGAGTTAGATATCGAGACTGGCCTGCGTTACTTCGACGCCCGATATGGCCATTCCAACCTCAGTATCTGGATTTCGGTCGACCCCAAAGCAGCCGCTTTTCCGCATGTTTCGCCGTACAATGCCTTCCTGAACAACCCGCTCAGGTTCATAGACCCTGATGGAAGAATGGCGGTTGATGAGCTAACACCTCCTGATGATTATGTGTTTAATGAGAATGGAAATTTTGTAAGGATAGATAAAAACAATAAACCTGATAGGTTAGTCATTGAAAATTCTGCTACGGGAAAAATAGAAGGAACATACAATTTTGCAGACCCTTCGGCAGACCCTAAAGCGATTGCATCAGGTACTATAAATAAGGTTGTATTTGTAGATCTAAATAGAATTGGCAAAATGCTTGGTGAGGCAGGAGCTTTTGACAAAACAAATCGTGAAAATGAATGGTCATATATGAATACCGAAAGTAAAGGCGGAAAACTTGATTTTTCATATTCTGCTATACCTTACGAGTTTGCAGGAGCAAGTGCAGCCCCATTAACTACTCCCTCTCCTATGCTTTTTATTCCCGAAGGGGATGGTAATGCTCACAACCATATGAACTTTGGGAATTTTTTATGGGGTTCAGCCGGACATTCATTAGGATTTAGGAAAACAACACTAAAAGGAGCAGCTCACTATAATAGCTTATTTAATTCGGGAACAAATGGCTATCCTTCGCAATGGGACTCATCAGACGACCAATTTTCAATTGGACGAGGAGCTGATTTTTCAATAAAAAATCAATTCAGAAGTAGAACTTGGTCGCCTACAACAGGTTTATCTGCACCCTCAAAAAAGAAATAGTTGTGAAGATAAATGCTGTATTTTTTTTAGCAATAATGGGCTTATTACAAAGTTGTAATAGTGAGAATATAGACGAGGTGATTAAAAAATTAGATAACAAAAATTTCTCTGATTTAGAAGGATTTTCTATTTATTTTAGAAGCAAGGGAAATGAAAAAAATACAAATATCTATTTTATTAATACCTATTCAGGAAACTGTTCTCCCTATATAGTAGAAGTTAATAAGTTTAAAATTAATGACTTGAAAATAAAAAATGAGTTGGTTCTAAAAAGTTGCAATAAAGACTATTTAGAAAAGAAAACTATTAAAACTGCAATTGAAAAATATTTAGAATTGAATATTTGTTTAATTCAAGTGGATAGTTTTGGAAATGTGTTTATAAATCCTTTTAGACAAGAACTGCCAACACTCCTAAAAATATCGAGTAATACGCCACCAAAAAATATAAATCAATTTGAATTATATAAAGGGAGTTGGTACATAAGAAAGTAAATGAAGTCTTGCCATACGGCACAGCCGAATACCGTTCAGCAGGTGGAAGATAACCATACGGGCAGCAGGCAGCTTCCGGCCGTTCGCAGGTTGGTTAAACCGGCGTTTTTATCTGCTTACTTCCCTTTCGCCATGAATGAAAAACTACAGAGTTAGCTCTGTAGCTAGCTCTGTAATTAATGTTATATAAAAATTTGTATTTCAATAACTTATCAAAACACTATTTTTATAACACTAGGGAACAAGCATACTCCAAATAGAATGCTGATGATTCGCCAAACGCAACCGACTACGGTGCCTAAGCCGCCGGGAGGGCAGCAAAGAGAGACAAAAAAAATCGCCAGGCATTCCTTTCTTTCGTAAAAACGGTCAAATTAGGCCTGCTGCAAAGGTGCAGCAGGCTAAAAACCGCCAAATTAGGCTTGCTGGGAAGGGTGCGGCAGGCAAAAAACGGCCCTGCTTGCCCAAAACAAAGTTTGTTTACCTATCTTTGGGGTATCCACTCTTAAAAAAAGGGAAACGATGGGTTGTCTTCGAATAGTGCATGATCAAAGACCTGAGATCCGGGTGGTGCATGGCAAAAAGGGTGTGACCTCCAACGATTGGGTTAAAAGGGTGTGTAGTTCGTATCTCTTCGGCATGTTGATGCCGGATCGCCACGACGAGATCAACGGCAACCCCTACACCTATGGTTTTCAGGGTCAGGAACGGGACGATGAAGTAAAAGGGGCCGGGAATGCGGTCAACTATAAGTACCGGATGCACGATCCAAGACTGGGACGTTGGCCGAGCGTTGATCCTGAATTTGATACTCGGCTTCACCCAGATGGTGTTCTGATTTACACAGGTGAGATTGAAGATCGACCAGATGTAATCAATGTATATGATTCTGACTCAAAAAAGCAAGGAGCTGTATCAGGAAAAGAGGATAGATCAATATTAAAAGATGAAAAGAAACGATAAAGAGGTGATCAGAATGATTAGATTGATCCTTTTTTTTAGTTTTATCTGCCCTTTGGTTTCTGTTGGACAGAACTTCACTGTTGAGTATGAGGAAAAGTTTTTAGAAATTGACTCTGTTGTCATCTTTGATTATGAGGGAAATAGAGTTGATAAATACAGTAATCTAACCAAAGATGACCTGGTGAGTAAACAGTTAGAGTTAGTTACTGTAATTTATTTGGGCTATAAAAAAAAGAAATTATGCTTGGATATTATTTATGATAGAATCCTTTGCGATATAATAATGATAAGTTTGAGTAATTTTCCGTCTAAATGCAAGTACGTTTATGAAACAGTTGGTGCATATCATACTTGTCAAGGGATGAGTCATATGATAGGCTTTTATTCAAACTATCTCCCGTGTTGTAAAAACGAAAAGAAGAGACGTAAATCTTTCAAAGGAGGATAATGTAACAAGCTCCCCTTTGTCGGGCCAATGGTTAAGTTTGATATTATTTTAAGGGTCATGACTCTTTTAAATTAACTCACGATCCAAAAAAAACAGGCTAATCTTATTAATATAAAAACGGGGGAACGCACCATGTTTAGACGGGAAATAGATTATTTAGAAAAGGCCGGTTATAAATTTGATAAAGAAAAAATGGAGATGGTAAAGAAAACGGCAGAAAAATGATCCATTCACCACGACCGGGCTTTTACGACGATATCAAAAAGGGTTTCTTTGAATTGGAACAACAATATGGTTTTGAAGCCAAATCCCTGGATGAGTATGAGGTTTTGCTTTCGAACAAAAAGTGTATAATAGACCTGGAAGACACAGAAGATGGTTTATGGATCTATATCCTAAACCCTAAGTCAACAGAAAAGCGGTATTCGCCAGATCTAATCTACGAATGTATCGAGGGTAAAACCAGAATCCCATGGGAATCTACTGTTGAAGATGATTATGTGACAAAATACAGGAAGAGAGCAAAAGATTTAATAAAGTATCTTCCCGGTGTGCTCAAAGGGGATTTTAGCTGGTCAGATAGGTATCTTGAGCTGGAGCAGGAAGAAGGAGAATTAATTGGGATGACTATGAACTTAGGCTATGATCACCCATTGTATAAGAGACTTAGAGAACAACCATTTACATGGAAAAAGGAGGCACGGAAATACTTTGGAAGTTCATAAATCTATAGCCGATCAGTAGTCAAAAGCAACCGAACGCCCCCAAGCTATAGCCATTAAGGACAAATCGTTCCCATATCAAGTCCATCATTCCAATCAGCGGAGCGGACAGCTTTCGGCCGTTTGCAGGTTGGTTAAACCGGCGTTTTCATCTGCTTACTTCCCTTTCGCCATAAATGCAAAACTACAGAGCTAGCTACAGAGCTAGCTCTGTAATTAATGTTACATGAGATGTTGTATTTCAACACTTTATTAAAAACCATATTCGAACTTTAAAGAGCGGCCACGTTCTTACTGACCCCCCTAAACGCTTTTCTTTTCTACAGCGTAGCAATCTTGCTGAGCTTGCTTCTTTTGATAAGTGCGTCAATCACTTCTTTAATGGTGGACTGGTCTTTAGTGTCCATTTCTTCCACGGCCTTAAACTGCGCCAGCAGTTTATTGTTGCTGATGGCCTGCCTTGCCTTTTGCTCGGTATCCCCGTACACTAGAAAATCAATGGAAGTGTTGAAGGTATCGGCCAGCTTTCTAAGGATGTCGGCAGGCGGTTGCACACCTTTGTTTTCGTAGCGTTGTAGCTGGGTGAGCGAAACTCCAATTGTTTCAGCCAATTGCCCTTGGCTCATGCCCTTTCCTTTCCTTAAAAGCTGTATTTGCTTACCTAGTGAAACCATATCTTAAAAGTAATTATCAACATACAAATGTAGCTAATACGGTTGCTTTAAGAGGTATTAGTATGCCTCAATGTTAATAACTCATTTGGCTTAAATGAACGGGATAACGTCCTTTATGGTTTATTCCGCGTCCTATAAGGCGTAATTAAAAGTTATCCACATGGAAATCCCCGAGATCAAAGCCAGGCTGACGTTAAAACAGGTCCTGGATCACTACGGACTAAAGCCCGATAAGCACCTGCGGCTGAACTGCCCCTTCCACGATGACAAAACACCCTCCCTGCAGGTATACTACAAAACCCACACGGCGTATTGCTTTAGCTCGAACTGCCCCACCCACGGCAAAAGCCTGGACGTGATTGATTTTGTTATGCGCCAGGAGCACTGTAGCAAACACGAGGCGATCAAAAAATGCGCAGGCCTGCTAACCGAAAATACCAGCCCTGTTCAGGTGTTGATCCGCTCGCTGCGAAATATCCATATTACTCGCCTTATCAATTTAGCTGTAATAGAGTGATTGATATGATAGAGCTTGAAGGTTTAGAGTCTACCGAATCAGGGTCTTATGCTGGGCAGGAAGCGACTGCTTCTAAAGGATTTAACGGGGGTGAACCGATTATGCTCGGTGAAGTTACAGTGACGAATAGAATGCCAGGATTGTTCTATAGAACATGGAGTGGCATAAAAAACTTTTTTAGTTCTAAGCAGTTTGTTTTCAGTGGAGGTTATGACTTTGATGTAGGGCTTCAGGCCGGACTTAAGAGTGGTATTGTAAATGGAGAAGTAAATTTAATGAGTGTTGAAGTTATCTCTGGTGGATTTGATGTAACCAAGAGAGACGTATGGGTTAATCAATCAATTGCAGATCCAGGTGTTGTAGTTAAAAACGAGGTTTCATTCGGCTTACAGAGCCCTCTGAAAGTAAATAAGAATCGGAACTTTAACTTACAATTAAAGGTTGGAATGACTCAAAGGATAAGAGATAGAAATGGGATGGAAGAAAGCGGATTTGTATTCACCGACTATCGAAAATATACAGAAGTTTCCGTTGGGGTCCCAGTGCTTAACCCAAACCGTAAGAATATTACTAAGCCAAATTCGTTTAGAGTAGGGAGTAACAAAGAATTCATCGGAATAGACGAAACATTTGATGCTTCATTCATTCTTGAAGGAAGCATTAATTTTAAAATTGAATATGAAAATGAAAAATAAGATGAGATTAGTTCATCTAATCATAATTATATGTTTTTTAGGATGTTCAAAATTCAAAAATAAAAAAGAGAATGAGATAAAAAAAACAGAAATAAATGTCGCATATACTGAAGAAGAATATCTTAAATTTACCCATACCATTGGTGATTCGATAAGATTTAAAGCACCACAAGATTGGTCAAGAATAGATACTTCTGAAATATTTATATTGAAAAAAAGAAACTGTGAAAAAACATTTTGTGAGAACTTAGTCGTTACAACGACGTCAAATATGGCAGGACATACTAAAATGGAAATAGCAGAACAATTCTACTTCGAATATTATTCTCACTTTAATAACTTCAATCTATTACGAAGTGAAATTCATAATTCCGATTCTACAGAGATGTCTTTTGATTATACCTTGTCTGGTGAAGGAGAAAATTTGGGAGGAACGACTTACGTTTTCATAAGAGGAGAAAAAGCTGTAATATTCAGTTTTATGGGTTACAACGGTGATACTGGTGATTATTTTGAGGTTCGTCCTACAGTCATTTCTATTATAAACTCAATTAGTTTTTACTAATTTGATTAGAGTTCGCAGTTTGGTTAAACAGGTGTCTTCATCTGCCTACTCCCTCTTTCGCCATGAATGCAAAAATACAGAGCTAGCTACAGAGTTAGCTCTGTAATTAATGTTATATAAGATATTGTTTTTCAATAACTTATAAAAGACTATTTTTAAATCCATAAGGGACACCGATCTTCCAAATAGAATGCTAATGACTGGCCAGGAGCAATTGACTAAGGCCTCACGAGTCGCCCACAGGGCAGCAAAGCAGGGACAAAAAAATCGCCAGGCATCCCTTTCTTTCGTAAAAACGGTCAAATTAGGCCTGCTGCAAAGGTGCAGCAGGCTAAAAACCGCCAAATTAGGCTTGCTGGGAAGGGTGCGGCAGGCAAAAAACAGCCCTGCTTCCCCCAAACAAACTTTGTTTACCTATCTTTGAGGCATCCATTCTTAAAAAAAGGGAAACGATGGGTTGTCTTCGAATAGTGCATGATCAAAGACCTGAGCTCCGGGTGGTGCATGGTAAAAAGGCTGTGACCTCCAGCGATTGGGTAAAAAGGGTGCGTAGTTCGTACCTCTTCGGCATGTTGATGCCGGGCCGCCACGACGAGCTCTCTGGAAGAACCTACGCCTATGGCTTTAACGGGATGGAGCGTGATGAAGAGGTTAAGGGCGCTGGAAACAGTTACGATTTCGGAGCCAGAATGCAAGACCCAAGGTTGGGCCGTTGGCTGAGTGTAGATCCATTACAAGCAAAATACCCGGATTTATCGTCATACTCTTACGTGGCTAATAACCCCTTGATCTATATTGATCCTGACGGAAGGGAGATAAAACTTGCCAAAGGATTAACTAAGGATCAAAAGCTAGAAATTGTTGGAACTCTACAGAGATTGACAAACGATAGACTTGTTTACAAGACACTTGCAGATGGTTCGGGCCAGATAAAAATCGCAAGCCTCGCCAAATCGGGTACAGAAACAAAAGTTACAGGAACAAACCTAATACGAGAATTAAATAGTTCCGAAAGAACTGTTACTATTGACTATAAAAATAGTTTAGGAACTTTCAAAAAGACTACGGAAATAAGGCACGAGCCACAGACTACACGAAAGCAGCAAATGGGACAGGTTCAGACGCAATTATAAGTTTTGACCCTGGATCTAATCCTGATATTATGACCGTTGACCCGGAAACAGGAAATTCTACACCACAAAAAAGACCGAACGAAATTGGATTAGGGCATGAGTTAATACATGCGGAACATTATATGGAAGGTAGTTACAGTTCAAGTAGTGAGAAAGCTTCTCATGTATTTCAAATGGATGATCAACCTGCAATGGAAATATATAAAAAGGAAGAACTTAGGACTGTTGGTTTAGCAAAAAATAAAGAAGGTTACCATACCGAAAATCAACTTAGAAAAGAGAATGATCAAAAACAAAGAGGGACATATCGGAGCTACAAATAAATATGAATATAAAAAATGAAAAAAATATTTTATTTTTTAATTGTAATAGGTTTTAACTTAATAGCTTGTAATTATGATACACAAGTCAAAAATATTCAAGCAAATAAAGTGTTAACAGAAATAAATTCTAATATTACTCTATTTTTATTTCCTTCAGGTTGTGAAAATGAAAATTGTTATTCATACAAAATTGAAATTACAAAAAACAGATTAATAGTGAATGGAAATTATTACATGAGATACGATGATGGAAAAAAAAGGAAAATACTTTCAGCCGAAGAAATAGCTAAACTGAATGAATTAGCTCAAGCAATTGATAGTCCTTACATAAATGAAGAAAGTGCGGAAGATGTATGGTCAGCAAAAATCATTATCAACAAAAAATTAGTTTACAAAGAAGGCGAATTTTCATTTGAAACTACACCTCAAAAGATTAAATATTTAATTGATTACATTGTAGGACTATCGCCATTAGAAATAGAACTTTATCACTTCGCATAAATTCAACTCAAACATTTCTGTCAATCTTTTTTTCACTTTACCTCTTTCTGCATAAAATTTCAATTCAAAAAAATGTTTATTAATCACAAATAACAATAAAATAAACATGAATTTTTTTTTGACAATTATCGCTTTTTTTTCTATAAGCTTTTATAATAGCACTAAAGAAAATGAATTAATAAAAAATCAACATAAAAAAGAAATATTAATTGGTTATAAAAACTTTAAATTAATTACTTCTTTAAATAAAATTATCAAAACAAGGAGTGAATATGATAATGAATTAATAGAAGATTGTAAAAATTGGATTTTATCTGAAAGTTCATTATCAAATTTGTTAAAAAAAATGAGAAAAGTTGAAGGGCATCAATGGTACTCTATGTGCTATGATTATCCGTGCTACTATGAAGGAAAGGTAAGCAATGGTAAGACAGAATATGAAATAACCATTAGTTCTGCTTCATATATCCAATTGAATAACGAAAATGAGACTTTAATTTTCGTTTTAGAAGAGGAATCAGATTTGTTTCTTGCAGCTTGTGACTGCTGCGAATAATTGAAGTGATTTAGGAAATTTGGATAGATGCTAAACTCCTTGCTTCAATCAGCGACAGCGGACTAGCTTCCGATCGTTCGCAAATTGGTTAAGCAGCTGCTTTCATCTGCTTACTTCCCTTTCGACCTGAATGCAAAACTACAGAGCTAGCTACAGAGTTAGCTCTGTAGCTAGCTCTGTAATTAATGCTATATAAAAACTTGTAATTCAATAACTTGCTCAAAGTAATTTTTTAAGGTCCTAAGGGACACACATATTCCAAATAGAATGCTGGCGACCTGCCAAAAGCAACTGACTACGGCCTCCCGTTACCCGGGAGGGCAGCAAAGAAGGATTGCCTCGTCCTAAAAAGAAATGCTCTGGTTCCCGCAGGTGTCGGCAAGCGTTCATAATGCAACCCGTTTTTTCCATTCAAAAGCGCAAAATACGGCTTCCAGCCTTGATTTCACAAGCCTCCAACTCAAATGCTAAAAAAAAGACTTGCTTTTGTTCACCGGTGTCCATAAAAAAGGTCTGCGAAAACGCTTTGGAAACGATCGTTTTTTTATTCCCAAACAAAATGGGGCGGCCAATCAGGCCTGGATCAGAAAAATGCAGGGGATCTTTTGCAGATCGGGAATGCCCAACCGGCACCATTGCTGTACCTGATGCGTTTGAATAAATTCATCGGGCATGGTGATGTTTGCAGCCAGGCACAGCCTTGTGGTAGGTGCCAGCCAGCTCAGGAGATCATTGATCAGCTTGCGGTTGCGGTAAGGGGTTTCGATAAAGATCTGCGTTTGATGCTCTTCCCGTGAACGCCGCTCTAACGAGCGGATGCGCCTTTTGCGCTCCGATGCCCCGATCGGCAGGTAGCCCACAAAGGCAAAATTTTGCCCGTTCATACCGGAGGCGATCAAACTGAGCGGAATGGAGGAGGGGCCCACCAGTGGGATCACGCGAAAGCCCTGTTCATGGGCGACTCGTACGACTTCCGATCCCGGGTCGGCAAGGGCCGGCATTCCCGCTTCCGACAGCAAACCGATGTCGGTTCCCCGCAGAAGTCCCTCCAGGAAGCGGTTGTGTTCCGATCCGTCGGTATATTTGCTAAGTACATGAAAGCGGAGCTTGTCCTGAGGGGTTCTGAGGCCCATCTTCTTCAGGAACCGGCGGGCCGATCGCTCATTTTCCACAATGAATTCGGACAGCCCAATAACCACTTTTCCCACAGAAAGCGGAAGCACCTCCAGCGGTTCATGATCGCCCAGGGTGGTAGGGATCAGATAAAGCACTCCGGGTTCGGTCGCGATCCCATCGGGCCGCAGGCCCTCCCATTCGTTCGATAATGCGGCCACCGGTTTTACTTAATAATAGGTACACCACATGCCTGGCTACTGATCGTTAGTCTGGTGCCGTTCGGCTTTAGCTCAGCGTTAACTTTTTCCCGATCTCCTCCACATACGTTCTGAAGCGCCTGTCTGTTTCGGTAAGATTGTTAACCGTGCGGCAGGCATGCAAAACGGTCGCGTGATCCTTGTTGCCACATTGCGCGCCGATGCTTGCCAGGGACGACTTGGTCAGTTGCTTGGAAAAATACATCGCCAGTTGACGCGCCTGAACGATTTCGCGTTTGCGGGTCTTGCTCTTCAGCAATTCAACCGGCATATCAAAGTAGTCGCAAACCACTTTTTGGATGTAGTCAATACTTACTTCGCGCGTGGTGTTCTTCACAAACTTGTCGATCATATGCCTGGCCAGATCCAGGGTGATCTTCTTTTTGTTCAGGGACGATTGGGCCAGCAGCGAGATCAGGGCACCTTCCAGTTCGCGGATATTGGTGGTGATGGAGTACGCCAGGTATTCAACCACCTCTGTGGGCATTTCGATCCCGTCCTTATACAGTTTGCTGTTCAGGATCGCGATACGGGTTTCCAGGTCCGGCGCTTGCAGATCAGCAGACAGGCCCCACTTAAAGCGGGAGAGCAGCCGCTGTTCCATTCCCTGCATATCTACCGGTGCACGGTCCGAGGTCAGAACGATCTGGCGTCCGTGCTGGTGAAGGTGGTTAAAGATATGGAAAAACACATCCTGGGTTTTTTCCTTACCGGCATAGAACTGCACATCGTCAATGATGAGCACGCTGATCATTTGATAGAAGTGCACAAAGTCGTTCTTGGTGTTTTGGCGAATGCTTTCGATAAACTGCTGCGTAAACTTCTCCGCGCTGACATACAAAACGGTTTTTTCCGGATGCTGATCCTTGATCTGAATACCGATGCCGTGTGCCAAATGTGTTTTTCCCAATCCAACACCACCATAAATAAGCAGGGGGTTGAAAGAGGTGCCTCCCGGATTTTTCCCTACGGCAAAACCGGCAGATCGCGCCAGGCGGTTACAGTCGCCTTCCACAAAATTGTCAAAGGTGTAGTTTGGATTCAGTTGCGACTCCACATTCACCTTTCTGAGTCCTGGAATAATGAAGGGGTTCCTGACCCCGCTTCCTCCGAGCTCCACGGGCATGGACACTTTGGGGTTTTTGATTGGGCCGCGGTTGTTGCTCGGGATCTTTACCGTGTACGGTTTCACATTTCCGTACGTATTTTCCATCACGATGCTGTAAACAAGTTTCGATTCTGCTCCCAGCTCCTTGCGTATCGCCGATTTGAGCAAGCTGATGTAGTGCTCCTCCAGCCATTCGTAAAAGAACTTGCTGGGCACCTGAATACTCAGTACGTTGTCCTTGATCTTCAGTGGCTTGATCGGAAGGAACCAGGTCTTGTAACTCTGGGGGCTGATGTTGTCCTTAATAAAACCAAGACAGTTTTCCCATACCGATGCTGCAGTCTGTTCCATGAAGATCAAAAAATATTAATACGTTTAACCATAGTTAGTCCACCGGGAAAAAGTGAGCAGAGCGATCCCCTTCGGACGAGGGACAAATGTGCTGACAAAAAATGGATCAAAAAAATAATATACGACTTGAATTTGTTCTTTTTTTTACTCACCTTTTCGGCCCCGGTGGCCTCTTTGAACATCGATTTATAATAAATTAACACATTGATATTAAAGAGTATAATAAATATTACTTAAAGTAAATTAAGACATTCTGTAAAAATTTCCGGATACATGATCAAAAGCAAAACCCAGATCCGGGTCCGTTATTCAGAAACAGACCAGATGGGAGTGGTATATAATGGCAACTACGCACAGTACTTCGAAATAGGTCGTGTGGAGCTCCTCCGCGATCTCGGTATCAGCTATCTGGAACTGGAGCAAACAGGTATCACGCTTCCGGTGCTGGAGCTCTATTCGAAATATATTCGTCCGGCAAAATATGATGACCTGCTCACGGTGCAGACCGAGATACGCGACTGGCCCGAATCCCGGATCACCTTCCATTACGAGATCCTCAACGATCGGGGCACCCTGCTTCATATAGGGCATGTGATCCTGGTTTTTTTCGACATGGAACAGAAGCGTCCCTGCAGGATACCCGAAAAGCTGGCGGCTATTTTTTCACCGTACTTCAACGGTTAGGTCCCGGACACCGGCAACTCATTTGCTGTTTAGCAAAACCGTCAGCAGGTCCCGACCGATCATGCGTTGTTCCAGCAAGGTACCCTGCACTTCCGGCGCCCGGATGCCCTGTCCAAAGGTGGTGGCTCCTGTGAAGATCCGCGCTTCGTCCCAGAGGCCACATTCGATAAAGCCGGTCAGGGTCCGATAGCCTCCTTCAACCAGCACCGACCTGATCTCCCCGGCATGCAAATGTTCCAGTACCGCCTCCACCAGATGCTCATCCCGTCTGATGCCGAAGTGCCGATCGCTATACGGGTGATGCTGCCTGTACCCAAAGGTCCAGGTGTCCCCGGGCAGTTCCCACATTGTCAGGTTGCCGGGCAGGCTGCTTTCCGGATCTATAACCAATCGGATCGGGTCTTCACCTCCCCATTCCCGCACATTGAGCTGCGGATCATCAATTTCGGCCGTTTTCCGGCCCACCAGGATCGCCTGCTCCTCGCTGCGCCATTTATGCACCCATTGCCTCGCCCGCCTGCCCGTGATCCAGACTGGCCCGCGGCGATCCGCTCCCGCTCCCGGATCCATGCATCCGTCTGCCGTTTGCGCCCATTTCAGCACCACATAAGGCCGTCCGCACTCCATAGCTGTCAAAAAACGCCGGTTTATCCACCGCGCCTCTGCCTCGCAGATCCCCACCTCAACATCGATCCCGCCTGCCCGGAGCCGTTCTATTCCCTTTCCGCCTGCGGCGGGATTCGGATCGACCGCGGCCACCACCACTTTTTTCACGCGTTCCTGAATGATCCGTAAGGAACAGGGCGGGGTGCGGCCCTGATGGTCGCAGGGTTCCAGGGTCACGTACATCGTGCTTTCGGGGATCAGGACCCGGTCAGCCTCCGGCACGGAGTTGAAGCAACGTACCTCGGCATGATCCTCCCCGGCGCGTTGATGCCAACCTTCACCGATGATCTGGCCGCGATGCACGAGTATCGCTCCCACGAGCGGATTCGCACCGGTGGTGCCCAAACCGCAGCCGGCCAGTGCGATCGCGCGTTTCATATAGGTAGTGTGATCCACAGCGCTAAAGCTATTAAATTAGCGGAATGAACTGGACAGAGGTCAGGGAATATCTGCGCAGGCAGCTACGGGGCGAACCGGAGCGCGAAAAAGACTCCCTGTTCCTTCTGATCTATGAGCACCTCACCGGCGAAACACGCGGGACCTTTATCACAGATCCTGACCGGCTGCTCAGCGCGGAGCAGGAAAACCGGTTCCGGTTGATCACGGAAAGGCTTACCCGCAATGAGCCCCTGCAGTACATTCTCGGGACGGCCTGTTTCTTTGGTCGCGATTTCCGTGTGGATCCGGCCGTGCTTATTCCACGGCCCGAAACCGAGGAGCTCATCCACCAGGCTTTTGCGGAAGTACGGTCTCCCTCGGGCCGGTGCCTCGATATCGGCACGGGCTGTGGTTGCCTGGCCATCACCTGGGCGGCAGAACGTCCGAACTGGCAGATCCATGCCTGGGATATCAGCGAGGAAGCACTGGAGGTCGCCCGAACGAACGCGGAACACATCGCGCCGCAGGCGCCTGTCGAATTCCGAAAGGCGGATATGCTGAAACCGCCGGCCATTGACGAGCCATATGACGTTATACTCTCGAACCCGCCCTATGTGCGCCATCTCGAGCGGGAGCAGATGCATCCGCGCGTGATCGGGCATGAGCCACCGCTGGCGCTATGGGTGCCCGATGATGATCCGCTGCGGTTTTGTAAGGCTATCGCGGGGATCGCAAAGCAGGGCCTGCGGCCCGATGGGCATCTGTTCGTGGAGATCAACCAGTATCTGGCGAGGGAAACGGAGGCCTTATTTCGCTCCGCTGGCTTTTCCCGGGTACATTTGAAGCACGACCTGAGCGGGAACCCACGTTTAATGCATATCAGAAAATGAGCCTGTCGTTGTCCGAAACAAGGAAGCATATGGAACAACTGCGTGCAGAACTGCACGACCATAATTATAGGTATTACGTTTTGGATAAGCCTGAGATCAGCGACCGGGAGTTTGATATGAAGATGAGGGAGTTGCAGGACCTGGAGCAGCAATTTCCGGAGTTTGATGATCCTAACAGTCCGGGTAAGCGGGTTGGAGGAACGGTAACGCAGGAGTTTCGGGCCGTGCAGCACACTGTTCCGATGCTCAGTCTGAGCAATACCTACAGTCAGGAGGAAATCGAAGACTTTGCGGGACGGATCGAAAAGCTGATCGGTGAGCCGGTGGAATATGTGTGCGAGCTGAAGTACGACGGGGTGGCGATCAGTTTATTGTATGAGGGCGGCAGGCTCGTGCGTGGCGCCACCCGGGGCGATGGCGTCCAGGGCGACGAGATTACCCCGAACCTGAAAACCATTGATACCATCCCCCTTGTGCTGCGGGGCAATGACTATCCGGAACGTTTCGAGATCCGGGGAGAGGTCTTTATACCGATCAAAGGGTTTACCCAACTGAATCGCGACCGGATCGAAGCTGGTTACGAACCCTTTGCCAATCCGCGGAATTCGGCAGCCGGTACGTTGAAAATGCAGGACAGTGCGATCGTGGCTGCCCGTCCGCTTGATTGTTTCCTTTACCAGATACAGGGAGAAGGGTTGCCTTTCGGGACGCATCATGAAAATCTGGAAGCCGCGCGGCGCTGGGGATTCCAGGTGCCGAAATATATTCGCCTCGTGAAGGACCTGAAGGGGGTACGGGATTTTATAGATCAATGGGCTGGAGAGCGACACCAGCTGCCTTTTGGGATCGATGGGGTGGTGATCAAGGTAAATTCGCTTCGCCAGCAGAACGCATTGGGCAGCACCGCAAAATCGCCCCGCTGGGCAATCGCCTACAAGTTTCCGGCCGAGCAGGCCGCAACGGTATTGGAAAAGATCACCTACCAGGTAGGGCGTACAGGAGCTATTACCCCGGTTGCTAACTTGCAACCCGTGCTTTTGGCCGGTACTACGGTAAAGCGGGCAAGCCTGCACAACGCAGATATTATTGAGAGGCTGGACGTGCGGGAGGGCGACACCGTGTATGTGGAAAAAGGCGGTGACATTATTCCGAAGATCACGGGAGTTGATTTTCAGGGCCGGGATCCGAAAAGTGAGCCGACGCGTTATGTTACGGAATGCCCGGAATGTGGTACAGAGCTCGTGCGGCAGGAGGGGGAGGCACAGCATTACTGCCCAAACACCTACGGATGCCCGCCACAGGTAAAGGGTAGGGTGGAGCACTTTATTTCGCGGAAGGCCATGGATATCGACAGTTTGGGAAGTGAAACCGTGGACCAGCTGTACGCAGCCGGCCTGGTGAGCAACTACGCAGACCTGTACGAACTCACCCGGGAAGACCTTTTGCCGCTTGAACGCATGGGACAGAAGTCGGTGGAAAACCTGATCAGCGGGATTGAGGCTTCGAAGCAGATCCCCTTTGAGCGGGTCCTGTATGCCCTCGGCATACGCTACGTAGGCGAAACGGTTGCTGGGAAACTGGCCAGGTACTGCAGGAGTTTGGACGCCCTGGCCCAGGCGAGCCTGGAAGAGCTGACCCAGGTGAACGAGATAGGCGAACGGATCGGCCAGTCTGTTATTGACTTTTTTGCGAACGAAAGGAATCAACGTACCGTGGAACGTCTGAAGGCCGCCGGACTGGAATTATCGCTCCGTGAGGAGCAGCAAAAAGATGTCCCCAACTTGCTGGAAGGTAAAAAATTCGTAGTATCGGGGGTTTTTGAGCAGTTTTCGCGGAACGATCTGAAGAAGACCATTGAGCATTATGGCGGGAGGAATGTTGGGAGCATTTCGGGTCGTACTGATTATGTGATCGCGGGGGATAATATGGGGCCAGGTAAGCGGGAGAAGGCCGGAAAGCTGGGGATCCCGATCATTTCGGAAGACGCTTTTTTGAAAATGATCGGAAGGTGATGAAATGGGTACAGGGCATACGGGAGCGATGGGGATCCTGGAAACTCCGTCAAATGAGCGGCAAGGTGACGCGTGAACGGGCACAGCAGATCCGGTGGAGTGAGAAGCCGACGATCGGATTGCTGTATTTTTTTCGGCCCGAAGAGGAACAGGTCCTGCGTCAATGGATCAAGGAAAAAACGAAAAAGGGGTTTAGCATACAGACCCTCGGATTTACAGAATTGAAAAAAGGGGAGACCCTGCCCGTTTCCGAATGGCCGCACCAGTACTTTTCGCAGAGGGAGCTGAATTGGTACTGTCAGCCTGTTTCCGAGGTGGCAAGGCAGTTTATCGGGATGGAATTTGATGTGTTGATCGATCTGGACCGGGCGGAAAAGCTGCCTGTTCGCCACGTCCTGCAGCAATCGAAGGCGCGATTGAAAATTGGTCGCTGCGGAGAGGAGGTCTCTTTTGATCTCTGTTTCGAGGTAGACCGAAACACGGACATCCATTCCTTTCTGAAGATCACGGAGCAATATCTGGAAATGCTGGATGCAACAAAAAATCAAACAGGATGAAGAAACTAAAAGGAACAGGGGTGGCGTTGGTAACGCCATTCAGGAAAGACAAGCGGGTTGATTTTGCAGCTCTGGACCGCCTGGTGCAGCACTGCATCAATGGGGGAGCAGAGTATCTGGTGGTGATGGGAACCACGGGAGAAAGTACTACGCTGAACAAGGACGAGAAGCGGGCGGTGCTGGAGACCGTAAAGGAGAGCAACGAAGGGCGTTTACCGATCGTGCTGGGCATTGGTGGGAACGACACGTTAGAGGTGGAACGGCAAATAAGAGGTCAGGACTGGGAGGGGATCACGGCGATCCTGTCCGTGAGCCCCTATTACAACAGGCCTACTCAAAAGGGAATTCTGCGACACTATACGTATTTGGCGAACTACGCTCCCAGGCCGATCATCATGTACAATGTTCCGGCAAGGACAGCCAGCAATATGCTGGCCGAAACGACCCTCGCCCTGGCGGAGCACAGAAATATAGTTGCCGTTAAGGAAGCGAGTGGTGATCTGACCCAGATCATGGAGATCATAGCGCACAAACCGGACGGGTTTGAAGTGATCAGTGGGGATGATGCCCTGACCTCGGTTATTGTTCTGGCCGGAGGCCATGGGGTCATCTCCGTTGTGGGTCAGGCCTTTCCTGAGGTATTTACCGATATGGTTCGTGCAGCCCTTTCGCGCAAGGTAAAAAAAGCCAATGCCGGACACTACCGGTTGTGGAAGCTAATGGGGCTTTTGTTCCGGGAAGGAAACCCGGCCGGTGTTAAAATGGCCCTGCACCTGCGGGGGATCCTGGAGCCATACGTTCGCTTACCGCTCATGCCGGCCAGCCCATCACTGAACAGGGCCATAGAGATGGCTATGACGGAGGCCGAACTGAAATAAGGACAAGATCATACCATACCTCTTTCAGGGAAGAAGCAGGGTATTTAAACACTATTTCTACTTTTGCGGAGTTGAACATAATGCTGTGAAGAAAGTTTTTGCTATTTTATTTTTGCTTGCCGGACTGACCTCGGCAGGTCAGAACCAGGATCAGGATGAGGAGCGCTTTGTGGATAAACTTCGGTTTGGAGGGAACACGGGGGGATCATTCGGATCGGCGATTTACCTGATCGAAATTTCTCCGTTCATCGGATACCAGGCAACGGATCGCTGGATGCCTGGGATCGGAGGCACGTATTTGATAGATATCCGGCTTGGCTACGCGAACTCATACTATGGCTTTCGCCATTTTCATCAATTTGACCTCACATCCAGCATCTTTGCCTGGGGCGAATATGAGCTGTTGAATGGAAAGCTTTGGGATCCCTTTGATCAGCAATTAAAACGGCAGTGGTCCGGCAACCTCTTCATTGGAGGTGGATTCAGACAAAGACCGCTCTTTCTCGTCATTTTGTACAACCTTACCTATGAAGGGGGGCGGAGTGGTTACGGGTCTCCCCTGGTTATTCGGGTTGGCCGTTTCTTTTGAACATAGCTCACCCTCTTCAATTTAGTACTTTTGCCGCATGTTTACAGGCCTATACCGAATGTGCCTCTTTGTACTGGCTGCTTTCCTCTCCCTAACGGCCTGCTCGGAGTACAACAAGGCATTGAAGAGCCCGGACCTCAACTACAAACTGGAAGTGGCCAGGGAGTACTACGATCAGCAGGAATATTTGCGGGCCTATCCGCTTTTTGAGGAGCTGCTGAACCTGTACCGCGGAACCAGCAAAAATCAGGAAGTGTACTACTACTACGCTATGACGCATTACGGAATGCAGGATTATATTTTGGCGGCCTATCACCTCAAAAGCTTTGCAAATACCTTCCCTCAAAACGACAGGGCAGAGGAATGCGCCTACCTGGCAGCCTATTGCTATTATCTGGATTCGCCACGCTACAGCCTGGATCAGAGCAGTACGAACAAGGCGATCAACGAGCTGCAATTATTCATCAATCAGCATCCGGGCAGTTCAAAAGTGGATACCGCCACCCTGTATATCGATAGGCTCCGCGACAAGCTGGAACGTAAGAGCTTTGAGATTGGCAAACAATACCTGAAGATAGGGAACTACAAATCGGCCATCTTTGCGCTGGACAACACGCTGAACGACTATCCCGATACCGAGTATCGGGAAGAAGCCTTATATTTGCAGCTTGAAGCGCACTACCTGCTGGCCCTTAACTCAGTTGATGAGAAAAAGGAGGAGCGCTATCAGAACGCATTGAGGGCTTATCAGGCCTTTACCCGCTGGTATCCGGAGAGTGACTGGCGAAAGGATGCGGATAAATTAAAGGACAGGATCAGTAGCGATCTGGAAGAATTTAAGGATCAGGAACAACTTTAGAAATGGACTACAAAAAGTTGGAGGCTTCAAAAAGTACAAAAACGCGGGACCCTGTGGAAATGATCAGGGAAACGGGCAGCATCTACCAGAGCATTTCCATTTTGGCCAAGCGCGCTAATCAGATCAGTGCGGAGATCAGAGAGGAGCTCCTTGCGAAATTGAGTGAATTTGCTACGCATACGGATAGCCTGGACGAGGTTTTTGAAAACAAGGAGCAAATTGAAGTGTCCCGTTTTTACGAAGGCCTTCCCAAGCCCACCCTTATCGCCATCCAGGAATGGCTGGAAGATCAGGTCTACTACCGCATGCCGGAGGAAGAGGAGTTCAAAGCCTAAGTTGTGCTTCGCGGCAAAAAAGTACTGCTGGGGGTTACTGCCAGTATCGCCGCGTACAAATCAGCCTGCACAGTCCGTGAGTTTATCAAAGCCGGAGCAGAGGTCAGGGTTGTTATGACCCCCGCTGCAAAGGACTTCGTTACCGCACTTACTCTTTCCACATTGAGCAGAAATCCGGTACTGACCTCCCTCACCCATGAAGAGGACGATGGGGCTGTATGGAACAGCCACGTGGAACTGGGCCTGTGGGCCGACCTTATAGTGATTGCACCGGCTACGGCCAATACCCTGAGCAAAATGGCAATGGGCGAAGCAGACAATTTGCTGGTAGCGATCTACCTTTCGGCCAGATGCCCCGTATACGTTGCTCCGGCAATGGACCTCGATATGTATCGTCACAACAGCACCAGGGAAAATCTGGAAAAGCTCCGCTCCTGCGGAAACCGGATCATTCCGGCCGAAAAGGGCGAATTGGCCAGTGGCCTACACGGAGAGGGTCGCATGGCGGAGCCCGGGCAGATCCGCCACTATATTGAAGAGGATCTGGCCCGCAATCTGAGCCTGAACGGCAAAAGGGTGTTGATCACAGCCGGGCCCACCCATGAACCTATTGACCCGGTGCGCTACATCGGCAACCGGAGTACCGGAAAAATGGGGATGGCCCTGGCCCAGGTTTGCCTGGACAGAGGAGCTCAGGTACATCTGGTCTGTGGTCCGACCCCTCTTTCCTTGCCGGAACACCCGAATTTGACCGTGGAGCGGGTGGAAACCGCCGAACAGATGGATCGCGCCGTGCAGGCGCCATTCAAAAATTCCGATCTGGCCATTGCCAGTGCAGCAGTGGGAGATTTCAGGCCGAAATGGGTGGCCGGTCAGAAAATGAAGAAGGAAGAGGAGGCTCCGGTCATCAGGCTGGAACAGAATCCCGATATTCTGGCCGGGTGGGGGAGGCAGAGGGAACATCAGATCGTGGTTGGCTTTGCCCTGGAAACGAACGCGGAGGAGACAAATGCACAAAGCAAGCTGAAGCGCAAGAATGCAGACGTTATCGTGTTGAATTCCCTGCGGAATGAAGGAGCAGGGTTTGGGCACGATACGAATCAGGTCACGATACTGGACCGTCACAATAAGCGCCTTGATATCGGGTTAAAAAGTAAGCTGGAAGTTGCAGAGGACATCATGGACTTCCTCGAAAAGGAATGGATCAGTTGAAGCGGATCGTCGTTATGGCACTCATATTGGCCGGAGCTATTGCATCGCAGGCTCAGGAACTCAACTGCCGGGTTCAGGTGCTGAGTCCGCAGGTACAGAACATGAACAAGCAGGTGTTTCAAACCCTGCAGCAGGCGATCTATGAATTTATGAACAATACCCGGTGGACGGGTCAGGTATATCAAATGGAAGAGCGGATCGAATGCTCGGTCCAGATCAACATTACCGAACAGATCGCAGCCGATGAGTTCTCCGGGACCATCAGTGTTCAGAGTTCCCGTCCGGTCTACGGATCGAGCTACAACACCACCATCCTGAACTGGCAGGACAGCGACCTGTGGTTCCGCTATCTGGAATTTGCACCGCTGGATTTCAACGAGAACACTCATTTGTCGAACCTGACCAGTGTCCTGGCCTACTACGCCTATATGATCATTGCCCTGGATATGGAAACCTTCTCGCCGAAAGGCGGGGAAGCCTTTTTGCTAAAGGCCCGTAATATCGTTGGAAATGCCCAGGGAGACCGGCAGGCAAGCGGATGGCAGCCTTTTGAAAACAACCGGAATCGCTACTGGCTCGCCGAATTGTTCTTTGACCAGAATTTTGAACCCTACCGCACGGCGCTGTACACCTACCATCGGCTGGGGCTTGATCAAATGACCAGGGATGATGCGGAGGCGCGCCGGAACATTACCCTCGCGATGGAGGAACTGCACAAGGTTCACCGAAACCGCCCGAACAGCTTTCTGATGTCTGTTTTTTTTGATTCCAAGGCTCAGGAGATCTCGAATATTTTCAGTACCGAACTGGTTGAGGATAAGGCGCGTGTGATCCAATTACTGCAGGACCTGGCCCCTGATGAATCGCAGCGATGGGATAAGCTCGGCGCCAACAACTAAGTTTTTTATCTTCGCTCCTATGCTGAAGGAGCTGCGCATTTCCAACTACGCCTTAATTGAAGAACTGGGCCTGCGGCCCGATGAGTCACTCAATACCATTACTGGTGAAACCGGTGCGGGAAAGAGCATTATGCTCGGAGCACTGGGCCTGATACTGGGCCAACGGGCCGATTTGACCGTGCTGCGCGATCCGACCCGGAAATGTGTTGTGGAGGCGAATTTCGATGTATCGAAGCTGGGGCTGGAAGCTTTTTTTGAGGAACACAACCTGGACCTGGAGCCGGTGAGCATAGTGCGACGCGAAATCGTTCCATCCGGAAAATCATATGCATTTGTGAACGGCAAGCCGGTAAAACTGCCTGTTTTGTGCGGTTTGAGTGAACATTTGATCGATATCCACGGGCAGGATCAAACCCAGTGGCTGAATAAAGCTGGTTTCCAGCTGGCTCTGGTCGATAGCATCGCCCGGAACAGATCCGTGCTGGCAGATTACAAAAAGCTTTATTCGGACTGGATCGCTCTGAAACGCCAGCTGGAAGAGTGGAAGGATCAGCAACAGGCGCGTCAGACCAGCCTGGACTACCACCAGTTCCTGCTGAACGAGCTCGAAGAAGCTGGCCTGACGGATGGGGAAGTGGCTCTGCTGGAGGAGGAAGCAAACACCCTTGAACATGCCGAAGAGATACGAGGCACGCTTAGTAAATCACTTCAACTAATAGATGAGGATAGTTATGGTATCGTAAACAATATCAAAATGTTAAGATCATTTATTGATCAGTTGAGTGCCTGGGGAAATCGCTACGCTGAATGGCTTGAACGCATTGAATCGCAGATCATTGAATGGGACGATCTGAGCTTTGAGATGAACAGGTCCGCTGCCGACATTGAAGTAGATCCGGCCCGCCTGGAAGCTGTGAATAGCCGGCTTGATCTGCTACACGGGCTAATGCAAAAACATCAGGTTGATGACGTTAAGGGGTTGATCGCCAAAAGGGATGCACTGAGCACTGAAGTGCAAGGCACCTTCTCTTTGTCCGGACAGATCGATGAAGGTGTAAAGCAGCTGGACGTCCTGAGTAAGGAACTCCGGCGTGCGGGTTCGGCCCTGAGCGCATCGCGCCGTGAGGCGCAGGAAGCATTCATCGAAAAAATGAGCGGCCTGCTGAGGCAATTGGGCATGCCGGACGCACAGTTCGCACTGAAATGGAAGAGCCGTGAAGAGCCCGGACCCAACGGACTGGAAGAGGTGACCTTTATGTTCTCGGCCAACAAGGGCCGGGCTCCGAAACCCCTGAAAAAAATAGCCAGTGGGGGAGAGATGAGCCGATTTATGCTGGGGGTCAAAAACCTGGTGGCGCAATACCGGCAACTGCCGACGATTTTGTTCGACGAGATCGATACCGGTGTTTCGGGCGAAATGGCAGACCGCATGGGAGCCCTGATGGCCGGAATGGGGAAACAAATGCAGGTCATTTGTATTACCCACCTACCCCAGGTAGCAGCGAAAGGATGCAGGCATTTTAAGGTATTCAAGGATACAACGGAGCATGATACGGTTATCGGGATCCGTGAATTACGTGGATCCGAACGCGTGGAAGAGGTGGCTTCCATGCTGAGCGGGATCAGGAGGAGCGAGGCAGCCAGGCAGGCAGCGCGGGAATTGCTCGCAGAAAACGTGGCCTGATAAGGGCAATTAGTATATTTGCAGCTCAAACAAAAAGTTATGGCAAGGGGAATACTCGAAGGAAAGCGGGGGATTGTGTTCGGAGCATTGAACTCCGATTCGATCGCGTGGAAGGTAGCTGAGGTTGCCTGTGAAGAAGGAGCCCGCCTTGTGCTGACCAACACCCCCATGGCCATACGGATGGGTGAGATCAACCGTTTGGCTGACAAGTGCGGGGCAGAGATCATTTCAGCTGATGCCACTTCGCTTGAGGACCTGGAGCACCTGACTGCTAAGTCGCAGGAAGTCCTGGGGGGGAAAATCGATTTTGTGCTGCACAGTATCGCCATGTCGGTGAATGTGCGCAAGGGAAGGGCCTATACGGACCTTAACTACGACTGGCTCACCAAAGGATGGGATATTTCGGCAGTCAGTTTCCACAAGCTCATGCAAACCCTGTACCGGCAGGATGCCATGGCAGAGTGGGGGAGCATTCTCGGACTCACCTATATTGCGGCCCAGCGGGTATTCCCGGGTTACAGCGATATGGCAGACAATAAGGCTTATCTGGAGAGTGTTGCCCGCAGCTTCGGATACCATTTTGGAAAGGATCGGAAGGTACGGGTGAACACCATTTCCCAATCGCCCACTATGACCACGGCCGGATCAGGGGTAAAGGACTTTGGGGACTTTTTCAGGTATGCAGATCAGATCAGCCCGCTGGGAAATGCCTCTGCAGAGGATTGCGCCCGCTATTGCGTGAGCTTATTTTCCGATCTTACCCGGATGGTTACGATGCAGCATCTGTATCACGACGGAGGGTTCAGCACCACCGGCATCAGCCGGGAGGTGATGGAACTATTCCGGCAAAACAACGAAGGGTAAGCCTCGTTGTTATGAATGCCCTTTTTGATCCTTCCTCACTTACTGAATGATCACCTTCTCCACTGCAGTTTTTTTGCCTGCCGTAACATACAGCATGTACACCCCGCTGCTAAGCTCCGGTAGGTTTAGTGTATATTCCCGGTTGGCATTAGAGCTTTGGCGGGTTTGCGACAGCACCTGGCGACCGGTTACATCGTGCAATGCAAAGGCGACCTCGGTGGTAGTCTGCGGGTCCTGATCCTGAACGGCGACATGGATGAGATTGCTTGCGGGATTGGGGTAAAGGAACAGTGGGAGGCTATGTGGCTCGTTATCATCCACCAATAGTACCTGTCTTTTTGAAGTGTCTTTCGAACTTTGGTATTCGGAACTATTGCACACGCTTTTGATGACTGATGCCGGTGCCAGATCAAAAGTCGGATCACAGTCAATCCCCGGTGCATAAATGGAAAGTTCGGAATCAGGGTCTATATCCGAATCGGGAAGAACTTCAATATGTTGACCCGCAGTTACATGCGCGCCCTGAACGGTACTGTTTTTCATGGTAAGCCACTCCTGTACGCGCACATCGTTATCAATCGTTTCATTTTGGAAATGCTCTGATGCCGGGACATGTAAAAACCCGGTATCCAATCCTGCAAACTCCGGTTGATCAAACCAGGAATACGTCTGACCTGTCCCTGTATAATCTATATCGTTAACCTGCATAGTCTGATCAAACTGATCCGATGGGCTCCCCCAAAACAACTCTACTTCATAATCCGTTTCCCAGGTAGCCTTATGCAAAAACCGGTCTCCCTGGCTATTTTCCAAAACCAATACAGTGGACAGGTTAACATCTATATCGACTGGTAGTATATCAATACCTGGAATAGGAACAGAGGCAAGAAAAGGTTCCTTTGCTTTCTTTCGATAAACCTTATTCCAATATTCATCAAAGACAATCAGATGGTCATCTGCACAGGAAATTGGAATGAGATCTGAAACCCAGGTGCTGTCATTAATGAGAGTACCACGACTGCCATTTGGAAAGCTCTTACCCCGTTTACTATCAATCACGATCAATTGCACATAGGCCTCAACCAGATCCAGACCTGAGGCGGGGTTAACAGCTAAATGAATAGATTCCCTGTCAATTTTAAATGCTTTTCTGCCATGATATCTTCTAAGAATATGGGGGCGTAAGGTGTAGAAGGGGGTGCCAATAAAAGGGGTTGTTTCGTACCCTTGGTAAAACGCAGCAGGACCATAGTAACACTTTATCTTAGGCTTATCAAGCAAGGTATACGCACCCAGAATTTCATTGTAAACAGGATAACTGATCTCTCTATCTGCCGGTGGCTGTGGTAAGGTTAGTGTAAAATTTGAACCTGGAGTGTACCGATTGCGCATCATGTAATTATGCTCAGTCGTTAAGATACCCGAAAACTGTTGTTCCAATGGTAGGGCAAATGGAGGAAAAATAGCTTCCTGAGGACCACTATTATCTTTTTTACCGCCACTGATCAAAAAATCGAATAGCCCAAGGGTCTTACTGGTAAAGGGTACGAACATTAATCCCACCTTAAAGACCTTGTGGAAATGGTCTATCCCATCCTTTATTTTCTGCTCATCCGGTTTTCCGTTAGCACTCGCCCATGCATCTCGCTGAAAAGCAGAATAACCCTTGTACGCTTTAATACCAGCCTTAATGGCATGGTTATTTGTCTTTTTGGTAGTTATACCATAACGTCCATCAAAGTCATAAGTACCCGGCCCCACAATCGTTACAGTACCAGTGTTCGTCCCGTTCAATCCGATCAATGCTGTAAGCACTGTCTGAGTCTGAAATTTAATCTGTATTTCACTATTCCTGGATGGATTGGCAATTGATTTATTACAAGTACAGGGATCGTAGTTCACAGGAAAGTCAGCATAAAACCAGTGCGTCAGGTTTGCTAATGTACCGTTGTGGTATTCCTGCACATTTGAAGCCTTTATACTGTTGTTAAAATACCGCAATGGCTTTTGCACTTTGTCCAAAGAGGAAAACAAGGCTGAGTAGTATCCCCCCGGCTCAAAACTCAGCTCTATTTCAAGCATCTGGTGTGGACCAATCTGATCAGCAATAGCTACAAAAAAACGCATGAATGAGCGGTACCTGTTATACAAAACAAACCATATGTGGCCGGAACGTCCTGACAATGGACTTCCATCCGAATCCACACCTAAATCCATATACACCAACTCCCAACCGTCTTCCGGTTTAAAATCATTATCGCCATATAAATAAATTACACCTCCCACACCAGAATAATATGGGTTTATTTTTAACCCCGTATTCCCATTGAGGTAATAATCATAATATCCATCAGTCCAGTCAAAAAAGTTGGCATAGCCTGGATGCTGGGGGTTAACCGGACTGGCCGGATTGGTCAACACCCCATTGGGCAGGCAAGGTGGCTGCTGTGCCCACAGGAAAATGCACGCACAGAAAAGGACTCCTGTTACTAAAAAATGTTTTTTCATGGTTTCATTCCTTCTCTGTTAAGCCCTTTTGATCTTTCCCCACTTACTGAATGACCACTTTCTCCACTGCAGTTTTTTTGCCTGCCGTAACATACAGCATGTACACCCCGCTGCTAAGCTCCGGTAGGGTTAGGGTATGATAGCCGCTCCGGTTGGCATTGGAGCTTTGCCGGGTTTGCGAGAGCACCTGGCGACCGGTTACATCAAGCAGTGCAAAGGCAACCTCGGTAGCCTGCGGGCCCTGATCCTGAACGGCGACATGGATGAGATTGCTTGCGGGGTTGGGGTAAAGAGACAGCGGGAGGCTATGTGGCTCGTTATCATGCTCCGGCAGCACCCACCTTTTTAGGCTATCCTCCTTGGCCAGCTGATGCCCTCCTGCTTTTAGGAAATTTTTTGAATTTTGGTATTCGGAACTATTGCACACGCTTTTGATGACTGATGCCGGTGCCAGATCAAAAGTCGGATCACAGTCAATCCCCGGTGTATAAATGAAAAGTTCGGAATCAGGGTCTATATCCGAATCGGGAAGAACTTCAATATGTTGACCCGCAGTTACATGTGCGCCCTGAACGGTACTGTTTTTCATGGTAAGCCACTCCTGTACACGCACATCGTTATCAATCGTTTCATTTTGGAAATGCTCTGATGCCGGGACATGTAAAAACCCGGTATCCAATCCTGCAAACTCCGGTTCATCAAACCAGGAGGAGGAATACGCAAAATACTGTAATTCATAATCCGTTTCCCAGGTAGCCTTATGCAAAAACCGATCCCCCTGACTATTTTCCAAAACCAATACAGTGGAAAGGTTAACATCTCTTATAAGTGGTGAAAGAAGTGGAAAATCACTTATAGTCCAGTTATCAAAGACAAATAGATGTGAAGGCTTCCCCTAAAACAGGAACGGTTAAAAATAGAAAAATAACGTTCATTTGAAAAAAGGGAAGTAAGATGAAGAAGAGCAAGCTTACCGAGAGCCAGATCATTGGCTTACTACGCCGTCACCAAGGTGGTGAGAAGGTTTTGGACCTGTGCCGTGAGGGGGGAATTAGCCAGGGCACGTTTTATCAATGGAAGAGCAAGTACTCTGGCATGGAAATCAACCAGCTCAAAAAGCTTAAGGAGTTAGAGCGTGAGGTGGGTCAATACAAGAAGATCGTGGCAGAGCTCACCCTCCACAACACGGTATTAAAAGATGTGCTTGAAAAAAAGCTTTAGGGCCTGCCGAAAAGCGGGAGTTAGTGGACTATTCCCGCAAGAATCATGGCATTAGCCTACGGCAGGCCTGTTTGCTGTTTTGCATTCATATCTCAGTGTATTATTACCGTCCAAAAGCTAATGAGGATCAGCTCATACGTAAGCAGTTGGGTATGTTGGCGGAGTTGCACACACGCTGGGGCTTTTGGATGATGCATCATCGGCTTAGGAGTATGAACTACACATGGAATCACAAACGCGTGTACCGCGTTTATACGGAGATGGGGCTGAATCTGCGAAGAAAGAGCAAAAAACGGCTTGCCATGCGTGTTCAGGAGCCTTTGCTACAGCCCCTACAGCCCAATCTGACCTGGAGCATGGATTTTATGCACGATACGTTAGCAAACGGTATCAAATTCCGTTCGTTCAATGTTCTTGACGATTACAATCGTGAAGCACTGAATATCACCATTGATACCAGCATCAATAGCCAACGGGTCATTCGTGAGCTGGATAAACTGGTAGCCTGGCGCGGTAAACCAGAAAAGATCCGGGTGGACAATGGTCCGGAGTTCATAGCACATGCCATGAAAGAATGGTCGGGCAAACTGGGCATAGAGCTAAAGTTTATTCAAAAGGGCAAACCATATCAAAACGGTTATGTGGAGCGCTTTAACAAGACCTACCGGGAGGAAGTGTTAGATGCCTTTTCCTTCGGACGGTTAAAAGAAGCAGAAGTGCTTTCACAAGCCTGGTTATGGATCTATAATAACGAAAGGCCCCACAAAGCACTGGGTTATATACCGCCCATACCTTTTGCGCAGCAGCGTCTTCGGAGCTACGCTCCTTCGCCACTGCTGCGCAATACCAACATTAAATGGAAATCCTTAGTTTTGGGCGTTCCTAATTAAGGGAAGCCTTCAGATGGTCATCTATACAGGAAATTGGAATGAGTCCTGAAACCCAGGTACTGTCATTAATAACAGAACCACTGCTATTTGGAAAAGTATTACCCTGCGCAGTATTAATTACCACCAATTGCACATAAGCCTCAACCAGATCCAGACCTGAGGCAGGGTTAACAGCTAAATGGATGGATTCCTTATCGATTTTAAATGCTCTTCTACTACGGATCGCTCCTGCAGGACCATAGTAACACCTTATCTCAGGCTTATCAAGCAAGGTATACACGCCCAGAATTTCATTGTAAACAGGATAACTGATCTCTCTATCTGCCGGAGGCTGTGGCAAGGTTAGTGCAAAATTTGAACCCGGAGTATACCGATTGCGCATCATGTAATTATGCTCAGTCGTTAAGATACCCGAAAACTGTTGTTCCAATGGTAGGGCTAACGGAGGGAAAATAGTTTCCTGAGGACCACTATTATCTTTTTTACCGCCACTGATCAAAAAATCGAATAACCCAAGGGTCTTACTGGCAAAGGGTACGAACATCAATCCCACTTTAAAGACCTTGTGGAAATGGTCTATCCCATCCTTTATTTTTTGCTCATCCGGTTTTCCGTTAGCACTCGCCCATGCATCTGTCTTAAAACCGGAGTAACTCCTGTACGCTTTAACACCAGCCTGAATAGCATTGTTATCTGTCTTTTTGGTAGTTATACCATAAAGTTCATCCAGGTCATCAGTAACCGCGTCCACAATTGTTACAGTACCAGTGCTCGTCCCGTTCAATTCAATCAATGTCATAAGCGTTGTCTGAGTCTGAAATTTAATCTGTATTTCACTATTCCTGGATGGGTTGGCAATTGATTTCTTACAAGTACAGGGATCGTAATTTACAGGAAAGTCAGCATAAAACCAGTGAGTTATGCCTTGCAGTGTCGCATTGTAATATGTCTGCACACCTGAGGCTATTGCGCCGCTGTCAAAATATCGCAATGGCATTTGTACCTTGTTCAAAGAGGAAAACAAGGCTGAGTAGTACCCCCCCGGCTCAAAGCTCAGCTCTATTTCAAGCATCCGGTGTGAACTAATCTGATCAGCAATAGCTACAAAAAAACGCATGAATGAGCGGTACCTGTTATACAAAACAAACCATATGTGGCCGGAACGTCCTGACAATGGACTTCCATCCGAATCCACACCTAAATCCATATACACCAACTCCCAACCATCTTTTGGTCTATAATCAGGATGATCATCCAGATCCACAACACCTCCTACGTTCGTATAGTTTGGGTTTTCTATCGAATCTACACTCCCATTAAGGTAATAATTGTAAAAACGGTCAGTCCAGTCAAAAAAGTTGGCATAGCCTGGATGCTGGGGGTTAACCGGACTGGCCGGATTGGTCAGCACTCCATTGGGCAGGCAAGGTGGCTGCTGTGCCTGCAGGAAAGTGCACGCACAGAAAAGGACTCCTGTTACTAAAAAATGTTTTTTCATGGTTTCATTCCTTCTCTGTTAAGCCCTTTTGATCTTTCCCCACTTACTGAATGACCACTTTCTCCACTGCAGTTTTTTTGCCTGCCGTAACATACAGCATGTACACCCCGCTGCTAAGCTCCGGTAGGGTTAGGGTATGATAGCCGCTCCGGTTGGCATTGGAGCTTTGCCGGGTTTGCGAGAGCACCTGGCGACCGGTTACATCAAGCAGTGCAAAGGCAACCTCGGTAGCCTGCGGGCCCTGATCCTGAACGGCGACATGGATGAGATTGCTTGCGGGGTTGGGGTAAAGAGACAGCGGGAGGCTATGTGGCTCGTTATCATGCTCCGGCAGCACCCACCTTTTTAGGCTATCCTCCTTGGCCAGCTGATGCCCTCCTGCTTTTAGGAAATTTTTTGAATTTTGGTATTCGGAACTATTGCACACGCTTTTGATGACTGATGCCGGTGCCAGATCAAAAGTCGGATCACAGTCAATCCCCGGTGTATAAATGGAAAGTTCGGAATCAGGGTCTATATCCGAATCGGGAAGAACTTCAATATGTTGACCCGCAGTTACATGCGCGCCCTGAACGGTACTGTTTTTCATGGTAAGCCACTCCTGTACACGCACATCGTTATCAATCGTTTCATTTTGGAAATGCTCTGATGCCGGGACATGTAAAAACCCGGTATCCAATCCTGCAAACTCCGGTTGATCAAACCAGGAATACGTCTGACCTGTCCCTGTATAATCTATATCGTTAACCTGCATAGTCTGATCAAACTGATCCGATGGGCTCCCCCAAAACAACTCTACTTCATAATCCGTTTCCCAGGTAGCCTTATGCAAAAACCGGTCTCCCTGGCTATTTTCCAAAACCAATACAGTGGAAAGGTTAACATCTCTTATAAGTGGTGAAAGAAGTGGAAAATCACTTATAGTCCAGTTATCAAAGACAAATAGATGGTCATCTATACAGGAAATTGGAATGAGTCCTGAAACCCAGGTACTGTCATTAATAACAGAACCACTGCTATTTGGAAAAGTATTACCCTGCGCAGTATTAATTACCACCAATTGCACATAAGCCTCAACCAGATCCAGACCTGAGGCAGGGTTAACAGCTAAATGGATGGATTCCTTATCGATTTTAAATGCTCTTCTACTACGGATCGCTCCTGCAGGACCATAGTAACACCTTATCTCAGGCTTATCAAGCAAGGTATACACGCCCAGAATTTCATTGTAAACAGGATAACTGATCTCTCTATCTGCCGGAGGCTGTGGCAAGGTTAGTGCAAAATTTGAACCCGGAGTATACCGATTGCGCATCATGTAATTATGCTCAGTCGTTAAGATACCCGAAAACTGTTGTTCCAATGGTAGGGCTAACGGAGGGAAAATAGTTTCCTGAGGACCACTATTATCTTTTTTACCGCCACTGATCAAAAAATCGAATAACCCAAGGGTCTTACTGGCAAAGGGTACGAACATCAATCCCACTTTAAAGACCTTGTGGAAATGGTCTATCCCATCCTTTATTTTTTGCTCATCCGGTTTTCCGTTAGCACTCGCCCATGCATCTGTCTTAAAACCGGAGTAACTCCTGTACGCTTTAACACCAGCCTGAATAGCATTGTTATCTGTCTTTTTGGTAGTTATACCATAAAGTTCATCCAGGTCATCAGTAACCGCGTCCACAATTGTTACAGTACCAGTGCTCGTCCCGTTCAATTCAATCAATGTCATAAGCGTTGTCTGAGTCTGAAATTTAATCTGTATTTCACTATTCCTGGATGGGTTGGCAATTGATTTCTTACAAGTACAGGGATCGTAATTTACAGGAAAGTCAGCATAAAACCAGTGAGTTATGCCTTGCAGTGTCGCATTGTAATATGTCTGCACACCTGAGGCTATTGCGCCGCTGTCAAAATATCGCAATGGCATTTGTACCTTGTTCAAAGAGGAAAACAAGGCTGAGTAGTACCCCCCCGGCTCAAAGCTCAGCTCTATTTCAAGCATCCGGTGTGAACTAATCTGATCAGCAATAGCTACAAAAAAACGCATGAATGAGCGGTACCTGTTATACAAAACAAACCATATGTGGCCGGAACGTCCTGACAATGGACTTCCATCCGAATCCACACCTAAATCCATATACACCAACTCCCAACCATCTTTTGGTCTATAATCAGGATGATCATCCAGATCCACAACACCTCCTACGTTCGTATAGTTTGGGTTTTCTATCGAATCTACACTCCCATTAAGGTAATAATTGTAAAAACGGTCAGTCCAGTCAAAAAAGTTGGCATAGCCTGGATGCTGGGGGTTAACCGGACTGGCTGGATTGGTCAGCACTCCATTGGGCAGGCAAGGTGGCTGCTGTGCCTGCAGGAAAGTGCACGCACAGAAAAGGACTCCTGTTACTAAAAAATGTTTTTTCATGGTTTCATTCCTTCTCTGTTAAGCCCTTTTGATCTTTCCCCACTTACTGAATGATCACCTTCTCCACTGCAGTTTTTTTGCCTGCCGTAACATACAGCATGTACACCCCGCTGCTAAGCTCCGGTAGGGTTAGGGTATAGTACCCCTCATTGGCATTGGAGCTTTGGCGGGTTTGCGACAGCACCTGGCGACCGGTTACATCGTGCAATGCAAAGGCGACCTCGGTGGTAGTCTGCGGGTCCTGATCCTGAACGGCGACATGGATGAGATTGCTTGCGGGGTTGGGGTAAAGGAACAGTGGGAGGCTATGTGGCTCGTTATCATCCACCAATAGTACCTGTCTTTTTGAAGGGTCTTTCGAACTTTGGTATTCAGAACTATTGCACACGCTGTTGATGACTGATGCCGGTGCCAGATCAAAAGTCGGATCACAGTCAATCCCCGGTGTATAAATGGAAAGTTCGGAATCAGGGTCTATATCTGAATCGGGAAGAACTTCAATACGTTGACCCGCAGTTACATGTGCGCCCTGAACGGTACTGTTTTTCATGGTAAGCCACTCCTGTACGCGCACATTGTCATCAATAGCTTCATTTTGGAAATGCTCTGATGCCGGGACATGTAAAAACCCGGTATCCAATCCTGCAAACTCCGGTTGATCAAACCAGGAATACGTCTGACCTGTCCCTGTATAATCTATATCGTTAACCTGCATAGTCTGATCAAACTGATCCGATGGGCTCCCCCAAAACAACTCTACTTCATAATCCGTTTCCCAGGTAGCCTTATGCAAAAACCGGTCTCCCTGGCTATTTTCCAAAACCAATACAGTGGACAGGTTAACATCTATATCGACTGGTAGTATATCAATACCTGGAATAGGAACAGAGGCAAGAAAAGGTTCCTTTGCTTTCTTTCGATAAACCTTATTCCAATATTCATCAAAGACAGCCATATGGTTATCTGCACAGGAAATTGGAATGAGATCTGAAACCCAGGTGCTGTCATTAATAAGAGTACCACGACTGCCATTTGGAAAGCTCTTACCCCGTTTACTATCAATCACGATCAATTGCACATAGGCCTCAACCAGATCCAGACCTGAGGCGGGGTTAACAGCTAAATGAATGGATTCCCTGTCAATTTTAAATGCTCTTCTGCCATGATATCTTCTAAGAATATGGGGGCGTAAGGTGTAGAAGGGGGTGCCAATAAAAGGGGTTGTTTCGAACCCTTGGTAAAACGCAGCAGGACCATAGTAACACTTTATCTCAGGCTTATCAAGCAAGGTATACACACCCAGAATTTCATTGTAAACAGGATAACTGATCTCTCTATCTACCGGTGGTTGTGGTAAGGTTAGTGCAAAATTTGAGCCCGGAGTATACCGATTGCGCATCATGTAATTATGCTCAGTCGTTAAGATACCCGAAAACTGTTGTTCCAATGGTAGGGCAAACGGAGGAAAAATAGCTTCCTGAGGATGAGGACCACTATTATCTTTTTTACCGCCACTGATCAAAAAATCGAATAGCCCAAGGGTCTTACTGGCAAAGGGTACGAACATTAATCCCACTTTAAAGACCTTGTGGAAATGGTCTATCCCATCCTTTATTTTTTGCTCATCCGGTTTTCCGTTAGCACTCGCCTTTGCATCTCGCCGAAAAGCAAAATAATTTCCGTACGCTTTAACGCCAGCTTTAATGGCATGGTTATTTGTCTTTTTGGTAGCCATATAATAGCCGCCTCTACCTAGGCCATCAGCAACCGGTCGTCCCACAATTGTAACAGTACCAGTGCTCGTACCATTCAATTCGATCAGTGCCGTATACGTTGTCTGAGTCTGAAATTTAATGTGTATTTCACTATTCCTGGACGGGTTGGCAGTTGATTTCTTACAAGTACAGGGATCGTAGTTTACAGGAAAGTCAGCATAATGCCAACGTCCCCCAATATTGTAAAATTCCTTCACACCTGAGGCTATTGTGCTGTTGTCAAAATACCGCAATGGCTTTTGCACCTTGTCCAAGGAGGAAAACAAGGCTGAGTAGTATCTCCCCGGCTCAAAACTCAGCTCTATTTCAAGCATCTGGTGTGTACTAATCTGATTAGGAATAGCTACAAAAAAACGCATGAATGAGCGGTACCTGTTATACAAAACAAACCATATGTGGCCGGAACGTCCTGACAATGGGCTTCCATCCGAATCCACACCTAAATCCATATACACCAACTCCCAACCGTCTTCCGGTTTAAAATCATTATCGCCATTTAAATTAAAAACCCCTGCATGGTAGGCATGATATGGGTTTATTATGTCGTCATCTTGTCCGTTTATGTAAATATTATACCTATTCTCAGTCCAGTCAAAAAAGTTGGCATAGCCCGGATGCTGGGGGTTAACCGGACTGGCTGGATTGGTCAGCACTCCATTGGGCAGGCAAGGTGGCTGCTGTGCCTGCAGGAAAGTGCACGCACAGAAAAGGACTCCTGTTACTAAAAAATGTTTTTTCATGGTTTCATTCCTTCTCTGTTAAGCCCTTTTGATCCTTCCCCACTTACTGAATGATCACCTTCTCCACTGCAGTTTTTTTGCCTGCCGTAACATACAGCATGTACACCCCGCTGCTAAGCTCCGGTAGGGTTAGGGTATGATAGCCGCTCCGGTTGGCATTGGAGCTTTGCCGGGTTTGCGAGAGCACCTGGCGACCGGTTACATCAAGCAGTGCAAAGGCAACCTCGGTAGCCTGCGGGTCCTGATCCTGAACGGCGACATGGATGAGATTGCTTGCGGGGTTGGGGTAAAGGAACAGTGGGAGGCTATGTGGCTCGTTATCATCCACCAATAGTACCTGTCTTTTTGAAGGGTCTTTCGAACTTTGGTATTCAGAACTATTGCACACGCTGTTGATGACTGATGCCGGTGCCAGATCAAAAGTCGGATCACAGTCAATCCCCGGTGTATAAATGGAAAGTTCGGAATCAGGGTCTATATCCGAATCGGGAAGAACTTCAATATGTTGACCCGCAGTTACATGCGCGCCCTGAACGGTACTGTTTTTCATGGTAAGCCACTCCTGTACGCGCACATCATCATCAACCGTTTCATTTTGGAAATGCTCTGATGCCGGGGTATGTAAAAACCCGGTATCCAATCCTGCAAACTCCGGTTGATCAAACCAGGAATACGTCTGACCTGTCCCTGTATAATCTATATCGTTAACCTGCATAGTCTGATCAAACTGATCCGATGGGCTCCCCCAAAACAACTCTATTTCATAATCCGTTTCCCAGGTAGCCTTATGCAAAAACCGGTCTCCCTGGCTATTTTCCAAAACCAATACAGTGGACAGGTTAACATCTATATCGACTGGTAGTATATCAATACCTGGAATAGGAACAGAGGCAAGAAAAGGTTCCTTTGCTTTCTTTCGATAAACCTTATTCCAATATTCATCAAAGACAGCCATATGGTTATCTGCACAGGAAATTGGAATGATATCTGAAACCCAGGTGCTGTCATTAATGAGAGTACCACGACTGCCATTTGGAAAGCTCTTACCCCGTTTACTATCAATCACGATCAATTGCACATAGGCCTCAACCAGATCCAGACCTGAGGCGGGGTTAACAGCTAAATGAATGGATCCCTTGTCAATTTTAAATGCTTTTCTGCCATGATATCTTCTAAGAATATGGGGGCGTAAGGTGTAGAAGGGGGTGCCAATAAAAGGGGTTGTTTCGAACCCTTGGTAAAACGCAGCAGGACCATAGTAACACTTTATCTTAGGCTTATCAAGCAAGGTATACGCACCCAGAATTTCATTGTAAACAGGATAACTGATCTCTCTATCTGCCGGTGGCTGTGGTAAGGTTAGTGTAAAATTTGAACCTGGAGTGTACCGATTGCGCATCATGTAATTATGCTCAGTCGTTAAGATACCCGAAAACTGTTGTTCCAATGGTAGGGCAAATGGAGGAAAAATAGTTTCCTGAGGACCACTATTATCTTTTTTACCGCCACTGATCAAAAAATCAAATAGCCCAAGGGTCTTACTGGCAAAGGGTACGAACATCAATCCCACTTTAAAGACCTTGTGGAAATGGTCTATCCCATCCTTTATTTTCTGCTCATCCGGTTTTCCGTTAGCACTCGCCCATGCATCTCGCTGAAAAGCAGAATAACCCTTGTACGCTTTAATACCAGCCTTAATGGCATGGTTATTTGTCTTTTTGGTAGTTATACCATAACCTCCATCAAGGTCATAATTAACCGGCCCCACAATTGTTACAGTACCAGTGCTCGTCCCGTTCAATCCGATCAGTGCCGTATACGTTGTCTGAGTCTTAAATTCAATGTGTATTTCACTATTCCTGGATGGATTGGCAATTGATTTCTTACAAGTACAGGGATCATAGCTTACAGGAAAGTCAGCATAAAACCAACCCGACAGCCTTGATGAACCATTGTAATATTCCTTCACACCTGAGGCTATTGTGCTGTTGTCAAAATATCGCAATGGCTTTTGCACCTTGTCCAAAGAGGAAAACAAGGCTGAGTAGTATCCTCCCGGCTCAAAACTCAGCTCTATTTCAAGCATTGAGTGTAGACTAATCGGATTAGCAATAGCTACAAAAAGACGCATGAATGAGCGGTACCTGTTATACAAAACAAACCATATGTGGCCGGAACGTCCTGACAATGGGCTTCCATCCGAATCCACACCTAAATCCATATACACCAACTCCCAACCGTCTTCCGGTTTAAAATCATTATCGCCATATAAATCAATTACACCTGACACACCAGAATAATATGGGTTTACTTTCAAACCCCTATTCCCATTAAGGTAATAATCATACCAACCATCAGTCCAGTCAAAAAAGTTGGCATAGCCCGGATGCTGGGGGTTAACCGGACTGGCCGGATTGGTCAGCACCCCATTGGGCAGGCAAGGTGGCTGCTGTGCCCGCAGGAAAGTGCACGCACAGAAAAGGACTCCTGTTACTAAAAAATGTTTTTTCATGGTTTCATTCCTTCCTGCTACCAAAAAGCATAGCGATCAAATGAAGGATATCATTCAAATGGTATGCCCTTATTGCTGTGCAGACTTTAGTTCATCCACTTGCTTTTGCAGTTCTATTATACGCAGGGTCAATTCCTCAATCTGCCTCAACAACACAGCATCCATTTCGGCCAGGTCAATACCTTCCTCTTTCACCTGGGCTTCGCCCGGTACGTGAGGCAAATGTCTGTGCTTTTTGATGTATTTGGCCAGCTCGCTTGTGCTCATTAACTCATAATCATCGTCAAAAACAAAGTCGGCCCAGCCATTGGCAGCCGCTATATCAACACGCACTTTTTCTGCTCGAATACCCTTTTCCACGTATAGGCGATAGTCAGAAAAATAAGCACCATTTAGGTTTTCACCTATGTAAACAGACCCTCCATTGAAAATGCGAAACACATCGCCTACGCCAGTCTTTACATTAAATGCCAGATCAGCATTACCAGTGCTGCTACTGAGAACTTCTGCACGCCCTTCCGGGTAAAGTTCAAATATAGGGGTGCCATCATAGGCAAATTTGAAATTACGATCTGATCCGGCCAGACCAGGGCTGGCCCAGTTTAATGCTGCAAATGACTCGTAGTGCAAGGTTATGGCATTGTCCTGGCTATGGTACACTCCTATCCCAAGTCCGGGAAGGTTCAGCATACGATCGGCGTTCATATTTCCTCCGGCAATGCTGCTTCCCAAATCCACACGACCTAAACGGGAGATCTTTACTGTAGCGACCGGATCCGACTGCGGGAAGCTACCAGGGAGGCCGGTATTATTGTAGGTATGCATTACCTGCAAAGCGTAGGGGGTTCCTGGGATGGCTTGGCCTGTTATACCTCCCAAATCCCCTCTTGTCTGTATTTGCACTCCACCTGTGTTCATGCCGGTTTTCACATCCAAACGGGCTGCCGGATCGTTAACGCCAATACCAACATTATTGCTGTTTCCGGTGAGGTTACCAATACCCGCCGTGCCTCCCGACACCCATAAAGATGGGGGGGTGATCTGGGCATTTAAGCTAGCGGTGCTCCCCATTAGCAGCAGGGAGAACATCAATGGATAAAAGTGAGATCTTGTTTTCATAATTTGAAATGGTTTTATTGTTGTTTGTTTTGCAAGGTAAAAAAGTTTCGCAAAAACCAAATACAGGCAGACCTGAGGTTTTTGCATTAGGTCATTAATTTTCCTTTTCGCTCCTGGCAGGATCTTCTTTTTTCTCCCCGGAAGTTAAGCCCTTTTGATCTTTCCTCACTTACTGAATGATCACCTTCTCCACTGCAGCTTTTTTGCCTGTCGTAACATACAGCATGTATACCCCGCTGCTAAGCTCCGGTAGGGTTAGGGTATAGTACCCCTCATTGGCATTGGAGCTTTGGCGGGTTTGCGACAGCACCTGGCGACCGGTTACATCGTGCAATGCAAAGGCAACCTCGGTAGCCTGCGGGTCCTGATCCTGAACGGCGACATGGATGAAATTGCTTGCGGGGTTGGGGTAAAGGAGCAGCGGGAGGCTATGTGGCTCGTTATCATGCTCCGGCAGCACCCACCTTTTTAGGCTATCCCCCTTGGCCAGCTGATGCCCTCCTGCTTTTAGGAAATTCTTTGAATTTTGGTATTCGGAACTATTGCACACGCTGTTGATGACTGATGCCAGTGCCAGATCAAAAGTCGGATCACAGTCAATCCCCGGTGTATAAATGAAAAGTTCGGAATCAGGGTCTATATCTGAATCGGGAAGAACTTCAATACGTTGACCCGCAGTTACATGTGCGCCCTGAACGGTACTGTTTTTCATGGTAAGCCACTCCTGTACGCGCACATTGTCATCAATAGCTTCATTTTGGAAATGCTCTGATGCCGGGACATGTAAAAACCCGGTATCCAATCCTGCAAACTCCGGTTCATCAAACCAGGAGGAGGAATACGCAAAATACTGTAATTCATAATCCGTTTCCCAGGTAGCCTTATGCAAAAACCGATCCCCCTGACTATTTTCCAAAACCAATACAGTGGAAAGGTTAACATCTCTTATAAGTGGTGAAAGAAGTGGAAAATCACTTATAGTCCAGTTATCAAAGACAAATAGATGGTCATCTGCACAGGAAATTGGAATGAGATCTGAAACCCAGGTGCTGTCATTAATAACAGAACCACTGCTATTTGGAAAAGTATTACCCTGCGCAGTATTAATTACCACCAATTGCACATAAGCCTCAACCAGATCCAGACCTGAGGCAGGGTTAACAGCTAAATGGATGGATTCCTTATCGATTTTAAATGCTCTTCTACTACGGATCGCTCCTGCAGGACCATAGTAACACCTTATCTCAGGCTTATCAAGCAAGGTATACACGCCCAGAATTTCATTGTAAACAGGATAACTGATCTCTCTATCTGCCGGTGGTTGTGGTAAGGTTAGTGCAAAATTTGAACCCGGAGTATACCGATTGCGCATCATGTAATTATGCTCAGTCGTTAAGATACCCGAAAACTGTTGTTCCAATGGTAGGGCTAACGGAGGGAAAATAGTTTCCTGAGGACCACTATTATCTTTTTTACCGCCACTGATCAAAAAATCGAATAGCCCAAGAGTCTTACTGGCAAAGGGTACGAACATCAATCCCACTTTAAAGACCTTGTGGAAATGGTCTATCCCATCTTTTATTTTCTGCTCATCCGGTTTTCCGTTAGCACTCGCCTTTGCATCTTGACGAAAAAAAGAATAATCGTAGTATCTTTTAATACCAGCCTTAATGGCATGGTTATTTGTCTTTTTAGTTATACCATAAACGTTATCCGGATTAGTAACCTGGTCGACAATTGTTACAGTACCAGTGCTCGTCCCGTTCAATTCAATCAATGCCGTACGCACTGTCTGGAATTCAATGTGTATTTCACTATTCCCGGACGGGTTGGCAGTTGATTTCTTACAAGTACAGGGATCATAGCTTACAGGAAAGTCAGCATAATTCCAATGCGACGACAGACCTTGTACTGTCGCATTGATAAATGTCTGCACACCTGAGACTATTACGCCGCTGTCAAAATACCGCAATGGCATTTGTACCTTGTCCAAAGAGGAAAACAAGGCTGAGTAGTACCCCCCCGGCTCAAAACTCAGCTCTATTTCAAGCATCCGGTGTGAACCAATCGGATTGGCAATAGCTACAAAAAGACGCATGAATGAGCGGTACCTGTTATACAAAACAAACCATATGTGGCCGGAACGTCCTGACAATGGACTTCCATCCGAATCCACACCTAAATCCATATACACCAATTCCCAACCGTCTTCCGGTTTAAAATCATTACCATGACGTAAATGAGCTGCTGCACCAAGGATGGTATAATATGGGTTTATTTTTAACCCCGTATTCCCATTAAGGTAATAATCGTACTGACGCGTAGTCCAGTCAAAAAAGTTGGCATAGCCCGGATGCTGGGGGTTAACCGGGCTGGCCGGATTGGTCAGCACTCCATTCGGCAGGCAAGGTGGCTGTGCCCACAGGAAAATGCACGCACAGAAAAGGACTCCTGTTACTAAAAAATGTTTTTTCATGGTTTCATTCCTTCCTGCTACCAAAAAGTACAGCGATCAAATGAAGGATCATTTAATTATGGTGTGTCCTTAATTATTGCTGTGCAGACTTTAGTTCATCCACTTGCTTTTGTAGTTCTATTATACGCAGGGTCAATTCCTCAATCTGCCTCAACAACACAGCATCCATTTCGGCCAGGTCAATACCTTCCTCTTTCACCTGGGCTTCGCCCGGTACGTGAGGCAAATGTCTGTGCTTTTTGATGTATTTGGCCAGCTCGCTTGTGCTCATTAACTCATAATCATCGTCAAAAACAAAGTCGGCCCAGCCATTGGCAGCCGCTATATCAACACGCACTTTTTCTGCTCGAATACCCTTTTCCACGTATAGGCGATAGTCAGAAAAATAAGCACCATTTAGGTTTTCACCTATGTAAACAGACCCTCCATTGAAAATGCGAAACACATCGCCTACGCCAGTCTTTACATTAAATGCCAGATCAGCATTACCAGTGCTGCTACTGAGAACTTCTGCACGCCCTTCCGGGTAAAGTTCAAATATAGGGGTGCCATCATAGGCAAATTTGAAATTACGATCTGATCCGGCCAGACCAGGGCTGGCCCAGTTTAATGCTGCAAATGACTCGTAGTGCAAGGTTATGGCATTGTCCTGGCTATGGTACACTCCTATCCCAAGTCCGGGAAGGTTCAGCATACGATCGGCGTTCATATTTCCTCCGGCAATGCTGCTTCCCAAATCCACACGACCTAAACGGGAGATCTTTACTGTAGCGACCGGATCCGACTGCGGGAAGCTACCAGGGAGGCCGGTATTATTGTAGGTATGCATTACCTGCAAAGCGTAGGGGGTTCCTGGGATGGCTTGGCCTGTTATACCTCCCAAATCCCCTCTTGTCTGTATTTGCACTCCACCTGTGTTCATGCCGGTTTTCACATCCAAACGGGCTGCCGGATCGTTAACGCCAATACCAACATTATTGCTGTTTCCGGTGAGGTTACCAATACCCGCCGTGCCTCCCGACACCCATAAAGATGGGGGGGTGATCTGGGCATTTAAGCTAGCGGTGCTCCCCATTAGCAGCAGGGAGAACATCAATGGATAAAAGTGAGATCTTGTTTTCATGATTTGAAATGGTTTTATTGTTGTTTGTTTTGCAAGGTAAAAAAGTTTCGCAAAAACCAAATACAGGCAGACCTGAGGTTTTTGCATTAGGTCATTAATTTTCCTTTTCGCTCCTGGCAGGATCTTCTTTTTTCTCCCCGGAAGGCCCTGTCCGTTTTTTTACAGACACCTTCACTTCCGAGTTTTTTTCATCAAAGTCAACGATTACCCTGTCTCCTTCGGAAATACCTGAGCTGATGATCTCCTCCGCAAGCGGGTCCTCGATATAGCGCTGGATCGCGCGTTTCAGGGGACGTACCCCAAAGTCCCGGTTAAACCCTTTTTCGGCGATGAGTTCCCTGGTCTTTTGGGTCAGTTCCACCTTGTATCCCAGTTCTGCAATACGCTGGTACAACCTGGCCAGTTCGAGGTCAATGATCCTGGAAATATCCTCTTTGGTCAGGTGATTGAATAAAACCACATCATCAATCCGGTTGAGGAATTCCGGTGCAAAAGCCTTTTTAAGCGCTCCTTCGATCACGCTTTTGGTAAGCGCATCCATGCCTTCCTGACGGGCAGTGGTGCTGAACCCAACTCCCTGGCCAAAGTCCTTCAGCTGGCGCGAACCGATGTTGGAGGTCATGATCACAATGGTGTTCCTGAAGTCCACCCTGCGACCAAGGCTATCGGTCATAACCCCATCGTCCAATGCCTGAAGCAGTAAATTGAATACATCGGGGTGTGCCTTCTCGATCTCGTCAAGCAGGACCACACTGTAGGGCTTACGGCGCACTTTTTCCGTGAGCTGGCCTCCTTCCTCGTAACCGACATACCCCGGAGGCGCGCCGATCAAGCGGGACACGGCGAACTTTTCCATGTATTCGCTCATATCAATACGGATCAGGGCGTCGTCCGTATCAAAAAGTTTCGAGCTCAAGGCCTTGGCCAGTTCGGTCTTTCCAACTCCGGTAGGGCCCAGGAAGATGAAACTACCGATTGGCTTATGCGGGTCTTTAAGCCCCGCACGATTCCGTTGAATGGCCCTGACCACCTTGTCAACAGCATCCTTTTGACCGATTACCTGATCACTGAGCTCACTGGCCATATTCCTGAGCCTGCTGACCTCGTTCCGGGCGATCCGCTGAACCGGGATACCGGTCATCATGGCCACGACTTCGGCAACGTTTTCCTCACTGACCGTCTCACGATGGCTACGCACCTCTCTTTCCCACCCGCGTTTTGCTGTTTCCAATTCAGCTTCGATACGCTTTTCATCGTCCCGGAGCCGGGCGGCCTCTTCATATTTCTGGCGCTTAACGACCTGGATCTTTTCAGTACGAATAAGTTCAAGGTCCTTTTCCAGTTTCACAACTGTTTCCGGAACGCGTATATTGGAAATATGGACCCTGCTGCCCGCTTCGTCAAGCGCATCGATCGCCTTGTCTGGCAGGAACCGGTCGCTGACATATCGGGCCGTCAGGCTCACACAGGCTTCCAGTGCATCATCGGTGTAGTCCACATTGTGGTGATCTTCATAGCGCTCCCGGATATTTCTGAGGATCTCGAGCGTTTCATCCGGCGATGTAGGTTCCACCATGACCTTTTGGAAGCGGCGCTCCAGGGCGCCGTCCTTTTCGATTGACTGGCGGTATTCGTCAAGGGTTGTGGCGCCGATGCACTGGATCTCGCCCCGTGCCAGGGCCGGTTTGAACATATTGCTGGCATCAAGGGAGCCCGCAGCACCTCCGGCACCCACTATCGTGTGGATCTCGTCAATGAACAGGATGATATCGCTATTTTTTTCGAGTTCGTTCATGACCGCCTTCATGCGTTCTTCGAACTGACCGCGGTATTTTGTGCCTGCGACCAGTGAGGCGAGGTCAAGGGTGATCACCCGCTTGTCGAACAATATACGTGATACCTTGCGCTTCACGATGCGGAGTGCAAGCCCTTCGGCAATGGCCGATTTACCAACACCGGGCTCTCCAATGAGCAGGGGATTGTTCTTTTTGCGCCGGCTGAGGATCTGGGATACGCGTTCGATCTCCTTTTTGCGTCCTACCACCGGATCAAGCTTGTCACCCTCAGCGAGCCTGGTCAGGTCGCGACCGAAATTATCGAGCACCGGTGTGCCCGATTTCGGATCTGATTTCTTTTTCGCGCCTCCGGAACTGAACGGATTGCTTTTTCCCTCGTTTTCAAGATCGCCATCGTCCTTATCGGAGAAGGGCAGATCGGCCATTGGCTTATTTCCCAAACTGGAGTCCTCGCTATAGTGCGCCTGATACTCTTCCTTCACTTTATCATAATCCACCCCGCTTTGTTTTAGGATGCGGGACACGGGATCGTCTTCGTTTCGCAGGATACAAAGGAGCAGATGCGAAGTGCCGATCACGCAGCTTTTGAACAGCTTGGCTTCCAGGAAGGTCGTTTTCAAGGCCTTCTCGGCCTGACGGGTCAGCGGTAGGTTAGCCCGCCTGCTCACCCTGGTCGTAAGATTGCCTTTGCTGACCGACTCGATCTTTTTGCGAAAGGCGGGGAGGTCAATGCCAAGAGATCCGAGGATCTCGATAGCGATCCCTTCACCTTCGCGGATCAAACCGAGCATCAAATGTTCCGTGCCGATATAATCGTGGCCCAGGCGAAGAGCTTCCTCCTTGCTGTAGCTGATCACATCCTTGACCCGGGGTGAAAAATTTTCATCCATTTTATCTGCCTGCTATTTCAGGGGTAACACCTCGGTTACCCCAGGGGTTTAGATCAAATGTAGCCAAAACGTCCGTATAACGATTTTTGAGCCAGGATCATTTTATCAACACGGCTGTGTGCAAAAAAGATGTCAATTTTCATGCCATTCCATTCCGCTGACAGAAATTCCTTTTCTACATTCGTATGCTAAATGGCTTTTCTGATAACCAGGGAAAATGAGTGAAGAAAGAATTGTGCCGATCAACATAGAAGAGGAAATGAAATCAGCCTACATTGATTATTCAATGTCGGTAATCGTTTCCAGGGCCCTTCCTGATGTACGTGATGGATTGAAGCCCGTACACCGGAGAATTCTGTTTGGGATGTATGAGCTGGGGGTCCTGTCGAGCCGCCCATACAAGAAATCGGCCCGTATTGTAGGGGAGGTGCTCGGCAAGTTCCACCCACATGGCGACACAGCTGTATACGACGCCATGGTCCGTATGGCCCAGCCCTGGTCGCTCCGCTACATGATGGTTGACGGGCAGGGCAACTTCGGTTCCGTAGACGGTGATGGTCCGGCCGCCATGCGTTATACCGAGGCCCGGCTCCAAAAGCTGGCAGAGGAAATGCTGACGGATATCGACAAGGGTACGGTTGACCACCAGCTGAATTTCGACGACACGATCGAAGAACCGAACGTGCTTCCTTCCAGGATCCCGAACCTCCTGGTGAACGGTGCCTCCGGTATTGCAGTAGGCATGGCCACCAATATGCCACCGCACAATTTGAGTGAGGTGGTGGATGGAACCTGCGCTTATATCGACAACAGGGAGATCGGATCCGAAGAACTGATCCAGTATGTTAAGGCACCCGACTTCCCGACTGGTGGGGTTATCTACGGTTATGAGGGCGTTAGGGAAGCCTTCGGCACCGGCAGGGGCCGAATTGTCCTGAGGGCCAATGCCAATACCGAAGAAATTGACGGTCGTGAAGCCATTGTGGTGACCGAGATCCCCTATCAGGTGAATAAGGCCGACATGATCAGGAAAACGGCCGACCTCGTGAACGAAAAAAAGATCGAAGGTATTTCGGATATCCGGGACGAAAGTGACCGCAGTGGCATGCGCATCGTATACATCCTAAAACGCGATGCCATCCCCAACATCGTATTAAACACCCTTTTTAAGTATACGGCGCTACAGACATCGTTCAGTGTGAACAATATCGCCCTGGTGGGCGGAAGGCCCAGGCAGCTCGATCTAAAGGATATGATCGGTCATTTTGTCGATCACCGTCACGAGATCGTCGTCCGTCGGACAAAACATGAGCTGGATCAGGCCGAAAAGCGCGCACATGTCCTGGAAGGACTGTTGGTTGCCCTGGATCACCTGGATGCTGTAATTGCCCTGATCCGCGCAAGCCGAACGCCTGAAGATGCGCGCAACGGGTTAATGGATGAATTCGATCTGAGCGAGGTCCAGGCGCGTGCAATCCTCGATATGCGCCTGCAAAAACTGACCGGGCTGGAGCGCGGGAAGATCAGAGAAGAGCATGCCGAATTGATAAAGACCATTGAGTACCTGCGTTCGATCCTCGGCAATGAGGATATGAGAATGCAGATCATCAAGGATGAACTCATTGAAATAAAGGAAAAATACGGTGATGAACGCCGTACCCAGATCAACTACGCCGGTGGAGATCTCAATATTGAGGACATGATCCCAGACGAAGACGTGGTGATCACCATCTCCCACCTGGGTTATATCAAGCGCACCCCGCTGACGGAATACCGCAAGCAGAGGAGGGGAGGGGTGGGGCACCGTGGGGTTTCGACCCGTGGCGAGGATTTTCTGGAGCACCTCTTTGTGGCGAGTAACCACAATTACCTTCTTTTCTTTACAGAGCAGGGTCGCTGTTTCTGGCTCCGGGTATTTGAAATTCCGGAAGGAGGAAAAGGTTCCAGGGGCAGGGCTATCCAAAACCTGATCAATATACCGACCGACGATAAGGTCAGGGCCTTTATTAATGTGATCTCCTTAAAGGACAGTGAATATGTGAATGGTCACTACATCATGATGTGCACCAGGGGAGGACAGGTGAAGAAGACCCCCCTGGAAGCGTATTCGCGTCCCCGCCAGAATGGTATCAAGGCTATTACCATACGTGAAGGAGACACCTTGCTGGAAGCGAAGCTCACCACCGGAGACAGTGAGATCCTCATGGCTGCGCGGAATGGAAAGGCCATTCGTTTTGACGAATCGTTGGTACGGCCGATGGGGCGGACCGCTTCAGGAGTTCGGGGCATGCTCCTGAATGGAGCCGACGATGAAGTCGTTGGTATGGTGTGTGTGAATGACCCTGGGTCCGATATTCTGGTCGTTAGCGAACGCGGCTACGGAAAACGGACCAACGTTGATGACTACCGGAAAACGAACCGTGGTGGAAAAGGTGTTAAGACCCTGAACATAACGAAGAAAACCGGAGCGTTGATATCGATCAAGAACGTCGTCGATACGGATGACCTCATGATCATCAATAAAAGCGGCATCACCATTCGTCAGGGAGTTAGGGAACTCCGGGTGATGGGGCGTGCAACCCAGGGGGTTCGGCTCATTAATCTGCGCGATGGAGATGAGATCGCAGCGGTCACCAAGGTGGTCATAGAAGAGGAGGAACTGCCGGAAGAAGAACCCCCTGCCGGCCAGGATCCCGGATCATGAGCCTCATATCTGGCATGGGAATGGGTTGTTTCTTAACGAAACGAACTTTTTGTAGGCAGAATAGTGTTATTTTGTGCCCCGTAAATCTTGTGGGACCAATTCAAACATTGTCATGAAAAGAATAGTGATCCTGTTTGTCGCTCTTTTTGCCAGTGCGGCATCTATGGCTCAGGGAGCTGCAACCAGTACTGCGATCATTCGCTTAAACGCGAATGATTGTATGGGAGCGAAGGAATACATAGATCAGGCCTACGATGAAGTACTGAAAAATCGTGCCGAAGGCAAGGAAATGAAATCCAGGATCGAAGCCAAGTTCTGGTACCACCGTGCCTTGATCTACAATCAGTGTATCTCCCGTTCAGAAGATCCGCAATTTGCACCCTACAAAGCTATGGCACTGGGTACGGCTGCCGAAGCCCTGGAGGAGTTGTTCGGGGTGGACGAAAAGGGTACCTATGAAAAAGATGGTAAAATGCTCTACGTTCAGGTGATCGCCGGATATATCAACAGAGCCTTTGATCAAATTGATTCCAGGGAATATATCGCTGCCAAAGATGATTTTGAGCGTGCCTACAAGCTCAAAATGGATCCGATCATTGGAGAGATCGACACAACGATCCTGTACAACGCTGCCCTGATGGCCCAGTATGGAAAGGACTACGGCGAGGCGGCCCGTTTGAACCGTATGCTGATCGATCTGGAATACCAGGGAGCCCAAACCTATGTGAACCTGAGCCGGATATACAGGAATATGGAAGACGCAGAGAGCGCTATTGCGGTCGTACGTGAAGGGCGTGAAAAATATCCGCTTGACGGGAACCTGCTAATTGAAGAGGTAAACTACCACATCGGAAAAGGCGACGATAAAAAAGCCATGGAGACCCTGAACTTAGCTGTGGAAGCTGATCCGGACAATGCGCTTTTGTGGAATGCACTCGGCACCATTCAATTGAGATTAAAAAATGGAGAGGCAGCCATGAACGCTCTTTTAAGGGCCATTGAGCTCAGCGATTCTTTAGCGGAGGCTCATTATTCACTTGGCGTTATTTGGGTGGAAAAAGCCAACGATATGGTGGAAAAGCTGAATGCAGAAGGAGTGTCTGACAAGGAATACGAGGCTTTGAAGGCGGAGCAGATCGGATACTTTGAAAGCTGTCTGCCGTATTTCGAGCGTGCACTTGAGCTGGAACCGGAAGATCAACTGACACTGAATGCCCTGAAGATGGTATACTACAAGCTCGATATGACGGATCAATCCATGGAAATGAAAAAGCGCCTGGACGCTCTTGGGAGATAATTCAGGTACGGTTCATGACCTGTCGGGGAAGGGAAAGTTTTGGTTGGTATGTTTTTTATTTTTATTTAACATAATATTAATTATAGGACACTCATTTTATTTTTGGCACGGTTTTTAGTCCATTGCTGGTGTATCAAACCTCTACCGGAATGAAAGCGAAGAGCTATATTTTTCCCCTTGTCCTAATTCTCCTGTCCGGCGCTGCACAGATCAGTTGCAAGGGTGCCTACGGCACGAAGGTCAGGCAACCCCTCAGCGGAAGTAAGTACGAAAGTGACAGAAAGTGGTTTCGGGCCGTAGGCTCCGGAGAAAGCGTTAAGGATCATATTGCGCGCAGCAAGGCAGAGCTCGACGCCAGGCAGCGTCTGGCTTCTCAGGTCAGTACGGGTATGCGTCAGGTGGCAGATCAGTACCTTGGTCAAACCGCAAACATGGAAAACGCCGATATAGCTGATAAATTCCAGAGCCTGGTGCGGGAAGTCATGCATACGCCAATCGCGGACCTTCGCAAGTTTGATGAAGCTGTTTTTTTAAAGGATGAGGGTAGCTATCGCGTATTTGTCGCGTATGAGATCCGAAAAAGGGACATGCTGAAATTCATGAAAAAGCAGGCACAGCTCAATGAAAAGATCAGCGACCTTACCAGAAAGCGCATGGAAGCGATCATTGACAAGGAACTGGAAGAGTACGAAGACGATTAGTGCATTCCCAGCCCCCCCGTTCATGAAAAACGAGCTAGCTATGAGGCGCTCCCTTGGGGTCTTTTTGGAGCACGTTCAGGGGTAGCTTGTGCCCGGTAATATCCAGGGAGATAAAGTATGCTTCCATCATATTTTTGATCCGGATGTATTCGGCGCCCGACTTACCCTGGAGCTCATTAAAGTACGCATCCAGCCGGGCTATATTCCTTTTCATATTCCCGACCATGTCGTACTTTCCATAAACGGCATCCGGTTCGTTGCCCGTATATTCCTTTTCGAAGTCCTTTACTTTCGACTTCCAGTCGTCGATCTGCTGCTTCAGTTTGGCAACGCGGAGTTCTTGTGCTTCTGACACGGTTTATAGCCTTTTTGTTCGGGGCAAAAATAAAAAATTGAGCTCACGATGCCCAACCGAGCACGAGGCGTATGGCCAGGGACCCGGTATGATCTGTTTCGTGACCGCCTGCACAAAATTGCTAACTTAGCTAAATGGAAAAACGGTTCGGACGACCGAGACAACTATAGAATGGAATAGCCTTTTGAAATCTATTCACAGAGTATGAAAAAATTTACAGATCAGGAACTGCTGAAGTTGTTGGACGGTTCGGAATCCGATCATGTGGAATATAAAAGTTCGTTCAAAGGCGATATGCGTAATAAAGTCCGAAAAACAGTATGCGCTTTCGCCAATGACCTACCTGATAATGGACCCGGGGTCTTGTTTATTGGAGCAAATGATGACGGGTCGCCTTCGAACGAGCCCATTACAGATGAGGTATTGCGAAATCTTTCAGATATAGCAAGCGATGGAAAAATCATGCCCTTACCCACTCTTTTTATCAAAAAACGCAAGTTGAAGGGAGCGGATATGGCCGTTGTTACGGTTATGCCGTCGGATATACCCCCCGTGAAATACGAAGGGCGCATCTGGATCCGTACGGGGCCACGACTGCGTATTGCCAGCGAACAGGAAGAACGCGTTCTAAATGAAAGACGCCGACACAAAGACATTCCGTTTGATATGCAACCCATTCCAACAGCCAGGCTAAGTGATCTTGATCGCAGCATCTTCGAAAACCAATACCTACCGCAAGCCTTTGCAGAAGAAGTACTTGAGCAAAATGATCGCAGTTATGAACAAAGGCTGGCATCCTGCCGTATGGTTGCATCCCCGGATGATGCCATACCAACCGTGACGGGACTGCTGGCAATAGGAAAAAGTCCGCAGGATTTTCTGCGCGGTGCCTATATACAATTTCTGAGAATAAGTGGCACTGAGCTAGCCGACCCCGTTGTTGATGCGGAAGAGATTACCGGCAACATTGTTAACGTGCTGCGCAGAACCGAGGAAAAACTAAAAGCGCATAATCGAACAGCCGTCAACATTTCTGCAGCACCCACCCATCAGATATCGTCATCCTATCCACATGTGGCCCTGCAGCAAATCCTGTATAATGCCGTACTGCATCGCACATACGAGAAGACAAATGCACCGGTACGTATCTATTGGTTTAACGATCGTATTGAAATGATCAGCCCAGGCGGACCCTATGGGAGGGTCACAACAGATAACTTTGGCCAGCCTGGTATAACGGATTACCGAAATCCGGGTATAGCAGATGTATTGAAAACCTTTGGTTTTGTCCAGCGTTTTGGCCGCGGCATAAACACTGCAAACAAGGAAATGGAAAAAAATGGCAACCCTCCTCTGGAATTTGAACCATCTCAGAGTATTGTTGTATGTGCATTCCGAAGCAAGATATGAATACACCGATCCTGACATTTTTCAACAATAAGGGAGGCGTGGGAAAAACCTCCCTCATTTATCATCTGGGATGGATGTTCAGCCAGTTGGGAAAGTGCGTGGTCATAACAGATATAGACCCACAGGCCAATCTGACTGCTTCTTTCCTGGATGAAGACCAAATTGATGATCTTTGGAGCAAGGCGAAGCCCGGATCAACCATTTATCAGTGCGTTAAGCCGTTCACTGAGTTTGGAGATATCAGCCCTCCCCTATTACACAAAATAACTGATGATCTGTATTTACTGCCTGGAGATATGGCGTTATCAGGCTACGAAGACACCCTTTCCGGTGAATGGCCTGGAAGCATGAACGATAAAAACCTATATCGGCCTATGCGCATCCTAACCTCCTTCTGGCAGATAATGCAGATGGCTGCAAACAAGGCTCAGGCCGACATGATCCTGGTTGATATCGGTCCTAACCTGGGTGCCATAAACCGTTCCGTATTGCTATCGACCGATTATGTTGCTATTCCCCTGGCAGCCGATCTGTTCTCCTTACAGGGCTTATACAATCTTGGACCGACGCTTGATGAATGGAGAGACCTCTGGAAAAAACGGTTAAATAACTGGAAAGAAAGTAAAGAGCATTATCCGGACTTTCAGTTACCTGCCGGAAACATGAAACCCATTGGGTACCTCTGCCAGCAATATGGCGTACGCCTGGATCGTCCGGTGCAGGCATATGACAAATGGGTACAACGTATACCGACGGCATATCGAAAAGAGGTTTTGCGTGAGGATAAACCTCCCGGAGACATAAAACAGGAAGAGGATCCCTACTGCCTGGCAACGATCAAGCACTATCGCAGTTTGATCCCTATGGCACAGGAGCATCGTAAACCCATTTTCAAACTGACTGCTGCGGATGGGGCTATAGGCAGCCACGCAAATGCAGTCAAAAAGGCTGGAGAAGATTTTGAAACATTGGCCAGGGAAATAGCAAAAAAAATAGGGACACCTGTTATGATGTAGCGGTCTGGCCTCCCTGCATCTCCACCTTTTCCCTCAACCGAAAACTCCGGCCATTGCCCCGCTCCAGCACCAGGTCGTAGATAATGGTCTCATCGGGCCGGTTTGATCTTTGTGTACAAAAACGATCGTTAAATCCCCTACCCCGCAGATATTCCAGATGCACTTCCCTAACCCCTTGCGTGTGCAGCGCCTTTAGTATACGGTAGTTTTTGGTTAGCTGTCGCTGAACCGGCAGCAGTCCGGCACTGTATGCCCTACGTGCGGCATTATGGTAGGCATTTCGGCAATGGTCGTCGCAGAAACGCTTGTCAATACGCCCAACTACGGGCTCCCTACAGTACATACATGATTGTTTCATACCGCAATGCTAGCGCCTTTCGGGGCCACTTAAATGTACCGAAAGCCCCCTTCCCAAAAAAATGAATAAAATAGTCGCAGGAAGCTATCTTTCCGTTAGGAAATGAGTGAACTCACACCTTCTTATTATGTGCCTGGCAATTGAATCGTTCCGGAGATCTGCTCGGCATTCCTTCCGGTCCCGCACAAAAAGAGCCCGCGCTTTTTTTCATCGCTCATTTGGAAGCTGAAGCCGTTGGATTTATGATCCGGATCGGGTCGGCCGATCGGGTGCTGTAACCTTTGTCTGGTTGTCACATCCGACGTTTTAGCCGATCCGGGCTCCATTTTCTACGGCCCTGTCGGGCCCGATCAGCACCACTCCGGAATCTTCCAATGCCCCCAGGATCAATACTTCGCTGCGGACCGGACCAATTTGTTTGGGCGGAAAATTAACGACTGCTACTACCTGTCGGCCCGTGAGGGCCTTCAGATCATAATGATCGGTGATCTGTGCGCTTGACCGCCTGACACCCAGCGGACCGAAATCGATACGCAGCTTGAATGCCGGCTTGTGCGCCTCCGGGAATGGTTCCACTTCAATGACCGTGCCTATCCGCAGATCAACCCGGGCAAAATCGTTCCATTTGATCCGCTGCCCGTTCAAAATACGACGCCTATTTCGAGAGACAACATACGGTTCTCCGTATCGCCCTCCACAAACATAGCACTGATACCCTGGTCATAGCTCATATCGAGTGTGAGGAACCACAGATCGATCCCGACACCTGCCTGCCACGACCAGATGTTGGCATTAAAATCACCGGTATTCCAGGTAGCCGGATCGTTCGGATCCGATTCGAGCTTCACCACGCGGGTCCATGCCGGGCCACTGTTCAGTCTGAGCTTGAACAGATCTTTATTGACCACGTTGATGCCGAGTCGTGCCGGAACCTGGATGAATTGTGCGTCAAGCGTGAAATTGGCCGGCCCGAGTGTGTCGGGACCGAGCACCACCAGGTCCGATGACCAGCGTTTCCAGTACGCTCCCGGGAAAAAATATACACGCTTTCCGATGCGGAACGACACCCCCAGATCCGTTCCCACACGCACCTCACTTTTGCTGATGATGTCATCGGTTGTAAGGCGGGATAGCGTGAGTCCAGCCTGCGGCTGGATCTTCACCTGTGCAATGGATGGCAGAGCAATAACGAGGATCAGTATGAGCAGGACGTTTTTCTTCATGCCGTGGGCTGTCATTAAATTAAGACCGGTTTTCGCCTCCAAAGTTCGCGTAATTCGGGCGGAATACGGATCAGTTCATTTCCGAGATCATCCAACTCTCCGAGGGTCCTGGCCGAAAGCATATCCGCCAGCTCATCCGCAGCCGCCTCTCCCAGGCAGTACGGAAATACTGAAAACAACATATACGGTCCCTGGCAATGTGCCAGGATCTGATAGGTATACAATTCAGATACCGGAGTACCATGTACAACGCAATGATTGAGCCAAAAATGATAATTGAGATCAAATTTCCGGAGCATATCGTCCCGATGTTTGGCCAAACACGCCCGCCGTACAAAAAAGTCCTCTATACTTTGCATTGACTCGGTACTGATCCGCTCGCGAGAGCGCTTGATACAATCGAAGCAAATAGCATACTCATAGATCGAATCGTTTGGTTTCAGGGCCTTTTCGATCATATATTCCCGTTCAGACCTGATCAGCTCGGCCTCACACGCCGAACAACGGGAAAAGGGTGCTTTGCTATCAAACGGATAGAACAGGTGCGGAACAGGGATGTACGGAAAGTCTGGCCGAATCACCGCCCTAATATAGGTGAATTAATTGAAGGCTACGGTTACAGAACGGTTCATGGCAAATAATACCCTGCACTGCAGGCCTGTTTGGGGCTGGCTACGACGATCTGTCTTTTGATCCGTTTCCTCGCCCCTTCCCGGTTTAATTCACGATAAGTAACGAATCATAAAATACTGATAATAAAATAGATATAGTTTATTTTAAGGGCTTTTCCGTTTTTAAACGTTTTTAAACATTTCCCTACCGCCTCACGGCGGGATCTGTGTGCATCTTGCGCCCCGAAACCAATAAAAGTAAAAATTATGTCGAGCATTCGCAATCGGGTGCAGCTCATCGGAAAGTTGGGGGCTGACCCGGAAATCAAAGAGATGGACAGCGGTCGTAAACTGGCTAAATTTTCTGTCGCTACCAATGAGAGCTACCGGAATCAGGCTGGTGATCTGGTGACCGAAACGCAGTGGCATCGCCTCATTGCCTGGGGTCGGACCGCCGAAATTGCTGAAGAATACCTTAAAAAAGGAAGGGAAGTTGCTGTTGACGGCAAGATCCAAACCCGAAGCTATGAGAATAGTGAGGGGGAGCAGCGCTACACGACCGAGATCCTGGTGAATGAGCTGATCATGACCGGCACCAGGAAAAAAGCTGGGTAAAAGAAGCAGAGTTCCATGAGGAATGAGAGAGGCGTCTTCGCTTTACGGAAGTTTAACTGCGCCGTACTGACGAGCCGAGCCTGCGAAGGCGCCTTTCTTTTAACTTACTGTACCCGGGGCGGGAATCGAACCCGCACTCTGTTGCCAGAACCGGATTTTGAGTCCGGCGCGTCTACCAATTCCGCCACCCGGGCAAATAAACAGGGAGGCAAAGCTATTACTAATTCACAGATCCCACAAAAAAGAGCGGGGCTACATTTCATTTGACCATCAGAGATATACGATAGGATTTACAATTATTCCTAAATTTGCAGCCCTTTAAGGGGAGTTGACGCTTCATACCACTATATAGTATTGCACCGCCATGGCTTCAAAAGTGAAGGTTTTCTCAGGCAAGGCTTCTAAAGTTTTAGGGGAAAAGATCGCTGCCGAATATGGCGTGGAACTGGGAAATATCGTTACTTCTGAATTCAGTGACGGGGAATTTCAGCCGAGTTTCGAGGAAACCGTACGTGGCGACAAAGTCTTTTTGGTGAACAGCACCTTTCCGCCCACGGAGAACCTGATGGAGCTGTTGCTGATGATCGATGCCGCCAAGCGTGCCTCCTCTAACCAGATCATCGCGGTAATGCCCTACTTTGGCTGGGCGCGGCAAGATCGCAAAGATAAACCGCGTGTTCCGATCGGTGCAAAAATGGTAGCTAACCTGCTGACCGCCGCCGGAGCAACCCGCATCATCACCATGGACCTGCACGCAGACCAGATCCAGGGATTCTTTGAAGTTCCGGTAGACCACCTCTTCGCATCGGCTATCTTTTTGCCATACCTGGAGAGCCTGGGTTTAAGGAACCTCTGCATGGCCTCACCCGATATGGGCGGATCCAAAAGGGCTAACTCCTATGCCAAATACCTCAATTCAGAGGTGGTGATCTGCTACAAGCAACGGCTAAAAGCCAATATCATCGAAAAGATGGCCGTCATTGGCGAAGTCAGGGACCGCGATATCGTACTCGTGGACGATATCGTCGATACGGCGGGTACGCTGACCAGAGCGGCCGACCTGATGATGGAGCAAGGTGCGCGCAGTGTTCGTGCAGTATGCACGCATGCAGTCCTTTCCGGAAGTGCTTATGAGCGCATTGAACATTCGGCCCTGGAGGAGCTGATCGTGACCGATACCATCCCCTTGCGTCAGCAAATGGCTAAGATCCGTGTTTTGAGTGTGGCACCCCTCTTTGCCAATGTTTTTAAACGGGTTAGCAAGCACAAATCAATTAGTTCGCATTTTATTGTATAAGTACTCAAAAGAAAAAGCAAAATGGAAGTAGTATCGATCAGCGGAAAACTGCGTGAAAACACCGGCAAAAAAGATGCCCGTAACCTAAGACGTGAAGGCTTAGTGCCATGCGTGGTGTACGGAGGTGAGGAAAATATGCACTTCTTTACCGATCAACGCAACTTTAAGGATCTTATCTTCGCCACCGATGCGCACCTGGTTGAATTGGACATTGACGGAAAAACGGTTCGGGCCGTATTGAAGGCCACCCAGTATCATCCGGTAACCGATGAGTTGATACATGCCGATTTTTTGCAGATATTTCCTGATAAGGACGTGATCATGCAGATCCCGGTTCGCCTGACCGGAAGGTCCATCGGTGTTCGTAACGGGGGAAAATTACGTCATGTGCAACGCCACCTGAGCGTAAAGGCGCTTCCCGATGACCTGCCGGGCGCTATTGAGGTTGACATCACCAACATAGGTATTGGTGAGGCCATAACGTTAGCGGAAGTCGGTGAAGGAAAACCATTTAGGATCCTCAACGCGGATGATTCCGTAGTGATGGCCGTGGTTACCGCCCGTACTGTCATCCTTGACGAGGAGGAAATGGAAGGTGAAGGTAAGGAAGGTGAGGAAGAGGGCGAAAACGTGGAGGCTCCTGCTGCCGAAGCTGCTGAATAAGAGTGGAAAAGAGGCTCATAGCAGGACTTGGGAATATAGGTCCGGAGTACAGAAATACCCGCCACAACATTGGATTTCAAATACTGGATGCATTTGCGGAGTCATCTGGCATTTCCTTTTCTGCCGACCGCTACGGAGATCGGGCCGAGTTCAAATGGAAGGGTAAGCTCTTCCTGCTCCTTAAGCCAGGTACCTATATGAACCTCAGTGGTAAAGCGGTCAACTACTGGCTTCAGAAAGAGAAGATCCCGGTTACCCAACTGCTCGTGGTAGCTGATGACCTGGCCCTGCCATTCGGCAAGCTACGGCTCAAGGGGAAGGGTTCCGACGGTGGTCATAACGGACTAAGGAACGTTCAGCACTGGCTCGGTCACCCCAACTACCCTCGCCTGCGTTTCGGAATTGGGAACAACTTTGTCAGGGGCCGACAGACAGACTATGTGCTTAGCAGCTGGAGCCCGGAGGAGCAAAATGCATTACCCGAACGGATCCATCTCGCTATTGAGATGATCAAGTCCTTTGGGACGGCCGGACTCCAGCACACAATGAATGACTTCAACAATTGCTGAGCACGGCATTTATCCTGGGGACGACCAACGTCCCTGCTGCACCACCTTACCTTTACGTTTGCGCCAACAGAAGCACTGGGGCTATACTTTGCTCACCCTCTCTGGCAGGGATCTGCTTAGCCCAATTGTTTTTCCTATTAAATTGTTTTTATAAATAACTTATTTTTATTAACTTACATACTTTTACCTAAAGTATATTATAAAAAATGATAACAGGGATGGTAAAACAGTCCGGTCACATTTTTTGGAGCACTTCCACCAGGATCCCGTTGGCACTGCGCGGGTGAATGAAAAAGACCAGGGTGTTGCCTGCCCCTTTTGTGGGCTCATCGCTTAGCAGTTCAAATCCGGCCGCTTTCAGCCGCTCCATTTCAGCTCGGATGTCCTCCACTTCAAAGGCCAGTTGCTGGATCCCTTCACCGCGCCTATCAATGAATTTCTGTATGGGCCCTTCCCCATTCAACGGCTCCAGCAGTTCCAGCCGGGTGTTTCCGATCTGAACAAAGGCTGTGCTGACCTTTTCACCGGGAACACTTTCCTCGTGAGCAATGGGGTGCCCCGACAATTTTTCGAACAGGGCCTTCGCGGCCTGAAGGTCTTTAACAGCGATGCCGATATGATCGATATTCCTGAACATGATAACTTGGTTTTATTCCTGAAAAGGCTGTCAAAAGATCTTAAGCAAGGCTCTGCATTTCAGTCAATTTCTGATAGATCCCCCCCTGCCTGATCAGTGATTCGTGGGTACCTGTTTCCCGAACCTTGCCATCCTTCATCACGACGATCTTGTCCGCATGCTGAATAGTACTCAGGCGGTGGGCTATGATGATACTGGTTCGGTTTTTCATGAGTCGGGCCAATGCATCCTGCACCAGTTTTTCACTCTCGGTATCCAATGCCGAGGTAGCCTCATCAAGGATCAGAACAGGTGGGTTTTTTAACACGGCCCTCGCTATAGCTATCCGCTGTTTTTGCCCTCCACTCAATTTATTTCCCGCATCGCCTATGTTGGTATCGTATCCATGTTCCAGTTGTTCAATGAATTCATGTGCGTTGGCCATTTTGGCAGCGGCGATCACTTTCTCCTCACTGGCGTGAGGATTTCCCAGTCGGATGTTGTTGATGACCGAATCGTTGAACAGGAGATTCTCCTGTGTCACGATCCCTATAAGTGCCCGCAGGTCGGTGATTCGGTAGGAGGAGATCGGGTGCCCATCGAGCCGCAGGCTCCCTTCTGTTACTTCGTAATAACGCGGGATCAGGTTCGCCAGGGTGGTTTTTCCAGATCCGGACTGCCCCACCAGGGCCACTGTTTCGCCTTTATGGATGGTTAGCGAAACATCCTTCAGCACCGGCTCAGTTTGGTACCGGAACGTCAGATGCTCTATCTCGATGGACGTATTAAAGTTGGACAGTGGAACAGGTTCGGGCGGATCCTGGATCGGGTTTTCGGCATCCAGGATCTGAAATACACGCTCCGCAGAGGCATTCCCCTTTTGTATATTATACGAAGTGGTGGTCAATCCCTTTGCCGGGGCAATGACCTGGAAAAAGATCATGAGGTAGCCGAAGAACACTTCGGGCCGCAGGCCCCCTCCACCTAGGATCAGGCTGCCGCCATACCAAATGACCGCTACGATGGCTGCCGCGCCAAAAATTTCGGAGATCGGACTCGCCAGGTCCTTCCGCCAGAGCACGCGGTTCATCCGGTACCGGTACCGGGTATTGTCGGTCCGGAACTGATCGTGTTTCTGCTCCTCCGCGTTGAAAGCCTTGATGATCCGCAGCCCGGAAACGGTTTCCTCTATCAGCGATAGCAGGTAGCCCAGCTGGTCCTGCGCCCATTTGCTATTGCGTTTCAGACTGCGGCCGATCCGGCCGATGATGAGCACAGTGACCAGCAGTACTCCCGCCACCATGATCGTCAGCTGCGGACTAATAATAACGAGGATACCGATGGAACCGAGGATCATGAGCGGCTCACGCACCACTTTTTCAAGAGAGGTGAACATACTCCACTCTATTTCCGTCATGTCGGTCGTTACCCGGGCCATGATGTCGCCTTTCCGCTTTTCGGTAAAATACCCTATGGGCAGATCAAGCACTTTCCTGTGCAGCTCGTTCCTGATGTCGCGAATGGTGCCATTGCGCAGAATGGCCATAACGTAGAGCGAGGCATACTGAAACAGGTTTTTGCCGAGATAGGCCGCCATAACGAGCAGGCAGATGACCCCTAAGGCCCGTGTGGGTCCTTCGTCCTCAATGATCAGGGTGATCTGGTAATTAAAGGTGTCTTTGATGCTTTCAATGGAGCCGTTGAACCGGGCCGGTTCGAATTGCTTTTTTTGCGTTCCGAACAGCACTCCGAGAACCGGAATGGTCAAAGTGACCGAAACCAGTGAAAAGAGCACGGTGAATACGTTAAAGATACCGGCCAGGATCGCATAGCCGGCATAGGGTCTTGCGAAACTGAGAATGCGCAAAAAAAAGTTCATAAAACAAAGATAAGAACGCGTGGGAAATGATCGGGAGTGCCCTTATGGGGTCCGGTATCCCCGTAAAATGTAATGCGAATGGCATGGGTTGTTTGCTTATTTATCGTAATATTGCAATATCAAAATGAATGGCTATGGGAACCACCAAGGCAAACCTGTACGACGAAAAAACCAATATGCTGGCTGAATTTGCCAGGGCTTTGGCACATCCGGCACGGATCAGAATACTCCACATCCTCCTCAGGACCGATTCCTGCATCAACGGGTACCTCGTCAACGAGCTGGGTCTGGCGCAACCGACCGTTTCGCAGCACCTCAAGGTGTTAAAGGAAACCGGTGTGATCCGGGGCGATATCGAAAGCAATCGCCTGTGCTATTGCATTGATACACCTAGGTGGAAGGAACTGCAAAAAGTGCTCGGTGATTTTATATTAACTCCTGTCGCGGAAAAGGAAAACTGCTGCTGACATGCTATTTGATCCCCCATTACATCGGTATCTGGACGAGTGCGCGAACAACGCACATACGATATCATCGGCCCGCAGGGCCATCCTTGAAGGCTGGGCCAGGAAGATGGCCAGTCTGCACTCTTTGCGCCAACGCATTCGCCTGCATTTCATTTGCACACACAACAGCCGCCGCTCGCAAATGGCTCAGGTCTTGGCCTGGGCTGCGAGCCGTTACTACGGCTTTCGGTTTGTCGATTGCCACTCGGGCGGAACTGAGGTCACGGCCTGTCACCCAAACACGCTAACGGCGCTTGAGCGGGCTGGATTCGTGATTCGCCGGGCTTCCGGAAAAAACGGCCGGCACAGGGTCCAGCTGAAGCCGCGGGGAGCCAGCATCGAACTTTTTAGTAAAGTTTACAAGAACGAGACCAACCCGGCCAGCGACTTCATCGCCCTCATGACCTGCTCATCCGCCGATAGGAATTGCTCCTTTGTGGCCGGTGCCCTACACCGCATCTCACTCAGCTACGAGGACCCGAAAGTGGCCGACGGCACCGCCGAACAGACAGCGTTGTACGACGACCGCTGCCGTCAGATCGCAAGCGAAATCATGTTCGCCTTTCACCACCTGCACCGATCTGTCTTCCCCCTGCCCCACTCCCAAAATGCAAACTAAACCCCGTCTCTCATTCCTTGATCGCTGGCTCACCCTCTGGATCTTCCTCGCCATGTCCATAGGTGTCGGGATCGGTTATTTTTATCCGGCCCTCGCGGGCCGATTGGAAAGCGCCTCAAGCGGTGCCACCAACATCCCGATCGCGGCCGGACTCATTCTGATGATGTATCCACCCCTGGCCAGGGTCAACTATCAGCTCATACCCAGGGTGTTCAGCAACATCAGGGTGCTGGGCATCTCGCTCATCATGAACTGGGTCATTGGTCCCCTGCTCATGTTCGGGTTGGCTGTGCTCTTTCTGCGCGATTATCCGGAGTACATGACCGGACTCATACTCATTGGTCTGGCCCGCTGCATCGCCATGGTGATCGTCTGGAACGAGCTGGCAGACGGGAGCCGGGAGTATGCAGCCGGGCTCGTGGCGCTCAACAGCATTTTTCAGGTCTTTTTCTATTCGGCCTACGCCTATTTCTTTATTACCTGGCTACCGCCGAAACTGGGATATGAAGGGGCTCTGGTCCGGATCTCCATCGGTACCGTGGCCAAAAGTACCCTGATATACCTGGGGATCCCCTTCGCAGCCGGGTATCTAAGCAGGATACTGCTCGTCCGCCGGTACGGCGAGGAGTGGTACAGGGAGCGATTTACTCCGATGATCTCCCCCATTACCCTCATTGCCCTGTTGGCCACCATCATGCTCATGTTCAGCCTTAAAGGTAAACTGATCGTTCAGATCCCACTTGATGTACTTCGGATTGCCCTTCCCCTGGTCATTTATTTTGCCCTGATGTTCCTCATCAGTTTTTTCGTGGCCAAACGAATGGGAGCCGAATATTCGCGCAATGCCTCAATCGCCTTCACTGCAGCCGGGAACAATTTTGAGCTGGCCATTGCGGTAGCAATTGCAGTTTTCGGCCTCAACTCGGGTCAGGCCTTCGCCGGCGTGGTGGGTCCGCTTGTGGAAGTTCCGGCCCTCATTGCCCTGGTGCAGGTAAGTTACTGGCTAAAGCGAACGTTCTACGACTAGCGCTATCCGGAGGAATTTGTGAGGATGTGCTCCCTGCCCGTTTTTCAGGCAATTGCCTTACAAGAAGAGCGATGAGCCTGTACCATCTCCCTCATTTGGCCTGCACAAAGATATCCCATCAGTTGCATCATAAAAATATTATTTGTATCTTTGTCTTTTAAAGCCCCATTATTTTGGGGAAGTTATGATTATATAACCCAAAATTTAACATTTGTTACTTATGAAAAGATCTGTACTCTTCGCTTCCATCATGATGATCGCCTGTGCTTCCTTCGGGCAGTTTCGTCAAACAGCAAGCGACGTAACCCTTATCTCTCCTCAGCCAATGAACGAGCTGTCCCCGGCCGCCACCACATCCGGATATCGTGGCGGTATTGAAGAGATGTTTATCTGGTACGCTTCAACTGAAAGTAATATTTACAGTGATGATCAAATTGAATTCATCTGGGATATGAACGGGAACGCGACTACTGCGGATTCGATATTTAACTACGTTATTGTTTCCTATCCGAAGCTGATCGCATGGGATGCCGTTGACGAGACCAGCACGATCCCATGGCAAAATGTGATCAACCTGACAGTTGATACCATTTGGATCCAAATAGGTCACGAAAATAACAGTGGCATGTTGGATACCCTTCGCGTTCGTATCGTAGAGCTGAACAACAACGGACGTCCTACAAACACCGTGCTTTGGGAGGAGCTCATGACTACGGACACCAGCTTTACCGGTGGTCAAGACTGGCTTAATTCCGTTTTTCTTCCGTTATTTCCCGATATCCTGTTAACCGGTCCCTTTGGTGTACGGGTTGACTATTTCGGACCTATTCAAGACACCTTCGGGATCGTTGCCGGATTCCACCAGGAAGGAACCTGCGGACAGGGTTCCTTTCCGAAAGCAGTTGAATCACTCTTTGCAACCAATAGCTGGCGTCAGTATTCCCAATATGCCCAAGCCGGTTTGCTTCCGGACGCTCAAGATAATGATATATACTACGACTGTAATTCAAGCGGCGGCTACGAGGAGGGAGATGACGGAGAACATCTCACGCAAAACATTAACTTCGGTGTATCCTTGACCATTGAACACAATGTATCAGTTGAAGAGTTGCCACAGAACCTCCATTCTGTGAAAAACTTCCCGAATCCATTCAGTGAAATAAGCCATATTGAATATACACTTGATGGAGCCGATCAGGTTTCCCTGGAAGTGTACGACCTGACCGGTGCCGTGGTCTTTCGCTCGGAAGAAGGACGGCAAATGGCCGGGACCCACACTATTCAGGTGGACGGTTCAGCATTGGCTGAGGGTATCTACTACTACCGGTTGAATGTGAATGGTGGGACTGTTACCAGGAAGATGGTACTGGCCCGCTAGGATATCAAGACAGGTACGATAAGGAAAAAGCCGTTCGAATGAGCGGCTTTTTTTATTGGACCCTTCCCCGGATCTTTCGCATAAGATCCGAGCTGAAGACAAAATTACTGACCGCTTCATTGCTGGTAGTTGCCAGTTCCTCACTGCCTCCCTCCCAGGCTTTATACCCTTCCCTGATGAACACGATGTGTTCTCCGATCTCCATCACCGAGTTCATATCATGTGTGTTGATAACCGTTGTGATATTAAATTCATGTGTGATTTCCTGAATGAGGTTATCGATCACGATAGCTGTCTGGGGGTCCAGCCCGCTGTTCGGCTCATCGCACAGCAGGTACTTTGGTTCCATGACAATGGAGCGCGCAATCGCCACCCGTTTTTGCATTCCCCCACTGATCTCGGCAGGAAGCAGATCGTTGACGTTATCCAGATTCACACGTTTCAGACAAAAATTCACGCGATCAAGTTTCTCACTGGCCGACATGGCCGAAAACATGTTCAGGGGGAACATGATGTTTTCTTCAATGGTCATGGAGTCAAATAATGCTCCGCCCTGGAACATCATGCCAATTTCCTGACGCAATTTTTTTCGTGTTTCATAATCCATGTGGTTCAGGTTCCTTCCGTTGTATTCAATGGAACCTCCGTCAATGCGATAGAGTCCGACCATGCTTTTGATCAAAACGGTTTTTCCACTCCCGCTTTGGCCGATGACCAGATTCGTTCTTCCTTCCTCAAACCGGGCACTCACCCCTTTGAGCACCTGCCTGGATCCGAAACTCTTGGTGATGTTTTCGACCGTGATCATAACAGTACCTGGGTTAGAACGAAGTTGAGGATGATGATGGTGATGGAACTGAATACGACTGCCTGCGTACTTGATCGTCCGACATCCAGTGACCCCCCTTTGGTATAATATCCGTGATAGGATGAAACCGTTACTATGACAAAGGCGAAGATGACCGTTTTGATCATCGCGTAGGTAAAGCTGTAGGTATTGAATTCCAGAGTGGCTCCATCGACAAATTCCCCAATGGTCCACAATCCGGTGAGGGGACCTGCCACCACCCCACCTACGATTCCAGCCGCCAGGCTGAGAATAATGAGCAGTGGATTAAAGAAAATGCCCGCGACGATCTTCGGAAGGATCAGGAACTGAGCTGAATTCACCCCCATCACCTCAAGCGCGTCAATCTGCTCGGAGCTGCGCATGGTGCCGATGTTGGAGGAAATGCTGGACCCGACCTTACCGGCCAGAACGAGGGAAATCATCGTGGGGGAGAATTCGAGGACCAGGGACTGACGCGTTCCGTAGCCAATGTACCAATTTGGCAGGAAGGGACTGTCCTGGATATTGAAAGCCAGCTGCAGGGCAACGACTGCACCGACAAATATTGAAATGAAAACCACGATGCCCATGGAGTTCACGCCGATATCCCAGACCTCACGGATCAGCTCCCTGCGAAACACCGACCACTTCTCCGGTATTCGCAGCACGCGTGAAAGCAGGAAAAAATACCTCCCGACATGGAAGAAAAATCTCATTTCGACAATTTTGCACTAAAATAAATGATTAATTTACATAACCTCAATGGAACGAATGTCAATCCGAAAACTTATTTGCATCTCCCTGCTTTTGGGGCTTTTCCTTTTGACTGCCTGCTCGGCCGGAAAAAGAAGCTGTGATTGCCCGGGCTTCGGAAAGGTAGATTCCGCCGAAGAACCGTTAAAAAGCTGAAAGCGGTCAGTTGTTTGGCTTCAATTCTATACTTTTGGCGCTTAGAATCAATCTAAATAGTTACCTTGACCCTTGACCAACTCGCCATCGGCGAACGCGCCTTGATCAAATCGTATGATGAAGAAGACGTGGCATTGAAGCTGATGGAGCTCGGAATGATCCCCAATGAGCTGATCATCGTGGTACGCAAGGCTCCGCCCGGGGACCCGATTGCGATCAGGATCGGCAGCAGCGTGCTGGCCCTGCGGCTTGATGAGGCCTCGGCAGTACGTATCGAGAAAATCTGATCGTGGCTTCCAATCAAAAAAAGATCGCCCTTATTGGCAATCCGAACAGCGGTAAAAGCACCCTGTTCAATGCCCTCACCGGGTTAAATCAGCGCGTGGGAAACTTCCCGGGGGTTACGGTCGACAAAAGATCGGGTACTCTGACCCTTCGGGGAAGATCCGGACAAAAGGAGAAGTTCGGGATCATGGACTTACCGGGAACCTATAGCTTATATCCAAAATCGGCAGACGAGCTGGTAACCTTTGAAGTGCTCTGTGACCCAGAAAACCCCGACTATCCTGACCAGGTGATCGTAGTGGCCGACAGTACCAATATGAACCGGAGCTTGTTTTTGGCCACGCAGGTGATCGAGCTGAATATGCCCACGGTATTGGTGCTGAATATGGCGGACCTGGCCAATAAGGATGGATTGAAATTCGATATCAAACAGCTGGAGAGGGAATTGGGTGTTCCGATTGTGCTGATGAACGCACGTAGGAAATCGGACCTGAAGCCACTGCTGGACCTCATCATGCATCCGCCCTCACGGGCGGATATGGACTTTATTCAAGTGGGGCAGTTTTCACCCGGTTTGCTCGGGAAGGTGCGTGATTCGGTCAGGGTGAACAGTAACTATGCAGCATTTCAGGTAGCCTGTAACTACAAGTTTATCAGCTATTTCAGGAATCATCCGGATCGGAGCGAGTGGATCCGCGAGCTAGTGAACAGGCATGGGTTCAGGCCATATCGTTTCCAGGCCGAGGAGAGCAGGAGGCGTTATGAGCTGGTCCGGAAGATCACAGGACGGAACGTGCAGCAGTTGAAGAGTCCGCGTGAGCATCTGACAGATAGGATCGACAACATTCTGACCCACCGGGTTTTGGGATACCTGATCTTTTTTGCCATTCTGTTCGTAGTGTTTCAGGCCATTTTTAGCTGGGCCACCTTACCGATGCAGTGGATCGAGTATGTTTTTACGGAGCTGAGCGAATTCCTGGCTAGATCGCTGCCTCCAGGCATGCTGACGGGATTGCTGCTTGACGGGATACTGGCCGGTTGAGTGGTGTGGTGGTTTTTGTGCCGCAGATCGCCTTTCTGTTCTTTTTCATTGCCCTGCTGGAAGACACCGGCTATATGTCGCGTGTGAGTTTCATGATGGACAAGCTCATGCGTCGTTTTGGGTTGAATGGCCGCAGCGTGATCCCGCTTGTAGGAGGATTCGCCTGTGCCATTCCAGCGATCATGGCGACGCGTGGTATCAGTGGCTGGAAGCAACGCCTGATCACCATTCTGATCACCCCGCTGATGAGCTGTTCAGCGCGGCTCCCGGTATATACCTTGTTGATATCGCTCGTGATCCCGAACGAAGCCAGATGGAGTATGTTTGGCGTACAGGGGCTTATTCTTATGGGCTTGTATCTGCTCGGATTCGTGGCGGCAATTGTGGTGGCCTTCCTGCTGAACCTGTGGCTGAACGAAGCAGACCGGAGCTTTTTTGTGATGGAGCTGCCAGGATATAAATGGCCCGACTGGAAAACGATCGGCTACACGCTGGTGGAAAAAGTGCGCATTTTCCTATTCGACGCAGGTAAGATCATCGTCGCCATTTCAGTAGTGCTGTGGTTCCTTTCGAGCTATGGCCCGGCCGATCGTATGGAGCAGGTCAATGCCAAATACGATGCCCTGGAGGCTAATGGAAGTCTTTCAGCCGCTGAGGCCAGCGCAAAAGGAAGCGAAAAACTGGAGTCATCCTATGCCGGGATGATCGGCAAGGCTATTGAACCAGTGATCCGCCCGCTGGGATACGACTGGAAGATCGGGATCGCGCTGATCACGAGTTTTGCAGCGCGGGAGGTTTTTGTGGGAACAATGGCGACGATCTACAGTGTCGGCGATCCTAACGACGAGCGATCGATCCGCGAAAAAATGCAAGCTCAGGTGGATCAGGTCACGGGTAAAAGACAATATGGACTGGCAACGGGACTCTCCCTGATGGTCTTTTACACCTTCGCCCTTCAGTGCATGAGTACCGTAGCAGTGGTCCGGCGCGAAACCCGCAGCTGGAAATGGCCCCTGGCGCAATTCCTTTTCATGGGCGCCATGGCCTATCTCGCGAGTCTGATCACCTACCAACTCCTATCCTGAAATAGGCTGTATGGGGTTTTCCGCCTGCGGCGGGAAGGGCTAGGTAGCCCACCCTGAACCTGCCCGACAGGTATCGACAGAGGCACCCTCCCACCCCCCGTACTTTTATTTTTATAGCTTTGTGCCAGCAAGATCCATGCGATGAACACCCATACCTACAGTGTCATCATGGCTGGCGGAATTGGCAGTCGTTTCTGGCCAATGAGTCGCACCAACAATCCCAAACAATTCCTTGACATCCTCGGCACCGGTAAGACCCTCATCCAGCAGACTTATGAACGGATGCTGCGCTTTACTCCGAAGGGGCAGGTGTACATCGTAACGAATGTGCAGTACCGGGACCTGGTAAAGGAGCAGTTACCAGACGTTGGGAACGATCAGATCCTATTGGAACCGGCGCGTCGCAATACAGCACCTTGCGTGGCCTATGCAGGGTACAAGATCCATGGCCTGGATCCGGAAGCGAACATCGTGGTGGCACCATCGGATCATTTGATCCTCAAGGAAGACGAATTCGTACGGGTGATTGATCTGGCACTGGAAACCACAGCAAACAACGACGTATTGCTCACACTGGGCATCCGGCCGGACAGGCCGGACACCGGATATGGATACGTTCAGTTTAATGAAGACCAGACCCTGGGGAATAAGGAGGTATGCAAGGTAAAGACATTTACGGAGAAGCCCAGTCCCGATCTGGCGAAGAAATTTCTGGAGAGCGGAGACTTTCTCTGGAACAGCGGTATCTTCATCTGGAGTGCCGGCAGCATTATTAAGTCGTTTAGCAGCCACCTGCCGGAAATCGGTCAGCTCTTCGGAGAAAAAAAGGAACTTTTGAATACAAGCAGGGAACGCTCCTTTATCAGTCGGATCTACCCCTCGTGCAAAAATATCTCTATTGACTACGGGATCATGGAGAAGGCCAGAAATGTCTACACCCTGCCAGCTGAATTTGGCTGGTCGGATCTGGGAACCTGGGGATCGCTGTACACGCATCTGGAGCATGACGGTGATGGAAACGCCACAGTGGGCGGTACAAATGTGATGCTGTACGACAGCAGGCGAAACATGATCAGCACTTCAGGAGAAAAGCTCGTGGTGATCCAGGGGCTTGAGGATTTTATAGTGGTCAATACTGTCAACACCCTTCTCATTTGCAAAAAGGAAGACGAGCAAATGATCAAGCATTTTGTGGCGGATACCAAGATCGGAAAAGGCGACAAATACGTTTAACGGTTCGCTAGCTCATGTCACGGATCATTGAAATAGAGGCCCCCATTGAGCAACTTCCGGGCAATATGTCGGCATATTCCGTACTTCGGATCCCGGCCGGGATCGTCGCCACCTTTTCAAAGCAAAACCGAACAAGGCTCCTGGTTACCCTGGAAAATGGTGAGCAGGTCCCCTGCGGGCTAACAGCCTTTGGGGATGGCGACTATTATTCCATGCTCGCCAGACGCTATTTGAGATCGCTTCGCAAGAAGCCAGGTGATATGCTTCGCTATAAGGTACAGGAGCATCCGCTCCCTTTAGGGGTTGAGATCCCTGAAGTGCTTGAAGCACTGCTTGAGCAGGATGAGGATGCCCGGACTGTTTGGGAAGGATTCGCGGATGGGCGAAAGCGATCGGTCATATTCAGTATTTTGAGAATTAAGGATGTTGACCTCCAGATCCGGCGGGCGCTGGACTTCCTGGGTGAAGCACCCAAATAAAAGGCCGTAAAATATCAGCTTTTATACTGCCACAGGTTATTTCAGGTTTCCGGTCATGTCTTCCGGACGAACCCATTCGTCGAATTGTTCCCCGGTTAAAAAACCGAGGTTAATGGCTTCTTCCTTCAGGTTCGTACCATTCTCATATGCTGCCTTGGCGATCTTTGCTGCTTTCTCGTATCCGATCCGGGTATTCAAGGCAGTCACGAGCATGAGGCTGTTATTCATGTGCGCATTGATATTTCTGTAATTTGGTTCTATTCCGACTGCGCAATAGTCATTGAAGCTTACACAGGCATCACCGATCAATTGGGCCGACTGCAGCAGGTTGGCCGCCATTACTGGTTTGAATACATTGAGTTCGCAGTGTCCCTGGGCACCTCCGACAGCAACAGCCACGTCGTTTCCGATCACCTGGGCACAAACCATGGTCAGAGCTTCAGCCTGGGTTGGATTTACTTTGCCCGGCATGATTGAGCTTCCCGGTTCATTTGCCGGAATAGCGATCTCACCGATCCCCGATCGGGGTCCACTTGCAAGCAGGCGAATATCGTTTGCTATTTTATTCAGTGATACGGCCAACTGCCTAAGTGCACCGTGGGTCTCCACCAGCGCATCGTGTGCCGCCAGGGCCTCGAATTTATTTTTTGCGCTTACAAAGGGTAAACCGGTGAACCCGGCGATCCTGGCCGCCACGAGTTCTGCATATCCTTTCGGTGCGTTCATTCCGGTTCCGACCGCAGTACCTCCGAGTGCCAGCTCACTCAGGTGCACAAGCGTGTTCTTCAGAGCGCGTATTCCATGATCCAGCTGAGACACGTAACCTGAAAATTCCTGCCCCAGCGTTAACGGGGTGGCATCCATTAAATGCGTGCGGCCGATCTTCACAACGTTCGCAAAGGCATCTGACTTCCCTTTTAAAGTATCGCGTAACTTCTCTACACCCGGAATGGTGGTTTCAACCACCCGCTTGTAAATGGCAATGTGCATTCCGGTCGGAAAGGTGTCATTGCTTGATTGCGACTTGTTCACATCATCGTTCGGGTGGATCATGCATGCACCTTCACCGAGGGTTCCACCCCGAAGTACATGGGCCCGGTTGGCGATCACCTCATTCATATTCATGTTGGACTGTGTTCCGGAACCGGTTTGCCAGATCACCAGGGGAAACTGATCGTCGTGCTTTCCTTCAAGGATCTCGTCGCATACCTGTGCAATAAGATCGCGCTTTTGCCCGGAAAGCACTCCAAGCTCACAATTAGCATGTGCGGCAGCCTTTTTCAGATAGGCAAAGCCGTAAACGATATCGAGCGGCATGCTTGCGGCCGGACCAATTTTAAAGTTGTTTCGTGATCTTTCGGTTTGGGCGCCCCAGTACTTGCCGGCAGGGACCTGGACCTCTCCCATGGTATCTTTCTCAATGCGGTAATCCATGATTCGTTTTATAAGGTTAATTACTAAATTTGACCACTCAAAAAGAACTGAACCATGTTTATCGGATTCCTCCTGTTTTTGGCTGTTTTCCTAATGGCGTTCTGGTTGATGCTCTTCATCGCTGGTTTTCTTCCTTTTTGGATCTTCGGATACTTCATTGATCTGTTCCACGACGGGGCCAGAAAAAAAGCGGAAGTGTCCACTGGTTCCTAAGCACTTTGGGCTGTGGCAGGTCTCCATGCTCATGATCCATTTGTTTTTGTTTGCAGCGGACTGGCTTCCTGCCCGAGATAAGCCTTGATGAATCTGTCCAGATCCCCATCCATTACCCCATCCACATCGCTGGTTTCACACTGTGTGCGCATGTCCTTGACGAGTTTGTAGGGATGAAATACGTAGTTACGGATCTGAGAACCCCACTCGATCTTTTTCTTTCCGGCCTCAATTTCGTTCTGTTTCGCCCGACGCGCTACAAGTTCCAGTTCGTAAAGCTGCGACTTCAGTAGCTGCATGGCTTTTTCCTTGTTACTGAGCTGTGAGCGCGTTTCGGTATTTTCGATAACGATGCCCGAAGGTCTGTGTCGCAGGCGCACCCCGGTTTCCACCTTGTTCACATTCTGGCCACCGGCCCCTCCGCTTCGGAAAGTATTCCATTCGATGTCAGACGGATCAATCTCGATCCCGATGGTATCATCGGCCAGCGGGTACACATAGATGGAAGCGAAGGAAGTGTGACGCCGCGCATTACTGTCGAACGGAGAGATCCGCACCAGGCGATGCACCCCATTCTCACCTTTCAGATAGCCGAATGCATAGTCGCCGTTGATCTCAATAGTCACCGTCTTGACTCCGGCCACATCCCCTTCCTGATAATTGAGCTCTGTAACCTTAAAGCCTTTCTTCCCGGCCCACATCATATACATACGCAGGAGCATTGATGCCCAATCGCAACTTTCGGTTCCCCCGGCACCAGAGGTTATCTGCAGCACAGCGCTCATCACGTCCTCTTCGGCTGGCAGCATGCTCCGGAATTCCAGGTCCTCCACTTTCGCCTTCAGCTTATCGTGGGCCTCATATATTTCTTCTTCGGAGGATTCTCCCGTTTCATGGAACTCCATCAATACCCCGAGATCATCCTTCATGGTTTCGATCTCCTCATAGGTCTCTACCTGGAACTTCATCCGGCGGATCTTCCTCATCAGAGCCCCGGCAACTTTTGGGTCATCCCAAAACCCAGGTTCAGCAGTTTTCTGCTCCTCTACGCCGATCAGTAATTTATTTTGGTCAACGTCAAAGATACCTCCTTAGCGCATCAACGCGCCCGGTCAGGTCTTTGTACTGGTCCTGTGTAATCATGCAGCAAATTTAGGAATTTACTCCCGTGAACATCTACATCTCCAAAAAGGCGAAGAGGTTCCCCGTACTCTTCACTTTTCTTCATCCATTCGGATCCCCAAAGCGCAAAACCGGCACATAAAAGCCCTTTGAAGCATTTCGTACCTGTTGAATAGGTTTGGAGTCTGGATTTGATGGTCTGCCTGATCTCGGATAGTTTGCCAAAAATCGTAAATTGCTACGATAATGAAGCAGGAATATGCCGCGTGTGCCCTTGATCCAACAGTCCGCCCGGCCAATATGCCATTATTTATGATCTTGATTGCAGAAAGTGGTTCCACCAAGTGTGACTGGGTGCTGTTGAGCAGGGATGGAACAGAAGCCGATCGTTTTTCCACGACGGGATTCAACCCCTATTTTCACAATGCCCGTTCCGTAGCCGCACACCTGTGCGATCTGTCGTGGGTGCAAAAGCTCCGCAGGAAAGTCGAAATGATCTTCTTCTACGGTGCCGGGTGCTCAACGGAACCGTTGAAAAACGAAATCAAATGCGGTCTCGCGCAAGTGTTCGTAAATGCTGTGGTTGAGGTTAACCACGATCTGGTCGCAGCGGCCTATTCCACCTACGATGGTGAACCCGTGATCGCCTGCATTATAGGGACAGGTTCGAATTCCTGTTATTTCGACGGCAACTCCCTGCGGGAGGAAATGCCCGCGCCTGGCTTTATTCTGGGCGATGAGGCCAGTGGCTCCTACCTGGGAAAAAAACTCCTGAGCGCTTTTTTGTACAAGCAGTTGCCGAAAAAAATTGAAGCTGATTTTTTGGCCACCTATCACACCAACAAGAACGAGATCATGGATCATGTGTACCGTAAGCCGAACCCAAATGTGTACCTGGCCGGATTCGCCCGATTCGTGTCCAGGCATCAGGAGCATCCCTTTTTTGCCAGGATCATCTATGAAGGATTCCTTCTTTTTTTAAAAACGCATGTCCTGTGTTATCCCGAATCCAAAAACACCACTGCGAAATTTGTCGGTTCCGTAGCTTATCACATGGAACCCCTACTTCGGAAAGCCTGCAGGGATCTTGATGTTAAATTGGGCAGGGTGATCAAAAAACCAGTGGACAGATTAGTTGCCTATCACCTGCAGTATAGGATTGAGCTGAAGGCATAGTAAAAAACACAGCTTTTTAACTATCACAATGATCGCGGGGATCATTCCTTGTCTGACGATCTAACGCCTGGTATGATCTATACCACGGCCCAGCCTAGTACCAAACGGATAATTTAGCTCAGCTTTTTTGCTATTCAAATTTCCTATGATCTCCTCGCCCTAATGCAAAAATGGATAACTTGCGCCCGACAAAAAACTGTTCGGACGACCAGAACCACCTCAAACTATGGAATTTATTAGTAAGGTTATGCTACCGCTTGCGCTGGCCTTCATTATGTTCAGCCTTGGGATCGCGCTCACTTTCGGCGACTTTGCCCGTGTGGTACGCTACCCGCGCGATTTTGTGATTGGCGCCCTTTCTCAGATCATAGTGTTGCCAACGGTAGCTTTCGTCCTGGCCAGCCTCTGGCCGATGGAGCCCGAACTGGCCCTTGGCCTGATGATCATTGCCGCCGCCCCGGGAGGGGTAACCTCAAATATCCTAACGGCGTTTGGGCGGGGCGACGTTGCATTGTCGATTTCGCTGACCGCAGTTATCAGCCTGCTGAGCGTGGTAAGCATCCCACTCATCCTGGTTTTCTCCTATGACCATTTTCTGGGCGAATTGGTGGAAAAGGATATTTCGGTAGTGGACGCCGCGATCAAGGTGTTTTTGATGGCCGTGGTGCCGGTCCTGATCGGCCTGCTCGTTCGGCGCTTTGCCGAGCGTTTAGCACTGCGGTTGGAGAAACCTTTTAACAAGATAGCTACGGTGCTCTTCATCCTGATCCTGGCTGGCGTTATTATTGAGGAACGCACCAACCTTGTGGACTATTTTGCCCAGGCCGGTTTGGTAACTCTGGTTCTCAACCTGCTGATGATGGCGATCGCCTTGCTCCTGGCCCATAGCTTTGCCACCGGCCCGAAACAGAAGGTTGCCATAGCGATCGAATGTGGGTTGCAGAATGGAGCACTCGCCATTGCGGTAGCTGATCTGTTGTTTGGTGGCGGACTGGTCAAGATACCCGCCGCCACCTACAGCCTGATCATGTTCGGTACAGCCCTGATCTATACCTCCCTGCTGCGGCGAAGGCTGACCTGATGCGGTTGATCGCCAGGGGTGATAGCCACGTCAGGATTAACTCCGGCCCTCCACGCTGCCCTCGGGGCGGCTGACCTTTAGGGGTAAATCGTTCCCATATCAAGTCACTTGATTCAGCGGTAGCGGACAGCTTCCGGTCGTTAGCAGGTTGGTTGAACAAGTCTTTTTATTCGCTCGCTTTCCTTTTGTCATGAAGGCGAAACTACAGAGCTAACTCTGTAGCTAGCTCTGTAACTATCTCTGTAGTTAATACCGTATTCAAGCATATATTTAAAGGCTTCACTCATCGACACCGACCTAACTCTACGTGATGTGGTCCCGGCCGTCAGGGGGATCGGAAGAACAAAACCGAGGTGAACGATATATCTATGCCGCATCATGCACCAAAAAAACTATTTTTGTTCTGTGAGATAGTGATTATCTCACTACTGATGATGAGGGTATCATTGAAATCTGATGGAATTTGGACTTCCAAAGGCTATCGTAAGGGAGCAGAAGAAGCTGAAAAGAATAAATGATGAATAAGAAAACGAGAAACATATGGATCGGCATTGGAGCCTTTTTTGTTCTGTTTTTCGGGGTAGGAGGCCCCATCATCAATAAGTATCACCACGAGAACGTTAGGAGCAAGCCTGAAATGTATTGTTATCAAACGTATTTGGCCTCTGCAAATCCAGTTCTGATAATAGAAAACATAAAATATAAGGATGCATTAGTTAACTATCATAAAAAGCGAGAAGCAGTCCCTAAATCTAATCCTCCAATAGGTGTACCTTTAAAAACGATGCCAATATCTTATCCTGTTTATGTAATGAAATATACAAAAGATAGTTTACTGGCAAACGTGGTAAGTTACTATGACCGTGGACCGAAATTTGGTGGGAGCTATACACGAGGCTGGGTTTATGCCGATTGCTTACATAAAAACCCGCCTCCAAAAAAAAAGAAATAATGCACATTTTTTTTATTTTATTTTTGATTGTTTGCTGGTTGGCAATGATCTATTTTTCTTACAACGCAATTTATCAAAAGATCAAGCTGCACAATGTTCGACTGAAAATGCAAGAACAAGGCCAAATAAGTAAGGAAAAAAACATCACTTCCCTAACTTTTTGGAATATTGTTTTGTATCTATTACCCGCCTTTAAATATAAATAAGGTAGAGAATGAAGAGCATCGGAAAAAAATCAGAGAAGTAAACCGGTCTCTCCTAGGCTCACTTCTTTCAGTAGCGATCTATTTTGTTGTTTTCATCTTTATGCATGATCTTTTTTAAACGACTTTTGGGCAATACAGGGCTTTTTTTATTCATTGGAACCGACCGAACACACTCTAGGTGAGGTGGTTCCGGTCATCAGGGGATCGGAAAAACAAAACCGAGGTGAACGATATACCTATGCCGCATCATACACCAAAAAAAACTATTTTTGTTCTGTGAGATAGGGATTATCTCATTGCTGATGATCAGAGTGTCATTAAATCTGATGGAATTTGAACTTCCAAAGCCTATCGTAAGGGAGCAGAAGAAGCTGAAAAGAATAAATAATGAATAAGAAAACGAGAAACATATGGATCGGCATTGGAGCCTTTTTTGTTCTGTTTTTCGGGGTAGGAGGCCCCATCATCAATAAGTATCACCACGAGAACGTTAGGAGCAAGCCTGAAATGTATTGCTATGAATATTATAGGGGAACAGAAAAACCTGTATCGGTTTTAATTATTGAAAATTTAAACTTAAAAGAACCCTATTTGCAGTATTATCGAGAGTTGAAATCGGGAAAAGAACCATTTTTACCCAATGAGATACTGCTAAAAGGACTACCGCAATACGACGCTGTTTATGTAATGAAATATACAAAAGATAGTTTACTGGCAAACGTGGTGAGTTACTACGACCGTGGGCCAAAATTTGGTGGGAGCTATACACGGGGCTGGATTTATGCCGATTGTTTGCATGAAAACCCACCTTCAAAAAAGAAGAAATAATGTACATTTTGCTTATTCTATTTTTGATTTACTCGTTGGGAATGATCTATTTTTCTTACAACTCAATTTATCAAAAGATCAAGCTGCACAATGTTCGACTGAAAATGCAGGAACAAGGCCAAATAAGTAAGGAAAAAAACATCACTTTCCTAACTTTTTGGAATATTGTTTTGTATCTATTACCCGTTTTTAAATATAAAAAGGTAGACAATGAAGAGCACCGGAAAAAAATCAGAGAAGTAAACCGGTCTCTTCTGGGTTCACTTCTTTCAGTAGCGATCTATTTTGTTGTTTTCAATTTTTGCTTCCTATACATCTATTTAAAGCAAACCGATTTCAGATATAGCTACAGAAATCAGGATTTGTATAAATTGCTCCTGCAAATGATCCGAAACAAACCCCTCAACTACTCATGAACCTAATCATTTTTTTATTATTGGCCAATACAATTTACGGCTGTAATGATCAACTTCTATATAAACATTTTTCCAGTACTGATGGCTTTGTTCAAATTGAAAAAACAAGTAAATTATCTTCAAACAACTTACTATATGGTAAATGGATAGTAAAATCATACAAATCTGGAGATGGAACAGGTGCTTTTTCAGACAAGAAAGCTCAAAGGTATTTGAACAGAAGAGTGATATTAAGTTCTGATATCGCTATAATGTTCGATGACACTTGCCATTCTCCAAATTACAATTATGAAATTGAAGAGAAGGATTATTTTTTGTATGATTATTATAGGCAAACAAGTTCGTTATCAATTAATGAAGATAGTATTGTAGTGTATGATTTAAAATGCTCAAGCCCTCCTATTCATGTTAACAAAGATTCGTTAACCTTTAGATGGACTATCTTGCAAATGAGTAAAACCTCAATAATAATACCGCGTAAAGGATTTTTTTTCTATTTAAGTAAAGAAAAGTAGCCTTTAAAAGCATTCCCCTATTATATCTCAGTGATACCGAATCTGAGAAATTAAATAATCAAGGATTAGGATGGCTAAAGAAGTGACCTTTAAGGACAAACCGTTTCCATATCAAGTCCATCACTCCATTCATCGGCAGCGGACAGCTTCCGATCGTTCGCAGGTTGGTTAAACAGCTGTTTTTATTTGCTCATTTTTTTCTGTTGTCGTGAGCGCAAAACTACAGAGCTATCTACAGAGTTAGCTCTGTAGTTTATGTCATATAAAAACTTGTATTTCAATAATTTATTAAAAAAACACTTTTTACGGAACTAAGGGGAACCGATCCTCCAAATAGAATGCCGACGATTGGCTAAAAGCGAGCAACGAAAAGCCCCCCGAGCCGCCCGCAGGGCAGCAAAGAAGGAAGAAAAAATCGCTGAGTGCCCCTTTCTTTTGCAAAAGCAGCCCTCCCTAAAACAAACTTTTCTATCTTTGAGGCACCCACTCTTTAAAAAAATGGGAAAACGATGGGTTGTCTTCGAATAACGCATGATCAAAGACCTGAGCTTCGGGTGGTGCATGCTAAAAAGGCTGTGGCCTCCAACGATCGGGTAAAAAGGGTGCGTAGTTCGTACCCCTTCGGCATGTTGATGCCGGATCGCCACGACGAGCTCAATGGCAACCCGTACACGTATGGCTTTAATGGGATGGAGCGCGATGAAGAGGTCAAGGGCACTGGAAAACACTACACTACACTTTGGAGACAGTATGATCCTCGTTTGGGTCTTTGGTTCAGTTTAGACCCAGAAATGGCGAAGTTTCCAGATCAGAGTCCTTACGCCTTTGTCTTTAACAATCCTATTAACCTTACCGACATTTATGGCGACTGTCCTGATCAAACCGATTGTGAGACAATGGGGTCTAAAGCTGAAAAAACAGCAAATAGTTTGATGAAGCAGAACGGTGGAAATACAGATTTTTCAAGTTTTGAATTTTTTGATGAACAACGATCAATGTTATTCAATGAGGATGGTGGCTTGAATGCGCTTGGAAAACAAGTGAATACTATCATTAAGGATCAAGCCTATTTGCAAAAACACAATACGGGCGCTGCAGATATGCTTTCTGAAATGGTTAACTCAGGAAAATTGTCAAATGCAGCTTTGACTGAACTAAGCGGTCTAAGGTCTCAATTAGTTAGTGAAACAAAAACCCTGTACATGCAGGGAACCTTTAGTCCAGAAAATGTTGGAATGATTATAGCGATGTACAGTCCAGCAAAACTTCCAAGCACTAGAGGCTCAAGTATGATGCAATCTGAGTTGCCCTTGATACGTAAGGCCTACATGAAGTCTGTTGGTAATCTGCAAGGCATGGGGCAAACAATGCTTAAACAAGGTTATTCAAAAGAAGTGGTTGCAAAGGTCTTGCATGCCCAAAGAAGGTACTTAGGAACAGTCTATAAGGATGCTACTCCTCCCGAGTTACTAAAACAGATACACGCAAGAAATATGGCTAGGTACGGGGATAAAATGGGCCCGACTATTAAATATTTGCGAAAAAGAAAGGGTGCAAGTTGGGATGATATTATAAACTCAGCCTCTAGAACGGGTGGTAAAGATTTAGGATTTTAATTCTATGATTTTAAGAAACTTCGATTTATTTAAAAAGTGTATTAACTATGATCCTTCCAGTCGAATCATAGTAAGATCATATGAATCAGATCAAGATGAAGCAATAGACGGGGTTTATAAAGAACTGTCAGTGGGAAAGGTTTTTTTCTATCGATTAGATGATCAGCTATATGTCGAGTTAAAAGAAAATCGGTATCACATTAACGACATAAAGCAATATAAAGAAAAAGGTGGAGAAAGTATCTTACTGCTTGAAAACTCCACAGGTAGTATAGAACTCAGAGAGCCTTTGCAGATGGAAGTTTTAGACGATCCCTTTACAATGATTTCAGATGATGATTTTAAATTTTTAAAGTACATTGAAAATATGAGATTGAAGGTGGCAAAGAGGGGATTAGGAGTACTTTTTAATTATAAATAACTGACTTATATTCTATACATACTTATTGCTGTTCTTGCATTCAAAGTAATCTATATCGTCTATAGGATAATCAAGGGAAAACCTGAGCGGAGGGAAAAGATAGCTCATAGTAGATATTTTAAGAGTAAATACAGGTAGTCAAAGCCCAGGCGTTCCGCTTGGGCTTTTATTCCTCAATAAGACCAAGCTTCCTTAACCGCGATCTGATCGCTCCTGAAGTGCTTGACGGATCTTAGCCGGTTCGCCAACCTTTACTTCGTTTTTGAAACCTTCGGTTATCTGCTGATCTGTCTGCTCCGTCCACTTCTCGCGCTGTCGTTCAGGTAGCGGCTTTTTAGCCTTTGCACCCTTCACCGCTTCCAGCGCATGAAATAAAGCCCTTGTAATTTCCACGCTTTAGCGGACTATTCTTAGGGAAGATCTCCCATTCAGAGGATCTACACTACCAGCCAGAGCTTCCAAATAGAATGCCGACCACTTACCAGAAGCAACCGACTACGGTCCCTAAGCTGCTTACAGGGCAGCAAAGAAGGGGCAAAAAAATCGCCAAACAGTCAACCTTCCCTTAAAACAGACTTTGTTTGCCTATCTTTGAGGCATCCATTCTTACTAAAAAACGGAAAAACGATGGGTTGTCTTCGAATACCGCCTGACCAAAGACCTGAGCTTCGGGTGGTACATGCCAAACAAGGTGTACCCTTTAAAAAGGGGGGCAAAAGAGTGTGTAGCTCCGGTCTTTTCGGCATGTTGATGCCTGACCGCCACAACGAGATCAACGGCAACCCCTACACCTACTGCTTTCAGGGCCAGGAATGGGACGATGAAGTAAAAGTAGCAGGAAATGCGATCAACTTCAAATTCAGAATGCACGATCTGAGGCTGGGTCGCTTTTTGAGCGTTGATCCTTTTTGGCTGTCAGCTTTCTGTGGAATAGTCCGTTTGTTTTTGATCAATAAGGTAATTCAAATAATAAGTGAGCAGCAATAGAAAATGGAACGGTTTATCAAATATATTGCTCTTTTATTACTGTCTTCCTTTAGCTTTTCCTCTTTTTGTCAGGGCTGGCACAACAATCCTGATTGCACAAAGTGTGATATACAAATAGTTATTAATACAAATAAGCGTTTACAGGAACTAACAAGAGAGAATATTCATTGTTTCTTATTAGGGTTTGACAAATCGTGCTCAAATAATGTGGAATATTCTGAATTTAGTAATGAAGTTCTGTTTAAAGTGGTATATAACTATCCCAACGAATTTATAAACGCATTATCAAATATGTTAATCGATCAGACCTACATACTTGAAGAATTAAGTAATCCGGTATTAGACTTTGAATGGAATAAAATAATAACAGTTATTAAAAATACTGAACAAAGTAAAATGAAAAATAAAATTTTATATTCTTTAAAAAAAATTGCAAAAAAATAAACAAAAAAATGTCATCTATTATGAGAACAAAGCAAGGAGAATATTAAAAAAATAATAAATTTAAAAAAACACATAAATCTATACACGATATTGATAAAAAATATAAGAATAAGTAGATTATTTATACTCCTAATTAGTGTTTTTTTGTTAGTACTTGTAAATCTCAAGAAGCAACATTTGATTTATTAGATAACTTTGTTGATAAGAGGAAAGGCTTTGATTTTTACTTTACTATTCAAATTAAAGGACATGATTGTATATATAATATGCTATTTGAGTTTAACTTAAATATATCGTTCGAGATAATACTGTGAACATTTTTTCTTTACTAAAGGGAAGTATAGAATCAAATAATTTTGATACAACATTTATCTTGAATGTTAAACAGCAAAATATCATAAATAATTTTATTCAAAAAGTGAAACAAAAAAAATCAATTACAGAAGGAATAAAAATTGCTGATATGAGAACGTTCTATGATATTATGATAGACGGAGAGAGATATCAACATTATGAGACAGGAGATTATAGCTTATATAAAAAATTAATACAGTATTGAATGGTAATGCGAATAATCATACTAAATATTGTTTTTGTTTTGTTTGTCTTTTCTTGTCAAGGAGCAAACAAGAAACTAATAGATCAACGTTATCTTGATACCGATTCAATTAAAATAGTTGCAAACTATTTTCTAACTTATGATATATTCATAAATTCTTTTGTTGTTTCAGATAGAGATGTAGAAGAAATATATCAATATCATCAGGCATGGATAAAAAAATTTTTTCCAGCAATAATTAAAAATTATGATTTAACTCTTTATAGTCAATTTACGCTTGCTATTTACTTGTATTTAAAGAATGATAAAGAACATTTAAAGAAGTTATGGTATAAATATGAACGATTAGTAAAAAATAAGGAATTCAAATCAATACTCAATTTGCTAAAATATTATAAAATTTCATTGAAATAAATTTTTAATATTTTCTTGCAAAGTAGTATCGAATAAGTAATAATTTTATTGAAATAAAAACTGTTCGAATATCAAGACCCCTTCCTCACTCACTCAAGTAAACCAAGGGTGGAAGATCTATCAAATGAAAATTATATGATTTTAATGCTAACCATATTTTTGATTTTATGCGTAGGAGAAAAACAAAATTTAATTTCAAAAAATCCTTGTAATAAAACGCAATTATTAGAATCTTTGTTGCAAAATTCGATAGATTATACTGGGGCAAACCAATTTTTTCATTTTGAAAAATTTCCTGAAAGACTTCCATTAAAAATTTTTAAAAATGATTCTATTTCAAAAGAAATTAAACTTAAAAAAGAAGGAGAAGAAATTCAATTTATCGTAGATAGCGTTCAATATGCTTTGTATTTTACTACTATTAAAATAACTAACAATACTGCAAAAGTGATTTTTGAATATCCACTTGAAGGAATGGAGGTAGAACTTTATTTTAGAAAAGTTGATTGCTATTGGGAACTCGAAGAGGATCAGATAACAGAGCGATAATTTAATATTTGTTTTATCCTGAAAATAAGATTACACTAATAATCTGATTATGAAAAAGAAAAGCATTTAAGTAAGAACAGGAAACGGGGAAGTTATTTTTTCCTATCTTTGAGGCACCTCAACAACATGATCGAATATTGCTATATGAGCACATACTGCAGGGGTAATGTCTTGATAACCGCTTGCAATGCAAGGACAAATGTAAATGTAGCAAATAGTGATAGGACAACAAAAACAAGGCCTTTTGCCCAAGAATTAGCAGATATTACAGGGCAACAGTCATAGCAGGCAGAAACGTAAGTAGTGATGGAGTAAGCTCCCTTGAAAGAAGTGGCGGGCATTGAAATAGCATATCAAATGAGGAATTACGGGCAAGACTCTTTCTTTCAATTTCAACCTAGCCTAGTTCCTGCAGATATTGGAAATGCATATAATCTTTCAACGGGTACTGATCAGGGAACAGAACTTCCAGTAAGTAACGATAACTCTAATTCCATAGAATCAAGAAAAGAAGATAGTTACTTCTAAGCTTATGAGGTCTGCAAAAAATATTATTTTTATTTATATTCTATCCATAACATTTTTATTGTTTGGTATTATAAATTTTTTTTATTCAAAATTAAAAGCGCAAATGACAAATGGAAATATACAAAATGTAGAAAATTTTAAAAATTCAAATCATTCTGTTAATTGTAATTTAAGTATAGAGGTCATTCGCCAGTACTACCCAAGCAACGATATAACATCTGGTAGAATGAATAAGCAAGAGCTACTTCAGGGTTGTGATTCAGGGCTAAAGCAAAATCTTCATTATGGATTTTATAATTTGATTGATCGAAGATCAAAATTAAAGCCTGCAGTTGTTGCCATAGCAGCAGTCTCTTTTGAAAAAATGCCTTGGAATTATGACAATGATAACCAAGAAGTACTCATACTGGTTGTACAAGATAAATTGTTCAAATGTAATCCATTTTCATTCAAAATAGGAGATCAATTAAATCAAATAGATAGCACTTTTATTATACAAAAAAACATAGACAATATACATTATTTTAAGCAAAATAATTGCATGTTAGCTATTCAGTCAAAAGATGAAATAATTTATAAATATATCGTTTGGAATTGTGAACTATCAGATTTTAGCATAGAAGAGAAGCATGATATAGTTAAAGACTATCTGAAATAACATCATACCTTTTTACACCTGTCCAAAATGCTGACCCGGCTCTAAGATACAGATCTGTTCCAAAATAGAATGCCGGTGAATTGCCAAAAACAATTGACTCCAGTCCTCCCACTTCACCCTGCCAGACGACTAAAGAAGTGGCTAAACGCTCTTTCTTTTGCAAAGACGACCAACCTTTCCCTAAAACAAACTTTTTTTATCTTTGAGGCACCTACTCTTAAAAAAATGAGAAAACAATAGGTTGTCTCCGATTAACGCATGAGCAAAAACCTGAGCTCCGGGTAGTGCACACTAAAAAAGAGATTGATGGACAAGTTGCTATTGCTTAAGGAACACCCTACTATTGAGTGAAAATCGCAATCTATAATTCAAAAGGAAACGTTTTTTAAACAAATAGGAAGGAGTGATATTGGAAAGTTCAAATTTGAATAATGAAGTATTTATTAGTTGCTTTCCTTACTCTTGCATCAAGCAACATATACAGCCAGTCGGTAAAGTTGCAAGATGATAATATCTCGATGAAAATAGAATTTACAAAAGTTAGCGACACTACCTTTAATTATGAAGTATTTATTGATAATAAAGGAGGGTCAAACATTTATCTTTATTTTGAGCAAGTTCAAAAATCATATTTAAGAAATTATGTAGGTATTGGTCTTTATTCACATATCTATCCCTACTTACCAATTCACACAGAAAGTTTCAAGACTATTAGTGTTGTGAAAATTGAACAAAAATCAACTTTAATAACAAAAGGCACATTCATTTGGAGTAATAACAAGTCAATAGCTATTTCTTTAGATTACTACATCGATAACAAACAGAAGTACAAAGGAAAAAATACAGTTCAATTAGACCTTAAATCATACGATAGGTGGATGAAAAAATTGAAAAGTGAATTTAATTTTAATCATGCTCCTTAATATAACTAATTTTAAATTCGCATCTATCTAAAATATTTTTTAATGTCACTGAATAAAAAAATTGTTAGGTATACAACTCTCTTGCTGTTAATATTGTTAATCGGATTGCTATCTGACATAATATCTTTGAATATTGCTGTTGTCCTCTTTGCAATATTTACTTACCCTATAATATTTTGTGTTTTTATGATTAAAATGAAGAATTTATCTCAGGATATTAAAAAATTGTATCCTGACTTTTATGAAAAAAATAAAAGTATTGCTAAATTAGGTAAAATAAAATATTTAAACCCTCTTCCTTTGTTTAATATTACAGAAATAAAAAAGTATTTTGATGAATCATTCTTAGAACGTACAAAAGAAATTAGATCAATAATAAAGTTAATGTATATTAATCTTTTTTTGATTATTGTATTTGGAGTGTTAACTGTTTTGGTTCATAGCTAGTTGAGTATAATTTAATTTACTCAAAATCAGTTATAAGCTGCAAAATAATGATAAAGTCAACTCATCAAAATGAATAAAGTAATCATTTTATTTTTTATCATAGGTTGGATTTTTCTTAGTTCATGTGACAAAAAGGCAGAACCTGAAACTCATTTATTACCAGATGGATTTGTAGGACGCGTTATTATATTTTTTGATCGATCGGATGGAAAAGCAAAAGAATATGATAATGACAAAAGAATTTACCGAATTCCAAAAAATGGTATTTTAAAGACAAACTTTTCGTCTAATGATGGATTTCTTAAATACTCTGAGAGGAATTTTTTTTATATTGATAATGCAGGCAAAATAAAACCAATTAGCACCAGTTGGACAAAAAATGGCGAGGTAATTATTCATCCTTCAATAGTTCAAGTCTTTGGATTTAAAGTAGGTAGATCTAACGATACTCTAGCTTTTGAAGAATATATAGTTGACAGCTACTCAAGAGCAGGTGAGTATAAAGATCTATATAATTTGGACCAGTATCTTGATAGCAAAGTACCATTGCCAAAGAAAAATAGTCCCTAAATTCATGGTCCTGACATTTTGCCTCTATTACTCTCCAATTTAAGATCAGTTAGTAATGATGATCTATCGTTCAAATATCAAGATCTTTAATAGCAATAAGCTGAAAAAAATAGATAATGAATAAGAAAACGAGAAACATATGGATCGGCATTGGAGCCTTTTTTGTTTTGTTTTTCGGGATAGGAGGCCCCATCATCAATAAGTATCACCACGAGAACGTTAGGAGCAAGCCTGAAATGTATTGCTATGAATATTACAGGGGAACAAAAAAACCTGTGCCCGTTTTAATTATTGGAAATTTAAACTTAAAAGAACCCTATTTGCAGTATTATCGAGAGTTAAAATCAGGGAAAGAACCTTATTTATCGAATAAAATATCACTAAAAAGATTACCACCATATGACGCCGTTTACGTAATGAAATATACAAAAGATAGTTTACTGGCAAACGTGGTAAGTTACTATGACCGTGGACCGAAATTTGGTGGGAGCTATACACGAGGTTGGGTTTATGCCGATTGTTTACACGAAAACCCGCCTCCAAAAAAAAAGAAATAATGCACATTCCCTTTATCATAGTATTTATTGTTGTTCAATTTCTAATAATTTGTCTTTGTTATTTTATTATCTATAACAAAATTAAAATTTATCGAGAGCGTTTAAAAATACAAGAGCAGAAAACTAAACATATCGAAATGAGCATGGCAGTACTCGACAATATAAAAAGAAGTGAGCTTTTGAATTTATCTCTGGAAGAATATTTTCATTACTTCGAAAAAAGTTTACAAAAAGATGTGGATTTAGAATGGCTTACTGGACTATTTACGGAGTTGCCTTACCAGGAAAAGAAACCTTACTTAACAAGAAGATCGTTAGTGCCAAAGGACAAACGATTTAAGCAGATCGAAATTGTATATTATGACGATACCAATAAAGTAGGAGCCATTGTCTGGGATTTTAAAATAACTCTACGAGAATTAGTTGATCTATTTGGTAAGCCAATCCTGCATTATGAGCCATACGACAACACAGTAGCTTTTGCGTTTATCAGTAAAAACTCCAATATAGATGTTATAAAGACCCGATGCTCTGCATCTTCAGAAAATGAAATGATTGACCTAAAGAGAGTAAAGCTGGTTGATGTGAAAAATATTAGTAATCAAATATTGGATTTAGAGTTTACATTTTTACAATTTAGCCTTAAAGATTAGAATAACCTTTAAGGGTTCTGTTTATCAATCCTCTTTAACCAGTCCGAGCTTAATCAATCTTGATCTGATGGCCCCGGAAGTTCGTTGGTGTTTCTTAGCCAGTTCAGAAACCTTCCATTCTTCGGAGAACAGGTCTTTTAACTGCTGATCTTCTTCCGGTGCCCACTTGCTGCCCTGGTTTGGTGGACTGCTCCTTTTTTGGCCTGGCATTCTTCAATACGTCCAGCGCATGGAACAGTGCCCTTGTAATATGCGCGTTCTGTTAGGGTCTGCCAGGGGGAAACACTTCACTGCTCACCGGGTCAACACCGTTAGCCAGAGCCTCCAAATAGAATGTTAACGACTCGTCAGAAGCAACCGCCTACCGGGCGGCTAAAGAAATCGCTAGCGCCCCTTTCTTTTGCCAAACGCTACTACTTTCTCAAAACAAACTTGTTTGCCTATCTTTGAGGCATCCATTGTTAAAAAAATATGTTGAGCAGTATTATTTTACTCATTAGCTTATGATGAATAAAAAATTGTATTTTTTTATAGGAATTTTATTAACCTGCTTTATACTGACTTATGGTTATGCGTCCTGGTTAAAGAACAACTTAAAAGAAAAAGCTACTGCTCAAAGTTCAGACCATTCAGAAGTTCTTTATGGGGCATTAGTGTTGGATAGCTATCATATTTTAACTTACATAATTATAATTTCGGGCGCTTTGTTATCCATAGCTTTTATCTATCTAATAAGAATCAGAAAAAAAATGTATAACTGGACATTGGCATGCCTTGCGGGAATTGCGTACATTGCCTTTTCTCTAATTTTTTATAAATACTTTTTTTAGAAAAGCAGACTTTTAGAAGCATTTATTTTGATGATACGCCAAAAAAATGGAACGTTACATATAGAAGTGAAATACATTTCTGTTAGAGAAAAAGATTCTGCCATTATTTTCAAACTTGATAAAACAAAAAATACTGTCTATTCACCAGTGGGTAAACTGGTAAGAGGTTAAAAAATGGTCCGAATAGCAGTGGTGTAGCAGTGCTTTCCAATCGGAGTCCCCCGCTTCGGATCAACAGCGAGCTGTTTACCAAGTTCGGCTAGTTCTTGTTTAGAAAAAGGGAATTTTTTGATCAATCGTTTGGTCCTCTTTCTGAAATAAGGAATTACTTCAATTCGGTAATCCATCCAGGAACTCATTTAATGAAGTCGTTTTGAGCTTTCCTTGTTTAGCAAGCCTTACTTCTTCCACTGCCTCTTTAAATCCCTTTAAAAACATTGCCTTGGGATGAGTAAGTGGAACCGTTTTCACAAACGGGAAATTTTTAAGCAGCGCCATCAAAAAATCAAATTTATCGTCTTTTACATCAAGTAATATCTTCATCATCTTTGGTGTTGCGAACGGTAGGATGACCAAAAGCTCATATGAGCGGCTTCTAAAATTCAAATATATCAATTTTTTGACTCTGCCAGGGGTGAATAAGAAAAGACCTGGCAAAATGCTATTATATCCATTTAAATCTTGTTGCGTGACCTGACATCGCGTTAAGCAATTGATCGTGCTGACAAACAACTGGTGAGTTGCCAAAAGCAGGCGACCCCGGCCCCTTGCCTGCGGGGCGGCTGACCTTTAGGGGTAAATCGTTCCCATATCAAGTCGCTTCATTCAGCGGCAGCAGACAGCTTCCGGTCATTCGCAGCTTGACTAAACAAGCGTTTTTTTTAGCTCAGTTTCCTTTTGTCATGAAGATAAAACTACAGAGCTAACTCTGTAGCTAGCTCTGTAATTAATGAAGTTTAAATCATTGTATTTCAATTTTTTATTAAAAGTATGTTATTAAGACTATTCAGGAGTATGTTGATTTTAAAAAAAATATACACAGTCGAACTATCGGTCTTCTTTGAACGTTATGATACTGTTCATTTTTAATAGGAACGTTTGGTCGTCAATAGCCAGTCGTTCCTCAGGCACCGATGTGGTGATTGGTGCCGTTATTGTGTGATCGAAAAGCCGTTTCAAAACTGAAGCGGCTTTTCTTATTTTAGCCTGCTGCGGAACTTTCGGCATCCAGAGAAAGGGAATAGAAATTTGGATCGTCCGGCCCGTAAACAGGGCACCCCGGTAGCACTGTCCTCTCTTTTTGCAGGAAAGCGGTGGCGTCAAAAAAAGTTAAACTATGCCCAACCATTTATGAACCAAAAAATACGGTGAGCGACAAAAGCATCTTTTTAGCATATTTGAACGATCTCACTGCTCTAGCCCGGCAAGGCGATGCGCAGGAGGTCCAGGCCGATCGGCTGAGCATCGCTATTGCGAAAAAAATGCGATTTGGAAAAAGATAACACGAATGAACACAGAAGACATTAAACGCCAACTGGAGTTGGGGGAGGATAGCCACTGGGAGTTTAAGCAGGTTGACTTCCAGGGCAACCGTCCGAAGACGTCCCATCGAAACGGTCTGGCAGATGAGATAGCGGCTTTTGTCAATGCCAGCGGCGGTGTGCTACTTTTTGGCGTTACCGATGCAGGCAATGTTCAGGGCATGTCGCGTGAACAGATGAACGCTTTGGAAGGAATGGTGGTGGAATTGTGTTCCGATTTGATCAAACCACCACTCTTCGACATAGCCACTACGCGCCATCAACTTGATGGCAAAGCACTGCTGGCCGTATCAGTAGCCAAAGGTTCAGCCCAATATGACAGTCCGGGCGGCAGCTTTCGACGCGTGGGTAGTTCCAAACGAAAAATGACCAGCGACGAGCGATTGCGCCTGGCCCAAAAACGCGGACAAGCGCGCTATCGCTGGTTCGACAAGCAACCCGTACCAGATACTGGGTTCCGCACACTGGATGAAGCGCTTTGGAAACCGCTGCTCAGCGTGAGTGGGCGGGCCAACCCCGAAACGGCACTGGAAAAACTTGAGCTTTTGGGCAGGGATGAGGACGACGCAATGCGTGCCACAGTAGCGGGGATACTCCTGTGTACCCACTCGCCGGAACAATGGTTGCCCCATGCCTGCATTACCGCAACCCACTATCGCGGTACGGACCGGGCCTCTGGCCAACTTGATGCACAAACGATCACCGGCCCCCTCAACCGACAAATTGCGGAAGCAGTTGCCTTTATCGTGCGCAATATGCGCGTCGGGGCCTATAAGAAACCCGCCCGTATGGACCTTCCGGAGTACAGCACAGAAGCGCTTTTCGAGGCAATGGTGAATGCCGTGACCCATCGGGATTATTCCATGCGCAGCAGCCGAATTCGTTTGTCCATGTTTGCCGACCGCATAGAAATTAACTCGCCGGGTGGCCTGGCCAACAGCCTCACCATTGACAGTATGGCCCACAGGCAGGCTACCCGCAACGAAACCATCGCGTCTGTGCTCGGTCGCATGTCCGTTGGCGAAATCCCCGGGTCTGAAGAGCGTCAGTTTTTCATGGAGCGTCGGGGAGATGGAGTGCCTATTATCCTGCGCGAGACGGAAGCGTTGAGCGGTAAAGTGCCCAGGTATGAGCTCCTTGATGGGTCAGATATGTTCCTGACGATCCCTGCCGCAGACACTAGGGCCACCCCAGCTACAGTATCAGTGACGGTTCATCAGGAGGGTCGCCCGCTGGCAGGAGCCGATGTGCTGGCATTATTTCCCGAAAAAACCTGGAAACGAGCCACAACAGACGGGAACGGAGAAGCAGCGCTTGATCTATATGCGACGAACTTGCCCATGACCGTGTTCGTTGCCGCCAGGGGCTCGGCCGCACACCTTGAGCGTGGGTGGGTACCAGGAGATGGCGCCCTGGCTGTGGAGCTCCAACCGCTTCCCAGTGGCGGCTCAGTTATTTTTCCCGAGGCCACTGGCACTATTCCAGGGCTAAAGGGACGGCTCAATCCTATTTTAGACATTCATGAGCGCACCTATCTCTACGCTTCGAACATAGCCATTAACCAGGGCCAGCAGCAGCCGGTTCACTTTTCTTTTGGTGAAGACCTGCGGTTGATGGATGCCAATGGTGTTGAAATAACCGGGCGCATCGTTCATATTGCAGGCCGTTCAGCCTTGGTGGAATATCAGCCATTTGAGCCGTGATTGCAGGCGCAAGGCGATTACGCCGGTTGCTTTCACTAACCGTCCGTTCACTGACCATAAGCCACTGCTAACAGGGTTCCCTTCGGCTCCCCGATCCGGTTTTGCAGAACGGGATCGCTCTGCGGGAAAGCCAAAAAGTTGATGAAAAAATACAAGGAGTAGCTTAACTTTTCGACCGATTTAATATTTTTAGCGCCCTGCAAAAAGTATCGGACAGTGACTACCCAAGGAACGAGAGGCTTATGAGCAATAAAACCATCTTTTCGGCATATCTGAACGATCTTGCTGCTATAGCCAAACGAGGCGACGCACGGGAGGAGAGCTTCTATCCGCCACTGGCAGATATGCTAAAAAAACTGGCCGAGGCAACCGGGCGCTCACACGTATACGTCACTACCCTTCCCAGACCTACCGAAGGCGGAAACCCGGATTTTCGCCTTTGGAACGGAACCGACCGGATCATCGGCTATATCGAGGCCAAAAAACCCACTGAAGAGCGACTGGATGCTGTCGAAAATTCCGAACAACTCAAGCGCTATCTCGACACATTTCCGAACCTCATCCTCACCAACTTCCTGGAGTTTCGCCTGTACCGAAATGGCGAGCGCATCAAAACCGTTCTGTCTGGGCGACCCGTTGCGCTCAACGCGCTGGGCACCACCCCACCCCTCGAGAACCAGGATGATCTTGATGCCCTCCTCAGTCAATTTTTGGATTTCTCGCTGCCTCAAACATTTACGGCCGAATCACTCGCTGTGGAACTGGCCAAACGCACGCGCATCCTTCGCGATGTCATCAGGGAGCAATTCTCCCAGGAACAAGACAAGCGCCTCACCGGCTTCTATGAGGCCTTTCAGACCTACCTCATCGGGTCACTGACGCCCGATGAGTTTGCCAATCTATTCGCGCAGACCATCACCTACGGCCTGTTTGCGGCACGCACCCGATCTGGCAAGGGCTTTAATCGGCGCGTCGCATTCGACAACATCCCACATACCATCGGCATCTTGCGCGACCTGTTCCGCTTTATCTCGCTGGAAGACTTGCCCGCCCCACTCGCCTGGTGCGTGGATGACCTCGCCGAAGTACTCGCCGTAGCCGACGCACATGGTATCCTGGCCCACTACTACCGCGAGGGTAAGGGTAGCGACCCTATTGTGCATTTCTATGAAACCTTTCTGGCGCAATACGATCCCGGCGAACGCGAGCGACGCGGGGTTTATTACACGCCCGAACCCGTGGTGGGCTACATTGTGCGTTCATTGCACAATCTCCTCAAGGCGGAATTCAAAAAACGTGATGGACTCGCCTCCGATGACGTCACATTGCTTGATCCCGCAGCCGGCACCATGACCTTTGTGGCTCAGGCTGTTCAACAGGCCGTTAACGAGTTTGAGAAAAATTACGGCAGTGGCGGGCGCGCAGATTTTATCCGATCCCATATTCTCGGGAATTTTTATGCACTTGAGCTCATGATGGCGCCTTATGCAGTGGGACATCTAAAAATGAGCTTTTTCCTGGAAGAACTCGGCCACCGCCTCGCTGACGACGAGCGCGTGCCTTTTTATCTTACCAACACCCTTGATACAGAAGAACTGGAACAGAGCCGTTTGCCCGGCCTCTCTGCGCTGGCAGAGGAATCTCGTTTGGCTGGTGTAATTAAAAAACAGACCCCCATCTTGCTCGTCCTCGGCAATCCGCCCTATTCGGGCCATTCGAGCAACAAGGGCGATTGGATACGAGGATTGATCAACGATTACAAAATGGTGGATGGCAAGCCGCTGGGCGAGAAAAATCCGAAATGGTTGCAGGACGATTACGTCAAATTCATCCGATTCGCCCAATGGAAGATCAATGAGGCCGGGCGGGGCATTGTGGGTATGATCACCAACCACAGCTACCTCGATAATCCCACCTTTCGCGGCATGCGCCAAAGCCTGATGCGCACCTTCGACGATATCTATATTCTTGACCTGCACGGTAATTCGCTAAAAAAGGAGGCCGCACCCGACGGCAGCCCTGACAAGAATGTCTTCGATATTCGGCAAGGTGTGGCAATCGCTTTTTTTGTTAAGCGCGGCAAAAAGAAAAAGCGCGATGCAATAGTACATTATGCCGAACGCTACGGCACACGCCAAAGCAAGTATGACTATTTAGACGATCATGACCTCGGCAGCACCGAATGGCAAAAAATAAATCCGCACTCGTCACACTATTTTTTTACACCCCGCGATGATGCGTTCGAAGCCGAATATCTGCGCTTTGTTTCCATCCCCGACATTTTTCCGGTCAATAGCGTCGGCATTGTTACCGCCCGCGACCGCCTGACGATCCATTGGTCGGAGGAAGAGATATGGAACACCGTGCAGGCATTCTATCAAACGGATCCGGAACTGGCGCGGGAGGGCTATAAACTCGGCAAAGATTCGCTAGACTGGAAGATAGCACGGGCCCAGGATGATTTGCGAGCGTCCGGCCCCACGCGCGAACAGGTCACACCTATTTTATACCGCCCCTTTGACATTCGCTACACGTATTACACGGGCAAATCGCAGGGCTTTATTTGCAGCCCCCGCTTCAAAGTGATGCGCCACACGTTGGCTGGGGAGAATTTGGTTCTTAGTACTTGCCGACAGATTGTCAGCCAAACATGGCAGCATTGCCTGGTTACAAATGGCATTACAGAGAGTTCTTGTGTTTCCAACAAAACCAGAGAGATCGGATATACCTTTCCCCTCTACCTCTACCCTGCCCCCGATCATGCAGCCCTTTTCGCTCAACCGGGACCAACAGAGCGACAGCCGAATCTCAATCCAGATCTGATGGTGGCAATGGAAAAGGCGCAGGGCAGTGCGCCATCTCCGGAACAAATGTTCCACTACATCTACGCCATTTTGCATGCCCCCGCCTACCGCGAAAAATACGCTGAATTTTTGCGGAGCGACTTCCCCCGCATCCCTTTCACAGCGAACAGATCGCTGTTCAGAAAAATCGCATCGCTCGGCAGACGACTGACCGACCTACACCTCCTGATATCAGAGGAGCTCAACTCACCAGTTTGCCATTTCGAGGGCAAAGGAGACTCGGTCATTGCTCAAACAAAGGCACAAGGCTTCCATTATGATGCCAAGGCACAACGTATGTACATCAACAAAACACAGTATTTTGGCCCCATCTCACCAACAATTTATGCCTATCGCATCGGCGGCTATCAGGTATGCGACAAATGGTTGAAAGATCGCAAGGAGCGCCGTCTTGACCTAAACGACATCCGCACCTATTGCCGAATGATAACGGCTATTGGCATCACACTTGAGATACAACAGAAGCTCAACGGGGTATATACCGAAATGACGGAAAATTTGGTGAACATCCCGGCGGAAACCGTCGCAAAGCAAAGATCAAAATGAAATGCCGAATCTGACCTGATTACCCGGCTACTAAAGAGAAATACGATCCTGAACGCGATGCTTTTGAGGTTTGTTCGCCACGTGCAGGGGAGGTGGTACATAATTGAAAAGCGCATCCTTGCCGTTACCGGAGAAGGCCCCAATGTTCAAGGAATCACCTGACCCACCATCACTGAAGCTGACAATACGCGAATTGCACAAGAAATTGAAAACTGTCTTTTGCAGCGCAGTTTCGAGGATGATCTTGTGTTTGCGTTTTTTGTACTTTTGTACTGAACAAAGTCGGTTTCTCTACAAATAATCATTCAATCATGTTGGAAAAAGAATTTCAATTCTATCTTGATCACCAAGAGGATCTTGTTGAAAAGTATGAGGGGAAGTACGTAGTTATTATTGGTGAAGAAGTTGTGGGTGTATTCGACTCTGACGAGGAAGCTTATTTTGGCTCAGAGAAGAAATATGAGGAAGGTACATTCCTAATTCAATTCTGCGAAAGAGGGGACAGTTCTTATACTCAGTCCTTCCATTCAAGAGTCGCATTTTCCTGATACTTAGTTCATGGAGCAAACCTACAAATCTTTCACTTTTAAGGCTGATGGCATATTACGTGACCTTAAAACACCGTGTGGTGTTTGCCCCGCGTTTGATCCTTTGAGTGAAAAGGAACGCCCCGAAGTGACAGATGTTACGGGCTTATGGGATACGGGGGCAATCGGTACCGCAATTAACAAGGGGTGTGCTCAAAAGATAGGGTTAAGACCAATTGGCGACACGAAGTCCTTTCACGCCGGTGGAGTATCGATAGTACATGTCTATGAAATTAATCTGTTTTTACCCAATAATGTTGCCTTCCCATTTGTCAAAGTGGCTGAACATACTCTAAATGGGATAGATTTACTTATTGGCATGGACATCATTACAAAAGGGGATTTTGCAATTACGAACCTAGCCGGTAAAACAACTTTTTCTTTCCGCGTCCCCTCTATGGAGACACTGGATTTTGTAAAGAGGCCTGACAACTCTATAACATCGGAAGCTCTCGAGCCAGGAAAACAAAAAAAGGGTTGGTCGTAATGAACCATGCCCTTGTGGAAATGGGAAAAAATATAAGCGGTGTTGCGGGGCTTCTGCTTAAACCTAATCTCTTGACCCTTTCAAGAATAAGCTACAGAAAGGCACGGTTTGTATCTCATTTATAGCCCATTAAGCCTAACACGCTAACAATCAACGCATCTTACATTTGTATCGGGAGAAAGTACCTGATGCCGTACAAACAAACACAAATCAACAAAGAACACGTATCAATCAACGTTGTTAGGGCTTTATCCGATTTTTTCCCTGGCAAGGATTTTATTCCCTTTAACGCAACTTCAAGTAACCTGAAGAGGCTAGATATCGCAACCGTATCACTGAGAAGATTACAAGATAGAAGCACAACAACTGCTACAAGCCATCCGGACAAAATTGTAAAAGTCCATTTAGCAAGTATTTTGCGAAGATTGATCAGCCTGGTACCTTCTGTTTTCAAGTTCTTTTTGGCGTTTTTGGTCTTCTTCTACAAGAGCGTTAATTTTATTGAAAGTGAAGTGCAAAAAATTACGCTTTCACTCTCTATATCAACATCTGTAACCTGCCCTTTTAGCGTACAGTATTTCCTAATATTTTTCATTAACTCCACAAATATAGCCGAAACACTAACGCCTTGTATCACTATGTTAAAAACTTGCATTTGTCGCTCACTTTTCGCCAAAAGTGGTACACAAAATACTATGGGAAATAAAAAAAATGGGTAGTTAGCCCGGTTTTCCATTAGTTTAGCGTATAGATTCATATTATGAAGGCTTAACCTTTGGCATTTGATCCCATGTTCTGTCATCAAGCATCCTACCTGTTCTCTTTTTGAATATACCACCCCATTGTTTAAAGAAGAACGGCACATTGCTGTTCTGGCACTGGTCACGAATATCCCTAACCCAATCGGCTTCCATTGGCCTTGCTCCGGGTCCGGACTCGCCGCCGACAATTACCCAGTCAATGCCCGTGAGTTGAATTTCTGACAATGGCCCTAACAAGGGTTCGAGAGACAGAAATTTTGTTTGGGCGTCGGTAACCTTGAGCCACCTCAGGCGTTCAAGCCACTTTTCGGATTCAATGCTGGTCCCAAGCCAGATATTGGGAGTCCAATGGAGCTTTTTATTTAACCAGGCAACGCGTTTCGGTCGCTTGGTTAGCAATTGAAAGGTGTGTTGAGTTGCCCGGTTCATTGTTTCAAACACCGCTTTGATGAACGGGAACGGGACCGATTGGTGAAAAAGGTCGGACATGGAATTGACAAATACAAAGCGGGGCTGTTGCCAGGTCAGAGGGGCCCTGAGAGTTGATTCGTGGGTGGTAATGGAGAATCCATCCCTGTACTTTTGCACTCCCATGGCCTGAAGCCTTTTCGACATCCGCTCGGCATAACAGAACTTACAGCCCTGGCTGATCTTGGTACAGCCAGTAACCGGATTCCAGGTGACCTCAGTCCATTCTATTTTTGATTGCTTAGCCATGGCTATAGTTTCTTAATAATATGCTCTGCGATGCGTTTAGCAAGGTCAATCCCTTTGGGATTTCCGACAAAGAACATGAATTCAAACAATGGACCGTTTTTCGAATTCCTCAAAGTCCGTGATGGTTCGAGCAACCTATCCCCAAGGAGATCCTGAAGGTTGTTTTTGTAGATACTGACAAACCCATCTACGCCAGGATCCCGCTCAGGGTATCCAAAAAGGTTTCTGTCTGTTCGGTAAAGCTCTCGCCAGCTTTCGTCCCCGTATACCTTCGTAAGCCTTTCAACCCACTTTGGATCAATATCGTCCGGCTTGTTCGATTTTGGCAACATCCGCGAGATGGCCATAATTGGAAATAAAATCCATGTGTCCAAAGCTTTAAGCTCAGAAATTTTCTTAATGGTTGACCATTCAACTTCAGTGACAAACGGATCGAGAAAGAGTACGCCACGCCAGTTACGACTCCAATTTAGTTCATCCCTCAGAAAAGCGTTGGCTTCCGAATTCACGATCCGAATATCCCGATTGGAATGACGCTCTTTCAGGGCTTTCAACTCATTGCACCGGGCAGTGTCCTCCTCTATAAAAACCAGCTTGTCAAACGGCTTTCTTTCTATGTCCAAAGCTCTTTTTGCCGATCCTCGGATGAAGCTATCGACTTCTTGATCTGCCAAGCCTTCAATTAAGCTACCGGCGTCTTGATCCCTTCTATTACCCATTTTTACAAAACCCGTACCTGCGAAGGCATCAATGTAAGCCAGCTCAAACGGCTTATTCTTCAATGCAGTAGTGTAGGCATTCAGATACTCTTCCAGTATATCCAGTTTTTTCTTAGTCCAGTCTCCGCCGTAATCTTCTGGATTCATGGCATTTAATAGGCTTGCTTCGGGGCAAAGTTAGCCAATATTTTGGATAGAGAATTCGTAACTTTGCCATGTAGCTGAATGGTCCAGATTTGGTAGATCTTTTTCCGTAGAAAAGCGGCTAAAAAAAGGCTGCCAACAATAAAGTAATTGGAAATACGGAGATCATCCTGAGTTATGGACAGGTATCTCTGCGGAGAAGGCTTTTGTGGTCTTTGGTTTGATAAACACGGCCACGAACGATGTTCTTGAAATCGGAATGTAATTTTTTATCCTGTGAGACCAGCAACCTGACCTTGGCAACCAGAGCTAAGGCGATAATGTGCGGGTCGTCAGAGCGCAATGCCGGCAATTTTTGTATCTCCTGCTCTACTAAATTTTTGTTGATAAATTTCATCTTGCCTTGTTCTCTATAGGCAACAAACAGACTTTTGTTGATGTAGTGCTCGAATTCGTTTTTCATCTTTTCTGTAGGAGAGTAGGCTATCTTACCGGTTTTATCCATCCAGGTTCTTACAGGTTTCATGTCCTGATTCTTTGGGTTAAGAAAAAGGCCCAACATGTTTACGTCCAGGATCAGGCACATTTTTCAATCATTGCTAAAACCGAGCAGTTTTTTCGATTCATTGAGAAAAAAGTCTCTGTACCCCGATGGCACATCCAGCAAATTTGCCTGTTCATCAAACTTAATGTTGTGGACTTTGACACTGTTGCCTGCCGGTTCCAGATAAATGAGTGAAACGTCCTCCGGGGCAATTTTTTTCTTCATGATCTCGATGCGCGCCCGGTTGATCATGGCGTCACTATGTGTTTCGATCAAAAAACGATGCTCCCTTTGTTTTACCAGAGATGCGAGGAGTGAAGATAATTCTGCCTGAGCTTTGGGATGCAGATGCACCTCGGGTTGCTGCATCAGGAACGTCGTCTTTGGTTTGGCATCGAACAGACGAACCAATATAGGAAGAAGTTGACTAATGCCATAACCTACATCTAACACATTGACCCTTGGTCCTTTAACTCTAAATTCCAATTGAAACGGATCGCTCATGGATTTTCCAAATTTTCTGACCTTAACGTCCGTAAATAATCCGGAAGATCTTCCAAATTCGATCAGTTCCTCCCTGAAAGCCTCCCATCTCTTTTTATCTGTCTGGGACAGGGTCATAAGAGCCGTTGGCACCTCACTACCATCGGGACTGGCATCCACTTTCAAAGGATCATAGGTTCGTTCCGGTTTGGCCCTAATGGGCGCAAAACTGTAGCAGTCCACTTCCAAATATTCGAAGTATCTTCTGTTTCTGATTCCCAATGCTTTCCAAATAGCTTCCAACGATCCTTTGAGTTCTTTTAGCTCGTTTGATAAGTCCTCTTGTTTTTCTTCTATATACGATAATCCTCCGGTCAGCCAACCAAAGGCGGCCATACTAATAAAAGGCTCTGAAAGTCCGATACGGAATTGTTTGTTGCCTCCATTTTCGGATGCCACAACACCACTTATTCCAAGAAGGTCTTGGAACTCACTAAGAATTCGTTTATCGGCTTCCTGCTTCAAAATGATTTCGCTGTTGCAGCCGGATAATTTCTGCTCCTGAACGATAGGTTCAGCACCTTTTTCCTTCTTCGCCAAGGTCAGAAGATACTCCACGTCTTCATTCTCCTTTTCAGACCCGAATTGAAAGCCCAGGCTAAAGTTCTTTTTTATAGGCCTGGATCTTTTGACCATGTCTGCAAAGACCCCCATCTGGTACGGCGGGAAGTTAAAATCCAGGTTAGACAAATGCCTCCTTCTCCCAAAGCGAAAGAGCGCATCAAAACAGCCGAGAACGGTGGACTTGCCCGTACTGTTTTCGCCAACCAGAAAGGTAAGAGGGCGGATGTTGAACTCCTGCCGGCCGGCAAAGCAGCGGACATCTTCAATAATGAGTTTTCGGATATTCATACCACGTAACAGACAGCACCTGATCAGTCAGGTTGCTTTTAATAGTATCTCAAAAGTATGGCTCAAAATTAGTCATTTTTTGAGACAGCCCTACCAAGGGAGGTCAATTTCGGAGGAAAGATCAGCCTGGTGCTCAAAAGACCAGCCGGGAGTTATCCGCCAGTATAAAAGAACCGGTGCGATCCATGACCGATCACCTACAGGCCGCCGTTGTGTTACCCATAATGCCCTTTTGCAAAATGGTCCGTACTTCCTGTAAAACAAACCTTTCCTGCCTTTGAGGGAAGTTGGAAATACGGAGATTATCCTGGATTATGGACAGGGGTCGTTGCGCAGAGGATGTTGGCGATCTTTGGTTGCTACATGGAACAGAAACGGCTGAACTGGATCACTTACACCGCAGGGAGAACAATAAAATGGGAGGGGGAATCAGAGAATCCGTAACTTTGCCATGTGGCAGTATGTTGGATGTGAAGGTCAAATCGGAGTCTTTCAGGGCGCTGTCCGAATCATTCGCACTTAAAAAGAAGAACGCAGCAGAATGGATGAAAAAGAAGTTCAGGAAGTTCAGAAAATACTCTGGGAAATAACAGAAAAATCCCGGCAAGGAAACTATATATATCGGGGGGAACAGGAGCACTATCGCAAAATATCGTCCACACTCTATCGGGAATACGAAAATGATATTAACCCAAAGCACTTCGATATTGAAATCGCCCAAAAAGAGATGTTGGAAGAAGTCCGTAAATACAAAAACTTTACCGACGAAACAGGCATTTTAGCGGAGCTACAACACTACGGTGGAAAAACCAATCTGATTGATTTCACCACCAACTACCTCATTGCTTTATTTTTTGCCTGTGACGGTTCTTATAAGGAGGACGGGCGGATCATCTTACTGAACAAGGATACCAAAAGTTATCAGATCGAACTGCCAAAATTAAGCCAGAACAATCGGGCCATTTCCCAAAATAGCATTTTCGTCAGATCGAAGAAGGGCTATATCAAAAAAAAAGATGTTGTCATCAAAAAAATACCTCAAAAATGGAAACAAGTGATTTTGGGTTATCTACAAAAATATCACGGCATTTCTTCTCGAACCATTTACAACGATCTATTGGGATACATCCAAAATCAACAAAAACACACAACCGCTTATGCGGAATTTTATAAGGGGCTCACTGCTTACAAAAACCGTGAATTCGAAGAAGCCATTAAATATTACACGGAATGCTTGAAAATCAATCCCCAACTCGCTGAGGCATACAACAACCGGGGGGCTGCCAAGGGAGAATTGAGGGATTACCAAGAGGCAATCAAAGACTACGATGAGGCCATTAAGATCAATCCCCAAGACGCTAATGCATACAAAAACCGGGGGCTTGCCAATAGTAACATAGAGAAGTACCCAGAGGCTATTGAAGACTACGATAAGGCCATTGAGATTGATCCCCGATACGATAAGGCATATTACAACAGGGGGGTTAGCAAGGAGAAATTAGAAGATTACCCAGGGGCAATCAAAGACTACGATAAGGCCATTGAGATCAACCCTCAATTCGCTGAGGCATACAACAACCGCGGAAATGTCAAGCAAGAATTGAAGTATTACAAAGAAGCAATTGAAGACTACGATAAGGCCATTGAGATCAATTCCCAATACGCTGGGGCATACTATAACCGGGGATTTGCCAAGTTCGAGATAGGAGACCGGCAGGGTGCCAGGGAGGATGAGGAGAGAGCAAAAGAGATTAATCCCGACCTCCCCATCCCTCAGATTGAGTAGGGAAACCTGTCGGCGGCTCCCTCCTCAAAGCCCGGCCGAACTGGATCACTTACACCACGGGGAGAGTAATAAAATGGGAGGGGGAATCAGAGAATCTGTAGCTTTGCCATGTGTTTGAATGGTTTACATTTGGTAAATGAAGCAAAAAATCAAAGGCGGCTACTGCACAGGGGGTGGGAGAAACAGAAGTAAATGAGTGAATTGATAAAAAGTGTTGATGAATTCATTGCATGGACGAAGGAGTTGAAAGGCCGGATGTTTCTCTATCGCGGTCTCCCGGATGCGGATTGGCCGATAGAGTCATCGGCGTACCGCAGACTAAGGGAATCGGAAAAAAACCCTCCGGAAAAAACCTTTCCTCAGACCATCTTTCAGGGTTACATCAACGAGCTCTTGGACAGAGCAAGCTTGCAGGAATTTCGATATCAGCGCGATCGGGAATTGTCGGATTTGGAGCTACTTGCTGAACTACAACACTACGGCGCAGCCACCTGTTTGATTGATTTCACCAGGAATGCCCTGATCGCACTCTGGTTTGCTTGCCGCGAAGAACGAAAAAAAGATGGAAAGGTGGTCGTAGCTATAGCGAAAGATGATATGGCTCGCGACAGATTTTCTACCGTGACCTCCAAAGAATTGAAATGGAAAATTGAGGAATTTTTTAAAGAGGGCAAACTGTGGCAATGGACACCTGGCGGCCCGAGTAGCCGCATTATTGCTCAACAATCCGTTTTTGTATTTGGAGAAGGCGTGATAGGGAATGATCTGTACAAAGAAATTCAGATAGATGCGGAGAGCAAGGAACCCATTATCCTGACATTAGAAAAACTCTTTGGCATCAAAGGAGAGCATCTTTTTAACGATCTCGCTGGCTATGCTCTATGTAACGCGCATGACAAGCCTTATGACTTGTCAGCCAAAGACTACTTTTCCTACGCTTTACAATTTGAACAACAAGGTCAATCTGGGAAAGCAATAGAATATTATGGCAAGGCCATTGAAAAGGATCCCCAATTCGCTGAGGCATACAACAATCGGGGTATTGTCAAGAGGAAATCAGGGGATTACTCAGGAGCAATCAAAGACTACAATAAGGCCATTGAGCTCAAGCCCCTATTCGCGGAGGCATATAACAACCGGGGGGTTGCCAAGAGAGAATTAAAGAAGTACAAAGAAGCAGTTGAAGACTACGATAAGGCCATTGAGATTGATTCCCAATGCGCTGAGGCATATAACAACCGGGGGGTTGCCAAAGGAGAATTAAAGGAGTACGAAGATGCAATTGAAGACTACGATAAGGCCATTGAGTTCATGCCCCTATTCTTCGCTGAGGCATACTACAATCGGGGAAATGCTAAGAAAGATTTAAAAGATTACCCAGGGGCCATTGAAGATTACGATGAGGCCATTAAGATCAACCCCCGATACGCTAAGGCATACTACAATCGGGGGCTTGCCAAGTTCGCAGTAAGAGACCGGAAGGGTGCCAGGAAGGATTGGGAGAGAGCAAAAGAGATCAATCCCGACTTCTCCATCCCTTAGATTGAGTAGGGAAACCTGTCGGCAGCTCCCTCCTCAAAGCCCGGCTGAACTGGATCACTTACACCACGGGGAGAGCAATAAAATGGGAGGGAGAATCAGAGAATCTGTAGCTTTGCAGCATGGGAGTACGAGTGGATGTGAATAAAGATATGGTTACCTGGGCCATTGACCGGGCAGAATTTGAATTGCCCAAAAATGATGCATCCCTGCCCAAAGAAAAAAATTGGCTAAAGCCCATAATACAGTATCTGAACGGAGAAAAGCTGCCAACAATGAAGCAATGGGAGGCCTTTTCAAAAAAGGTTTATTTGCCCTTTGGTTATCTGTTTTTCTCCGAACCTCCAAAAGAGGAATGGCCCATACCCTACTTCAGAAGTACCGCTGTTGCAACCAAAAAGGTTAATATACACGTATACGATACCATTTTGCTGATGCAGCAACGGCAGGATTGGCTCAGGGATTATCTGCTGGAAACCGGTTCCGGGCCATTGCCCTTTGTTGGGCAATTTCGCAACAGCACTGATGTTTCTGCAATTGTCAGCAGCATTCGGCAAGTCCTCGAATTACCTGAAAACTGGGCAAAGGAGTTTGGATCATGGACTAAGGCACGTGATCATTTGGTGAAAACCATTGAAGAAAAAGGCATCATTATTTCCTTTAACAGCGTGGTTGAAAACAACACCCATCGAAAGATCCCGGTCGAAGAATGCAGGGGATTTGTGCTGGTAGATGAAATGGCTCCGTTTATGTTTGTCAACAGCGGAGATTTTATATCTGCACAGCTGTTTACCATAGCGCATGAATTAGCCCATATATGGACGGGACAAAGTGCCGGCTTTGACTTCCGCAAACTGCAACCTGCCAACAATCCGATTGAAAAGCTATGTGACCGTGTTGCAGCTGAATTCCTTGTACCCGAAAAGGCCTTTAACAAAGTGTGGAAGGGAGATATAGACGAGGCTGCACGACATTTCAAGGTTAGCCAGATAGTTGTTGCACGAAGAGCTCTGGACCTGGGCAAATGGACTAAAGAACGGTTTTTTGACTTTTACGAGGAATACCGGAAAAGGGATATGAAAAAGAAGGATAAGCCTTCCGGAGGAAATTTCTATGCGACTGCCAAAAAACGATTAGGTGGCACGTTCGTTACCTATGTGGACCAGGCAGTAAGGTCTGACCAGCTACTTTATCGCGATGCCTACAGACTAACCGGTCTGTGGGGCGATACTTATGAGCATTTTGCTGTCACACAATTGTAATAATGGCATGGGTTATCCGAAGCAGAAATGAAGTGCGGCATCTGTCCATTGAGCATTGTTCCCGTCCGCCGGGAAGCATCGGAAACGAGTGAGCAGGTAACCCAGCTTCTTTTTGGCGAAACCTACCGCATTTTACGCGAAACAGGGAAATGGGCCCACATCAGGCTCAGTTACGACCAATACGAAGGATGGATCGATGCCCGGCAGGTATTTTCTATTGAAAAGGAGGAGTTTGACCGGCTGACCAAGGCCCGGGCCGTGATCTCGACCGACCTGGTGGATGTGGTGGTTCATGAAGATAGCAGATACATGATACCGGTGGTGATGGGATCTACCCTTCCGGGATATGACGGGAGATCACTCGGTTTCGGAGGGCAACGCTATCGCTATGAAGGCGAGGTTTGCTTTGGCGATGCACCAAAAGAGCAACTGGTGGAAAATGCCTTTATGTATTTGCATGCACCCTACCTGTGGGGAGGCCGCGGACCATTTGGCATTGACTGCTCCGGCTTTACCCAGCTCGTTTATATGATGAACGGCGTTCGCCTGTATCGGGATGCGCACCAGCAGGCCACACAGGGTGAGGTTCTGAGCCTTATTGAAGAAACGGCATCCGGAGATCTGGCCTTTTTTGACAATCAGGAGGGGGTGATCACCCATGTGGGGATGATACTGGAAAAAAACAGGATCATTCACGCGAGCGGTCAGGTTCGCATTGACCGGCTTGACCAACAGGGGATCTTTAACGCAGAAACAGGCACCTACACCCACCAGCTCCGTTTGATAAAGAAGGTCATTTAGTCAGCCAGTTCCCTGTATTTCAGCCAAAAAGGCGTTTTTGGATTATGCTGTCTGCCAGTTTTTCTGCCCGCAGGGCATGGTGCCTTCTTTGATGTACAGGCACTGAATCCCCACCGAAAACACACATTAGGATGAATGCTGATCAATTGACCATAAAGGCCCGGCAGGCTATTGCACAGGCACAGCAGATCGCCACGGCTGAAGAGCATCCGGGCATTGAAGTTGTGCACCTGTTCAAAGGCATGATGCAGGCCGATGAACACGTAATACCCTTTTTGCTTGGGAAACTGAACGTGTCGGTTTCGGCTGTGGAACAGGCTGCAGACCGCATTATGGCATCCCTGGCGAAGGTCAGCGGAGGGCAAATGCAATGGTCGCGCAACGCTCAGGAAGCCCTGACCAGGGCATCGAACTATTTGAAGGACCTCGGAGATGAATACGTAACCCTGGAGCACCTCTTGCTGGGCATTTTGGCAACCAGGGACCAGATGGCACAGATGCTGAAAGACGCGGGAGTTAGCGAAAAAGGGCTCAAAGCCGCCATCAGAGAGCTGCGAAAAGGCACTGCTGCCACCTCGGAAAGTGCAGAGGAAACATACAATGCGCTGAACAAATATGCCAGGAATTTGAATGAGCTCGCCAGGGACGGCAAGCTGGATCCGGTTATTGGTCGCGGCGAGGAGATCCGTCGCGTATTGCAGATATTGTCTCGCCGTACGAAGAACAATCCCATCCTGGTTGGCGAACCGGGCGTTGGTAAAACGGCGATAGCGGAGGGAATGGCGCATCGGATCGTAAACGGAGATGTGCCGGATAATTTAAAGAACAAACAGCTTTTTTCTTTGGATATGGGAGCCCTGATCGCCGGTGCCAAATACAAGGGCGAATTTGAGGAACGTTTGAAAAGTGTGGTCAGGGAAGTAACCGGATCAGACGGAGAAACGCTCCTGTTTATTGATGAGATCCACACCCTGATTGGTGCCGGAGGGGGCGAAGGAGCCATGGACGCCGCCAACATACTAAAGCCGGCGCTGGCGCGCGGGGAACTTCGCGCCGTAGGCGCCACTACCCTGAACGAATATCAAAAGTATTTTGAAAAGGACAAGGCCCTGGAACGCCGCTTTCAAAAGGTAATGGTTGATGAGCCGGATACGGATTCGGCCATTTCGATCCTGCGGGGGATCAGGGAAAAGTATGAGACCCATCACAAGGTGCGCATTCAGGATGCAGCCATTATTTCGGCCGTGGAGCTGAGCCAGCGGTATATTACAGATCGTTTTTTGCCCGATAAGGCCATTGACCTTATTGACGAGGCGGCGGCAAAGCTGCGCATGGAAATTAATTCGAAACCGGAAGAGATTGACGTGCTCGACCGCAAAATAATGCAGCTGGAGATCGAAATGGAGGCCATAAAGCGGGAGAAGGATGAGCGGAAACTGGCTGTTCTTGGCGGGGAGCTGGCCAATTTGAAAGAGGAGCGGGCCGGACTGAACGCCCGATGGGAACAGGAAAAAGAGGTTGTGGAAGGCATTCAGCAGGCCAGGGAGGAAATGGAACAGCTAAAACTGGAAGCCGAAAGGGCTGAACGTTCCGGAGACTTTGGAAGGGTGGCGGAGATCCGGTACGGAAGGATCAAGGAGGCCGAGGCACGGCTGGGGCAGCTGGGCCAGAAACTCGCCGGAAAGCAGCACGGGCAACGCCTGATCAAGGAGGAGGTGGACAGCGAGGACATTGCCGAGGTAGTTTCGCGCTGGACCGGCATTCCAGTGCGTAAAATGCTGCAGAGCGAGCGCGAAAAGCTGCTGAACCTGGAGGATGAGCTACACGAACGCGTGGTTGGGCAACACGAGGCCATTCAGGTGGTTGCCGATGCGGTAAGGCGAAGCAGGGCCGGATTGCAGGACGCACGTAAACCAATTGGCTCCTTTCTGTTCCTGGGAAGCACCGGAGTCGGAAAAACCGAGCTCGCCCGTGCCCTGGCGCGGTATTTGTTCGACAATGAGCACGCCATGACGCGGATCGATATGAGCGAGTATCAGGAACGCCACAGCGTGAGCCGGCTCATAGGAGCCCCTCCGGGATACATCGGTTACGACGAGGGCGGGCAGCTTACAGAAGCGGTACGTCGCAAGCCCTACAGCGTGATCCTGCTGGACGAGATCGAAAAGGCGCATCCCGACACTTTTAATATACTGCTGCAGGTGCTTGATGATGGCCGGCTGACCGACAACAAAGGCCGCGTGGCCGACTTTAAAAATGCGATCATTATCATGACCAGCAATCTGGGCTCGCACATCATACAGGAGAGCTACGGGCATATGACGGACGATAACCGATTCGAGGTGCTTGAGGAAACCCGAACGCAGGTCCTGGAGCTTTTACGCAAAAGCATCCGCCCGGAATTCCTGAATCGGATCGATGAAACCGTGGTCTTTACGCCGCTCCACCGAACTGACATGGAAGCCATCGTGCGCATCCAGCTCAAAGACGTTCAAAAACGCCTCAGGACCAATGAGGTTGTCATTGATGCCACTGACGAGGCCGTAAAACTCATTGCTGCCCGTGGGTTCGATCCGCAATTTGGAGCGCGGCCGGTCAAACGCGTGCTCCAGCGCGATGTGCTCAACCAGCTCTCCCGCGAGATACTGAAAGGCACCATCACTGCCGACAGCGTCATTCTGATTGATGTTGAAAACGGCCAGCTCGTTTTCCATAACGATGGCAAGCTGATCAGCTAGTTACCTGCCGATCATGGACTACAATGGTCTTTATCGGCAACAGATCCTGAATATAATGCCGATGTCGGAAAACTATTTTTAGAAAGCCTGCGTTAGCTAGCAGGATCAGGCATCTCTAACGCGCTATTTATAATATAACGATGAGTAGAAGTAATGTATTATGGGTTGATGAACAAACCTCTTCAAAAGATATAAGTGGAAAAATTTATATCGTAACGGGTGCTAACTCCGGTGTTGGCCTTGAAACCACAAGGCAATTAGTCAAACAAGGCGCCCATGTACTAATGGCCTGCAGAAGACCCGATGCAGCAGAGGAAGTGGCTAAAAGTTTTGCTGGGTTAAAAGGTAGTTATGCCGTCATGAGGTTAGACCTTGCCGACCTGGAGTCAGTGAGAAATTTTGCTGCCGGATTCCTAAAGAAATATGATCAACTGGATGCTTTGGTATGCAATGCAGGACTTGTAACCTTTGGCAGCAAGGTTGAACGCACTAAAGATGGATTTGAGATGGCTATAGGCGTTAGTTATTTCGGTCACTTTCTGCTTACTGAATTATTGCTTGATGTATTGAAGAAAAGTGCGCCATCAAGAATGGTGATCGTTTCGTCTGTGGTTCATGCAGGAAGCCAGCGAAACCGACCCAATGTGCACCTGGATGACCTGAATTTCAACAGCAGGAAATTCAATAATTTCACTGCTTACGCCGAGGCCAAGGTTGCTGTTGTATTATATGCAATGGAGCTTGCGAAAAGGCTGGAAGGCACAGGGGTTACAACAGCCTCCGTTCACCCGGGCTGGGCACGATCAAACTTTGGAGGCAATAGTTTGGCTATGAAGATCATAAGAGTGCTGATGGCACCATTGAGCCCTTTCATCACTGACAGTAATGAGGAATCAGCCCAAACAACACTTCACTGTTTGCTCTCTGATGATGCACCAAAGCATTCGGGCGCGTATTTTAGCCAAAGCAGCGTGCTGTACAGAGACAAGGAATGCAAAAATGGCGGTTGGCCCATGGCCTCTCCAAATCCAAATGCCAGAAATATGGATACGGCAAGGAAATTAGTTGATCTAAGCTACAAATTGGTTGGGCTGACCTGAAAACGGCCAGCTCGTTTTCCACAACGATGGGAAGCTGATCAGCAACCCATAAGTGCGCTATTTTGTATCTTGCGGCCTGCTAAAACCGAATCCGTACAGAAAAATGAAGAATGTGCTGTTTATTCTCGCCCTCACGGGCGGATCGCTGAGCTCAGTTGCTCAGGATGAACTGATCAACCAGGTGAAAGATAACGAAAGCAAAGGCGAATACGTTTTTGAAACGGTTATCAATCTCGACGCCACCGAAGTCAAAAACCAGGGAAGATCGGGAACTTGCTGGAGCTACTGTACCACCTCCTTTATTGAATCGGAAATGATCCGCATGGGCAGGGAGCCTGTGGATGTGGCGGAAATGTATACCGTGCGCAAGACCTACGAGGATAAAGCCGACAAATACGTGCGCCTGCACGGACACCTGAACTTTGGCCAGGGCGGAGCATTGCTTGATGCCATGCACGTGATCAAACACTACGGGGCTGTGCCTCAAAAGATCTATGAAGGGCTGGAGATCGGGTTCGACATCAATAAACACGGTGAAATGGAGGCCGTGCTAAAAAACATTGTGGAGGCTGTGATCAAAAACAAAAACGGTCGGCTGAGCCCGGTGTGGAAACAGTCGTTCAATGCTACTCTTGACGCCTACCTGGGCGTTGATCCGACCGAGTTTGAGTGGGAGGGCAAAACCCACACTCCGCGTAGCTTTGCCGATGAGGTGGTTGGTATTGATCCGGACGATTACGTTCAGTTTACCTCTTTTCTGCACCACCCGATACACGGGAAGGTCATGATCGAGGTACCCGACAACTGGTTGTGGGCTCCGGCCTACAACGTTGAGCTCAATGAAATGATGGACATCATTGACCATGCCCTTGAAGAGGGATATACCATCAGCTGGGCCGCCGATGTATCGGAAAAGGGATTTAGCCTGAAAAACGGGGTGGCCATTATTCCGGATCGCGATTGGACAGAGCTCAGCGATGAGGAAAAGGAAGAGATCTTTCAGGGCCCTCACCCACAGCTTGAGGTAACTCCGGAGATCCGCCAGCTTGAGTACAACAACTACCAAACCACTGACGATCACGGAATGCAGATCACCGGAATCGCCACCGATCAGGAAGGAAACAAATTCTACATCGCCAAGAACTCATGGGGAACCAAACACGGGTTCGACGGATACCTCTACTTCAGTGAAGAGTACGTACGCCTCAAAACCCTCAGCCTCGTGGTTCACAAAGGCGCCGTGCCCAGGGATGTGGCCAGGGCAGTGGACCTGTAGCGACTGGCGCAGGCATTTGGAAATATACAGGGCCATATTCCCACTTTTTGCATTTTAGGACAGCAAGGATGGCCCCCTGTCCCTCAGTTCCGCTTTAAGGCCCTTAAAGGCAGGAGATTTGCAGCGTCACTGCTAAATGAACAAGGATGACGTTGCGGTTTTTTCTGTTGCTGTGCCTCGCGGCACGATGGGCCTGTACGCCAGCGCAGGTGCTTGATGATTTTTCGGATGGCGATTTGTCGCAGGCCCCTCCGTGGTTCGGCGACACGGCAGACTTCGAAGTAATATCAGGCCGGCTGCATTTGAATGCTCCTGCCCAAACAGACACTTCGTGGATCAGCACGCCGATCTCCCCGCCCGATCCGGCGACCTGGGAAATGGACCTGCAGCTCGATTTTAATCCGAGCAGCAGCAATTATCTGCGTTGGTATTTACTGGCTGATGATGCACATTTATCAGCTGCTCAGGAAGGGTATTACGTGCAGGTTGGGGGCAGCGCGAACGATCGTATCTCGCTAAAACATTTTTTGGGAGGGACGGAGACGGCTGTTTGGGAATCGGCCAATGATCTGGTTGACCTGGACACCGTCTCCCTTCAGTTGCGGGTCAGTCACCTTCAGGGCATGTGGACCCTCGAACGATCTGTGAATGGTTCATGGATGTCCCTGGGAAGCGGATCGCATACACTATCACGCCCCTTTCAGCATACAGGACTGTGGTGCCGGTACACCTCAACCCGAAGCGACCGGTTTTCCTTTGATGAACTGGGCTATCAGTATACCTCGTGGATCGATACCGTGGATCCGGCCGTAACGCAGCACCAGCTGCCACAGCCATCCCTGCTCCGGCTCTTTTTTAGCGAAACTGTGGTGGCAGATAGCGTTCGCCTGCGAAAATGGACTGGTGGATCCTGGTTCAATGCGCATCCGGATATAGAAACGGGCCTGGTTTTCGATCTGACCCTGGATGAGCCGATCCTGGAAGATCATCTGTACCAGGTTGAGCTAACAGGATGGAGCGATCTGAGTGGCCGAACGCTCGATACCGCCTGGACCATACGCTACTATCGCCCGCGACTCCGCGATCTGCTGATCACGGAAATCATGTCCGATCCAAATCCGCCCGTGGAACTGCCCAACAAGGAATACATTGAACTGTACAACAGAAGTGGGCGCGAGATCGATCTGGATGGTCTGGCATTATGGGTAAACGACGCGGTGGCTCATCTTGCCGCAGGCAAAATGGCACCTGATTCCCTTGCGGTCTTAACCGACCTCCCCGCATTGCCCAACGCCGGAGCGGAGCTGATGCTAAAGGACACAACGGGCCGGCTCATTGATGCAGTGCGGTATTCGGTGGAAGATCATACGGCGAAGGAAAAGAAGGAAGGCGGCTGGAGCCTGACACTGGTTGATACATCCGGGTCGTGTTATGGGGGTGCTTCGTGGGCTTCGAGTCGTGATCCGCGTGGCGGGAGCCCGGGAAGCTGGGGATATTTGGAAAAAATTCGGCAGCCGGGAAACAGGTGGTTGCATTATGGATTGGAAGAAGGGGTCTATGAGCTGCGGTGGTTACATCCCCTGGATTCGGCGTACTGGGCTGCGAATCCACCCGAAATGATCGGTGGGGGTCCGGCCGTAAGGCATGCCCTCGTCCATCCCCTTGATCGGGAGGTTTGGGAATTCGACGGTGCGGTTCCGCCCGAAGGGCTACGATTCCACTGGCCAGGGGGCCTGCGTGATTGCCGGGGGCATTATTTTGTTCCGGACACGCTGTTACTGATGCCAGTGGAACGGGCCGACTCAGGGCATTGGCGGGTGACCGAGATCCTGTTTGAACCGGGTGGGGATCGGCCCGAGTGGATCGAATGGCTGAACGCCGGTGATAAGGCGCTGGACCTGTCAGAACTGAGATGGGGTACGTATAACCGTAAATTCGAGGTGATCAATCATGTGAGGCAGCCTTTTGATGGATCGCTGGTGGTGGTGCCCGGTGAACGGATCGTTTGGTGCAGGGATCCGGAATTCCTGTGGGGCTTTTATTCGGATCTGGACAGCTTTAAGGTCTATCGCACAAATGAGTGGCTGACTTTGACCAACGATACCCTGTTCATGGTCCTGACGAATTCGGGTTTTGAAATACTGGAACCCTTTGGCTACTCCATGAACATGCATGTCCCCTACCTGAAGGATACCAGGGATATTAGTCTTGAAAGACGTCATCCCGGCCTACCTGCAGATCTCGCATCGTCGTGGCACAGTGGTCCGGAGGCTCTTGGAGGGGCCACACCGACGCGACCAAACTCGTTCAGCGGTCCTGAAAAAAGAACTTCAGGCACGGTACAGCCAGAGTTATTTACTCCGAATGGAGATGGTTTCAACGATTATGTACGGTTGAACTGGTTTTTTCCGGAACCGGGATGGCGGGCACGTGTGTTCATTACAGATATGAGCGGTCAGGTGGTTTTTGAGCATCCGGTGGAAGGATCTGTCCCAGCCGGTTTTGAGTGGATCTGGTCAGGACAGTCGTACTCCGGCGCCCGATGTGCCCCGGGGATCTACTTCTGGGTGCTTGAGCTCAGGAGTCCGGCCGATTATCCCGAGATCCATCGGATTCCCTGCATACTTTCCTTTTAACTGATATGCCTTACTTTAGCTCCCTGCAATAAAAGGAGCAAGTATGAGACTAAAAAACTACGCACTCGGCCAGTGGATCGGGGGTGAAGGTGACGGACAACCGCTGTTCAACTCGGTCACCGGTGAAACGATCGCCGAGGTGAGCAGTGCCGGGCTTGATTTTGGGGAGATGATGGACTATGCCCGCAGGATAGGAGGTCCGGCATTGCGTAAGATGACTTTTCACGAACGGGGAAGGATGCTCAAAACGCTGGCTCTGTTCCTGCTGAAGAACAAGGAGAAGTATTACCAGCTTTCCTATGCGACCGGAGCGACCCGGAGCGATTCGTGGATCGATATCGAAGGAGGGATCGGTAATCTTTTTGCCAATGCAAGTTTGCGCCGGCAGTTTCCGGACGAAACGTACTATGTTGATGGTGGCATGGCCTCCCTGAGCCGAAACGGAACTTTTATCGGACATCACATAATGGTACCGAGGCATGGAGTGGCCATACATATCAATGCCTTCAACTTCCCGATCTGGGGTATGCTTGAAAAAATTGCGATAAACCTGTTGGCCGGTGTCCCGGCGATCGTGAAAGCCGCAACGATCACAAGTTATCTGACCGAATTGATGGTTCGGGATATCGCTGGATCAAAGATCCTGCCGGAAGGCAGCTTGCAGCTTATTTGTGGAAGCGCTAATGGTATCCTGGATACCGTGATCTCTCAGGATGTGGTCACCTTTACAGGGTCTTTTTCAACCGGGCGCATGCTGAAAAGACATCCCCGTTTGACGGAGGAAACCGTTCCGTTTAATATGGAGGCCGGTTCGCTGAATGCCTGCATTCTCGGGCCGGATGCGGTTCCGGGAACTCCTGAGTTTGATCTGTTCATAAAGGAGGTACAGCGCGAAATGACCGCAAAGTGCGGTCAGAAATGTACCGCGATCCGCAGGGCCATCGTGCCGGAGGCACTGCTGGAAGAGGTGCAGATCGCCCTGGGTCAGCGCCTTTCGAAAACAACGGTTGGGAACCCGGCCACGGAAGGAGTACGCATGGGCGCCCTGGCCGGACAAGTGCAACTGAAAGAGGTGCGCGAGAGGGTAAGGGAACTGTTAAATGACTCCGAACTGGTTTGGGGTAGCCTGGATACCGTGGAGGTGGTGAATGCAGATGCTTCAAAAGGGGCCTTTATATCTCCGCTCCTGTTAGTCAATACGGCTCCGCTACGTAAGCAGGCAACGCATGATATAGAGGCATTCGGACCGGTATCAACCCTGATGCCCTACAAGGATCTGGGTGAGGCAATCAAGTTAGTGAATATGGGCAGGGGCTCACTGGTGTGTAGCCTGGTTACGGCTAACGACGATCTGGCACGTGAATTCGTACTGAACGCCGCACCCTATCACGGCCGGATCCTGATATTGAACGAGTCCTGTGCAAAGGAATCAACCGGACATGGGTCCCCAATGCCTTTACTTACCCACGGCGGTCCCGGTCGCGCCGGAGGCGGGGAAGAAATGGGCGGAAAACGCGGGGTGTTAAATTACCTGCAACGTACTGCTATTCAAGGGCATCCGGATACCTTGACCAAGGTGACGCATGTCTATCAGCCCGGAGCAAACCGGCCAGAGGCCAAAGAGCATTTATTCCGGCAGTATTTCGAAGACCTGACAATAGGTGATACGGTTTACACGCACAAGCACACCGTTTCCGAAGCCGATATCGTAAATTTTGCAAACGTATCGGGAGATAATTTCTACGCACACATGGATGCAACCTCACTGGAGGGAACTATTTTTAAGCAACGTGTGGCACACGGTTATTTCATTATGAGCAAGGCGGCCGGACTTTTTGTGGACCCGAAGAAAGGGCCGGTACTCCTGAATTACGGTATTGATGAAGCGCGTTTTACTAAACCGGTTTATCCGGGAGCAACTATCGGAGCCAGGTTTACGGTTAAGGAGAAGGTTGATCAGGAAAAGCGGAGTGAAGACGACGTTGCGAAAGGCATCGTAAAATTTCTGGTTGATGTATATGACGAAACCGGGGAAACGGTGGCCCTGGCAACGATCTTAACAATGGTGAAAAAACGCAACCAAAACACATGAAGGCTACGGATCGGCTAAAGTTGAAACCGCCTTATTACGCCGTGATCTTCGCCTATGAACCAGGTCCGGCGCTGGAGGGCTATGCTGAAATGGACAGGGAGACGCTTGAACTGGTCAGACAAATGCCAGGCTACCTGGGACACGAATCGCGGAACGATGGGGCAGGTACCCTCTTTATATCCTACTGGAAAGATCTGCGATCGGTTAATAACTGGTCGCAAAATGAGCGTCACCGTAAGGCCATGAAGGGCGGACAAAGCGGATGGTACAAGTGGTACCACAGCCAGACCTGTCGGATCGAGCGATCGAATTATTTTGAATTTTGAAGCAGGAAGGAATGAACACCATTGATAAAGGACAGGTAACATGCCAAATTTCGCAAGGTGTAGGGACGATCGAATTCGGGCACCCGGGAAGCAATTCACTCCCAGGCAGGATATTAGAAAAACTAGCCCAGGCAATCACGGAATTCGGGAAGAACGATGAGGTGAAGGTGATCATATTGAAAAGTTCGGGAGATCGGACCTTTTGTGCCGGAGCATCCTTTGATGAACTGATATCGATCGGGGATCACCCCACCGGTAAGGCGTTTTTTATGGGTTTTGCCCGGGTGATCAACGCGGCCCGCAAGTGTCCTAAGTTCATCATCGGTCGTGTTCAGGGCAAGGCCGTAGGTGGAGGGGTTGGAATAGCCTGTGCCGTGGACTACTGCATGGCAACCCAGTTCGCTTCTGTGAAGCTGAGCGAATTGTCCATTGGTATTGGCCCCTTCATTGTTGGTCCGGTCATAGAGCGCAAGATCGGAACCAGTGCCATGACCGAACTGGCGATCAATGCCACTGAATGGCGAACAGCTGAATGGGCGCAGACGAAAGGTATGTACCTGGAAGTCTTCGGATCAGCTGAAGCTATGGATGAAGCCATTTCGGGCCTCGCGGCCCGATTGGCATTAAGCAACCCGGAGGCAATGAAACTCCTGAAGGAAACTTTCTGGAAAGGAACGGAAGATTGGGACGAACTCCTTGAGCGTCGTGCCGAAATGAGCGGGAAGTTAGTCCTGAGTGACTTCGCCGTTAATGCAATCAATGCCTTCAGGCAAAAATCCTAATTTCGCCATGATCGCCATGTTGGATACCGCCGGTTTGATCTTCAGGCAATCTTAGGCAATTCCCCAAAAAAACCTTGTGCCAATGGATAAAACAGTATTAAAAAAAGCGTTTCGCCTAATGAGTACGGCCAGGTGTATGGCCGAGATCTATGAGGAAAATGCATCATTTACGTCCAAATACGTGCATGCGACGTCCAGGGGTCATGAAGCCATACAACTGGCCCTGGGTATGCAGCTTAAACCCCAGGACTGGGTGGCTCCCTACTATCGCGACGACAGTATCCTGCTTGGGATCGGGATGACCCCGTATGACTGCATGCTGCAACTGATGGCTAAACGCGACGATCCCTTCTCAGGAGGGCGTACCTACTATTCACATCCATCCCTGAATGATCCGGACAAACCTAAGATCCCGCACCAGAGTTCTGCAACCGGAATGCAGGCCATTCCAACAACCGGCGTGGCCATGGGTATCAGGTATCGGGAAATGCAGGGACTCAATGAAGACTATGGCGGTGAGGCCCCGGTTGTGGTGTGTAGTATGGGCGATGCGTCCGTGACTGAAGGTGAAGTGAGCGAGGCTCTTCAGATGGCAGTACTTAAAAAACTTCCCATCCTGTACCTGATACAGGATAATGAATGGGGCATTTCTGCCAGTGCAGCCGAAACCCGTGCACAAAATGCTGCCGAATTTGCAAGGGGATTCAAGGGTCTTGGGGTCCGTTCCACTGATGGAAGCGATTTCAGGAAGTGCTATAAAACGGTCAGGGATGTGCTCAGAACGATTCGCAAGGAACGCCGCCCCTTTCTGATCTACGCCAAAGTTCCCCTGTTAGGCCACCATACGAGTGGCGTTCGAAAGGAACAGTACCGCGACGATCTCGGCGAAGCCGCCAAACGTGATCCGTTTCCTGTACTGCGTGCCGCACTCCTCGCCGAAGACATAAGCGAAGAAGATCTGGAGCAGATCGAAAAGGAAGCTCGCGCTGAAGTGGAAGCCGACTACCAACGTGCCAGAGACGCCGAGGACCCCCGTCCGGAAGATCTTTTTGATTACGACTATGCCCCAACGCCGGTCACAGAGGAAAAGGGAGAGCGTGAACCAGCCGGAAAAGAGGCAATCGTTATGGTGGATTCAGCCTTATTCGCCATTCGTGAACTAATGGAAGCCCATCCGGAGGCATTGTTCTACGGTCAGGATGTTGGAGGCCGGTTAGGCGGCGTATTCCGCGAGGCAGCCACTTTGGCCCGGCAGTTCGGAGACGAACGCGTGTTCAACACCCCGATCCAGGAAGCTTTTATTATCGGTTCCACGGTCGGTATGTCTGCGGTCGGACTCAAGCCGATCGTAGAAGTGCAATTCGCAGACTATATTTGGCCGGGGCTCAACCAGCTCTTCACCGAAGTTAGCCGGAGTTATTATCTCTCGAACGGGAAATGGCCGGTGAGCACAGTCATCCGGGTGCCTGTTGGCGCATATGGATCGGGCGGGCCCTACCACAGCTCGTCGGTGGAAAGTGTGTTGACCAATATCCGCGGGATCAAGGTAGCCTACCCCAGTACGGGGGCCGACCTCAAAGGCCTGATGAAAGCTGCGTACTATGATCCGAATCCGGTCGTGATGCTGGAACACAAAGGATTGTATTGGTCCAGGATCAAAGGCAGTGAAGCAGCCCGTACCGTGGAGCCGAATGCCGATTATGTGATCCCCTTTGGCAAGTCGCGTATCGCCCTGCGGGCTGATGAGGCCCGCTGTAAAGCGGGCGAAACCCTCGTGGTGATAACCTACGGAATGGGGGTTTACTGGGCTACGCAGGCAGCCGGAAAGTTCAAGGGTCAGGTAGAAGTCCTTGACCTGCGTTCCCTGCTACCACTTGACAAAAAGGGTATTTACGAGGCAGTTCGCCGCCACAACAAATGTTTGGTGGTTACGGAGGAACCGGTGGATAGCAGCTTTGCTCAAGGCGTGGCCGGCTGCATTCAGGAGCATTGTTTCCGCGATCTTGACGCGCCGGTTAAGGTACTCGGATCCGAGAATATGCCGGCGATCCCGCTGAACAGCACACTGGAATCAACCATGATCCCGAATGCCGATAAGGTTGCCCGGGCAATCAGCGATGTCCTGGACTATTAGGGGAGTTGGACACAGGGGGAAAAGTGTATGCTCCCTCCCCTACTCTTTTTTTCTGCCCTGCACGGGCAGATAAACCAGTTGCTTGGTTTTAAAGAATTCCTCGTCAAAGAACTTGTTCAACGACGTTAGTTGAGCCTCTGGAAAATCAGTCAGTTCCTCGCGGAGATCTCCCCCTTTCAGATATAAAATTCCGTTAGGACGTTCGTGGCCCGATTCAGGCAGGAACTTCCTGCGCACCCATGGAACAAAGGCCTCCATACGCGTAACGGCCCGACTCACCACGAAGTCGAACTTGTCCTTCACCTTCACGGCCTGCTGATGCGCGGCTGTTACATTGCTGAGCTTGAGTTCCTCAGCCACGGCCCGAACCACCCTGATCTTCTTGCCGATTGAATCAACCAGTTGAAATTCGGTCCCGGGGAACAGGATCGCCAGGGGAATTCCCGGAAATCCGCCACCAGTTCCTACATCCAGCACTTTGGCCCCGGTCCTGAATTCCTGCACTTTGGAAATGGCCATGGAATGCAGCACATGTCGTTCATAAAAATGTTTGGTGTCTTTCCGCGAAATCACATTGATCCGGGCGTTCCAATCGAGATACAACGCGTGTAGCTGTACGATCTGCGATCGCTGCTTATCGGATAACTCCGGAAAATAATAAAAAATGCGTTCTGCCTTCACAGACTCGCTTTCTTGTTTTTGAGATTTAATGATTTAGATTGATTGCAAATCGGCGCTAAATTTAGTGATTATCCTACGAGTCAGAGACCTGCCCTTTGCCATTTACTTATTTTTGCCGCCATGCAGTTCAAGCTGGAAGCAACAGATCCATCCTCAAAGGCGCGTGCCGGAAAAATGACCCTTGCACATGGGGTGGTGGACACCCCGATCTTTATGCCTGTGGGTACAACAGGAACCGTGAAGGGCGTGCATCAGCATGAACTGAAGGAGGATATTCAGGCGCAGATCATTCTAAGCAATGCCTACCACCTCTACCTGCGCCCCGGACCCGAGATCCTGGAAGCCGCGGGTGGACTTCACAAATTTATCGGTTGGAATAAACCGATCCTGACCGACAGTGGCGGATACCAGGTTTATTCGCAAGCTGATACGAGAAGGATCACAGAGGAAGGGGTTCACTTCAGGAGTCATATCGACGGTCGCAAGCTGTTCTTTAGTCCGGAAGTGGCGATCGATATTCAGCGGGTGATCGGAGCGGACATTATTATGGCCTTTGACGAATGCCCCCCCTACCCTTGTGACTACCAGTATGCCAGTAAGAGTATGCACATGACCCATCACTGGCTCAGGCGGTGCTGCGTGCATTTTGACAAGGGCAAAGGCAAATATGGGTACGGGCAAACCCTGCTACCAATTGTCCAGGGAAGTGTGTATGCCGATCTGCGCAAGCAGAGTGCGGAATTCATTGCGTCAATGGACCGGGAAGCAAACGCTATTGGCGGACTCAGTGTAGGTGAGCCAAAGGAGGAAATGTACGAAATAACCGATGTGGTCACCGGGATCCTTCCGGCCGATAGGCCGCGCTATTTAATGGGCGTGGGGACCCCGGCGAATATCCTGGAAGGCATCGGACTGGGGATCGACCTGTTCGATTGCGTGATGCCTACACGGAACGCACGCAATGGGCAGATCTTCACTTTGGAGGGGATCATCAACCTGAAAAACAAGAAGTGGGCAAGCGATCTTGGTCCGCTTGACCCTAACGGAACCAGCTACGTGGATCGGGCCTACAACCGGGCCTACGTGCGGCACCTCATCCATAGCAACGAACACCTGGGCAAGCAAATCACAAGCATTCACAATTTGGCCTTTTATTTATGGTTAGTGAAAGAGGCCCGGAAACATATTTTAGCGGGCGACTTCCGATCCTGGAAGGATCAAATGGTGCCAAAACTCGAATACCGACTATAATTGAACTTGCTTGACCGATACATCGTATTTCGTTTTTTAGGGACATTTTTATTCGTGATTTCGCTGATCCTGCTCATTGCCATCGTCTTCGATGTGAGCGAGAAAGTCGACAACTTTGTGCAGCACGAGATCCCGCTAAAGGTGATCCTGGTTGATTACTACCTCAACTTTGCCTTTTATTACGGCAATCTGTTTTCAGCGCTTATCATTTTCGTAGCAGTGATCATTTTCACGAGCCGACTGGCCCAGAATACGGAAATCGTGGCTATGCTTGCGGGAGGGGTCAGCTTCAACCGCCTGCTGCGACCCTACTTTATTGCAGCGACCGTTCTCGTATTCATCTCGCTCTACCTCAACAACTTCTTTGTTCCGCACGCAAATGAAACCCGGGTCAGCTTTGAGCAGGCCTATGTGAACGGCAGGTTCAGTAGCCGGTATCGCAACCTACATCGCAAGATCGGTCCCGAAACCTACATCTACCTCGAAAGCTTCAACACCACTAAGAAAGCGGGCTATCACTTCTCACTGGAGCAATTCAGCAATGACAGTTTACGCTACAAACTGCTGGCCGATTTTCTGCGGTGGGATTCCATTGGGCATGTCTGGCAGCTCGAAAACTACTACGCACGGCATATTAACGGCCGGGAGGAAACACTCGAACGCGGCAATCGCAAGGATACCGTGCTGAATTTTAGTCCGGATGATCTCGTCACCAGACTGCAAACCATCGAAACCATGGACTACAGCCGGCTCAACAGGTTCATTGAGCAGGAGGAATTCCGGGGTTCCGAAAATCTGGTCTACTATTACATCGAACGCAACCGCCGGCTCGCATTTCCTGCAGCCACCTATATTCTCACCCTGATCGGTGTTTGCCTTAGTTACCGCAAACGCCGCGGTGGTATGGGCCTGAATATCGCTCTCGGATTCGCTGCCATCTTCGTTTACATCTTTTTTATGCAGGTCAGCACCACATTTGCCACCAATGGAAACCTTTCGCCAGCCCTTGCCGTGTGGATCCCCAACATCACCTTCGGCATCCTTGCACTATTACTCTACCGCCATGCGCTCGAATGAATTTAAAAGCCAGCTCCAGCTTCACTTCGTCGTCTTTGTCTGGGGCATTACTGCCAGTCTTGGCGAGCTCATCACCCTGCCCGCCACCCAGCTCGTTTGGCACCGCATGCTTATCGCCGCTGCCAGTTTATACCTGTGGACCCGCATTAAAAAGATTGATCTCACAGCCGAATGGATACCGGCGCTCAAAATGATCGGCACCGGCGCGATCACAGCTGCTCACTGGATCGCCTTTTTCCATGCCATCAAGATCTCCAACGTAAGCATCACCCTGGCTTGCCTGAGTTCCTCGGCCCTCTTTGCGAGCTTGCTCGAACCCCTGATCTTTCGCCGACCTGTCAATTTCAGTGAGATCCTCTTCGGACTTCTCACCATCTTCGGGATCCTGGTGATCTTCGAAGTCACAACCGGACATGAATGGGGCATTATCACGGCGCTCATTTCCGCCCTGCTCGCCACCACTTTCGCCGTTATCAACGGTATTTTCGCCAGGTTCCACCACCCTGCCGTGATCACAACCTATGAAATGATCGGCGGGGTTATTGCGGTCAGTTTATACCTCGCCCTCACGGGCGGATTTACAAAGCAGATGTTCGATCCACCCCTGATGGACTGGGCCTGGCTCTTCCTGCTCGGAACCCTGTGTACGGCCTATGCGTTCATCGTATCGGTGCAGGTAATGAAATTCCTGAACCCGTATACCGTGGTCCTCACCATCAATCTGGAACCCGTGTATGGCATCATGGGCGCTTATCTCATTTTTGGTGATGCCGAAAAAATGAACCTCAGCTTTTACCTGGGCACCCTTCTCATTTTAGCCGCGGTGTTTGGGAATGCCCTGATGCGTCGCTTTTTTCGGCGAAGGCAAGCCAATCAGTATCATTAGCTAAGGTCATGTGACCTGCTCCCACCCTCATTAGGAATTCCTAAAGGGTTCCCTGCCAAGAAAAATACTCCCCAAAAACGGACAGATCCATTTCATTCCTGAACAATCCAAAACAGGTGCTGCCACTGCCACTCATGGAGGCGTAGACCGCTCCTACGCTGTAAAGTTTATCTTTGAGCAAGTCAATTTGCGGGTGGAGGGGAAAAACAGATCCTTCAAAATCGTTGAAGATCCGTTTTTTCCATTTCGTAACCGGATACCTGATATGACGCCGCAGGTCTCGTCCGTCCGGGTTCGCATCCACACAGGCATAGGCTTCCGTAGTACCCACGTGGATGTTCGGGTTGACCAGCACCAGGTTCCAGCCTTTGAGGTCAACCTCTGTCGGATGGAAGCAATTGCCCTGCTGTGTTGCAAATACCGGCTCATTATCGATAAAGAAGGAACAATCGCTTCCGAGCTGACCGGCGTATCGGCGTAGCTCATCGGGCCGCAGGCCCAGATCATAGATCTCGTTGAGCCCCTTCAGGACAAAGGCCGCATCGGAGGAGCCCCCTCCGAGCCCTGCCCCCACGGGAATACGTTTGCAGAGGTGGATGAGTGTGAAGGGGAAGTCGAAATCGGCCCGAAGCAGATCAAAGGCGCGGATACAGAGATTAGGTGCCTGGTCCGGAATGGGGAGCCCCCCTGCAGTGAACTGTAGGTGGCCCTGAGCACCCCGCTTGCCTTCGGAGATCTCCAAAATATCGCAGAGCGGCACGGGATAGAAAACCGTTTCGAGGTTATGGTAGCCATCGGCCCGTCGGTTCAGGATATTGAGTCCCAGGTTGATCTTGCAATTTGGATAGTAGATCACGGGGTTAAAGATAAAAGTTCCATGTGGTCCTTCTATCAGATTTTGATAGTTTTGACCCCCCAAGTCCAACGCTATGGAATATCTTGATTTTGAGCTCCCGATCAAGGAGTTGGAGGAACAGAGAGAAAAGGCCGTTAAACTGGGTGAGGAGAGTGAAGTTGACGTGACCAAAACCCTCAGGGAGCTGGACAGGAAGCTGAAGGAAGCCCGAAAGGATATTTATTCGAACCTGAGCGATTGGCAGCGCGTACAGATGTCGCGCCATCCGAACCGACCTTATACCCTGGACTATATTGAAGCGCTGACTGGTGGGGATTGGCTTGAGCTGCATGGGGACCGTGCAGTGCGGGACGACAAGGCTATGGTGGGTGGTTTCGGGAGCATTGGCGGGAAAACGTATATGCTGATCGGTCAGCAAAAGGGAAAGAACACCAGGCTTCGTCAATACCGCAACTTCGGGATGGCAAATCCGGAAGGATACCGAAAAGCGCTTCGCTTAATGCGCCTGGCCGAAAAATTCAGCAAGCCCATTGTGGTCTTCATTGATACGCCGGGAGCCTTTCCAGGGCTTGAAGCGGAAGAACGTGGGCAAGGAGCGGCGATTGCGCGGAATCTGATCGGGATGTTCAAGATCAGGGTGCCTATTATCTGCATCATTATTGGTGAAGGGGCTTCGGGTGGAGCCCTGGGGATCGGAATTGGAGATCGGGTGCTGATGTTGCAGAACACCTGGTACTCGGTGATCTCACCGGAGAGCTGTTCATCGATCCTGTGGCGCAGCTGGGATTACAAGGAACAGGCTGCGGAAGCCCTGAAGTTGACGGCAGAGGACATGAAAAAGAATAAGCTGGTGGACGGGGTCATAAGGGAACCGCCTGGAGGCGCGCACAGTGACCCGTCCACAATGTTTGAGATCGTTAAAAAAGAGATACAAAAGTCCATTGAGAAGCTGGAAGACCTGGAAGCCGGGGCACTGATCAGGAAGCGGCGCAACAAGTTCTCTAAAATGGGGGTGGTTGACTAAAGGCTCTGAACTGATGGCTTATCTTCCTAAAATTGTATTTTAGTAAAGTATTGAAATATAGTTGTTTATACATCATTAATTACAGAGTTAGCTCTGTAGCCAGCTCTGTAGCTAGCTCTGTAGTTTTATCTTCACGACAAGAGAAAAAATGAGCGAATAAAAACAGCTGTTTTACCAACCTGCAAACGACCGGAAGCTGTCCGCTATTATAGCCACTACAAACCTGCTGCCCACGCCTGCGCCAGACTATTTCAGGAAGTTAAGTCAGAGGCCGCCTATCTCGTATACCACACAAAGAAGTCGACAATGTTACCGCCGGGAGCGCTGGTGTAGCGCAGGTCTCCGGAAGAGGCATCGTATGCCCTTATAAGCGTTTCGCTTGCTGCGAGTAGTTCGTTGCCGAGATCGTCGTAGCGCATGATCATGGGGCTGACTCCCGGCTTAAAAAGCAGGTTGTTCGTTAAGGACAGGTCAATGCTGTAAATACCATCGGGCTGGCCATAGAAATACTTATTGCCACTTATTTGTACGGCGGAACTAATCGGGCCGTTAGGCCCTGGTATAGGAAGCTGATACCCGTTTTCATTAAAAAAATAGTAGCGCAACCTGCCCATGCCCTGATGATTGGTGACGATGAGGGTTTGATTGGGTGCGACGGGGAAGGCACCGACGAAGGAGCCTTCAAGGAGGATCTCCTGGATAGGTGCGCCGTTGCTGGCATGGTAGGAAGTCCAGTGATGATTGGGGCCGGTGGTGGAATATTCCTCACAAAAGATCCGATTATCCTGAAAGTAGAGCGAGCGCGGGTAGCGAAATTCGTGGAGGGCAAAGTCGAGTTCCAGTTGCCCAGCTGCACTCCAGCTGGCGAGGCGGCCTTCGTACTTGCCCATAAAGAAAGAAGATCCGTCTGAAGCGATAGTGGAAATGCACGGATCACCCAGAGCTGAATTACAGGTGCGCTGGTAAACCGGCAGCATGGTATTGAGATCGAACACGCGCATGGGTTCCAGTTCGGACCCGCCCGTAACCAGGCGTTGTGTTTCGCTGCTGATGCCTGCACCGGCGAATTCGGGTCCGAGATCGGCGATGGTGATCCAACCGGCACTGTCAGGTCGATACCGGGCGGCGTATTGCCCGCCCGATTCCACAATGGCCACAAGCCCGATCCGTTCGCGGGGGATCCCGCTGACGTGGAGCTTGGCGAATTGATTGGTGCCTGACTCACCATCGGTGGCGCTCACCCGCAGGTAGTAAGTGCCACTTTCGAGTATGGCCGGGATCACATACTCCAGTTCGATCTGCGCATGTTGACCACCTGGCCTGAATTCGATCCGCTGGCCAATACCCGCAAAATGGGCATCGGTCAAGGTCACGAGCCACTGTTCGATCCTTTCATTATCGGTGATCGTTGCCCGCACTAAAATAGTATCCTCCGCACTGACCTGCTGTCCATCGTTCGGACGCTCAATAGTGACCACAGGCGGAGAGGTATCGGACGGTTTGCAACTGTGGATAACTATAAGTGTCCAAAGACTTAGAAATACGACTAATTTTAACTTTTTTTGCATAATATGGCGGGCCTTAACGGCCCGAAACAAGAGACTCCCTATGGCTAATGTACAAAACAATCCTTTTCAGAGCTCTGCACGGACCAATGCTCCGGTGATCGATCTGGAGCACGGACGGATACCGCCGCAGGCATTAGATCTTGAAGAGGCTGTGCTGGGTGCCTTGCTCATAGATAAGAACGCCCTGAACGAGGTGATCGACATCATCAGTGCGGAAGCGTTCTACCAGGAGAGCCATCAGGAGATCTTCCGGGCGATCAGGAACCTGTTTGGTGACAGCAAGCCAATCGACATGCTTACAGTGGCCAACTACCTCCGGGAGGAGGGTAAATTGGATATTGCAGGCGGCGATTACTATCTGGCACAGTTAACGCAGCGGGTAAGTTCGTCGGCGCATATTGAGTTCCACGCGCGGATCATCGTGCAGAAGCATATCCAGCGCGAGCTGGTTCGGGTGGCCAATGAGATCATTCGCGACGCCTTTGACGAAACCACCGATGTATTGGAATTGCTTGACAAGGCCGAAGCACGCCTGTTCGAAATTACCGAAGGGCATATCAAAAAGAACTACGATTCCGCGGAAAGCCTGATCCAACAGGCTCTGCAGAATATCGAGGATATTTCGCGGAAGCAGGGATTGAGTGGGGTTCCCAGTGGGTTCACGCAGATCGATAAGCTAACGTCGGGTTGGCAAAAGAGCGATCTTGTTATTCTGGCCGCGAGGCCAGGGATGGGCAAAACCGCCTTTATACTGAGTATGGCACGGAACATGGCGATCGACCATCAAACGCCAGTGGCTGTATTTTCGTTGGAAATGTCGGGATTGCAGCTGATCACGCGCCTGATCTCGAGCGAGACCGGGCTCAGTTCGGAAAAGCTGCGGAAGGGGGATCTGGAGGATTTTGAATGGCAGCAGCTGCACGCCAAGATCAAGAATTTGGAAAAAGCGCAGCTGTTTATCGATGACACGCCTGCCCTGTCGATCTTTGACCTGCGCGCGAAATGCCGCCGCCTGGTGTCGCAGCACCATGTGGGGATCATCATCATTGACTACCTGCAGCTAATGACGTCCGGATCTGACCAGAAAGGTGGAAACAGAGAGCAAGAAATCAGTACTATTTCACGTTCATTAAAAAGCATCGCCAAGGAACTGGATGTACCGGTGATCGCGGTGAGTCAGCTGAGTCGTGCCGTGGAAACCCGGGGTGGGTCCAAGCGGCCTCTGCTTTCAGATCTGCGGGAATCGGGAGCGATTGAACAGGATGCAGACATCGTGAGCTTCATTTACCGGCCCGAGTATTACGGACTTACCGAGTGGGACGATGAGGAACATACCCCATGTGAAGGTCAGGCCGAGTTTATTCTGGCCAAGCACCGGAACGGAGCACTGGACGAGGTCCGGCTCAAGTTTGTGGGATACCTGGCCAAATTTGCAGACCTTGACGATTTTGGTTATGCTGGCGGTGGATTTGTGGAATCCAAAATGAATGATGATGCCATTGACGACGGACAAGTGCCTTTTTAAATACGTCCTGGCCTTTTTTGTGCTCCTGCTGGGCTTCAACGGCTTTTCGCGCCATATTCTCATCCCGATGGACGAGGCATCGCAGAAAGATCATCTGAAGGCCTATGGGATCGCCTACTGGGTTTTGGAGCGTGAGGTGAGCATTCAGTGGCTGCTGAACTACCGTGGCGGCAGCTTTCTGATGCCCTATGGCGATCAGATCGAACGCGAATGCATTGTGCGCGGGGTGAGCTATGACCTGATCGCGGATGTCCAGGCCAGTCAGATCCTCGCTGAAATTGCTTCCCCGGAAGTGAACATGGACGCTATAAAGCTCGAAAAGGCCCCGAAGATCGCAGTGTACTCCCCCAAGACAGCTCAGCCGTGGGACGATGCCGTAACCCTGGCACTGACCTACGCCGAGATCCCCTACGACGTGGTTTATGATAAGGAAGTGCTGAACAATTTGTTATTGCTGTACGATTGGCTCCACCTCCACCATGAGGACTTTACCGGTCAGTATGGCCGTTTTTACCGCGCTTTTCGCAATGCCTCCTGGTACATTGATCAAAAGCGTGATAGCGAAAACCGCGCCCAGGCATTGGGATATACGAAGGTAAGTCAGGTAAAGCTGGCTGTAGCCCAAAAGATCAGGAATTTCACCCTTGCGGGTGGATTCCTATTCGCAATGTGCAGCGCTACCGACAGCTATGACATTGCCTTGGCGGCGCAAGGGGTGGATATATGTGAATACATGTTTGATGGCGACCCGGCAGATCCGGCCGCTCAGTCCAAGTTGGATTTTGAACAGTGTTTCGCCTTCGAAAATTTCCGTTTGAGCATGAACCCCAACGAGTACGAATTCTCGAACATTGATGCTACAAATACCCGCCCACGTAAACCGAAGCAGGATTTTTTTACCTTGTTCGATTTTAGCGCGAAATGGGATCCTGTGCCAACAATGCTGTGCCAGAATCACACCCGGGTGGTTAAGGGTTTTATGGGGCAAACGACTGCCTACCGGAACGAAGTGCTGAAACCCGATGTGCTGGTAATGGGCGAAAACAAGGCATGGGGCGAGGCGCGCTACATTCACGGAGAGTTCGGAGAGGGAACCTGGACCTTTTACGGTGGTCACGATCCGGAGGATTATCAGCATATGGTCGGAGATCCCAAAACGGAACTTGAATTACACCCCAACTCACCGGGATACCGACTTATCCTGAACAACATCCTCTTCCCGGCGGCTAAGAAGCAAAAGCAGAAGACATGATCAGCCGGAGTCACCGACCGGAGCCTGCTTTTCGGGCCTCATCTGCGGGAAGAACAATACGTCCTGAATACCGGGTGAGTCTGTCATGATCATGCTCAGGCGATCGATCCCGATGCCTAATCCCGCCGTAGGCGGCATTCCGTATTCAATAGCGTGCAGGAAATCCTCATCCAGGACCATTGCCTCGTCATCACCGCGTTTGCCGAGCCTGAGTTGCTCCTCAAAACGTGCACGCTGGTCAATAGGGTCATTCAATTCGGAGAAGGCATTGCAGATCTCTTTTCCATTGCAGATCGCCTCAAAACGCTCTGTGAGTCCTTCCTCAGTTCGGTGCTTCCTGGCCAATGGTGACATCTCAACAGGATAATCGGTGATGAAAGTCGGCTGGATCAATTTCGGCTCACAAAGTTCGCTGAATAGCTCATCGATAAGCTTTCCACGTCCCATGCCCGGAGCCACTTCCAAACCCCATTTTCGGGCCGTCGCGCGCATTTCGTTTTCGTCCATCCCGGACACGTCTACCCCAGTAAGCTCCTCAATAACGCCATACATGGTGTAGCGCTTCCACGGGCGTTGGAAATTGATCAGATGTTCGCCACATTTGACCTCTGTGGTTCCATGCAGGTCCAGGGCGATCTTTTCGATCATCTCCTCAACCAGGTCCATCATCCATCCATAGTCCTTATAGGCCACATAAAGCTCCATCAGGGTGAATTCCGGATTATGAAAACGGCTCATGCCTTCATTGCGGAAATCCTTGGCAAACTCGTACACGCCATCGAATCCACCCACGATCAGTCTTTTTAAATACAGCTCGTTGGCGATGCGCAGGTAAAGCGTCATATCGAGCTTGTTGTGACGGGTCTTGAACGGCTGGGCTGCGGCACCACCATAAAGCGGCTGCAAAATTGGAGTCTCCACCTCCATATAGCCTTTGTCGTTGAGGAACGAACGCATGGAATTCGTCAGCTGAGTGCGCTTGCGGAAAGTTTCCCGTACATTCGGATTCACAATGAGGTCCACATAACGCTGGCGGTAACGTTTTTCCGGATCGGTAAACGCATCGTGCATATTTCCCCCGGCATCTGTTTTCGGCATGGGCAGTGGACGGAGCGATTTGGTTAGCATAACCAGCCCGGTTACATGAATTGAGATCTCGCCCATCTTTGTCGTAAACACATAACCCTTGACGCCCACGATATCACCGATGTGCATCAATTTCCTGAACACCTTGTTATACAAAGTCTTATCCTCTCCGGGGCAAATTTCATCGCGATTCACATAGATCTGGATCCGTCCGGTGCTGTCCTGCAGCTCAGCAAATGAAGCCTTGCCCATGATCCGCTTGCTCATGATGCGCCCGGCCAATGAAACGTTCCTGTACCCGTCCTTGTCATGATCGTAATGCTGCCTGATTGATGCGGCCGAGGTATTCACTTCATACAATCCGGCCGGATACGGATCAATGCCTTGTTTCCGCAGTTCTGCCAGCGCCTCGCGGCGGATGATCTCCTGTTCGCTTAATTCCATGGTGCACTTTATCAGGTTAAGGCACAAAAATACGCAACATTCGCGGGCCTGGGAAAGCCAGGGACAAAGGGCTCGGAGCAAAGGGTTTCGCTATATTTGGAGTATGAAACAGCTGATACAGGATTTTCCGCAGCACCTGGCCGATGCGTTGCACATCGCCCGCCAGGCCAATCTTGCACCCGCCAGACGTGAGATCCACCAGGTAGTGATCGCCGGCCTTGGAGGATCGGGCATTGGCGGCACCATTGTTTCCGAGCTCCTGCTGGATCGCTGCAGGGTGCCCATCGTCGTAAACAAGGGATATAGCCTCCCGGCCTTCGTTGATCCCTGCACACTGGTACTCGTGTCCACATACAGTGGCCATACGGAGGAAACCTTAGCTGCCCTTCAGCGGGCAGATACTCAGGGAGCAGAGATTGCGGTCATCACGTCGGGGGGGGCTGCACTTGCCTACGCACAGGAAAAAGGGTATAACCGCATCGTGATCCCGGGCGGAAACCCACCGCGGTCCATGTTCGGATACAGCTTTGTTCAGCTGCTGAAATTGCTGAGCTTTTATGGACTCGTTGACGCTGAAGTCATGGATGTGATCTCCCATGCCATTCCATTTCTTGAAAGGCACAGTGGTGACCTTCGTGCCGCAGGCACAGAACTGGCCAATTTCCTGTACGGAAAAATACCGGTGGTGTATGCTGCGGACGGGTTCGAGGGCGTGGCAATACGATTTCGCCAGCAGCTCAACGAGAACAGTAAAATGATCGGGTATACCGGAATGGTGCCCGAAATGAACCACAATGAACTGGTCGGATGGGCTGGAGGCAATGACCAGATGGCCGTGGTATTCCTTCGGAATGAAACAGATGATCCGCGGATCCGGAAACGGATGGAGATCAATCAGAAGATCGTCAAACGCTCCACGCCACACGTCAGGGAGCTTTGGTCCAGGGGCAGCAATGCCATTGAACGTGCGCTATACCTGATCTGCCTGGGCGACTGGGCCAGTTTTGATCTTTCCGTGCTCAACGGTGTTGATGTCATGGAAGTTGACGTGATCGAATACCTGAAAAGCGAACTGGCTAAATTCGGCTCATGAATGTAGCGACCCATTTTCAGGATCTGGGGGTCATTGAATACAAAAAAGCATGGGACTATCAGCAGCGGCTGTTCGATGGAACCGTGCAAATGAAGCTAAAAAATCGCAGGTTGTCCGTGGCTGAGCGGCAGGCGACCCGAAACTACCTGCTTTTTTGTGAGCATCCGCACGTGTACACCCTTGGAAAGAGTGGTGATATGGCCAACCTGCTCATCAACGAAGAGAAACTCAGGGAAATCGGCGCCACCTATTTCCCGATCAACCGCGGAGGCGACATCACCTACCACGGGCCCGGTCAGATCGTCGCCTATCCGATCTTTGACCTTGACTACTTTTTCACCGACATTCATAAATACCTGCGCTACCTTGAGGAAGTGATCATCAAAGTCCTCGGGAGGTATGGTCTGAAAGGCGAACGCTCGCCGGGTGAGACGGGCGTGTGGCTTGATGTGGGCACTAACCGTGCCCGAAAGATCTGCGCCATGGGCATCAAAACCTCACGCTGGGTTACCATACATGGACTGGCCTTTAATGTCAATACAGATCTGGAATATTTCAATTACATTGTCCCCTGCGGCATCACTGGCAAGGCTGTCACCTCACTTGAAGCAGAGGTAAGGCAAAAAACGGATTACGAAAAGATCAAGAGAGAAGTCAGGGATGCCTTTGCTGAAGTTTTTGGTCTGGAATTCGTTTAGATCCGGTCACAGCAAACCGGAGAAATGCACGTTACACGATCTGCTGAACTTTTTCGTTGAAAATGTAGTTGATCTAAAAAATACCTTGAAAAACACATATCCAACATCATATCATGCTGGAATTGAGGACTTATTTACCTCCTATGGTTATTAGAATTGCCGGGATCCTGACCCTTTGTGCCTTCGCTCATTCCTGCGACGATCCCTTTGCCTGTACCAAATGGCGCGATGAGCATATCGTGAGGGATTCCGCAATCCACATTCATGGGTTAACTAACGATACGATCCATCAATACGATACGTTGGAATTGGAAATTTCCTTCCTCCAGGCTGATAAATTCCGAAATCTGACTTTTTCGGAATGGATTCCCTTTCGTCCTTACTTTACTGCTGATTTTTTTCTAGGGAATGATTGGACCGTTTATGAAGGGGCTTTAGATAGCTCCCTGGGCGTACAACTTAAGTTTGATCCCCAATTAGATCAATACCGGTTTAGAGCGGAAATGGTACCTGTCCGTCTTGGGAAATATGAGTTTAGCATGGTATGGGACTCACGTTTAGTGGAGAATCCGCATTGCAAAGGTAAAAGCCGTATTGCCGTAGTTAAATTAAACAAGCAATTTGTCCACGCTACAGATAGTACTCAGTCAAGTGCCTGGTTTTATGTCATCGAATAATGTAATAATCCCACTTGGGGATAACGACGGCTGCTGCAGTCTGGAAAGTGGACACCTGATGGGGTGAGTGAGTAGAAAACCGCAACTGTTTCATATGCTTTTTAGCACCTAATACCTTTAATGAATTGTTAAATAAGTTGCCATTCATGGCCATTTCGACCCTATTTGCTTAATTTTGGATTGCAAACGTTAAACAGGCCTCCTGAAATAATGACTGCAGCAGAATTCAGCAACCTTATGGTTGATCACACCCAGTTCCTTAAAAGACTGGCGATTAATTTGACCAAAGATGCGGAAGAAGCAAACGACCTCACACAAGACACCTTTCTCAAAGCCATTGCAAATCAGGATAAGTACATGCCGGGAACCAACATTAAAGGCTGGTTGTACACCATTATGCGGAATACCTTTATCAATAAATACCGCAAACAGAAGTCCCGCAACACCTTTGTTGACAATACGGAGAACAGCTACTTCCTGAATCAGAAGGAGGCAAACAAGGAATCCAAAACAGATTCGGCTGTCAATCAGAACTACCTCATAGAGCAGATCCAGAGCGTGGACAAGAATTACGTTGACACCTTTATGATGCACTACGAGGGGTACAAGTACGAGGAGATCGCTGAGATCCTGAATATTCCGCTCGGAACAGTCAAGAGCCGGATCTTTCTTGCCCGCAAGAAGCTGGTAAAAAAGTTGAGAAGCTACCGCCACTGATCGTTCATGAGTTCCAAAGCAATTGTCATAGGATCCGGATTCGCCGGCTTATCCGCGGCCACTCATTTGGCTGATGCAGCCTTTGAGGTTACCATTCTCGAAAAAAACGATCAATCGGGCGGACGCGCACGTCGGTTCAAAACGGCTGGGTTCACTTTCGATATGGGTCCGAGCTGGTATTGGATGCCCGATGTCTTTGAGCAGTATTTCAGATCCTTCGGCAAGTCCGTATCCGATTATTATGAACTCCACCGCCTGGATCCATCGTACCGGGTCTATTTTGGCAAGTCCGACTACGTGGACCTATCGGCTCAGCCAGATCAACTATATGCGCTCTTCGAGCGGATGGAGCCCGGTAGTTCCACCAAGCTAAAGTCCTTTCTCGATGACGCCGCCTATAAATATGAAGTGGGGATCCATGACCTGGCCCGAAAACCGGGTCGGTCGCTGATGGAATTCGCCGATTGGCGTGTGGCGAAAGGAGTGCTTCAGCTGCAACTTTTTAGCTCGATCCAAAAGGTTATCCACAGGAAATTCAGTAATCCGAAGCTCCGTGCATTACTGGAATTCCCGGTACTTTTCCTCGGAGCTATGCCCAGGGATACGCCTGCCCTGTACAGCTTAATGAACTACGCGGACATGATCGGAGGTACCTGGTATCCGAAGGGAGGCATGCATGAAATTGTACAAGCCATGGTATCACTGGCCGAGGAAAAAGGGGTCAGGATCCTCTACGATCAGGAGGTTACCCGCATCGCAGTTCACCGCCGAACAGCCAATCGGATCTGCACTGCCGAACAGGCATTTGAAGCCGATGTGGTGGTAGCCGGGGCGGATTATCACCATGTTGAGCAGACCTTGCTTCCGCCCGAAGGGCGTATGTATTCTGAAAAGTATTGGGAAAAGCGCAAAATGGCACCTGGCAGCTTGTTATATTACCTTGGGATAAGTAAGCCTTTAAAGGGGCTACTGCACCATACCCTGTTCTTTGACGAGAGTCTGGATGAGCACGGCAGGGAAATTTATGAAGATCCCCAATGGCCTGCGAAACCATTGTTTTACGTAAGTTGCGTAAGCAAAACGGACCCGGGCAGTGCCCCGGAAGGTATGGAAAACGTGTTTATTTTGATTCCGACCGCGCCGGGACTCCAGGAAAAGGAAGGCGTGCGCAGGAAATACCTGAACATTGTTCTGGACCGGATCGAACGGCTGACTGGTCAGAATATACGCGACCATATCGTGTGCCAGCGCTCCTATGCGCATCGCGAGTTCATGGAGGATTACCACGCATTCAAGGGAAATGCCTACGGACTGGCCAATACCCTGGATCAGACCGCGATCCTGAAACCCGCGATGAAGAGCAAAAAAGTAAAAAACCTGTACTTTACAGGGCAATTGACCACACCGGGACCCGGAGTTCCGCCATCGCTGATCAGTGGCCAGGTCGTTGCGGGTGAAATCGTGAAGGACCTTAGAAGAAGAACCAGATGAAAGCCTTGTATGACGATGTGAGCCTGCGCTGCAGCAAACTGGTAACACGATCCTACAGTACTTCCTTTTCGCTGGGGATCAGGTTGCTGAGCCGTGAATTGCGCGATCCGGTCTACGCCGTGTACGGATTCGTTCGTTTTGCCGATGAGATCGTGGACACCTTTCACGAGTATGACAAATGCGACCTGTTACAGTGCTTTCGGCAGGATACCCGCCGGGCGCTGAATGAAAAAATTAGTCTGAATCCCATTCTCCACAGCTTTCAGGAGGTTGTCCACCGCTACAACATTGAACACGGGCTCATTGATGCCTTCCTGCATTCAATGGAGATGGATCTGGCCGGCCGCAAATATGATCAAAAGCGTTTTGAGGAATATGTTTTCGGTTCGGCAGAGGTGGTTGGGCTCATGTGCCTGCGCGTTTTCGTAGATGGTGACGAAGCGGAATACCAACGGCTCAAGGCCCCGGCTATGAAACTCGGAGCAGCCTTTCAAAAGGTGAATTTTCTGCGCGATCTCAAGGCCGACTACGAACACCGGGGGCGGAGTTATTTCCCCAAAGTGGATCCGAAACGTTTTGACCATACAAGCAAGCAGGAGATCGAAGCCGATATCGATGCCGACTTTGCTGAAGCCGTCAAAGGGATCCGACAGCTATCCCGCAAGGCCCGGTTAGGGGTTTACCTGGCCTATATGTATTACACCCGCCTCTTCGGAAAGATCCGCAATACCGAACCCATGGTGATCATGCAGAAACGCGTGCGCATACCGAATACCAGGAAGTACGGGCTTATGTTCGGAAGCTATCTCAAATACCGAATGAATTTGCTGTGATGGCGATCAAAGAAGTAATGTTGGTGGGCGATCAGGATCGGGTCGGATACGTGAACGAATGGCAGGAGCAATGAAGCCGGTGAATTTCTTTTGGCATCGGCGAGATCTGCGGGTAGAGGACAATCACGGATTGTATGAGGCCCTGCGGGCCGATGAGCCCACGGTACCCGTATTCATTTTTGACCGCAATATTCTGGACAGGCTTGAGGATCGGGACGATGCCCGGGTCACCTTTATCCATCAGGAGCTTCAGCGGGTGAAGGCGGCTTACGAGGCGGCGGGCGGATCCATACTGATCGGTTATGGGAAGCCGGAGGAGGTATGGGCAAAATGGCTGGGGGAGTATTCAGTCACAAAAGTCTGTACCAACGAGGACTATGAACCCTATGCCCGGGAACGCGATGCAGCGATTGCCAGGCTGTGCAACAGGCACGGGACCTCGTTCCAGGCCTTTAAGGATCACGTGATCTTTGAGAAGGATGAGGTGGTAAAGGATAACGGGTCCCCGTATGTGGTATACACCCCGTACAGCCAGATGTGGAAAAGGCAGTTGCCGACCTGCTCCCTGAGTGGATATTCCTCCGAAAAGGAACTGAACGGATTACTCCGGATGGATCCGCAGCCAATGGTGACATTGGAAGGCATGGGCTTTGAGAAAAGTGATCTTCCGATCCCGGACCGGGACCTAGATGGAAACATTGTCAAACACTATCACGAGACCCGGGATCTGCCTGCGAAACGAGGTACGACCCGAATGAGTGTTCACTTGCGTTTCGGGACGGTGAGTATTCGCGAACTGACCCGCAAAGCCCTGGCGCTGAACGAAAAATATTTGAATGAGCTGATCTGGCGTGATTTTTATCAAGCCATTATCTGGCATTTCCCACGGGTTGTTGGACATGCCTTTCGGCCCGGGTACGACCATATCAGGTGGGAGAACAACGAAGAGCATTTCAGGAAGTGGTGCCGCGGCGAAACCGGTTATGCGATCGTGGATGCCGGTATGCGCGAGCTAAACACGACCGGGTTCATGCACAACCGTGTTCGCATGATCGTGGCTTCGTTCCTGACCAAACATCTGCTGATTGACTGGCGGTGGGGTGAGGCTTATTTCGCAAGGAAGCTGCTTGATTTCGAACTGGCCAGCAACAACGGAGGCTGGCAATGGGCGGCCGGAAGCGGGGTGGATGCCGCGCCCTATTTCAGGGTATTCAATCCTGAGTTGCAGATGATAAAATTCGACCCGCAACGGGCATACGTGAAGCAATGGGTTACCGAATTCCAGGAATTGTCCTACAAACCGATTATTGACCACAAAATGGCCCGCCAGCGAGCAATCGAACGCTATAAAGAGGGAATCGAACGCGGGCGCGGCCGGCTGCAGAACTGCTGACCGGGCCAACCGAATTGCGCACAGTTACCTTGCCTTCATGATCCGGATCGTTTTACTACCCGAAGTTGTTTTGAGTTCAAGCAGATATGATCCGGCCGTGAGGCCGGCCAAGTTGAGACTGATCCGATCGGCTGGGCCGAAGGGTTCAGTATGCACGCATCTTCCGGTGAGGTCATGCACCGTGGCGTGGCCCGAAGTGACTTTGCCCAGTTCCACGTGCACTTCCTGCGCAAATGGCATTGGATATACCTTCGCACTGAGTTCCTGCTCTTCAAGTGCGATTATGGAATCGGTGTTTTCATAGAAGTAAAACGACGCACTGCTGTCAGCATTGTAATATTCGACTGTGAGCAAGTCCATATCCCCATCGTTATCCAAATCGCCCATTGATGGGAAGGCTTCTCCAGGAGGAATAAGGCCAAAGGGGTTGATCTGAGGCGAAGCAAATGCCGGCGATGCAGGCGAACCGGTGTTTTCATAGTACGCGAACTGACTGGCCGGACCATAATATACTGTGATCACGTCCAAATCACCATCCAAATCCAAATCTCCAACGACACTACCATTATTGTAATAACCCGGTAACGACACTGCAGGGAGACCGAACGGGGCAGTGACCGGAGTTGAAAACATCGGGGAGTTTGCTGTTCCCGTGTTTTCATAGTAATAGAAAGCTCCGTCGTAATGATCAACGCCTAAATAATCAACGTCACCGTCATCATCCATATCAACCAGCTGGCCAACCATCACACCAGGTCCGGATATACTAAGTCCGAACGGATCTACCTGAGCTGGCGCGGAGTACGCCGGAGCATTCGCTGTTCCTGTATTTTCGTAATAGTGGAAAAAGGTTTGATAGTTCAGGAAATCAAGAACCGGAGTAAGCAGGTCCAGATCACCATCGTTGTCAAGGTCTGCCACGGCCCGCCAAACCGAATATGTCCCACTCAATCCGAACGGGTTCATCTGCTGGGGGCCAAAGGCCGGTGAACTTGCCGAACCGATGTTTTCATAAAAGACCGGCTCTCCGTATTCGTATCCAAATCCAAGCACATCAAGATCGCCATCCTGGTCCAGATCAATCAGGGTTGGAACTATCAGCTCATCGTTTGTTCCCAGGGTTAGCCCAAAAGGGTTCTGAACGGGAGGCAAAAAGTTCTGTGCCTGGACTGCCGCCGTTCCAAGCAGGACGAATCCAACAGTCGCCACGGCACGTTTCCATTCGCTCCGGCTGAAGTATCCGTATATCGCTTTATAAAGCTCTTTGACCTTGCGGGTCAGATGACTGCGCACCGAGGTGTCAAGGCAGTCCCATTTTCCATTTTGCCGCAGGCAATCAATTTGCTCGGACAACCGTTGGAACTGTCGCTTTTTACGCGCGTAGTGATTTTGTTTCATGTCACTTTGATCTTATACGTTCGTGGACGCTTACTTCTCAAATTAAACTGTTGTACGCAAAAATACAACTTCCTCACCAAACGCCGCATACCATACCTACTTCTTTGTGATCCGGATTGTTTTATTGCCCGAGGTTGTCCGCCTGCCGACGCTCAGGGGCTTCCGGGCCCCTGCAGCATCACCACCACGCCGGTTGCTTTCTTGAGTTCGCCTTCATTGAAGCGCATGTATGTGACGAAAGCCATGACCCACAGTCCCGATGGGGTTTCTTCCGCGTTTTGCTGCGGGCCTTCCTCCGCCTCGGCCATCAGCTCAACCGTCATGGCCTCCCTGGGGAGGAAAATTAGGTCCTCTCCTTTGACGAGCGGTACGCGTGCGGCCTTGAGAGTGTGTTCGTACGATCCCACGTAACGCCGTTCACCTAAGCGCATGGCGAGTGAAGACTCGCTTCCGGTCTCGAAGTCCACCCGGATCTCCTCGTCCGAGCTTCCCTCCCGGGCATTCTCACCGGAAAGCTCCAGGCCCACAACCGAATAACGCCCCCCGAGCAGATCGGCGTCAACCAACACGGCGAGGGCTCCTTCCATCGGTTCGCCGTCCGGCCCGACCGCCCCCTCGCTCTCCCATTCGAAGGGGGCGGCAACCACCTGCTCCTTCGAACGGAGTTCGAAATCCGTTGGCGGGCCGTCTTCCACTACTTCAGCCGGAGCGAACTCTCTCGACAGTGCAAGGTGATTGCGCACGATCCTGGTCAGCTCGTATGCATCGCGGCCACGTTCCCCCAAGTCGCTTCCCTCTGGAATCAATGCCCGCACCCCACCATCGAACCACGGGTCAACCGCTCTGGTCCCGTGGCGTTCAATCAGGTAGCGAAAGATATCGTTGAACTGATCCACATCCTCGGAGGGGATGGGAGCGTCCACAGCCGTCAGCCTGCCTTCCACGAATCCTCCGTGGCCGGCAAGCATACTTTCGAGACGCGAGCTTTGGCCCCGCCGCGAGACTTCGTATGCACTCCACGGGCCAATGAACGTGAGCAGGGCAAGCGCACCCAGACTCAACGAAATCCAGCGCAATCCGGCCGGCCGGCGAGCCAGTACGTAAAGGGCTGAGCCCGCGAGCCAGAGAGTGCCGATGACCAGCATGTACCGGTGTTCGGTGATGCCGTACTGGTCTATGCGCTGCCAGATGGCGGCACCGAGCATGCCGGTTTGCGGCAGGATGGCGATCCAAAACCAGCGCGAGTACTTGGCAATCCACTCCCTGCCGGGTCGGTCGCGCTCGGGATGGACGAGAACGATGGAGAGTATTCCCGCCATGGCGAGGGCCGAAATCAAGTTCCCTATCCAGCCGCTCGGCCAGTCGGAGAGAATGACCACACGCACCAGGTAGGCGGTGAGGATCAGGAAATACAAGCAAACGAGCGGCACCAGTACGTACTGCGCGAAGACTCGGATGACCGACGGGTATTCGTCGTCCTCCAGTTCTTTCAGGCTCTTCGGAATACCGGCGAGCACGAACCAGGGATGAAAGACAAAGGCCAGCAGAAAGAAGAGCCAAAAATAGGTCTCGTACGGTATGCTCACTCCGAAGAGGCTTTGAAGCGCGGCCAGCCCGCCGGCCAGCCCGCCGAAGAGAACTCCCGCATAGATCACGCCCAGAACAAAGCGCAGGAAGATGCGCTTGTTGTGGTGCCAGAGAGTGGGAATCTTGGACCGAAACAGGCCGGGGCCGACCATGATTACCAGGTGGAAGGCGAAGGCCAATTGGGTGATTCGAATGCCGAAGCTCTCGTCGGTCCACCCGTCCGATGCCAGGTGGAATAGTACGAGAATGGCGGCGAGAAACGCCCGAAAGAGCCAGAGAAACACGGGACGGAGGCGCTCGCGGGTGGCGATGGCTTCAAAGGTGAAGAGCGGAATGCCGAGGCCTGCCACTGCCATGAGCCTGATCCACGGATCCTCGGTCTCCTCACCTACCATGATGATCCCCGCAAGCGCGGCCACGGCACCGCAAATCAGGGAGAGAGGGAACCTGCGTGCGGTGACCGCCGCGTTCCGCGCCAGAAGTCTAGGTGAGACAAAAGCCATGTCGGGTCTCCTTGGTCATGTTGTGCATTGGTTGGCTGATTACTCGTAGATGGCCGATCAAGTGGAATTGGTCGTTTTCGTAGAAATGAAACGGTAAGCTACTGTCAGCATAGTTATGTCCGACTGCGAGCAGGTCCATATCCCCGTCATCATCCAAATCATCCATCGCCGGGCAACCAGGCAATCCGGTAGGATCAAGGCCGAAAGGGAAAGGATTGGGCTGAGGTGGAGCGAAAGCCGGCGATGCAGGTGAACCAATGTTCTCATAAAAGGTTGGGATTGCTAGGTAGTCTCCGGGGCCAAACACATCAAGATCGCCATCCTGGTCCAGATCAATCAGGGTTGGAACTATCGGCTCATCGTTTGTTCCCAGGGTTAGCCCAAAAGGGTTCTGAACGGGAAGCAAAAAGTTCTGTGCCTGGACTGCCGCCGTTCCAAGCAGGACGAATCCAACAGTCGCCACGGCACGTTTCCATTCACTCCGGCTGAAGTATCCGTATATCGCTTTATAAAGCTCTTTGACCTTGCGGATCAGATGACTGCGCACCGAGGTGTCAAGGCAGTCCCATTTTCCATTTTGCCGCAGGCAATCAATCTGCTCGGACAACCGTTGGAACTGTCGCTTTTTACGCGCGTAGTGATTTTGTTTCATGTCACTTTTCTTAGTTACTTCATGGAAGTTTGCCTCTCAAATTAAACTGCTTGATGCATGTGTTTCAGCAGGGTGTTCTGTAGAACCTGCCTTGCGTAGCAACAGGCAGATATGCCAGAACCCTGTACATGCACGTGAAAGTATAATTTTTTCCAAATGTCAAACAGCTATTTCTTTGTGATCCGGATCGTTTTACTGCCCGAAGTTGTTTTGAGTTCAAGCAGGTATGATCCGGCCGTGAGGCCGGCCAAATTGAAACTGATCCGATCGGCCGGGCCAAAGGGTTCATATGCGCGGACTTTCCGGTGAGGTCATACACCGTGGCGTGGTCCGAAATGACTTTGCCCAGTTCCACCTGCACTTCCTGCGCAAATGGCATTGGATAGATCCTTGCTTTGAGTTCCTACTCCTCAGGTACGATTGTAGAGTCATTTTCGTAGAAGTAGAACGACGCACTGTAAGCATAGTTATAGTTAAATCCGATTGTGAGCAGGTCCACATCCCCATCAGCATCCAAATCACCCATCGCCGGGTAGCCAACCAGTCCGACAGAAGTAAGGCCAAAAGGATTAGTCTGGGGTGAGGCAAATGCCGGCGATGCAGGCGAACCGGTGTTTTCATGATATGCGAAATATGCGAACTGATTAGTCTGACCATAATGTACTGTGATCACATCCAAATCACCATCCAAATCCAAATCTCCGACGACACCACTATTAATGTAACCTAACGTAGATAGACCGAACGGATCAGTGACCGGAGTTGAGAACATCGGGCTGTTTACTGATCCCGTGTTCTCATAGTAATAGAAAGCTTCGTCGTACTCATCAACTCCTAAATAATCAAAATCACCGTCATCATCCATATCGACCAGCTGGCCTACAATAACACCAGATTCGGGTACAATAAGTCCGAACGGACTTACCTGAGCCGGGGCGGAGTACACCGGAGCATTCGCTGTTCCTGTATTCTCGTAGTAATGGAATACGGTTTGAGAAGTCGCCGAGTCAATAGCCGGGGTAAGCAAGTCCAGATCACCATCATTATCGAGGTCTGCCACGGCCCGCCAGAACGAATTACCAATCAATCCAAACGGGTTCAGCTGTCGGGGATCAAAGACCGCTGAACTTGCCGAACCGACGTTCTCATAGAAAACCGGAATTCCGTGGTCTGCGGGGCCAAACATGTCAAGATCGCCATCCTGGTCCAGATCAACCAGGGTTGGAACCATCAATCCATCGCTTATTCTCAGGGTTAACCCAAAGGGATCCTTGACGGGAGGTAAAAAGTTCTGTGCCCGGACTGCCGCCGTTCCAAGCAGGACGAATCCAACAGTCGCCACGGCACGTTTCCATTCGCTCCGGCTGAAGTATCCGTATATCGTTTTATAAAGCTCTTTGACCTTGCGGGTCAGATGACTGCGCACCGAGGTGTCAAGGCAGTCCCATTTTCCATTTTGCCGCAGGCGATCAATCTGCTCGGACAACCGTTGGAACTGTCGCTTTTTACGCGCGTAGTGATTTTGTTTCATGTCACTTTGATCTTATACGTTCGTGGACGCTTACTTCTCAAATTAAACTGTTGTGCGCATGCAAAATACACCTTTTTGCCGAATGCCGCATATCATATCCTCTGCTTTGTGATCCGGATTGTTTTACTGCCCGAAGTTGTTTTGAGTTCAAGCAGGTATGATCCGGCCGTGAGGCCGGCCAAATTGAGATTGATCCGATCAGCCGGGCCGAAGGGTTCAGTATGCACGGATCTTCCGGTGAGGTCATGCACTGTAGCGCGGCCCGAAGTGACTTTGCCCAGTTCTACGTGGACTTCCTGCGCAAATAGCGTTGGATAGTTCCTTGCTTTGAGTTCCTACTCCTCAGGTACGATTGTAGAGTTATTTTCGTAGAAGTAGAACGACGCGCTGCTGTCAGCATAGATATATTCGACTATAAGCAGGTCCATATCCCCGTCATCATCCAAATCACCCATAGCCGGGAAGCCAGGCAGTCCGGTAAGATCAAGGCCAAAGGGGTTGATCTGAGGCGGAGCGAATGCCGGCGATGCAGGTGAACCAATGTTCTCGTAGAAGTAAAATATGCTGGCACCCAAGGTATCATCAGTCATAGCGAGCACGTCCATGTCACCATCTGAATCCATGTCTCCGACGGTACTGGCACTTTGGGAAAATGGCAATGCTGTGAGACCGAACGGCGAAGTGATCAGAGTTGAGAACATCGGGGAGTTTGCTGTTCCCGTGTTCTCATAGTAATAGAAAGGTACGCCATAATAGCCATTCAAAAAATTAGTTCCTACATAATCAACGTCACCGTCATCATCCATATCAACCAGCTGGCCTATAATGAGGGCAGATCCGGGCATACTAAGTCCGAACGGATTTACCTGAGCTGGTGCGGAGTACAACGGAGCATTCGCTGTTCCTGTATTTTCGTAGTAGTGAAAAAAGGTTTGATAGTTCAGGAAATGAAGAACCGGAGTAAGCAGGTCCAGATCACCATCGTTGTCGAGGTCTGCCACGGCCCCCGGAAAATAAAAATCCATCCCACTCACACTCAATCCGAACGGGTTCACCTGATGGGGACCAAAGTCTGCTAAACTTGCCGAACCGATGTTTTCACTGAAGATGAAGCTCGGTATTATGTGGTCGAATCCAGATCCAAACACATCAAGATCGCCATCTTGGTCCAGATCAACCAGGTATGGGTACCATATCGTTCCCAGGGTTAGCCCAAAAGGGTTCTGAACGGGAGGCAAAAAGTTCTGTGCCTGGACTGCCACCGTTCCAAGCAGGATGAATCCGACAGTCGCAACGGCACGTTTCCATTCGCTCCGGCTGAAGTATCCGCATATCGCTTTATAAAGCTCTTTGAACTTGCGGGTCAGATGACTGCGCACCAAGGTGTCAAGGCAATCCCATTTTCCATTTTGCCGCAGGCAATCAATTTGCTCGGACAATCGTTGGAACTGTCGCTTTTTACGCGCATAGTGATTTTGTTTCATGTCGCTGATTCAGTTACTTCCCAGGACGTTCGTCTCTCAAATTAAACTGCCTTATGCATCTGTTTCAGCAGGGTGTCCCGTAAAACCTGCCTTGCGTAGCAACAGGCAGATATGCCAGAACCCTGTTGTACGCATGCAAAATACACCTTTTTGCCGAATGCCGCATATCATATCCTCTGCTTTGTGATCCGGATCAATCCGATCGGCCGGGCCAAAGGCGTTGCTGTGCACGCATCTTCCAATAGGGTGATCAATCTCCGGGTTGGCAGTGTTCCAAAAAGTGTGTAGGGAAATAAGCAAAGCTAAACGATAGCCATAACCCTCATCATTACTCAGCCGGATAAACCAAATCCATTTCTTTGATCAAATGCGATGCTCCGGCAAACCTGTCGACAATGAACAGCACATAGCGGATATCGACCATGATGTTGCGGCAAAAATGTTCGTCGAAATTATAATCGCTCATAGTACCCTCCCATACGCGATCAAAGTTCAATCCAATAAGCTCCCCACTGCCATTGATGACCGGAGAACCTGAATTTCCCCCGCTCGTATGGTTAGTCGCAATAAAGCATACCGGTAATTCTCCTTTTGCATTGGCATAGTCACCGTATTCCCTGGTCTCGTTCAATTGGAGCAAGCGTTTAGGAAGATCGAATTCGTAGTCTTTCGGAACGTATTTTTCGATAACCCCGTCAAGCGTGGTATAGTAATCGTACGTGACGGCATCGCGCGGTGCAAATCCCTCCACCTGACCATAGCTCAGACGGAGGGTACCATTGGCATCCGGATAGAACCGGTCACGCGGGGACACCTCCATTTGGGCCTTCATGTAGATCCGGTCCATACTATCGAGCTGGGCGCGGATATTTCCGTATCCGGCCGCAAGGTCGGAGCGGTAATATTGATACAGGTCCATGACCAACTGAAAGAGCTCATCCCTAACGATCCGTTTGCGTGCCTTCTTCGGCTTCATCTCCATAAGCTTCCCGAAGCAATCGGCACTGGTGAAGCAGGACCTGTTAAAAAGTTCACGGGCCCGGGCTGTGGTCCAGCCGTTTAGTTTTTCGCTCCGCATATTCGGATCGACATGATCAATGTAGTATTGCATCATTTCAATAAAAAGTGTTCGTTCCAGATCTTCGTCATAGTCCTTAAAATGTTTGGCTGCGCGATCCGATGCGGCTTGCATATTTGCCTGGGCATCCTCTCCTTCCAGTTTTTCGGGAAGCTCCCGCATTTGGTAAATGAAGTAGGTGCTTCCGATGGCGCGGAAGCAGGTTTCGAGGTAGTAGTCGCGCGCCATTACGTAGGGCGACCATTGACGGCAGAGCTTATCGTAATGAGGCAACAAGGTTTTGTAACGGGCATCGTAACGGCGGTTGTTTGAGACCTTATGCTGGAACTCTTCCTCACGGGCCCTTTTGGTTCTGACAGCTTCGGTAAACCTGATTCCCTGGCCAATACCGATCCATTTTTTCCAGCTGTTAGCCAAACCTGCCTGCTTGCTGGCATACCGGATCTTTACCTCTTCGTCGGCTTTCATTGCTTCAACCATCAGTTCGATAGCCTTGGTGCGTAATTTGATCCTGGCCGGATCCCAATGGTCCACCATCATTTCAAGTTCAATGGCGGGCATATATTCATCCGTGGAACCGGGAAAGCCAAGTACCATGGTAAAATCGCCGGGTTGCACCCCGGCCAGGGATACCGGCAAATGGTGCACCGGTGTGTAGGGGACATTCGTTTCGGCGTAATCAGCGGGCTGATTTTCTGCATCGGCATAAATGCGGAACATAGAAAAATCCCCCGTGTGACGGGGCCACATCCAGTTGTCGGTATCGCGACCGTACTTTCCAATGGCTGAAGGAGGCGCTCCCACCAGGCGCACGTCGTTGAAGGTCTGTGTGAGGAACAGAAAGTACTGATTGCCGGCATAGAAAGGACGGACCATGGCTTCGTAGCCTGTTTTCTCCTCCTGTTTTTCGACTAACGCATCTATGTTTTCCCTGATCTTTGCATCGCGTTCACTTTGCGTCAGGTCCCCGGTTACTTCGTGCAATATGAGCTCCGTGACATCTTCGATGCGTTTGATAAAGCGCACGAACAGCTCCTTATTGGGCAGTTCCTCTTTTCTGCTCATCGCCCAGAATCCATCGCGCAAATAATTGTTTTCCAGTGTAGTGTGACTCCGAATAGCACCGTAGCCGCAGTGGTGGTTCGTTAGCACCAGGCCTTGGTCACTGATCACCTCTCCAGTACAAAATCCACTGAAATGCACCACTGCATCCTTGAGACTTCCCTGGTTAACACTGTAGATATCCTCCGCACTAATGGTTAGCCCGAGGTCCTGCATTTCCTTCTCATTCAATTTCTCGAGCAACATTGGGATCCACATTCCTTCCCTGGCAACAGTTGCCCATCCGCCCGTGAGGGCGAGCAGCAAGATCAAAGTAATCTGTTTCATCATGGTTGTATATGGGAAGGCAAGATACGCAATGGCACGGACATTGCGGAGAACAAAATATAGGATGTCGGTCAGTGATCTTCGGAACGCGTGTGAGCGATCAGCCGTCCGGTGTTGAGGAGATCCGGAATTTGGCACACAAGGAACGCGATATCGAACAGAAGCCTGAGCAGGCTAGCTTCTTTTTTCTACTTTTAGGCGAAATTTAATGTGCATGGGATCCGAAGCAGTGAGTAATCCACCCCTTTTTAGTAACGATGCAATCGTATTTGGACTTCTGATGGCCGCGCTCGGCCTCGTTTTCCATACTTCCAGCCTCAAAGGAAGGGGCTGGAAAAAGTTTTATACCATTTTTCCTCCCCTGCTGATGTGCTACCTGATCCCGTCCCTGCTGAATTCATTCAATATCATCAGCACTGACATCAGTGAATTGTACACCATGGCCAAGAACTACCTGCTGCCTGCCGCCCTTATTTTAATGACCCTGAGTATTGATTTCAGGGGAGTCATTAACCTGGGGCCCAAGAGCCTGATCATGTTTGCGACCGCAACGGTGGGGATCATTCTGGGGGGACCTTTTGCCGTATGGACCATGAGCATGATTTCTCCGGAGGTCGTCGGAGGAGTGGGACCGGATGCCGTATGGCGCGGACTGGCTACTTTGGCCGGTAGCTGGATCGGCGGTGGTGCAAATCAGGCTGCCATGCTTGAGATCTACCAATACAATCCTGAGAAATATGGGGCAATGGTGCTGGTCGATATTATCGTAGCCAATATCTGGATGGCCTTCCTGCTCTATGGAGTAGGGAAGCAAGCGCAAATAGACCGGTGGCTGAAAGCCGACAGCTCGGCCATTGAAGAATTGAAAAGCAAAGTAGAGGCCTATTCGAACAGTATCGCAAAAATGCCGGCCCTGAAGGATCTGATGATCATTTTGGGAGTCGGATTCTTTACGACCGGATTCGCTCATTGGGGAAGTGACGTGATCACGGGATTCATTGGATCGAACATACCCGCGCTGGCTTCATCGGTCCTGAACTCCGGATTTTTTTGGCTGGTCGTTCTGGCCACTACAATTGGTTTGGGGCTCTCGTTTACCAAGGCAAGGGAGCTCGAAGGAGCAGGCGCTTCAAAATTAGGAAGTGTGTTCATTTACGTGTTGGTGGCAGCAATCGGAATGAAAATGAACATCCTGAAGATCTTTGAGGATCCGGGCTTGTTGGTGGTCGGATTGATCTGGATGGGCTTTCACGTAGGTCTGCTGTTTGTGGTAGCGAAGGTAATCCGTGCACCTTATTTCTTCCTGGCTGTCGGAAGCAAAGCGAATGTCGGTGGTGCTGCAAGTGCTCCGGTGGTGGCTGCCGCCTTCCATCCCTCCCTGGCTCCGGTTGGTGTATTGCTGGCTGTTTTGGGATATGCGCTGGGCACTTATGGAGCCTTAATATGCGCTCAGTTAATGGAAGTGGTATCACCATAGGTGAAAACGTACTACGACATACTTGGCCTGAAGGAAGACTGCCCGGCTGAAGATATAAAACGGCAGTATCGCTTTTTGGCCAGAAAATATCACCCGGACCTCAACCACACTACCAAAGCACACGAGCAATTTATTGCGGTTAAACAGGCGTATAACACGCTACAAGATCCCGTTCGCCGTGCTCATTATGATCGCGGACTTAGGTACATCCGCACAAGGGACCTGAACAGAAAGCCTTCCTTTCAACACGTTTACAGGGCACAACCCAACCGGCAACGTTACAGGACCGAAGCGGAACGGAACCGGAATTACGAGCTGAACCAACGCCGGGCGTGGATAAAGCAAATTCAGCGCATTCGGGAAGATGCAGCCTATTTTGCCAAATTCAAGCGCTATGCCCTCTGGGTATCGATCGGCAGCTTTTTACTTGCGAGCAGTTTCTTTGGCGATTGTCTGATGACCAATCCAGGTCCGGTTGAGCAAGTGACCGGGAAATCGTATCTTTTTTCCATCACTCAGGACCCGGCGGATCACGAGTACTATCGAATTGTCACCAATCAGGCCAAACATCGTATTTTCTACAAACTGGCCGATGATATACGTGCAGGAGACGACATCAGCGTAAAAAAGAGCCCGATCTATGGTATGACCCTCGGTATTGATGTCATCAGAGAAGGTGAATTGGTGCGCGTAAAGAATCCGACCGTAAGCGCCGGAGTCCGATTTTTCAGCTTGCTACTCGCCGTCTCACTGCTGACTTTCTTCAACAAAGGCAAAAACGAATGGGCAGTTGATCTAACACTGATCAATCTATTGCTGCTCGCTATCAACTCCCTGATGCTGATACTGAACCTCGCTCATTAATTGTTTCCGAGGATCAGCGGCAATCCGTCTTTTCCGCTTCCGACCACCACGACCTTCGCATTGTTCGACTCGGCCAACTTCATGGTTGCCTCAATTCCTTTTTCACGAAGGATATTCTCAGTCAGTGAGCGATTCAGGATCTCATTTGCGTCTGCCTTACCCTGAGCCTCAATACGCAAACGTTCTGCTTCCTTCTCGGCCCGTTCCAGCTTAAATTCGTATTCCAACGCCGCCTGCTCCTGTTCCAGCTTGCGTTCAATAGCCTGTTGCAGTTTCGGGGGCAGCTCCACTTCGCGGATCAGTACAGCATCAAGATAGAGGTTCTTCCTCTCCATCGCCGTACGGGTGCGGTTGAATATCTCGACCTGAATGGCTTCACGCTTGGTACTGTACAGCTCTTCCGGCAGGTATTCGCCGATCACTTCGCGGGTTGCCGAGCGGATCTCCGGAATAATGATCGTTTCGAGGTAGTTCTCTCCGACCTCATCGTGCAGGTATCCGATCTTCGTCGGAACCGGATTATACCGGTAACTGATCTCAGCCTTAATAGTAAGGCCATTCTTCGACAGCACCTGCATAATGGATTTGTCTTCCTGAATTTTTACGTTGTAGATGTACATGGTGTTCCACGGCGCAATGAAGTGGAATCCCTGATCGTACACCTGTTCTTTATCAAGTCCGCCCCAGAAACGGCGAAACAATACACCTTTTTCTCCCGGGTTGATCGTTACGGTAATGCTTGACCACAGCAAGATGAGCACGAACACGCCGATCCCGACAACAATGAGTAAACTTCTGAGTCTTGAGTCCATATGCTTTTAGAATTATAATTGGGCTGCTAAGGTAACAAATTCGGGCTACAATGGATCAATATCCACCATTTCGTTTTCGCAGGAACCATTCAAGGGAAATAAAACCCAGCAGCACAAAAAAGAAATAACGCTGCTCAATCAGCTCTTCCAGTACATTTTGCTCATAGAGCACGGGCTTTGCAGACTTATCGGCGCGAATGATCTCCTCAAGTGTCAGCATGTCAGACGCTGGCACCATTTCACCCCCCGTTGCTGCGGACCACTGCTGTAAGAGCGCATGATTTGCCTGCAGATCCCGTTGTTCCCATTCCAGTGCCCGCACGGTAAAGGCACCTCTTTGTATAAACGATTCACCTCCCCACCCGGTCCGTGCCTCCCAGGTATAACTGCCTATCGGCAGGATGCCCACATTGAGGCCGTAAGCGTTGGCCTGACGGGTAAAGGTAAAAGGGAATTCCTGGCCGGCCTCATTGGACAGCACAATGCGCACCTCCGGTTCGGTGATCGGCTGAAAAGCGGCGTTATACACTTCGGCCCGCAGGGCCACATTCTGATTTTCATCGAACAGGTGATCCGATTCGATGCGAAAGCGGGAACGGTTGCCTGAAGAAGCCAGATATTGAGCTGTTCGAAGGATCCAGTCGTCAAAGTGCTCATTGGTTTGATTCATCTGGTAATCGGCCAGTCGCCAGCGCCAGAGACCTTCGCCACAAACCACAGCCCAGCGCTTGCCACTCCAATCGCCATAGGCCACCAGAGGCCGTTCGGTAGTGATCGTTCCAACCTGCTGCTGTAAAAGCACTTCCGTTCCCGGGTTTACGGTATAGGTGCCGAAAGGCACGTTGAGAGGCGGAAGGTTACGAAACCAATCGTAGGTTTCGGGCTGCAACTGAAAGGGAGCAAATCCGGCTGCAACGATCGGAGTCACTTCATCGGTTTCATCACCTTGCCGGACAATCCTGATGAGTGGTTGCCAGGGAGCTCCGCTGCCATTGAGCTGGGCCCCGGTAATGGTCCATACCGCGATATGGCCTGACTGAATTTTGTTCCAAAGTGCCTCTTGTCCGCTGAAATCCGGCTTGTGTTGGATAATCAAATTGTACTCGCTGGGATCCAGCATGTCGCGACCGATAAACTTTTGTTGTACCTCATAGCGCTCATTTTGCTGAAGGGCACTGCGCAGAGCAGCCAGATCCGGATGAGGTGCCGACGTCAGGAGCAAGATCTTGTGCCGGGTATCAATGACTTCAATGTAAAATTCGGACTGATTGTTTCCTATATTTTGCTCCTTCACAGGTGAGCTGATCTGAACGATGTAACGGTGTAATCCGGTTTGAGCGGCTCCCAGCTCGAAATTGATCGTCTCGGTACAACGATCGCTACCAGGAGTAACCGTTTCCATGGCCAAGGTCCTGCCTCCGGTGGAAAGCGTTACCGCTAACTTCTCGCCCTGAAGTCCATTGGCCCGGGCCACTACCTGCACCGGAAACCGATTTCCGAGAAAAGCAAGTTCGTTATGACGCACCTCGGAAATGAAAGCATCGCGCCGCTGGCTGGTGTCTCCCAGGGCAACAGTAAAGGTGGGTGCATCAAAGGTACGGGGCTGATATCGGGGATCCCCTCCCCTATTGAACCGGCCGTCCGTAGCCACAATCAACGCCCCTATATTCCGGTGCGCGAACCGGTCGGACCAATCGTTCAGCAATGCCGTATAATTCGTCAGAGGTTCATTTAACGAATCCGGTAATCCTTCCACCATTCCTTCTCCGAAGTGAAAAAGCCGAACCTCGTAGTCATCATTGAGCTTATCGGCGAGCATTTGTATTTCGCGCCGATAGGCGCTGTAATCAAAACTGCGGTCTCCCAGGGCAATGCTGCGGGAAGCATCCTGAGCGATAAGGATCAGTGGCGGCTCGCGGATAATCTCCGTAAATCGCAAATAAGGCTCAAGCAGGAAGAATGACAGTAAGGCAACGAATATGGCACGGAGGGTAGCCATGAGGATACGCCAGCCACTCAGCAGACCTTCGAAACGACGATCACGATAGTAGAGGATGGCTGCATAGGTAATGCCCAGGGCCCCACACAGGAGAACAGCCACCCAGGGATATCCGAGCGTTAACTGCATATAGGAAGATCCTTTTTTGCCGTGATCTATTACGTTAGCATGCCACCGTCAACGTTCAGTACCTGTCCGGTTACGTAGGCGGATAGATCGGACCCGAGAAACACACAGGCATTGGCAACGTCTTGCGGGGTACCCCCACGTTTGAGTGGAATTGCGTCGCGCCATTCCTGTACGGTGGTTTCGTCGAGTCTGGAGGTCATTTCCGTTTCAATGAATCCCGGTGCGATGACATTGCAGCGGATATTGCGCGATCCGAGTTCAAGGGCCACGGACTTGCTGAATCCGATGATCCCCGCCTTGGAAGCCGCGTAGTTGGCCTGACCGGCGTTGCCTCTGATTCCGACCACAGAGCTTATATTAATGATGGATCCGCTACGGGCCCGTAGCATAGTACGCTGAATGGCCTTGGTCAGGTTGAACACGGATTTGAGGTTCACCTGTATCACCTGGTCCCAGTCCTCCTCACTCATGCGCATCAGGAGACCATCTTTGGTGATCCCGGCATTATTGATCAAAATATCGATCGTTCCGAATTCTTTCAGCACGTTTTTCACGAGTTCTTCGGCCTCGTTGGGTCGCGATGCATCGGAGCGATAGCCGTTTGCCATCACGCCGCAGGCGGAAAGCTGTTTGGCAAGTGCTTCACCGGCCTCAACCGACTTCAAATAGGTGAACGCCACATGGCACCCCTGTCGGGCAAATTCGTGGGCGATACCGTACCCTATCCCGCGGGAAGCGCCGGTGATCAACGCTGTTTTTCCTTCGAGTAATTTCATGCAATACAGTTTAAGGCACAAAGATAACAGAACGCACCCGTCAGAGTAAAACTTCCCTGCCCTAATCTGACGGGCCCGACATTGATCAGGCGAGCACTTCGGCTATTTGCCGACCGATGTGTGCCGGTGAATCCACTACGTGGATGCCACAACGACGCATGACCTTCTTCTTGGCCTGAGCAGTATCCCCTGCCCCGCCAACGATTGCTCCGGCATGACCCATCGTACGGCCTGCAGGAGCGGTTTCCCCTGCGACAAACCCGACGACCGGCTTAGAACCATTTTCCCGGATCCACCTGGCAGCCAGGGTTTCCAAATCACCCCCTATCTCGCCGATCATAACGATCCCGTCCGTATCCGGATCATTCATCAACAGCTCTACAGCTTCCTGGGTCGTGGTTCCGATGATCGGGTCTCCTCCGATACCAATGGCCGTGGAAATACCCAATCCGGCTTTCACGATCTGATCGGCTGCTTCGTAGGTCAAGGTACCTGATCTGGAAACGATACCCACACGTCCCGGCTTAAAAACAAACCCTGGCATGATGCCCACTTTGGCCTGGCCGGAGCTGATCACGCCCGGACAGTTCGGACCAATCAAACGGCAGTCTTTATCTGCAATATATTGCTTTACTTTTGACATGTCCTGCACCGGAATTCCTTCAGTGATGGCAACGATCACCTGGATACCGGCATCGGCAGCTTCCATGATCGCATCCGCAGCAAATGCAGGCGGAACAAAAATGATCGACACATTGGCTCCGGTTTGGACTACTGCGTCACTAACCGTATTAAAAACCGGACGATCCAGATGGGTTTGCCCTCCCTTTCCTGGGGTCACTCCTCCAACAACGTTGGTTCCGAACTCAATCATTTGCCCGGCGTGGAAGGTTCCCTCGTTCCCGGTAAATCCCTGTACAATGATCTTTGAATCGCTGTTTACAAGCACGCTCATATTCGTTTTGTTTTTTTGTCGGCAATCCGCGGCAAAAATAGGTCAAACCCCGTGTAATACCAATTTTTTACAGGTCCTGATCTGGATTCCTTAGATTAAGTTCCAGTGCTGCTTTATTCTGCAAGGCAACCAGTTTTATTCTGCATTTATTCTGCAAGACAACCGGTTTTATTCTGCATTTATTCTGCAAGACAACCGGTTTTATTCTGCATTTATTCTGCAAGACGACCCGTTTTATTCTGCATTTATTCTGCAAGGCGACCAGCTTTATCCTGCGTTTATCCTGCAAGGCGACCGGTTTTATTCTGCATTTATCCTGCAAAGCAACCGGTTTTATTCTGCACTTATTCTGCAAGACGACCAGTTTTATTCTGCATTTATTCTGCAAGACAACCGGTTTTATTCTGCATTTATTCTGCAAGACGACCAGTTTTATTCTGCATTTATTCTGCAAGACGACCAGTTTTATCCTGCATTTATTCTGCAAGACAACCGGTTTTATCCTGCAAGGCGACCGGTTTTATTCTGCATTTATTCTGCAAGGCGACCGGTTTTATTCTGCATTTATTCTGCAAGGCGACCGGTTTTATCCTGCAAGGCGACCAGCTTTATCCTGCAAGGCGCCATTCAGGAGATTTTCGGGAGCCCTGGTTCACGATCAGATTACTTCTACGCATCTTCGTTATCAAGTTCTTTATTTTGTTTCGCTTTTGTTCTGTATCCAGGGCATCACTGAGCTTATCCAACAGGAGCTTATCTATCTCCACCCGCGAGGCCTTGCCAAACTCCCTGATATAATCTGTGACCAGTTTTATGTAGTAGCTGTCATTCTGGGCTCTAGTTCGGATATAATCAACCTTACCTGCCGTATCTTTGGCAACTGATGCGGACACATAAAAGTTGGGCTTCCGCCCTTCAATCAATCCATCCATGCGTAACTTCCTTATCATCTCATCCGTCAAGGGCAAACGTTTTTGAACCCGATCTAAAGCAAGGACCACATCCAATGGTAAATTGGTTTTTTGCATCAATAACCGGCTATAGGCAAGATCAACTACATGGCCATAAACCGTCATTTTCACCATATTCCGCTCACTGAGTTCGTAGTCAGGCATGGGTAGAAACCGGCTGGCTTGTTTGAAATGCATGGAATATATGCCACGCCCAATGGTATCGATCATGTTCAATTCGGTCATAGCCTGTGCGAGAAAAGGATTGCGATAACGACGAGGCGTTTTGTTGCCGGTAACGTAATCGTCAGGCGAGCCTTCAAAAAATGACCCCTCATTTTCAAACACCAGGCGGTTATCCGGCATTTCAGTCACAACGATGCGACCATTACGATCAAAGTCCTGATGAGCAATACAATTGTGCAATGCCTCCAGAACGATATTCTGATCATATCTGGAAATTTCAACGGGCAGCAGTTGGTCGTCCGGTAAAACCCGAAGCTGAGTATTGCGAATTTTTCGGTACAGAACCGAAGTGTTCAGCAGAAACGGAGGGCCGAAGTGTTCGTAGGCCTGTTCAGGCCTACTAAGTTTCCAGGTCATTTGTGCAGGGTGTGGCGATAGCAAATAAGCAGATTCAGACTTTCCCAGCAGCAGAATTGCAGTACGCGTGATTTTTTTGTTTTGCGTGAGCCGGGCACGATCCAAAAAGGTTTCAGGAGACCATTGTATTACTTCGTTTTCAGAAAGACGATCGGAATGCTTGCTAACGTAAAGTTCACGAGCTTTTGATAGCGCTTCCTCATCAAGATCATTTATCGTAGCTTCTGCGACAGGCTGAGCCGACCAATCCGTTGCCAGGGTTTGTTGGCGAATTTCATCCAGTTTATCCAATCCAAGACCTATGAGACTCTCACCAGCTCGCGCGTAGTAGTGTTCTTTCCAGGCTATCGGCAACCCTTTTGGGGAAGCAGGTACTTCGAAGAGAATGACACGTCTGTTTTCATGAAAGTGCTCATGAATTTCCCGGAAGGTGATGCTTGGCTGTGTGCCCCCGGCTATCTGCATCTTGATATTTTGAAGATGCTCCCGTTTCTCGCGATATTTACTGCCGGCCACCGAGCGCCTCTTATTGTCTACGCCAAATACCAGCCAGGCTTTCTCCTGTTCGCGCAAATTGGCTTCATTGGCCAATGCGGAAAAATACCGGCCTATTTTGTCGGTTGAATAGTTTTTCTCCGCCAGCTTGAATTCCACTACCTCACTCTCCCACTCCTGGATCAGACGTTTGAGTAAGTTCTCCAATGCATTCTTTTTGTGATCCATGTCGCTTTCACTTCCGTATGCGATGACATCATTATAAAATCTGTTCCATGCTGATCCTGAAGGTGTCGAAAACAAGATCATGATTGCGAAATGCTACCAGCAGCGGCTCAAAGCTATCCCGGCCAGTCCTGCTTCGATCTGCACCTCTACCGTTGATCTGTCACACAAGTCTCTATTATACCTCGGCAAATATAATCCGCCCCAGTCACATGGGTTATGTTTAAAAACACGGATTAATGCCGTCGGACGTACAGGTCAATCCTGGGTAACTATTCAATACGCTTCCTGGAACTGAGCCTTGCATTTTTATGCTGGTCCTGAATTTCCCGTGCCTTAGATAGAGAAGATGCCACTAATCCAGCAGGAACGGTCACAATGCCCACCCCCACTGTTAGAATAAAAGAACCCTTTGAATAAGGTTCTATTACACCCCCTTTTTGTTCATTTTCTGCGCTTTTTTGACTTTTTCGGACAATTAAGAAGCGTTTTTGCTTATGGGTCTGAAATTTTGCACCCTTATTCAAAGGGTTCTAAAAGACAAATCAAAAAACGTTAGGCAATAAGGGTGGTAGTGCAGTCGTTTTTTGTAAAAAATCAATTTCTTTGCATGTTCCGATAGTGGCAATAAACCTGAAATACACATTATGAAGAAATACATTCTGATCATAGCATTCATTGTTACCGCTTCCTTCTCCTTCAGTGCCTTTACGCCGAAAGAGGATAAGATCAAATGGGTTTCCATGGAAGAAGCAGTGGCCATGACGAATAAGAAGCCGAAGAAGATATTGATTGATGTGTATACGAACTGGTGCGGTCCATGTAGGCGGATGAACAATACGACCTTTGTTCATCCGTTCATCGTGAATTACATAAACGAACACTACTACGCCGTGAAGTTCAATGCGGAAGGAAACGATACGGTTGAATTCAAAGGCCAGGTATACGTCAACAAAAGCTTTGATCCGGCCAAGGTCAGTCGCCGCAACGGAACCCATGAATTCACGAGGTCCATCGCACCGGTGAACGGACGTGTTGCCTATCCGACTATTGTGTACCTTGATGAAGAGCTGAACTATCTGACCGGCGTTCAGGGCGCCTACAGCGCGAAAGACCTTGAACCGATCCTCAAATGGTTTGCAACGGATACCTACAAGGAAAATCCGGACTTTAATTCGTACAGGGCAAGTTTCGTTTCGGAGATCCCCGAAGGATAGCAGGTCGGGCGGGGAGCGTAGGTATACGCCTAGCGTTCCAGCAGGGTGCGGAAGTGCATCACGCCCGACTCATCCCACAGCACCAGCAGGTAGTATCCGCCCGCGAGGGCGCTCATATCGTACTGCCACTGCATCGCATCCCCCGGCGGAAGCTCGCCTGCATCCACCACCTGGCCCAGGGCATTGATCCATTCAAAATGCACGGCCTGCGGCCGGATGGGTAAGTCCACCAATACCTGGTCACGCACGGGGTTCGGATACAGAAACACCCCGGCCCAGCGATCTTCACCGAGCCCGATCTGATAGATCACATCAACCAACAGGGAATCCGAAATGCTCGTGCAGCCCCAATCGCTGATCAGCATGACCTGATAGTAGCCAGTGTCCGTGGCCGTCCATTTGATAGTGTTCGAGTTGGGGATCGAATCTCCGTTGAAGAACCACTGATAGTTGTAGAAGCCCCAGTCACATATTAGAAAATCGAACGTTTTGCTGATACCCGGATCGGGCGGGTTCGGATGCACCTCAATGTATGCTGTGGCCGATGCCGAGCAACCGATCGAATCGGTATACAGGTACATGATCAGATGGCTACCTTGTCCGGCCAGGGCCGGATCAAAAGTCAGGCTGCCCACTATTCCGGGACCTGAGTAGGTTCCACCTCCAGGAGTTCCACCTACGATCGTCAGGGGTGGGTCATCTTCGCAGAAATCGGGCAAATTCGCCAGCGTGACCACCGGGAACGCATTCACCACTAAGGCAAACACCGTGTCCGTTAAACAGCCCTGCGCATCGGTATAGGAGTACGCGATCGTGTGGGTTCCGATCCCTGCAGGCTGCGGATCAAAAACGTTGTTCTGCACGCCGGGTCCCGAATAACTGCCTCCGGCAGGATACACAACATTGAGGGCCTGAGCACTGCCGTTTTCACAGAACCCGGGTACAGTGCCTATACTGAGCGAGGTACCGGAAAGTACCGTGATCTGAGTGGTATCGTAACGCTCGCAATTTCCGCCGCTGTTGTAGTAATACACGATCTCATGTACACCTGGACCTGCTGCCCCCGGCAGGAACTGTCCATTTACGACATGGCTTCCACTCCATGTACCCCCAGATGGAACAGCGCCGTTCAGACTGTATGCCGGGTCACTGGAACACAGATCTGAAAAGGCCGGCATGATGATATCCGGAATATCAGTCACAACGATCTCAATCGTATCCGCCAAATAACACGGGTCGGATGGGAAATAATAGATGAGTTCATGTGTGCCCACTCCAGCTGCGGTCGGACTAAAATTCGAACCGACAATCCCTGTGCCGGAGAGCACTCCTCCAGCTGGCAAGGCCACAGGCAGCGGAACGGGCAGATCACCCACACAGAGTGTGTCCGCAAAGGGGCCGATGGCGGTGATCGCAATAATATCGATCGTGATCGTAGCCATCACAGAATCCAGGCAACCGCTCAAAGGGTCCGAATAGTGGTACCAGAGATCATGATTCCCCGCTCCGGATGCGGCCGGATCCAAAAGGAAGTACCCCCCCACAGAGGTAATGACTGCTGTCGTTGATGAATAGGATCCACCCGCAGGGCCTGCGAAATCCAAAGTGTCGGTCCCGCTAGCCGTGCACCATGCCGGGAGTGCCGCAGTATCCAGTACTATGGTTGGACCCGGGACGACCTGGATCTGTGTGCTGTCAGTGAAGCTACAACCGGTAACGGTGATGTCATAATAGAACCAGGAGATACCTGGGGAGGCCATGGACAGATCAAAAAGTCCGGTGGTGGTAGCACCATTCCAGCTCCCTCCGATTGGGCTCACCAGCGAATTGAGGTCAAGTACGCCATGGTTCTGACATAGGCTGTCCGGTGTGGAGAAGGTGATTGGATTCTGGATCAGGTCAACATCCAGTAAATAGATCGTAGTCCCACAGAAGCTGGAAATCCGGTATTCGTATATACCGAAGGGTCCAACAGCCGGATCCATCAGGCTATATACGGCGTTCCCGGATGGATCACTCCAACGTCCCGTGTCGGGAAGGGTTAACATGGCGACTCCGTTCAGCAGTCCGGTCAGATTGACCAGGGAATCGGTCTGACAAACCAGCACACTTGATTGTGGCACGGTCGGATATCCTTCAATCAGCTCAAAGGTGAAGGAGGTGCTATCGGTACATCCACCCGCACTTACGATATAGGTAAGCGTGTGCTGTCCAGGTGGGTAGGAAGAGAGAGGAACGGCCGGGCCCGTAACTGGCTGTCCGTCCAGTTTATAGGTTTCTGCAGCACCGATATTGGTCGTTGTTCCCTGCAGGGGCAAGGTATCCACCCTGCAGAAAGTATCGTTAGGCAACGAGAGGTTGAAATTCAAAATGGTTGCGGTTCCGATGACGAAGCTGTCTATTTGAATTTGTAATCCATCCACTACGGTTACACTATAATCACCAGCGGCCAGGCCACTCAGATCTTCGATAGTTGTCCCATTTGACCAGAGGATCGCTGGCACCCCATTGGCACTGATCGTTATATCGATGGTTCCGTCTGCACTGCCCAGGCATGTTTCATCGGTTACTGTCCCGGAAACGGTCAATTGTGCAGGCTCATTCACCACAAAAGTTGCTGTTTGCGTGCATCCGTTCATATCAGTTACGGTCACAGTGTATGTACCCCCATTAAGTGAACTCACCGTACTATCTGCTGTGATGGGCCCCGCCGGGCCGGTCCAGCCGTAGTTATATCCCGGTGTGCCTCCGCTCACCGTTACGGAGATTGATCCGTCCATGGCACCGAAATTACTTACATGGGTTACGACCCCATTGACTGTAATCGGAGCAGCTGGTTGCGAAACAGGCAGCACCGGTAAAATAGTGGTGCAACCATTGGCATCTTCGATCGTAAGGCTATACATTCCGGCCGAAACCCCGCTCAGATCTTCGGTTGATGCACCGTTGGACCACGTAAATAAATAAGCTCCTGATCCTGAAAAAGGGGTTGCACCGGAAACTGTGACGTATATCTCCCCGGTTGATGCTCCGTAACAATTGACATCCACTACGTTAGCTCCGACGTTGAAGGGACTGCCTGGTTGACTGAGAACAAAGCTTTGCCCCACCTCACACAGATTGTTATCCGTAACGGTTAGCATGTAGCTTCCGGCCGTTAGGCCGGTCATATCAGCAGTCGTGAGCCCATTGTTCCACTGGTAGCTGTACGGGGCCACCCCTCCCGAGACGGTTGTGCTGATACTCCCGGTATTCAGTCCATGACAAAGGATATCCACGGTGGTTCCGGAGATAGTCAAGGCATTTGGCTCCGTGATCGTAAAGTTCAGTATGCTGGAATCGGTGGAGGTTGGGATCGCGGTAACGGTAACGGAATATTGGCCTGCGGCCAGATGAACAAGATCTTCGGTGGTGGCGCCATGAGCCCACAGGAACTGGTAGCCTGGCACATCCGGAGGGATAGATCCGCCCCCGACGGTAAGATTAATGCTCCCCGTGGCCGCTCCGAAGCAAAATACATCAACCCACGTACCTGAAGCCATAAGTGGTCCGGGCTGTGCTACGACCAAATTATTAAGTTCCTCCATGCAGCCATTGTCGTCGGTGATCGTGACGGAGTAGGTGCCGGCTGGCAGGTTCGATTGATCCTGGTTTGGGGGGAGTCCGCCTGACCAGCTGAACAGGTAGTTGGTAGTTACACCGGCTATGTTGAGTGAAATAGCACCATCTGATCCCCCATTGCCCGATACGTGTGTAATGGTTTCAGTGGCATTTATCGGATTTGGAGCAACAACCGTGTAGGTAGCCTCACTGGAACATCCTCCACTGTTCGTTACGGTTACTGCATACGTACCGGCTGTTACATTGGTCAGGGAGCTGTCCTGATGGCCATTACTCCATTCGTAGATCATATTCGGAGTAGCTCCGCCCGTCACACCAACACTTATAGTTACATCACCTGCACCAGGGCAGGATTCCGTGAAGATGGATCCGCTCACCGGCGTGATTACCGGGGGTTCCAGAAGGTCAAAGTACTTTATAGCTGTATCCGAGCAGCCTGAACTATCGGTAAGCGTATAAACAACCACATTGGCATTCGGACCCAAATATCCAGCCGACCCGGAAAGGACAGATCCGTTCAGGGGCGTTCCGTTAACGGTAAAGGTACCTCCTGCGGAGGGAAGGAAATATCCGTTCGAAAGATCCACCAGGCCATTACTGCACAAGTTGATCGCTGTGTTCGGGACCGGATCAACTTGTGGTAGGGGCAGAATTGATATTTGAGCAGAATCGGAAGCAGAGCACCCATTGTTGTCATTGAAAGTGTAGCTGATCGTATATACACCGGGCACGGCATTGGACAGATCCACAATACCTGTGTTGTTGTCTATCGGGAGTATCGGCGCCGAGCCCGGGGCACTGATGTTCATAAAGGTGGATGTTCCGGATCCGCTTCCGCCGGAAACGCCGTATGTAAGTTGAAAAGTGCTGTCACTGACGCAGGCTGATCCGGGGGATGGCTGAAAACTGATCACGATCGGGTCCAAAACCTCAAAGTCCCATGTTGATATACACGGATGACCACTCCCGGTATAGGTAAGTGTGTGTACTCCGGTCAGCAGGCCATTTGAGTCGAATGTATAGTTTCCCGCGCTTCCGTTCACGCCTGTTCCACTCCAGCTGTCGAGTGGGTTCAATACCGGAAGTGAAATGGAGGTATACTCACATACGGGTACAGGCATGGCACTGAAGAGCGAGGACAGGTCCGGGCCATCATTCACGGTAACCACAATCGTTTCAGTATTATAACAACCGCCAGGGATCTGGTAGGTAACTGTTATGGTGTGCACACCGATCCCTGCAAGAGCAGGGTCAAACAGGGCGTTGGAAAGACCGAAAGAAGTCGTTGAATAGGAATACCAGGCCGGGTTTTCATTAGACCCGTTTTGCGGGTTCCAGGTCCGATAAGCGGCCAAAAATATGGGGCTGCTGTTGATGCACTGATCGGGCGGATTCGAAGTGCTGAAGTCCGGTATGGGATCAACATTGAATAGTGCTTCGGCTGTCCAGCTACAAGCCGTGGAAGGATCCGTATATTCGAAGAACAGGGTGTAGTTCGTACCTGGTGTTAACGTGCCTGGATCAATAGTGATCAAAGGAGTATTATTTATGACCACATTGTTCGAAATTGTTTCTTCCAGGCGGAATACTCCGTTGAAGGTGCTTCCTCCCTGCGTGTAAGGGCTGGATAAGGAAACAGGAACATCGTTCAGACACAAAAAGGAGGGAAGCCCTGTAATTGTCCCGAAGGGGAAAGCAAAAGGTTCAATGGTTACTTGCTCATTGACCCCTAAGGACGGAATGGAGCAATTAATTACCGTAAACTGAAAGTCCGGGATATTAACCCCTGCAGGGTTTGTAGCAGGTGGTTGAATTGGTATCTGCCCCGTTGATGTAGCTGTCCAGGTAACTGGGTATATCGCGTCACTGATAGGGTTACTGCCGTCCATGACACGCACCGTTACGTTGGTGTTTGGACAAATGCGGTAATTCCCGGTGATGGGATCCGGAGATAACATATTTCCTATTGGTGGGGCCGGCTGCCATACTTGTATAGAAGGGTTGACTGCACCTGACCCTATTGTAAAAGTCTGAGTGACCGAGCAGGAGGAGATGGGATCTGCAACAGTTACAGAATAAGCACCTGGGGCCAATCCATTTAAAAACCAGCCAAATATTGATGTTGTTGAGTTTGAATAGCCATTTGGTCCTGAAACCTGATACGTCAATGGGGTGGATACCGTCGTTGCCGGATTCAGGGTTGCCGAACCATCCATAGTGGTTGGAGATGTTGCATCTGTTGTGGTTGGTGGAACATTAAAAGCAATTGTTACGCTGTTATTGCCGGGAACAAGGATGTTAGATTGGGAAGTTGTGCAGTCGTTACCATCGCTCACTTCTATTTCATAAAATCCGGTACATAATCCTGTGACGGTAACGGATGTGGCTGAAGTATTGCCGCTTGAGTACACTTGTGTCCCGGTATTATCTTCCAATTGAACCTCAAAAGGTCCCGTTCCTGACCAGGTGTACGCAATACTTCCATCACAGTTGCATTCCGACGCGTTCACCGTTCCCTGTGACAAAACAGGTGCAGCAGGTAATGTGAAATCGAAATCACTTACACTCTCACATCCATTTTGATCCTCCACAGTTAGCTGATAGATGCCAGGTAAAAGATTGTTAAATGTGTGTTGGTTAAGTACTTGGATACTACCCTGAAGTATTGTGTTATGCTGCAATGTAGTGTGGTATGGTGACCGGCCACCGCTTACATTGATGGTCACTGATCCGCTGCTGCTACAGGTAGGTGGGGTTGACGAGCTAACGCTCAGATTTAGCGAATCGGAACACGTACCTCTGATATTGTTCAGGTAAACAGCATGGTTGGCTGAATTCGCCACACTGGGTGTTTCATTAGTTGAGGCGCTTGCGCTAGTGAAATTATTATGGTCCAGGTAGTCCCCGTTACCTAAACTATTATCGAAGTAGAAAACGATTCCTACAGCAGATCCAACAAACGAAATGATCGTATTGGTAGGGGTGCTATTTCCCCAACTTATTGCGTGAATTGGGGGAGATGTCCCATTTGCCTCCCTGATTTGGAACGAATCATAGTTATTTGACATTTGTATATCGCTCCAATTTCCACCGGAAACCCAACCCGTTGTAGGGTATGCCGGGCCCGAGGAAACAGAAGGTTGTGTTGTGTGTTTCTCAAAGAGAGTGGAAGAAATTGGAACTACAATAGCACAATTCCCGTCTGATAGGGAGGTGTCCACAACAGGAAAAGGGGGTGATGATAGTGCCGCATCATTAAAGATCGTTATAAGTGTTCCAACAGGTACGTCGCTCCAAAGAGGGTCATTCGCAAATCGTACGCAGCCATCGGTTATTCCATGACCTGTTCCTCCGCCAAAATATCCGTTATTGTCATCAATAATGTATCCACGAAGATCAAGACCACAAGTGTTACTATCCGTTACCAGAAGTTCCACATACTCCTTGTTACCAGAAGTTCCCTGAGATATTTCTGATATAACAATGCTTTGGCCGGAAAGCAGGAAAGCTGCCCAAAGAAGGAAAATCGTAAAAGAGTATCTCATAACCTCAATCGCAACTCATCGAAAATATGAAAAACTATCCACATTCGTTAGTTCCAAAAGTACCTGGATCAGGGAAAAATGATGGTACATTACGCGGGGGGTGGTGTTTCCAGTTTCGTGGCAGATTGAAGCACCTTGTCTTTAAGCCTTCCCTTGTATGCTAACAGATCATTAAAAACTTTTTTGTTCTGAGTCCCGATGATCTGTGCGGCCAGGATCCCGGCATTCCTGGCTCCGTTCAGCGCCACTGTCGCCACCGGCACACCTGCAGGCATCTGCAGTATGCTCAGCACGCTGTCCCAACCGTCCATACTATTCCGCGATTTCACTGGCACACCGATCACCGGCAACGGTGTCAAACTCGCCACCATCCCCGGCAAATGTGCTGCACCACCGGCACCGGCAATGATGACCACGATCCCGCGTTCATGGGCTGTCTTTGCAAAATGGTACATCCGCTCTGGTGTACGATGCGCACTCACGATACTGATCTCGAACTCAACATGCAATTCCTTCAGCATGTCCGCTGCCTCCTGCATCACCGGCAGGTCGCTCCGGGATCCCATGATAATGGCTACCTTCATATTGTCTTGTTTACTTTCCCAAAACTACCAATTTTGGATCCACTGCACCAACAGGGCATATGCATCCAATAGTTTTCTCCGTTGCATCCTTATCCTGCTGTCATACGTCAATTATGTTGAAATAACGCGGATCATTTCCTTCACCTCTTCGGCCTTACGCCGTGCATCGGCCAGATCTGCCTCCACCACTGTCACGTGGCCCATTTTGCGGGACGGACGCATCTCTTTTTTACCGTAGATATGCAGATAGGCACCCGGCATGGCGAGTACCTGCTCAATTCCTTCGTAACGGACAGGACCCTGATATCCTTCCGCGCCGACGAGGTTCACCATCACAGCCGGAGTCCTCAGATCGGTGCTACCCAGGGGCAGGTCAAGAATCCCGCTAAGGTGCTGCCTGAACTGTGAGGTATATGCTCCCTCAATAGTCCAGTGTCCGCTGTTGTGTGGACGCGGTGCCACTTCATTCACGAGCATCTTGCCCTCTTTGGTAAGGAACAGTTCCACGGCCAGCAACCCGCAGATGCGGAGTTCCGTCGCTATTTTTTCAGCTAAATTTTTGGCCTTCAGGGCCAGGTCGTCAGGGATACGGGCCGGAGCCAATACGTATTCAATCTGATTCGCGGTCGGATGAAACTCCATTTCCACAACCGGATAACTTTTCACCTCACCACCTGGGTTCCGGGCCACCACAACGGCCAGCTCCATTTCAAAATCGATCATTTCCTCCAGTAATCCGGGTCCTTCTCCTATGTTCATCAGGTCCGTATCCGTCCGCAGGACGGAAACACCGAACCCATCGTAGCCACCGGTACAACTCTTCCAAACGCAGGGCAAGGTCCAGCGGTCTTTCGCAATCGCCTCCAAGGTTGAGGCGCGGTCCGGAAACACCGCGAAGGGCGCAGTCGGGATACCCTGGCTTTGGTAGAATTTCTTTTGCGCACCCTTGTCCTGAATAATGGACAAGGCCCCGGGATCCGGATGCACGGGAATGCCCTGCTCCTTCAACTTACGCAGCGCCGAAGTGCTCACATGCTCGATCTCAATGGTCAGCACATCCACTCCCCGGGCAAACTCCAGCACCCGGGACTCATCCTTCAGATCGCCAACCTCGAATTCGTTGCTTCCGATCCGGCAGGGCGCCTCCGGGGAGGGGTCCAGTACCTTGGTCCGCAGATCGTATCTGCAGGTTTCGGCCAGCAGCATCTTGCCGAGTTGCCCGCCCCCGAGGATCCCAAGCGTAAAAGAAGTGGAAAAAAGGTCTTTCATTACCTGTAAGCATAGACAAAGATAGGGGGAAACATTTCATATTTTCGCAAAAATACCTGTTGCATGGACCCCATAGAACTGCATGGCAAACATTTTTATCCCTTCATCACTGCCGACGAAATAAGGCCTGAGGTAAAGCGCCTGGCCAGTGAACTATTTGTCGCCTACGGCGAGATGGAGCCTTTGTTTGTTGGAGTACTCAATGGAGCGTTCATGTTTATGGCCGATCTTTTGCGTTACTATCCGGGCAAATGCCATGTGTGTTTCGTGAAAATGCATTCATACAGTGGAATGCAATCAACCGGCAAGGTGACCGAGGTGATCGGTTTGAGCGGCTGCATAAAGGATCGGCCCGTGGTGCTGATCGAGGAGATCGTAGATACGGGAAATACCATAGTGGCTCTGCACGATATTCTTAAGGGACACGATCCGGGCAGCCTCAAGGTAGCTACCTTGTTCTTTAAGCCGCAGGCTTACAAACAGCGTATTCCAATTGATTTCATCGGAAAGGAAATCGAAAATAAATTCATTGTGGGCTATGGACTGGATTATAACGGCCTGGGTCGTAACCTACCGGATATATACGTAGCTGAGGGCTCTTGAGGTCCGTTAACCGGATCGCAGGCATGCAGCCAGAAGAAGTGCGTCTGTAAAAGCCAGAGTTCGAGAAAAAACGGGGTCGGTATAAGCAGGAGCTGAGCCATTGATCATCGGCTGAGATAGCGGTTTCGTTCACTGTAGACCTTGATGAAGAATTCATCGCGGAGGTCTTTAATGAACTGAATAGCCTCGCCGGTTGATTTCATTTCAGGGCCTAATTCCTTGTTCACCCTAGGAAATTTGTTGAAGCTAAAAACCGGGATCTTGATAGCGAATCCCTTGCGCTGCGGATTGAACTTCAGATCCTTCACTTTCTTTTTTCCGAGCATCACCTTGGTGGCATAGTTCACGTACGGCTCATTACAGGCCTTTGCGATGAACGGTACGGTACGCGATGCCCGCGGGTTTGCTTCGATCACATATACCATGTCATTCCTGATGGCAAACTGGATATTAATGAGCCCCTTGGTTTTAAGGGCCAATGCAATCCTGTGGGTATGATCCACGATCTGCTGCATTACGAATTCGCCCAGATTAAACGGAGGTAAAACTGCGTGTGAGTCACCGGAGTGGATACCGCAGGGCTCAATATGCTCCATGATCCCGATGATGTAGACCTCCTCTCCATCGCAAATGGCATCGGCTTCCGCTTCAATAGCTCCATCAAGGTAATGGTCAAGTAATACCCGATTGCCCGGAATGGTACGAAGCAGGTCAACCACATGGTGTTCGAGCTCCTCCTTGTTAATGACGATCTTCATCCCCTGCCCGCCCAGTACGTAGCTAGGTCGTACGAGGATCGGAAAGCTGAGCCTGTCTGCTAATTCGAGGGCCTCGTCGGCATTTTCGATGACCCCAAATTCGGGGAACGGAATGTTTTGGTCTTGCAGCAAGGTCGAAAAACGACCGCGATCCTCGGCCAGGTCAAGCGCCTGGTATGGCGTACCAATGATCGGGATCCCATAGCGATCAAGTTTTTCGGCCAGTTTAAGAGCGGTTTGCCCACCCAGCTGAACAATGACTCCTTCCGGCTTTTCATGGCGGATAATATCGTAGATATGCTCCCAGAAGACCGGTTCGAAGTATAGCTTGTTCGCCGTATCGAAGTCGGTTGATACTGTTTCCGGGTTGCAGTTGATCAGGATGGTTTCATAGCCACATTCCCTGGCGGCCAAAACACCATGTACGCAGCAATAGTCGAATTCGATCCCCTGTCCAATGCGGTTTGGACCGGAACCCAGGACCACGATTTTCTTTTTGTCCGTGACTATACTCTCATTTTCGGCGAAGGGTTCACCTCCGTCGGTCATGTTCTGTTCAAAAGTCGAATAATAGTAGGGGGTCTCGGCCGGAAACTCGGCCGCGCAGGTATCAACTAGCTTGTATACCCGGTTGATGCCCATTTCCACGCGCTTATTATATACCTGACTTTCCAGGCATCCGAGCATGTGTGCGACCTGGCGATCGGCGAAGCCTTTTTGTTTTGCCTCAAGCATTAGCTCACGGCTGATAGTGTCTATTTCGTATTTTTCGATCTCTTTCCCGAGGTAATGTAGTTCTTCGTATTGCTTGAGGAACCACATATCGATCCTGGTGATCTCGTGGATCTTGCGGAGTGGGATCCCGAGCTCTATGGCATCATAAATGACGAAAACACGATCCCAGCCCGCATGCCTGAGCTTATTGAGGATCAGGTCCTGATCCATATATCCTTTTCCGTCGGCTCCGATACCATTTCGCTTGATCTCCAGGGATTGTGTGGCTTTGTGCAAGGCTTCCTGAAAGGAGCGGCCGATACCCATAACCTCTCCGACCGATTTCATCTGAAGTCCGAGCTCCCGGTCCGATCCCGGGAACTTATCAAAATTCCAGCGCGGGATCTTCACGATCACGTAGTCCAGGGTCGGTTCAAAATAGGCCGTAGTGGTTTTGGTTATCTGATTATTCAGCTCATCCAGGGTATAGCCGATAGCTAATTTGGCCGCAATCTTAGCGATTGGATAACCGGTAGCCTTCGAAGCCAGTGCCGAGGAACGGGACACCCGCGGGTTGATTTCGACCGCGTATATATCTTCTTTCTCGTCCGGACTCACAGCAAACTGAACATTACATCCACCTGCAAAATCACCGATCGAACGCATCATGTGAATGGCCATATTCCGCATTCTCTGATAAGCCGTGTCGGACAGTGTCATCGCAGGCGCTACCGTAATGGAGTCTCCCGTGTGGATACCCATCGGATCCATATTTTCAATGGAACAAATGATGATCACATTGTCATTTTTATCGCGCAGCAACTCAAGCTCATACTCCTTCCACCCTACAAGGGCCTTATCGATCATGACCTCGTGAATGGGCGACACTTCCAAACCGCGATTCAGGGCCTTGTCAAAATCTTCTTTTTTGTGCACGATTGCCGCTCCGGCACCTCCCAGGGTAAAGGACGCCCGGATCACGAGCGGAAATCCGAACTCCTGTGCAATCGTTTTCCCCTTTAAATAGCTCGTGGCTGTTGCCTGAGGCGCCATTCCGACTCCGATCTCCGTCATGAGCCTGCGGAACTGCTCGCGGTTCTCAGTAATATTGATCGCACTGATGTTGACCCCGATCATTTCCACTCCGTATTTTTCCCAGATACCGCGTTCTTCTGCCTCTATCGCCAAATTCAGGGCCGTCTGCCCCCCCATCGTAGGCAGTACCGCATCGATCTTCCGCTCCTGCAATATCTGCTCAATTGATGCCACCGTCAAGGGCATCAGATACACGTGATCAGCCGTTACCGGATCGGTCATGATCGTCGCAGGATTCGAGTTGATCAGGGCCACTTCGATCCCTTCCTCCCGAAGGGAGCGGGCAGCCTGGCTACCGGAATAATCGAACTCGCAGGCCTGACCAATGATGATGGGACCCGAACCAATGATAAGGACGCTGTTTATATTAGGGTTCCTGGGCATAGTGCAATTCTGTTTGTGGGCAAGGGATCCAGCTGTAAAAAAAAGGTGCTGCCTTGTGACAACACCTAAAATATGATCAGCTAAAAAACGTACATGCGATCAATGACGCAATTCGTCAGACACGGATAAACGTTTGCGCCCCTTGGCACGACGATAGGCTAAAACCTTGCGTCCGCCGGCCGAGGCCATACGCTCACGGAAGCCATGCTTATTGCGGCGTTTACGCTGTGATGGCTGAAAGGTACGTTTCATGGTGTTACATCTTTTAAAAGGGTGATCTGAACCGGGGTGCAAAGTTAGGCCACTTTGGTGATCCTGCAAATACATTTGCCACAAAAACCGATCAGCCGCGAAGCATAAAAACATGTGGTATGTGATCCAACAGAAATTCCCCGCCCACGGTTTCGAACCCGAAGGTCCTGTAGAAATCAACAAGGTACCACTGTGCTGTGATCCTGACCGGTTGCTCGCGGTAGCGACGGAAGGCCTCTTCCAAACAGGTTTCCACTATTTTTCGCCCCAGCCCTTTTCCGCGATGCGCGGTGGCCGTCACAAAGCGCCCGACCGAAAGCTCGTCAAATTCCGTGCCTTGCGGCACGATGCGTCCATAGGCGATCACCTCACCCTCCTGCTCTTCCCAGATATGAACGCTCAACTGATCAAGATCATCATTGTCAACGAACGGGCAACACTGCTCCACAATGAAGATCTGTTGCCGCAGTTTCAACACGGCATACAGCTCCTCTTTGGTAAGTTCTTCCCAGGTTTTAATATGAAGCACGCGTAAAGATACTACTTTCGTATAATGAACTTTCCATTCACCGGAAAAGTTGTATGGATCACCGGAGCGTCATCAGGCATTGGGGAGCATCTCGCCTACCGGATAGCCCGGGACAAGCCTTGTCTGGTACTCAGTGCCCGCCGCGTGGAGGCGCTTGAGCAGGTCGCCGCGCAAACAAAGCTACCTGAAAGGCATCTTCTCGTTGTCCCGCTTGATCTGTCCCAGCCAGAAACGTTCACCGATGCTCTGAAGCACGTGATCAACCGTTTCGGACGTGTTGACTATCTTGTCAATAACGGAGGTATCGGGCATAAATCAAGTGTGCTGGAGACTTCGGATGCGGTGGTCCGGCAAATTATGGAAGTCAATTTCTTTGGAACTATTGGTCTGACCAGGGTCGTACTGCCTCAGATGCTCAAACAGGGAGGCGGACAAATCACCGTGATCTCATCCATTCTCTCCAGGTTTGGTGCGCCGCATGTGGCCACCTATGCTGCATCGAAGCACGCACTGAACGGGTGGTGCGAATCGCTCCGTGAGGAGTTGCACGGAAAAAATATCACGATCCAGGTGATCGCACCGGGATTTATCAGGACCGACGTGACTATGAAGTCGCTGGATGGGGAAGGCAAGCCCTGCGGGCAGAATAGTCCTGCGCAGGAAAAGGGTATGGAGCCGGGGCAGTGCGCCAACCGGATCAGGAAGATCATGAAGAGTCGTAAACCCTTCGCCTATGTGGGCAGATGGGAGCTGGGAGCCATTCCCTTTAAAACACTTTTTCCGAGGCTGTTCTTTTGGAGTATGAGACAGCTATCGAAGAATGCCTAGTTCCTGATGGCCCCCCATGAGAGCTGCTGCGAGGACTAAACCAGTGCTATTTCATAATTTTGAGGGCGTAAAACGAGTACCATGCACCTGATAAACGACCAATATTGGGGACCTGAGGCGGAACAGCAGCTGAAGCACGATTTTGATAGCGCTGAGCCCTGTCGGCATTTGGCCCTGGACGGATTTTTGATAGACAACCTGGCCGATCAGCTGTACAAAAACTTTCCGGGGATGAACGATCTGAAAGTTCGCCGGAAGAGCTTGAACGAAAATAAGGCCGAGGACTACCACTTTGATCGCTTTCATGCAGGTTTTGGTCAGTTGCAAAAATTCATCAGCAGCGATGAGTTTTGCGCGTATATGAGTCGGATCACCGGCATTGAAGGACTGCATACGACCACCGATGCCCTGGGATCGGGCGTGCACCAGGGGGCCAATGGAAGCTATGTTGACGTGCACGTTGACGTAAATATGAATCCGGAAAAGAGGCTCTGGCGTCGGATCAACCTGCTCATCTATCTCAACAAATATTGGAAGGATGAATACGGTGGGCATCTGGAGTTGTGGGACAAGGACATGAAGGTAATACATCATAAATACGCTCCGGGGTTTAACAGAGCCGTCATCTTCGAAACGGACGATAACTCTCCGCACGGATATGGTCAGATCAATGTGCCCGAAGGTGAGACACGCAAGAGCTTTTACACTTATTTCTACACGCCTCTTCCCAGGAATTTCGTGTACCGCGATTCGCGCTTTAAGTCGCGTCCCGATGATCCCATAGCCCGCAAGCTGGTAACCAATGTAAAGGAAACGGTAAAGATCACCGGAAAGCGTTTGCTCAAAAAATTCGGGGTCAAAAGCCTGGATTTCCAGGATAAGAACAAAAAATAAATGCGGGCCGAATGAACGCTATAGTATGAAATAGCTAAGCCCTTCTCCGTTTGTGTTTTATAGCTGATTTGGGATGGATGGGCAGTGATACGGGCGGGCAATACGCAACTGCTATGCCTACCACATAACTTAACTTCCTGAAAATAGTCTGGAGCAGGCCTGGGCAGGAGGTTTGTAGTGGCTATAATAGCGGACGGCTTCCGGTCATTTGCAGGTGGGTAAAACAGCTGTTTTTATTCGCTCATTTTTTTCTCTTGTCGTGAAGGTAAAACTACAGAGCTAGCTCTGTAGCTAGCTCTGTAATTAATGATGTATAAATTGCTATATTTCAATACTTTATTAAGATGCAATTTTATGGTACTAAGGAACACGTATGTTCCAAACAAAATGCTGACAACTTACCAGAAGCAATTGCCCCAAAAGGTCGGCTTTAGCTTAACTTCCTAAAATAGTCTGGAGCAGGCGTGGATAGATAGGTTATAGTGGCTGGAATAAAAGGTAATAACGTCATCAGGAACATGGATCAGATCAAAAGCTACGGAGAAACCAGGAGCATCAGGCACTACCCGTAGTAAGGACAAGTCGCTTTTCAGGAAGCTAAGATAATGCGACCGGGAAGTAAGCCTTGCCGGTTCGGGAATTGGGGAGTGTTGTCAGATCTGGTAAATGATATTGGCGTAGGAGGTTATTTCTTAGCCGCTTCCCAGTAGCTATTCATTTCAGTCAAAGTCATATCAGTCAGTGATTTTCCATCAGCCTGCAGGGCCTTTTCCATGTGTTGAAAGCGCTGAATGAATTTTTTGTTGGTGCGCTCAAGGGCATCTTCAGGATTAACATCAATAAAACGTGCGTAGTTGATCAGCGAGAAGAGCAGATCGCCAAATTCACTCTCTATTTTGCTTGCGTCGCCGGAATCAATCCCTTCCCTGAACTCGTTCAGCTCTTCCTGCACCTTATCCCAGACCTGTTCGCGATTGTCCCAGTCGAATCCAACCCCGCGGGCCTTGTCCTGAATACGGGAAGCCTTGAGCAGTGCGGGCATGCTCCCGGGCACACCCTCAAGCACCGATCTCTTCCCTTCGCCGAGCTTCAGCCGCTCCCAGTTCCGTTTCACTTCTCTCTCGCTGCTCACCTCCAGGTCGCCGTAGATATGTGGATGCCGCTGCACTAATTTATCGCATACCGAATGTAGTACATCTGCCACATCAAAGGCTTTTTTTTCATCGCCTATCCTCGAGTAAAATACGATGTGCAGCATGAGGTCGCCCAACTCCTGCTTCACTTCATCCAGATCTGCATTCAAAATGGCATCTGCCAGCTCGTAGGTTTCCTCGATCGTCAAATGCCGCAAACGCTCCATGGTTTGCTTTCGATCCCACGGACACTGTTCCCGCAGCTCGTCCATGATCGTTAAAAGTCGCTGAAAGGCCTTGAGTTTTTGCCTGATATTATTCTGGGGCATATCAGAGTTTTTTCCATTCGCCGTAGACAAAATTCGCCAGTTCTCGCACATATTCCAGCCCGAAATCGAACCGGATCCCGGCGCGCTCATAGATCTCGCCAATGCTTTTTGTATATCCCAATTTCAGTGCCGCCTGGTAATCGGCCAGCGCCTGATCGGGGTTGGCCCTGTATCGCCGCCAGATCGCAATGGCTCCGAGCTGTGCCATTCCGTATTCAATGTAATAAAAGGGCACTTCAAACAAGTGTAGCTGCGACTGCCACTGATTTGCCCGTTCCTCCTCCAGTCCGGTCCAGTTAACCACCCTGGCGCTTTGCTGATCTTTAATATTCAGCCAGGCGGCCTCACGATCCAATGCGTTGTGCTCATGTGTGTAGATCCAATGCTGAAAAGCATCAATGGCCGCTATCCAGGGCAATACTTCCAGCACCTTCTCCAAATGTTCTTTTTTGGCTCTGCGGCTCTCCTCCTCGCTATCGAAGATCAAATGCCAGTGTTCCATGCTGATAAGCTCCATGGACATGGAAGCCAATTCGGCCACTTCAGGCGGGGTTCGCTGGAATTCCTTCAATTCATAGTCGCGCGTGAGGAAACTGTGCACGGCATGGCCTCCTTCGTGCACCAGGGTCACAAAATCGCGCAGAACTCCGGCCGCGTTCATGAAAATGAAGGGAACTCCGGTTTCGTAAAGCGGATAGTTATACCCACCCGGTGCCTTATTCTTGCGTGAAGTGAGATCCAAATGGCCCATTTCCTTCATCCTGAGCAGGCAGGAGGCGAAATAGGGGTTGATTGACCCAAAAACCTTAACAGTCTTTGCCAGCAGGTCTTCTTCGCTTCCATCAAATACCTGTAATGGTTCCTGTCCTTCCGCATCTGCCTGCATGTCCCAGGGTCGTAAGGTCCTGAGGCCCATCAGTTTTTTTCGTTCCTTATCGAAAGACCGGACAATAGGCACAATAGCCTCGGAAATGCTACGGTGAAAGGCCAAACAGTCTTTTACCGAATAATCGAACCTGCCGAGTTCCCGGAACCTGAAATCACGATAGTTGTCAAAGCCGGCATTGCGGGCCATTTCCTGCCGCCTGGCGATCAACTGGTCCAGCAGCCCGTTCAGATCATCTTTGCGTTCCAAACGGGCCTTTTGGATACGGCGGAACACATCCTCCCGCAGGGAGCGATCGTTTTCGCGCAGGAGTGCTCCCGCTTGCTGCAGGGTAACAGATCTGCCCTGCCACTCCACCTCCATAGCGCCTGATATAGTTCCGTATTGACTGGCCAGCTCGGCCAGCTCGGTCTGCAGCGGGATGTTCCTTTCGCGATAAAGTTTGATTTGCTCGCGAACCCCACGAACATAAATGCGGTAGGTTTCGTGATCCAGCTCCCCGAAATACGGTGAACCGGTAAGCTTCAGGTTAAGTCTGTGCTCCCTGGGGGCCACTTTAGGCAGCACCTCAACGATCATCTTCCTGTAGGCAGCGGCTAACGTCTCGTCCGCCGTATCGCGACTCATGTAAATGTAGCGCCAGCCCAGCTCTTCAGCCAGGGCACTCTCCAGCTCATTGCGGTTGCGCATCCACTGCACGAGTTCGGCGACCGATCCAATAGCGCGTTCTTCCAGCTCCGCGTAATACGGTTCGATCTGATTCCAATCGTCCAGTGCCAGGTGCTCATCCATGAACCGGCACTTTGCATGGTTCCGTTCCGGCATTTACTCTTCTTCGTTCCCTGTGGTTGATATTGAGGCGTTGTCTTCCGCCCCGGCATCTGCATCATCTTCCGTTTCGAAGAGTCCTTTTTCCTCAAGCAGGTTGTACCACTGGATCACCTTCCTGATATCGGAGGCATATACCCGATCCACATCGTAATCCGGCAACACCTCTCCGAAATACGCCTTTAGCCTGGCGTCATTGTCCTTGTGTTTCACCGGTGCGGGGCCGCCCTCCCGCTCCCTGATCAAGGCAAAAACTTCGTGCAGCGGCTTTTCCCCATTGACGATGAATATGGCCATTTTGCTCAACGTCGAGATGTTCTGCGCCTGGCTTACCGGGATGCGCCTTCCATTGAGCAGCGATTCCACGATGATCCCGTTTCGACTTTTGGCCACCAACTGATACAATCCCGGTTTTCCGGCGATCGACAAGATCTTTTCCAGATTCATTTGTGCTCTGTTTCCTCCTTTTGATCTTCTTCCCAGCTCTTCACCAAATCCTCCAGCGACTGGTCCATTATCGTCAGTATGTTCCTGATATCCTGGGCCCGTTCGCCTTCCGGATACGCCTGCAAATATTCCCTGTACGACTTCCGGGCATACTCGGGCTGGCCAACCTGGTTTTCAAAGATGAAGGCCTGATAAAACAAGGCCTCCGGGGCCAGATCGTGTTTCGGATACGCCCCTTTCATACGGTTGAACAGTTGGATCGACATCCAGTATTCCCCGATTCCCGAGGCCACTTCCGCCGCTTTGAAGAGATACTCCCCGGACCGTGCCGTATCGCTCAGGTTACTATCGGCATAGGCCAGGTACAGGTCGATCATTTTCCTGCCTGCGGCAGGATCCACCACGCCGGTAGTATCTCCAAACAGGATTGCTTCCTGAGCTTCGATCCTGCGGATCGTATCGGGCTTTTGCGACTGACAGGCAAAAAAGACGGACAGGATCGGGAACAGGAAATATTTTAGCCTGGTCATTGGATCACGGTTCCTTTTGGGGTGAAAATGCGCACTTTGTAATTGGTCTGGATCCTTCCCCTGGCAATATCAGTCATTTTGCCTCTGAGCATACGACGTCGGACCGGGCTCACGCGATCGGTAAATACAACGCCGTACACGTGATCGTATTCGTGCTGAATAATTCGTGCGGCCAGACCCACATACTCTTCTTCACACTCTTTGAAATTCCCGTCCTGATAGCGGATGTGGATCTTTTTCTGCCGATCGATATCGATCCGAAGATCCGGAAAGCTCAGGCACCCTTCGTTGAAGGTCCACTCCTCTCCTTCTTCGTTGAGAATGACCGGATTGATAAACACTTTTTTGAAATGCTTCAGTGATGGATCGTCTTCTGCAAACGGGGAGGCGTCCACAACGAACAACTTCACGGACTGGCCTACCTGTGGGGCAGCAAGACCAACCCCATGGGCATGGTACATGGTTTCGAACATGTTTTCGATCAGATCCGACAGTCCCGGATGATCGGGCTCCAGTTTCTTTCCCTCCTGTTGCAAAACAGGATCTCCGTAAGCTACGATCGGTAGGATCATCGGCGTACTCCTTGCTGATCAAGCCACGATTGCAGGATCAGTACGGCACTGATCTCATCTACGGTGGCCTTGTTCCTGCGGTCTTCCTTTTTCATGCCCATTTCGAGCATCGCCTTTGATGCCATCACAGACGTGAATCGCTCATCAACCCGAGCGATCTCCACCCCGGGATACCTCTTGCGCAATGACCGCTCGAACTGATTGACCAGCGGCATGCTCTCAGCATCACTTTTGTCGCGATCGTGGGGATCGCCCAGCACGAAAACCCCGACCGGCTCACGCCTGAGATACTTTTCCACAAAGAAAAACACCTCGTTTGGTGCAACAGTAGTTAAACCCGATGCGATGAGTTGCAGTTCGTCCGTTTCAGCAATCCCGATCCGTTTTTTCCCTACATCAAACGCTAACGCTCTCGGCATGAGGGCAAAAGTAATCATTCGGGAAATACCGATCGGGCAGGCACCTGGATGCAGGCAGGCCTCATCGCGCCGCAGGCGCAACAACTTTGTCTATCTTTGGCGCTATGGAGGAACTGAGGCGAAAGATCGGGGAGGCGTGGGACCATCGGGCATTGCTTAAAGAGCGTGAATACATAAATGCCGTAGAGGAAGTGGTGCACTTGATCAACGCCGGAATACTGCGCTGTGCAGAACCGGCAACCGATGGCTGGCAGGTGAACGAATGGGTGAAGAAGGGCGTGGTGCTGTACTTCCCGATCCGTAATATGGAAAAGCTGGAGGTCGGTATTTTTGAATATCACGACAAGATCCCACTAAAAAAAAACTATAATGAATTGGGTGTACGCGTAGTCCCTCACGCAATTGCCCGGCATGGTGCCTATGTGGCCCCGGGGGTTATTCTGATGCCTTCCTATGTCAATATCGGTGCTTACGTGGATACCGGGACCATGGTCGATACCTGGTCAACGGTCGGATCCTGCGCGCAGATAGGAAAAAACGTGCACCTCAGCGGGGGGGTCGGGATCGGCGGGGTTTTGGAGCCACTCCAGGCCGCTCCGGTGATCATTGAAGATAACTGCTTCCTCGGATCGCGCTGCATTGTAGTTGAGGGGGTTCATGTGGAAGCTGAAGCCGTCCTGGGTGCTAACGTGGTGCTGACATCCAGCACAAGGATCATAGATGTATCTGGCGACGAACCGGTTGAACTACGCGGACGGATCCCCAAAAGATCCGTAGTGATCCCAGGCAGTATGCCCAGAGAATTTGCCGCCGGCACCTTCAACGTTCCCTGCGCCCTGATCATCGGCAAGCGCAAGGCAAGCACCGACAAAAAAACAAGCCTCAACCAGGTACTCCGCGACTATACTGTAGCTGTTTAATGAAAATCGGATTCGACGGAAAACGCGCCGAACACAATCACTCCGGACTAGGAAACTACAGCCGCAACGTGATCCGTGGCCTCTGCACCATAGCACCGGAAAACGAATATCTGCTGTACTCCCCGAAAAAGGGCCATGCCTTTGATCTTACGCACGATCGGCTCACGCGCCGGTATCCGACCACCTGGAAAGACCGCCTCGTTCCTGCACTCTGGCGCCGTAAGGGCATCACTGACGACCTGAGGAATGATGGTATTGACCTCTTCCACGGGCTGTCGAACGAATTACCCTCCGGGATTTCCACCTACGGTGGGACAAGTATCGTGACGGTACACGATCTGATCTTTGAGCGGTATCCGGAATACTACAGGCGCATTGATCAGATGATCTACCGGAGCAAGACCAGGGAGGCCTGTGAGGTAGCCGACAAAATTGTAGCGATTAGCCGGCAAACAAAGCAGGACCTGATCAATTTTTATGAAGTGCCTGCCGAAAAGATCGAAGTCGTATACCAAACCTGTCACCCCGCCTTTCAAAAAAAGATCAGACCGGAAATTGTGGAGCGGATCCGCATGGGCTATCAGCTTCCAAAAGATTTCATATTGCAGGTCGGCACTCTTGAACCGCGCAAAAATGTACTCGGTAGCTTAAATGCAATAGCTGAGGTCAAAGACGCGCATTTAGTCCTGGTCGGACGCACAACCGATCATCAGAAGGAAATCAGCAGGTGTATTGCGCAATTAGGGCTCCAGGACCGGGTGCATATTCCAAAAAACGTTCCAATAGCCTTTTTACCAGCCCTGTACCGGGCAGCAGTTGTTACTCTTTACCCTGGTTTTTTCGAGGGTTTTGGTATACCGATCATCGAATCACTCTTTCAGGGTACGCCGGTCATAACCCACCGTGAGGGTTGCTTCAGGGAAGCAGCCGGACCATTTGGCCACTATGTCGACGTTCACGACCCCGGGGCAATTGCCGAAGCCATAAGGAACACATCGCGCCGTGAGGCGCCTGTGAAAGGGCTTTCGCAACACTTAAGGCAATTTACCCCGGAAGCTACGAGCCGGGCTCTGATGGCAGTGTACAATGAGGTGATGAAAAATCGTTAACTTTCGCACATGCAAAAAATTACGGCCATCATTCCCTGTTTCAACGAGGAGCAAACCCTGGAGGCGGCCATTGGATCAGTGAAATTCGCCGATGAGCTGCTGGTGGTTGATTCATTCAGTACCGATGCAAGTTTGGATATTGCACGGAGGCACGGCGCGCGGATCATTCAGCGAACCTACGAAAACAGCGCCTCGCAGAAGAACTGGGCCATGATGCAAGCCGGCTACGAGTGGATCGTACTCCTTGATGCCGATGAAGTGATTCCCGCCTCCCTGCGGGAGGAAATACAGGCGACCGTGGCTTCGGAGCCGAAGGAAGTGGCATTTTGGATCCCCCGGCAAAACAAATTCATGGGCCGCTGGATCCGGTATTCCGGATGGCAGGGAGACCGGGTTATTCGCCTGTTTCGGAAAAGTAAGTGCAGTTATGAGAACAAGCTCGTGCACGCAGAAGTGATCGCGCATGGTCCTGTGGGGCAGCTGAAGAACAGAATACTGCACCACACCTACCGCGGAATGGACGCATACGTTCGCAAACTGAACCGGTATGCCGATTGGCAGGCGCGCGATTATCATCCAAAAACCGGCAGGATCGGCTTTTATCACCTCTGGCTGAAACCGGGTTTCCGGTTCTTCAAGCACTACTGGCTCAAAGGCGGTTTCCGGGACAGGATCCCCGGGCTCGCGATCTCCTACCTGCAGGCTTATGCCGTGCGCATGCGCTACCTCAGGATGTGGGACTTGCGGCGCACCGGAAAACTGTAGCTTTTATACCTTTGATACCAGCTAAATTGTCTCGAATGAGATCATTCCTGGAACCCGGGATCTTCAACTACATCCATCGCGCCGCTGAGGAGCAAAATGTCGAAACCTATGTGATCGGCGGCTATGTGCGCGATTGTTTTTTACAGCAAAAACGGCCGAAAGACGTGGACATCGTAGCAGTTGGCAGCGGAATTGAATTGGCACAGGCGGTAGCCAGACTGTTGCCGCACAAACCCAGGGTACAGGTATTCAAAAATTTTGGTACGTCAATGTTGTACTACGACGAATGGGAGGTTGAGTTCGTAGGTGCCCGGAAAGAGAGTTACCGGACCGATTCGCGCAAGCCGGTCGTTGAGAACGGAACATTGGAGGATGACCAGAAACGACGCGACTTCACCATCAATACCCTGGCGCTCGGACTGAATTCGGTAAATTACGGCGAGTTGCTTGATCCCTTTGGCGGCATTAGCGACCTAAACGCCGGCATCATTCGCACACCGCTTGATCCGGACCGTACCTATAGCGACGATCCCCTGCGGATGATGAGGGGCATTCGGTTTGCAACCCAGCTGGGATTCGGGATCGAAAAAGAGAGCTATGAGGCTATCAGGCGGAATGCCCGGAGGATCCATATCGTCTCGCAGGAGCGAACCACTGAGGAGCTTAATAGAATAATGATGGCAAAACGACCTTCGGTCGGATGGAAACTGCTGGAAGAGACGGGGCTGTTGAAGGAGTTTTTTCCAGACCTCCTGAGCCTGAAAGGCGTGGAGGATATTGACGGACAAACGCATAAGGACAATTTTTATCATACGCTGCAGGTGACCGACAACCTGGCCGCGACTTCGGATAACCTTTGGTTACGCTGGGCAGCTCTGCTGCACGACATCGGTAAACCGGTAGTGAAGCAGTTCAATAAAAAAGCCGGGTGGACTTTTCATTCCCATGAGTTCGTGGGATCCAGGATGGTCCCCGGAATATTTCGGAAATTGAAGCTTCCCATGAATGAAAAAATGAAATACGTACAGAAACTCGTGAAAATGAGTAGCCGTCCAACAGCCCTGTCCGGCAAGGATGTGACGGACTCTGCCGTACGTCGGTTGCTCTTTGATGCCGGTGAGGATGTGGAGGATCTGATGCTTTTATGTGAGGCGGATATGACAACACAGTACGAATGGAAGCGGAAGAAGTACCTTCGGAATTATCAGGTCGTGCGGCAAAAGCTTAAAGAGGTTGAAGAACGCGATCGCATCATTAATTTTGAACCGCCCATCAGCGGAGAAGATATTATGACCACATTTGACATTCCGCCCGGACGTATCGTAGGGTATATTAAGAAGGCTGTCAAGGAAGCTATTCTGGAAGGAACCATCAGGAACAACCGTGAAGAAGCCTGGAACATGATGTTGGAATTTGCCGCCGAACAGGGGCTTACCCCTAAACCAGAAAAAAAATGATCTACCGGTTTCGCGTAATTTTGGATAGTCGTCAGGATCATGTTTTTAGGGATATTGAGATCCCATATGACGCCAGTTTCGAAGACCTGCATAACTCCATCCAACAAGCCTTCGGGTTCGATGGAACTCAAATGGCTTCGTTTTACGAAAGCAACAATGACTGGGAGCAAGGTGAGGAACTACCCTTGTTCGCTATGGATGACGATCAGGAAGAGATGTCCGACCTGGCCATCCATCAAAAACTCGGGAAGAAGGGTCAACGCATGCTTTATGTGTACGACTTCATGAGTTTGTGGACATTCTTCGTAGAAATCATGGATATGGGCGAGCCAAAAAGTGGTACGGACTACCCGCAGCTGGTACTTTCAGTTGGAAACACACCAGAGGAAGCTCCTGATAAAAATTGGGGAAATATCGTTAAGGAAAATGGATCAGACGGTTTGTACGATGTTTTCGACGACGATGATCCGCCTGACCAACTAGGTTACGACGAGGATGGAGGTGTTTATTATTAAAGGGAGAATACTCTTTTTTGCATAGCAATAAAATCCGTTCGTACCCGTTAACAGCCGTTATAGGTAAAACTTACTAAAATCTCTGCTCCTGAGCACGATCCTCCATATTCAGCAGCTTTCAAAATCATACGGAAAGGTGAAGGCCCTGCAACAAATCGATATGATCGTTGAGCGTGGTCAGGTGCACGGTATTTTGGGTCCGAACGGATCTGGCAAAACCACAATCCTTGGTATTATCCTGGGAGTACTCAAAGCTGATCAGGGAAGTTTCGACTGGTTCGGTAATCCGGTGCTGCACCGGAATTTACAGCGGATCGGGGCTATTTTGGAAACGCCGAATTTTTATCCGTATCTAAGTGCGGTGAAGAATCTGGAGATCGCTCGGTTGATCAAGGGTGTGGAACGGGATCGGATCGATAGTGTTCTTGATCAGGTAAATTTGGCCGAACGCAAAAACGACAGGTTTTTTACCTACAGTTTGGGGATGAAACAGCGACTGGCGATCGCATCTGCGCTATTGAATGAGCCGGAGATCCTGATATTGGACGAACCTACCAATGGGCTGGATCCCCAAGGGATCGCCGAGGTACGGGAGCTGATCCTGAAGATCGCCCGGAAGGGCACTACGATTCTGATCGCAAGCCATTTACTGGATGAGATCGAAAAGGTATGTTCACATGTGACCATCCTGAAACGCGGAAAGCGATTGTTCTCAGGTCCGGTGAACGAAGTGTTTGCCACGGCTGGAATGATCGAGGTAGGTGCCGGAGACCGTAAGGCCCTGGAGCAAGCCTGTGCTACCTATCCAGGGGTAAGGTCCATCAGCTACAATGCGCGGCAATTGCACCTGAACCTGGAAGAGAAAGTGGATCTTGCGGCCCTGAACAAATTCCTTATGGGTCAAGGCATTGTAGTTGATCACCTCGTGTACCGCAGGTCCAGCCTCGAACAACAATTTCTACAGCTTGTAAGCAAGGCACCATGATCCGATTACTCGAGATAGAATGGCTAAAACTCTGCAACAGCCGGGCATTTATTATTATCGGCGGGTTTTATATTGTGTTGATGGCCCTGATAGCCTACGGCATGGGGTCTTTCGAAGTGGCAACCATCAATGAAGAGGGCATACAGACCACCCTGGATCTGGGAAAGCTCGGGGTTTTCGATTTTCCGTACATCTGGCAAAATATCAGCTACATCGCCGGATTCTTTAAATACATTTTGGCTATACTCGTGGTGATCTTCATTTGTAACGAATACAGCTATCGCACTGTTCGGCAAAACATCATTGACGGTTTATCGCGTCGGGAATTCATCACCTCTAAACTCCTGATGATCCTGGCTTATTCGGTGGTAAGTACCTTCCTGGTCGTGGCGATCACAACCGTTCTGGGGATCATTTTCTCAAGCAACAGGGCAATGGATGTGATCTTCCTGAAACTGGATTTCGTACTGGCCTATTTTCTGGAAGTCCTGGTTTATTTGGTTATGAGCTTCTTCGTGGCCTACCTGATCAAACGAACGGGATTTGTGATCATCACCCTTATTTTGTACACCTTTGTTGTTGAGCCCATTGCCGCATGGCAGATCGGAGAGCCTATCGGTAAATACCTGCCGGTTCAAAGTATCCGGGAAATGAGTGAAATTCCTTTCAAGCGATATGCAAAGGATTTTGTTGATCTGGACGTCATGGAGCATGCCAGTGTTCCGGCTATGTTCCGAACTGTTTTGTACGGATCCGGATTCGCCTGGCTGACTTATTATCTCTTTGGAAAGCGCGATATCCTGAGTTAGGCGCTTTGCTATCTTTGCCCCTATGAAAGAGGGAAGGTCACTAAGGAAACACTCTTTAAAGCGCCACATATACGAAGTCATATTCAAAGCGAATACGCCGGCCGGAAAGATCTTTGACATCGGATTATTTATTGCGATCATATTGAGCCTGATCGCAGTTATGCTGGAAACCGTGCCTGGAATTCGGGAGGATTACGGCGACGAGATGCGATTGATTGAGTGGGTATTTACCGTGCTCTTTACATTGGAATACGTATTGCGGATCTACAGTGTAATTCGCCCGAGGCATTATGTCACGAGTTTCTATGGGATCATTGACCTGTTGAGTATCCTTCCAACTTATCTGGGATTGCTCTTCGCCGGAAGCCAGGCTTTGATGGTCATTCGCGGAATTAGGCTGCTGCGTGTATTCCGTGTGCTGAAACTGAGCCGATATCTTTTCGAAGCGGAAATGCTCGGAAAGGCGTTGCGCGCATCGCGACGAAAAATTACCGTATTTCTCCTTGCGATAGTGACTATTGTGATGATCGCCGGAGCCGTCATGTACGTCGTGGAAGGAGGACAAAACGGATTCGACAGTATTCCCAAAAGTATTTACTGGGCCATTGTGACCCTGACTACGGTCGGATATGGGGATATTTCACCAGGCACTACCCTCGGACAAATGATCGCTTCGTTCATTATGATCCTGGGCTATGGCATCCTGGCCGTTCCAACCGGGATTGTTTCCGTGGAAATAGCCAGGCATAATGTGAAAGACCATACGAACGCGCGGGCTTGTGCACATTGTGGCAAGGAAGGACATCGCAATATAGCGGAGTATTGCTACCATTGCGGAAGAAGATTGGGTTGATGGGGAATGACAGGTATTTAGTGGTATTAACGGGTCCAACAGCTGTTGGGAAAACTGCATTTAGCGTGCAATTGGCGTTGCAAATGCAAACGGAGATCATCTCTTTTGACTCGCGGCAATTCTACAGGGAAATGAAGATCGGCACAGCAGCTCCGGATGAAAAAGTGCTCTCGATGGTCCCCCATCACTTTATTTTCCACAGATCGATCCATCACAATTACTCCGCCGGAACCTACGAACAGGACGCGCTGCGGAAATTGAACGTGTTGTTTCACGATCATCATGTCGTGGTCGCTGTCGGCGGTTCTGGCTTGTATATGGATGCCCTCACCAAAGGGCTCAGTGAATTCCCAAAGGTCTCCCCAGGGGTCCGGCTCAAACTGGATCAGCAGTTTCGAAAATACGGCATTGAGGGGCTCCAGGAGGAATTGCTCAACGTAGATCCGGAATACCATGCCGAGGTTGATCTAAAAAATCCGGCTCGGCTCATCCGCGCTTTGGAGATCACCCGGGAAACAGGTAAACCCTATTCGGAATACCGCAGGCAGAAACCCAGAAAACGGCACTTCAAAAGCATTGGGATTGCCCTCAGTCCTGATCGTAGTAAGCTTTACGAGCGCATCAGTCAGCGCGTTGATGAAATGATGGCACAGGGGCTGCTTGAAGAAGCCAGGGCCCTATACCCCTATCGCAATCTTAACGCACTCCAAACGGTGGGTTATCAGGAGATCTTCAACTACTTAGGAGGCAAATGGGACCTTGAAACAGCTTTGGAGGAAGCAAAGAAGAACACGCGCCGATATGCCAAACGACAGCTGACCTACCTGCGGCGCGACAAATCCATCCACTGGGTTGAGCCGAACGATCTGCAGGCCGTGTTGCAAAAGATCAGAACGGTTTGCAATAAAAGTGCTTAGTGCCTTTTCCCTCCTCTTTTTGGAAATAATGGCCTTGCGGCCAGATCCGCCAGGCAACCCCTTTTCTTCGGAACGCGCATGCATGCTATTCAAGATACACTGCATCCTCCTCCCCAAAAACTACACTTACATGTTCCTGCAAGGTAGTGCTCAACTTCATACCAACATAGGTTGCCTGGATGGGAAAACGGTTGTGCCCACGATCAATCAGGACCAGAATATCAAGTGATCTCAAGGGAGTAGTCAAAAAATGTTTTGCCCCATACATAAGGGTCCGGCCCGAATTCAGCACATCATCCACCAGCACTATGGTCCGGTCTGTATAATCCTCAGGCAAAATACTCAGCCGGATGTCCTTATCGATAGGATTCCGCTTACTCAGATATAGCCTGGCCAGGGTGATCTCAATGTCTGTGATCTTTGCCAGCAACGCACTCACGCGTTTGGCCACCTCAAGTCCCCGCTCGGCGATCCCGGCAATAATGATCTCTCCCTCGTCGTGATGATGCTCGTAGATCTCCCACGCCATCCGACTAATGCGCTGTTCAATTTGCAGGTGATTTAAAATAAGGGTGCGTTCCTCTGTGGCCATATGTTCAATTTTCACGCCTAAAATAATGCTTCCTCCAGGTTACATCGAAATTTATCGTTGGACAGGTGTGAACCCTTAGGATAGCATTAGTCTCATTTATTCCGTATCTGGTCTTCTGATCATGACCATAAATTGTTCCCCTTCTGTATCATTTACAAAGTCAATGTCAGCATGATGCCTTATAGCCCTCCTTATGCCTGTTCCCATCCCCCTGTATGGTAGTAATCCTTTGCCTGCAAAGGATGTAATAGTATCGTTTCTGATATTGGCAATACCGTTCTTTATATGGTCAATGGTCAAATTATTCGGCAATCTTCCGGGGCTAATGATCTCGATCCTGTTATCAAAAATAAATAAACGAATGGGTGCATTAATAAAATAATTGCGATGTATTAATGCATTTACAATTAATTCTTCCAAAACAATCTCTGGGATTTCCAGATCCCCCAGTGTGTTAATTCCTTTTTTTCCCTGTATATATCTCAGATTTCTTTTAAAAAAGCTTAGCGCACCTATGTACTGTTGTTCCAACTTCCCTTTTATATCAACACTGTCCCTATATTTATCACCGGCCGGATCATTTCCGACAAAGGATACAGCTTTAATGACAAAAGCAGTTTTGTATTTTTCAGGTTCCTTTCCAAATAGCATCAACCCGGCGATATTTAAATGCCCGTTTCTGGCAATATTGAGATTCCTCAGTACCTGAGCAAGCGGGATCTCAGATCTCTCAGGATCTTTTTCATACGCCTTTTGATAAAACTCCCTGAAATACCTTAGGTCAATATCATTTTCTGTAGTTCTGTTAACCGGAACTTCGTCAGCATTCACAAGATCTGAGCTTTGGAACAGTCTTCGCAATTCCTCCTTTGAAGTAACCCGCCTTTTATCAGAACCGCTTTTTACCCACACCACACCCTTGTTATCCATGTATGGCTTGTTGATCCCTTCAGTAATATGCACGACCATCAACAGGTCATCCACAACTTTCACATTCTCGGTAAACGGATTTATCGGATCCTTTACATTCTGGTTTGCGGTATTGCCTACAAGCTGGTTCAGTCGCCTGACATCTTTGGCATCAAGCCCCTTTATTTTACCATTATCATCACATCCAATAATGATCATCCCACCCCTGGCATTTGCAAATGCCACCATATCACCGGCAAGGGATTCAGCATTTCTTATATCTTCCTTGAACTGGTGCTGACTGTCTTCCCCTCTTTCGATAATGTCTGTTAATTCCAATGCTTCCAAAGCTCATAAATTCTTTTACGTCGTCTAAAAGCTTCCTTACCTCCTTTCCATAGTGTAAACAATATCCTTCCTGATATCGGCTTGATCAATGCTGCCCTTTCGTCCTGATCTTTTCAGATCCGTGCCGCAACTTATTACCTGGTCGCAATCGCCCAAAACCGGAATGTTAGGATCGTGCATGACAAAAATGAATTCCTCTTATTTTTTTTCAGTCTTTTCAAAGCCTCAATGACTGAGGTGGTCCCGGTCGTCCAAACAGGTTTTTGTTGAGCCAAGTTATCAATTTTTGCATTTAAATATGATCCTTTTAACCGGTATGATGAACATATCGGTTTTCTTACATCGAAAAGGTCTTAAGCGCTTGATTGTAAGCTGTTTCAAAGGCCAGGGTATTGAGTCCGTGGTCAAGTTGGTGCTCCGTGGCAAAGGAAAGCAATTTTTCCGTGGGCATGTTTCCGATCAGATCGTTTTGGGCTAAGGGACAACCGCCAAATCCCCTGATGGCTCCATCAAACCGGCGACAACCGGCATTCCAGGCAGCCTGGACCTTCGGATACCAATCGCCGGGAATGGTGTGCAGGTGAGCACCGAATTCCACTTTAGGGAGTTCCGGCACCAAATGGCCAAAAAGTTCATCAATTACCTCCGGCGTGGCAGATCCGATCGTGTCACTGAGGATCAAAATGCCAATCCCCATTTGCGCGAGCCGCTCTGACCAACGGATGACCAACCCGGGCGACCAGGGTTCTCCATAGGGGTTGCCAAAACCCATGGAAAGGTAAACCACCAGCTTTTTTTTGTGACGAAAGGCAATGTCCTGGATCTCTTCAACGATGTGCAGCGACCCCTCGATACTGCGATTGGTGTTACGCTGCTGAAATTCCTCGCTGACACTGAATGGGTATCCAAGGTAGCTGATTTCCTCAAAGCTGGCTGCATCATTGGCACCGCGGACATTTGCGACGATCGCAAGGAGTTCGGAACGGATATTTTCGAGATCAAGTCGGTTAAGCACTTCTGTCGTATCGGCCATTTGCGGTATAGCCCTGGGGCTCACGAAAGAGCCGAAATCAACCACTGGGAATCCGACCTGCAAAATGGCATTCAGGTAATGGGCTTTCCTATCGGTCGGAATAAACTCCTTAATGCCCTGCATGGCATCGCGCGGACAGTCAACGATGGTGATCCTCTCATTCATAATGTACGGGCAAGTGCCTTATTGATCCGTTTTATCATACCTGGTCCTTCATAGATAAAGCCGGTATACACCTGCACGAGGGAAGCACCGGCCTTCAGTTTGCCAAGAGCATCCTCTGCAGTACAGATCCCCCCTACCCCAATGATCGGGAATGATCCATTGCTTTTTTGATGGAGATAACGAATAACCTCTGTTGAGCGTTCACGAACCGGCCTTCCAGAGAGCCCACCCGCACCAATGGCTTCCAACTCACCCTCCGGCTCTTTGAGTCCTGCACGACTAATGGTTGTATTAGTGGCAATAACTCCGTCAATCCTGGTATCGGACACGACGTCCACGATGTGATCAAGTTGTTCGCTTGTCAGGTCCGGAGCGATCTTCAGGAGGATTGGCTTGCGTTTTTCCTGGTCCGCATTGAGCTGTTGCAATCTGTTGAGCAGCACTGTAAGCAGCTCCCTACCCTGCAGTGCCCGAAGATCCGGTGTGTTTGGGGAGCTCACGTTAACGACGAAATAGTCAACATAGGGAAACAAGGCCCCGAAGCATTTTTCATAATCCGAAACAGCTTCCTCATTCGGGGTTTCCTTATTCCTTCCTATGTTTCCACCGATGATCAAATCGCCCCGATCCACCTTCAGCCGTTCAATAGCCTCCCCTACCCCGGCGTTGTTAAATCCCATGCGATTGATCAGGGCCTGGTCCTTTTTAAGGCGAAACATACGTGGCCGCGGATTTCCTGGCTGACCAACCGGAGTTAAGGTCCCGATCTCAATGAATCCAAAGCCGTAGTTCTGCAGCTCCCGAAAAAGCTTCGCGTCTTTATCAAATCCGGCCGCGAGGCCGATAGGATTAGGGAATTTAATGCCGAAGAGTTCCCGCCCAAGCCCGGGATGATGCACCTGAAAAAGAGCCCGGTTGAGCGCAGCGATGCCCGGAATGCGGTGAATGAACCGGATCAGCCCGAAAGTGAAGTAATGCGCCCTCTCGGGCGGAAGCAGGAACAGCAGGGGACGGATGAGAATCTTGTACACAGGCACAAAGATAAGAGCCTTACCTTTGCTGATCATGCCGAAGGATGCAATTAATATCGTTAACAGAAGGGCTCGGTTTGAGTACGAATTGCTGGATAGGTACACGGCCGGGATCCAACTGCAGGGAACCGAGATCAAAAGCATTCGCTTTGGCAAGGCTTCGTTGGGTGAGGCCTATGGCATGTTTATCAGGGACGAGCTATGGATCCGCAATATGCACATCGCTGAATACCCGTACGGTTCCTATGCAAATCACGAACCAAAGCGTGCACGTAAACTGTTGCTGAACCGGCATGAACTGCGCAGGATCCGAAAACGCTTGGGCGAAAAGGGCTTAACAGTGATCCCGACGCGCTTATTCATTGATGGGAACGGGAGAGCCAAGCTGGATATTGCGGTCGGACGAGGAAAGAAGCGATCTGATAAGCGCGAATCCATTAAACAACGGGAAGACCAACGCCGTATGGATAGGGCCATGAAGCACTGAAGGAGTCATCGCGCCGTGAGGCGCCCATGCACCCTCTCCCCCTATTCCCTGTCTTTGAGCATCGGCACAAACCGGAAACTGCCGTATCCGATGGTTTCGAACCCGGTGTTGTCCAGGCGGATTACGGCGTTCATGACCTGCTCGTCAGATCCGACCGGGATCACCAGCACCCCCCCTGTTTTGAGTTGCTCTTTAAGCGCTTCGGGGATATGCGGAGCGCCGGCAGTAACGAGGATCTTGTCGAAAGGTGCGTAGGCCGGCAGGCCGTTGTAGCCATCGCCATAAAAGGTTTTGGGATGGTAGCCAAGCCTGCGGAAGAGCACGCGGGACTTGTTGTAAAGTTCGATCTGACGCTCGATCGTGTATAGTTTGGCACCCATTTCGAGTAGGATGCAGCTTTGGTAACCGGAACCTGTACCGATCTCGAGGACCTTTTCGCCCGGTTGAACGTCAAGCAGCTCGCTTTGGAAAGCTACGGTGTAGGGTTGCGAAATGGTTTGCCCGGCGCCGATCGGAAAGGCCTTGTCTTCATAGGCATGCTCAAGAAAACCCGTATCGAAGAAAATGTGGCGCGGCACTTTTTGCATGGCAGTGAGTACCCGCTGGTTATGGATATCCCTGTTCGCCAATTGCCGGATCAGTTTGCTGCGTAATCCCTGATGCCGTGGAGTGTCCTCCATCTCTCTTATTCCTCCCAAATAGGTTATTTTTGGCCCCAAATTTACGGATATGAAGTTGAAAGTGGGCGTTTTGGGGGCTGGGCATCTGGGCAGGATCCATATTAAACTTCTTATGCAAAGCGATCAGTACGACCTGGTAGGATTTTACGATCACAACGAAAAAAACAGCAAGGTCGTTTCGGAGGAATCCGGCGTGCCGGCATTCAAATCAATGGAGGCGCTGATCTGCGCCGTAGATGTGGTGGACATCGTAACCCCTACCTCATCGCATTACGGCTATGCGATCCAGGCCCTGAGCAAATCGAAGCACCTCTTTATCGAAAAACCCGTTACCAATACCGTTGCTGAAGCTGAGGAACTGATCCGGCTGGCCAGGGAAGCGGGCGTGAAAGTACAGGTTGGACACGTGGAACGATTCAATCCGGCCTTCACTACAGCCCGGCCTTTCATTGATCAGCCCCTGTTCATTGAGACCCATCGTTTGGCACAGTTCAACTCGCGTGGGACAGACGTTTCAGTAGTGCAGGACCTGATGATCCACGATCTGGATATTGTCCTGAACATGGTGAACAGCAATGTGAAGCAGGTATCGGCCAGTGGCGTAAGTATGGTGAGCCATAGTCCGGACATCGCCAATGCGCGGATCGAATTTGAGAACGGCTGCGTAGCGAATCTGACGAGCAGCCGGATCTCCGCCGGTAACATGCGCAAGACCCGCATCTTCCAGCACGACGCATGCATCACCGTGGACTTTCTCATGAAAAAGACAGAGATCATGCGCACGAAGAACGCAGAAAATGAACTGGAGCATTCTGACATGGTGCTCCATTTAGAGAACGGGCACCAGAAGCAGATCTACTCCGAAAAGCCGGAAGTTCCGGTCAGCAATGCCATCCTTGATGAGCTCAATGCCCTTGCCCGCTCGATCCGTCACAACACCGAAACTGCTGTGACGTTAGAAGATGGACATGCCGCCCTCAGGCTGGCGACCGAGATCCTGTCCAGGTGCAACGATCAACCCAAGCCCGTTAGCGAGTGAAATGGTTTTATATTCTTCCGGTAACGGCCTTCACGGCCGGATGCGATCCTGCGGAGAAGCCCGAACAAATTCCGGGGTATGTTCAAATCAGTGACATTTCTGTTGAAACGACTCCCGGCCAGGGGAGCTCAAGCGACAATATCAGCGACTGCTGGGTTTATGTTGATGATCCGGAACTCGGATACGTTTTGCAAGGTGTTTATGAAATGCCAGCGAGCTTTCCGGTGCTCAGGGAAGGTAATACACGCTTTCAGATCCGCGGCGGTGTGCGCATATCGGGGTTGAGCACGGCACGGCAGATCTACCCATTTTACCGGTCCTACTACGACACCGTGAGTTTGACTCCCAACGGAAATGTATCCTTGACCCCGGTGCTTGATTACTTCCCGGGGTCAACTTTCGCCTGGATGGAAGATGCTGAAGATCCGGGACTCGGCATGGAATCAACTGAAAGTTCGGATACCAGCCTCACCCTGATTACCGGTAGCGAGGCCTTTGAAGGAAATGCCTCCCTGGCTTTTTACCTGGACACGATGAATTCGTTTTTCTTCGGTGCTACCGTGGAGGAATACAACCTGCCGAAAGGAGGCCGGCCCGTATTCCTTGAGGTCAACTACAAATGCAATTACGAGTGGGTCGTAGGCGTATTGGGGAACACACCGGGCGGAGTGACCGAAGGCATCTCACTGACCATCCTTCCGAAGGAAGAATGGAACAAGTTGTACATTCAGCTTACCAATCAGGTAAGTGCTGCAGGAAACGTCAATGCCACGTCCTTCAAGATCTTTTTTGCCTCACTTTTGAACCCCACGCAACAGGAGAAGGCCTATGTTTTCATTGACAACGTCAAGCTGGTTTATTGATGCATAAACAATTACACCTCCTCAGGTATTTATTCTTCGACGTGCTGACTGCGGGAGGAGCCTGGACCTTGTTTTTCGTATATCGGAAAACCGTCATTGAATCCGCGAAATTCGGTATCAGGATACCACTTGATTACAGTGCAAAATTTTATGGGAGCCTGATCGCAATTGTGGTCTTTTGGATTGTGCTGTACTGGACCTCCGGATACTACAACGATATCTACCGAAAATCGCGTTTGCAGGAATTGGGGCAAACCGTTTTTCACTCCATTTTCGGAACGGTCATCATCTTTTTTGTGCTGATCCTGGACGACACCATTGTCAGTTACAGGAGTTACTACAGTTCCTTCTTTACCCTGCTGGGGCTACATTTCGGGCTCACCTACCTCCCGCGATCCGTTATCACAACCCGCACGGCACGCCGTATCCATCGGAGAGAGATCGGTTTCCCCACGTTGCTGATCGGGAGTAACGAAAATGCGGTGGAACTTTATCAGGAACTGGAAGGAGCTCGGAAATCAAGCGGCAATCAGTTCATCGGCTTCGTCAGTGTGAACAACAACATTGAGTTCCTGGCTTCAAGGGAACTGGACCACCTGGGTACCTACCAGGAATTACCGGAGCTGATCGGAAAATTCGGAATTGAGGAAGTGATCATAGCACTGGAATCCACCGAGCATAGCCGGATCGAGGAAATCCTCAATCTGCTTGAATCAGCCCCGGTGGTCATCAAGATGATCCCGGACACCTACGACATCCTATCCGGAAAGGTGCGGATGCAATCGATCTTCGGAACACCGCTGATCGAGATACAGCACGACCTTATGCCTGTGTGGCAGTTTACTATCAAGCGGGCTATGGACATCTTGCTGTCGATCGTGCTGATGATCGTGTTTTCGCCGATCTTCCTGCTTACCGCCATAATAACTGCGCTCACCTCCAGGGGGCCTGTACTCTTCAGGCAGGAACGGGTGGGCCTGAACCGGAAACCTTTTTACATCATCAAATTCCGGTCAATGTTCCAGGATGCCGAAAAGGCCGGACCCCAGCTCTCAAGCGATGATGATCCGCGCATCACCGGATGGGGATGGATCATGCGAAAGTTCCGGCTCGATGAACTACCGCAGCTATGGAATGTTTTGATTGGTGAAATGTCTTTCGTAGGACCGCGCCCCGAGCGTCAGTTCTACATCAGGCAGATCGAAAAAGTAGCGCCACACTATCGTCACCTGCACCGTGTTCGCCCGGGCATCACAAGCTGGGGAATGGTGAAATACGGATACGCCGAGAACGTACCGGAGATGGTGCAGCGAATGAAATACGATATTATTTACATCGAAAATATGTCGCTGTTCATTGATCTGAAGATCTTGATCCATACCATACTAATTGTCCTTAAAGGACGCGGAAAATAAAACAACACGATGAAAAACATTGCCGTTATTGGAGCCGGGACCATGGGAAACGGGATCGCACACGTCTTTGCCCAGAGTGGTTATAAGGTCAGTTTGGTTGACCTGGACCAGGGATCCCTTGACCGGGGCATCGGAACCATTACCAGGAATCTGGACCGCATGATCGTCAGGCAGAAGATCACGGAGGCGGACAAGGAAGAGACCCTGGGTCGCCTGGAGCCTATGACCGACCTCACGGTCGGATGTGCCTCAGCAGACCTGGTTGTAGAGGCCGCAACGGAAAACGTTGATCTGAAGTTGAAAATATTCTCGCAACTGGAAGATATCTGCCCGCAGGGCACCATTCTGGCTACAAATACCTCCTCCATCCCGATCACTAGGATCGCTTCCGTGACCAGGCGGGCCGACAAGGTCATTGGCATGCATTTTATGAATCCCGTGCCGGTTATGAAGCTCGTGGAAGTGATCCGCGGTTATGCTACAAGCAATGGAGTGACCCAACAGATCATGCAGCTTTCGCGCGATCTCGGCAAGGTGCCGGTAGAGGTGAATGACTATCCTGGATTCGTTGCGAACCGCATCCTGATGCCCATGATCAATGAAGCTATTATCAGCCTGCATGAAGGAGTGGCCGGAGTAGAGGAGATCGATACCGTGATGAAACTGGGCATGGCACATCCGATGGGGCCGCTGCAACTGGCTGATTTTATCGGACTCGACGTATGTCTGTCGATCCTGAATGTGCTGTACGAAGGACTCGGGAATCCAAAATATGCCCCATGTCCCCTGCTCGTGAACATGGTAACGGCAGGAAGTCTCGGGATCAAGTCCGGAGAAGGGTTCTATGACTACAGCGAGGGGCCGAAGGCGGCCAAACCCAGCCTTACGTTTGCAAGGTGAGTTCGCTGTTCTCCTGCCCGGGAGGATACACATAATTGTACAGGTGCAGGAACATCACCGCCCAAAACACACTGAAATAGAGTGATACAGCAGAAATCAGGACCATGGTGAAGGGTTCCGGAGCCCAAAAGGTCAGAAGCATCAGCAGAAGTTCCGTGATTCCGGCAATCAGTAGGGATCCCAGAAAAAGCAGGAATACCTTGAACCACTGCTTAATGACCATGTCGTAACTGGTACGCAGGGCATCCAGGAAGTTGAGATCAAGGAAGATCACGAGATAGAGGGCCATGGACCAGCAAACGGCCAGAAACAAACCGGGGAGCACAAAGCATAGCATGGGCAAAATGAGTAGCACCACCATGAGCAATCCGGTCGTAAGTACAAATGGCCATTTTTGAAGGGAAAGCCACAGTAATTCCCTGGTCGTATATTTTATGCCACCCCACTGCCTAAAAACTGCCCAGGCCGTAAAGCAGTAGAAATAAATGGAGATCATGCCCAGCAGGAAAGACAGGAAGGTATAAGATCCCATTTTATCGTTCAGATTCTGTACATGGGCCAGGTCATCATCGGCTATCGCCCTGAATATTTCGCTGAAGTCCGCGAAAACAAAGCTTTGAATGACAGCCATGGGCGCATAGCAGGCAAAAAAATACCCCCACCAGAATCGTCGGTGTTTCGATATCAGGGTATTGACATCCTCAAAGATCAGCGTAAAGGACAAACGGGGAATATGGGTTCTCATAGTAGTGATTTCCGCCAAAAATAATCCATCCTTTCCAAACCGGATCCATAGGACACCATACCGAGGGCTATGCGTAGAAAGGCTTGAGAAAACGCTCGTTGTAGATCGTCCGCACGATGCCGTCTGCGAGACCGATTTTGGGAACGTGCACTTGCTGAGCATTGCAGGCATCCATCACCGTAACAAAGATCTTTGAGGCTACAACGATCACATCGGCCCGATCAACGTTCAAACCGAGCTTCAGTATCCGCTCTTCAAGTGTAAGCCGTTCAATTGTTTCGAGCGATTCGTTCAGATATTTCAGGTTGATGGATTTTCCAATCTGCTGACCGGACATTTTAAAGAGCTTGTTGATGTTCCCTCCGGAACCGATGATCTCCACATCCCTGTAACGGCGTGTTTGTTCGCGTATCCATTCACTCATTTCCTTCCAATGCCCTGGCTTCACACGTTCTGTGAGGATCCGGATGGTTCCGATATTAAAGGAACGGGACACCACCTTATCCTGGCCACTAAAAAGTATGAGCTCGGTACTTCCCCCTCCTACATCAACATACAGGTAGGTTCGTTTTGGGTTCAGCAGTTGCTCAATATGGGTTGAATAGATAATATCCGCTTCTTCCTTACCACTTATGATGTTGATCTGGATGCCGCTTTCCCTGGCTAATTTGGCAATGACGGCCGTTCCATTTTTCGCTTCGCGCATTGCAGAGGTCGCGCAGGCCTTGTAGTCTGTCACGTCATTCACCAACATCAGGTGTTTAAAGGCCTTCATGGCATGGATCAATCGTTTCACATTGCGTTTGCCGATCCGCCCCCCGGTAAATACATCTGCTCCGAGCCGAATGGGAACGCGGATCAGGGAACTCTTTCTGAGAACAGGTCGCCCCTTTGTTTTGATCACATTACAGATGAGCAGCCGGATCGCATTCGACCCGATATCGATCCCCGCTATTCGCTTATAGTTCAAACTCATTTTTCCCTATCTGCCTTATCCCGGTAATACTGTTTCAGCATCATCTGGGATCTCTGCTGTCCGCCGGAACCTGTGTGTCGGTATTTATTGTCAAAATCCTGATCGTGCCAGCGCGATTTCACATTATCCTGCCAGCTTATTTCCAAATTTTCCAGGATTTCCTTCCGCGCATTTTCATCGTACACCGGTACGGTCACTTCCACCCGGTTGTCAAGGTTCCGGGGCATCAGGTCTGCCGATGAAATAAAAACCCTGGCACTGCTGCCCTCCCCAAACACATATACCCGTGCATGCTCCAGGAATTTGTCCACGATCGAAATGGCCTCAACATGCTCAGACAGTCCGGGGATCCCGGGCACCAGGCAGCAAATACCACGCACGTTCAGCCTGATCCGTACCCCGGCGCCTGAGGCTTCGTAGAGCTTGTTGATCATCTCTTCATCAACCAGGCTGTTCATTTTGAAATGGAGCAGGGCCTCACGGCCCGATCTGGCCTTCGCGATCTCTTCGTCAATCAGGTCGTAAAAAACCTTTCGGGTATAGTGAGGGGAAACCACTAAATGATCGTATTTCGGGATATTGAAATTGTTCCGAAAAAATTTGAAGACCAGGTCCACTTCCCTGGTGATGCGTTTATCTGAAGTGGACAACGTATAATCGCAATAGAGCTGAGCCGTTTTTTCGTTAAAATTACCGGTCGACACACAGGCATAGCGCACTCTTTTGCCATCGGCATTCTTCCGGTTGATCAGCACCAGCTTGCTGTGTACCTTGAGTCCCGGAACTCCATAGATCACGTTTACCCCTTCGTCCTGCAGACGTTTGGTCCACTTAATATTAGCCTCCTCATCGAACCTGGCCTGCAGTTCGATCACAACCATAACGTTTTTCCCGTTTTTCGCAGCGTTGACCAGTGCATTCAGGAACTGGGAGTTCCTGGCTGCCCGGTACAGGGTGGCTTTAATGCCGGTCACCTGTGGATCGATCGCCGCCTCACGGAGCATGCGGATCAGGTATGAAAAGCTCTGATAGGGATAGTGCAACAAGATGTCGCGATCATCCAGTATCCTCAGGGATCTGACCTCGCGGTCAAGTTCAGGCTGCCTGGCTGGCCGATGCAGTCCGTACTCCAGATGAGGTCCACCCACATTTGGGAAGTCCATAAAATCCTTTTTATTGTGGTAGCGCCCGCCCGGGATCAAACTATCACTTTTTTCATCGGCCTTCAAACCCTTCATCAGAAAGCTGAGCAGGTCCGCCGGCATGTCCTTATCATACACAAACCGGACTGGTTCGGCTTTTTTACGCGCCCTGACCGAGCGCGAGATCTTGTCGATGAAGGAGCGCGATATATCGTCGTCAATATCCAGTTCCGCATCGCGGGTCAGTTTGATCGTATAGGCCCTGAACTCGTCAAATTCGAAAGTGGCGAAGATCCGGTGAAGAAAATGGCGGATCACATCGTCAAGGTACATGATGTATTTTACGTTCCCGCGATTTGGAAGTACCACAAAGCGTGGAAAAACTTCGGAGGGGATCTCGATCAAGGCGTATTCAACCTGCTGGCCCGAATTTTTTACAAGCCTGACGGCATGATAAATTGACTTATCGCGCAGCATGGGAAATTCATCCACGTAGTTGAGCATTATCGGTACCAAAACCGGGCTCAATGTCTCTTCGAAGTACTGATCAATGAATTCGATTTGGGCCTCGTCAAGCCCTTGCTCATTGACCATATGGATCCCTTCCGACCGCAGGTCACTTTTTATTTTTGCCAAAATTTCCTCGAAAAGCTGCTGCTGTTCAATAACGACGGTATTGATCTGGGAAAGCAATTCCTTCGGATCTACCCCGGCGAGGAGATCTGCAGCCTGTTTACCCAGCACCGACAGGCGGCGGATAGTGGCATAGCGCACCCGGAAGAACTCGTCAAGGTTGTTGGAAAAAATCCCCAGAAAGCGCATGCGCTCAATCAGGGGAACAGTATCATCGGCGGCCTCCTGTAACACACGTGCATTGAAGAGCAGCCAGCTTTTCTCGCGATCAATGTAATGAGGGGTGTTCATTGATCTTCCTTCCGCACCCGTTTTTGTGGGTAATCAAAGAACATCAGTTCGGCACTCCGATCAATCTGGGCCCATGAGGTTATATCGAATTTGAGACAGGCTACGCCGGTGGTCGGCACATGATCAATGTGGTGTTCTATACAGTAGTTAACAAAATGGGTGATGGTCGGATTGTGCCCGAAGATCATGGCCGAGGCGTATTCATCACTGATGGAGGCCACAAGTTGACGCAGACTATCGACATCGGCACCATAAATGGACTCCTCAATAGCAATATCGGAAAACGGAATATTTAACCGCCTTGCGAAGATCAAAGCCGTGTGCAGGGCCCGGGTGGCCGGGCTCGAAATCAGTATTTCGGGAATATCGCCCTGTTCAGCCAGCCATTCTGCCGTGTTGTAGGCATCGCGTACACCGCGTCCTTTCAACGATCGGTCCACATCGGCCACTTCCACTGTTTTCCAGCTGCTTTTCGCATGACGTACGACAAAGAGCTTTTTCATATCATAAGGAGTTTGTCTGCTATGCTGGCGGGTTCGGAGCGCCACCCTTTCCCGGGCATGATGTGCACCTGACCGTCTTCGCCATAAAGCACTTGATTTCGGGTATAATATTAAGGATCTTTCATTAAGGGCATGTTAAGATACTCTACCAATAAGGTTCACATGCCCGGGCAGCTCCCGCAATCCAACCAGTCCAGGCAGGTTGGCCTCTGGTTGATAAACACCGATCAATCACCTTCCTCCAGGGAAAAAAGCTCCTCAACAGGGATCCCGAAGACCCTGGCCATTTTAAGCGCGAGGACCGTGGACGGGGCATACTTGCCTGATTCAATAGCAATGATAGACTGCCGGCTTACACCAATACGTTCGGCCAGCTCGCCCTGGGTCATCTTTTGGCGGGTGCGTTCAACCCGGATATTATTCTCCATTGCGGATCGAGCTCATACGCCACCTGAATCGGGCCACGAACAATAGCAATAGGGAAAACATATTGATGGTCATGACCCAGAAAAAGGGCAGGCCGTACACGAAAAGGATGGCGAACAACAAGATCCCGTAGTTCCAATAAAGCGCCCAAACGAGCGATTCGAGCCGTAGGCGCATAATGAATTCATCTTCCTTTTTTTCTCTGGACAAGGCTATGAACACACTGCCTAACAGGAGTCCGATCGCAATCAGCTCATCCGCAATTACATTTTCGATTACCTCAAAGAATCCCGCCTTTCCTAACAGCTCGTCTACCCAGATCGCAAGGATCTTCATTTCCGGACCTTTGATTTCGCCCAGTATGAGCATGACTATTCCGGCCAGCAAACCCGGGATCAGCAACATCCAGCCAATCCTCCTAAAACCGGGAGGGAACAAATAATTTGGTTTCATATTTGACAAGTTTAATTTACATTTTGACAAGTTTCATTTACCAAAAGTGTAGTTTTATTTACATTTCCAGCAACGTTGTTAAAAAAAATTCATGCTGATCACGTTCCCTTAGGTTTTTTCTGTACCCTCACTCAGCGCCTGGTGCCATCTTCGCCGGGGATAGTAACAAAAAAACCACTCTTTTGGAGTGGCTTTTTTTCATTGCTGTTGGCGGCAGGCCTTATTTTTTGTCGTCACCTACTTCTTCGAATTCCACATCGGTCACATCCTCCGCACTGTCATCTCCGGCACTGGCCTGTGCATTACCTGCATCATCACCGGTCTTCGAAGCCTGCTGTTCCTGCTGCGCCTTGTACATTTCCTCAGAAGCGTTTTTCCAGGCTGCATTGATTTTTTCCATGGCAGCATCAATCGCTGCAAGGTCCTGATCCTGGTGTGCCTTCTTCAGTTCTTCCAGTGCACTTTCAATTGATGCTTTTTTATCGTCCGAAAGCTTATCACCAAACTCCTTCAACTGTTTCTCCGTCTGGAAGATCATAGCATCCGCACTATTGATCCTTTCGGCCTTTTCCCTGGCCTGCTTATCGGCATCTGCATTGGCTTCCGCCTCTTTTTTCATCCGCTGTATCTCGTCATCGCTCAAACCACTGGACGCTTCAATACGGATACTTTGCTCCTTCCCGGTCGCCTTGTCCCTGGCCGAAACATTCAAAATACCGTTCGCATCTATATCGAAGGTAACTTCGATCTGGGGTATTCCGCGCGGTGCGGGCGGAATACCATCAAGGTGGAATCGGCCGATTGATTTGTTATCGGCTGCCATCGGGCGCTCACCCTGCAGAACATGGATCTCCACGCTGGGCTGATTGTCACTCGCGGTTGAAAAGGTTTCCGATTTTTTGGTCGGGATCGTCGTATTGGCCTCGATCAGACGGGTCATCACACTTCCCATGGTTTCGATACCCAATGAAAGCGGAGTAACATCAAGTAGCAAAACATCCTGCACATCCCCGGTCAAAACTCCTCCCTGGATCCCGGCACCCACAGCTACCACCTCATCAGGGTTTACTCCTTTAGACGGTTTTTTGCCAAAAAACTTCTCCACTACTTCCTGTATGGCCGGAATACGGGTGGATCCGCCTACCAGGATCACTTCATCAATTTCCGACGTCGATAATCCCGCATCTTTCAGAGCGACTTTACACGGTTCCAGGCTGCGTTGGATCAGCTTATCGGCCAGTTGCTCGAATTTCGAACGGGACAAGGTGCGTACCAGGTGCTTTGGTCCACTGGCTGTAGCTGTGATGTACGGCAGGTTGATCTCTGTTTGCGATGAGCTCGACAATTCGATCTTTGCTTTTTCAGCAGCGTCTTTCAGGCGCTGCAATGCCATTTTATCGTCACGCAGGTCCAGGCTTTCCTCTGCCTTGAACTCCTGCGCTAACCAGTCAATGATCACCTGGTCAAAGTCATCACCACCCAGGTGCGTATCACCGTTGGTTGATTTTACTTCGAACACCCCGTCACCCAATTCCAGAATGGAAATATCGAAGGTGCCGCCACCGAGATCGAATACTGCAATCTTCATGTCCTGGTCCCTTCGGTCGAGACCATAGGCCAATGCTGCGGCAGTTGGTTCATTGATGATCCGCCGTACCTTTAATCCGGAGATCTCTCCAGCTTCCTTGGTTGCCTGGCGCTGTGAATCGTTGAAATAGGCCGGAACGGTGATCACTGCTTCGGTCACTTCGGATCCCAAATAATCTTCAGCGGTCTTTTTCATTTTCTGAAGGACCATTGCCGAGATCTCCTGGGGAGTATATTTGCGACCGTCAATAACCACACGAACGGTATCGTTGTCGCCCTGAACTGCCTGGTAAGGCACGCGTTTCGACTCCTTTAAAACATTACTGTAGGACTCGCCCATGAAGCGCTTAATGGAAAAAATCGTTTTTTCCGGGTTGGTGATGGCCTGACGCTTAGCCGGGTCACCGACCTTTCGCTCTCCACCTTCCACGAACGCCACAATGGAGGGGGTGGTACGTTTTCCCTCGCTGTTCTGGATCACCACCGGTTCGTTTCCTTCCATCACGGCCACACAGGAGTTGGTCGTTCCGAGGTCAATTCCGATGATCTTGCTCATAAATGTTAAAATTTAGATTACATGCTTTTTGTTGTTCAGACAGGGCTCAATGACCGTGCCAACGGGGCAGAAACAAAAAAATGTCAGTTTCGCTACCGTTCGGGAAAGCGAAACTGACATTTTTTCTGCCAGGTCGTCAGGGATCCCCCTAATCTCCGTTACAAAATATGGTATCGATCTGATTCGTACCGAGGACTTTATAGGATGCGAACCTCAAATCGCAGGTATATTGGCCCAGGCTCAACGAATCATTCGTATAATTCCGGTCGTTGTTCAGGTTATTCAGATCCCTCAGGATCCTTTTCGAGTATATGCTCTCGGTATGACGTGAAGTAAAGAGTCCCACACCATTCGTCAGGTTCGTATAGGGAGGACGCTCCTGTGCGATCCCGGTGCTCGGTTTATATACCCGACGGTACAAATTGAACTCCTCTGTACCCGCACTTACGTAAAAAGTGATCGCGCGCAGGTAACGGTTCACCTGCTCATCTACCGGGATCGCTGCCAACATGGCCGTAAAAAAAGTCGGATAGGCAATGCTGTAGCTCATCTCCTCCCCTCCATCCGTATTGCGCGACTCCATGTCCGACCTGATCCGCCAGACAGTCCTTTTCATCACCGAATCGGCCAGGTTAGACCGATCCGTCTCCAGGTAATGGACTTCCGCCCGTAATTCGTATACCTTCCCGTTGACGGCACTGTTCCACTCTACCGTAAAATCGCCCGGACCGGCCAGGTTGATCCGCTGCAGAGGTGACGGGCGAAGGATCCGGAATTCACGCACCAAACCAGTGGTTCCTTCTGTTTTCGGCTCCGTTTCGCTCGTGATCACATCAAGTCGATAGGTATGCGCGTCATCCAATACCATGGATGCCTTGTACACAACCTGGTCGGGACTCGCAAAAGTGCCCGGTGGCTTGGTACTTTCAACGGTATAATCGAACGGATAAATGGTTCCGTCATCCAAATCGGTTATGCTGACCTCAATGGTATCACCGTAGTACAAATTATCGAACTGTTGGGCCATATCAAAAGCACCCTCCTCACCTAAAAAGGTACGTCCGATCTTCAATCTGTGATTCGTGTCGGAATAATCGATCAGTCCGTAAACCACGGTTTGCTCTTCGTAGGGAGCATTGATGTCGAGGTCCGTCGTACAGGCAGTAAACAGCGCTCCTAAGGCGACAAAGGAAAGGAGCTTTCTTTTCATAAGGGGCAAAGGTACTAATTTCGTATTTTTGAACTTCGACGCCGACCCCGCACATAAAATTTCCCTGAATGCAAAGGCCATATCGGATCCTCGCGACTATTTTGTTTTTCTCCTGCTCTCTTTTTGGGCAACAAAGAATTTACGGATCGTTTGACGTACCGGCTTTTACTGAAGACTTCAACGAGCAAAAAGGTTCGTTCCCCACTGTCACAACCGTCGAAAATTACTACACGGTTGATGACTCCACCTATTTCATGAACCGCAACCATCCGTCTCAGTCTTTCGCCGTGATGGCCAATTTTCCCAATGAATTGCGCTCCTTCCACCTCACAAGCCGAATAAAGCTGGGGCCTTCCGAAACCGGGGAGCAAATGGTCGGACTCATTTTCATGTCGCAACGCGACAGCAACTCGGCCTACGTATTCGAATTCAATCGCAACAAGCGTTACCGCATCCGCCGGATCTACAACGGCCGCGTGACCATGATCGGCGAATCAGTCAATGGCTGGATCAAGTCCAATGCCCTCTTCGGGGTCAACGAATACAACACGCTTGAGGTCAAAACTATCGGTGGCGACTATGACTTCCACATCAACGGCAGCTTCGTCACCTCCTTTTACGACAACACCTTCGAATACGGCAGCATGGGCTTTTTCCTAGGCCCGATGACCAAGGCACGGGCCGAATTCTTTCATATTTATACCACCGAACCGGGCGTCAGGGAGGCCGAAAAGAACAGGAACAGGTTGCAGATCGAACAGTTGGAAAAAGAGAACGAGGCCCTGCGGGCCGAACTGGCCCATAGTCCCGATGCCAGGATCGTGGAACTGCAAGGGGTCATTCAGGTACTGGAAACGCAATTGGTCACCACAAATCGTGATAATGAAGCCCTCCGGGAAGAAATAGAACAGTACGAAGAACTTCGCTTCCTTGTCGGAAACATTGACAAGGATCTGCTGTTGACCCTGAGCCGGGATCTGCGCGACGAAATACGCAGGAATCAGGCCCTGACCAACGAAAATATTCAACTCAGGGACAGTATCGGCATCCTGACCAATGAATATGAGCAGTTTAAGCTGAATGTGCTGGAGAAGATCGTGGACGGAACCTACAAGGTAAACGGGTCGGGACCCATCGTGCCGCAAGGCACCGAAAATAAAGCCACCTTAAGTGAGCCTGCAACTGAGTTAAGGAAAAAGGAATTGCCGACACGAAAAGCAAAAAAACGAAACTGATATGAAGGCAAATCGGATCAACGCGAAGAAGGTAACTACGCAAACACTTCAGGAAATCAAGCGGGCCGGCGAGAAGATCTCCATGCTGACCGCCTACGATTTTACGCTGGCCAAAATTATTGATATGGCCGGGATTGACGTAATCCTGGTAGGCGATTCGGCATCGAATGTGATGGCCGGACACGAAACAACGCTGCCGATCACACTGGATCAGATGATCTACCATGCCACTTCCGTGATCCGGGCTGTAAACCGCGCGCTGGTGGTCGTTGATCTGCCTTTTGGAAGCTATCAGGGAAACAGCAGGGAGGCGCTGAGCTCATCGGTCCGCATCATGAAGGAGTCAGGTGCCCACGCGGTAAAGATGGAAGGCGGTGCAGAGATCGCAGAAAGTATTGAGCGGATCCTCACGGCCGGGATCCCGGTGATGGGGCACCTGGGCCTGACGCCACAGTCGATCTACAAGTTCGGAACGTACACCGTTCGTGCAAAGGAGGAGGCCGAGGCGCAAAAACTCATTGAAGATGCGAAACTACTGGAGGATACCGGCTGCTTCTCGATCGTGCTCGAAAAAGTGCCGGCAGGGCTGGCACAGCAAATCACCGGGGAGCTCAGCATCCCGGTCATCGGGATCGGGGCCGGACCCGAAGTGGACGGGCAGGTACTGGTACTGCACGACATGCTCGGTATGACCCACGAGTTTAATCCGCGATTTCTGCGTCGCTACCTCAATCTCAACGAGCTCATCACGGGCGCCGTGCAAACCTACATTGAGGATGTCAAAAATCTGGACTTCCCCAGCGAAAACGAATCGTATTAAGTCCATAGTACTCCTTTTCCGGATCGCGCCGGCATTGGAACGGGCTTTATTATCGCGCCGCAGGCGCATCCGGGCGATCTGCGGAATGATCTGGGCTCAGCGACGAATAACCCGTTCTACAGCCATATGCCCCTCCGGATCCTCAAGGTAAAGCAGGTAAAGTCCGCCCTCGAACGGCAAGGTCAGGTAGGAATCCCATTGCACATTGCGCCGCTCCCAGATGAGTTGTCCGCTTGCGTGGTATAGCGAAACCCTCCGAAAATAGCGTTGCTCCCCTTTCAGATACAGGCGTCCGTCTGCATTTGGATTAGGATAGACCGTAAAGCCTGCGGCTTGATGTGCCGGTTCATCGATACCTACATCCGGACCGCTATAAGTTTCGGCAATAAGTGACGGCGATTTGTCTGCAGCCAGATACATATTGCGAAACGTGTCGATAGCCGCTGAGCTGAAAGCAAACATTTCGGACAGGTGACGCGGTGGCACGGGCTGATAATAAACCCGGACGGTCACATTGAGTTCACCACTGTAGCCATTGATGGGGATGTGGTAGTACAGAACATCGCTTCCGGACCCTTCCACCCCATTTTGATGATTGAAATCCGCATCGAAAGATGCCGCTCCCTCAATTTTAGTACTGTCATAGGAAGGGTGAAGGACGGAAAATCCGGCCGGCGGAATGCGATTGTCCTTTAGGGCCGTTTTTGCACGCTCCAACACGGTGGTTACCTCATCGTTCACATCGCCCATGACCTGCTCGTAGATCTGTACCTGATCGGGTTGACGAATAACCTGGTGGTGCCGTTCATACTCCGGATCAATGCCCATGAGTTCGTAGTCACTGTTGAGCAACCCCGAAGCAAACAGGGTGTCAGTCAGGGTATCCTGAACAATGAACTGGACAAAGGAACGGCGCGATGGATACCCGCTCGGGAATTTGTGTCCGGCCTGATTTTGCAGGGTCAAGGCAAAAAAGACTGTATCATGGGTTCGGTCCACCTCCTGTAATTCGATGTCGAGCGTATGCTCGCGCAACATACGCTCTGTCCGGGCAATAGTTGAATCGAATTGCTCCGGCGTGGCGGTAAGCCCCAGGGACTGGATATTATCCTGAAGTAACCGGAGCATGAAGGTATTCCCACCGGCCAGGTGGTGAAGGCCAAAAGGCCTGCGGGGCGTTAGGAAGCTGTAATTGGCGGCAATGATCACGTTTTCATTGATCCGCGGAATATGGCAGGTCTGACATTCCACTTCGTTAACGTTGTACGAAGAGTTCAGCCACTCATGATAGGTCGCCTGCTCTACGAAGTAATCGCCCGTGTAATTCCCCTGCAGATCAACGGTTTGAGTGACCAGGGTGTGGCAACTGGCGCAGAGTTCGGAATCGTTGATATGTTCGCTCCATTGTATGTCGAATCCCATGAAGGAACTCATTGGGTCGGCAAATGGGTTTTTATACGGACCGTAGACGGTTTTGTCGCTTGTGTAATCGATCTGACCGCTGAAATCGAGCCCCAGTGAATCAGGAGGCAGCACCTGATGGCATGAACTGCAATTTACCCCGTCCAGACCAATGGTATCGCTGACCAGATCCGAGATCCCGTAATGCGGTTGATTGTTAAACACAGCTGTATATCGCCCCGCAGGGGCATGGCAGGAAGTACATGTTGATTCAAGCTTTTGCTGGTGAGCTGGATTCACCAGGACCTCATGGCTTACCTTCGCCCGCCAAAACGGATCTTTGGCAGAGTTGGCTATCATGGTTGAGCGCCAATCATCGGTAACATTGATATCGTTTCCGGCCGCATTGACCATGGCTAAACCAGCCGGATCATGTCCGTGGCAACCCGCACATAGGCCACCTGTGGCAAAATAATTATTGGTATCGTTCGGAAGAGCGGTTGACAGCGATCTGTATAAGGCCATCTCCCGGGGGGTGTGGAAAGACGTCTTCTTCCCGGGTTCCACGCTCCGCGCAACTGTTAGGGTAATCAGGATGAGGGAAATCCCAAGCAGATATTTCAATCGGTTGCCTGTCATTATTCTGAATACCGTGGCAAAGTTCCGTATAATAAAAAAACTATCTTTATCTTTTCAAAATTAATTGGTTTTTCAGGTATGAAACCGTTTTTAGTTCTCCTTTTGTTTACGGGTCTATTTGCTGATGCCCTGGCCCAGGCCGGAGGGGAAGATTGTGCTACGGCTACTATTATATCGTCGATCCCATACGTCGGAACAGGTTCGACCAGCGGTGCTGCAGACGATTACGCTGAGATTTGTCCGGACTACGGAAATCAGGGGGGTGCCAGGGATGTGGTCTATAAATATACCACGGGAGCCGGTGTGGAGTACATCACACTGAGCCTTTGCATTGACAGTACGGATTACGACTCTCAACTATATGTGTACGAAGGGACCTGCCAGTCCGGTACATCCTATGCCTGTCAGGAAGACGGATGTCAGAGTCCGGCCTACACTGGTGGTACGTACAATAGCGAGATCATCAACCTAATGCTGCAACCCAATACCGACTACTATGTGGTGATCGATGGTTACTCTTCGGGATCTAGCGGGAACTACCAATTGAACGTGGATTCGGGGGCAGCTCCACCTGCGACCCAAATTACCTTTGGCGACAGTACGGCTCTGTTACCTGGCTCCACGATTGCTGCCCGCTCCGGTTCGCCTATGGCTATTAGCGATATGAACAATGACGGACTGGATGATATCCTGCGCCTGCATACCCTGGATACTATGCTTATAGCCTACCAGCAGCCCAACGGTTCCTTTACCGGAGTGAGTTTGGGAAATATTGCACCATTTAACGCCGTATGGGGAATTTGTGTGGCCGATGTGGACTCCAACGGATACAATGACTTCGCGGTTGGAGATTACAGCAGTATTCGGGTTTTTGTTGCGGACAGTGTTGGCGGAACCTACACATCGGCCACCATCAACACTTCAAGTATTTTTGTCCAGGGAATGAATTTTGTCGACATCGACAACGATGGCGATGTAGAACTATTCTCCTGCAACGACGTAGGTGAAAGCCATTTGTATGAGCAAACTTCCACGGGATGGATACGCAACACCACGATACTGGATCTGACCACCACCCCTTCAAGCGACAAATCAGGCAATTATGCCTCCATGTTCACAGATATTGATGGGGACGGGGATCTTGATCTGTACATCACTAAATGTCGTCAGGGCGTTACTGATCCGGCCGATGGCCGTCGCATCAATCAATGGATCGAAAATACCGGTAGTGGTATGTGGAGCGAGAACACCAACACTATTTTGCGTGACAGTGCCCAGAGTTGGGTATCGGACTTTGCAGATATTGACAATGACGGGGATTTCGATGTGTTCACGGCCAACCACGATCAGGTGTCGCGTTTTTATCGGAATTTGGGAAACGGGGTATTTGAAGAGTACACAACTCAGGCCGGCCTGACCCAAACTGCATTTGCCGGGATACAAACCTATTTTCGCGACTTTAATAACGACGGGTATGTGGATTTGTTGATGACAGGTTCGGAGCACCGTCTTTGGATCAACAATGGAGATACGACCTTTACCCTGGATATAGATCCGTTCGCGGCCATTAATGACTGGATGCTCAGCGCTGTAATTGGCGATCTGAACCACGACGGGTTCCTGGACCTGTACTGCAGTTACGGATTTGTTTATAACGGAGCCCATAGTTCGGCCATTGATCGCCTGTGGATTAACCAGGGGGCTTCTGGATACCACTTTATCGCAGTTAATCTGCACGGTGTTGCAAGCAACGACAATGCCATTGGTGCCCGGGTCGAGATCTACGGCCCCTGGGGGATCCAGGTACGTGAGGTTCGTGCCGGTGAGGGATACGGAACACAGAACTCCTTCACACAACATTTTGGGCTGGGCACAACGACCCTGATTGACTCAATGCTCATCAAATGGCCTTCAGGAACCATTGATTACCTTTATAACGTCTCAGCTGACCAATGGCTCCATATCACGGAGGGGGATTTCCCTTTTCCGCCTGTGATCCTTTCTGGTGCAGCAACGAATAACGTGACCAGCAACACAGCAGAATTGTCGGTCCAAATGAACCTTCGCGAGGACTATGATACGGATGTGCTCTTTTATTACTGGCCCGAAGGTGGAACTACTCAAATCGCAGTCAGTGGAACCTATAATTTAGGCGGTGGCGGAACACAGGTGTTCAGCCCGATGGCCTCGCTGAACAATTTGATAAGTGATACCTCCTATTATTGGACAGTCCAGGCCATTTTTGATCCGGCCAGTCAAAATCAGCTATTCACATACGATACCCTGGGTTTTCAGACAGCCTTTGATTCCGTGGAGGTGGAGATATCCGGCTTTCAGGCCTCGCCGGACTTTTGGATAGTTGACGCTCAATTTGACGTTCTGCTTCGCGAAGATTCTGCAACGCTGGTGGAACTCCATCACTTCCATAATAGCTTAGGCATCTATGAGGTTGATTCCGTTACCACATTATCGCTCAATGGGGGCGGTACGCAAACCTTTCCCCTTACCCAGACTGCATGGGTGTATTTCGGCCAGGAGTATTATAAGTTCTTTGTCCGTGCTGTCTTCAATCCGGACGGCAGCGGGAAGGAGTTCTTTTCCGATACCTTATCCGTGCTCACCATGGTGGAAGGCCTTGAAGAGCTACCATTCGAAGTCCTGATCTTTTATCCACAGCCCACAAAGGGAACCATCACGGTGGAAATAAATGCTTCATGGGATCCCAATACCCTTCGATATATCCTCACAGATGCTCAGGGTCGCCAGATCTCGGAATCGATATTCCGATCGGACAGGGAGCAGATCAACATACGAGGTGCTGCCGGAGTTTACTTCCTGCATGTTCGATCAGAAGATGGCCGATCGCGATCGTACCGCATCATCAGGCAATAGAGAATGGTTCGCCTTGTCAGGCAAATTATCTTGCAAGGCGAGGGCTTGTTTCATCCGCCCGTGAGGGCGTTGCCTTTTAAAATCGCATTAAGGCGCTGGCCCAGGTGAATCCGGAACCGAAGGCGGCAAGCATGACGAGGTCGCCGTCCTGGATCTTGCTTTCCCGAACTGCCTCCGAAAGGGCGATCGGAATGGAGGCTGCAGTGGTATTCCCGTAGCGCATGATGTTGTTGTACACCTGATCGTCACTTAGACCCATTTTTTTCTGGATGAACTGCGATATGCGCAAATTGGCCTGATGGGGTACCAGCATATCGATGTCTCCTGGTTGAAGGCCATTAGCCCGAAGGGCTTCCATGATAACTTCGGCAAATCGGGTTACCGCGTGCCTGAACACGAAATTTCCGTTCATATAAGGGTAGTAGGAAGTGTCTTCCGGGTCGTTTTCTTCCATGATGATGTTGACCCACCGCGAAGTGGTCGGACCAAGAAGGGCCAGCTGTCTGGCGTGTTTCCCTTCCGAATGAAGATGGGTGGAAAGGATCCCCCGGTCATCGCCTTCATAGCGCTGCACAACAACAGCCCCTGCCCCATCTCCAAAGATCACGGACACTCCACGTCCGCGTGTGGTCATTTCGAGTCCGCCCGAATGATATTCCGAGCCAATCACCAGCACATTCCGGTACATCCCGGTTTTTACGAATTGATCGGCCACCGACAGGGCATACACAAATCCCGAGCACTGATTACGCACATCCAGCGCACCGATTTCCTTAATGCCCAGCTGTTCCTGAACGAGCACCCCAGGTCCGGGAAAATAGTAGTCCGGGCTGAGGGTCGCGAAAATAATGAAGTCAATGTCCTCTTTGGTAATTCCGGCATCGCCGATGGCCATCAATGCTGCCTTTGTTCCCATGGAGCTCGTCGTGTCCTCTCCGGGCGTTACGAAACGGCGCTCCCCGATGCCAGTCCGCTCCCGGATCCACTCGTCGCTGGTATTTATCAGCTTCGACAGATCATCGTTCGTTACTACTCCAGGCGGAACGTAATGCCCCGTACCTATTATGCGCGATTGGTACATTTCGATATTGTTTTGGTTAAGGCCACTGACCAGTGCCTAACGGCACGAAGGCTTCTGCCACAGGGTGAATATACGGAAATATTCTATCGGCAGTTCGGTCAAAATGACAGTGAACCGTCATAACTCCCCTCCCTGGCACAAAACTTGTCCAGACGTCATAAACTTAAAGATTGCAGCTATGGCCAAAGGAAAAATAAATGTTCGGTCTGAGAATATCTTCCCGATCATCAAGAAATTTCTTTACAGCGATCATGAGATCTTTGTGCGCGAGTTGATTTCCAATGCAGTTGATGCAACCCAAAAACTGCAGACCCTGGTTCAATCGGGCGACCTTAAAGGAGAAATCGGTGATACCACGATCAACGTATCCATTGATCAGGACAGTAAAACGCTAACCTTTAGTGACCGGGGAATTGGAATGACCGACGAAGAGGTAAAAAAATACATCAACCAGGTGGCCTTTTCCGGAGCCAGGGAATTCATAGCTCAGTATGAAGACCAGATGGATGGCAAAGGCATCATTGGAAACTTCGGACTTGGGTTCTACTCTTCGTTTATGGTTTCGGACAAGGTGGAGGTACACTCAAAATCATACAGGGAAGGAACTGAGGCAGTCAAATGGGAATGTGAAGGCGATCCGGAATACCGCCTGACCAAAAGCAAAAAGGAAGATCGCGGTACGGAGGTCGTACTGCACATCAGCGAAGAGTCGGAGGAATTTCTGCAAGAGCACCGGATCCGTGAAATACTTAACAAATACTGTAGGTTCCTGCCGGTCAGGATCCAGTTCGGAACCAGGGAGATCGAGGAAGGTGAAGGTGATGATAAGGTAAAAAAGACCGTTCCCGATATCATCAACAATCCTGCTCCGGCCTGGACCAGGGCCCCGGGTGATCTAAAGGAAGAGGACTACACAAACTTCTACCGTGAGCTCTATCCGATGCAATTCGACGAGCCTCTGTTTCACATCCACATCAATGTGGACTATCCGTTCAATCTAACGGGTATCCTGTTCTTCCCAAAGATCAAAAGCAACATTGAGGTGCAGAAGGACAAGATCCAGCTGTACAGTAATCAGGTGTTCGTTACCGACAGTGTGGAAGGGATCGTGCCCGATTTCCTGACCCTGCTGCAAGGGGTTATTGATTCCCCCGATATTCCATTGAATGTCTCCCGTTCCTACCTACAGAGTGACAGCAATGTGAAGAAGATATCGGCGCACATTACCAAAAAGGTGGCTGACAAGCTCGGGGAGCTCTTCAGGAATGACCGGGAGCGGCTCGAATCTATCTGGGAAGATATTAAGGTCATTATCGAGTACGGAATGCTGAGCGAGGAGAAATTCTATGATAAAGCCAAAAAGTTCTCCCTCTATCCGAACGTAGGCGGAAAATACTTCACGTTCGAGGAATATACCAAAAAGATCAGGGATGCTCAAACGGACAAGGATGGTAAGCTGGTTTACCTATACACCAATAGCCCTGAGGAACAGCACAGTTTTATTGAAGAGGCCAGGGAACATGGATATGACGTGCTGCATTTGGACAGTCCGATCATTGGCCATCTGCTCCAAAAACTAGAAATGGGAGGTGAGAAGATCACCTTTGCACGGGTCGACAGTGACCCGATCGGAAAACTGATCGCTAAAGATGATGCGCATCCGAGCAAGCTGAGCGACGAAGAAAAAGAGGCCCTGAAACCGATCATTGAAGCAGTGGTGCCGAAGGAGCAGTTTATGGTTACCCTGGAAGTACAAAGTGAGCATTCGCCGGCCTTTACTATCACCCGGCCTGAATTTATGCGCCGAATGAAGGAGATGAGTATGACGGGAGGTGGTTTTCCGGGTGCCGGAAACCTGCCGGACAGTTTCAATTTGATCGTGAACGTGAACCACCCGTTAGTTGGACGCATTCACGAAGAAAAAGACGAAGATAAGCGCAAGGCCTTGATCGATCAGGGGGTTGACCTGGCCAAATTATCACAGAACCTGCTTAAAGGCGAGGCACTTACGGGTTTTATTAAACGCAGTTACGATCTCATCAACGCCTGATCACGGAATGTGAACCGACCAGCAGGTGCTGTACTGGAAGGTCGGTTACAGCCCTGATACCTGAGCTGGGTAGCTCTGTTATCAAAAAACTTAACATTAGCTTTTCTTCTAATTCATGTAATTTGACCGCCTGAAACGGGGCAACCAGTGTTTGTGGCAGATCTATGAACCTAGTTATTTTCGATATGGACGGTACGGTTACCAAAACTAATCCCGTTGACGAAGCCTGTTTCCTGCAGACTGCGGAAGAAGTTTTCGAAAAAAAGTTGGGTCCTGTTAATTTCCATGATTTTCGGAACATGACCGACAGTGCTATGGTGTTTGAGCTTTACCAAAAACACGTCGGGCGAAACCCTGACAGGGACGAGTATTATCAGTTTCGTAAGGCATTCAAACAAAACCTGAAGAAGCTGTTCAGGGATCACTCGGCCGGGTTTGAACCCGTGGACGGGATCCAGACCCTGATGCACGAACTGGGGAAACATCCGAAGTGGGATTTTGTCATCGCTACAGGTTGCTGGAAATTCTCAGCCAAATTTAAATTGGAGAGTTCGGGATTCTACTACAAGGATCTGACCGTTATTACAGCCGATGATGGCCTGACCCGGGACCATATTATTCTCAATGCCATCCAACAGGCAAAAAAGCGACAAAAGGTCAACAACTTTAAGCGGACCGTCTACGTGGGCGACACGAGCTGGGACATTAAGTCATGCTACAACCTGCACATCCCCTTCATCGGCATTGAAGCCGAGGAAAACAGGAAGAAAAAAGAGGAGCTCGGAAATTACCTGACCATGCATCAGTATCCGGCCATCAAAGATTTTATCAGGATCGCCAAACAGGCCAAAGTACCTGCCCTCCCATTCGTGCACCCACTGCCCTGGAAAGAGGATCTCGACGCGATATAAAAAGGGTCATGCCCCTTTAAAAATATGGTTGCTGATGAATATTACGCGAGCTCGCCGTTTTTCCAGAGTGCCTGGCAATGTGGGTCCCCTATCTCATAGACCAAAAATAGTTTCTTTTAGTTGTATTGTGCGGCATGGGTATAGCGTTCACAGGGTTTTGTTCTTCCGATGTCTGATGATCAGTGCTATCTCATATGTCTATGTATTTGATTTTTACAAGTCATTGAAATATAGCATTTTATATGTCATTAATTACAGAGCTAGCTCTGTAGCTAGCTCTGTAGTTTTACCTTCACGAAAAGGAAAAAAATGAAGCGGGTGACAGCCGCTCCTGAGCCACCTTTGCAGCATAAGCCTTACCTTTGGGTTTATGCCTGAAACCCGGAACGAAAAGAAGATCTATCGCCTCGAAGAAATCGCCGTTAGTCTGGAGCGGATGATCCGCCAGTTCTATGGTGGTAAGTTTTTCTGGATCCGTGCTGAGATCTCCGAACTCCGTATCGCCCCGAGCGGGCATGCCTACCTGAATCTGGTTGATGCCAACGAGGAGGTGGTCAAAGCCGAAATGCGCGGGGTGATCTGGAAAACGGCCCTTGATGGCATTCACAAGGAACTCGGCGATGAATTTGCGCCGCTCATGAAGGCCGGATCTGAGATCGTCTTTCGCGCCGGAGTGCAGTACAACAAGTGCTATGGGCTTAGCCTGACCATCCTCCAGGTTGACCTGGGTACCGTACTCGGAGACCTGGAAAAGCGAAAGCAAAAAACGCTCAGGCGCCTACGGCGCGATGGGCTACTCCAAACCAACAAACAACATACGCTCCCTCTGGTCATCCAACGCATTGCCTTGATCGGTGCGCCGGACAGCGCAGGATTTCAGGATTTTATGCAGCAACTTCAGCGAAATGAGTGGGGATTCGATTTTCGGGTTGATGTGTTTCCGGTTACCGTGCAGGGAGATAAGGCCCGGGGTGAGATCATTGCCGCACTAAAAAAAGTGGATCCAAAGGATCATCAGGTTGTGGCCCTGCTTCGCGGAGGCGGTTCCAAACTGGATCTCGATGTGTTCAACCAGGAAAGCCTCGCCCTTACCCTCGCTCATTCGCCCCTGCCTGTTTTGACCGGGATCGGACACGAAACCGATATCAGTGTGGCGGATCTGGTGGCGCATACCTACCTAAAAACCCCCACTGCCCTCGCCTACTTCCTGATTGACCGGGCCGCGCAATTTTGTGGTATGCTTGAAGCAGTAAAAAAAGATCTGAACAGCGTGACCCAACAGATCAGACACCGGAAAGCATCTCAGCTGCAAAACGCCCGGGGCGTGCTGAGCCAAAAACCCAAATCGGTTCTGGAGCTGCAGTCCATGAATTTGCGGACCAACATCCAGCTATTGGCCCGGTTGGGACAGCAAAGAGTAGCATTGGCCCATGGAGGGCTTGAAAAAACCCGGCAACTGATCGGCAATGAAAGCTGGCACCTGCTTCGGGTCAATGCGCCACGAGAGCTGGATCAGCTGAGTGATCAGCTACTGCACTGGGCACCGTTGAAGATCCGGCAGGCGGGTGGGGAATTGGAAAATCTTATTTATCGCTTAAAGGCTTTGGCGCCAGATCAGGTATTGAAACACGGTTACAGTATGACCCGCGTGAATGGTCAGTGGCTGAAACGCGATACAAAGATGAAAGTGGGCGACGAGCTGTTGACAGAAACTATTAATAAAGTGATTACAAGTACTATAACAAAGATCAATGAGCGAAGAGTTAACTTATGAAGCGGCCTATATTGAATTGAAAAAGATATTGAGCGACCTTCAGAATGACGATGTCACGGTGGATACCCTGACCTCGAAAGTAAAGCGGGCCAGGTACTTGCTGGAGTTCTGTCAAAAGAAACTGGCCAATGTGGATGAAGATGTCAGCAGGCTCTTACAGGACCTCAGGGATAAGGCTGAAGATCAGGCGGACATGTGATGATTACTTACCTTTGCGCTCCCATACGGTCCCTTAGCTCAGCCGGATAGAGCATCTGCCTTCTAAGCAGACGGTCACAGGTTCGAATCCTGTAGGGATCACGAGGCAAAATGCCATTCCAGGGAACACTATATCTGAATCGCCTTCATCAATTGGCTATCAGAATTTTATCCTTCTTATCGATTGTGAGATACTAACCGCAGTACAATGGGATAGTGGGCAATGAGAGATTCGAACTCCCGACCCCCTCGGTGTAAACGAGGTGCTCTGAACCAGCTGAGCTAATTGCCCTATTATTTCAAAGATCGCTGACGGGGGCCCATCAAAATGGGAGTGCAAAGGTACATTGAATTTTTAATATCCTAAGGCATTGTACTACTCCTCCCTTTTCAGGCCAATGATTATGTTTGATATTTGGCAAGGGGCATGACTAGTTCAGCATAGTTTAACTTTGCTCAAAGCCCGTCATGCCACAATCAAAGGGAAAGTGGATCGGGATAGCACATAATCCAAATGAAAGACCGGAGGCGTCCTTAAGGATGAAAAAGTGGGGATCCATAGTATTGATGTTGCTAACATTTGCCGGCTATGCGCAACGGTTGCGATCGTTTAGTGAAAACCGCGGTCAGTTCCTGGAACAGCTAGGGAATTACCTGGCTGAAGGTTCACATGGGGAAGCTACGGTTCCGCGAATGGAAGTTTTTGCTTCATATTGGAATACCGGTGTCTATACGCCAGAGGAGGAAGCCCAGATCATCGCAATAGCGAATACGATGTTGAAAAAGCGCGTGCGCTCGTATCCCGGCTTTATCGATTATGTGGAATCGTTGATCGCTGTAACAGATCTGGAAAATGATCTGCTCATGACAACCTGGTTCAGGAGCACGGACGGCATCGTTGGTAATAGATCGGCACGGAGCATTGATCAGTTTATGCTGCGGTCAAAGGAACTTTTTCGGGATAATTTACTATTTCAGTCGCAGGCCCTGGAGTGGAAGTTTTTAGGCGAGCTAAAAGCCTTTGTGCAGGACGAACCCGGAGTGATCGAAACCGGGGAAGGGGCTTTGGTATGTTATGCGAAAGGCGATTCAAGCGTGATCTACCATACCGTCCTCCGCTTCAACCTGATGGAGGAACAGGTTCGCGGGATCGGTGGTGAGGTTTTTTGGACACGGGCCGGGATCAGTGCAGATTCCCTGCTGGCAAAATTGTCGGACTATGAACTGCGGACCGATCGTGCCGGGTGGGTGGCCGACTCAGTAACGTTGTACAGCCAATTTTACATCACCGAACCGATGTTGGGGAGCCTGGAAGAGAAAATACTCGCATCGGCCCGTGAGGGCAACTACCGCTACCCTGTTTTTAGCAGCTACAACAAGGAGTTCCAGATACCGAATATCGTGGAGGGGGTGTATTACGAAGGTGGGTTCCGGGTGGAAGGCAATCGGTTTATCGGATATGGGAGCGACAAGCAGAAGGCGTTGATGCTGTTCGATTTTGAGGGTGAGGCACGGGTGAAGGCACTGAGCAATCGCTTCGTGCTGCGGAATGATGATATTCTGGGAGGAGATTGTCAGTTGACGATACGCATAGAGGAGGACTCGATATTCCACCCTAAGATCCAGCTTCGGTTTTTCAGAAAGGACCGGGTGTTATCGCTATATCGGGAGGCAGATAAAGGCCTGGCAAAACGGCCCTACCTGAACAGCTACCACAAGGTGGAAATGTACTTTGACCGGCTTGAGTGGGATATGGACGAGCCGGTAATGAAGATATCAAACCTGCAGGCCGGTGAAGTGAACCCGGTGGTGCTGGAATCCATCAATTTTTATCGTGACGAGCGCTTCAATCAGCTGCAGGGGATGGACGATTCAAATGTGCTGTACGCCCTCAGGCGCATGTGGGAACGGGCAGGTCATCATGATGAGTTTTGGATCGAAGATGTGGCACAGTACCTGCGAATGGAAGAGCACCAGTGCAAGCTATTGCTGATGAATATGACCATCATGGGCTTCACAGACTATAACCTGGGATCCGGACGGGTGAAATTGGAAAAGAAGCTCTTCAACTATATCAACGCACGAGGTGGCTTCATTGACTACGACATTATTCGGTTCATTTCGGCAGCTGAAAAACAGAATGGCCGGTTGAATTTATTGAACCAGGATCTTGAGTTGTATGGTGTCCATCCTATTTTGCTGAGCGATAGCCAAAAGGTGGTATTGTTTCCTGCAGGCGGACGCATCATTCTGAAAGAAAACCGGAATTTCAACTTCGCCGGGACGATCCAGGCCGGTCGTTTCGATTTTATGGGCCGTGACTTTTTTTTCGAATACGAAAATTTTAGGGTAAACATGAACGTGATCGATTCCATGAAGTTCATGGTACCATCGTTTGAGGCGGATGAGTATGGCCGCCGGAAACTGGTACCGGTCCGAAACAAGTTACAGAACATGACCGGTGAATTGTTCATTGACCGGCCGAATAATAAATCGAGTCGCGAGCACTATCCCAGGTATCCGATCTTCCGTTCCGGCAATGACAGCTACGTGTACTGGGACGATCGCCGGATCTGCAACGGGGTGTACGATCGTTCCAGGGTATATTTCCATGTGGAGCCGTTCGAGATCGACAGCCTGGATACCTTTGAAACGGAAGGGCTCGCCTTCAACGGACAGTTTTATTCGGGTGATATTTTCCCGATGCTCAATGAAGACCTGAAGGTGATGCGGGACTATTCGCTCGGGTTCACCACCACCACCCCACCCGGTGGATTACCCGCCTACGGCGGGAAAGGTCAGTATCATGATACCATAAAGGTGAGTAACGCCGGTATTGAAGGTAAAGGCGTTTTGGACTACCTCACGAGCTCAACCTATACACGGGAATCCCTGTTTTTCCTGGACCTGATGAACGCGAAAGCCGATACATTCCTGATACGTCCACAGTTGGCCGGAACTGAATATCCGCCCGTTAGGGCGGAAAACGCCAGGGTATACTGGGAACCGTACAAGGATGTCATGTACATCCACAACAAAGAGGAACAGCCTTTCGAACTGTTTGATATATCTGCCAGCCACCATGGCTTTCTGGCCCTGCAGCCGAGTGGACTGGAAGGCGGTGGTGAGACCCATTTCGAGAATGCGCAGACAACAGCTTCCCTGTACGAGTTTGGCCACCATCGAATATATAGTGAACAACTCGATTTTCGTGTGCGGTTGAATTCAAAGAGTCGCTGGGCCTTTCGGTTGTCGAATGCACAGGGCGATATAGACCTGGGACAACGGCGGGGCGAGTTTACCCTGCTGGATTCGGATACAGCACTTCATCTTATTGAAAATCAGTATGATGTTTATATGGATCACGCCATATGGGACATGGACGCGAAAACCTTTGACCTGGACCAGCTGGCAAGCCAGCAGCCCGCCTATATGGTATCAACCCGGGAAAGTCAGGATAGCTTAAATTATGAAGCGCAATCGGCGAAGTACTATATGGTGGATACGTTGCTGGAGGGTTATGGAGTGGATCGCATAGCAGTGGCAGATGCCTGGATATATCCGGATTCCGGATATGTGGTGGTGCGCGACAATGCCAGGATGGATCGCCTGGGGAATGCGCGTGTGGAAGTGTTGCGCGATGATCCCTACCACCATTTTAATGAGGCGGATGTACATATTCGGGGGCGACTTGATTATCGCGGACGCTCAGGGATCAATTATATGGATCGGTTCCAGGAAGTCTTCCCCATCCTGATCGATAGCATGTGGGTTGATACGGCGTATCAGACCGTGGCGCATGGCATGATACCAAAGGAGCAGGAGTTTTACCTCTCTCCTTTTTTTAGCTTTGAAGGGGAGGTTTATATCTACGGCAATGATCCCAACTACATTTTTGATGGTTTTACGGAGATACAGCATGCCTGTGAGAGCATATTGACCGACAAGATCCCTTTCCGATCGCAGATCGATCCGGAACAGATAGCCGTGGATCTGAGCCGGCTCCATGCCGAACGAGAGCGCAATCAGCTTTACTCAGGACTGTTTTATACGCCGGACCCGACTGATCTGACCAGCCATTTCCTTTCGAAAAAAACCAATGCCTATTCGGAGCCGAACTTCACAAGCACAGGCTGGCTGATCTATGACAAGGCAAGCAATGAGTATTGGATAACGTCCAGGGCGAAACTCGAGGATCCGGATGTTCCCGGACAATTGATGGCCTTTAGCAATAAAACCTGTGAGGTTCGCGGCACCGGAGCTTTTGATCTGGATGCTGACCTGGCTGGTGTGACCTTAAATACATGGGGTGCCTATCGGCACGATCTGACCCGGGATACCATCGAAATGGACCTGATGATGGGGGTGGGATTCTTCTTTACTGATGAGGCCCTGGAGTTAATGGCCGGCAACATCAACAAGGACAATATGCTCAGAGGTATTGATCTGGACCGCCAGGTCTATCGCGAAGCCCTGATCGCCCTGCTGGGCAAGGAAAACGCCTTAACCTACATGGAAGGGATCCGTACCTACGGAAGTGTGGAAAAACTGCCAAGGGAGTTGCGCACCATGAACCTGGTATTGACAGATGTGGAATGGGCCTGGAATGATTACACGAGCAGTTATATAACGACTGGTGATATTGGAATTGGCAATATAGGCCCATTTCAGGTGAACAAAAAGGTTCAGGGAAAAATGGAGTTGGTACGGAAGAGACGTCAGGATGAGCTGTATATCTACCTTGAGCTGGATCGGCGGAATTGGTACTATTTCGCCTTGCGAAGGAACATCATGCAATGCCTGTCCTCCGATGAGGCCTTTAACGATGCCATCAGAAACCTTGATCTGAAGAAGCGTCAGGTCAGGTTGGACAATGGGCAATATTTCCAGTACACCATATCTACCAGGAGAAGGGTGGATCAGTGGCTATCAAGGTTTGAGGAATTCTATTAGTCCTTTTGTGCCGATGAAAAGCTGCGCATCGTATCGGTTAAGCGGTTTTTTATCCTTCTGGTGACTCCGCAGGGATTCGAACCCCGAACCTCTTGATCCGTAGTCAAGTGCTCTATCCAGTTAAGCTACGGAGCCTTTTAGGATGGCAAAGGTAATACAATGCATTGAAGAACAGACCCTGGGTGATGAGGTGATCCAATTTCTTCCTCTCAGGGTCATCTATCCTGGAGTTTCTATCCCCTGATAGGGGAATAATGAGGTATTTTAAATCGAAATCCAATGTATAATTCTCTTCCACGGGTTGGACCCCAAATGGAACTTGTGTCAAAATATTGACCGAAAGGTTCCTGCCATCCTATGATCGGTCGATCCTGTCTGAAATTAAAAATGTTTTCGCAACCTGCGTACAATTCAAATTTCTTTAAATTGTAAGTGAACTGAGCATTTACAAGCATATAATTTTCCGAAAAATCAGGCCTTTGAAATTCGGTCGGATTGTTTTGTGTGTTCGGTAATCTTTGTTGACCATACCAATGTATATTCATGTCAAAATGATACTTTCCAGACTTAGGCTTGTAACCCAAAGTTGTTATCACTTTATGTCTTGAGTTGAATGGTAAAAGCACTTTTTGATCATTAATTTCCCGATACACATCTAAAAATCTGTATCCTGCTTTAAATTCAAACTGTTGCCAAAAATTTAGATATATTTCTGCCTGAAATGTGTTACTAACGCTTTTTCCTGTAAAATTTTCAATGATTGCTTTTGTTGGATCTGTATCGTAATCGGGAAATATTTGATTTTGAAAATCAGTTCGATAATAGTCTGCAGTAAAAAAACCGGTAACGGTCTCCGCACTGAATTTATGCGTGAAATTTATTCCTGTATTGAGTGCCTTTTCGGGTTGGAGTTGTTCAGCAAATACGATGTTCCGTGAACTGACCAATAGGTTTATATTCTCGCTAAACAAATTTAACGTTCGCCATCCTGCTCCAATATTCGCACGGACGATAGTGTTGGGTGTAATATCATATTTTAAAAGTGTTCTTGGTGTGGCTATCGTTCCAAACTGATTGTGGTTGTCTATACGAATACCCGCAATCCAGGTCAGCTTATCGCTGAGTAATTTTAGAGTGTTTTCTACAAATACACCTGTAATGTTTTCCTTTCGTAAATAATTTCCTGAGTAAGTTCTCTGCAGAGCATTATCTGTAAAAGCTATATCCTCATCTAAATTCAGGTAGCGAAAGCTAAATCCTGTCTTTAATGAGTTTTTGCCATAGTTGAGTTCATATTGTAGATTACCATAAAAATTCATCTGGCTAGCATCATACTTTACAGTTCCGAAATAGGAGTTTTGGTTTTGATAAAAGCCTGAAGCAAAAAGAACAAAATGGTGCTGGTCATTTAAACGATAGCCTGTTTTCGTCCAAATTTCAGGTTGATTGATATTTACGGACTGACCATATACTTCTGTACTTTCCTTATCTGTGTTTTCGTTGAAATTGATTTGTCCGCCAATGCGTTGCTCGTTTACAAATCTCAATCCTATCCTACTGTTCCACCCCCAATCTTCTTCATTCCCGTATTTTAATTTATTGAAAATCATATATCGGGTGAGTTTTGGCAGATCGAGAAAATTGTCCTTGTCCCGATCAAATTCATTCGCTGGCTGCACCGTATGAAAAGCCGTTAAGTTGCTCCATTTTCTTTTTTTAACAGCGTAGCTGGCGTTCAAGTGCTTTTCTGAAAAACTATTCATATAGGCATTTAGGAAAAGTTTGTCGGTTTTATCAGGTTCTTTGGTTTCTACATTTATTTGTCCGCTTATACTCTCAAATCCTTGCAAAACGCTGTTTGCTCCTTTTGAAACATAAATATTATCCACCAATGTTCCTGGAATACTGCTAATGCCATACGTATATGTCAATCCTTGTATCATTGGGAAACCATCTATCAACACTTGATTATAAACTCCTGAAAGCCCAAGAATGCGAAGTTCTTTGGAATTGGTAATTACGTTGGTTGTTTGTTGCTGAACGGTAGTTTGTGTTTCAAAGCATCCTGCCAGATCACAACAAGCTGCTTTACCCAATTCGGTCTGGGTAATCTGTTCGGTTTTAATTGGCTCTGAATCTGATATGATCACACCGTCCCGTTGTCCTTTTACAACGACTTCATCAAGCTCCTGGGACTGCACTAACTTAAACTCCACAAATGTTTGATCCGTTATTTTTATCGTATCAGCTGAATGACCGACATATCTGGATATCAAAAGTTTAGTTGAAATATCTTTTGTAGTTAATTCAAACTCCCCTTTTATGCCTGTAGTAGTGCCAATGGTTGTGTTTACCCAAAAGACACTTGCTCCAACAAGCGGTTCATTATTTTCGTTGGTTATTTTCCCTAAAATGCTTTGTGAAAACAGGACATACGGAAACAATAAACCAACAACAAATATGTATTCCTTCATTGTTCCTGATTCAATGATGAAAAAGACAAGGCATATATTGAATGGTGCCTTGTCTTAAACCTGTTTACTGTTTCACTTTGTACGGTCTTTCGTCAGGATTTTCGCAACTACCGGTATTTTCAATAGCTGTATAAATTTCCTTTTCACTGATCAAAAAAGGATTATAGGCAATTTCAAAAGTGGTTGTTGTGCCTGTTTTACCCGTTTTACAAGTTGTTACACCTTTTAATTTCCCGACATTTGTCGAAATCATTTTTAGGTCTGTTGAGCAGGTAATACCCTTGACTTTTGTTGTAATGGTTTTTGTACTGTCTGCAATTTGTGTTTTTTCTGTCGCTGATTGTGCGAAAGTTGCTGTTGTTGAGACTAACAGAAATGCGATAGTCAAAACGGAAATGTTTGAAAATTTCATTTTTCTGATCTTAAGATGTTTAACTAAAAATTGAACCGAAAGCTCAGTTCTTTTGAACAGTCAAGTGTGTCGTTAAACAAATTTTGGCGGTCGCCAAAAGTCAGAAATGAATGGAGAAGGTATAAATGATTGATATCCTAAAAATTCTTCGGTTGAAATCTGAGGGTTCAACAATGGCGGAAATGAAAACGATATGCAAAGTAATGAACAGGAACCACAAGTCTGAAAAGGATTACAGGATTTTCCGTCACGATCATTGTTTTGATCTCGTGAGTTGTCATTGTCGGAAATGGGGATACACGTACTACTGCTACAACAGGTCTGCTGGCTTTCTGAAGAGAGCGGAAAAGTATCAATCGCTGGTTTTACCGAAAGAAAGACTACCGTAAAGGTTAATATGTAAGTCAGGACTTTCATCAGGTAGCGGCAAAGTTACAGAATTTCCTTCTTTTTTCGAGCGTTGGCGAAAACTAACCTTTTTCCATCACTGAGTCCGGTTTCTTCCTTGTTCTTCCCTGACGTCTTTCATACAAATAGTCTTGATATTCAGAGTAACCTGACTCCTAAAGGTGAGTAGTAATAATTGATAATGAAAAACTTACGAGTAGGTTGTGGGGGTAGGAAATTTGGCTCCTTAATACTACTCCACAGTAACAGACTTTGCGAGGTTTCGTGGCTGATCCACGTTGCATCCGCGCATCACAGCAATATGGTAGGACAGTAACTGCAACGGAACCGTGGCCAGCAGGGGGCTTAAAGGCCTCCTCCGTGTCCGGGATCTCAATGATGTGCTCCGACAATTGTTCCACCTGACCATCATCCGTAGTCAAGTGCTCTATCCAGTTAAGTTACGGAGCCTTTTAGGATGGCAAAGGTAATACAATGCATTGAAGAACAGACCCTGGATGATGAGGTGGTTCAATTTCTTCCTCTCAGGGTCATCTATCCTGGAGTTTCTATCCCCTGATGGAGGAATACCGGCAAACCGGACTGGAGGAGCTCAGGGCCACGATAGAAAAACACCATCCACTGCAGTAAGGACCCTGATTGAAGGGTACATTTTGTGACCTCAAAAATTTTTAAATTATCTTTGTGAAACCGGAAGATCAACTTTGGCGGAGTTGAGAGAGGCGATGGCGGAATTACCCATTTTTTGGTAAACGGAAGGATGTTTTTTTTTTTTGAACAAGGCGTTGCTATAGGCACTATAATTTAGCCGGATGAACATACAGTCAGACATCAAATGGATACAGGAAGAGTTAATGAAGGTGGAAGAACCTGAGTTAATTACAGCATTGAAGAGCATGCTGAAATACCGACAGAGGCAGGTGGAAAACAGGTCTGTCTTTGACCTGGCTTATGCAAGAGCTGTAAAGGACAAGGAATCGGGGCGAACAAAAGCACATACTGAAGTACGCAAAAAGTATGAGAAATGGCTCTGATCGTAGAGTGGACTGAGGAAGCAGAGAGCCAGCTTGAGAGGATCATTGAATATTTGGAAGAGAACTGGACTGATCGGGAGGTGCGGAATTTTTTTACCGCCTTGGAGCGGGGGCTAAAGATCATTAGCAGCAAGTGTACGACTCTACTCCACAGTAACAGACTTTGCGAGGTTTCGTGGCTGATCCACGTTGCATCCGCGCATCACAGCAATATGGTAGGACAGTAACTGCAACGGAACCGTGGCCAGCAAGGGGCTAAAAGCCTCCTCCGTGTCCGGGATCTCAATGATGTGCTCCGACAATTGTTCCACCTGACCATCCTTTTCGTTCACAATAGCCAGAATGCGGCCGTTGCGGGCATTCACCTCCTGCATGTTGCTGAGGATCTTTTCGTAGTATCCACGGCGCGGAGCAATGAAAATGACTGGCATATCACGATCGATCAGGGCAATGGGGCCATGCTTCATTTCTGCAGCCGGATACCCCTCGGCGTGGATATAGCTGATCTCCTTCAATTTCAAGGCACCTTCCAGAGCTACCGGAAAATTATATCCGCGACCCAGGTACAGGGCGTTGTCCGCATCCTTGTACATGGAAGCAATATCCTGAATATGCTCATCTTCCTTCAGGAGATCCTCCACATGATCCGGGATCTTATCGAGTTCCCATATGAGTTCGCGGTAGCGGCCTTCGGATACAACACCGCGTCGGCGTCCCAGTTCCAGTGCGATCAGGATCAAAACGGTTACCTGGGTGGTAAAGGCCTTGGTCGAAGCCACTCCGATCTCCGGACCGGCATGGGTATAGGCTCCGGCATCGGACTCCCGGGCAATGGAACTTCCCACCACGTTGCAAACGCCGAAAATGGTAGCTCCCTTTGATCTTGCGAGCCGGATCGCCGCCAACGTATCAGCCGTTTCTCCTGACTGCGACACGGCAATCACCACATCGTTCTCACTGATCACCGGATTCCGATAGCGGAATTCACTCGCGTACTCCACTTCCACCGGCATCCGCGCCAGGTCTTCGAACAAATACTCCGCTACGAGTCCGGCATGCCAGCTGGTTCCGCACCCGATAATGATGATCCGATGGGCATTCAGGAATTTGCTCTCGTATTCCCGGATCCCGCTCATATTAATAATGCCCTTTTCGGGCAGAAGGCGCCCGCGCAAGGTATCCCGAATACTGCGGGGCTGCTCGTAGATCTCCTTCAGCATAAAGTGATCAAACCCTCCCTTTTCGATCATCCCGAGGTTCAACTGAAGTTCCTCCACATACGGGGCGATCACCTCACTCGAATGGATCTTGCTCACGAGCAGATTTTCATCACGCCGGATCACGGCCATCTCATCTTCGTCAAGATACACCACATTTTTCGTGAATTCCAGGAACGGAGTGGCATCCGAAGCAATAAAAAATTCGTTCTCACCAATACCGATCACGAGCGGGCTTCCCTTCCGGGCGCAGACCACCGTGTCATCAGCCTCCTTGTTCATCACAACGATCGCATAGGCACCGATCACCTGCTGCAGGGCGAGTGCAACCGCTTCTTCAAAAGTTACGCCTGCGGCGCGATATGCATCATCGATCAGGTTGACCAACACCTCAGTGTCGGTTTCACTTTTAAACGTATATCCGCGTTTCTTAAGCTCCGATCGAAGTGAGTGAAAGTTTTCAATGATCCCGTTGTGTACAAGTGCCAGATTCCCGCTCTCACTGAAATGCGGGTGAGCATTTTGATCTGATGGAGCCCCGTGTGTTGCCCAACGGGTATGCCCCATACCCATGGTTCCCGATAGCTCCTGATCACCGACCAATTGCTCCAGGTCGCTAACCTTTCCTCTCTTCCTGAATAGCTGAAACGCCCCGTTTTGAAGAAATGCCACACCAGCACTGTCGTAACCGCGATATTCCAGGCGCCTGAGCCCGTTGATCACGATCGGATAAGCCTCCCGATAGCCTAAATATCCCACAATACCACACATCCGTATCAGGGTTTAGTGAATGTCAGGATCAACTTCATCCGATCGGAACCGTACAGATCCGGATCCGATCCTTTCAACACAGTGCGGTTGGCCCGTATGGCATTACCGGAAATGACGAGTACCAGCGTTTCGTTCGGGGCACTGCCATTGGCCACTGCATGCACATGGCGGGCAATGTTAAAGGTATACCTGTTCCCTGAGGAATTAAAGCCTCCCCGGAAGTGGGCAGCTCCTTCGTACCAATCCGGTAAAAATTGCGTTGTACCATCATTACTGAGCCGCAGCAACAACATTGTGGCAGCCTCTTCCCACACAGAATTACTTCCCGGGACGATCGGAAATTCGATCAGGGCCTGATTGATCACGATGTTCTCCCTGCCAAGGGAGTCTAATCCCGGTATCTTGATCGCTGTACGCATTCCGCTCAGGCCCTGCACATAGTTCACAGATTCTCCATAGCCCATGGTATCCACTGGCTTCAAATCCAGTGGTGTACCACTGTAATCGTGAACAAAATGGTTCGATCGCTGAGCATCTGAATTGAAGACCAGGCTGTATGACAAATTATCCTGTGCGTCATTGTGATAGTAGATGGTCATTCGGGTGGCCTCATCCGGCATATCCAGATAAAACATTTCCGTCGAAAGGACGGTGGTCACATACAATCCCTTAAAGTACTGACTGAAATTTTCATTGTCAAGCAGATCATTAGCCGTACCTCCCAGAATATATTGGCCTACCGATGTCGGCAGGCGCAGCTCCAGGGTATCCGGCACCAGCTCACCACTGCTCAGTTCATCTTTCAGCGAGGGAACGAATAGCGTATCCAGAAGCGGCATCGGATCGTATTCGAAGGTCTTGTTTGAGTAGTAGAAAGTATCCAGTGTACTCTCCATGGCCTCGGTCATCTCGTAGATCGTGATGCCCAGCGGGCCTGGCTGGTCGGTAGGACCGTACATTCCGGGGTCATCGAAACGAATAAATAATTTCACGGAGTCACAGACTGCATTCGCTCCGAATGACACATTGTTATCCGGCAGGCGCGCCTGGGTAAAAAAATCGGCCTTTGTGTATCCAAATACAGGGTCCCAAAGCTGGCCCAAAGGAGCGCGCAACCAGGTGGCCGTTCCGGTTGAATCACCTGGCATACGGAAGGCAGTTAGCTTAAAGGTATCGGTTCTGCTCACATCAAGACGATCATTGGGTGGCTGAATTTCCACTCCGATGTCCGTCACGTCCTTTTCACAGGAAAAAAGCCCCGCTACAAAGGCGATGCCGACAGTCCATTTAACGCCTTTCATGTTCTCCAATAACTCCTCAACGCGGCCTTCTGGTATATTAAGCTACGGTTTCTTCCAATGAGATCTCCTGATAAAAGTTTTCATAGGCCGCTCCCTGCTCCTCATCCGTAAAGTAGTTGAGCACCGGAAGACCATTGTCCCTGGCATAGGTCTTCAAATCATCATGCACATCCTCACTCCCGATCGTTACTGCATCACTATGTTCGATTGCCAGTTTATTCAAATTCATGAAATCGGGTGTTGCGATGGTCTGCACGCACTCCTTGCCCTCATTCAACTTGACCTTCTTCATCATGTCTTCACTCAGGGAACCATTGAACTGGTTGTTGTACAGGGTATACACCAGCTTACTGTTTTCAAAGATCGGATCGTCGGCATAGTTCTTCTTCAGGTACACGGCAAGCATTGAGGTCATCCAGCCATGAGTATGGATCACATCTGGCTTCCATCCCAGTTTTCTCACAGTTTCCAACACGGCATAACAGAAAAACAAGCTGCGTTCGTCGTTGTCGGCAAACAGCTCGCCTTCGTCATCGGTCAGTATGGCCTTGCGCTTAAAATATTCTTCGTTATCAATGAAGTAAACCTGGATCCGCGAGGTCGGGATGCTCGCCACCTTAATGATCAGTGGTTGGTCCATATCATTGACGATCAGGTTCACCCCGGAAAGGCGAACCACCTCGTGCAACTGGTGACGACGCTCGTTGATGCAACCGAACCGCGGCATAAAAATGCGCACTTCGTGTCCGGCTTCGTTCATTACGGTTGGCAGGTCCTGTGAGAGTCTTGAAATAGGTGATTCAGGTAGGTAGGGAGTTATTTCCTGCGAAACGTAGAGGATCTTCTTTTTTTCCATAATCCGCTTTTATCTTGTCCATGACAGAAGATGCAAAATTAAACAAAATTTGTTTTTTTGTCTAAAGACCTATGCCTACTTTCCCAACGCACGCTTTCTCATGGAAGTCTTTGACCGCATAGCCGAGCTTCAGGCTCATTTGGATGCCGCCCTGGCGGGCGGATGCAGGATCGGGCTCACCCCCACCATGGGTGCGCTGCACGCGGGGCATCTGAACCTGATCAAACGGTCGGTTTCCGGGCATTCATGTACCGTAGTCTCCATCTACGCCAATCCCACCCAATTTGATGATCCCAACGATCTCCGTACCTATCCCCGCCAGCCCGAAAAGGACCTCGATCTCCTGTCCAATGCGGGATGCGACGTGGTCTTCTTTCCGATTGATGCCGAAATGTACCCCGGGGGGATAGCTTCACGGCATTATGATCTCGGGGGACTTGACCAGGTTGTCGAAGGCTATTATCGTCCCGGGCATTTTCAAGGGGTGGCTACCGTAGTTGATACCCTCTTTCGGTTGGTGCAACCCCACGTGGCTTATTTCGGTGAAAAAGATTTTCAGCAGGTGGCCGTGATCCGCCGAATGGTTGAAGTGACCGGACACCAGGTTGAGATCGCCACCTGCCCAACTGTGCGCGAAGCAGGTGGGCTTGCACTGAGCTCCCGAAATCTGTATCTCAACGATTCCCAACGGAACATTGCGACCATGCTCTCCAAAGCTCTTTTTTACCTGCGCGACAAAGGTATCGGGGAAAGCCTCTCCAACGCCCTCCTCAAAGCACGCGCTATGATTGCCAGCGAACCGCAGATCAACCTCGAATATCTCGAGATAGTGAGCCCTGATACTTTCGAACGAATAGCCGAATGGCCTTCCGGTAAAGAGGTACGAGCCTGTATTTCAGCATATTTAGGTGGCGTTCGTTTAATTGACAATGTGAGCATAATTGCGTAATTTTGCGACGCAAACAGAACACTATGCTCATTGAGGTTTGTAAATCAAAGATCCACCGGGTCAGGGTGACAGATGCAGATCTGCATTACATCGGCAGCATCACTATTGACAAGGACTTAATGGATGCCGCCAACCTGGTTGAAGGCGAAAAAGTGCAGATCCTGAATATCAACAATGGCGAACGCGTGGAAACCTACGTGATCAAAGGAAAACGCGGTTCCGGCGAAGTTTGTGTGAATGGGCCTGCGGCCCGACGCGTACAAGCGGGAGATACCATCATCATTATCGCCTATGCTCAGATGGACTTCGAAGCGGCCAGGAGCTTTAAACCGGCCATCATCTTCCCCAACGAAGAAACCAATCGACTTAACTGATCCGCCAGGTGAATAAGCGCTTCAGTAAGATCCTCCGAACCATTGTGGTACTCGTCATAACAGGAGTACTGATCTATTTTGCTTTCCGCGATACTGATATTGATGAGCTGGTGCACGATCTGGCCGAAGCCAATTACTGGTGGGTATCCCTTACCGCATTCCTGGGCTGGTTTGCTTACGTAGCAAGAGGTTTGCGCTGGCTGATCCTCATCGATACCATGGGGTACAAAGCCCATGCCTGGAGAAGTATTCATGCTGTAACAATCGGTTACTTCACGAATTTATTCATCCCGCGGGCCGGCGAGATCGCCCGGTGCACCTCACTGAGCCAGGTAGAGGATGTTCCGGTCGATAAGCTGATCGGAACGGTAATCGTGGAGCGGGTGATCGACTTCATCTTCCTCGGGCTGTTCATTGTCGCCGCCCTGATCTTCCAGTTTGACAACATCACGGGTTTTTTCTCAGCCGTGTCTGAAGCACGCTCATCCGCCGGTGACGGCGAATCATCCAGTCTGCGGTACTACCTCGGTGCAGCCGTGGTACTCGTTGGAGTGCTGTTCCTGGTATTCCGCAAACGGATTTCCAAAATGCCCCTTTTTCTAAAGATCCGCAACTTTTTGCTGGGTGTTTTCGACGGTATGAAAACGGTGTACAAGATGAAACGCAAAGGTGCATTTGTGCTCTACACCCTGCTGATCTGGGGAAGCTATTTTGGAATGGTCTACTTTAATTTCTTCTCGCTGCCGAAAATGAACGCACTCGGAGTCGGAGACGGAATTACCATGACAGTGATCGGAGGGCTCGGAATGGTGGTGCCTTCACAAGGGGGCATTGGAAGCTATCACCTGGCAGTGGCCTATGGCATGACGGTCCTCGGAGCATCATACGGACTCAGGGAGATCATCAATTACCAAAGCGGACTTACCTATGCGACCCTGGTACATACGAGCCAAACCCTGGTAGCACTCTTTACCGGGGCCATTGGCCTTTTTGCACTATATTTAGCTCGAACCAGAAAGAACCGGTCCAAAGCAAACTGACCCATGGGGCATCTCGAATACGTCCGGGCGAAGATCCACACTTTTGGATCCTTCTCCCCCCAACGCCATATCTGGCAGTTTCTGGGTGAAAAAGTCGTGTTCACGAACGGATGCTTTGATCTGCTACACTCCGGACATCTCATCTGCCTCGCTCATGCACGGGACCTGGGGCAGCATCTTGTGGTCGGACTCAACTCAGATGCGTCTGTCAGCCGGCTGAAAGGAAAAGATCGGCCCGTAAAGGGCCTTGAAGATCGCTCCCTGGCCCTGGCATCGCTTAGCTTTGTAGACGCCGTAATCCCCTTTAAGGAGGACACCCCGGAGCAACTGATCAGGTTGGTGCGGCCAGATGTGCTCGTAAAAGGCGGCGACTACAGGATTGAGGAAATCATAGGACATGAGCTGGTACAGAGCTATGGCGGACAAGTGACGACCATTGACCTGGTGCCGGAGCAGAGTACGACGGGACTTATCGGGCGAATGAAGCAGGATGGCTAAGACCGAAACAACCTTTTTTTGCCGAAACTGCGGTACCGGGTACCTCAAGTGGATGGGCCAATGCACGTCCTGTGGGGAATGGAACACCATTGTGGAGGAATTGGTACGTAAAGGCAAGGACAAAATGGGTTGGAAAGCATCAGCCGGTGCTATGGCAAACGCCAGGCCAAAACCAATTAAAGAGATCGATCCCGGAACAGAACAACGGATCAACACGGCCGGAAACGAACTAAACCGCGTGCTCGGAGGCGGACTGGTCCCAGGATCAGTGATCCTGCTTGGAGGTGAGCCGGGCATTGGGAAATCAACCCTGATGCTTCAGGTAGCACTGCGGATGAAGAAAACACGCGTTTTGTACGTATCGGGCGAGGAAAGTGAGAAACAAATTCGCCTGCGGGCCGAACGCATTGGTATCAGCAACGATGAGTGCTACCTGCTGTCCGAAACGAACGTACAGAACATCTTCGGGCAGGCCGAAGTACTGGCTCCGCAGATGTTGGTGACCGACTCCATCCAAACCTTATACAGTGATGTGGTTGAATCGGCCCCCGGAAGTATGTTGCAGATCCGCCAGTGCACCGCTGAACTGATCCGTTACGCCAAAGGCACAGGGGTGCCCGTTTTTGTGATCGGGCATATCACCAAGGAAGGCAATCTGGCCGGACCTAAGGTGCTGGAGCATATGGTGGACGTGGTGCTGCAGTTCGAAGGCGATCGCAACTACACTCATCGGTTGCTTCGGACGCATAAAAACCGTTTTGGAAGTACACAGGAACTGGGAATATATGAGATGCACGGGGGTGGACTCCGCGAAGTGACGAACCCGTCCGAGATCCTCATCTCCAAAAAAGACGGTCCCACGAGCGGAACAGCCATTGCCACAGCCCTGGAGGGAATGCGCCCAATAATGATCGAAATCCAGGCTCTGGTAAGCCCGGCGGTTTACGGTAACCCGCAACGATCTGCCACCGGATATGACCTGCGCCGACTCAACATGTTGCTGGCCGTGCTGGAAAAACGCTGTGGTTTTCAGCTCGGACAGAAGGATGTGTTTTTGAATATCACGGGGGGGATCAAAGTCTCGGATCCGGCCATTGATCTGTCGGTAATGGTTGCCGTTCTGAGTTCCCATGCCGATCTGGCCCTGGAAGACAAGGTATGCTTTGCTGCCGAGGTGGGGCTCACTGGCGAGATCCGACCGGTGCAACGGATCGGACAGCGCATCAGGGAAGCGGAAAAACTGGGCTTCCGCAAAATTTTCATCAGCAGGTTCAATAAGGTGAAATCCTCTGATTTCGGTATTCAGCTAGTGCAGGAGTCTAAGATCGAACACATCTTTCAACAGCTCTTTGCCAAATGAAGCCTCTGCTCGATATACAAGATCTGGTCACGGAGTTCCGCTCAAACGGGCAATACACCGCAGCTGTGAACGATGTGAGCTTCACAGTCGGACGCGGAGAAACAGTGGGCATCGTAGGCGAATCCGGCTCCGGCAAATCCGCCACCTCGCTCAGCATTATGCGCCTCATTCCCGAACCACCTGGCCACATCGCAAAAGGGCGCATTCTCTTTTACGAAGAAGACCGTCAGGTGACAGATCTTCTTTCTCTGCCTCACGGCAGGATGCGCCGCTACCGCGGGAATCGCATCGGCATGATCTTTCAGGAACCCATGACCTCCCTCAATCCGGTCTTTACCTGCGGGGATCAGGTGATGGAAGCCATTTTGCAACATCGTGCCAAAAATAAAAAGGAAGCGAAACGATTTACGCTTGATCTGTTCGAACGGGTTCGGTTGCCACGGCCCAATGCGATCTTTAACAGCTACCCGCATCAGATCTCGGGTGGACAAAAGCAGCGGGTGATGATTGCCATGGCCATCAGCTGCAAACCGGACCTGCTGATAGCCGATGAACCAACCACAGCCCTGGACGTCACAGTGCAGAAAACGATCCTGAACCTCATTAAGGAACTCCAGCAGGAGATGGGTATGGGGGTTATCTTTATCACGCACGACCTCGGGGTCGTGGCAGACATAGCCGATAAAGTCGTGGTTATGTACAGGGGCAAGGTGGTAGAAACGGGCATGGCAAGAGCACTTTTTGACGACCCTCAACACCCATATACGAAGGGACTCCTTGCCTGTCGTCCTCCTTTAGATTGCCGGGTCATTAAACTTCCAACGGTTCAGGATCATTTGAATGGCGTTCAGGAAGAGCGTCGCGAGGAACCATCGCGCCGTGAGGCGCATATGAAAGAGTTGTATGCCCGCGAACCCATGCTTCGTGTACGGGATCTGAAAACCTGGTTCCCGGTCAGGAAGAATTTCTGGGGAAGGACGCTTGATTGGCTACAAGCTGTCAATGGCGTGAGCTTTGATGTATATCCGGGTGAAACCCTCGGTCTGGTAGGAGAATCGGGCTGCGGAAAAACGACCCTTGGCCGCACCATTCTTCAGCTGCAGGAAGCTCGCTCGGGATCAGTGCAGTACTGCGGTCGGGAGCTGATTGGTTTGAGCACCGGGGAGATGCGCCTCTTGCGGAAGGACCTGCAAATTATATTTCAGGACCCGTATTCGAGCCTCAATCCGCGAATGACGGTTGGCCGCGCTATCCGCGAACCAATAGAGGTGCACGGCTTGCATCGGAGGGGAAAACGAAAGGAAAAAGTGATCGAATTGCTCGAAAAGGTAGGCTTGACCGCCAGGCACTATGATCGTTACCCGCATGAGTTTTCGGGCGGGCAACGCCAGCGGATCGGAATTGCCAGAGCGCTGGCTGTGGAACCGAAATTCATTATATGCGACGAATCGGTGAGTGCTTTGGACGTAAGCGTTCAGGCACAAGTGCTCAACCTGCTCAATGACTTAAAAAGAGATTTCGGCTTAACCTATATTTTCATTTCCCATGACCTTGGCGTAGTCAAACACATGAGTGACCGGATGATCGTGATGAATAAGGGACTCATTGAGGAATATGGGGATGCCGAGGAGATCTATGCGCATCCGCAATCAACCTACACACGTACCCTTATTGAGGCGATCCCCAAAGGGCGCATCCGGCCGTGAGGCCGATCCACGGAAGAGCATAGGGTAACTCCCGCCTCAGGGTTTCCAAATGGTGTTGCGATCGGGCTGATCTACGAGTTCCGTATTCGGAATGCCTCCCGCAGGGGGCCGCTTAATGAAGACGTAAACATCCATGACCCGCTCATACTCTTCTTCAAATTTCGGATCGGGAGTGAATCGGTGGATGAGTTCGAAAGCATCGGACTGCATAAGCTGATCTAGAGATATTCGCTGCCTCATGATCCTCGAATCCCATAAGATCACTGCTCCGTTCGCATTCTCAGGCAGGTTGGGAAACCTTTTAATGGGAAAATAGCGCTGTACATCATCACTGAACGGGTCACGTTTGGAGAAGTACTGGAGTATGGCGTTGTCACAATACAGGGTGCTTTCCACGTATGGACTTTCCACAAACCAATGACCTACCACTTCACCCATTTGAACAAAAGGGTCTTCAGGCTTAGGAAACTGGTAGTTCTTCCACACCTGATGTACGCTCAGTAGTGCCAGAATTCCTAAAAAGGCCACTTGTCCGATCCGTGGGATCCTGGCCGTGATCGATGTCCATCCGGACCAGGCCATTAGCATTGCGAGGGGCGCTACAGAGGCCATTACGCGTACGAGTCCCATGGATCCTAAGATCCCTTTATACCAAAAGTAGCTGTGCACTAACACAAATCCCCAAAATGGAAAAGCGATAAGGGCTGCACGTTCAGCAATTTCTTTCGGGGTTCTTTTCCAAAACAAGAAGAAATGACCAAAAATAAATCCGATGAGCACAAAAAAATTGAGGCTTCGGGGTAGCGCCCTGATGAATGTCCAAAAAGACCCCGAACCATAGGGTGACTCCAGAGGATAGGGATTCTTTTCAAAGATCCACAAAGGAGATCCGTAAACGGGCCATCCGATCATACTCATAAGGAACGGGGCCAAAAGCAGGAAAGATAAGGGACGCCATTTCTTTTGGAGCAGGTACAGTCCGCCAAAAGCAGCGATGAACAGCCATCCCTCAGGTCGGGTAAAGGGAGAGAAGGAAATGAGGATCGCAGCGGCTGTCCATTTATGTCGCAAATAGAGGTTCAGTGTTCCAATGACGACCAGGGCCATAAGCATTTCGGTCATCCCGCTTATGCTCATCCGAATCAGCAAGGGCACAGAAAGGGTGAAAATGGTCAGCCAGCCGGTATGGGGCATGTTTAGTCGCCTGGCTGAATCTGATGTTAGTAAGGCCACGACTCCAAACAGGATGGTGTTGGTGACCTTGAGACCCTCTATCCCGCCGCAGGCGGGTAAGGAGAAGAAAAAAGTATACGCCGGTCGGCCCCAAAGTCTGAGAAACAGTTCAGGGTAATTCCATGCATAGCGGGCCAGCATAAAGTGAGCGAAGTTGTCATTGCCACCGAACATTCCAATACTTTTCGGTGCCCAGTAGATCAACCAAAGAATAAGAAGGACAAAAAAAAGATAGGGAAGCTGCCTGACTATTTTTTGCCCCACAGGTTATACTTTAGGATGCAGTAAATAGCGCGAAGTCCATCGCGCCAGTTGATTTTTTTGCCTTCATCGTAGGTACGGCCGTAGTAGCTGATGCCGACTTCATAAATGCGGATGCCTGGAATGCGGGAGAGTTTGGCCGTCACCTCCGGTTCAAATCCGAAACGCTTTTCTTTCAGATGGAGCAACCTGGCAATATCGGTCCGAATTAATTTGTAGCAGGTCTCCATATCGCTCAGATTCAGATTGCACATCATGTTCGACAAAGTTGTCAGGAAACGGTTTCCAATGCTGTGCCAAAAGAAGAGCATACGGTGTGCATGACCTCCCATGAAGCGGGAACCATAGACCACATCTGCAAACCCTTCCAATACGGGTTTTAGCAGGTGCCTGAATTCCCGTGGATCGTATTCCAGGTCAGCATCCTGAACGATCAGATAGTCGCCCCTGGCCAGTTCGATCCCTCTGTGGATCGCGGCACCCTTTCCCTGGTTCACCGGCTGCTCCAGGTACTGAAACCGCACATCTTTGTATTTCTGTTGGAATCGCTTTGCCTCCTGTGCTGTATTATCTTTGGAGGCATCGTTGATCACAATGATCTCCCGATCCACATCCCTGGGCAATTTAGCCTCTGCTACCTTGGAAAGTAAAACGAACAGCGTGTCTTCCTCGTTATAAGCTGGAACGATCACGGAAAGAAGCGTCATAGGATATGAAATTCCATGGCCTGGCAAAGCTAATCAAAATAGGCGAATTGCTTGCGGGCATCCGGATGGCCCTATAGAGTGAAATGATTCCGGTAAAATTACAGAGCTAACTCTGTAGCTAGCTCTGTAGCTAGCTCTGTAATTAATAGCATATAAAATGCTATATTTCAATGATTTGCTAAAAAAACTTACATAGCTATATGAGAGGATACCGATCATAACTTAAATTCCTAAAAAACGACCTGTAGTTGCTACGAATACTGTTTAATGCTCCTGGTTTCTCCGTAGCTTTCGATCTGATCCATGGTCCTGATAGCGTTATTACCCTTATTCCAGGCTATTTCTGTCATGTTTCCATGCGGATCTACTTTTTCACACAACAGCAGTTTCTGATCCCATTCCGTTAAGGTTCGGCCAACTTCTGTTGTGATATCCCTTTTTTTCCACTTGTTTTCAATGTATTTGCTTAACCACAAACTGAGATAACACAAATAAAGGTGCGCTTTGATCCTTCGTTCCTTCCAATGACGGATAGGCCTTATCTGGATCTGACTCTTAATATCCCTAAAACTTTTCTCAACCACCTTCAGGCTTTTGTAATGCTCTACCACAAGGTTGTCGCTTATCTGTTCACTATCCAAATCCGTCTGTAAAAGGTAATAGTGTCCCATCAGGTCATGCGCCATGACAGCCTTTCGGTTCAGTCGGAAGTTCAGCACCCAACGCTGATGTTCTTTGTCCTGGGTAACCTTATCCACCTGAATGTCCCAAAATAGCCTTTGCTCGTATTTCTCCAACACCCTCATGGCACGGTGATAGAGCCTTTTATCGTCTTTATTCTGTGAGGATTGCTGTATTTTCTTCAATTCTTCGTAAGTCTTCCGCCTACGCTTGTATGCCTGCTTTTGCTTTCGGTAACCTTTACTTTGGTGCCGGCACAAAACATAACGTTTGCCTTGATGGGAAAAGCTGGTGATATCTGATTGGTCAAACAGTTCGGGTTGTTGCTCCTGTTGCAGCAGCAACAGAGCCTGTTGAGTATTACCGGGCAATCCAGTAATGTAGTTCAGTTCAAGCTGTTTGATATCTTTCAGGGTCGTTTCTCCGCTCATGGAACGATCGGCAATCCATATGGCCTGACTGGCCCGGTAGCGTTCCTTCCACCCACGAAACGTACCCAAAACGGTGTTTGCATCGGCTGTGCCACCTTTCCATATTTGCATATCCAGGGGCATGTTATCCTGGTTCATCACCAACCCGTAGCTGACCATGTAGCGATCATGTCTTTTCTCCTTGCTCGCTCCTCTGCCCCCCAGTTCGGCTTTGGTTCCCGTAAAATAACTATTGCTCAGATCATACAGCAATAAGTTATGATGATCCTGCTCCAGTTGGCCTGTCAGGTCTTTTTTGATAGCCTCCATACCAGAAGCCAACTCATCCAGCGCAAGGTAAACGGTGTCCTCTTTATATTTGCGCTTGCCTCCTGCTAAATACATTATTCCGCTTTCACGATGTTGGGTGAACTTTACTTTACTTGTCGGATACAGCAGCTGATGAATGACCAACTCCTTGATTACTTCGGACCCTCTTCGGCTAAGGTGTTTGTCCAGTACCCGGAACATACCACTACTCTTCATATGTGAGAAGGCAACTGCCGTTCCCGCTCCACGGTACACATCGCCCACTTCATACTTTACCTGTTGCTTTGAAAGCAGACCTAACTCATTGAGTACATCCCATTCCTCACTGGTCAGGTGTTTCTTACCGCCAAAATCGTAGATCAGCTTTGCACGCTCGGCTATAGGCAAAGACTCAATCCGCTGAACGGTTCGAACTCTGGGTTCCTTTGTCTTGCTATCACGATAACTTTCCACCAGCTTGCGGTTGCGGCTGATTTTTCCCTTGCGTTTTACTTTGCTGCATTGAATGTACATCTTGCAAACGTAGCCACTACAAACCTAATATCCAAGCCTGTTCCGAACTATTTTAGGAAGTTAAGATAAGGCATCCGAAGAGCAAAACCCTGTGAACGCTATACCTATATCGCAGGATACAGCTAAAAAACAACTATTGTTGGTCTATGAGATGAGGAGTATCTCAGTTCGTGTAGGTATTCAAGATATCGTTTTTCATATCTGATCGCGCACCGGAAAGCATTCAATTCCATTGCATTAGACATTAATCGAAGTGCATTTCCGAAATTTCACCCTCAATCACCAGACGGCCTTCCGTTGCATTTTGGATCTCCTCCACACTAACTCCCGGAGCACGTTCGCGTAATACAAATCCCCGTCTATCTATATCGAGTACCGCCAGGTTGGTCACAACGCGCTTTATGCACTGAACACCTGTGATGGGAAGGGTACATTTTTTTAATAACTTACTCTGCCCGGCCTTGTTCGTATGCATCATGGCCACAACGATGTTTTTTGCACTTGCAACAAGGTCCATTGCTCCTCCCATTCCCTTGACCATTTTACCGGGTATCTTCCAGTTGGCAATGTCACCGTTATCCGCCACTTCCATGGCACCGAGCACTGTCAGCTGGATATGTTGCCCACGGATCATGGCAAAACTAGCAGATGAATCAAAGAAAACTGCTCCTTTCCTGGCAGTGATGGTTTGCTTCCCTGCATTGATCAGGTCGGCATCTTCCTCACCTTCGAAAGGGAATGGTCCCATTCCGAGAATTCCATTTTCCGATTGGAATTCAACATGGATGCCATCGGCCACGTAGTTGGCCACCAGGGTAGGAATTCCGATGCCCAGATTGACATAGTATCCATCCTCCAATTCCCTTGCAATGCGTTTGGCAATACCGTACTTGTCGAGCATGGTTTATGATTTAGGTTGAACCGTTCGTTGCTCAATACGTTTTTCGTAATTCACTCCCTCGAAAATGCGCTGTACAAAGATCCCCGGAGTGTGGATTTGGTCCGGATCCAGCTCACCGGCCGGAACCAATTCCTCTACCTCGGCAACCGTGATCTTTCCGGCCATAGCCATGACCGGATTAAAATTCCGGGCCGTGCCCTTGTAGATCAAATTTCCAATCTCATCACCCTTCCATGCTTTCACGAAGGCAAATTCGGCGGTCAAAGCCGTTTCCAGAATGTGCGGTTTTTTGTTGAACATCCGCATTTCCTTTCCTTCATCGACCTCCGTACCGTATCCGGCCGGAGTAAAAAAGGCTGGAATTCCAGCGCCTCCGGCACGACAGCGCTCTGCCAGGCTTCCCTGAGGAATGAGATCCACTTCGAGTTCTCCGCTCAGCATTTGTTGCTCGAACAAGGCATTTTCCCCAACATAGGAGCTGATCATTTTCCTGATCTGCTTCTTTTGAAGCAGCAATCCCAATCCAAAATCATCCACCCCGGCATTATTCGAAATACAAGTGAAGTCCCTGAGCCCCGAATCTTGCAGGGCTGCGATCGAATTCTCCGGAATTCCGCAAAGTCCGAATCCGCCCAGCATGAGGGTCATTCCATCGTGCACACCTTCAATGGCTTCCCGGGCATTGGCAACTACCTTCCTGATCATCAGAACTCAATTTCATCAAAGTTAACATTATTTGACTTTTGCCTTTCTTCGTGCACAGCGCAGTCCAGCTCAATACTGATCTCACCTTCCGGAGCTTCAAAATCCTCAGTTGAAACCTTCAGACTCTGATCGGCATAGCATTTCTTCATATAGATCGCCCAAATTGGCAAAGCCATCGTTGCACCCTGCCCATAAGCAATGCTGCGGAAATGCACTCCCCGGTCTTCGGCTCCGACCCAAACTCCTGTCACGAGATTGGGCACCATACCCATAAACCATCCATCGCTATGGTTTTGAGTCGTACCCGTTTTACCTGCGATCGGGTTCTCGAATCCATATGGATATCCGGTCACAACATCGTTGATATAGCTATAATTACCCCACTTCGTACGTAAACGGATGCCAGTCCCATATTCTGTTACTCCTTCAAGCAGGCTCACCGCCGTATAAGCCGTTTCGGCACTCATCACTTCCCGGGTCACCGGGTTGAATTCAGCCAGGACCACGCCGTATTTACCTTCGATCCGCAGCACTGCCATCGGCTCCGTGTAAATTCCTCCATTTGCCAGGGTCCCATAGGCCCCGACCATTTCGTACAGACTCAGGTCCGGTGTTCCCAGACAAATCGCCGGCTGCTCCGGTATTTCACCTACAACTCCCAGATTTCGCGCCATTTCAATCACCGGCTGCGGCCCCACCTGTTTCATCAGATAGGCGGTAATCGTATTTACCGACTCTGCCAGGCCCTGCTTCAGTGACAATTCACCACCGTACTTCCCATCCGAGTTCTTCGGCTGCCAATCCTTCAGCAGGCCCCATTCTTCCTTCTCGAACCGCACCGGCACATTCGGTACCTTGTAGCAGGGCGAGTATTTCTTCTGGTCAATCGCCGTCACATAAACAAAGGGCTTAAAAGTTGATCCAACCTGACGTTTGCCGAGCTTCACGTGGTCGTACTTGAAATGCCCGTGATCAATCCCCCCGACCCATGCCTTGATAAAACCCGTCTGCGGATCCATACTCATCATCCCCATTTGCAGGAACCACTTGTAGTAACGGATCGAATCCATCGGCGTCATCATCGTATCGATCTCACCGTTCCACGAAAACACCCGCATCTTCTGAGGCGTATTGAACTGCAGCTTTATACTATCTGCTGATAACCCATTTTTTCTCGCCACCCGATACCGTTCGCTCCGACGCATGGCCTGACGCATCAGCCGGTCAATCTCCACAGGGCTCAAATCCTGGAACGGAGCATTTGTTCGCCCTTCCCAGTGCTTGTAAAACCCCTGTTGCAGATTACTCATGTGCACCCGCATTGACTCCTCCGCGTACTGCTGCATTCGCGAATCAATTGTCGTATAGATCTTCAACCCGTCCGTGTACAGATTGTAAGGCATCCCGTCCGGCTTCGGATTCTCCCTGATCCAATCGCGCATGAAGGCCCGCAAATATTCCCGAAAATACGGTGCCAAACCCTCGTTGTGCCCCACCCGCTGGTAGTTGAGTTCCAGGGGAACCTCTTTCAGACTGTCCGCCTCACGGCGGGATAAAAAATCGTTGCGCACCATTTGGTTCAGCACCACATTTCGGCGCTTCTGCACCAACTCAGGAAAACGACGCGGATTATAGTACGATGAATTCTTGAGCATGCCCACCAGGGTAGACGATTCCAATACATCCAAAGAATCCACCGAAGTGCTAAAGTAGATCTGAGCTGCGGATTCCACCCCCACTGCCAAATTTAAAAAGTCGTATCGATTCAGATACATCACCAGGATCTCCTCCTTGGTATAGCGTCGCTCCAACTCTATTGCGATCACCCATTCCTTGAATTTCTGGAATACACGCTGAAAAAGGCTTGATGCTACCTGTTCGGTGAACAGCATTTTGGCCAGTTGCTGACTGATCGTACTAGCTCCGCCCGAAGTTCCCAGTTTAGCCAGGGCTCGGGCCAAACCGCGAAAGTCAATCCCACTGTGCGATAAAAACCGCTCGTCCTCAGTTGCGATCAACGCCTGCGATAAGTATGGTGATAGTTCTTCATACCGAACGTGCGTCCGGTTCTCCAAAAAGTACTTCCCGATCACCTTACCATCAGCCGAAATAATCTCACTCGCCAGATAATTCTTCGGATTTTCGAGCTCCTCCACCGTCGGCAACGGGCCAAACCAGCCCCAGCTTGCCATAAACATGATCAGCGTGATCAGCATGATCGGCGCCAAAGCCAGGATCCAAAACCATTTGAGGAATTTTCGAAACACTTTTTTGTCTTCGGCCATTTCAGGAGTTTTTCCGATGCAAAGCTAACCTAAACCCAACATCCTCTATGCCCACCAATTGTGTATCGCGCATGCCGTGCGTCAGGGTAATTGAATATACCCCCTTCCCCGGTAGCACCTTGTTCGAAAAGATCGGCAGTTGAAATTCCTTCACTGCACCCATACCCTTGCCTAACAATTCCCCGTTCGGCGCAGCCAGCCGGTAGTTAATGGTGTCGCGGCGCGATTTGCCACTGGGATACGATTGATCCACAAAAACATACAAATTCCGATACGGATATTTCGGATTAACGCGCAAAGCCAGGACCCCATCGTACCGCAAGGTATCCGCTTCCTTTTTTACTTCAAAGACCATGGAGCTATCCAGATGCCACCCCCTGGGACCCGTGGTGTGATACGACTCATACACGCGACTGCTGTCACAACCTGACAAGGTAAAAAGCCCAATGGCCAGGATCAAAAAAACGTTATTTTTTGTGTTTTTTAGCACGATCAAAAAGAGAGGCTTTTTATCACCCTTTTTCCCTGATTTCAACTCTTTTTTTATCGAATCGGAGTGAATTATCCTGACCGGTCACGTTCCTAAAATTCAACTGATCCAATGCCTCCGAAGCAATCCTCCTCTTGTTCTGCCCCGATCTGGCACATTTCAATGCATACAGCAAAATTTCAGGAGAAGTTTTTGGTAAGATAAGACGAGTGAAGTAAACATTAGCAGTTACTTTTGAACAACAAACCGGCCACTTTGCACTACGTATCCATTTGCCTTAAGCATCATAATATAAGTGCCGGAAGAAAGAGAGGTCGTTGGAACCAACACCTGATCTTCATTGTACTCAAGTTTCATGGAATAGACAGCCCTTCCGGCTAAGTCAGTAACCAGCAAGTCATACCGGACATCAAGCTGTGGCTGAATACTGTAATGCACCATGGCATGATCCTTTGCCGGATTCGGGGAAATAAGCATTTCTTCAGAGTACTTCTCTTCAAAAATAAATGAAGGCATTTTGGGAACAGTGCAATAAAAATTGTCAAATGCGAGCCCAATGTATGTTGTACGAGTGGCATTCGGATGATACCTTATGATCATGTATTTTATGGCAGTAGTGAGGCTATGAATATTAAATGTACTTGCTTGCCCATCTCCGGTTACAACATTAATATTCGACATAGGAACATTAGGGTCTGTTAGTCCGTTACATGCAGAGATGACTGTTGTTCCGGCAACGCTGTTACCAGCCGCATCATAACATTCTATGATCCAGGCCTCGCATTGATAATCTGGCTGGAGAGGATAGGCATCAACATCTAAAATGCTTGCTGATAAGTGGTGAGTAGGAGTAACATATTCGACAAGTAATGCATCCATATTCGAAACGTGTGATAATCCGGGAATGTCTGTTAAGAAAGCACATCCCGAGTTTGCAGAGCTATCAGGGTTATCATATTGTGTTGTAAGACCCGTGCAATCCGAAAGAGCCGCAGTGCCTCTTCGGAATGCATCCTCAGGTGAGCCGACGAATACCACATGTGGTGTGCCGGTAATGGCAAATGGAGGGCTTCCGGGTCCAGGTCCGGGCTGTGTCGTATCCACTAAGGCAAACTTAACCTCGCATCCTCCCGCTTCAGCTGAAACTATCGTGTCGTAATAAAGGGGAACCGGATTCTGATTACCGGCATACTGTTCAAAGTGGATTAAGTAAAAAGTTTGACCCGTTACGGATAAGCATGAGAGATAGCATACGGTAAATAGTATGCATGATTTAAATTTCATATCACTGCTTTTATGATCAGCACGGCTTTTAGCGTTTCAAGTTTAATTTTTTGGTTGATTACCAAAAAGCATGCCATGTTAAACAATTGCTGATTCGTACCTGAGGTTTGAGGCTGTTGTCCGAACCCTTTTTGTTGGCTAAGTTATAAATTTTACATCAACAGGTATGCAGTATTTCCATAAGTTTGTCATTATGAGCACGAGGCTTCGAAACCGCATAATCGAACTAACCGTTTTAACGGCACTTTTGCTTCCCCTGTTCTGTTTGAACCTGAACGGCACACACGATTGGGGTGGAGACTTTGCCCGATACATTGAGCAGTCAATGAACCTGAGATCAGGCGAGTCAAATTATCTGTTCAATCCGGAATGTCCTGAACTCGGCCCACCAAGTTATCCTGTCGGACTCCCCTTACTTCTTTCCCCGATAAGTGCGCTATGGGGAAATAACATGATGGCCTTTCAGATCTTCATGACCATACTCCTTCTGGTCCTCGGATGTTTGACCTTCACCTTCCTGCGCCGCCAGTTCACCTGGGCTGAGTCGGGCGTTGCCGTGCTACTGTTTCTGTACAACCCTGTTGTGATCGGCCTCAAGGATGAAGTATTGTCTGATATTCCCTTCACCATCTTTATCCTGGCCGCCCTGACAGCTTATCTAAACATCCGTGAGCGACCTGGAAATCCACGTGCATCACTCCAGCTTTTGGGTGTTGCCGCATTCCTGGGCTTTGCCATACTACACCGAAATATAGGCCTGGTGTTCCTACTGGCTATGCTCATTGATCTGGGCCGAAAGCACCTTCGCCTATCAGCAGCCTTGTTCGGCGGAACTTTGGGTCTGTATGCACTTTTCGACCAGGTACTCTTCCCCGCTGAGATAGAGCTCAACCAACACTTTCTCAAATTGTTCCTGTCCAACGGATTCCGTGAAACCATCACCACCACCCACAAATATTATGTAACCCTTTTTCTGAAATTCTTCGTTCCGGAAGGCGTTGGGTTCAACTTCCTGTCCCTGGCCATAGGAGGATTCGCTATTACCTTCTTTATGTTGGGCCTTGTGTGGAAACTATTGGACCGGCCCACGGTAATTGAATGGAGCGTTCTTGGGTACCTGGCCGTCATCTTCCTCTATCCGATCACCACTCAGGGTTTCCGGTTCCTGCTCCCGATCTTTCCCCTGATGCTTTCCCACATAATCACCGGTCTCCGGGCGCTCCGCATGCCCCGCCCAATGAGCCCTAGATGGGTCGCCATATTTGTGCTTATAGCTGTCGGACTACCGTACCAAAATGATTTGCGTCAGGCCCTACGGGCCGATGAAAACCACCTGGGCCCGCAATCGGCTGCCGCACAAGAGCTTTTTACCTTCGTTCGCGAGAACACGAAGGAAGAGGCCGTTTTCGTATTCGCTAAGCCGCGCGTGCTTGGGTTATACGGCGAACGTAAAGCATTTGCCCAGCACCACGAAAAAACCCTGCTTTCCTCGGATTTTGACTATCTGATCCTGGCCGAAGAGCTGTCTGATCCTGCAGGAGAACGCTATCTGAAAAACCACGGGTCCCAGCTCCAAAGTGTCTTTGAAAATGCCCGATTTGTCATTTACGCGTCCAAAGGTTCCACCTTGCGGTGAAGCAGCGAATTCATTTTAATTCCCAGATCAAGCAGTACGATCTTTGCACTGGCATTTCGCTCAATGTGGTATTCAGCGTCGTTTAATTCCTTCAGTATCCCAGTGATATTGCCTCCGTGGATGAACTGGGCAAATTTATCAGATTGGAATCCAGACAGCTGTAGCTCAGCTCTCTTCAGTGTTGTCAAATCGTAATTGAGCATTAATGAATCGCGCAATACATTTGACATATAGCTCAGAAAATGCCTGAGTCGCTCCCTTCCCCAACCAGCCATGCCATCAACCCACAGCACCAAATCGCCTGTCTTTTGATGTGCGAGATAGGCCCTTCGGATGAATTCCACGAAGGCCGCCCCATTTTGGGTCAGGACTTCCTCATCGTGCCGTGAGGCACGTATTTGTTCTTCCCTGGGCAGCAGTTTGAGCCGGACTGTCTGCATTCTTGAACGGATGGTCGCCAAAAGCGATCCCTCTTCTTCGGTAGCCATCAGGAAAACCGTTCTTTGTGGCGGTTCTTCGATCACTTTGAGGAGCTTGTTGGCAGCACTCTGGTTCATGCGTTCGGGCATCCAGATCACCATGATCTTGAACGGGCCTTCATAAGGTTTGAGCTGGAGACGCCTGAGGATATGTGTTGCTTCCCCGGCATTTATAAGGCCTTGTTTATTCTCAATGCCAAGTCGCGAAAGCCAATCAAACAGTGTTCCATAGGGCTCTTCCCGTACGAATGCGCGCCACTCTTCCAGAAAGTCCGAGCTCACGGGGTTTTTCGCCCTGGTCGTGGCGGCAAAGGGGAACGAAAAATGCAGATCGGGATGTCCGAGGTGGACATACTTTTTGCAGCTCGGGCAATTGCCGCAGCTATCGTGCTTTCCTTTGTTGATACAGCTGAGATACTGCGCATAGGCAATAGCCAGGGGAAGCTTTCCTGTGCCAGACGGACCAGTAAATAACTGGGCATGCGCCACCCGCCCTTCACGGGCAGATGCGATCAGACGTTTTTTTACTTCATCCTGGCCGATGACCTCGGAGAATAGCACGAAGCGAAATTACGGATTACATGGAATTCATGGGGGATCGGGGAGAATCTTAATTTTACCCGAAATTTTAATATGCTTACTATTGACGACTTTGATTTCGCAGGCCGGCGCGCACTGATCCGGGTTGATTTCAATGTTCCGCTGAACGACCAGTTTGAGATCACCGACGACACCCGTATCCAGGCTGCCTTGCCGACCATTCAGAAGGTCCGAAAAGACGGTGGCAGCGTAGTTTTGATGTCGCACTTCGGCCGTCCGAAACACGGACCGGAAAAAGTTTTTAGCCTGCGTCATTTGCTGGCACACCTGAATGAAGTGACCGGGACCGAGGTGCAATTCGCCGACGATTGCATCAGTGCCGAAGCCCTGGCACAAAGTAGAAGGCTCGGTGCCGGAGATATGCTATTACTCGAGAATCTGCGGTTTTATCCCGAAGAAACTGCCGGGGATACCGATTTTGCCAGGAAACTGGGCAAAATGGGTGATATCTACGTGAATGATGCCTTCGGAACAGCACACCGCGCGCATGCCAGTACGGCAGTGATCGCTCAATATTTTCCGGGCAGGAAATGCTTCGGCTACGTAATGGCCGAAGAGATCAAAAACGTGCAGAAGGTGCTTGACAGCGATGTGCATCCGGTCGTAGCTATTCTGGGAGGAGCCAAGATATCGGGCAAGATCACCATCATCGAAAAACTTTTACCGAAAATTGATGCCATTATCATCGGGGGAGGAATGAGCCAGACCTTTATAAAAGAGGCGGGTGGACAGGTCGGAAACTCACTGGTGGAGGAAGAGCACCTGGCTACGGTGAAGCAAATTAATGATGCTGCGACCGAACATAACGTAACCATCCACCTACCAGTGGACAGTGTGAACGGTAATCATTTTGCCAACGATGCACAGGTCGGGATTAGCTCGGCCACGGATGTTCCGGACGGTTGGACAGGGCTGGATATCGGTCCCGAAACGATCAGAAATTACAGTGAGGTCATTAAAAGTGCGGCCACCATTTTATGGAACGGTCCGATGGGTGTTTTCGAAATGGGAAATTTTGCCCGGGGGACTATTGCCATTGGAGAAGCAATTTGCGAAGCCACAAAAAACGGAGCCTTTAGCCTGATCGGTGGAGGCGATTCCGTAGCGGCGGCCAAACAATTCGGATTTGCAGATCGCGTAAGCTATGTGAGTACCGGAGGAGGTGCTATGCTGGAGTATCTGGAGGGGAAGGAACTTCCCGGGATCACGGCCATGATGGGCTAACCGAAGAGCGCCAGTTGGGTTCTTCAAGATAGGGAAACAACATGGGTGCGAACTCAGCCACAGGTTCATATAGGATGCTCTGTTCCCTATCGGCCCGTGAGGGCCAATTGACAGAACCTTCCTGAACCGGACGCCAGAGAAAGAGGAGCACACTTAGAAGAAAGCCCCATTTGAGCACGCCAAATACAGCGCCGGCAAACCGGTTAATACCGTTGAGGGCGATAGCCTTCATAAGATTGGTTAGGAGTTTCGCAAGGAGATTGATGATGATGACGATGCCGAGGAAGGTGACGGCGAAGCTGGTTACAGGGAGATATTTTCGTTCGATATCAACCTGCCGGATCAGATATTCGGCGACCCAACTGGAAAAGTGAATAGCACCCCAGATGCCGAGTATGAGGGCAGCAAGGGTGCAGAGTTCAACAATAAAACCGTTTCGGAATCCGCGATAAGCGCCCCAGGCCAAAGGAATAATGAGTATGATGTCGAGGGTTTGCACGGTCCGAAAGTAACAATATTCAGCCTGGTTACAGGAACCCTATGTCTTGGAGGAGATGGTCCATTTGAGCGACAGAGGAATTAAAGGCAAAATGGGACCTGTCGGGTATAAGCCAGGCGAACGATTTGCAAACGGGCAGGAAATGTATGTGCCGGCTATTAAGCCGATACGGGTGCTACGGATCTGATGGGGAAGATGAACAGGTGTGGCCGCAAAGGAGAAGCACAGAAAAATTGCCTCGGCCTTTGTCGGGGCAAAAGACGGTCCTGGTGAGGAAAGCACCTGTAGTATAGCTGAAGGATCAGATCCCTATTGAATGAGAACGGTTTCAACAACGGTCTCACTTTCCTCAAGCTGAATGAATCCAGTACCTTGGAGATCCCCTTTCTGAGCTTCAATGTTTAGGACCATCTTGGCCGGGAACTCAAAGCTGACTACTCCATTGAGGTTGGTGATCGCACTGGTATCAACTGTACAGTCCGTACAGGGCGCGTACAAGCGCACAAAAGCGTTTTGGACACGAACCTCATTCCCCAGACTGTCTTGTGACACTACGATCACATCAGCTTTATAAAAAATGTCTTCCCTACAGGAATTCATCGTTATTATTATCCCAAAAAAGCCTACCAGTAATAGTGTTGAGGTCATCTTTGTGCTTTTCATAATCACTTCAGAATTTAGTAATATTGTGGCCCCTAATATACTCATAAATAACAAACCCTATATGTTGGCTCGTGTGCAGGAGCTTTTGAATGAAGTACAGACCTTCTCAGCCAGTACAAACGAAGAGATAGAGAGCTTTCGTATTCGTTTCCTCGGTAGAAAGGGCGTGATGAACGAGCTGTTTGCTGCTTTCAGGGATGTTGAACCCGGGCAGCGCAAAGAGTTTGGGCAGCTTCTAAACGAGCTAAAAAACAAGGCTCAGGAGCGTGTGGACGAATTGAAGAAATCACTCGGATCGGAATCGCTCTCCGGTACCTCTTCAGGAATTGATCTCACCCGTTCCCATGAACCTGTGGCCCTGGGGGGGCGTCATCCGGTCTCACTGGTGAAAAACCGCATTATTGAGATCTTTTCGCGCATCGGTTTCACATTGAGCGACGGTCCCGAGATCGAAGATGACTGGCACAATTTCTCAGCTCTTAATTTCATTGAAGAACACCCGGCACGCGACATGCAGGATACTTTCTTTGTGATGCGCAATCCGGACTATCTCCTGCGCACACATACCAGTTCTGTGCAGGTGCGTCATATGGAAAAAAACACACCGCCGATCCGGATCCTGTCTCCCGGGCGCGTATTCCGCAATGAGGCCATCAGTGCCCGATCGCACTGCACCTTTCACCAGGTTGAAGGACTTTACATTGACCAAGGAGTGAGCTTCGCCGATCTGCGCCAAACATTGCTTTATTTTGCCAGGGAGTTTTTTGGCGAAGAAACCAGGATCCGCTTTCGCCCCTCCTACTTCCCTTTTACCGAACCCAGTGCCGAAATGGATATTTGGTGGGGAGTTGAAAACAAAGTTGACCATCGTATGACCAAGGGCACCGGCTGGCTCGAGATCATGGGCTGCGGTATGGTGGATCCCAATGTCCTTAAAAACGTGGGTATTGATCCGGAAGCCTATACTGGATTCGCCTTCGGGATCGGCATCGAACGCATTGCCCTGCAGCAATTCCAGATTCCGGATATCCGTCTGTTCTTTGAGAACGACGTACGCTTCCTGGAGCAATTCGCAGAAGGCGTTTATTAAAAAGGGAGATATAGAGCTTGCGAAAATCCCAGGTGCTGCACCGAAGAAGATACTTACTCCTTAATCATGAGGTCCGGAAAAGAGTAAGCCACTCAAAAAAAGTCGGCTATCATTGAATAGGGCATTACAGGGCTCCCTCTTTGATGATTCCCACTATTTTCGGATCCAGTAAGGTTGAGGTATCGCCCAAATTGGAGCTGTTTCCTCCAGCCACTTTTCTTAAAATTCGGCGCATGATCTTTCCGGAACGTGTTTTCGGTAATCCTGGCACGAACTGGATCTTCTCTGGCCTGGCGATCTTACCGATCTCCCTTACCACCGTTTCCATGATCCCGGTCCGAAGAACTCCGGGATCCTCCACTTCAGCCTTTGTGATCACGTAGGCATAGATGCTCTGACCCTTGACCGGATGAGGGCATCCCACCACCGCGCTTTCTGCCACCTCGCTATGCGCATTGATCGCATTTTCTATCTCCGCTGTTCCAAGCCGGTGTCCTGATACGTTGATCACATCGTCAACCCGACCAATTATTCGGTACATCCCATTCTTATCGCGCCTGGCCCCGTCTCCCGTGAAGTAGTATCCGTTGTAGTGTGAGAAATAGGTGGCACGACAGCGTTCGTGATCACCATAAGTCGTCCGCAACATGGAAGGCCAGGGGTGCCTGATGCAGAGGTGCCCTTCAACCCCGTTCTCCTCAATCTCCCTTCCGTCCGGATCCAACAGTACCGGCTGAATTCCAGGAAGCGGATAACCTGCGTGCGAAGGATTCATAGGCGACAGATCTCCCAATCCTGAAATCATGATCCCACCCGTTTCTGTTTGCCACCAGGTATCCACGATCGGACATTTCTCCTTGCCAACGTGAATATGGTACCATTCCCAGGCTTCCTTGTTGATCGGCTCCCCTACACTACCAAGCACCTTCAATGAATGCAAATTGCAGGAACCTACGTGATCTTCGCCATGAGCCATCAATGTCCGGATAGCTGTTGGAGCCGTATAGAATTGGTTCACACGGTGCTTATCGCATACCTGCCAGAAACGCCCTGGCGACGGATAGGTCGGCACCCCCTCAAACATGACCGTTGTAGCCCCGTTCAGCAGTGGGCCGTACACGATGTAGGTGTGACCGGTGATCCAACCTATATCCGCGGTACACCAGTATATATCCGACCCTTCATACTGGAAAACATTGACAAAGCTATACCCTGCGTAAACCATGTAGCCGCCACAGGTGTGCACAATTCCTTTCGGTTTACCGGTGGACCCGCTCGTATACAGGATGAACAGCATGTCCTCTGCATCCATTTCCTCAGCCGGACATTTCTTTTCGGCGGCCTCCAGCTCCGGATACAACCAAAAATCTCTTTTTTCCTTCATGTTCACCACCCGCTGGGTACGTTTGGCCACCAGAACCGTTTTCACGGACGGGCAACGTTCCAGGGCTTCGTCAACCACCGCCTTGACCGGGATCTCCTTGTCCCCGCGGTAAAGTCCATCCGAGGTCAACACCATCTTTGCCTGGGCATCGTTGATCCGATCGGCCAAAGAATAAGCCGAAAAACCTGCAAACACCACCGAATGGACCGCACCAATGCGGGCACAAGCCAGGGTTGCTACGGCAAGATCCGGGATCATCGGCATGTAGACCGCAATACGGTCGCCTTTTCGGATACCATGATCCTTCAACACATTAGCAAACTGATTTACCCGTTCGTAAAGCTCCCTATACGTCCACCGAACAAATTGCTCCTTCGGATCATTCGGTTCCCAAATGATCGCCAATTTGTTTCCACGTTCCTTCAGGTGCCGATCCAGGCAATTCTCCGTAATGTTCATCTTCGCATTGATGAACCACTTCACGTCGGGCTTGGAAAAATTCGACTCGAAGGTCCTGTCCCATTTTTGCCGCCAGTCGAAATGCCTGGCCACCTCATCCCAAAATCCGGATGGGTTCTCAACGCTTTGCCTATACTTTTTCTGATATTCCTCAAAGGATTTGATCTGAAAACTCATCGTAAGTGTGGGATTAGTGCTCTTAGTTTACCGAAAAAAGCCGAATGTTTTTGCGGATCCTGCTTTTGAAATATTGGAACGGTATAAATGACTTGTTACGCATGATGTGGCTGGGCTTAAGCAAAGTTAATACTTGCTGGGCAAGAGACCTGCAATATGGCAAAAAATCCACCAGCTCGCCTGTAGCTATTCGAAGTTGGGTATAGCAGCATCGCCAGTCCGAAAATACCCGGTTTTGCCAATCCGGTTCGGTCCCTCCGCTATGAATAAGGAAATACTACCTTTGACCACATGAAGGAAATGATCCGCATCCGCGACTTGAATAAGTCGTACCAAATGGGGCAGAACGTACTGCATGTGCTTAAGGGCATTGACCTGGACGTTCGTCAAGGGGAGTTCGTATCCATCATGGGTTCATCGGGATCTGGAAAGTCAACCTTGCTGAATATACTGGGTTTGCTGGACGGGCACGATACGGGAAGCTATCATCTTAATAAGGTATTGATGAGGGATCTGTCCGAGAGGAAGGCCGCCTATTACCGCAATCAATTTATCGGGTTCGTTTTTCAGTCGTTCAACCTGATCTCATTCAAAAATGCCATGGAAAATGTGGCCCTTCCACTCTACTATCAGAAGGTGCCACGCAAAAAGCGGAATAATTTAGCTCTGGAGTACCTTGGAAAGGTTGGTCTGCGGGAATGGGCGGAACATCTGCCCGGTGAATTGTCGGGTGGAGAAAAACAGCGGGTGGCAATCGCGCGGGCCCTGATCTCGAAGCCGAAGGTGATCCTGGCCGATGAGCCGACCGGAGCCCTGGATTCCATAACATCGCGCGAGGTGATGGAACTGTTTAAGGAAATCCATAAGGAAGGGATTACCGTAATCGTCGTGACGCACGAGAATGACATATCAGCGATGACGCAACGGATTATCCGTTTGAAGGATGGCATCATTGAAGCTGCCTGAAATGTTTGATACCGATAAGTGGCAGGAGATCTTTATCACGATCCGTCAGAATAAACTGAGGACCTTCCTGACTGGGTTCAGTGTCGGTTGGGGAATTTTTATGCTGATCATTTTGTTGGGAAGCGGCCAGGGCATCTTCAACGGTATAAAATCAATGTTCAACGATGACGCTATCAACAGTATTTGGATCCGTCCGGGACAGACTACCATGGAATACAAGGGTTTTAAACCGGGACGACGCGTTAAGATGCATAATGAGGATTACAACTACTTGCTCAGTACCTATCCGGGGATAGATGAAGCCACTGCCCGGGATTGGGTCTGGGGAGTTAATGCGTCATACAAAAACGAATATGGCTCCTACGGCATCCGGGGCTGTCACCCCGGGCATGAATACCTGGAAAAAACCGACATGGTCTCGGGTCGGTATCTGAACGATATCGATATTCAGGAAGCCCGAAAGGTAGCGGTGATCGGAAAACTGGTGGAACAGGATCTTTTTGGAGGTAAAAGTGCTGTTGGTAAATACCTCAACATCTCGGGCATTCCGTTTAGGGTGGTTGGAGTGTCTGATGACGTAGGAAGCCAGTGGGAACAGCGCTCCATCTACATTCCGATAAGTACGTCACAGGGCGTTTTCGATGGGGGCAGCAACGAATTTGACATGATGATGGTTTCAACGGGTGATTTAACTCTGGAGGAAACTATTGAACTGGCAGAGAATATCGATCGCGACCTGAAAAGGCGATTGATGGTGGATCCACGCGACAAGCGTGGATTGAACGTGCGAAACAATAATGCAGAATTTGCCAGCATCGTCAACGTAATCAACGGTATGAGGATCTTTATCTGGGTTATCGGGATCTTCACTATCATCGCCGGTGTCGTGGGAGTGAGCAACATCATGATGATCATCGTAACCGAACGAACCAAAGAGATCGGCGTACGAAAGGCCCTCGGGGCCACCCCCTTTTCCATCATCGGATTGATCCTCCAGGAATCCATTTTCATTACCACCCTCAGCGGCTACATCGGATTGATACTGGGTATCGGGCTCCTTGAGCTGGTCAATGGCATAATGCCGGAAGGAACCCCCTTCTTCCAGAACCCGGAGGTGGACATCAACGTAGCCATCTGCGCCACTTTGCTACTGATCATAGCGGGGTCCCTGGCCGGATTCCTTCCCGCACGCAAAGCAGCAGCCATCAGGCCAATTGAAGCCTTAAGAGACGAATAAAGTGTTCGACAGAGATCGCTGGCAGGAAATATGGGAAGTTCTCTCCAAAAACAAACTGAGGTCGATCCTCACGGCCTTCGGTGTGTTCTGGGGTATCTTCATGATGATCATCATGCTCGCCAGCGGTCGCGGATTGCAAAACGGCGTCATTCAGGATTTTGGCGAAACGGCCACGAACAGCATGTACATCTGGACGCAAGGCACGGGCATTCCATACAAAGGCCTTTCAAGAGGCCGGTATTTCAGCCTGCGGCTGGATGATGTAGATGCCATTTATGACAACATCCCGGAAGTGAAACTTGTTTGTCCGCGAAATCAACTGGGTGGATGGCGGGGAGCCAACAACGTGATCCGCGGGTTGCGCACCGGAGCATTTAGCGTGTACGCCGACGTTCCGGCATATGCGAATATTGAAAAGAAAACCCTGTCCGCAGGCCGATTCATCAATGAAGCCGACATTAAAGAGCGCAGAAAGATCTGCGTGATCGGTGAAGCAGTGTACGATGCCCTTTACCTGCCGGATGAGGAAGTCATTGGCTCCCACATCCAGATCAATGGTGTCTATTTCCAGGTCATTGGAATGTTCAGATCCCTGAAATCCGGAGAGGATGCGCTGGAGGAAACCCAGATGATCCATATCCCTTTTACCACTTTTGCCCAGGCCTTCAACCGGGGTGATCGGGTCGGTTGGATGGCCCTCACGTCGGAGGACGATGTCCCCGTTTCCAAAATGCAGGAAAAGGTACTGGCTTTGCTAAAGGAACGACATACCGTGCACCCAAACGATCAGCGGGCCTTTGGATCAAACAACCTTGAAGAGGAATTCGAACGTATGACCAACCTCTTCACCGGTATCAAAACCCTCTCCTTTTTTGTGGGTATCCTGACCCTCATTGCCGGTATAATCGGCGTCAGTAATATCATGTTGGTTATCGTGAAGGAACGAACCCGGGAAATTGGTGTACGCCGCGCATTGGGAGCCACTCCATGGAAAATCACGGGACAGATCATTCAGGAGTCCGTGGTGTTGACCACACTGGCGGGAATCGCTGGGTTGGTCATCGGCGTCTGGCTGGTGGAAGGAGTGAACTGGGCTCTTGTTCAGTTCGAACTGGATACCGGATCCTTTAGAAATCCTGGAATAAAATTTGAGATTGTCTTTGTGTCGTTATCCATTTTGATCGCTGCCGGAGTTTTAGCCGGACTCATCCCGGCGAGGCGTGCAGTGAAGATCAGACCCGTGGATGCATTAAGATCCGAATAACAGAAACTAGCTAAGCCCTGTCATGAAAAAAATACTCCATATTCTCCTGATCCTCATTGCGATCGGACTCGTCGGATATACTTTTTATTTTCTGTATCAAAAGTCCGTTGAGCCGAAGATGACCTTCAAAACGGCCACTCCTGAGAGGGGAACGGTCATCAAAAAGACCGTTGCCACGGGATCCATTATTCCGCGTAAGGAGATCGAGATCAAACCGCAGGTGTCAGGGATCATTGATCGGTTGTACGTCGAAGCCGGAGATCAGGTCAGAAAAGGCGATCTGATCGCGCGTATCAAGGTGATTCCTGATATGGCCCAGCTGAACTCAGCGGAAAATCGTTTGAATCGCGCACAAATTTCACTGGATGCTGCAAGGTTGAACTACAACCGGAACAAAGAGCTGTATGACAAGGGAATTATTGCCGATGCGACCTTCCAGGACTTCGAGATCGCCTACCGCAATGCACAGGAGGAGCTGGCTGCAGCTGAAGCCAACCTGGAGATCATTGAGGAAGGCGCAGCAAAAAAAGCCGGTAAATCGGCCAATACGCTGGTCCGAAGTACCGCGAACGGAACCGTATTGGATGTGCCGGTTGAAGAAGGAAACTCCGTGATTGAGGCAAATACCTTTAACGACGGAACCACCATCGCTACGGTGGCAGATCTCGGAGAGATGATCTTCGAAGGAAAAGTGGATGAGTCCGAAGTGGGTAAGATCAGTACCGGAATGATACTCATCCTCAACATTGGAGCATTGCAGGATGAGCCATTCACCGCGGAGCTGGAATACATATCGCCGAAAGGCGTGGAAGAAAATGGAGCGATCCAGTTCGCGATCAAGGCAGATATGGAACTGCGCGAAGGCCTGTTCATTCGTGCCGGATATAGTGCCAATGCGGATATCGTGCTGGCAAGGGCCGATTCCGTGCTGACGATCAAGGAGTCTTTGCTTCAGTTCGAGGATGGTAAGCCCTATGTGGAAGTCAGGGTCAGCGAAGATCAGTATGAGCGTCGCGATATTGTGACAGGCCTGTCAGACGGAATTATCGTGGAGGTCAGGAGTGGCCTGAACCCCGGGGATCAGATCAAGGTGTGGAACAGTCCGATCCGCTCCTGATCAACGGATCATCTAAGCCCGGCGGATCTTTCAATGGTCCGTTTTTCCGGCTTACTGCTTTTCAGGTTTTTCAAAGGGGGCTTTCCCGTTGATCAATATTTGTACGCAGAGATAGGATAGTACTGGGGATAACCGTTTTTACAGCAAAAACAATATTATTTGTACATTGCGGAGCCTACATAAGAGTACCCATGAATTATTCTTTATCTCATTTTGCCAAGGATGGACCGGCCGGGCTTGTTGTGTTTCTCGTTGCTATTCCACTGTGTTTGGGAATCGCACTGGCCTCCGGTGCCCCTCTTCTTTCCGGTCTGATTTCCGGGATCGTGGCCGGGATCGTGGTTGGTGCGCTCAGCGGCTCTCACCTCTCGGTCAGTGGCCCGGCCGCCGGGCTCACCGTGATCGTACTGGATGCCATCAATGATCTGGGGTCCTTTGAATTCTTTTTGGTGGCTGTCCTGCTCGCCGGAGCCATCCAACTCCTTATGGGGATCTTTAAGGCGGGGATTATTGGTCTCTTCTTTCCGGTCTCCGTAATCCGGGGAATGCTGGCAGCTATAGGTATTATACTGATCCTTAAACAAATACCGCATTTCTGCGGCATTGATTCAGACGCCTTCGGCGAGATGCGTTTCCTGGGTACCGATGGTCGGAATACGTTCGAAGAGTTAATATATGCCGCTACACATATAGAGGCGGGTGCTCTGGTGATCGGAATCGTATCTCTGGCGTTAATGCTCTTTTGGGATCTGTTCATCAAAAAACGTGCTCCCTTTTTGTCTTTTATTCCTGGAGCCCTGATGGCTGTGGTGGTCGGTGTAATGCTGAACCAGTATTATTCAGTAGCCACACCGGGCTGGTTCCTCGAACCGAGTCACCTGGTTCAGATCCCCAGGATCAGTTTCGACGGCTCTTCTTCCGATTTGCTTTTTTTCCCTGATTTTACGGCCCTGGGTAACCTAACCACCTACAAAGCAGCCTTTATAATTGCCCTTATCGCAAGTTTGGAAACCCTGCTCAGCATTGAAGCCGTAGATAAGTTGGATCCGCACAAGCGGCGTACGCCAAACAACCGCGAGTTACGCGCTCAAGGGATCGGAAACATGATCGCAGGGTTTATAGGCGGACTTCCGATGACAGCCGTGATCGTGCGCTCATCTGCCAATGTGGATGCAGGAGCGGCTACCAAGTTCAGTGCCGTTTTACACGGGATCCTACTGGCAGCCTGTGTCTTACTGATCCCAAACATCCTCAACCTGATCCCGCTGGCAAGCCTGGCCTCCATCCTGTTAGTGGTCGGATTCAAACTAAACAAGCCTTCCCTGTATCATCAGCAATTCTATAATGGCTATAAACAATTTCTGCCCTTCATCATCACCATCCTGGCCATTTTGTTCAGTGATTTGCTAATAGGTATCATCATTGGCTTAGGCGTGGCGATCTTCTTTATTTTGCAAACCCACTATATCAACTCGTATTTTTATTTGGACTATGATCCCCCGGATAAAAAAAAGGAAAAGTCCATTACCATCTACCTCTCAGAACAGGTGTCGTTCCTAAATAAGGGGCAACTTCAAAAAACGCTGGAAGAACTTCCGGCCGACAGTGAGGTTACCATTGACGGTGAAAAAACGCTGGATATCGATTTCGATGCGCTCAATATTATTTACGATTTTAACGAAACGGCATACGAACGGAATATTAAGGTCACCCTGATCAATATTCCCGAACTTAAGTGACGGCACTGGGATGTGCAGGAAAAATTCCGGATCATTAAACATTATTCGTAGCAATTACAAGTCGTTTTTTGGGAAGCTAAGTCAGTGCCAGTCAGTGCCCATGAGGGGAGTACCGAACTTGAAATTTGAACGATCTGTTTTTCAATATATTTAACTTTGCCTGTAGTCTAAAATTAAAAAAATACAATCATGAGTCGAGTACGATTAGAGATCGATCAGGTAAGCATTTATCGTCCTAAAAAGCGCTGGCAACTATATTTTATTGTCGTTGCAGAACATCCTACAGAAGCTGATAAAATGATTGTCACAACGCTACCAAAAGAGCCTTTTAAACTCAGTCGTCGCCATGATAACAGCTATCAGTTTGATACAGAAGAGTATGGTTCAGAAGGATTGTTTGTACTTAGTAGAGAACTCCCCCAAAACAGGGAGTTAAATGTTCATATTTATTTACGGCATACCAGAAAAAATACTCAAAATATAGGGGCTATTTTGCAAAAGATAAAATCAGAAATTGTAGATGACAGTTTTGAAATTATTACAGACATTGTAGGAACCACTGGAGTTTCCTGGCTAGTGATTGCAAAGAAAGCAGTTCCGTTAATTGGAAAGATTTTAGCAAGCATTCCCGACAGGGATTTTGGTTTTGTCAGTGCATTTGAACTTTTTGGATCAGAGTTTGAGCAACAGGAAGAAATAGATCGTGAAAAGGAGTTCACCGGCGATGCTTCTTTGGTTTATAGCTGGTCCATTGATCATTAGAGCCATAACCGTTACCCCTGAGGGGAGCACTGATCTTGAAATTTGAACGATTTTTCTTTGATGCCGACCTCTGGGGGGCTTTTGTCTCTTGCTTTTGGCGAGTCATCAGCATTCTATTTGGAAGATCGGTTTCTCTTAGATCCTTAAAAACTGCATTTTTATAATCTGTTGAAATACAAGTTTTTATATAACATTAATTACAGAGCTAGCTCTGTAGCTAGCTCTGTAGTTTTGCATTCAGGACAAAAAGAAAAATGAGGGAATAAGAACATCTGTTTTACCAACCAAAACCCTAAAATACCACAACAAACTGCCCTTAAAACCTGCTTAAATACAAGCGGAATGGGGTAACTTAACTTCCTAAAATAGTCTGGAAAAGGTGTAGATAGTAGGTTTGTAGTGGCTGGAATAAAAGGTAATAACGCTATCAGGACCATGAATCAGATCGAAAGCTACGGAGAAACCAGAAGCATTAGGCACTGCTCGTAACAAGCCGTTTTTTAGGAAGTTAAGTTAAAGAACAAACTTCAATACCCTCCAGGTCAGGATCTCAACGATCACCCATAATATGATCTGACTCTGCCGGACCCGCAGTAAGATCAGCCAAAGGGTTGTGCCGATGCAGATCAAGCCGTAGAGGCCTGGTTTCCCTTCTATCACAGCCCCCGGCAATCCGGACAACCACTCAAGCCCAAACCGGTACCATGTCGCAAATTGCATCCAGCCGTAGGTCCACCACTGTTCAAGCTGAATCAATCCACTGATATCAAGCAAAATACTCCCCCAACTTCCATACAGCAGGATGGGTACCAGCGGCGTGAAGATCAGATTGGCCGGTAAAAAGTACACCGGAAAAAGTTCAAAATAATACAACCCGATCGCCAGCGTGCCCGCCTGGGCGAAAAGCGTGACCAATACCATGGTCATAACCCTCCTCTTCCACAGGGGCCAATCTTCTGGCAAGGTCCATTTCCGAATGCCGATCAGGATCGCCGCAACAGCCGCGTAAGACAGGTGAAACCCGGCCGAAAAGATCCAAACCGGTTTCAGCATCAGCGAAATCAAAGCTGCCAGCCACAGGCCATTCAATGAAAATCGGCTGCGCTCAAGACTGGCCGATAGCGCCCAGCCACCGAACATGAGTGCCGATCGGACTACAGACGGAGAAAACCCGGTGAGCCACGAATATCCAAAAAGAACGAAAACGGACAGGATGCAATGGACCCACAGCCGCCACCTGATCTCCGGAATGAAACGCGTCAGCAGGGCTACCAATACATACACCATACCCACGTGTAAACCGGAGACTGCCAGTACATGGGCTGTTCCCGTCCGCGCAAAAGGCAACCGATCGGCATCAGTCAGCCCCCTCCCCTCGCCAAACAGCAAGGCCAGTGCCAGTCGCTTTTGAAACGGGGGCCATCTTTTTCGGTACACGTAATCTTGCAGTCCTTGCCGGAGCTGCTGGCTACCGGAAAGCGGCAGATGATCAATATGATACCTCCCTCGCAGGAGGATGCGACCTGCCCAACCCTCTCTTTGAAACCATGCCCGTTCATTGAAGCCACCGGGATCTCCCGGCCTGGGTATCCGGAAATTGCCATGCCCTGATAAATGAAACGGGGGCGCGCCGGCCAACTCATGGGGTAGCTGTATCAAGACCTTCTGCCCGACCAGCCGAGCATCGGAACACGCCAGCACGCAGGCAATTCCGTAGGTTTTTCGTTCATTGCTCCGGAGCTTTTCTATTCGTGTTAGCACATCAACGGCCTGATCTTCAAGCAATGGCACACCTGCTTTTTCCGCTCTGATATACCCCAGCGTCAGCACCAATATCAGAAGCACTCCATCCAGGCGATAGAAGATCACGGCCAGCACAACTACGGCCGCTATAGCCATAAAGACTGCGCTGTTATTCAGAAATGACAGTAACAGTCCGACTGCAAAAAACAAGACGGTCCGCAGTAGCAAAACGCTTCAAATGCGCGCCTTAGAACATCAGGTCCGATAATTCCACAATACGAGCTCCGCGGTAGTAATGTAGCAGAATTTTATCGTATCGGAGGCCCAGTTCGGCCATTTTCATAGCACCTTCCTGACTGAGCCCAACCCCGTGTCCGAAGCCGCGGCCATTGAGATACACGCTATCTCCTTTGGTCGCAAGGTCGAAAAATGTGCTGTTTAGTCCAAAATGGCTCCGCAGATCCTTCATACGTATACTTTTGTCGGAACACGGCAGATATGCCCACCGATCCAACTGCTCAAAGTCCAGATAGGCATAAAGTGAGTCGGTTGTGAGATCCGGACACAGGCTTTTAATATAGCTGATCCAGGCGGAGCGATCAATTTTGGCAGTCCACGCGTAGTGTGGCATATCGATGCTGAAGGTATCTTCCACCGACCGCAGATATGGCAATGCGGAACTCCACACATTTTCTGAATTCACTGTTTTACCACCCGAATTACTGTGGTAGGCCGCTGTTAAAAATTGTCCCTGCTCATCAACCAGCACCTCCCCCTTTGTCATCAAGACCGCCCTGTATACCTCATATGCATACTTTGCATAGGCCATGCTGCCATATACCTGGTGATCAACTCCGTCATTCAGATCATATCCCAACCTGTCATAGGTGTTCAAATGCTTCAGCGCATAGGTCCGCGCGATCAGCACCTGCGTTTTCAAATACTCCTGATGCACCTCATGCCCGCCCTCCGACTCCACCACGCCGGCTACATAATCATCAAGCTCTGCAATATTGATCAGGTACAGCTTCCCTTTCAGCACCTGCACTTTCACAGAGCCCCTATACAGGCGCTCGTCATCATTGACCCGGATCCGGATCACGGAATTTGGCAGTTCCTTCCGGATCATGAATGCCCCCGACATCTCCCGTGCTTCCCCATTGGCCTTCACTTCCAGGGCTCCCCTGGTGATACTGACCGTCATCAACGATCGGTGATCCACATCCACCACCTCCTCCCCAGACTGGTAAATACCGTACGATCCCTTTTCAACTTTCAGGAAAGCGGTAGTTATCTTTACGTCGGAATAAAGGTTCACGCGAATTTCCCGGCCTGCGGCCGGAAAGGTGAGTACCGTGCACCATAAAAGCAGTAGCTTACGCATGTTCCTGCATTTCCCGCCAAATTTCCCCTGCAGTTTTCCCGGAGGCTCCGCCATCGCCCAACAAATGTCGTAATTCCCGGTATTGCGCCCGCAGCTCCCGGGCACGGCTTTCCTTCATCAAATGCCGAAGCTGTTCAGTCAATGCGCAGGCATTCATTTCCTTCTGGATCAATTCCACGATCACTTCCTTACCGCAGATCAAATTCACCAGAGAAATAAATTTGATCCTGACCAGGTTCCTGGCGATCATATAGGTCAACCAGCTGGTTTCGTAGCACACGACCTGAGGTACGTTGAACAAGGCCGTCTCCAACGTGGCGGTACCACTGGCTACGGCCGCCACTTTGGAGTTGTTCAGCAGGTCGTAGGTTTGGTCAAACACTACGCGCACCCGTTCGGAGCCGGTATAGGGTTCATAGAATTCCGGCCCAAGATCCCTGATGCCTGCGATGACGACCTGGTAGTTCGGAAACGATCGGCCCGATTCGATCATGACCGGCAGGATCCTGCGGATTTCCTGCATGCGTGAGCCCGGAAGCAACGCTATGATCGGATCGTCGGTAAGACCATTATCTGCCAGAAACCCGGCACGATCCTTCAGCCTGACCTGCAGCAGGGCATCAGGCAGTGGATGCCCTACATAGGTGACATCACAGCCGAGGTTTTGGTAGAATTCCCTTTCGAAGGGTAAGATAACGAACATCCGGTCAACGTATTTCCTGATCCTGTGTACCCTGTTTTTCTTCCATGCCCAAACCTGCGGGGAGATGTAGTAAAATACCTTGATCCCTCTTTCATGGCAGAAACGGGCCATGCGGAGGTTAAAACCAGGATAATCGATCAGGACTACCGCATCGGGCCGTGAGGCCCTTATATCGTGCTTCGCCTTTTTTAAAAGGCCGAGTATGGTGCGAAAGTTGGCGAAGACCTCTGCAAAGCCTATGAAACTAATATTGCGGTGATGCATAACGAGCTCACCGCCGACGGCCTGCATGCGGTCGCCACCCCAGAAACGAAACTCTGCGCAGGGATCGTGCCGCTGGAGCGCCTTCATAAGGTTCGAAGCATGTAGATCACCTGATGCCTCGCCGGCAATAAGGTAGTACTTCATTTATATATCCAGAAAGAAGAAAAAAAATATGAAAGCGTAAACGAAGGTAGCGAAAAGCATTCCCTTACCTGATTCTTCCATATCCCACTTCATCATGTACTGACGAAAGAGTATGACGTTGGCCGTGATACTGATGACCATGAGGGTGTCGTGATCGAAACTGGCCTCAGGGCGGAAGGTGGTGAGCCAGACCATAAATCCGTAGAGGATGACCGGTATAGCAAGTCCGAGCCCCAGTCCTAATAAGAGAGAGTTTTGTTTGAGCAATCTCATACGTCAAACCCCCACTTGTTTAGTTCACCAATGGCATGGTGGGCAGTAACGTCGTATTGGACCGGGACGATGCTCGCATAGCCGTGCGACAAAGCCCATTCGTCGGTGTCCTCTCCCCGATCGTAATTTTCGAACCTGCCGGTGAGCCAATAGTACTTACGGCCGCGCGGATCGGTACGGGAATCGAATTCCCTGACCCAGTTGGCATCAGCCTGGCGGCAAATACGTATCCCCCTGATAGGGCCGGTTTTTGGAGAGGGGAAATTGACGTTCAGGCAGGTTCCCTTGGTCAAACCGTTATTGAGCACTTCCTGGGCAATGGCCCGTACGTATGGGCAAACCGGCGCAAAATCCGCATCCCAACTATAATCAAGCAGTGAAAATCCAACTGAAGGAATTCCCTCCATGGCCCCTTCTACCGCTGCCGACATAGTACCGGAATAGATCACGTTGATGGAGCTGTTGCTACCGTGATTGATGCCCGATACGATGAGGCTGGGCTTGCGGTCCAAAATGACATTCACTGCCAGTTTGACACAGTCAACTGGTGTACCCGAACAAGCAAATTCGCGCTGCGGACCATCATCAATATGCACCTGATCGCAGCGGAGAGTATTCTCGATCGTGATCGCATGACCCTTTCCACTCTGGGGCCCGTCTGGTGCAACTACCACAACCTCACCAAGTTGTGTCATTTCCAATACCAGGTTCCGAACGCCCGGAGCCGTAATACCATCGTCATTCGTCACCAAAATTAAAGGTCTGCCAGGGTCTGCCATACCGCAAAGCTACCTCCTTTTTTATACCTTGGGTACGGATTTTGTTAAATTGAAGCCCATAAGGAAGGAACTGTTTATCTTTAATCCCTCCTATGAAGATCAAAAATTAAAAAATGAGTTATGGCTTTAATCCAAAGAACATCCAATCCCGCTCTCAACGATAAGATCATCCGTGGCCTGGGGGCAACGGAAACCCTGAGCTCCCAGGAGCACATGACCATCAGTGGTGCAGTAAACAAAAGCTTCATACTGCTTGCCCTGGCGATCGCTTCTGCGAGCTGGACCTGGTCCCAGACCCTGGCGACCGGTACTGTTAACCCGATCTTTATATGGGGCGGTGCCCTGGGCGGATTCATCGTAGCGATGATCACCATTTTCCGCCCGCAGTCCTCAAACATTACCGCACCTCTTTACGCAGTGCTGGAAGGGCTTTTCCTGGGGGCCATTTCCGCTATGTATGCAGATCTCTACGATGGCATTGTGTTGCAGGCAGTCGGGCTCACCTTCGGCACTTTCCTGAGTTTGTTACTGGCCTATCGCAGCGGGCTTATTCGGGTAACGGACAAAATGCGCTGGGGAATCGTGGCGGCCACCGGAGGTGTCTTTTTCCTCTACCTGCTCAGTTGGATCATGGGTTTTTTCACGGTCGGAATTCCCGTACTCCACAGCAGTGGCTGGGTTGGTATTGGCTTCAGCTTGTTGGTGGTCGTTGTCGCTGCCCTCAACCTAATTCTCGATTTCGACTTTATTGATCGTGCCGCAGCTGCCTATGCACCTAAATATGTGGAGTGGTATTCGGCCTTCGGCCTGATGGTCACGCTTGTTTGGCTATACCTTGAGTTCCTTCGCCTGCTCTCCAAATTACGCAATTGATCCATGGATTGGTTCCTGGCCATACTCGGTGGGCTATTCATGCTCGCAGGGATCCTGGGAGCCGTATTACCTGTGCTTCCAGGGCCTCCGATCAGCTTTGTGGGCCTGCTCTTTCTCGAGTGGACCTCCTGGGTTGATTTCCCGATGCGTTTCCTGATCATGATGGGGCTCGTTGCCGCCGCTGTTACTGTATTGGATTACATCGTGCCGATATGGGGGACCAGAAAATTTGGGGGAAGTAAAGCCGGAGTCCGTGGGTCCACGGTTGGACTCATTATTGGGGTCTTTTTTTCGCCGGTCGGGATCATCGTCGGGCCCTTTTTGGGGGCCGTCGTAGCAGAATTGATGGTCAATGCCGGCAATTTCAATAAAGCCTTCCGTTCAGGCCTGGGCTCCCTGGCCGGATTCCTCCTTGGGACCGGACTCAAACTCGGAGCAAGTCTTTTAATGGCCTTCTATTTCATACGGGCCCTGATCTAAAACAGGAAAAGCGATCGTATAGCATGGTGGTGCGAGTCGGATTCCTCCGCATCACACAAAGATTCGGACCTATACTCCTATCGGTTCACCTTCCTTTTTTGCACTCGACAGAAACACTAAACATAAGGCAAGCTAAACATAGTATTTTTCCGTGTGCGCATCAGGCAAGAACGAAAGCAAAGATCATATACATCCGGTTCAGGGAAATATTTTGCCGGGGTTCAGGATCTGATTCGGATCAAAGACGTCCCTGATCCTTTTTTGCAGCTCCAGATTAGCTTCGTCAAACACGATGTCCATGTAGTCCTTTTGCACCAGTCCGATCCCGTGTTCACCACTGATGGTTCCACCCAGGCTAAAGCAAAGCAGGAAGATCTCCCGGATCGCCAGGGGAATTTCCTGGCGCCATTGCCTTTCTGACAGAGCGCCCCTCAAAATGTTAACGTGCAGGTTTCCATCTCCCGCATGACCGTAACATACGCTCCTGAACCCGTAGTGCTTGCCGATCTCCCTGACTCCCTTGAGCAACTTAGGCAATTCGGCCCGCGGAACCACTGTGTCCTCTTCCTTATAGATGGAATGTGCCTTTACGGCTTCTCCCACCCTGCGCCGGATCATCCATAACCGGTCCTTTTCTGCTGAGCTCTCCGCAAACCGAATTTCCCCGGCACCAAATTCTGCCATAACCTGCACGATCTTCTCCAGCTCCCCAAACAACACGTCCGGATCGTTTCCGTCCACTTCGATCAGCAAATGGGCAGCATCGTCAGGGCCCAAAAGTTCGGGCGCATCGTCAATCATGTCGAGCGTGAGCTGAATGGCATCCCGCTCCATAAATTCCATGGCACTTGGCACTATTCCCGCCCGAAACACCGCATTTACCGCCTCACAGGCTTTTTCCTCCGAACGGAATGGTACCAGAATGAGTCGGTTCTCCCTGGGAAAGGGCCGCAGCTTTACCACCCCCTTTGTAATAATACCCAGGGTTCCTTCACTTCCTGCGATCAGCTGCGTCAGATTATACCCCGTTGCATTCTTCAACACGTTTGCACCAGTCCAGATCACCTCTCCCGACGGAAGTACCACTTCCATATTCAAAAGGTATTCATTGGTTACACCATATTTTAAGGCCCTCGGTCCGCCTGCATTCTCTGCCCAATTTCCGCCCAGGCTACAACTGCCTTTGCTGGCCGGGTCAGGAGGGTAAAAAAGCCCTTTTTCCTGCACTGCCTCCTGAAATACCTGATTGATAACCCCTGGTTCCACGGTCGCCTGAAAATTCCGCTCATCGATCCTGAGGATCCGGTTAAAGCGCTTCATGCTGAGGCTGATCCCTTTCTCCACCGGCAAAGCTCCACCCGAAAGTCCGGTGCCAGCGCCTCGCGGCACGATAGGAATGCGATGCGCATTACACCACTTCAGCAATAAACTCACCTCCTCCGTAGTTCCGGGAAATACCACAACGTCGGGGTTGTGCTGCAAGTCCTCCGTATGATCGCGACCATACTCCGCACGTGTTTCAAGATCTGTTTTTACGTAACCGGCTCCCAGCAGATCTCTTAGTTCCCGTATCCGTTCTACTGTGAGGGGGCTATATGGCATGGAATGTGTGTTACTGCTCAAAATTACTAAATTAGCCCGCTTTAATATCCGGCCGTGAGGCCGGTAAGCACTCATTGATCAAAAGGGACTACATGGAAAAATGGTTTGTGGCGCTGCTGCTGCTGGTCGGATCGGTATCGGCTCAGGAGATTACCGTGGAGGATATCTGGCGCAAGGGTGTTTTTCGCTCCGAAGGCGTGTACGAACTGCGTTCGATGAACGATGGTGTACACTATACCACCATGAACTACGAAAAGGATGGGGTGATGGTGCTGCAATACAGCTACGAGACCGGTGAAGTGGTTGATACGCTCGTGGAGGACGCGCAAATTGACGGCGCATCGATCCAGGGATACAGTTTCAGCAACAATGAGCGTTTGATGCTGATCGCCACGGAAATGGAACGCGTGTATCGATATTCGACCCGCGAAGTGAACTACATTTTTGATCGTGCCACAGGCAAATCCATGCCACTGAGCCATGGCAGGCAGATGTTTGCCACTTTTAGCCCCACCGGAGCCAAGGTGGCGTTCGTACGTAGTAACAACCTGTTTATCAAAAACCTGGAAAGCGATGAAGAGATACAAATTACCTTTGATGGTGAGTGGAACAAGGTGTTGAACGGTGGCACAGATTGGGTATACGAAGAGGAATTCGCCTTCGACAAGGCTTTTTTCTGGTCGCCTGATGGCAAGAAAATCGCTTTTTACCGTTTCGATGAAAGCGAAGTGCCGATGATGGACATGGACCTGTTCAATAACCAGCTCTATCCCGAGAACTATACCTTTAAATATCCCAAGGCCGGGGAACCGAATTCGAAGGTCGGGATCAGGATCTACGATCTTACGACCCGGGAGGTGACCAATGTGGATCTGGGTCGGACCGGCGATCTTTATGTGCCACGCATTAAATGGACTGCCCATTCAGCTGCCTTGTGCGTGATGGTCATGAACCGTTTACAGAACGAATTGGAGCTACGGCTGGTGGATCCGCAAAACGGAAGTTCCAGGACCTTGATGACTGAAAAGGCCGAGGCCTACATCGAGATCACAGATAACCTCACTTTTTTGAAGGACAACAGCTATCTGTGGACCAGCGAGGCGGATGGCTACAACCATCTCTACCACTATAGGTCCGACGGATCCCTGAAGCGCCAGATCACTTCAGGAGAGTGGGATGTAACGAGCTTCTACGGCTACGATGACCAATCGGGATATCTCTATTTTCAGGCATCAGTGAACAAGCCGTACAACACCGAAATATATCGCGTTAAGCTGAACGGCAGGGATCTGTCGGAGATCAGTCGTGCCGCAGGCACTAATTCCGCTCAGTTCAGTTCGGGCTTCAGGTACTTTATTAATACGCACAGTGATGCAGATACGCCGGCTGTTTATGCACTGTACACCGCGGCCGGAAAAGAAGTCCGGGTAATGGAGGACAATGCAGCCCTGCAGGAAACGCTCAACGACTATGCGCTGGGAAGCAAGGAGTTCTTCACGTTTGAAACGAGTGAAGGGGTCAGCCTCAACGGCTGGATGATGAAGCCGGCAGATTTTGACGCGTCCAGGGAATATCCCATGCTCATGTATGTGTATGGGGGGCCAGGCTCGCAGACCGTTACGAACAGGTGGGGAGGCGAGAATCAAATGTGGTATCATATGCTGAATCAAAAAGGATACCTCGTGGTGAGCATTGACAACCGTGGGACTGGTCACCGCGGACGTGATTTCCGGACGGTGACCTATCAACAGCTTGGAAAATACGAAATCGCCGATCAGATTGAGGGAGCGAAATACCTGGCGTCCCTGGATTATGTGGATGGTGATCGCATCGGGATCTGGGGCTGGAGCTATGGTGGCTACATGGCTAGCCTGGGAGCCTCGAAAGGAGCCGATGTATTTAAGATGAGTATTGCAGTGGCTCCGGTAACGAACTGGCGTTATTACGATACCATCTACACGGAGCGTTACATGCGTACCCCGCAGGAGAATGCAGATGGATACGACGATAACTCACCGATCAATCATGTCGGGAAGATCAAAGGTGCCTACCTGTTGGTGCACGGATCGGCCGATGATAACGTGCACTATCAGAATACCATGGAGATGATCCGTGCTTTGGTCGCAGCTGATGTGCCGTTCGATCTGCTTGTGTATCCCGATAAAAATCATGGAATTTACGGGGGAAACACCCGTAATCATCTTTATGCCAGTATGACCCGTTTTATTCTGGAAAATCTCTAAATTGACAACCTAACAAAAACACCATGTCTGAAGTACAAGTGAAGCAAGGGCACCCGAAAGGACTCTGGGTGCTGTTTATGTCGGAAATGTGGGAGCGATTTTGCTACTACGGTATGCGTACCATCCTGACCCTATATTTAATTAAGTCGCTTTTTAAAGGCGATGCGGATGCTTCTATTTTATATGGAGCGTATACCGGCCTGGTTTATGCGGCACCTGTAATTGGGGGACGATTGGCCGATCAGATCTTTGGATACCGGTATGCCATTATGTTGGGGGCTATTCTTATGGCCATTGGAGAGTTCTTTATTCTCGGAGGTAATGAGACCTGGCTATTTCTGGGTATGGGGGGCTTAATAATCGGTAACGGTTTATTTAAAGCCAATATTTCCACAATAGTGGGCAAACTCTACGAAGATGGAGACCCCCGTAGAGACTCGGGATTCACCATTTTTTATATCGGGATCAATATCGGAGCAGCGTTAGCAACAGGACTCGTTGGAGTCATTGGTGAAACATATGGATTTGAAAAAGGATTTGCGCTCGCAGGTTTTGGGATGCTTCTTGGTCTGCTGATCTTCTATTTCGGAAGAGAAAAATATGCTGAGGCGGAAGGTGTCGATATTCGGGATGCCGGACTAAAAAAAATTGCCGGGAACTTCAAAGTATTTCACCTGGCTACCTTTCTTTTAATTATAGCCGTTCCACTACTTTACTTTCTGCTAAAACACAATGAGATATTAAATTGGCTATTCCTGAGCCTGTTCATATTTGTAGCCTCAAGTCTCATTATGGCAGGAGCAAAAGAAGGCCCTGTTTATCGCGATCGAATGATTGCCCTGGTCATTTTCATTATGATCAACATTGTGTTCTGGGCCTGTTTTGAACAAGCAGGAACCTCGCTTACACTTTTTGCAGACCGGAATGTGGATCGCGAAATATTGGGATGGGTGATGCCAGCATCTATGACACAGTTTTTTAATCCGCTGTTCATCATCATTTTTGGTTTCATCTTCTCTGTCATGTGGATCAGGCTGACAAAGAAAGGAAGAAATCCGAGCATTCCGATCAAATTCGCGCTTGGTATTTTTCAACTAGGTCTTGGTTTTTTGGTAACGCTGATTGCATTGAACATGGAGTCTGGGTTTAAAGTGCCCTTGCTGACCTTGGTCTTTCTTTATTTGTTGCATACAACAGGCGAGCTCTTTTTGTCTCCAATTGGCCTGAGCATGGTAACTAAGCTAGCGCCCAAACATATCGTAGGTACCGCTATGGGAGGCTGGTTTCTGAGCTATGCAATTGCCAATTTCCTGGCAGGTCAGATAGCTGCCCTGACCGGGACTGAAAGTGATGATCGTGTTGAAACAAATGCGGAACTGATAGATCCATCCTCAACCGTTATGGATGGTTTTGTTGAAATGGGTAATGAAGCGGCTTTTGAAAACTGGACTTCCTTGTCGGGAAAAATGTCGAAGAATATCACGATTTCAAAGTACCTTGATGTTCAGGATTGGGTCCAGTTCCGTACAGCTGTGGAACAAGATCTGAGTTACTCGGAATGGCTATCTTCCAGGAAGCTTGACCGAGGTATCGGATCCTTTAGCGAATGGCTAAAAGCCGATGAGTGGTCAACACTTGGCAAAGAATATGATCGTCTTACAAATTCCGACAAAGAGGCTTTAAAAGAGGATAAGGGTACGGAAGTCATTGATCTCGCAGCCTGGCTTTATTTTCGTGAAGGTCTCGGGAATTATTCCGCCGGTGAAGATCCGTTAAACGCAGTCTTCAGTGAGCATAAATTATCTGTGCTGGAAAAAGGCTTAAACAAATACGTCAGCATTTTCTCGACTATTGGGTTCACATTATTGGGAATCGCATTATTGATTGCTCTATTAAGCAAACCGCTCAATAAACTCATGCATGGCGTTGTGTAATGGCTGTCCTTGCTTCAATACTGCAAAGGGACTTAGTCTTGTCCTGAAAACAGCCTTGCGCATGGCTTGTGCGTTCATTCTTTGTCTAAACCTATTTCTTGGAAAAGACATATTTTAAACGGATAAACCCAAGTCCACTTACATAGCCCCAGCCCAAATCAGCTTCCGGCAGAGGAGGAGGCAATGAGAAGAGCCGGTTGCCAAAAAAGATCTGTCCAAGGAGCAGGGCATCCAGATCTTGCGTAATGCTGTAACTGATGCCTGGAATTAAAATGTAGCTGCCAAAATTTGTGGTGAGCATCTGGCTCACATCCACTCGCAAGAGTGGGGTCAGCTGGTAGCTTCCGGAAACGAAAACGGTGCTTTTTAAAAAAAAGGGATGCTTGGCTGAAAGAACAACTCCCGGTCCGGAGACAGAACCGAAATCCGCGAAATCCGGTTCATGTGATCCGCCTGAATTGTAGAGATAGCTTCCTGCAATATAGAGTGAATTGGCAAAAGCGTAGTCCAAAGTGAAGCTGATCAAAAAGGCATTTGGGCTTTCGTTCCGCATCCCGTGGAAGTAGGTGAATTCCCCTTTGGATCCGGCATTGTGTACGTTTCCGGCCCACCCGCCCCCGAGGGCGATATCTTCTTTGAACCAGCCGCCGGCCACCTGCATGTCGTAGGTGCCTACTCCGAACTGGTAGAGCGCGGCTGCAGTCAGCTGATTCGCGAAATCCAGAGCGGCCGCTGCTTCGATCCTGGAATTGTAGCCGAGATAGCGGGTAAAGCGAACGGCATCGGAACCCGGACGTTCCTCGTAGTCGAAATCGAAGTAGTTGTATTGATTAAAGAGGTCGTTGGGATTCCAAACCGTGTTCATACCCCAGTTGATGCGCTGGCGGCCAATAGCAAACTCCCATTGGTCAGACTGGTATTCAGCGTAAGCCCGGTCGAACAGGGTATGCAGGAAGAGGTCATCCATATTGAAGCAGCTGAAGCTCAGATCCTGAAAGCCGGGATCCGAATCAATCGCTGAGCGGAAAATGCCCTGATGGCTGGTCTGATAACCCCAGAAAAGGCGGTTGCGCATACCAGCCCTGAAACGCCAGTGTTTCCCGGGACGGTACTCAAAATTGAAACGGTTGTGGATCTGGTAGTCGAAATAGGTGTATTCCAGATTGCCGGGATCAATGAACAACTCCGGGATCTTGCGACTAAGGTCCGTTGCGGTACCAAGGAGCTTGATATAGCCGTTAACCTCCAGCCGGTTCTGGGCCTTCAGAACGAGTCCCATACCGGCTATAGCTAATGCTAAAACACTATTTCTCAGGTGTCTCATCCCTGATGATCTTTCCGTCTTCCAGGGTCACCACCCGGCGGGCACGGTTGATCACACGCTGATCATGAGTACTGAAGAGGAAGGTGATGTGCTCCTCCTTATTGAGTCGTGCCATAATGTCGAGCAGGTTCGCTGTGGAGCGACTGTCGAGATTGGCGGTTGGCTCATCAGCCAGGATTACGGCTGGTTTTGATGCCAGGGCCCGGGCCACGGCGATCCGCTGTTGCTGTCCGCCTGATAGCTCCATTGGCCGTTTGTTCAGCTTGTCTTCCAGCCCGACTTCCTTCAACAGTTCCCGTGTTCGTTTCTTGCGCTCTTTCTTTGGGCGCTTCTGCAGGAGCATAATGAACTCGGTATTCTCCGTGGCCGTCAGCACCGGGATCAAATTATAGGCCTGAAACACGAAGCCAATCTTTCGCAGGCGGAAATCAATCAGTTGATTGTCGCGCAGAGTGCTCAGGTCGGTCTCGTCTACATGGACGGTACCATCCGTGGGTTTATCCAGCCCGCCGATCATATTCAGCAATGTGGTTTTTCCAGATCCGGAAGGCCCCACCAAGGCGGTAAATTCCCCGGGCTGAACCTGCAGGTCCACGCCATTCACTGCGGGCACGCCAATGTGGCCATCCCGATAGATCTTCACTAGACTTTTGGTTTCAATAACGGCCATATCAGATTGTTTTTATTGCTTCGGCTGGATCCATCTTCAGTGCTTTACAGGCCGGATACATGCTCGCAAAGGCAGCCATCACCATGGTCATCAGAGCTAGCGACCAGTAATATTTTGTTTCCAGACGGGGATATACGGTGGAATTCATTCCAAATTCCTCCAGGCCCTGCGCATAGATACTCAGGTCCAGTCCTGCGGACTGAAAATAAGTGATCGTGATCCACGCCAGCGCAATACCCATTGGTCCGCCCGCGAGGGCGATCGCCATGGTTTCAAAAATAATCATTGAGAAGATCCGGCCCTTGTTCATGCCTACCGCCATGAGCATGCCGAGCTCCCGCCTGCGCTCCAGCACCGCCATGAGCATGGTGTTGATGATGCCGAACGACAGCGCCGCAAGCAGGATACCCAGAAAAAGATACAGGAATACCTCCATCATTTCGTCGGCATACCCCAACTCCGGCGAGATCTCATTCCACGGTTCGATCTTCAGGTCGGGAAATTTAGCCCGTTGCCGCTCCACGAACGGTGGTATCACCTCAAAATCGTTCAATAGCACTGCCACCTCGTTTATAGCGTTATCCGTGTTCAACAGCGTCTCCAGATCACTCAGCCGCACGAACACATTTGTTTCGTCGTATTTCGTATTCACCGTCTTATAGATCCCTGCCACGCGAAACGCCCCCGCCACGATCTCACTGTTACCATCCTGAAAGGTCAGCACGATCTTACTGCGTACGCGCACGTTCATTTTCCTGGCCAGAACCTGACCCAAAATGACCGGATATCGCCCTTCGGGCGGAAGGAAGGTGCCGTCAACCACTTTTTTGGCGATTGTGGTAACACGGGCTTCCATATCCGGATTGATCCCGTTGATCACGACCCCGTTTCCACTCCGGGCCGAAGAGGCCATTCCGTTCACCAGTCCCCGCATGGTGTAGGACCTTACGGTAGTATTCTGTTTGATTGCGGTGACGACATCGTACCATTCCCCGATCACGAACTTCGCATTGCGGTCTTTCAGGAACTCCGGGTGGTGGTACTGTACGTGGCTGATCGAATTTTCAATGGCCGACTCCTTCCGCTGCTGGTTGAGTCCGACTGAAAGAGCAGTGACAAACAAGCCCGCCCAGATGCCCAGCACGATGCTCGTGATAGCCACTCCGCTTCGGAGCCGGTTGCGCCAGATGTTTCGCCAGGCGATCTTGAATAATGTCATCATATGTTATACGTGCATGGACCTGACCGGTTTCAGCCGGGCGAGGATCAGTATCGGATAAATGCTGATGAGTATGCTGATGATCAATATGATGGATGCATGTGTGATGCTGACAGACGGATCCAAGCTGGCGGGCATCACAGCTTCAAACCCATATTTTTCAATAGCCTGAGCTGCATTGCCAGCCAGATCAATGGGGTTCCTGTGAAAGTACAGTATGATCGGGAATGCAGCAATGAGGCCGAGGATCATACCAATAGTGCTGATGAAAATGCTTTCCAACAAGACTGTCATTGCCAGCTGCCAGCGCTTCATGCCAATGCTGATCAGTACGCCGAATTCGTATTGCCGCTCAGCCGTCATCATGAGTACTGTACCGAACATTCCGAAAGTGATGACCATATACAGAATGAATAACATGATTTGCCCACCTGCACTATCGGCCTGGATCACCTGTACCAACTCAGGCATCATCTCCTGCCAGGCCATCACTTCGTATTGGGCAGTATCGACCTGCGCTTCAATTCTCCGGGCTAAACGCGGTATATTGTCGTTGTAGTTCATGTCGAGCACATAGCCCGTGATCATGCCCTCTGTTCCGTAGAACCACTGTGCTTCGGCCAGTGGCATAAAAATCAGATTATCGTTCAGGATGGGGGCATTCAACTTGACGATCCCCGCCACGGGGTATTTTCCGCGGGCCGATATACCCCGATATCCCTGCCCGAGCATGACCAGTGTATCTCCGGCCGTGAGGCCGAAGTAGTCAGCCAATCCTTCACCCAGCAACACACTTTTGTCATCCGCCGCGAAGACCTTCCCTTTCACCAACTTTTTGTTGAGCTGCAGCATGGCGCCTTCCCTGGTCGGGTCAATTCCGTTGATCATGGCTCCCCTGGTGTGGTCATCTGTGGCTGCCAGCACGAAGCCCTCCAGACGTGGCAACACTTGCCGGATCAGGTCGTTTCCCTCCACTGTCATGGCCAACGAATCGGAGTAGGGAATCACGTTATCGATCGTCTGCTCTTCCCAGTAGCCTTTCTTATGGATCTGCATGTAACCGCTGTATTGGCCCACCACGTTTCCGATCATTTTTTCATAGACCCCGAGCTGTATGCTGCGCAGGAGTACTGCAAAAAACACGGCGAACAGCACCGACGCAATAGTGATGTATGTGCGGCGCTTGTTTCGCCAAAGGTTTCGATAAGCCAGCTTCAGGAGTATCATGGGCGAATACGTTTCATATTGCGCTGCGAAAAGAATTCCTGTGTTACATCAATGTCAAATTTCAGGCCTCTATAAACCATTTCCGTATACTGTTCCGGTGTTTCCATCGGCGTCATGCGCACGCGCCCGGGAAGAGTGCGCCCGTCGAATTCTGTTATATCGAAGCCCTGCATCTGATTGATCAGATAACCGTCTTCGTCGTAGAACTTTGCCATCAGTTGCAGCGATCCGTTCCTGGAGATGTAGCTGATGATCTTGCCCCAAACAACCGCTGCATCCGGTTTTGGCGTCAGCACGATCTTGTAGCAATCGTACCCCTGAATGATCGTATCGCCATCAAATTCGTGGGTGTAGTCGTTCACAATGCTTGATTCGCGGACCAAATCGTCATTCGTAAAATCGGATCCCATCCAACTCTGCATCATCATGCTCGGCGGTAGCTTGATGGTTCGCTCTATGGCTGGCTGCCAGTTCCAGATCTCCTTGTTGCGCTTCAGGAACACGGTTCCGGCGTCCCGGGCCGGATCTGAAATATAGATCAGTGCGTAGTCTGACCCCAGCGACCAGCTCGTCGTAGTGATATCGCGATTCCAGCTGGGACGCACGATCCTGATAGTGACGTTGGCGCAGCTTGATTGCCCCCGCAGTTTTTCATCGGCCTTCCGTATAACGTCGGTTGCAGTCTGCGCCTTCAACGGCGCGATGAGTACGCCGCAGCATAACAGGAGCGCTATTCTTTTCATAGATATACCTGCCTTTTGCCACCCATCAGTGCTCCAAGCATAAACGCCTACCATAATTCGTCCGACGAATTTGGTTCAGAATGAATTCCTTCCCCGTTAAAACACCGCCTGATCAAAAGCGACGGCGGCGGATCAACGCCAGCACGAGAATAGTGAGGCAAACAAGGGCTACGATCTGGATCACCATGGGTTAAATTAGCTCCTAAAGGTACAAAAAACGAAAAGTCATCAGACAGTGGCTTTTGCGGTTCATAAAATTATGGAAGTGCTCCTGAGTATTAAAAAGTTTTTCCTTTTTTTTGAAATAATTTTTTTTATACCTTTGCAAATGAATTCGGCAGAGTGCCGGAGCATTAACTTAAAATGAAGATGATGAAGAAGGTTTACATCCCGCTCGGAGTTTTAGCTATTGTCGCAATGTCATTTACTTCCTGCAAAAAATGTGAGAATTGTGAACGTGTATTGAGTTTGTCCGTGAACAACATTCCTGTAGTAACTGACTCCGTTGTGAATTCAGAAAAAGAGTATTGCAAAGATGAGCTGGACGAGATTAAAGAGAAGCCGGATAGCACTTATAATGATACGACGTCGGGTGTTAAGTCTGAGTACAAGTGGATTTGCACTGAAGAGTAAAGTATGCACCACCAGAAAAAAGCCTCTCACTGTTTGGGAGGCTTTTTTTTACCCTGAGAGCGAAACCAACTTCCTTGTGGTGCAGCTGTTCTTCCAGCTTGCATAATACTATTCACTTTACTTCGGAATTCGAAATGGCTCTGAAGGCTTCCCCTAAAACAAGTCCTGTTTTTTTTCTATTTTGCCGGGAATTATAAGCCGGTACCATGCCAGAAATGAACGTGCGCAAGGACTCTACAGCCGGAGAGCTAAAGGAGTTCATGAAGCGACTCATCAGGGATATTCGCGCCCTGGAGATCATGATTGATCGGGGAATGATCGAGGAAGGAGTTCACCGGATCGGAGTCGAACAGGAACTCTGCCTCATTGACAAAGGTTATCGCCCGGCACCGAAAGCCCTGGACGTCCTGAAGAGCCTCAATCACGAAAAATTCACACATGAACTGAGCCGTTTCAACCTGGAAGTGAACCTGGATCCGGCCGAGTTCAAAGGTGGCTGTCTTCGTCAGATGGAAGAACAGCTAAAAGAGTGCCTGAAGTGTTTGAGAGAAGGGCTGAAATCATACGACCTGGACTATATTCTGGTAGGGATACTGCCCAGTATCCGACTGTCTGATATGACGTTGAAGAACCTGACTCCATTTCCCCGTTATTTCGCAATGAACAACCGGCTCTCCCAGTTACGCGGCGAAGACTATGAATTTCGGATCGAAGGGACCGATGAGCTTATTACCAGGCACGATTCCCTCATGTTTGAAACCTGCAATACCAGTTTTCAAATTCACTTCCAGGTAGGCGCCAAAGATTTTACTTCCTACTACAACTGGGCTCAGGCGATAACCGGCCCGGTGCTTAGTGCCTGCACGAATTCTCCCCTTCTTTTTGGACGGCGTTTATGGCGCGAAACGCGAATTGCACTTTTTCAACAATCCATCGACACTAGGAGCAACCATCAATACGCCCGGGAAGATGCTCCACGAGTGCTCCTGGGTACTTCATGGCTCAAAGGCAGCATCGTTGACCTGTACAAGGAAGATATTGCCCGTTATCGCGTCCTGATCAGTTCGGAGATCGAAGAAGACTCACTGGAACGGCTAAAGCATGATGAGATCCCAAACCTTACTGCACTGAAAGTACACAATGGCACTATCTATAAATGGAACCGGGCCTGCTTTGGTTCAACTAATGGGGTCCCGCATCTGCGCATCGAAAACCGTTATATACCTTCCGGCCCATCCGTAATTGACGAAATAGCCAATATGACTTTCTGGCTGGGACTCATGCATGGTATGCCCGATGAATACCGAAACCTGGATCAAACCCACGATTTCGACGTTATCAAAACAAATTTCAATCGGGCTTGCCGTATGGGTATGGGGACCATGTTCCGCTGGCTCGACGACAAAGTATACAGTGCACAGGATCTCCTGACCGACGTGCTGATCCCATTGGCCAAAGAGGGACTTCACAAAGCCGGGATCCATGAAAAAGACATCACTCGCTATCTGAATGTCATTGAGGGCCGGGTAAAAAGCGGAAATTCCGGTAGCCAATGGATCCTGGATTCCTTTGACAGACTTAAGAACAACGGAACCAAAGATGAGATCATGCTTGCCATTACGGCTGGAATTGCCAAGCGTCAAAAGCGCAATATCCCTGTTCACAAATGGTCTCTCAGCAAGATCAACGAGGCAGGCAGCTGGATCAACCGGTATTGGCGCATTGATCAAATTATGTCGGCCAACCTGATCACAGTCAATGAAAACGACCTGCTCGATATCGTTCCAAGCATCATGAACTGGCGTAGGATCCGATATGTGCTCGTCGAGAACGAACGGAGCGAGCTGGTCGGACTCCTTACTTCCGGAAGCCTGATCCTCTATTACTCAACCCGCCTGACAGATGAAACTCAGGAGGTGCTTGTAAAGGACGTGATGATCAAAAAACCGATTTGTGTCACCCCGGACACATTAACCAAAGACGCCATTTCATTGATGCGAAAACACAACATCGGTTGCCTGCCGGTAGTTCGTACCAAAAAAGAGCTCATAGGCATTGTTACCGAACATGATTTCGTTAACGTGGCCGACCACTTCCTGCAGGAATTACTAAAAAACTGATCTGCATTGACTACCGAATTCACATCTGCTTTGGCAAGTCGGGTCATTATCGACATCGACAGTGGCGTCCCAGGCCCCACCGTATTGATCGTCGCCGGCATCCACGGAAATGAGCCTTCCGGTGTACTCGCCCTGGAGCACATCCAAAGAGCTTTTGAAAACGGAGATCTCTCCCTTGCCTGCGGCAAGATACTCGCCTTACGCGGAAACAGGCGGGCACTTTTGGAGGGGTCCCGGTTCATCACGTACGATTTGAACAGGATGTGGCATCGGGATTTCAAAGATCTGGCAGATAATAAACCAGGCAGCGAACACGATGAGTACCATGAACTCCAGTATCGAATTCATGAAGCCATGCTGGATCGTAAGGGGCCCATCTGCTTTCTCGATCTGCACACTACATCAGCGGTAAGCCCTCCTTTTGTAATGATTGGGGATACCTTGCGCAATCGCAATCTGGTGGACGGCATTCCCGTACCCATTGTCCTCGGCGTCGAAGAACAGCTCAACAGCCCACTGCTAAGCTATATCAACGAGCTGGGACATTTATCGATTGGGTTCGAAGCAGGGCAGCACAAGGCTCCTGAGACTATCGAGGCGCATGAGGCTTTTACCCAGGTGATCCTTTACCGACTCGGCATGATCGATAAGCGACATATTCAACGGATCAATTTGGGCCTGGATCGCCTTTCGGAATTGGGCGGACACTTAGCAAACTTTTACGAAGTGCTTTACCGGCACGGAATTTCGTCAGACGATGAATTTGTAATGAAACCGGGATATGCCAATTTCCAACGGGTTGAAAAAGGGCAGATACTGGCCAGAGACAAGAATGGGCCCATACGTATGCCTGGAAAAGGCCGCATTTTTATGCCACTGTATCAGAAGCAAGGAAGTGACGGCTTCTTTCACATCCAGCGCATCAGGCGTTTCTGGCTAAAGGTATCCGTGTTCCTGAGACACATAGGGATCTACAAGCTGCTTCCTGTACTTCCAGGGGTCAAGGGAGTTAAAGACAAAAAACGGATCTTGCTTGTCAATACAGGTATAGCCCGATTCTATCCACGGCAAATATTTCATTTGCTCGGATTTCGTGAAATTCGCGAAGAGGGAACAACTATTTGGATGGAAAAAAGGCCTTTTGATTTCAAGGAACCTCCCTTACCCCCCGAGTAGGCAATCGAAATATTACTGACAGATCCGGTTAAAGACAGCCTTGATCTCGATTTTCACTTCCGGCCAAAGCCTGGATATGCCGTCCGCTCCCCTGTGCAGATCGTAGCAAACTTCGTTCAATTGATCAATCCCAATCTGGCCGTTCCAGTCATTCACATCAATGATAGTGGCCATGGTCAAAACATTGTCCTCAAAGGTGTAGGGCATAAACACCGGAGTTTCCTTTCCGTTCATCGAAATCATCACCTCGGCAGTACCCCTGTGATCATCCCCGTCCATTTTTGAAACATACCCGAAGATCACATCGGTATGGATGCCTTTGAAGAAGTATTCGACGATTTTCCTGTTGCGATCTTCGTCATTCGATTCAACTGAGGTCACCGGGATCTTGAAGGAAGCATTTCCAATGGCCTGAATAATACTCTTGTGCTGCTGGAACCCATCCGTAATGATATTCGTAAAGGTACCGCTCACTCCCACCTTTTCGGAAAACTTGAAACCAGTCCAAATACATTGAGTGGAATCCGGATCAAAGGCATACTCGCAATGAGCCATGGTTTTTTCCATGCTCTCCGTTTTTTCGCCTGATCCATCATCACTTTTTGGAGCACAGGCAGTCATCAGCAGGCTCCAGTAAAAAAATACGGGCAATAGCTTTTTCATAAGGTGTTTTTATTATTTGATCGTTTTTAAGGTATTCAACAGCAAAGCGACACGTGTCATAGGGCCCACTCCTCCAGGAACCGGGGTAATTGCCGAAACCTTCTCTTTTACCCCATCAAAATCCACATCTCCTTTCAGCCGAATCCCACTCCTGACCTCCACCGAAGGTACACGGGTGGTACCGACATCGATCACAACGGCTCTTTCCTTCACCATGTCAGCCGTCACAAAACCAGGCTTTCCGATCCCTACGATCAAAATATCCGCAGTGAGCGTCAATTCCTTCAAACTCTGTGTACAGCTGTGTGCCATCGTCACCGTGGCGTTACCCGGGTAATGATCCTGTCCCATCAATATGGCCATTGGTGCACCTACGATATGACTACGCCCAAGTACCACACAATGTTTTCCTGCCGTAGGCAGATCGTACCGCCTGATGAGTTCCAGGATGCCCATCGGAGTGGCTGGCAGAAACGTATCCAGGCCCAGGGCCATGCGTCCGTAATTCACCGGATGAAATCCATCCACGTCCTTTTTCGGGTTTATGGCCTCAATCACCTTTTGTTTGTCTATGTGCCCTGGCAAGGGCAACTGTACAATGAAACCATTGATGTCCTCGTCGACATTCAGTTCGGCCACTTTACTGAGCAACTGCTCTTCCGTAACATCTTCATCCATTGTGATCAACGTGGAATGGAACCCGACCTGCTCACAATCCCTGATCTTACCGTTTATATAGCTCTCGCTTGCTCCGTCATTTCCCACGAGTATCATCGCAAGATGGGGAGGAGGAGTGCCTGCGGCACGAAGGGTGCGCACTTCCTCCGCAATTTCCTCCCTGATCTCTTGAGCAGTGACTTTCCCGTTGATCAACAGCATAGGACCGGTTTACATACCTGGCATGTTTCTGCGCATGGGGTTCATCATATTCACCATTTTACGACCGCCACCACCCTGCATCATCCGCATTACTTTGCTCATTTCGCTGAATTGCTTTAGCAAACGGTTCACTTCCTGTACACTTGTGCCACTTCCCCTGGCGATCCGTTTCCTGCGCGATCCATTGATGATCCTGGGTTCCCGACGTTCCTTCGGAGTCATGGATCCGATCATTACTTCAATATGCCTGAAGGCATCGTCATCAATGTCCAGATCCCGAATGGTCTTGCCCATACCCGGGATCATACCCAGCAAGTCTCTGATAGATCCCATTTTCCTGACCTGCCTGATCTGCTTCAGGAAATCATCAAAATCGAACTTGTTCTGGGCGATCCTTTTTTGTACGCGGCGCGCTTCTTCTTCATCAAATTGTTCCTGGGCTCTTTCCACCAGGCTAACCACATCCCCCATTCCGAGGATACGATCTGCCATACGCTCCGGGTAAAAGACATCCAGAGCATCCATTTTTTCACCGATACCAATAAACTTGATCGGTTTATTGACTACAGATCTGATCGAAAGGGCAGCACCACCGCGCGTATCACCGTCCAACTTGGTCAGAACCACCCCGTCGAAATGGAGCTGGTCATGGAAGGCTTTCGCAGTACTCACTGCATCCTGTCCGGTCATGGAATCGACAACGAACAGAGTCTCGTTCGGATCTACGGCTGATTTGATATTCAGGATCTCGTTCATCATTTCCTCATCCACCGCCAGTCGTCCAGCCGTATCGATAATGACCAGATTTTTACCACTCTGCCTGGCATGCGCAATCCCCTTTTTGGCCAAATCAACCGGATCCCCATGACCTTCTTCAGCAAATACCTCAACCCCGATCTGTTCTCCCAGTATTTTGAGCTGATCAATCGCAGCTGCACGGTAAACATCGCCCGCTACCAACAAGGGATGCTGGCCTCGCTTGCTCTTTAAATACTTCGCGAGCTTGGCACTGAAGGTCGTTTTGCCAGAACCCTGCAAACCAGCAATCAGCACAACTGTTGGCCTGCCATCCAAAGCCACTTCCACCTGCTCGCTCCCCATCAGCTCGGTCAGCTCATCCTTCACGATCTTTATCAGCAGCTGACCCGGTTTCAGGCTGCTCAGCACTTTCTGCCCCAAAGCCTTCTCCTTTACCCGATTGGTAAATTCCCTGGCGATCCTGAAGTTCACATCAGCATCCAATAAGGCCCGGCGCACCTCTTTCAGGGTATCAGCAACGTTTACCTCTGTAATCTGCCCATGGCCCTTAAGGACCTGAAAGGCCTTTTCCAGCTTATCGCTTAAATTCTCAAACATTTCTTTCCTGCCTACATCTGATCAGGAACCACAATCCCCAATGTCTTCATTGATGTTTTGATCACGTGTCCCACAAACTTACTCAATTGCACACGAAAAGCCACCTGCTCCGGGCTTTCCGCACTGAAAACCGACACCTGCCGGTAAAACCCATTGTAGGTCTTCACCAGTTCGTACACGTAATTCGCCATCAGGGCCGGACTCATATCCTCTGCAGCTCGCTGCACCACTTGTGGATATCCGGCCAGCGACTTGAGCACACTCTTTTCAGACGGATCCAATCCTGCAACCCTAACGGGTTGATGATGCTCTTTTCCGGCCCGGCGAAGCAAGCTCTGAATACGGGCATACGCGTACTGGATAAACGGACCGGCATGACCGTTAAAATTGATGGACTCCTCCGGATGGAACGTCATACGTTTTTTCGGATCCACTTTCAAAATAAAGTACTTTAGGGCGCCCACCCCGATATGGTGGTACAATTCCTCCTTCGCTTCATCAGACAATTCATCCAGCTTACCGAGCTTCCCGGCAATGCTGCGGGCCGATTCATCCATTGAGCGCATCAAATCATCCGCGTCAACGACCGTACCTTCGCGGCTTTTCATCTTGCCGTGAGGCAAATCCACCATTCCGTAACTCAGGTGATGCAGTTCGCTTGCCCAGTCGTAACCGAGCTTTCCCAGGATCAGGAACAGGACTTTGAAATGGTGGTCCTGCTCGTTTCCCACTGTGTAAATAAAACGATCGATATCGTAATCCCCGAAACGCTGTACGGCTGTCCCCAGGTCCTGGGTCATGTACACAGCTGTGCCATCGGACCGCAGCAGTAATTTTTCGCCAAGCCCCTCTTCGGTCAGGTCACACCAGACCGAGTTATCGTCCTTGCGACAAAATACGCCTTTTTTGAGTCCATCCTCCACGATCGATTTCCCCAATTTGTAAGTCTCGCTCTCGTAGTAGTTATGATCAAAGTCCACGCCCAAACGCTTATAGGTCGCATCAAATCCGGCATAGACCCAACCATTCATCTTTTTCCACAGTGCCGTCACTTCAGCATCGCCTTGCTCCCAGGCACGCAGCATTTCCTGTGCCTCGGTAAGAAGTGGTGCCTGTTTTCTCGCCTCATCCTCCGTAGTGCCACCTTTGATCAGCTCCGCAACTTCCCTGCGGTATTCCTGATCAAACCGCACATAGTACTTACCTACGAGGTGATCGCCCTTGATCCCCGAGGATTCCGGAGTTTCGCCATTGCCAAATTTCTGCCAGGCCAGCATACTCTTGCAAATATGAATTCCACGGTCGTTGATGATCTGCACCTTCAATACCCGTTTTCCGGCCGCTTTGTAAAGCTCGGATACGGAATACCCGAGCAAGCAGTTTCGGATGTGCCCCAAGTGTAATGGCTTGTTTGTATTCGGTGAGCTGTACTCAACCATCACGGCCGGAGCTTCCCTGCTGGGTTGTTTTATCCCAAAATTGGGATTTGCCGCATGCTCTGTAAAGAAATGGAGCCATACATCATCGCTCAGCTCCAAATTCAAAAAGAATCCCTTCACGTTAAATGCGGTAATCCAATCGTGTTTCCCGATCAGATGCGTACCTAATCCTTTTCCAATCTGCTCCGCCTTTTCCCTGGTCAGGGGATCCTTCTTACTGTGAAACAATGAAAATGTCCATATGGTCTTGTCCCCTGCGAACTGTTTCGGTGTGTCCCGGACAGTGAGCAGGCTCAGATCGCTGCACGGATCCCGATCATATAGTAATTCAAAGGCTTCGGCCACGGCCTGCCTTATTTTCTCGTCTATTGTCATCCGGTCAGGCGCTTTTCAAGGGTTAGTGCGGTTTTTTTCAATAGCTGAAAAGCTGTTTCAGCCATGACGTTTCCCTTGTTATCCAGGCACGGGTTGATCTCTACAAATTCCATGCAGCATACTTTCGGATATGAGGCGAACCTGGTTAGCAGATCTTCTGCCTCACTTTCCCAGATACCATGATACACCGGAGTTCCTGTACCCATGGAAATGGTGGCATCCAGGGAATCAACGTCAAAACTGATATAGATCCGGTCACAGTCAGATAGTTGTCCCAGGATCTCCTGAGCAACGGGGCATACTCCACGGTTGCGGACTTCGTCCACCTGGTAGTTTTTGATTCCTTCCCGCGCGATCAGTTTGTCTTCCGGCTCTTCGGTGTCCCGTACGGCAATAAGGAACAGATCCTCCGGAAGCACCCGTGGTTCGGGGCCTTTCATCCGGTTCCAGGCTTCCAGGGTGGCATCCTGAATATCATTGATGCAGTACTCCTCGTTATTTTTGCCCAAGGCCGTCGCCAGGGGCATACCGTGCACGTTTCCACTGGGGGTTGTGTACGGGGAGTGCAGATCTGCATGGGCATCGATCCAAACCACTCCGATCCGATCGTTCGGATAGGCCTTCCTGATCCCGGCGATGGTGCCACCCGCCACGCTGTGATCACCCCCGATGATCAGCGGAAAAAATCCGCCCGTGAGGGCGTTGGAAACAGATGCCTCAATGCGATCATACTGATCAGCAATAGCGGTAATGTGTTTTCCGTTAGGTGTATCAACGGGATCAAAAAGATGTTCGTTGGCAGTCGGGATCACCTCCTGCTGATGGCGCGCGAAAAACTGGCTTCCGGCATTAAAAGCCGCGACCCTCAGGGCTTCGAAACCCAGGCTGGCGCCACGCGTGCCGGCGCCCAGTTCCGAGAGCGAAGTGAGCACCTTGATCCGACTCATAAAATCGTTTTATCTGGGCGGCAAAGTTATGGAAATTCAACGGCCCGTGGCGATGGGGTAACTTTTGTATTTTTGACGCGGACCTCAACCTATGGCGAAAGCAAAGACCCCCAAAAAAACTTCCGACCCGAAGAAGATCAACCAAAACGCGTGGTATCGGCGTAAAAGCACGCATACCGTGGCCGGACTGCTGCTGCTCTTTTTCGCGCTTTTCGGATTCATCGCGTTCACGAGCTTTTTCTTTCACTGGTCGTACGATCAAAGCGAGATCGGCGAAGAGCTGCTGGCCAGCGACGTGCACAATATTTTAGGCAAGGCCGGTGCGGTGGTGTCGCACTTCTTCGTGTGGCGGTACTTCGGGGTGAGTGCGTACTTTTTTCCCTACTTTCTGCTGATCCTCGGCATCAGGGTGCTGTTCCAATCCAAACGCCTGAAGCCACGCAAACTACTTTGGCGCGGACTGCTTGCCATGATCTGGTTCGTAGCACTGACCGGGTTCCTGTTCTCTGGATCGCATCCTGTGTGGGCCGGTGGTGCAGGCTACTACGTTTCCTTCTGGATGGGGAAAAGCCTCGGCACAGTTGGAACCGCCCTCGTACTGTTCTTCCTGGTACTTGTGGGTATTGTCCGCTTCTTCAATATCACTCCGGCACACCTTCAGAAATGGTTTGTCAGGCCCTCACGGGCCGATGAGCCCACCCCCGGATCGGAAAACGCCGCCGTTAAGGCAGAACCATCCGTGGGAACGACCCATGAAGGGGAACCCGACGTGGAACAGGTCATTGATCTGGGCACCGCTGCAGAAGAAGTGGGATCAGCAGCGGTGCCCGGGCCAGCTCCTACCCCGGTATCTGCTTCCGGATCAGCTAATGCAGGGCCGGAAACGATGGCTAATGATGTTGAATTGAGCGTGGAGGAAACGAAAGAGGAAGAATTAAGTGAGGAAGATGCCAAAGCCAGGCAAAAAGTCGAGTCCTACGGAGCGTATGACCCACGGCTTGATCTGTCCAAATACCTGTTTCCGGCCATTGATCTTTTAAACGACTATGGGAAGTCGAACATTACGGTGGATCAGGGCGAGTTGGAGGCCAATAAAAACCAGATCGTTGAAACGCTCCGCAACTATAATATCGAGATATCCAGGATCAAGGCCACGATCGGACCAACGATCACTTTGTATGAGATCGTACCGGAGGCCGGGATCCGCATCTCCAAGATCAGAAACCTGGAAGACGATATCGCTTTGAGTTTATCGGCCCTCGGAATTCGGATCATCGCACCGATCCCCGGTAAAGGAACCATCGGTATCGAAGTGCCTAACGCCCGGAAAAACATTGTGTCTATGCGCTCGGTGATCGCCAGCGAAAAGTTTCAAAAGGCTGATATGCAGCTTCCGGTTGCCCTCGGAAAAACCATCTCCAACGAAACCTTTGTAACGGACCTGGCTAAAATGCCGCACTTACTGATGGCCGGAGCTACGGGACAAGGTAAGTCGGTCGGACTCAATGCGGTGCTAACCTCCCTCCTCTATAAGAAACATCCGGCCGAAGTGAAATTCGTTCTGGTGGATCCGAAGAAGGTGGAACTCACCTTGTTCAATAAGATCGAACGTCATTACCTAGCGAAATTACCTGGTGAGGAGGAAGCGATCATCACCGATACCAAAAAGGTGATCAATACCCTGAACTCCTTGTGTATGGAGATGGGTGACCGCTATGAAATCCTTAAAACGGCCAAGTGCCGGAACATTGTCGAATACAATAAAAAATTTGTCGGGCGGAAATTGAATCCGGAAGAAGGGCACCGATTCCTTCCCTACATTGTGTTGGTGATTGACGAGTTTGCGGACCTCATCATGACCGCCGGTAAGGAAGTGGAAACACCTATTGCCCGATTAGCACAGCTGGCCCGTGCGATCGGGATCCACCTGATTATCGCAACCCAGCGTCCGTCCGTAAATGTCATCACGGGTATCATCAAGGCCAACTTCCCGGCACGGATCGCTTTCCGTGTAACAAGTAAAATTGATTCGCGGACCATTTTGGATGCAGGTGGAGCCGATCAGCTGATCGGTAAGGGAGACATGCTAATTGCCCAGGGCAGTGAGCTTACCCGCCTACAGTGTGCCTTTGTGGATACGTCAGAGGTGGAGAAGATCACAGACTTCATTGGAAACCAACGGGCTTATCCCGAAGCTCACCTACTCCCCGAATATGTAAGTGAAGAAGGGGGGGGAGTCGGAGAGATCGATCTGGATGATCGCGACAGCATGTTTGAAGAAGCGGCACGCATTTTGGTTCAGCATCAGCAAGGATCGGCCAGTCTTTTGCAGCGCAAGCTGAAACTGGGCTATAACCGTGCAGGGCGGATCATTGACCAGCTCGAAGCAGCCGGGATCATAGGTCCATTCGAAGGCTCCAGGGCACGCGAGGTACTGATCCCGGATGAAATGGCCCTGGAAGAACATTTGAAACGAGAGAAGGAATAACGCTAATAATTGATGAAAAAGATATTTACAATGGTCACAATGGTGCTGGCATTGGCTGCCGTAGCACAACAGGACCCGGCCGCGAAGGCCCTGCTTGACGAAGTATCAGCCAAAACCAGGAGCTACAGGAATATTGCCCTGGACTTCACGGTTTCACTGGAAAATAAAGCAGCCAATATTCCGACCAGCACCATGACCGGTAACATACTGATCCAGGGAGATCAGCATCATTTAACGCTCGGGGAAAACGAACAGATCAGTAACGGTGAACAGGTTTGGCGTATTTTGCCTAACGACGAAGTGGTGGAGACCATGAACGTCGAAGATATGGAGGAGGAAGCTCTGACCTTCAGTCGCTTACTTACAATGTACGAAAGCGGATTCAAATACAAACTTGGGGATAAAAAAGCCTTCCGTAACCGTGAGGTACAGTTGATCTACCTTTTCCCGGAAAACGCCGATGCAGTCCCCTATAGCATCGTGGAGCTTGCCATAGACCCGGAAAACAAACAGATCGTATACCTTATGGAAAAGGGCAAGGATGGAACCATTACAACCTACGAGATCAGTACCTTCCGATCGGATGTTGATATACCGGCCGGTACGTTTTCATTTGACGAAAGCAACTATCCGGGATTCGAAGTGATCGATGTTGGATTTTAATTCCGACACGCATTGAAAGTCATTTCCAAATTTACCCTTAAGGCCTTTGTTAGCCCTTTCATGATCTCCTTCATGGTGATGCTCTTCATCCTGCTTATGCAATTCGTTTGGAAGTATGTGGATGATCTGGTCGGAAAAGGGCTGGAATGGTATATCATTGCCAAGCTCCTGATCTATACCTCGGCGAGCCTGGTACCTCTTGCCTTACCTCTGGCCGTTCTCCTGGCGAGCATCATGACCTTCGGTCAGATGGGTGAAAATTGCGAACTGGTTGCCTTCAAGAGTTCAGGCGTCTCCCTCTTCCGGATCATGCGACCCTTACTCATTTCGATGTTTTTTTTATCGATCGGAGCCTTCCTTTTCAGCAACTACGTGATCCCTTATTCCAACCTCAAGAGCGGGGCATTACTGTGGGACATTACCCGCATTAAGCCGGCCTTCAACCTTCGGGCCGGAGTATTCTACAACGGTATCAAGGACTATTCCATCAAGGTCACTAAGAAAGGAGGTGAAAATGATAATCTGCTCGAGAATGTCATGATCTACGACCATACGGCCCAGCGGGGAAATGTAAAGGTCATCAGAGCGAGAAGTGGCAAAATGACCATGGATGAAGAAGCAAATATCATGGCCCTGGAACTGTACAACGGCTTTAGCTATGAGGAGATAAACCCCAGAAATCGCCAAAAACGCCGGAACTATCCGCTGCTACGGACTCATTTCCGCAAGGAAGTCATTCGCTTCGATCTGAGCACTTTCAAAATGAAACGGACCGACGAAGGGCTCTTCAAAAACAACTACAAGATGTTAAATCTAACCCAGCTGGCGAATTCCATAGATAGTTTGCAGGAGCAGCTCAATACCGAAGCGGGTGAATTCAGAGAGCGCCTGTCAGCACGATACGACTATGAGCCGTCTGTACAGATCGGGGGTGATACGGATTCCATATGGCACCAACTTACTGATCAGCCCAAAGTGCTCAATTCGGTTCCGGGCAATTTTCTGATGGAAAGCTACGCCAGCCCTGACCAACTTCGCATCATTGAGGCCGCTACCGTTGCTGCACGCAACTCCAAGGCGTATGTATACTCCTACATCAGTGATTTTGACAACAGAAAGCGCTGGATCGTCAAACATAAGCTGGAAACCCACAAGAAATTTACACTGAGCTTCGCTGTGATCATTTTGTTTCTGGTCGGTGCACCCCTCGGCAGCATCATCCGCAAAGGGGGTATGGGGTTACCAGTGGTGGTGGCCAGCCTTATTTTCCTGTTCTATCACGTTGCTTCCACGATCGCGGAGAAACTGGGAAAAGACTTTATCCTTACTCCGTTTGGAGCCATGTGGCTGTCGAGCCTGATCATCCTTCCGTTTGGACTGTGGCTCACATACAAATCAACCACCGATTCAACCCTCTTCAATGCCGGGCGTTACTGGTTGCCGGTTGATCGGTTTTTTCGCCGTTTACTCATCCGGAAAAAGGGCCATGCAGATCCTGCAGCTAACATATAAGCCTGCTTATCCGCCCGTTGACGGGGGATGTATTGCCATGCAAAAGATATGTGGATCGTTTTTGCGCCTGCGGCACGATGTGGATGTCCTCACCATGTCCACCTTTAAGCATCCCTACCGGCCCAATGCCTTCCCCAGCCACGAAGGCTTAACCGTTTATCCCGTTAACGTGAACGTACAGGTCAGGCTCGTGGATGCCTTCAGAAACCTGCTTACTTCCAGGAGCTACATCATGGCGCGTTTCGATTCCGAACAAGTTCGAAAGGCGCTGCAGGAGCGCCTTACCCAGGAGTACGATCTTATTTGGATCGAAAGCATCTTTTGGCTTCCCTATCTCGATCTCCTGCGTGAAGCCGGTGTGCCGCTCGCGCTGAGGAGCCACAATATCGAACACCACATTTGGCGCGAACTGGCTTTTAAGACCACATTTCCGGGATCAGTTTATTTCCGCCTTTTGTCGCGCCGCTTGCGAAACGAGGAAACAGCTATGTGGCATGGGGTTGACCAGATCTACTCCATTAGCCCGGTGGACAGCTCATTCATCGCACAGCACACTGCAGCGGAAGTTATCGACCTGCCCATGTCCATGGCAGCACAACCGATGTCGGACACGAATCCCAAACCTTTCTGCTGTCACTATCTGGGGGCCATGGACTGGATCCCCAATCAGGAGGGAATGCGCTGGTTCCTCGAAGAAGTCTGGCCCGCGATCCACCGATCCGAGCCCGCTGCTGAGTTTCACCTGGCTGGGAGAGGAATGCCTCCCGAATTCACGAACTGGAAGGCAAAAGGCGTATCCGTCCACCAGACAATTGACCAGGCTGGAGCATTTCGGAAAGAGTATGGCATTCTGATCGTTCCTCTGTTCAGCGGTTCCGGACTGCGTATCAAGATCCTTGAGGCCCTGAATGAAGGGGTACCGGTATTAGCCACCTCTAAAGCCGTTGAAGGGCTCCCAGATATCGGATCAAGCGGTATCATGGTATCGGATCAACCCCTGGAGTGGAGAAAAATGCTGAGCGGGATTTGGCATCGGCCCGTAGAGGGCCGACAAAAAGCAGAACAGGGAAGATCCTATATCCAGCATCATTTTGGAGAGACCATGCTTGACCAAAAGTTAGCAGGCAGATTACGACGGGCCCATAAACCCTGACCCCCGCAATTTGGTTATTTTTGCGTCGCAAAATCAGGGATGAAATATGTCGCACTTACTTGATCCAATTGAAGAAGCCATTGAGGATATTCGGAACGGAAAGGTGATCATTGTTGTGGATAACGAGGACCGCGAGAATGAGGGAGATTTCGTGGCGGCGGCCGAAAAAGTGACGCCGGAAATGATCAACTTTATGGCGGCACACGGGCGGGGGCTTATTTGCACGCCGTTGCCGGAAGAGCGTTGCAGGGAACTGGAGCTGGACCTGATGGTGGGTAGGAACACTGCACTACATGGGACGCCCTTCACGGTTTCGGTGGATCTGAACGGGCACGGCGTTACAACCGGGATCAGTGCATCAGACCGGGCAAAAACGATCCAGGCGCTGGTCAATCCTTCAACCAGGCCGGAGGATCTTGGCCGACCCGGACATATTTTTCCGCTGAAGGCGAGGATTGGTGGGGTGCTGCAACGTACGGGCCATACCGAGGCTGCGGTGGATCTGGCGCGTATGGCCGGGCTCGAACCGGCAGGAGTGATCGTCGAAATTATGAACGAAGATGGAACAATGGCCCGGTTACCCCAACTGCGGAAAATTGCCGATAAGTGGGACCTCAAACTTATTTCCATTGAAGATCTGATTGCCTATCGCCTCAGCAATGAATCGTTGATTGAAGAGCGCGAGTCCCTGGAGATCAATACGCCGCACGGTCCTTTCCAGCTAACGGCTTTCGAACAAAAAACCAACGGCCAGATCCACATTGCACTAACCCATGGTAAATGGGCCAGCGATGAGCCGGTACTCGTACGCATGCACAGCAGCACGGTCGGGAACGACCTGCTCCAGGTCCTGATCCATTGCTCTCTGCCTGATCTCCGTTCCGCCATGGAAAAGATCGAAGCAGCCGGATCCGGAGTGATTGTGTACCTGAACATGGAAGGATCTGGTTCCAATATGCTTGAGGCCTTGCACAGGATCAAGGATGCCCGGATGGCGCCTTCACGGCGCGACGCCCGGGATTTCGGGGTCGGAGCGCAAATCCTCCGGTCGTTGGGCGTGCGTAGGATCAACTTGCTGACGAACCATCCGAGCAAGCGGATCGGACTGGTCGGTTACGGACTCGAGATCGTGAGGAATACGTCTCTTTAAAATGCCTCGGGTAAAGAAAAGGAACTTTTTTAAATCATGATGAGCGAAGACTTTTATCCTCCCATGATCAATAGAGCTGTCGTTATGGTCATCCCGAAGAAGCCATACTACGATTGGAATAAGGCGGTGTTTCCAGGCTTGAGCGGAATGGGTTCTAAAAATGAATTCAATTCATACCTGGTGGCAGATACCATCTTGCCTGCAGAGCCTAAAAAGGCATTGAATAAGCATTGGGAGTGGATTTTTGAAAATGAGCTCTTTAGTGTATGCACAGATGAAGATACCTGGCCTGAGAACAGGACCTGGAAGCTGTTTAATGAATGGTTTGAGGTGAGGTTTAGCACGGTGGTCATGGATCTGGTGGAAAGGCCTATTCAAAAAGAAGATTAGTATGGATCAATTACAGATACTTTTTTATGAAACGGGGCTGGAAAAGCAATCCATCGAAGTTTATTTCGAGGATGAAACCTTTTGGCTCTCGCAGAAAAAAATGGCAGATCTTTTCAACGTGGAGGTGAATACCATAAACTACCACCTAAAGGAGATATTTAAAACGGGTGAACTGGACGAAAAGGCAACTATTCGAAAATTTCGAATAGTTCAAACCGAGGGCTCCCGGGAGGTAGAGCGTAACATTTGAAGGCTTCATACATGGGTTTTATTTCCCGATACAGAACTTGCTGAAAATGTTGCCAAGCAAGTCATCCGTGATAATTTCTCCGGTTATTTCACCCAGGTGGAACAGGGCTTGCCGAATATCCTGCGCCATGAGTTCTCCACTGGTACCTTGATGCAGAGCACCTTCGGTCCGATCAATACTTTCGAGGACCTGCATGAGTGCCCGGTGATGCCGACGGTTCGTAACGATGGTATCGCCAGAACCCACCGCTCCGGTATTGACCAGGCTTAGGAGGTGATCTGTTAGCGCGCTGAGCCCATCGCGCCGTAAGGCGCTGATCGGGAAAAAATGTGCCCAGTCACTGAACTGGTTCCGCAGCTCGCCTTCACTAACCAGATCCATCTTGTTAGCCAGGACAATAAGCTCTTTTTCACCGATACGTTCCTTGATGGATATCAGCTCGGGGTGGACATCTGCATGAGCGCGGGAAGCATCGAAAAGGTAAATAACGGCCCGCGCCTGATCAATCTTCTCAAAGGTTCGCCGGATCCCGATCTCTTCCACCTTGTCAACCGTCTCCCGGATGCCGGCCGTATCAATGAAGCGGAATGAAATGCCACCGATCAGGATCTCATCTTCAATAGTGTCGCGCGTAGTCCCTGCCATATCGCTAACGATGGCGCGCTCTTCGTTCAGCAGGGCGTTGAGCAGGGTGGATTTCCCGACGTTGGGAGCTCCGGTAATTGCGATCGGGATCCCGTTTTTGATCACATTCCCCAGCGCAAAGGAATCAATCAGTCTGTTGAGTACCTTCCGGATGCGATCAATAAGCTCCTGCAGTTGATCGCGATTGGCAAATTCGACCTCTTCCTCGGCAAAATCAAGCTCGAGTTCCACCATGCTGGCAAAGTGAATGAGCTCCTCACGGAGCGATGATAGCTCGCTGCTAAATCCGCCCCGCATCTGCTGCATAGCCACCTGGTGGGCCGTGGCGTTTTCTGAGACGATAAGATCGGAAACTGCCTCGGCCTGACTCAAATCCATTTTCCCATTTCGAAAGGCGCGAAGGGTAAATTCTCCCGGATCGGCCATGCGTGCTCCGTGTCTGAGGAAAAGATCAACCAGGGCACCTTGAATATAGGTGGATCCATGGCAGCTCACCTCCACCACGTCTTCGCCAGTGTAGCTCCTGGGGCTGCGAAACAAGCCAACCACTACCTTGTCAACCACCCGCTCACCGTCCATGATCTTGCCGAAATGCAGGGTATAGCCCGATGCATTGACCAAGGGGCTCATCTGCCCGTGAGGGCAAAAAACGCGGTCCGTTAATTCAATGACCCCCTTTCCGGAAAGGCGGACCACTGCAATGGCTCCCATTCCGGGTGGGGAGGAGAGGGCAACGATAGGATCAAGGGGTTCCAAACCAGGCTTCGGAGCTATTTTATTTTACCCATGCAAATGTAACCTACTCCCTTATTTTTGGACCCGACATTGTTTGACCGCAGAAATGATCTGCATAAATTCCATAAACTTGTGGCTCTGAAGATCCTGCACATGAAAAGAATACTTACTTTACTTTCCGTTTTTTTCGTTTTTCCTACAACCGCACAGGATAATGGTTACTGGCTGAAAACCCGTGACCTAAACACATTCAGGTTTCGAAGCCTTGGGCCTGCGCTGACTTCAGGACGCGTTGCGGACTTTGCTGTGAACCCAGATAACCGGGCCGAATATTACGTGGCCGTAGCTTCAGGAGGAGTTTGGAAAACCACGAATGCCGGAACGACCTACGAACCGATCTTTGATAGTTATGGCTCCTACTCCATCGGTTGTGTCACAATGGACCCAAACAATTCCAATGTGATCTGGGTGGGTACCGGCGAAAACAATAACCAGCGATCAGTGGCTTACGGAGATGGATTCGAAACACAGGTGAACCCGACTGATCCGAACATCATTTACGTGCAAAGCCAGTATGGATACCTGGTTCGCTACGATCGTCGCTCCGGGGAACGGGTAGATATCAAACCCATGCCGAAACCGGGAGAAGATGCCCTGGTGTATAACTGGGACGCGCCACTGATCATCAGTCCACACCAGGCAGCAGCCTAAATTGGAGGTACTTTATAGGATTGCAGACATATTGCAAGTGGACGTCAAGGATTTATTAGAATCAAACCTCAATAAGAAACCGTGAGCGAGCGACAAGACATAGAATGGAAACAAAGTTGGCATGACGACTACCTGAAATGGATTTGTGGCTTTGCAAATGCTCAAGGTGGGACCATCTACATTGGTAAAGATGACCATGGGAATGTGGTCCATTTGCCTAATTATCAGAGACTCCTGGAAGACATCCCAAATAAAATCCGCAATTCAATGGGGATTATTTGCGATGTGAATTTGCAGGATGAGGCTGGCGATAAGTTTATTGTGATTCAAGTTCATCCATATTCCGTTCCTGTTTCCTTGAGGGGGCGGTATTACTACCGTTCCGGCAGTACCAGGTTGGAGCTGACAGGAGTCGAACTCAATGAGTTTTTACTCAAGAAGGCAGGCAAAACATGGGATGATGTCGTTGATGATCGAGTGTCAGTGAACGATATTGACCTTGGTAGTTTAGAGCAGTTCATCCAAGATGGATTGAAATATGGTCGCATGCCTGATGTTCAAGGCCTGACTACATTTCAAATCCTTGAAGAGCTCAACCTGGTTGAGAACGACAAGCTAAAACGCGCTGCGGTGATCTTGTTTGCCAAAGACCCGAACAAGTTCTACCCAAGCATTCAAGTGCGCATTGGTCGCTTTGTCAAGAGCTCTACTGATCTACGCTTTCATGAAATTCTTGAAGGGAACCTCGTTTTTCTACTAAAGGAGGTTCAGGCTCAACTCAACTACAAATTCCTGACCAAGCGTATCGAGTTTGAAAGGATGAGAAGATTGGAAAAGGATGAATACCCAACGATTGCTCTTCGTGAGATGTTGCTTAACGCCCTGGTACACCGAAATTATATGGGCGCGCATACCCAAATGCATGTGTACGATGATCGAATTGAGCTGTGGAACGATGGCAAACTGCCGAATGAGCTTTCAGAAGCTGATCTGTTAAAGCCACACACGTCAAAGCCCAGAAACCCGATTATTGCTCATGCTTGTTTCTTGGCTGGGTACATCGACACTTGGGGAAGTGGGACCCTGAAAATTATTGATGAGTGTAGGAAGGAGGGGTTACCCGAGCCTATAATTAAGGAGATGCAGGGCGGGATACAGGTGAGTATTTTTAAAATGGTGGATAAACAAAAATCGAATGATGAACCAAAGACGGCAGATAGGTTGGCAGATAGGTTGGTAGATGGGTTGGTAGATGGGTTGGTAGATGGGTTGGTAGATGGGTTGGTAGAAAGCCAACGAGAAATGGTAAAATTGATTCACCAAAAACCGCACATTTCAAAAAGAGAAATGGCTGAATGTCTTGATATTAGTGCTACAGCCATAGATAAAAACATTAAATCCTTAAAAGATAAAAACATTATTAGAAGGGTTGGTAATAATAAGACTGGAAGTTGGCAGATAATACTCAAAGATTAAGAGAACCCTTCAAGGGTACAAAATTATAGCCCCATAAGTAAAAACGTTTCAATTGGTTTGGTACTTACAACATTTTAAAATGATTGCAGAACTTAGAGGGCATATCACTCAAGATCATTTGGAACAAAGTAGAATCATCATTCCAGAGATGGGTTTAGTCCAATCACTTGATAAATTATTAAGCCCTATCCAAAGGAAGCAGGTCCTTATAAAGCAAGAAAACCACAAGTTGTCAGAAGTACGTGGCTGGCTTTTGCCTATGTTAATGAATGGCCAGGTAAAGGTTTCTTGAAAACTAATGAGTTATGACATCTAAAGAATTTAAATCGAGAATCTCAAAGAGTAAACTTCCAAAGTGGTTTAATGAAGTCACTTTGACCATTAATTATCCGCATATTGATCTTCATCTTGATTTTGTGGGGTTGTCATCCATTCATGGTTTCTTTTCAAAGCAAGTTCAAGGATGGAGCGAGATTGCCTCTCCATCAAATGAACTGCGGGAAAGTAAGGAATTCTTCACAGAATCATTAAATCAGATTGAGCAATTTCTGGTAGACAATGAGGAAATTGAAATTGAGCAAAAATTAGTCAATCGATGGAGAAACGTAACCTCTCATTTTTCTCAGAATGATCCATTCTTCACCTTTGATTCTCCAAAAACAACATTTCTTTTGTCTGTACACGAGAAGGATGACCGTTTATTTCAAGGGGCATATTCGTACATCATTGGCCAATATCAGTCCAATAGCCGACATGATTTTCTAGGAACTATGCTCGCCTATGAGTTTGAAAGTAAAGGTGAAATAGAATTAACCAAGCGGGTCGCAGCTGAAAGAAAGCAGATGAAGCAGTTGCGAACAGATTTTCAAAATAAATTAAATCAGTTGGAAACTCAGTTGGTTGACCATTTGACCGATAGCAATGAAAAAATTGGAGAATACGCCGGCAAGATTGATCAATTACAGGAGAACAAGAAGTCGATATTTAATGAGTGGTTCCAATCTTTACAAGAGAACTTTAACACCTTTGATACTGATGCTAAGGCAAAAATATCCGATTTAAAGAAGACATACGAGGAGCATCTTCGATTGAGGAAACCTGCAGAATATTGGGATATTAGGGCACAGGTACTTAAGAAAGAAGGTTGGAAGATGGTTATATGGCTGGTGGGGTTAATACTCTTTGCTTGTGCTTCCTTGTACGCGCTTTTGTGGCTAACGCCAGAAGGAATGCTGTTAAGTTTTATTTCAGGTGATGCTCAAGCCATTAAATGGTCAATTGTATATGTTACATTCATTTCATTTCTTGCCTTTGGAATTAGAGCATTATACAAAGTAATCTTCAGTTCATTCCATCTCGCTCGAGACGCTGAGGAACGTAAGCAGTTGGTGTATGTGTATTTAGCTCTTAGGAACGATAGTGCTGTGGATGATAAGGATAGAAATTTGATCCTACAATCCCTGTTTAGTCGTGCTGAAACTGGTTTACTCAAAGAAGAGTCTGGACCAACAATGCCTAATGAAACGGCAGGAAAGATATTTGGTATGAGAAATTGATTTCATGAAAAAGTTATTAGAGGATATAAATTTCATGAAGGACGTAATGATCTCTGTTGCGACAGATGATGGTATGCGAATTCAGGAAATAAATGAAAAATATAAAGGTGTTTTCGTTAGATCGAAGTCAGAGCTAAAAAGACTAGGTATTGATAATCCTAATACATATTCCGATCTATGGGAGTGGTATGGCAAGTGGAGTTCAGGGGAAATGCCACGTTATATAGATCGTAGAACCTACATAATTAAATTGTTTAAACCAATTATTGAGCAAATTGAAAATTATGATTCAAACGATGAACTCGAAGTTGAACTGACTGGTTGGGATAGAATCGAACGAACAGTTGAAGAAATTCGCATTAGAATTATTGAGGCACAACATGAAGAACAATTTCAAGCTATTGGTGTGCTTTGTCGGGATGTAATTATATCACTTGCGCAAGAGGTGTATGATGTTGATAGACATCCTTCAGAGGACGATACAATTCCGTCATCAACAGACTCCAATAGAATGCTTGCTGCTTACATATTTTCAGAAATGCCTGGATCACAAAATGAGGCACTGAGAAAATATGCAAAGGCAACAAACACTCTTGCAAATGAACTTACGCATAAAAGAAGTGCGACTATGCAATACGCAAAAATATGCAGTTCTGCTACAATTAGCCTTATTAACTTATTTCGGATTCTTGAAGTAGAAAATTAGAATGAGTGGATGTATTTGACATCCAATTAAATTACCGGACTCGCTCTACTGTCTTGTCCTGAAATAGGTTTACACCAAAGCCCTCCATTATGAGTAAAAAAAGTAAAGTTATTTCAGGACAAGACACCTCTTTCCGGAAAGGCGGACCACTGCAATGGCTCCCATTCCGGGTGGGGAGGAGAGGGCAACGATAGGATCAAGGGGTTCCAAACCAGGCTTCGGAGCTATTTTATTTCACCCATGCAAATGTAACCTACTCCCTTATTTTTGGACCCGATATTGTTTGACCGCAGAAATGATCTGCATAAATTCCATAAACTTGTGGCTCTGAAGATCCTGCACATGAAAAGAATACTTGTTGTACTTTCCGTTTTTTTGGTTTTTCCTACAACCGCACAGGATAATGATTACTGGCTGAAAACCCGTGACCTGAACACATTCAGGTTTCGAAGCCTTGGGCCTGCGCTGACTTCAGGACGCGTTGCGGACTTTGCCGTGAACCCAGATAACCGGGCCGAATATTACGTGGCCGTAGCTTCGGGAGGGGTTTGGAAAACCACGAATGCCGGAACGACCTATGAACCGATCTTTGATAGTTATGGCTCCTACTCCATCGGTTGCATCACAATGGATCCGAACAATTCCAATGTGATCTGGGTGGGTACCGGCGAAAACAATAACCAGCGATCAGTGGCTTACGGAGATGGAGTCTACCTAAGCAGGGATGGTGGAAAGTCCTTTAAAAACATGGGATTGAAAGAGTCGGAACATATCGGTATGATCGCCGTAGATCCGCAAAACAGCAATATTGTATATGTAGCTGCCTATGGTCCCCTTTGGAGCGCCGGAGGAGATCGTGGTGTATATAAGACCATGGACGGAGGGCTAACCTGGAAAAAGGTGTTGGAAGTTTCCGAGCATACCGGATTTAATGAAGTACATCTTGATCCACGTAACCCGAATGTGATCTACGCCACTGCACACCAACGCCGTCGTCACGTATGGACCTATGTTTCGGGCGGACCCGAATCGGCGATCTATAGATCCGAGGACGGTGGAAAAAACTGGCGCAAATTAAGATCCGGACTCCCTTCCGGAGATGTGGGGCGTATCGGTATGGCCGTGAGTCCGGCAGATCCGGATGTGCTTTACGCCATTATTGAAGCTGCCTTCAATACTGGCGGATTCTTCCGTTCTGAAGACCGGGGAGAGAGCTGGAGCAAAACGAACGACCTGAGCACGAGCGGAAACTACTATCAGGAACTCGTTCCACATCCGACCGACGTACATACGGTGTTCGTTATGGATACCTACGGGTATGTGACGCGGGACGGTGGAAAAAACTTTGGGCGTACCGGAGAACGCAACAAACACGTGGACAACCACTGCCTTTGGATTGATCCGACCAATGACGATTACATGCTCGCCGGTTGCGACGGTGGTGTGTATGAAACCTTTGACGGGGCTAAAACCTGGAAGTTTCACCCGAATTTACCCGTTACCCAGTTCTACAAAGTAAGTCTGGACCGGGCCAAACCATTTTATAACATATATGGTGGAACACAGGACAACTTCAGTATGGGCGGCCCTTCCCAAACCATTGACAATGTGGGGATCCCGAACGAAAAATGGTTCCTGACCAAGGGGGGAGATGGGTTCGAAACACAGGTGGACCCGACTGATCCGAACATCATTTACGTGCAAAGCCAGTATGGATACCTGGTTCGCTACGATCGTCGCTCCGGGGAACGGGTAGATATCAAACCCATGCCGAAACCGGGAGAAGATGCCCTGGTGTATAACTGGGACGCGCCACTGATCATCAGTCCACACCATCATACCCGTTTGTATTTCGGAGCAAACAGGTTATATAAGAGTAATGACCGCGGACATACCTGGGAGGCCATCAGCGGAGACCTGACCAAGGGGATTGACCGGAATGCCCTGCCGGTCATGGGCCGTGTTTGGAGCGTGGATGCGGTGATGAAAAATAAGAGCACCAGTATCTACGGGGCACTGGTGGCCTTACACGAAAGTCCCTTGAAGGCAGGCCTGATATACGCCGGATCAGATGATGGATTGATCCATGTGACGAACAATGATGGAAAAAATTGGAAAACGTACGACGAATTCCCGGGAATTGCAGACCGGACCTACGTGAACTATCTGCTGGCGTCACAGCACGATACGAATACTGTATATGCGGTTTTTAACAACCACAGGAACGGTGACTTTAAACCATACATCCTGAAATCAACCAATGCCGGTTCGGATTGGACTTCCATCAGTTCGAACTTGCCCAAGCGCGGATCAGTCTATTCCATTGCTGAAGATCACGTAGATCCCGATCTTCTGTTTTGCGGAACGGAATTCGGGGTCTTTATTACCCTCAACGGAGGAAAAAACTGGGTACAGATGAAGGCTGGTTTACCGACCATCGCCATCCGCGATATGGAGATCCAGCCAGAGCATAACGATTTGGTTCTGGCCAGTTTTGGTCGCGGATTCTACGTGCTTGATGATTATAGTCCACTCCGCAAAATAAGCAAAGAACTCATGGAGGATCAGGCATACATATTCGACATCCCCGATGCTTTAATGTATCGCGAAGCCTCCCCTAACATTTACGGAAAAAACGGATTTAAGGGTGGGACCTACTGGACAGCTGATAACCCGCCATTTGGAGCAAGCATTACCTACTACCTAAAAGACAGCCTATCCACCCGTAAGGGTGCACGAAAAAAGGAGGAGGCCCGGTTGGCAAAAGATGGAGCAGACACCCCCTACCCCAGCTATGAAGCGTTGAGAGCGGAGGACAGGGAAGAAGGACCATACCTTTTCTTTGACATTACAGATGAGGGAGGTACCTTGGTCCGTCGCATAAAAGCCGGGGCTCACAGAGGGATCCATCGTATTTCGTGGGATTTTACATATATGTCGCTGGATCCGGTTGACAATGAAATGGGGAATCCCTTCTATGAGGCCGATGGAAGTTATGTGGCCGTTCCCGGAACCTATTATGTCAGCATGAATCTGGTAGATACGAACGGGGTTCAAACCTTGGTGCAGCCAAAGGCGTTTAGCTGCGTTCCATTGGAAAATGTGAGCTTGCCTGCAGAGGATCAGGCAGCCCTTCTGGCTTTTTATGATGAACTGCGCAATATGGGCCGGGTCGTTTACGGCGCGCGCCATGCGCGTGAGGAACTGGCAGACCAGTGGGCTCAGGTTCGGGGAATGATGCAGCAATCGAAAGCCTTTACGACCGAAAATACCCGGCGGATGAATGACCTCATGGAACGTTTATACCAACTGAAGGTGGATCTGGATGGAGATGCAACATTGAGTAGCCGCGAATTCGCCACTCCCCCCGGAATTTCGGATCGGCTCAGGACAACCGCCTACTACTCCTGGAGGGTTCGATCCGAGCCTACCCGGCAACAGACAGACAACGTGAAGTATATCCGTGAAGCTATGGGTCCGGTACTGGACGAATTACGGGCTATTGATGCGGAGCTGCAAAACATGTACAATGCGATGGGAAACGGGACTGTTCCACAAATTTCGGGTAAGATCCCATCCCTGAGCGACTGATCATAGATCCTGTTTTGGTGGTTGAAAGAAAGCTGTTTTTTTGCATAACGATTGCACTGAAAGCCATGGAATAGCGTTAAGGAATGATACGTTTGCGGTATGAAAACATCCTGGATCTTCCTGCTTGCTGTCTTTTGGGGTACTATGTCAGCCGATGCCCAGAGTTATCGTTTGGCAGTAGCTAAGTATCGCGGAGGGGGCGATTGGTATGCGAACCCTTCCAGTGTTTCCAATCTCATCCGATTCTGCAATGAGCATCTGGGTACGGATATCGCACCGGAGTATGACATTGTGGAAGTGGGGAGTCCCGAACTGTTTAATTATCCATTCGTGCACATGACCGGTCACGGAAACGTAGTGTTTGATGCACAGGAGGCAGAAAATTTACGCAACTATCTGATCGGAGGTGGATTCCTGCACATTGACGACAATTATGGTATGGATGCCTATATCCGGCCCGGGTTGAAAAAGGTCTTTCCCGAGCTTGAGCTGGTGGAATTGCCCTTTACGCATCCGGTGTATCATACCCGGTACGATTTTGACAACGGACTTCCAAAAGTGCATGAGCACGACAACCTGCCTCCGCAAGGACTGGGGCTGATATACGAAGGCCGGCTCGTGTTGTTCTACTCCTACGAGAGTGATTTGGGAGATGGATGGGAAGACCCCGAAGTGCATAAGGATGATCCTGAAATTCGCAAACAAGCTCTGCGAATGGGTGCCAACCTAATTCAATTTGTGTTTTTGGGGGAACAGAAAACGTGATATGAACCAGTGCATTTTACTCCCTTCCGTCACCAGAATATAAAACCTACTGACCGTAGTTCATCGTCTTCTCAACCCGAGCCAGGCCCTCTTTGGCAGGCTGGTAGTCAACCTTCATGTTTAAGGCCCGTTCATAGTCCTGCTTTGCCCGGGCGACATCACCCAACATCTCAAAGCAGTAGGCACGACCATAATATGCCTGAAGGAAATCATTTTTTGCATTCAGGGCATCGGTAAAATGTACAGCGCCCTGATCCCAGACTTTGAGCAGGACATTGATATACCCCATATTGTAGTGACTGTTAAAATGCTTCGGATCTACCTGGATCGCCGAGGCATAGGCTTCAAGAGCGCGGTTCCACAGCTCCTGTTCCTGGTAGTACACTCCTAAGTTATAATACGTATTCGACTCATTTGGACGGAGTTCCATAGCCTTTTTGTAGTAGATCACTGCCAGGGAATCCCGTTTCGCCGCATATAGAACGCCCATTTGATCGTAGGCATCAAAATATTTGGGATCCGCATCGATCGCAGATTGGATGAAGGCAATGGCATTGGCTGTATCTCCGATTTCCTTATAAACATTCCCCTTAAGGAACAAGGCCATCGGATTTCTTCCTTCAATGAGCAGGACCTTGTTTAGCTGGTCCAGGGCAAGTTGGTGGTTTCGAACGGTAAAATACAGTTCTGCCAGTTTGAGTCGGCACGATACATTTTGATCATTGAGCTCCACACAGCGTAACCAGCTGTCTCTTGATTTCCTCGTTTGGTTCAGCACAAAAAATACGTCGCCATAGGATTCCAGCACGTACGTATCATTTGAGTCGAGTTGGATCGCGCGTATCGCATGTTCCTGTGCTGCCCTTAAATTGCGGGCCTTCAGCTCAAGCAGTGAACGTTTTGCAAAAGCCTGGGCATTTGTGGGGTCTTTAGCCAGTTCTGCCTGAATACTATCAATGGGGGACTGCCCTTCAACCGATACGGCTGGACTTTTCGGGCTGGAATCGCATGATACGAGTATCCCACTGATCAAAGTAAAGCTAAGCCATTGTCTGATCACGAATCGCCATTTAAGATCTTCCGGATCTTTCCTTCGGTCTCTTCAGCCAGCTCCGGATTATCCTGCAGCAGGGTTTTCACAGCATCTCTCCCCTGCCCCAGCCTCGTATCTCCGTAGCTATACCAGGATCCGCTTTTTTGCAATACGTTGTGTTCCACTCCCAGGTCCACAATTTCGCCTACCTTGGAAATGCCCACGCCGTACATAATATCAAACTCGGCTCGCTTGAACGGAGGGGCCAGTTTATTCTTGACCACTTTTACTCTGGCGCGGTTTCCGGTGACGTGATCGGTATCTTTGATTTGGCCAATTCGACGAATGTCCAGGCGTACAGAAGAATAGAATTTAAGCGCATTTCCTCCGGTGGTGGTTTCCGGATTTCCGAACAGCACGCCTATCTTCTCACGTAGTTGGTTGATAAAGATGCAGCAGCATCCGGTTTTGCTGATCGTACCGGTAAGTTTGCGCAGCGCCTGTGACATCAGGCGGGCCTGCAATCCCACCTTGGAATCTCCCATCTCTCCTTCGATCTCACTTTTAGGGGTCAAAGCTGCAACCGAGTCGATCACTATGATATCGATCGCTCCGGATCGGATCAGGTTGTCTGCGATCTCGAGCGCCTGTTCTCCATTATCAGGTTGTGCCACATACAGGTTCTCGATATCCACTCCGAGTTTTTCCGCATAGAACCGATCAAAGGCGTGTTCCGCATCAATAAAGGCCGCAATGCCTCCCTGCCGTTGCGCTTCAGCTATGGCATGCAGGGTGAGGGTCGTTTTACCGGATGATTCCGGACCATAGATCTCCACGACCCGGCCACGTGGATACCCCCCAATTCCAAGAGCCATATCCAAACTCAGCGATCCGGAGGGTATTGCATCGATATTTTCCACTGCGGAGTCCCCCATTTTCATGACAGCTCCCTTACCATAGGTTTTGTCGAGCTTGTCCATTGTCAATTTCAAGGCCTTTAATTTTGCTGCTTTCTCTTTGTCGTCCATAATATCGTAATCTTGATTGTTTCAATTTTAATCCGAGCCAAATGTAGACCTTGCCGGGGCCATAGCCAACGTACTTTCCCGTCCTTTTTTGAATAATTTATTCATGAGCATACGACCCGAGGATCTGGTCAGCATGGGTTTTGGTCCTGACCTTTTCAAAGATCCTTTCAATGTTGCCCTGCTCGCCGATCACGAAGGTTTTACGAATGATCCCCTCATATTCACGACCCATGAACTTCTTAGCCCCCCAGGCTTCATAAGATCCAATGATCTCGCGTTTGGTATCGGCGATCAAACGGAAGGGCAGCTTGTACTTCTCAATAAACCTGGCGTGTTTTTTCTCGGTGTCGGCGCTCACGCCGATCACTTCAAAACCCTTTTCGAGAAGTTCCGAATAGGAATCCCGCAGACTGCAGGCTTCTGCCGTACAACCAGGGGTATCATCCTTCGGATAGAAATAAAGGATCACTTTCCTCCCCCGAAGATCAGACAGCTGTACCGTTGTTCCGTTTTGATCCACACCCCTGAATTCCGGAGCCTTTGATCCTTCTGCCAATGTATTCATATTAGTTGGTTTTTATCAATTACTACAAATATTCCTTGCTGAGGAAACCCTTTTGACAAGGCCTTAGGGCACCTCCATTTTGCCTTTCCTATTTTTCCTTCAAATTTACAAAACATTGGCATCCCGCTGCAAGAAACCCAATTTAAAGGAATGGCCAATTGAGAAGGAACCTGTACAACTCCCTGAAACGGAAACGTTCCTGACCAGATCTTTTGGGATCGGGCCCGGGAACTCAGCGAAATTCAGGGAAATACCTTACTTCTTTTCGAATTTTCAAAGCTGATCGCAATTTTGCAACTTCGCTACATGCTTTATAAACTTGATTTGCTTCCGGTATGACGAAAGCTGAAAAAGTCCATTACCTCCTCGCCGAACTTGATTGCCTGTTTCCCGAAACACCCGTACCGCTTGATCACCGGGACCCCTTCACACTACTGGTTGCTGTACTCCTGTCTGCCCAATGTACCGACGAAAGGGTAAACAAAATTTCGCCCTTGCTCTTCGAGCGGGCTGATAACCCTTTTGACATGTCTCGTGTTCCGGTGGAAGAGATCAGGAAGATCATTCACCCCTGTGGTCTTTCTCCTGCCAAATCCAAAGCGATCAGTGGCTTGTCCAGGATCCTTGTGGAAGAGTATCGAGGCAAGGTTCCGGCCGATCTTGACAAACTGGAATCCTTGCCTGGGGTCGGACACAAAACCGCTCAGGTTGTCATGGCCCAGAGCTTCGGAATACCGAGTTTTCCGGTAGATACGCACATTCACCGTATGATGTGGCGCTGGGGATTATCAAACGGCAAAAGCATTGCCCAAACGGAAAAGGATGCGAAGCGACTTTTCCCAAAGGAAAAATGGAATAAGCTACACCTGCAGATCATCTTCTACGGCCGGCAATACAGTCCGGCCCGCGGATTCAGTCCTGAGCGGGATCTCATCACGCGAAAGATCGGGCGTAAGGAGTTTCTCAGGAAAAACGGATACCTGTAAAAAAAAGCGGCTTGCTGAAGCCGCTTTTTCAACTCTTAATTGAGGATCATACCCGCCTGCTGGCCATTGGAAAGATCCGTTACGTGATAGGCCTTGCTGAACCATAAAATGTTTTCAATGGTCCGGTTCGACGGACGTACCTCCATCTCATTCAAAAACTCCCTGCCCTCATGGATCAATGCCAGCTCATCTGGCAGGCAGGGGTTTTGATCATATGATACGTCCACCTTGCGGCGATCACTTTCACTATGTTCTTCAGACGAATATTGCAGAAAAAAATCGGGAGTAAAGGTTTTAGCCATAAAAAGGTTGGTTTGGTTAAACTACCCTTTTAAAACGCCTCTAATTCTCCAATATTCTATTGTGCATCATTTTTTTTCGCCTTGCCGGGGCCTGGCTAGCTCAGCGTCATGTTCATGTGGTGTTCAGCAATCAGCTTACGCAGATTGATCAGCGCATAGCGCATACGTCCCAGTGCAGTGTTGATACTAACTCCGGTCTGAGCGGCAATTTCCTTAAAGCTCATTTCCGCATAGTGACGCATGATCAGCACTTCCTTTTGCTCGGGCGGCAATTTTTGAATGAGCTTGCGCACATCCTGAATGATCTGATCCTTTATGATCTGATTCTCGGAACTCAGCCCGGAATCGGAGATCACATCGAAAATATCGAAATCCTCTGTGGTCTCCATCATTGGCATCCGCTTGTTGCGGCGGAAATGGTCAATGATCAGGTTGTGCGAAATACGCAATACCCACGGCAGGAATTTCCCTTCTTCGTTGTATCTCCCCTTCTTTAAGGTCTTGATCACCTTAATGAAGGCATCCTGAAATAGATCTTCAGCTAAATCCTGATCGTGCACCCGGGTTAAAATGTACGCGTAGATACGTTGACGGTGGCGTACGACCAATTCTTCCAGCGCTTTCTCGTTCCCCTCCTGGTACAATTTGACCAAAGCGGAATCGTCACATTGCTTTAAATGCATAGTTTACCTGATTTTGGTTCTTCTCTCTATATCTGCTTCAAAAAGCCTTTTTCAGCTCCAAAAACAAAAAGTAAACGTGCGTTATAAGCGGCTAAAAGTTAAAGTTAGACAAATCCGGATCTTCGGATCCAGAGGACAAATGTAACACTATCTTTTTATTTAACACAAGTTTTATTCCTTTATTTTTGTGCCTTCGATCTGCGGAAGCATTCTTCCATATCATATTCTCAGAAAAAATCGTACCACTTTTTATGACTCCGGACATCAGCTCCTCCAACCCCAGGGAGAACATCCTGATCAAAGGCGCACGACTCCACAACCTCAAAAATATCGACGTGGTGATCCCACGAAATCAACTGGTCGTGATAACAGGGCTCTCCGGTTCCGGAAAATCCTCACTGGCCTTCGATACGTTGTACGCAGAAGGCCAACGCCGCTACGTGGAGAGTCTCTCCAGCTATGCCCGCCAGTTTCTCGGACGCCTCAACAAACCGGAAGTCGAATACATCAAGGGGATCGCTCCGGCCATTGCCATTGAGCAAAAGGTCAATACCCGAAACCCCCGCTCCACGGTCGGAACCTCAACCGAGATCTACGACTATCTAAAGCTCCTGTTCGCGCGGGTCGGTCGCACTTTCTCCCCCATCAGCGGTCAGGAAGTCCGGCGCCATTCAGTCACGGACGTGGTGAATGCCGTGAACCAATTCCCGGATGGTACCCGCATCATACTCCTTGCCCCCATACACCTCCATGCCGGCCGAACCGCTGCGCAGCAGCTGAAAATACTTCAGCAACAGGGATTTGCACGCCTACGGCGCGATGGGAATGTAGAGCGGATCAATGATCTCATTGCCGCCGAGGCCGAGCCCGACTGGAATTCAACCTATCTCGTGGTTGACCGCCTATCTGCCCGTGAGGGCAATGAGGATACCCAGACCCGATTGGCAGATTCGATCCAGACGGCGCTCTACGAAGGAAAGGGAATTTGCGTTATCGAAAATGCGGAGGACGGTACCCTGCACGAATTCAGCAACCGGTTCGAACTTGATGGAATGAAATTCGATGAGCCGTCGGTGCACCTGTTTAGCTTTAATAATCCCTACGGTGCCTGCCCGAAATGCGAAGGTTACGGGAGTATTATCGGGATTGATGAGGACCTGGTGATCCCGGATAAATCACTCAGTGTCTACGACAACGCAGTGGTCTGCTGGAAAGGGGAAAAGATGCAGGGGTACAGGGGCGAGCTGGTGATGAACGCCTATCGGTTTGATTTTCCGATCCACAAACCGTACTACGAACTGACCGATGAACAGAAGGAACTGCTGTGGGAGGGGAACGAATACTTTACGGGGATCAATGCTTTCTTTGAATATCTGGAGTTGAAGAGCTATAAGATCCAGTACCGGGTGATGCTGTCACGCTATCGCGGGAAAACGTGCTGTACCAAATGTAAGGGCAGGCGTTTGCGAAATGAGGCGGACTATGTGCAGGTGGGCGGCCACCGGATCACGGAGCTGGTTGATATGCCGATCGGCGAGCTGCAGCCGCTGATGGAAAACCTGAAGCTGAGCAAATACGAGCGCGACATAGCAAAACGCATCCTGATCGAGATCACAAGCCGGTTGCGCTTCCTGGATCAGGTAGGACTTGGCTACCTCACCCTGAACCGGCGCTCCTCCACCCTTTCCGGCGGTGAGGCGCAGCGGATCAATTTGGCCACTTCGCTTGGATCCTCGCTGGTCGGATCCATGTATATCCTTGATGAACCCTCAATCGGACTGCACAGTAAGGACACGCAACGGCTCATCAACGTGCTAAAAAGCCTGCGCGACCTGGGAAATACGGTCATTGTGGTGGAACATGACGAAGACATCATAAAGGCTGCGGACCTGCTGATCGACATCGGGCCGCAGGCCGGTACGCTGGGAGGCGAGTTGATTTTCCGGGGAACACACGAGCAACTTTTTGGAAATGAAGTGAGCCTGACCGGACAATACCTGACTGGCAAACGCAAAATTCCGGTGCCTTCGGCACGAAGAAAAGGACGCAACTGGGTCAGGATCAACGGCGCTCGTGAAAACAACCTGCAAAATATCAATACCCGGTTTCCGCTTGAGGCCCTGACCGTGATTTCCGGAGTGAGCGGCTCGGGAAAAAGCACCCTGATCAAAAATATTCTTTTTCCGGCCCTAAGGAAGCGGCTTGGGGGCTATGCGGGGAAAACCGGAGCGTTTGACGGACTGGGAGGCTCGGTGGATCAGCTGAGCGAGGTGGAATTTGTGGATCAGGATCCGATCGGAAAATCGAGCCGCTCGAATCCGGTCACTTATGTAAAAGCCTATGACGAGATCCGCGCCTTGTTTGCCAGTCACAAACTCAGCATAATGCGTGGATACAAGGCAAGGCACTTCAGTTTTAACCTTGAAGGCGGACGCTGTGCTACCTGTGAGGGCGAAGGCGAGGTGCGGATCGAGATGCAATTTATGGCCGACGTGCATCTGACCTGTGAAACCTGCAAGGGCCGTCGTTTCAGGGATGAGATCCTGGAAGTCAAGGTGAATGGAAAAAACATTTACGAAGTGCTCGAAATGACAATTGATGAGGCCATCCGGTTTTTTGTGGAGCACAAACACCTAAAGATCGCAAACAAGCTGCAGCCCCTGCAGGATGTTGGTCTTGGTTACATTCACCTTGGGCAAAGCTCCTCAACCCTGTCGGGCGGAGAGGCACAACGGGTGAAACTGGCCAGCTTCCTGGGCCGCGGAAGCATTCAGGGACATACCCTATTTATTTTTGACGAGCCTACGACCGGACTCCATTTCCACGACATCCTCAAATTGCTCGACAGTTTCAATGCACTGATCGCCAAAGGACACAGCATCCTGATCATTGAGCACAACCTCGACATCGTTAAATGCGCGGATTGGATCATTGACCTCGGTCCGGAAGGTGGAAAAAACGGAGGACAGGTGCTGTTTGAAGGAACGCCCGAAGAGTTGGTTGACTGTGGTGCCGGGTTTACCTCTGCCTATCTGAAAAAGAAGGTTACTGATTGCTAAATGAGCACTTCAAAGTACCCCTGTCTTTTTGTCAGTTTTATATTGTATTATTCTATTATCCAATATAATACTATAATTTATTTAAAGTAATTTAACATATCTTTTATTTCTGCTGGAACGCTATCTTGAACACAGCAAAATTTTCACCCCACCCCACAGCTTCACCCATCTGCCCGTGAGGGCAGGCAAAACAACGATAGCGAATTTTACGTTTTTCCTGCACCTTTGCACCCTGGTCCTATTCAGGTCTGCAACATGGAAAAGCGTTGGCAAATATGGGCGCCGACAGTACTGGCCTTTGTGCTGGTACTGGGCATCTACATCGGCATGAAGCTAGGCTACGGGCAACATGCCTATGTGCTGATGGCGCCGGACCGCCAGCACCAGAAGATCAATCAGCTGATCAACTACATCAATCGTGATTATGTCGACAACATCGATACCGATTCACTGCTCGATAAAACCATTGAAGACATACTGGGCCAGCTTGATCCACACAGTACCTACATACACCGGTCGGAACTCACGGCGGTGGAAGAGTCCATGCAGGGTAATTTCCAGGGTATCGGGGTGGAATTTGAGCTGCAACGAGATACCATCGTGGTGATCTCACCGATTTCCGGCGGGCCATCAGAACAATTGGGAATTGAGGCCGGTGACCGTATTGTAACCGTCAATGGCGATACCGTGGCGGGGGTCGGGCTCCGGAATCGCGACGTCATGGCCAGGCTGCGCGGTAAAAAAGGTTCCAGGGTGGTCGTTCAGATCTATCGGAACGATTCAACAGATCTGCTTGATTTTACGATCGAACGCGATGAAATCCCACTTGTAAGCATTGATGTGGCCTATATGATTGATGATCAAACGGGCTACATCAAACTGAGCCGGTTCGTGGAAACGAGCTATTCAGAATTCCTGGCAGCCAAAAAACAGCTGTTGGCCCAGGGAATGACGCAACTGGTGCTTGACCTCCGTGGAAATCCAGGCGGATACCTGCATATCGCCGATCAGATTGCCGATGAGTTTTTGAAAGAGGGCAAGCTGATCGTTTTTACTGAAGGCCGCTCCCGCGAACGAAAGTACTACTATGCCGGGAAGCAGGGCGAATTGGAAGATATGCCCCTCGTAGTACTGATTGACGAAGGCTCTGCATCGGCCAGCGAGATCATCGCCGGGGCACTGCAAGACAATGACCGGGCCGAGATCATAGGGCGGAGAAGCTTCGGGAAGGGGCTCGTGCAGGAACAGTGGGAATTAAGCGATGGATCGGCCCTGCGACTGACGGTTGCACGCTATTACACCCCTACGGGGCGATGTATCCAGCGACCTTATACCAATGACCACAGGGCTTATTATATGGAATCGTACCACGGGTTCAACAAGGCCCTGGAACTCCATTCGCCTCCTGCAGAAGCAGAGGAAAAATTAACTTTTACCACTCCGGGAGGTGATACGGTCTATGGCGGTGGGGGTATTATGCCCGATGTGTTCGTACCGGTTGATACGGCCGGAAGGACCCGTTGGTTCTATGAGGTGCTCAGCTATGGGGATCTTCGAAAGTTCAGCTTTGAGTATACCGATCAATATCGGAATGAGTTCAGGGAAAGGTACTCCGATGCCATGGAATTCGCACGGGAATTCGAATTGCCGGAAGACGTTTACCAGTTATACCTGCAACAGGCCAGGGAAAATGGCGCCCTGACAGAGTGGGGACACAATGATCGGTCCGAATTGCTCGTGCGGACCCAAATTAAAGCTATGATCGGACGTCAGATCTGGGGAACCGGGGCCTTTTACCCAGTGATCCACCAGAATGATCTGACCCTGAAAGCCGCAATGAACGTACTCCATTAAAAGCCAAAACAGGGACACATAAAAAAAGCCGCCTGAACGGGCAGCTTTCTTGTTATTGGTTCAGCAGGAATGAGCAAGCTCCCCCACGGGAGCAGGCCACCTTTTCCGCTTCATCCATCACTACTTTTTCATGGATTCCATTTGCCCACCGGCTTTCTTCATTTCCCCACCAGCTTCTTCCATTCTACCGCCGGCTTCTTCCATTTCCTCATCAGCTTCTTCCATTTCTCCACCGGCTTCCTCCATTTCCTCGCCAGCTTCCTCCATCTCCTCACCAGCTCCCTCCATTTCCTCACCGGTTTCCTCCATTTCCTCACCAGCTTCTTCCATTTCCCCACCGGTTTCCTCCATCGTTTCTTCCTGAACCTCTTCCATTTGACCTTCCTCTTCAGTTCCGGCACCGCCACCACATGCAACGAAAACTCCCATGGTAGCTATCATTAGCCAAAAATTTACCTTTCTCATTGGTTTTTGTTTTTAAAATTGGTTTTTCGGATGTAAAGGTACGGAATTTAAATCCATTACAAGACCTTTGAAGATCAGGATGCCAAAATCCTTGACCAATTGAGTTGATCGCATAGGGTCCCGGTCAGCTGTTCCACCGGAACACGCTGCTGTTTCATACTGTCGCGTTCACGGATCGTCACCTGATGATCATTCAATGTATCGTGGTCCACCGTCACGCAATACGGCGTCCCGATCGCATCCTGTCGACGATAGCGCTTGCCAATGGCATCTTTCTCATCGTACTGACACGGGAACCTGAATTTAAGCCGGTCCATTACCTCCCGGGCCTTCTCCGACAACCCGTCTTTTTTGACCAGGGGCAATACAGCAACTTTTATGGGTGCCAGAATGGGCGGAATATTCAGTACGGTTCGCACAGAGCCACCTGCCAGTTGCTCTTCATTGTACGAATGGCTCAATATGGCCAGGAACATACGGTCAAGTCCGATTGAAGTCTCCACCACATAGGGTATATAGCTTTTTCCGAGCTCCGGATCGAAATATTGCAGTTTACGGCCGCTGTATTCCTCATGGTTCCTAAGGTCGAAATCGGTTCGGCTGTGGATTCCTTCCAGCTCCCTGAATCCCATTGGAAAATGGAACTCTATATCAACTGCTGCATTGGCATAATGCGCCAGTTTCCCGTGATCCCGGAAGCGGTAGCGATCTTCGCTGATACCCAGATCTCTGTGCCATTTCATACGCGCTTCCTTCCAGTATGCGTACCACTTCATTTCCTCTCCCGGACGCACGAAGAACTGCATTTCCATCTGTTCGAACTCGCGCATACGAAAGATAAACTGCCGTGCGATGATCTCGTTTCGGAAGGCCTTTCCTATTTGCGCGATCCCAAATGGAACCTTCATACGCGCACTCTTCTGCACGTTTAGGAAATTAACGAAAATTCCCTGGGCCGTTTCCGGTCGCAGGTACACTTTGCCGGATCCATCCGCAGTTGGCCCCATTTCCGTTTCGAACATCAGGTTGAACTGACGCACATCGGTCCAGTTGCCTGACCCCGACACCGGATCGGTAATTCCCAATTCTTCGATCAGGCCCTTCAGGCCGGCCAGGTCTTCCGCCTCAAGCAAGCGGGTCATGCGCTTAATGATCTCCTCCCCTGCCCTGGTTTCCAATCCGGCACAATGGTTTTCGATCAGCACATCGGCCCGATAGCGTTTTTTCGAGTCCTTGTTGTCGATCATCGGATCGTTGAACGCATCTGTGTGCCCCGATGCCTTCCAAACGGTCGGATGCATAAAAATGGCCGAATCGATCCCCACGATGTTTTCGTGCATCTGGGTCATCGATTTCCACCAGTATTGCTTGATATTATTCCTGAGTTCGACGCCGTAGGGGCCATAATCGTAAACGGCGTGCAGACCGTCATACACCTCACTGCCCGGGAACACGAATCCGTACTTCCTGGCATGCGAAACAATTGTTTTCAGCTGATCCTCCTGCTGCATGCCGCAAAAATAGAAAACCTTGCGGCTATTCCACGACGATCTTTTGCCGTTCCAAATACCCTGTGGCCGAATCAACCAGCTCAAGCACGTACCATCCGGCCGGGCAGGCCGAAACTTCGACCTGTGTACCATTCGGTCCGATCGTTCCCGTGCTGATGATCTGCCCGATCACGTTGATCAATCGGTAAGAGCCTTTTCCCCTGGTGCCTGACGGCACGATATGAAGCACATCGGTGGCCGGATTCGGATACACTTCCCACTGGCCTGTATACTGTTCAGGTTTGCGAAGGCCAATCGTTTCACAGAAAGATTCCACCTCCTGCAGGGCGCTGAGCATGTTCAATTTCCCATCGGTCGAAACCAGTCCCGTAAGCGAGGCATTCGGTACAGCACTGCGGAGGAGTAATTCGCGGAACCAAAAAGCAACTGAATCGGGCCGTGACTGTGCCAGGGTGATCAATTCCTCACAGGCCATTGAGTACATAAGCCCGATCACGCCGGCCACATGAGGAGTTGACGCAGAAGTACCACCAAAGTAACCATTCACTGTGTAAACATCTTCGCCATAGGCTCCGATATCAATGGTGCTGTCGCCGTAGCCCGCACTAAACTCCTTAACATCGTTGTCGTTTATGTTCGTCACGGAGATAAGGTAGCCAGACGGACAGCCAGTTGGCAGATCGCCCACCATATCCACATTATGATTTCCATTGATCGTGGCTCCACAACTCACTACTCCTTCGAGCCCCAGCGAATCATACATGTTACACCAAAGCGGGGCGTTTGCGGGCTGACCAAAATCGCTTCCCCAGGAGGAATTGGTGGAAACCACATAGGCCCCCTCTGTTCCCTGGGTTTGATTGTAGCGCCGGCGTTGTGAGAGAACGTACCCGTACGAGGCAACGGCACTTGCTTCACTTCCTCCCCCTCCCACGATCACCATGATCTTGACGTTCCAATTAACTCCGGCCACTCCGTTACCATCATTCCCCCTGGCGCCTATGATCCCGGCCACCGGAGCCCCGTGCCATCCGCCCTGAACATTGCCGTTCTGGTCATAGACGTTCCACCCGAGGTAATCATCAACATATCCGTTATTATCGTTATCGATGAAGTCGCCGAAGATCTCGGCCCGGTTCACCCACAGATTGCCGTCAAAATCAGCATGGTTGACATCAATCCCATCATCGATCACTGCCACGACAATAGTATCGCCTTTGGCCGTTATTCCACCTGTAGTGATATCCCAGGCTGCTTCGGCATCAAGGTCCACATTGGAATCCAGTGTATTGTTGTACTGCCACTGACTGCTGTACTCAGGGTCGTTTGGAACAGCCCGGAAGCTCACCGGACGGTTTCCCTGCGCGGCTACCACCCCGGGGTGGGATGCGAGCCAGCGTTGGGCCTGATCAACCGAAACGGTCGGATTAAACCGCAGGTGATACATACGCAATTCCCGGCTCAGGGTCGCATCGGCCCGCAGGGCCAGGATCGGGTGTGCCTGGTTCAGGTCTCTGATGATGGCATCGGGCTGATGCCCGGGATAGAGCTGCACCAGTACTTCTCCGGGGAAGGGCTGGGGGGCCTGCTGCGCAAGAACTGGCCACTGAGCCACCAGCAGGAGCATGAATAAGGATCGTTTCATTGTGCAAATTTAACGGGACAAGGCTGCCCATTATTATGGGTCAGCGGTGCAAAGGTATCCTATTTATGTGGGTTGGCACAAATAGCCTCGCGCATGTTGCCAGAGTATGAATTCAGTGTGAATTCAATGTGAAAAAAAAGAGCCTGAAAAATTTGGAAAAGTCGCGTTCCAATAGCCATAGGGGTTTTACAGATCTCACCTCCGGAATGCTGTTGATAAATCCATTTCAATGTGGAAAAGTGTGTATTGACTGATGAATATTTAATGCAAATATTTGTCACGTACCACTGGCCAGGCAGCCTCTGCACAAATTGATCTGCAAGATCAAAGGTATTTGAAAACGCCTGATTCACAGCGGGATATCGGGTTTTTTGCCCTCCATTTTTTTAGACTGTAAAACGGATAAATCAAATAAAACGACAACAAAATGAGCACTGTAACTGAAGAACCGATCCTAAAAGAGAATAAAGACCGCTTTGTACTCTTCCCAATTGCCCACAACGACATTTGGCAATGGTATAAAAAGGCAGAGGCCAGTTTTTGGACGTCCGAGGAAATTGACCTGCATCAGGACGTTTCAGACTGGAACACCAAGCTGAATGACAACGAACGCCATTTTATTAAACACGTACTGGCCTTTTTCGCAGCCAGCGATGGTATCGTGAACGAAAACCTGGCCGAAAACTTCGTGAACGAGGTTCAATACACCGAGGCAAAATTCTTCTACGGCTTCCAGATCATGATGGAGAATATCCACTCCGAAACCTACTCCCTGCTGATCGACACCTATATTAAGGATCCCAGGGAGCGCGATGTTTTATTCCACGCTATTGAAACATTTGGCGCCATTAAAAAGAAAGCCGACTGGGCCCTGCGCTGGATCGAAAGCGATAGTTTTGCGGAGCGCCTGATCGCTTTTGCAGCTGTTGAGGGAATTTTCTTTAGCGGTAGCTTTTGTTCCATTTTCTGGCTGAAGAAACGCGGGATCATGCCGGGACTGACCTTCTCGAACGAGCTGATCAGTCGCGATGAAGGCCTGCATTGCGACTTTGCCTGCCACCTCCACAATAACCATTTGGTAAACAAGGTGCCGCAGAAGCGGATCACTCAGATCATCACCGAAGCACTCGACATTGAGCGCGAATTCATTACCGAGGCCCTGCCGGTGAGTCTTATCGGAATGAATTCCAGGCTGATGACCCAATACCTGGAATTCGTTGCAGATCGCTTATTGGTGGAACTCAATTGCCCAAAGGTGTACCATTCCACAAATCCATTTGATTTCATGGATATGATCTCGCTGCAGGGCAAAACCAATTTTTTCGAAAAACGGGTTGCCGAATACCAGAAGGCCGGAGTGATGAACCAATCGGCCGAAGAAAACAAGATCCTGTTTGATGCGGATTTTTGATAGAACCACGATCAGCCATCATTATAATATAACCCAACTGCTCCCAAAAGATAGAGACATATGCACGTAGTAAAAAGAGACGGCCGTAAAGAAGCGGTGAAATTCGACAAGATCACATCCCGCATCCAAAAATTATGTTACGGACTCAATTCGCTCGTAGAGCCCACCTCAGTGGCCATGAGGGTCATTGAAGGGATCTACGAAGGCGTAACCACCTCGGAGCTCGATAGCCTGGCGGCAGAAGTTGCGGCTTCCATGGCCACGCGTCACCCTGATTACGCTCAGTTGGCAGCACGCATTGCGGTTTCGAACCTGCATAAGAACACGAAAAAGTCTTTTAGCGAAACCATGACCCTGCTCCATGAATACATCAACCCGAAAACCGGGTTGAGGAGTCCGTTGATAGCAGATGATGTGCACGGGATCATCGTGGAAAATGCAGCCTTGCTTGACAGTACCCTCATCTACGACCGCGACTTTGGATACGATTACTTCGGATTCAAAACCCTTGAGCGTTCCTACTTGCTTCGCGTAAACGGAAAAATTGCTGAACGCCCGCAACACATGCTAATGCGTGTTGCGATCGGGATACACAAGGAAGATATTGCTTCCGCTATCGACACATACGAGCTGATGTCGAAAAAATACTTTACGCACGCCACACCTACGCTCTTTAACTCCGGAACACCAAAGCCCCAGATGTCGAGCTGCTTCCTGCTTACCATGAAAGGCGACAGCATTGACGGTATCTACGACACGCTGAAGCAGTGTGCGAAAATTTCGCAATCCGCAGGCGGGATCGGACTGAGCATTCACCATGTGCGGGCGACCGGATCGTACATCCGCGGAACAAATGGTACGTCAAATGGGATCGTGCCCATGTTGCGCGTGTACAACGATACAGCACGTTATGTGGATCAGGGAGGGGGTAAGCGCAAAGGTAGCTTTGCCATTTACCTGGAGCCATGGCACGCCGATATTTGCGACTTCCTTGACCTGAAGAAAAATCACGGAAAGGAAGAAATGCGCGCGCGTGATCTGTTTTATGCCCTGTGGATACCGGATCTGTTTATGCAGCGCGTGGAGGAAGATGCCGACTGGACCCTGATGTGTCCGAACGAATGCCCGGGGCTATCGGACGTTCACGGAAAGGAATTCGATGAGCTGTACCTGAGCTATGAAGCCAAAGGAAAAGGTCGCAGAACGATCAAGGCACGCCAGCTCTGGGAAGAGATCATGGAAGCACAGATCGAAACGGGTACGCCGTACATGCTGTACAAAGATGCGGCTAACGGAAAATCGAACCAGAAGAACCTGGGAACCATTCGCTCTTCAAACCTCTGTACCGAGATCATTGAGTACACGGCTGAAGACGAAATAGCCGTATGTAACCTGGCATCCATTGCCTTGCCGAAATTCGTTAAAAACGGTAAGTTCGATCACGACCTTCTTTTCAACGTTACCTACAAGATAACGCGCAACCTGAACAAGGTGATCGACCGCAACTACTATCCGGTGCCGGAAGCGCGGAACTCCAACATGCGTCACCGCCCGGTGGGGCTCGGAGTTCAGGGATTGGCAGACACCTTCATTATGCTGCGCTATCCGTTCACTTCCGACGAAGCCAAAAAGCTGAATGCCGACATATTTGAAACGATGTACTATGCGGCCCTGACTTCTTCCAAAGACCTGGCCAAAGAAGAAGGCACCTACGAGAGCTATGCGGGTTCACCGATCTCCCAGGGGATATTCCAGTGGAACATGTGGGGGCTTAAGGAAAAAGCCCTCAGCGGTAACTGGGATTGGGACACCCTGCGTGAAGAGATCAGGGAGCACGGCGTGCGCAACTCCCTGCTGATGGCACCGATGCCCACGGCCTCAACTTCACAGATCCTGGGCAACAACGAGTGTTTTGAGCCATACACAAGCAACATTTACACCCGCCGCGTACTAAGTGGTGAGTTCATTGTGGTGAACAGGCACCTCATGGTCGATCTCGTAAAACTGGGTCTGTGGAATGGCGAAATGAAAGACGAGATCATTCGTGCAAACGGATCTATACAGCACATAGACGCGATCCCTCACAACATCAGGGAGCTGTACAAAACTGTTTGGGAGCTCAGCATGAAGGATATTATTGACATGGCGGCCGACCGGGGTGCGTTCATCGATCAGTCGCAATCCATGAACCTGTTTATGGAAAGCGCGAATATGGGGAAGGTGACTTCGATGCACTTCTACGCATGGAGGAAGGGGCTCAAGACCGGCATGTACTACCTCCGTACCAAGGCAGCGGCCGATGCGATCAAGTTTACGGTTCAAAAGCAGGCTAAAGCTCAGGTGGAGCCGGTGGTATCATCAGAGCAGATCGAAAAGATCCAGGAAGGGCGTGTAAACAGGCTGGAGGAAGCGGCCAGGAAAGCTGCCGGAAATGCTGGCACCATTGCCTGTTCCATTGACAATCCTGATGATTGCGAGGCCTGCGGAAGTTAACCGGGGTTATCATTCAGGCTAAGGCTGGGGATGAAACTCCCCTGGCCTGCCTGACCATCTGTTCAAATAAATCATGGCTGATCACGATTCAATCTTTTGCCCAAACTGCCGACAAAAAACCAACCTAAAAATAAGGCAGGATTATAATAGACCCAATCCAGCAATAAGTCGGGATTACAATAAATACTCCTCACATATATGGTATGAAATTGGAGAATGTAATGGATGCGATTTCTTTTTTTTAGTTAAGCGACGCGGCAGTTATATTAACAAAATTTATCCTGATCCGCTTCCAAAACCTATTCCTGAAAAAACGCCTGATTTTCTACAGGACGATTTAAAGGAAGCGTACTTATGTCTTGCTGCTGGGGCTTACAGAGCGGCAGGTGTTATGGCCCGGCGAGCTTTGCAATTGTGCTGTATTAAAAAAGGAGCTCCTGGCAAAAATTTACACGAGCAAATTGATTGGCTATTAAATGAGCAAATTATTACAAAAGACTTGAAAGAGTCGGCACATGAGGTGCGCCTTACAGGTAATGATGCCGCTCACCCACCAAAAAATAATTCAAAGGATGAATCTGTATCTAAAGAGGACGCGGAAGACATATTAGAGCTGCTGGAAAGCTTTATTGAAGTGCTTTATATTATGCCTGCTCTTACTGAAGAAAGACGCCAGAAGAGAAATACCCAAGATTCACAATAGCGTATGGAAAACACGTTTGAAAAAAACCGGTAACTTGTGATTGAAGGCTACTATTTGATCTGACAAATAGGTTAGGGGTTTTTATCTGCCTGCTTCCCTTTTGCCAAAATGTAAAACTACAGAGTTAGCTCTGTAGCTAGCTCTGTAATTAATCATATGTAAAGTGTTACATATCAATATTTTATGTAGAGGTTCTGGCATAGCTATATGAGCTGATCCCGATCATCAGGCATCGAAAGAATAAAGCTCTGTGAACGCTATACCTATATCGCATGATACAACTAAAAAACAACTATTTTTGGTTCATGAGATGGGGAGTATATCACCAAGGCTAGTTCAAGATAAAACATCAAAATAATTGAATACATTATTTGAGTTAATAAACAAGCGCGTCCATACATTCAATTTGTTAAAAACAGCAATGCACAAAGGATTTGAAGACTTGTACTACGAATTTGACAAGTAGCAACAGCAATAAACGAAAAACATACAGATTTGAAAAGATTAATTGAGTTATCAGCAGCAGAAGCAAAGAGCTTTCTTCTAAAGGCAGAGAGTTATGTCGGCTTTGAATTGCCAATGTATTTCAGGTTTCAGGACTTGTTAGACAGTGTAAGTGCTGAACTCAATGGAAAACTGCTATCTGATTACCAGGACTCAAACCCACGAGATTATGATGACATCAACTACAAGTTGCTGACCAATAAGGATGGTAAGTATGCATGGAGACCTTTTCAGATCATCCACCCTGCTATCTATGTTTCACTGGTTAATAAGATTACTGAAGAAGTGAATTGGGCTACCATTATTGACAGATTCACACTTTTCAGATCAAACGACCGTATAGAATGCCACAGCATTCCGGTAGTATCTGAATCGGCAAACAAATCAAATAAATACGCTCAGATAAATACCTGGTGGCAGATGATTGAGCAGCGATCAATTGCCCAAGCAATTGATTACCAATACATGCTACAAACAGACATTTCAGATTGCTATGGTTCTATTTATACGCATAGCATCTCTTGGGCTATTCATACCAAAGAAGAAGCCAAGAAGCGTGAAAAGAGAAATAGCAAGAGCCTGATTGGTGTGGCTATCGATAATCATTTACAAGACATGAGTTACGGTCAGACCAACGGTATCCCACAAGGCAGCACACTCATGGACTTCATTGCTGAAATGGTACTTGGCTATGTAGATTCCTTACTGACAGAGAAGATCAACAAGTTGGGCATCAAGGACTATAGAATATTGAGATACCGTGACGACTATCGAATCTTTTCCAACAACCCTTTTGAATCCGATAAAATCACCAAAGATCTCTCGGAAATCCTAACTGAAATGGGGCTAAAACTCAATGCTGAGAAGACTGAGGCTTCTAATGATGTGATAAAAACATCGCTTAAACCAGATAAGCGATATTGGATAGCCAATAAGAGGGTTGCTAAAAACAAACAAAAATGGCTTATTCAACTCTATCTTCTCTCAGAACAGTTTCCTAATTCAGGAACACTTTCCAATCAAATGAGAAAGTTTTTAAAAGTACTACAAACCAGCAAGCGAAAAGACCCGAATATCCATACACTTATCAGTTTGGTAGTTGAGATTGCATACCGCAACCCACGTGTTGTATCTACTGCCATAACAATTCTCACCTTCCTAATCAAGCAAATTGAGGATGCAGCAGAGAAGCAAGATACTGTGAACAGGATCAAGGCAAAGTTTGAACAGATACCCAACTCTGGCTTACTCAAAGTATGGTTGCAAAGGCTTTACCTGAAAATAGACGATGCTATAGCTTACGAAGAAGTCCTTTGCCAAAAAGTAGTAGCTCCTGATACCCAGATATGGAATACAGAGTGGTTAAACGCTAAACTCAAAGGAATAATTGAAGGCATTGCAATAGTTGATTATACAGCTATTGAAGAACTTGAAGAAGTAGCCTCGGAAGAAGAAATAGAAAAAATCGTTGAAGCCAAGGCGTATGATTATCAGGGGTAATGATTGGCCATACGGTTTGGAACGACCTTTAAACCATTCCAAGAATAAATTTTTTAGTTAACACTTTCTGTTAACCAATAAGTTTGTAACTTTGCAGTGAATATTACTTTTGCCGATAAGAAACTACAGAAACTGGTCAGTGATGATCGCAAGATGCAAAAGGAATTGGGTCAACCGAGAGCGAAAATTCTCAGAAGAAGACTAACTCAAATGCAGGATGCCACCACATTGGAAGATGTTCGGGACTTGCCGGGCAAGTATCACGAACTCACAGGAAACAGAAAAGGGCAATGGGCATGTAATTTAGACCAACCCTATCGGTTGATCTTCACCCCACATGAAACCCCAATCCCTACTAATGAAGGCGGCCAGTACATCTGGACAGAGGTATTAGGCATAGAAGTAATAAAGATCATTAACTATCACAAGGAGCAGTAATCATGGCACAGCAAAATCAATATTTCCCGCAATCAAGACCCCACCCCGGTGAAACCCTTGAGGAGAAATTGGAGGAGATGGGCATGGGTCCTAAGGAATTTGCCGTTCGCACAGGCAAGCCTGAAAAAACCATTGCCGCGGTGCTGAAAGGTCAAAGTTCTATTACGCCTGACATGGCGATACAGTTTGAGAATGTCACTAAAATACCTGCTCACTTTTGGATGAATGTCCAAAAGAGCTATGATGAATACATAGCAAGAGGGAAACAGCAGGCTGTAATAGAAGATGCCATCGAATGGGCAAAGGCCTTTCCGGTTGCAGCTATGGTAAAGCGTGGCTGGATTCCCAGGCAAACTACAATCAGGGAAAAAGCAGCAACACTGTTAGCCTTTTTCGGCTTTGCTAATCATAAGGTATGGAAAAAATATTATTTTAGGCAGCAGTTGAAAGTAGCGTTCAGAATTTCCCTGGCTTCTACCAGTGAACCCTATGCCCTATCCGCTTGGCTAAGGATGGGAGAACTTCAAGCAGCTAATCATACAGTCAATACTTATTCTGATAAGTCATTCAAAGAGGCACTGCCAAAGATCAAATCAGTCATGGCTGATCATCCGCCTGATTTCTTTTCTCAATTACAAAGCATTTGTGCTGATGCAGGTGTCAAGGTTGTCTATACGCCTTGCCTGCCAAAAGCCCCTTTAAATGGCTCTACAAGATGGATAAAAGATAATCCGCTTATCCAGCTTACAGGCCGCTATAAAAGAAATGACATCTTCTGGTTTACCTTCTTCCATGAAGCAGGACATATTTTATTGCATGGCAAGAAGGATATATTTCTTGAAGATGTAGAGTACAGCGATAAAGATCAGGAGAAAGAAAAAGAAGCGGACGCTTTCGCAGCTACCTGGACCTTGACTATTGAACAGGAAGAAGAAATCGTTTCAACCGCTCCTTTGGACGAAGAAATGATCTACTCTTTTGCTAAAAAATTTAATACACACCCTGCCATCATTATTGGCAGGTTACAACATAGAGGTTTAGTTCGCCCTTCTCAAGGAAGAGATTTCATTGAGAAGATTGAACTGGCATAAATGTGTGGTAGTTACTACTTGATCTGACAAATAGGTTAGGTGTTTTTATCTGCTTACTTCCCTTTCGCCAAAATGTAAAACTACAGAGTTAGCTCTGTAGCTAGCTCTGTAATTAATAATATATAAAATACTAAATATCAATATTTTATGTAAATATTACGATATAGTTATATGAGCTGGTACCAATCATCAGGCATCGGAAGAACAAAGCCCTGTGAACGCTATACCTATGCCGCATGATACAACTAAAAACAGCTGTCTTTGGTCTATGATGTGGGGAGTGTCTCTGTCAGAGGATGTTCTATGCTGGGAAGATGCTGATTTTGTACTGGCTCCTCATTTTTCCTTACGCTACACCACTACCACTGTTTCCGTATCGCCAGCGGCCAGCGCATTCATGTAGGCGAGGATGAGATCGCGGGTGCGGTAGCGGCTGAATTTAGCCTCGTCTTGTCTGCGGACAATGGGGAAGGTGCTGAGCACATAGGCCGCATCGTCCCGATCCAGTCCGTAGAGGTGAAAATAGAGCGCGTCAAGGCGGGCGCGGAGGTGGCAGCGTTCCTCCTCATCCCAGATGAAGGGCTTGCCCTCGTAGCCGAGGTCGCGGGCGAATGGAGCCAGGTCGCGCGCGGTGTAGGTAAGGCGAAGCACATGATCGCGGACGAGGTCGCGGGCAGTCCTCGCGCCGAAGGTGCGGTCGTAACCGTCAGGGGCGATGACCGGAAGTTGTTCAACGATGAACCAGTTCATAGCCGACCCATGTATTTTCTGCCTAACAACGAAGTCAAGACAAAAGGAGTTTAGATTGGCAACGAGATAGGGAACCGTAATGTGGCCTCCATCCGTAAGTAGGGGTGCTTTATTCCCATAGCCTGCCCAAGGAACAACAGCGGCAATCATGGTTCTTTCATTGGTAGGATTGGTAATATCGCGGAAGCCCAGGGTCCAGCCCCTTTCCTGAGGCAATACCGACTCCACTTCTGCTGCCGGAACCCAGTACTGCGTCCGTGGAAGAAAGGATGGGTCTGCATGCTGAGCCTCGCTCAATGGTTCGCTGAGGTACGGGTTGTGCGTACTCCCTGGGTTGTATTTCACTGAGTTGGCCCGATGATCAAAGTGCCAGATCATTCGGCCCTGATACAGTGGTAAATACCGTTCCTGCCCCCTTTTCCAGCGATTGCCTTCGACAGGGTAGAACCCCTCCTCCTCAAGCTCCGCTGCCGTGCGAAACAAGTGGGAATCGTTGGTCATGTGGAACATCGTCGTGTACTTCGCCGGCCATATCTTTTGCTCCCCTCCTTCGGAGCGATCTACCAGCACCGGATGCTGCCCGTAGATGCGGCTCGTGATCTCAGCATCCCTCCGGCTACGAAAGGTGGGGACGGTACCGGTGTTCGGATTCACCCGGGCAAAGTCATCCGGTGTCAGGGGAAAGCAGCGATCCGGATCCTCTATGGTTTTGGTATCGTGCAGGAAAAAAGCACACAGTGTCTGGTTGAACTGTCGCTGTTCACCGCCCAGAATAATAGCACAGAATTTGAAACGCGAATCTATATCCCTAAAAAAGACCTTTTTGTTCTCAAAGTCAAACACACCACCTACCCGGCCTGTGGTCGAAACCGACTGAAAGAACGGGGCGGCAGTCTTGTCGGCATAAATACCCGATGGCGTTAGCAAACCCACTACTCCATCCGGTTTGATCAGGCTCATTGACCGTTCAACAAACAAGGAATACAGATTGATGTCGCCACCACCCAGAAGTGGATAATCTCCACAGGAACGAACCATCCTGCCCAGGGCCTCAGCCTGGGCTTTGGCCTCGTCAAACTCATCTGCCAGTGCCGCCCCCTGATCCCGTAACTGCTGAATAGCCTGACGCCTCGCTGCGGCCGTAGCAGCCCGTGCCAGCTCAGGTGAACGGGTAGCGAACCACTCAACTTCCTGCAGCTTGATCCGGTCCCAGGGTGGATTGCCGATCACCGCATCAAAGCCTCCTTCCGGACAGCTCTCCTGCCAGCGATACCATACCCCCGGAAAGGCCGCCTCCCAGTGCAAAAAACCCTCGCGGCTGGCAACAGACATCGCCTCATTCCACTTTTCGACAAACTGCGTGTGGCCAGTAATACCCATTTTCTTCGGTCCTCTTGCCAAAAGCCTGTAGGCATCCTCCGTATGTTCGGTAATCATGGCCAGTAGCGGGGTCTCAAGTGCAGCAAGGGCCTTCTTCCCCATCCCAGCTGTAAGCCAACGCCAGCCACAGAAAAAGTCAAGCAGACTGCGCAAATCGGCAGTCGTCTCCTCCACCTCGCTGAACAGCGCAGCCGATTCCTGTACCTCCGCAACGTCCACATCGGCTATTTCCTCAATGCGCTGCATGCCCCGGGTGGCTGCCTCCGCTCCGGCAAGGGCACTGCTGGCAAACACTCCGCCAAGCTCGCGCAGCTCTTCAGTGGCATCCGCCACCCGCAGGCCCAGCAGGGAATCGCCACAGCGCAGGTGGTGATCCAGAAAAGACAGGGGAGCGCCTACCGTAAAGCTGTGCAGCCACAGTGATACCCTGGCCAGCTCTACAGTCAACGGATTCTTATCAACCCCATAGATGCATCGCTTAAGCACCATGCGGCGAATAATGGCCTGATCAGTCAGCTGTGCCTCGTCCAGGACCCAGTTTGATTCCCTGGCTCGTTGAAGAAGGTCGCTTCGAATTGCTGCCACGCGCTCTACCAGCGGCGATACATACTCCCCGTTGAGCCAGTCTGGCACCATGGGAACGTATTCGATCAGATCAGCCACATGGTCCGACAAAAAGTCAACTGCCGTAACCAAAAAGTGTCCGCTACCCATCGCCGGGTCCAGCACCTTAAGGTCCAGAACGGCTACCGCCGGATCAAGCTGCTCCAGTTCCTGCTGCCGTTTCTCTTTGGATCGGCGATCGCTCCCGAGTGCCTTTGCCTTTTCCTCAAAGGCCTTCCGTCGCTCACTGATCAGTGGCTTCAGGGTTTGTTCCATGATCAGGTCAACCAGGTCCTGCGAGGTATAGAAACTGCCGCTGTTCCTGCGGGCATATGTATTGGGGCGGATGGTAAGCGTACCATTTTCGGCACGTACCGGCTCCTGCTCCAGCAGCCGCTCATAAATGGAGCCCAGCTGCTGTACCGACATATCGCGGTAGTTGACAAAGCGGTATCTGCCACTGGCATCTTCGGTATGGCTCAGGTCATAGATGATAGGCGCCAGCACTGCATCCGGCAAACGCACTTCGTTCAAAAGGGGTGCATCATCCATGGCAAACAATCCACCATTGTACGGAGGCAGTCCTATGGATGCATCACCCTCGTTTATCAACCTGAACAAGGTGGTCAGGTGATCGTAGTATTGAGAGGCTTGGGCGGAATACACATCCCCTTCGTCCATTCTCCCGGCAATATCATCCCGTACGCGCTTGCGCAAACCATAATCGTCGTACCGCGAGTCATTGACCGGCAGCAATCCCCGGTCCTCGGCATAGAGCACAAACAGCAGGCGATACAAAAAAATGAGGGCGGCATCCCGGCTCTCGCTCAGGCTTTTTTTCGAATGCGTTGCCAGGGCATCCACCAGATCGGGAAAAACCCGACCAAACACCACCTGGGATAAGTCCTCAGCCACCTGTTCCTCATAGCGTTTCCCCTCGGCCAGCGCCCTTTCAAGGAAGGTGGCCGTAGCGCCTTTTTGGTGCACAAAGGATTCACGGCGGAACAGCAGGTAAAAAACGCGAAGCTCGTCTTCCTTGCCGGGCTTCAGCAGGTCTGCTAAGTCGGCTTCAAAATAACCGTTGTCGCGTGGCCGGGCGCGGTAGTCGTACAGTCGCCATACGCTTCCATTGGTGAGAATGCCCCAGCGAATGCGGCTATCCGAAGCGATTTCGGCCGTTGAGAGGTACCTGAGGATCTGCCTATGCGGGGTGCCGGACCTGATCCTGTCGTCCTTATCATGGGTATCCAAAGCGAGGCCAAAGCGCTTACTTTCCTGCACCACCAACGCGTCCCGGTAGCGATCGGCAGGCTTCTTTTTTGCAGCGGCGTGCTGCCTGGAATCGGCATCCACAAAAAGCAGGTGATCGGGAATATCCTCCCTGTCTGAAGTGGTTTGCTGAGGCAAATAGTGCCATCCCAACAGGTCCAGCAAAGGACGAACCAGATCCTGCTCGGTCATTGCCTCATTGGGAGACCGGGCATGGCAAAGGGCCTCATACCGATGGGCAAGCTCTTCCCGGAACCTAACGAAGGCTTCCTCGTCGGCAAGTACCTTTTTCCAGGCGTCCGTTTCGCGGATGCCCTCTTCAAGAAAATAATGGGTAAACAGCTGGCCAGACATAAAATGAGGGGTCCCTGGGTCGGCCAAAGATAAGAAAGTCCATGGAGCCATCACGATGGGCAAAAAGCGCGGGCTCTGTTAAGTTTTGTCTCGTCCTAAAATAAGTTTACAGGTTAACAGATCCTACTATCACTACACATGGGATCATTTTTTTGTGGTTAGCACCAACAATACCGCTTTCAGGTAACCGCTCTTTTTTATCGGCCAAAAAATTATTTTGGACAGGTATAAAAAAAAGTGTAAAAATATTTGGATTTATCGAATTTTTTTTGTATATTTGCTTAAATTTTACAGAATGGGCCTTACCACGACAAACTTCAGACAGAACATAAAGTGCTTTTTTGGAAAAGCGCTGAATATAAAATATCCTTCATTCATATCAGTTTTCAAAGAATACAGTATGGCACTGAGCAAAAGTGAAGACGCTGGTATGCAGGAAACCAGCTATCTTTTAAGCAGCCCGAAAAATGCGGAACGACTATTGAAATCCATAGAACAGAATAAGACCGGAAAGATGAAAGTCCATGGACTCGTTGACTAAATGGATGTTGCGTTTTCAGAAGAGGGATGGGAAGACTATCTCCATTGGCAGCAGCATGACAGGAAGGTACTTAAAAAGATAAGCAAATTGAAACCGATGATAATACAAAAACCCATAAAGCTTTTCGATCCTAAAGAAAGAATGAATGATAAGCCAGCAGAACGCTCGGATCATAATCAGTATGACTTCCTTGACAAGAGTTCATGGCCCGAGTCGGAACAAATTAGGAATACATTGAATTTATGGTTTGATAAATATCCGGAATCCGAAAAAAAGAAATTTAAAAAGCGTTTTGAAAATAAAAAGGAACATTCCGGTGCGTTTTTTGAATTGTTTTTGCATCATTTGTTTCTTGAAGAAGGATTTGATCTGGAACCTCATCCAGAAATACCCGGAACGCAAAAAAAGCCTGATTATCTTGTAAAGGGAAATGGGGTGGAGTTTTATCTTGAAGCAACAGTGGCATCGGGTAAGCCTGAATCAGAAAGGGCAAGGGAAAACCGTGAGGACACCCTTATAAACTACCTTGTTGATAAGATAGAATCCCCAAACCCCTGGTGGTTGGCAATTGAAGAACTAACCTGGAAAACGAATAAACAACCAAGTAATAAAAAAATCAAACAGTACTTAGAAAATGAAATAAAAAAAATTGATCCTGTAAGAAATACAACTAAAGTAGAAGGGGAAATGTGCATAACTGATAACATTTCTTACGAAGACGAAGATATAAAACTGGTCATTTTTCTTATTATTCGAAGAAAAGGAAAAGAAAGCGACATTTCATTGGGAATGGGGCCAATTAAGACGTCTATGGATGGTTCAAAGAACTCCATTATAAAGGCTATCGAAAAAAAGAAAATCCGATATGGAGAATTAGACAAACCCTATCTGATTTGTCTCAATGTAACTGATGAAAGCGTAGATGAATTTGACATTGGAGGGGCTTTGGACTCTTTGTTTTCAAAAAAGAAAAATAAGAGGGTTAGTACCGTTTTTATCACTTGTGTATTTCATTCTAACTCATTGGACATTGGAAAGGTAAAGAAGTGGCTGTTTTGCAATCCTGATGCTTCAAAAGAATTACCCCTAAAATTCAAGCATCAAAAAATAACATACCTGCCAAAATGAATTTCAGGACGCAATTTACTGTCTCGTCCTAAAATAAGTGTACAGGTTAACAGATCCTACTATCACTACACATGGGAGTATTTTTTTGTGGTTAGCACCAACAATACCGCTTTCAGGTAACCGCTCTTTTTTATCAGCGAAAAAATTATTTTGGACATGAAGCGACCTGCCATCATTATTGGCAGGTTACAACATAGAGGTTTAGTTCGCCCTCCTCAGGGAAGATATTTCATTGAGAAGATTGAACTGGCATAAATGTGTGGTAGTTACTACTTGATCTGACAAATAGGTTAGGGGGGGTTATCTGCCTGCTTCCCTTTCGCCTTAAATGAAAAACTACAGAGCTAACTCTGTAGCTAGCTCTGTAATTAATAATGTGTAAAGTTCTTTATTTCAAATATTTATTAAAAGATGCTGAATATAGGTCTATGGGATGGGTAATATATCAGAGCACCCAATTCAAATCAAATTAGAACACCACAGTGCTATCGATAGCCGGGTTTGATACCAGGAGCCATAGTTGTAACCCTTTAATTATGTGGCTTGTTTGTGCGCATCCACATGGTGGAGCAAGTAGGTTCGGGTATTGGTGGAATGCGAGACCTTATGAAAAGTACCTAACTTCCTGAACATCAATTCAAAACAAATGAAATATTTACGGTTGTTCTGCCGCGGTCAATAAAAAGTTCGGGGAACAATTGGGCAGCTATGAAGGAGCTTTTGATCAGCAACCCTTCGGTGAGACCTGGGAAAAGCGCACTCAGGATCTTAGAGTTGGTTAATGAAAATGAGCCTGTAACTATTCCGGAAATGGCCAGGGACCTTGGTATTACAGAGCGCGCGATAGAAAAAAACATTCAAAAGCTCAAGGACCATAACCTACTCGAAAGAAAAGAGGGCGAAAGATCAGGCTACCGGGCATTGGTAGCAGAATAAAGGCCATTTCATAGACACCCCCTCATTTACAGAAGATCACATTTCGCAAGTCCCGGCTCTAAAGTTGCTGATAAACCTGGGCTGGAGGTATTTGTAATCCCTACAGGATTCGAACCTGTGACCGTCTGCTTAGGAGGCAGATGCTCTATCCAGCTGAGCTAAGGGATTATTCGCAGGCAAAAACCAGGTTACCAACCCATTTCCCGGATCTTTGCACGGTAGCTGTCGGGGTAGCAGGATTCGAACCTGCGGTCTCCTGCTCCCAAAGCAGGCGCGATAACCGGGCTTCGCTATACCCCGTGAGACTTTTTCCCCGAGTGGCGGTGAGGGGGGGATTCGAACCCCCGGTACGGTATTACCCGCACGCCGGTTTAGCAAACCGGTGGTTTCAGCCACTCACCCACCTCACCTGTTTGGGTCGTTCCCAAAAGAACGGCAAAATTAGGCAAATTATTCTTGCTCACTCAAAGACCCTTTTTCCTTCCCACTATTCAATTTTGTATATTCGCTGAACCACGAAGCAACCCGTTATGAATCGAATTTTAGTTATCCTGGCGTTCTTTTTTACCAGCTGCGTCGAAAACAGGCAGGGCAACGCGGACCAGGCTGATTTCACAGTGGTCATCCACACGAGCTACGAGCTCAATGGCCTCCATCCGGTCAACGATTTCAGTACCCTGCGCTCCCACATATACACCTACACCCACCGACCCCTGCTCAAGATCAACCTAAAAACCTCCGATCTGGAGCCCCTCCTGATCACCGGGCTTCCGACTACTGAAGACGGAAAAAAATTTCTTTACTCCCTGCGGGAGGATATGACCTGGGACGATGGCTCACCCGTTACACGGGACGATGTCGCCTTCACCCTGAAAATGAACCTTTGCCCGCTTTCCAACAATCAGGCAATTCGCCCATTGTACTCCAACGTGATCAAAAATTATGAGCCGCATCCGGACGATCCGAACCAATTCCACCTCATCTGTAATGAACAGCACGCCGGAAATAACCAGATCCTCGTAGAGGCAAATCTGATGCAGAAGTCGCGGTGGGATTCCACAGGTATCTTTGACCAGATCTCCTTTGAGCAAATCGTGAACAACTCTTTCGAGCGGACCAATGAGGTGAACGCTTTCTTCGATCGTTTCAATGCCCCGGCCAATCAGTTCGAGCCGGAGTGCATCAATGGACTGGGGCCCTATCAAATCACCGAATGGGAAAGGGGCCAGTACATCACCCTCGAACGAAAGGAAGACTGGTGGGGCGATGGCGAGAGCGGCCTTTACTACGACAACCACCCCTCCAGGATCATCTTCCGCATCATCAAGGATGATAACGCCACATTTCTGGCCTTCCGAAATGGCCAGATCGATGTGGGTAACCGTCTGGGCACGGACGAACTGCTCCGCTTACGCGAATCGGAAGACTTCAACACCCATTACGAGAGCTCGTTCGTAGATCAGTTCTCCTATTCCTACGTAGGCATGAACTGCCGGCCTGAAAACAGGAACCGCCCTCCGTACTTTACCGATCCCGCCGTGAGGCGGGCCATTGCCCATGCCACTCCGGTGCGCTCCATGATCAGGGACCTCCTTCACGGCCAGGGTGGAACCGAGCAGATCAGCATGGTGAGCGCGCTTAAGAAGGACGAATACAACGATACGCTTCCGTTCATTGAGTATGACCTCAACAAAGCGGCCGCCCTGCTCCATGCCAGTGGGTGGGTTGATTCGGATGGCGACGGAACGCGCGACAGGGAGGTGAATGGCATTCAGGTACCTTTTTCCTTTGAGCTGAACTACATGACCGGAAATCAGACCACAGAAAATATCTGTCTGATGATCAGGGAGTCACTCAACAAAATTGGCATTGACTGCCGGCTTAACGGAATGGATTTTTCTGCATTTTACCAGCGGGCCTACCAGCAGGATTTCGACGCGCTTATCGGAACCTGGAGCGAAAGTGCCGGTTATACGGACCCGATACAGCTGTGGCATACCGATTCCTGGACAAACATGGGCTCTAATTTCTGCGGTTTTGGCGATGCCTATAGTGATTCGCTGATCACGGCCTACAACGCAACTATGGACAGGGCCAGGCGCCATGAGCTTATGAAAGCGATCCAGGCCGAGGTTTATGCCTTTCAGCCCTATGTATTCCTCTATTCCATTCGTCGGAAGGTAGCTATCCACAGGAAATTCAAAAATCGAAACCTGTACAACGAACGTCCGGGCGTGGTTGTGAGCGAATTCCAGCTGGATCCCAACTTCACGACAGTGGCCACCCCGGAAATGACCGAATAACGAATGCTCCGATACCTGATCCGCCGTTTGCTCCGGATGGTCCCCACCCTGCTGGCCATTGCCCTGTTCAGCTTTTGGATCAGCATTGAAGCCCCCGGCGATCCGGTCGAACGCCTCATGCAGTTTACTGACGACGGCTCCAGCGCCGCCAATCACCAGCGCACGGAAGAGCTCAAACAGCAATGGCGCGAGCGGCTCGGACTCAACAAACCGCTGTTCTACTTCTCCATTAGCCCGCTCAACCGGTCAGCCCACAGTTCCCTCCCCATTCCTCAACTGCGTTTTCACGGTATACACAACCAGTTCCATCACTGGCTAAGCAATGCCCTCCACGGCCATTTTGGCTACTCCTACTACGACGGCGAGGCGGTCAGCTCCAAACTCTGGCCCAAGCTTCGTCTCAGCTTCCTCCTTACCGCCTCCTCCCTTCTCCTGGCTTTCCTGATCAGTATCCCGATCGGTGTTTATGCGGCCTCACGGCCGGATGGGTTCTTTGACCGATCCTCTGCCATCGTGCTCTTTATGTTGTACTCCCTCCCCACTTTCTTTGTGGGAACCCTGCTTCTTTACACTTTCTCGAATCCGGATGTGCTGTATTGGTTTCCGGAGGCAGGATTGCAGGATCCCGTTACGTTCGACAGGGATTGGTCGTTCAAACGAAAACTCGGCCACTGGATCCCCCACCTAATCCTGCCCTTTATCACCTTCACCTATGGCTCCCTCGCCTACCTCAGCCGCATCACGCGAAGCGGAATGGCTGAAGAGCAAAGGAAAGACTACATCACTACGGCCCGGGCCAAGGGCTTGCCGGAACGCCGTGTGATATGGAAACACGGTTTGCGCAATGCCCTGATTCCCCTGATCACCGTGATAGGGCAGGTATTTCCCATTACCGTGGGCGGAAGCGTGATCATCGAAACCATATTCTCCCTGCCCGGGATCGGGTGGGAGGCCTACCGAGCCATCCTGAACTACGATTACCCGGTCATCGTTGCCATTTTTACCCTGGGCGGACTCCTGACCGTGGTTGGATACATCACGGCAGACATCCTTTACGCCTGGGCAGATCCCCGAATTCGATATGACCGATAAGGGAGGAAAAATATCGGTCGCTGTATTGATCTTTCTCCTGATCATGGCGCTCTTTGCCCCGCTCATAGCAAACGATCTGCCCCTGAGGGTCTGTTACGGCGAAAACAGATATTATCCGGCTATTGCCGTATTTTTTGGCAACAGAAGCCCCAGGACCATTGAAACACCTTCCGGCACGCGTACGGTGCATTACCAACGGTTCCATTGGCAAGCGGAGGATTGGGAGTCGGTGGTCATGCCCGTGATCCCCTTTGCGCCGGACCAGCTTGATGCGTCGCGCAGCGGACTGGTAAAGCCGGGCGAAAACGGTCATATGCTCGGAACAGACCGGCTGGGAAGGGATGTTGCAGCAGGACTCGTTCACGGGGCACGAATATCATTGAGTATCGGGTGGATTGCCATGGGCATTGCCGCGCTGATCGGCGTGTTGCTGGGCGGCATTTCAGGCTACTGGGGCAATCGGAGGTGGCGTGTTCCCAGGCTCTCCTTCCAGGCTTTTTGGATGTTCCTGCCCCTCGGCTATTTCTATGCCGTGCACATCAACCTGGGGCCTCCTCCGGTTGATGCGTCCCTGCTGCTGGTGATCCCCTTTGGAGGCGCGTGGCTGCTGGGGCAAATTCCCGCCGTGAGGCGGAAAACCATGAGCGTGCCCTTGGATGGGATCATTACCCGGATAACGGAGATCCTGACCTCGCTGCCGCGGTTGCTGATCATTATTACCGTGGCTTCGATCGTGCCGCAGGGCATCTGGATCGTGATGGCGGTCATCGGGCTAACGGGCTGGACCCATATTGCGCGGTACACGCGGGCTGAGGTCCTGCGCATCCGGAGCCTGGATTACATTACGGCCGTTGAGGCGGCGGGAATTAAGCCGCGACGGATCCTCCTGCGTCACGTCCTGCCCAACGTACTTGCCCCGGTGTGGGTAAACATGGCCTTTGGGATCGCCTCGGCCATTTTGATCGAAAGCGGACTCTCGTTCCTGGGGATCGGTGTACCGATAGGGACCGTTACCTGGGGGAGTATGCTGAATGCCGGGCGGATAGATTTCGAGGCGTGGTGGCTGGTGCTGTTTCCGGGGATGGCCATTTTCGTTACCGTGACGGCATACAACCTGCTTGGCGAAAGTCTTCGCAAATGGCTCCAGCCAAAGGAATCGGCTCGTTAGAGACTACTCCGGATATTCGATCCGCAAGTGATAAATATTGAGCAGTTTCTTCTTGAGCACCTTGCGCACCAGGTTTATTTCCCTGATGGTGATATCGGCCTGGGCAAACTGCCCCTCCTCCATTTGGTGATCAATGATGTTGTTGACAAGCCGGTCAATGGATTTGGCGGTAGGCTGCCGGAGGCTTCGCGAGGCAGCTTCCACACTGTCGGCCATCATGAGCACCGCTGTCTCTTTGGAGAAGGGCAATGGCCCGGGATAGCTGAATTCCGCCGCATCTACCTCCTGCTCCGGGAAATTCCTGATGTACTGACGGTAGAAGTACTGCACCGTGGAAGTGCCGTGGTGCGTACGAATGAAGTCGGTGATGCGATCCGGCAGGTTATTCCTTTTCGCCAGCTCAATGCCCTGTGACACGTGCTCAATGATGATGTGGGCGCTATCGTTGAAAGACAGATCATCGTGTGGATTAACACCGGTAACCTGGTTCTCGATAAAATACAGCGGATTAACCATTTTACCAATATCGTGGTAGAGGGCCCCGGTACGAACAAGTAAGGTGTTTCCGTTGATCTCGCTAACGGCACTCTCGGCCAAATTGGCCACCTGGAGTGAATGCTGGAACGTTCCGGGAGCTTTTTCAGCCAGTTGGCGCAGGAGCTTGCTGTTGGTGTCGGAAAGCTCAAGCAGGGAGATATCGCTCAGCAGCCCGAAAGCCTTTTCGAAGGCGTAAATAAGTGGATTGGAAAAGATTGTCAGGAGACCGGATCCGGCGAACAGCGCAAAGTTGATCGTTTCAATACTGGTCAGGCTCCCCTCCTGCAAAATAGCCAGCGCGAAATAGCTAACAAAGTAGATACCGACGATCTTGGCTGCAGAGATAAAGAGCTGCACCCGTTTATAGAGGTTGCTAACCGTTAAAATGGAAACGATCCCGGCGATTAGCTGAAGCAGCACGAATTCATATGGGTTTGGAGCCACAAATCCGATGATAATAACAGTGACGAGGTGACTAAAGATGGCCACCCGTCCGTCGAAAAAGGCGCGGAGCATGATCGGGAGAATGCAAAATGGTGCCAGGTAAAGATATTCCGGAGCCCACCGGATGACCAGGGTGCCCATAAGGATCATGAGTACGATCTGGAGCAGGATGAATCCGATTTGATTGTTATCGGCCAGGATCAATGGCCGGAACCGCTGAAGGAACAGGAAAAGCACCAGCAGGACCACACTCACCAGGATCGCCTGCCCGGCCACGATCAGGTAATAATTGCTTTTTGCCCAAATGTTCGATTCGTACTCGTTCCTGAGCGAGCTCAATTTCTGAAAACGGTCATCGTCAACCACCTCACCGCGCAGAATAATGATTTGTCCGCGCTGTACCATGCCTCGGGTCAGGGACACATTATCCAGCTCACTTTCCAGGACCTTCGTAGTCGTTTCCCCGTCATAGAAAATGTTGTGTCCGAGGCTTTCCAACAGGGCAGATGCGAGCAGGGCCTGATCCTCCGGTGCCAGCTCCAGCTCCAAAAGGCGTTCATCAATGAGTGCACTGGCTCTTTGGACCGTAAGCCAACTGGCCGGACGCGCATCCCGCACAATACCCCTGACCAGCAGGCTTACTTCAGGCCAGTCCTCCTGACGGAGTGATTCGGGCCATTGCGCGATCCCCAGCGTGTAGATGTCGGACAAGATCTCCCGACCTGTCGCTATAAGGCCAACAGAATCCCTTATCCGGGATGTATCGGACTGTTGGGTGCGGAGCTGCTGCATTCTGACCTCAAAGGCCTCCAGCGCGTCAGGGGCCGCATCCACCCGCAGGGTGAAAAAAAGTTCTTTCTGCCGGGTAATTTGCTCGCGTTCAGAACTGAGCTGCTCCCCGGACTTCTCAATGGCAAAATCAAAGGGCGCAATCAGATCCTCGTGAAGCCAGGGCTTTCCTTTCTGAAATTCGTATTTAAACTTCCCCTCCTTCGGAAACAGGTACACGATCAATATAATGGCCAGCACAAACAGCAGTCCCTTGTAGATGGCCTGGTGGTTGTCGCGAATGACCGAGAGTCCCTTGCCCATAGTTACAAAGGTACGACAAATAGGACGCACCTTTTCAGGCGCATTTGGTTACCTTTGCAGCCTTAATGCCTACCAAGGGAAACTTTTTAAAAACATGAAGGACGTAGTTATTGTCTCCGCGGTTCGTACACCCATAGGCAGTTTTATGGGGGGGCTGAGTGGAATACCAGCCCCAAAGCTGGGTGCGGTAGCGATCCGGGGAGCATTGGATAAGGCGGGAGTGACGCCCGATCAGGTTCAGGAAGTTTTTATGGGGAATGTGATGCAGGCGAATGTGGGTCAGGCTCCCGCACGTCAGGCTGCCATTTTTGCCGGTGTGCCAAACAGCGTACCCTGTACCACGGTGAATAAGGTATGTTCCTCCGGCATGAAGGCTGTTATGATCGGGGTGCAGACGATCAGGGCCGGAGATAACGACATAGTGGTTGCGGGTGGAATGGAAAATATGTCCATGGTGCCTCACTACCTAACGGCAGGAAGAACGGGGCAAAAACTGGGTGATCAGAAATTGACCGATGGGTTGTTGCGCGACGGGCTGATAGACGTGTACAACAAGCAGCACATGGGCCATTGTGCCGAATTGTGCGCCCGTGAAGGGCAATACAGCCGCGAAGAACAGGATGCCTTTGCCATCAGGAGCTATGACCGAAGTGCCCGCGCCTGGAGCGAACAAAAATTTGCCGGGGAGGTAGTGCCCGTGGAAGTTCCGCAGCGCAGGGGAGAACCGGTTATGATAAGCGAGGACGAGGAATACAAAAAAGTGATCATGGACAAGATCCCGCATCTTCGTCCCGTGTTTGATGCGGAAGGAACCGTTACGGCGGCCAATGCATCCACATTGAATGACGGAGCCTCTGCCCTCGTGCTCACAAGTGCTGAAAAGGCAGAGGAGCTCGGGCTAAAGCCCATTGCCCGTATCCTTAGCTATGCCGATGCTGCCCAGGCACCGGAATGGTTCACCACGGCTCCGGCTAAAGCACTACCAATCGCCATTGAAAAAGCAGGCCTTGAGCAAAATGAGATCGACTACTTCGAGTTGAACGAAGCCTTCTCTGTGGTTGGATTGGCCAACATCAGGGAACTGAACCTGGATCCGGAACGCGTAAATGTAAATGGCGGAGCTGTTTCCCTGGGGCACCCGCTTGGTAGCTCAGGATCCCGGATCGTTGTAACGCTGATCAACGTGCTAAAACAAAACAAAGCCCGATACGGAGCTGCCGGGATCTGTAACGGCGGTGGTGGCGCCAGCGCAATGGTTATCGAAAACATCTAGCTGATCCTTACAGATCAACCCCCTTTTTTCACCACTTCGGTGCACCAGTGGCAAGGCATGGTCACATAAAATTTCGGACAAGTGTGATATCAAGAGTAAAGTTTCCCTATGGCCCAGGTCAAACCGATCTGCGCTACGTTATATTTGGTTATGAGCTCAATCAATTTCAATCTTGCCTGGATCAAATTTATTTCTCTCGAATTAACCAGAAAGAGCGAGCTTTCCCCCGCGTTGAACTTCCGTCTTTCTCCCTGTAATAGCCTGTTATAGTTATTTACTGCACTGGTATACAGTATAACCTGCCTCTCCAGGTTCACTTGTTCGTTATAATAGCTTCTTACTTTGTTCTGGAGCTCCAGCAATTTTTGTTGTTGATCTAATTCTGTTCCCTGGATCCTTAGCTTGGTTAACTGCAAGTCTCCCCTTTGCTGTCTCAGAAAAATGGGAAATCTGAATTCCATACCCCATTGATAATTTTGAGTTGATAAACCAGAAATAAAATCATCTCCAACTGGTTCATTCAAAGCATTGTAATTGATATTTATTTGGGGCTTTAATCCTTCTATCTTTAACCTTTTTTCTACTTCCATAGAAGACAGCTTGTATTTGTAGAGCTGCATTTCAGGATGCTGTTCTTCTAATTCTACTAAAAGTTGATAAAGTGAATCAGAAGGGATGATCCTTGTTAAACTGATTTCCCCAAATGCAGGAGGTTTTAAGTCATCGGTGATAACTAATGGGGTATTGTTCTCAAACCACAGGAAGTTGGATAAATCTAACGTAAGGTTTTGATACAAAAGCTGAAATTGGTTCCTATTCATTTGCCGGTTCTGAACCTGTATGAATGCCTCAAGTGTATCAATAGCTGGCCTATCTCCAAGCAAGAAACTTTGCCTCACGGCGTTGAAGCGGGTAAGAGCCAATTGAACAGATTCTTCATATACCTGGTATTGGTTCCATGCCTCAACCCATTTCCAATACTGCTTCACTGCATCGAAATAAAGGTCATTCATTAGTTTTTGCTGTTCGGCCCGGGTAGATTCGGCAAAGATCTTTGCCTGTTTTAGAGTTGCCCTGCGTTTATCTATGAATAAGCCCTGCCCAATAGGAAAGGATATACCCGCATACCAGAGGCCACCGGACGGAATATTGTTTTCAGGATTTAAAAACACCCCATTGTTCTGGTCAAAACCGGTTTTTAACTCAATCCCATACCATGTGGGAATTTTCAGCCCGGAACCGAGAATGCTGAAATAGGTTGTGCTATCAAAATATTTTTGGTCGAGATCACTATATACGCGGGGATCAAAGGCCCCCCTTGCTTTTCTTATTGTACTCTCACCTTCCTTCAATAATAAGTTCCCTTGTATCGATACCGGATGGTAATTCCTGATGTACCACAATAATTGTTCTTGTGTAAAAACTTTTGTTTTAGCTTGTCCCCATACTGCAAGAGGAAACAGTAGGCCAATCAGTAATGTGTAGCAGACTCTTGTCATTTTTGCCCGTCAGCATTGTCCGTACTATTTTCCTCCAGTTTATAATAGTCAGGTGGAAAACCGTTTAGCCTTCTCCATAGCTCATACCATATGGGTACATCTTTAAGCAAGGCCATTCCATTAGCACCAGAGCCTACCCTTAATCCGTCCGGCCATTTTATATCGTCGGGGTCGGAGGCCACGAGAATACGGTACTTGCCGTTATCACTGATAAAGTTGTCAATGGCAACTACTTTTCCTCCAAAGGTTCCATAGGAAAGATTAGGCCAACCAGAGAATACGACCGATGGCCAACCATCAAACATGAAGCGAACGATTTGTCCTTTGTTCACCAGCGGCAAGTCCATCGGACGGATGTACATTGCAACTGCAAGATCATATTGTGCTGGCATTATGCTAACCAGCTCCTCTCCTTCCTTTACTGTTTCTCCTATGCCCGAACGGATAGCTTTGGTAACATATCCATCCTGTGGTGCAGTAATGTAATAAAAACCCGTACGCACCGAATAGTTAATGTACTGGTTCTGCATTTTGGTTACAACAGCCTCTGCATCGTACATACTGGAAAGGGCAGCATATTTTTCAGATTCTGCCTTAAAGAGTTTATCCCTGTATTGATTGTCAATAGAGCCCAGCTCAACCTCTGCATTAACAAGTTCGTTTTTACTGCTCAGTAATTTGTTTTCAGCACTGATCTCTTTAGCTTGTGCTTCCTGTAATCGTACCTTTCTCTTTTCCAGATCGGTTAGTGATTTGAGGCCATCTTTATGCAGCTGCTCCATTCTTTCAAACTGCCTCAGTGCAACTTGATGGTTGATGATGGATGCCTGAAAGTTAATACTGTCCGACTGAATTTTCAGTTTTGCCTGTTGTACATGATTTTTGGCTTGCTGAATTTTTAATCTTTTAGTCTTGATCAGTGCGTCTATTTGGCTGTCCAATGACTTGACTTTTTCCATATAGGAATTAACGGTTAGTTCTTTGGCTTTGATCTGTTCTTCAGTACGGGAAAGCAGCTGAGGATCGAAATACTCGTCTTTTATCTCAGAAATGTGCAGTATCGTATCACCTCTCTCGACGAAATCTCCTTCCCGAACATGCCAGTTTTCGATCCGACCGGCAATAATAGAATGAATGGTTTGAGGACGTTGATCGGGTTGCAATGTGGTTACGTATCCTCTCGAACGTATGTTTTGCGTCCATGGAAAAAACAGACTGATGATAAAGATCAAAAACAAGATAATTAGCCACTTTGAAAATATCTTTCCAGAACGGTATTCCCTTAGCATCGAGAACGACCGGAATAAGCCTTGGTTTATCTTACCATTAATGTTATTTTCGCTTACATTGAGCATCTTTATTGTGTTTGAAATACTTTATACCCTTGCATCTCAGTGAACTTGCCGTCGCCAATCAACTTACCATTATCGAGTACGATCACCCGATCGAATCGCTCTGCAACCCTGGGGTCATTTGAAACAGCGATTACCGTATTTCCCTGACTTAGCAAGTGATCAAGTAATCGTTTCTTATCTGTTCCATTCATCTGGTTGAATTTATCCTCCAACAGGATGAGTTTTGGCTCACCAGTCAGGCATCTTGCCAACATTATTTTTAATCGGATACTTTTCGGCAGATCCTTTCCTTCAGGGATCAAACGGGTATTATACCCCTCAGAAAGCGTTTTAATAAAATCAGTCAACCCCACAATAGCAACGGCTTGTTGTACTTGGTCAAGTGTAACGTCTGGCTTATTCAGCGAGATGTTTTCCTGAAGTGTTCCCTGGAAAATATCCTCTTTGGTGAGGCTGTCTCCGATAAAGGAACGAAGATCTTCCCGACACCAGTTGCTAAGAGGGAGATTGTCATATGTCAGCGATCCTGAAAAACCGTCATACAATGCTGCAATCAATTGAAGAAGTAATGACTTGCCAGAAGCATTAGACCCGGAAAGGCATATCTTTTCTCCTGAATCAATACTGAGGTTGATATCTTTTAGTATATTGTCCTGTCCTTCACTAAATCGATAGGAAAAGTTATCCAAACGAATGGAAAGCCCTTCTCCTTCCAAAGTTGATCTGGCCCCTTCATCCCGTTCAATAGGTATGTCCATTACATTTCCTATCTTTTCGATAGAAGCCAGCACGTCATAGATGGTTTCCATACTTAAGATAAGCTTTTCAATTGAAGCCAATACCAGGATGATGATGATCTCCGATGCTACAAATTGCCCAATGTTCATTTGTTGATTGATCACCAACAACCCACCAATCAGCAATAGTCCGGCAGCAATGAGCACTTTAAAGCCAACAAGGTTAATATACTGTATGACTAAAGTTTTGAAATGTGCCTTACGCGAAGTGAGGTATTCCGCAACAACTTCATCTGTCCTGGTTAAAGGAAGTTGCGATTTACCGGCCAGCTTAAAGGTTTCCATTGCTCTTGCCAGTTCTTCCAGCCAGTGAGCCACCTCATATTTGTGCTCTGATTCTACTAAACTGGTTTTTAATCCTCTTGGAGCAGTTAAACGAAAAATCAGGTAAGCAACGGCTACGAAAAACATACTGAGAGGGATGAATAACGGATGATAGAGTGACAGCAGTATCAGTCCAAAAACAACCTGAAGGGATGCGCTCGAAAAGTCCATTAATATTTTCGATAGCCCTTTTTGTACAGAGAGGGTGTCAAAAAAACGATTGACCAGTTCCGGAACATATGCTTTGCCAACTGCTTCTAATTTTAATCTTGGTATGCGGTAGGCAAACTCGAACGCAGATCGGGTAAATATTTTTTGTTGGAGGTTCTCGGAAATACTGAGCTGCATGATTTGCATAATGCCAGCTAAGGCAATACCAGCAATAACAAACACAACAAGAATAATCCAGGAAGTGGAAACCTGACCGCCACTAATCAGATTAATAATAGCCTGAATACCGAGCGGTAATGAAAGGGTTATGACACCACTGAAAAGAGCGTAAACATATATACTCAGTATTTCCTGCCTATCTACTTCAAGCAGCTTGAAGAAGCGTTTTAAGGGTGATATGTTAACCAGCTTTTTCATTAGTTATTTTTTTTAATGCAGGCCAAAGCCATGTCAATATAAAAAGCGGCCAGCTCACCTGAATTGTTGCTAATATCAGTTAGAGAAGGAAGGTGGTCAGCAAAATACTTTTGGTGGTGAATCCCTTCCACAATCGTGGAAACAAGTGTGTGGGAATATTTGAACTTTGGATTGATTTCCAGTACTATATTACTAATGTGAGCGACAAGGCGTTTGTACCCGGCATAAAACCCCTCTTTGTTTGCATTATCTACTTCCTTAGTCAAATAGGCTTTTGAAGATTCTGAAATGACAATACGATTAAGCACCTCCATATCAATGTGTCCAAAAGATTCCCTGGCTGTAGTATTCTGGGATATGGCTTGTATGGCAGTCCGTAGTTTTTTTTCCGGTGAAGTGATATTGGTAACCGAAAAAACTAAGTGGTACTCCATCCAGCTCCAATACCATGAGGTAATATAGATCAGTAACTTATGCTTACTTTCAAAATAGCGGTAAATTGAGCTTTCAGTCGTACTGAGCTTTTTGGCAAGCTTTCGGAAAGTAAAACGCTCAAAACCGATTTCATCAATCAATAAAATGCCTTGTCCTATGATATTTTTGCCAAGATCAGATGAGTTTGGGTCTTTCAAATAGATCTTTTCATTGACCTGGATCTGGAGCTGTCCGATCAAACTCTGCATAAATTGCCTAATTTCATGTCAAAAAAAGCAAAAAATAGCTAATCCCGATTTATTATAGTGCAAATATAATAGTATTACTTTTATCGTGCTTGCCCAAAATATTTTTTTTGACCGGATGGTCAAAAAGTACCACTCCAACAAGCATTTCAGGGGTATATCTGTGCATGGGATCACCTGGTCAGCATACTGCATAGCCACCTGGTGCACCCTCTCTGTGTGATATAGGCAATGGACTTCGCAGCACATTGTGTAGTCGCTCTTATTTAGGCTTAAGCCGTGCCCCGTGTAAGAGCAGCATATCCTGCATCAGCAGGAACCTAGTTGAGATCTGTTCAGGGAGACGCGCTCATAATGCCTCCAGGGGGACAGATGAAACGGGCCTTTTAGATCTATGGGAGGGGTTATTTTTGGGAAAGCAGGGATATTGAAGAAACAAATACCTGACTTTCAGCAGATCGCTTTTTCACTGAAATTTATTTTGGCCGGGTGTGAGTAGAAACTGTACATTCGTGCAAATCGAAAGAAACATGCCAGAACAAAGAGGAAATTTCCTTACGAAGCCTTCACTTAGAGTTGCCTTGATGGTTTCTGTTTTATTCGTTACGCTATTCCGGGTAACACATTTTCAAACAAAAGGACCAGAGCTATCCTGGGACGTTTTGGGATACTACCTGCCTCTACCATCAACATTTGTACACGACGACTTCCTGTTTACGGATTTTGATTGGCTCAAGACATTGAATTCCGACAATAGGTATTCTGGCACATTGTATATGATCTCACAAACTCCAGAGAATAAACCGATGTATTTCTTCCTGTTCGGAATGAGTTTCTTCTATTTGCCATTTTTTATAATGGCACATTTTATCGCTGATCCGTTGGGCTTCCCTCAGGATGGATTCTCACTGCCCTACGAATGGATTATGGTCTTTGGCGGCATCATAGTTACTATTTTTGGTCTGGTCTACTTTGCAAAGATCCTGAAGCATTTTTTCTCAGACAGAATAGCTGCCATTGTTTTAACAATCATTGTCTTCACTACGAACTGGTCCCATCATTGCACTATTAAAAACCTCGAGACAGTAAACTACCTTTTTACAATGGCATCCGTTACCTTCTGGTATACCATCAGATGGCATCAAACAAAAAGATTTAATCACCTTTTAGGAATTGGTTTTGGGGTAGTAATGGCAGGGTTAATAAAACCCTCGGAAGTTCTGATCCTACTATTCCCATTTTTTTACAATGTGCATAGTTTCCAGTCCTTTAGATCTAAATTAAAGTTAATCCATAAGCATAGGCTGCAGTTCCTCGGAGTCATGATTTTTGGGTTTATACTATGCATGCCACAATTGTCTTACTGGCTTATAAAGACAGGTCACATACTCTACGATAGCTATAGAAATAATGGTGTTGGTCTGGACTTTCTAGCCCCCCATACCATAGATGCCCTATTTAGTTTTCGTAAAGGCTGGTTCATTTATACACCTGTAATGATTTTTGCCATGATTGGTTTCATTTCCCTGTTCAAACAGAACAGACAACTGTTTTGGCCCATTACGATCTATTTCGTTGTAAGCCTGTACATAATAACTAGTTGGACAGAATGGTGGTACGGGGCAGGGTTTTCTAACCGACCATTAATTTCGGTTTATCCTTTCCTGGCTATCCCTTTAGGTTATCTGATACAAAATATTTTTGAAAGGCAGTTGTATCTAAAAATTGGATTCGTGTTCATCATATTTTTGATGTCGGGCCTAAACCTATTTCAACAGTGGCAGCAGCGAAATGGAATTCTCCATCCAACACGAATGACTAAAGAATACTATTGGAAGATCTTTTTGACGACTGAAAAGAAAAAAGAGTGGGAAGAATTGTTATTAGTACACCGTGATCTTGGAGGAAATGAAAAATTTTGGTCCCAAAATAATTATCAGGTTGTTGCAAATGACCCGATCGTTTTGCATGACACTGTTACTTCAAAAGAGCATGCCTTTAGCATAGATCGCCAGTTTAGCAGTATCACGGATCAAGATCATTTATGGATTGAAATGATCATTGAATATAACTGCATAAAATGTGATTCAAAACCAGCTTTTTATATAACCAATAAAATGTTGTTTAATAATAAGACATATGGATGGAAAGGGTTTCCCATGCCAATAGGAACCGATACTGTTTTAGGGGACTCCACCACCACAAGCACTTCAAACTATATAAAAACCCGGTTAACACCTCATCTGAGGAGAACGAGTGATGAAATTTCAACAGCAGTATGGAACCCGGCAAAAAACGAAATACTGATAAAGAGATTTGAAGTAAGATACTACGAAAGACTACCTATAGAATTGAGGGCTTCAAGCTCGTAAGAAAATCATTCTGGTTAACGTAATACCTTTGTTTTCAGATAACCTAAACAGTAAAAAGGGGATAAACCCGAAAAAATCGAATTTATCCCGTTATGTACCCGGGACGGGACTTGAACCCGTACGGACATTACTGTCCATTGGATTTTAAGTCCAACGTGTCTACCAATTCCACCACCCGGGCAAGGGAAGGCAAAGATAGGAATTTTAACTTGCAATACTAAAACCGGGCCCGGTTTAAAAAAAAGCCCCAAGGGAAAACTCCTTTGGGGTTGGGATCTTTGAGCGAGAAACGGGACTCGAACCCGCGACTCCGACCTTGGCAAGGTCGTGCTCTGCCAACTGAGCTATTCTCGCGTTAGAAGGCTGTAAATTTAATACATTTTGATTTACGACCAGGATTTTTTTATCCACCGACCATTTTTTTGATCTCGTTGAGCTTCATAAGCGCTTCAACCGGAGTTAAATTATTGATGTCAGTCTTGATCAGCTCTTCCCTGATATTCTGCAACACGGGATCATTGAGCTGAAAGAAACTCAGTTGCACTTCATCGGCCAGATCTGCCAGTTGTCCACGTGCATTGTTTTCAGATCCGGCCAGATCCTCAGCATGGCTCTGTTCAAGCTGCCGTAAGATCCGCCTGCCCCGATCAACCACTTGTCCGGGCATTCCGGCCATCTGCGCAACGTGGATCCCGAAGCTGTGGTTACTTCCGCCTGGTACCAACTTGCGCAAAAAAATGATCTTCTTGTCCACCTCCCGCACACTCACGTTGTAGTTCACGATCCTGTTGAACCGTTCACTCATCTCATTGAGCTCGTGGTAATGCGTCGCAAACAGTGTTTTGGGCCGGGTCGGATGCTCGTGCAGATATTCCGCGATGCTCCAGGCAATGGAAATACCGTCGTAGGTGCTTGTCCCCCGGCCGATCTCATCCAGCAGGATCAGACTCCGGTCACTCAGGTTATTCAAAATACTCGCTGTCTCATTCATTTCCACCATGAAGGTGGATTCGCCCAATGAAATATTGTCGCTCGCTCCCACCCGCGTAAATACTCTGTCTACCAGCCCTAAACGGGCTGATGACGCCGGGACGAAGCTTCCCATCTGTGCCATGAGGCTGATCAACGCAGTCTGACGCAACAGGGCACTCTTTCCCGACATGTTCGGCCCGGTGATCATGATGATCTGCTGCTTTTCACGGCCCAGATACACGTCATTACTCACGTATTGCTCATCCAGCGGTAGCTGCTGCTCAATCACCGGATGCCGCCCCTCTTTGATGTCCAACGAAAGATCCTCGCTCATCTCCGGCTTCGTGTACTGGTGATCATCGGCCAATGTTGCCAGGCCGTTGAGGCAATCAAGCCGGGCCAGCTGACAGGCATTGTTCTGTATCGGTTCAATATACCCGGCCAAACGCTGCACCAATTCACCGAAAAGCCTACTCTCTAACGAGAGGATGCGCTCCTCCGCTCCCAATATCTTGCTCTCGAGCACTTTCAGCTCCTCTGTGATGTAGCGTTCGGCATTCACAAGCGTTTGCTTGCGCACCCACTCCTCAGGTACCTTATCCTTAAAGGTATTCCGGACTTCCAGGTAATACCCGAACACGTTGTTGAAGGCCACTTTTAAAGAGGTAATACCCGTTCGTTCGATCTCGCGCTGCTGAAGCTCCAGCAGGAACTTTTTCCCGTTTACCGCAATTCCACGGAGTTCGTCAAGCTCTCCGGAAACACCCTCTGCGATTACCCCACCCTTACTCAGCTGCACGGGCAGGTCCTCTTCAAGCTGCTCGGCGATCAGCTCCTGCAGCGACAAACACGGGTCCAGCTTCTCACCGATACGCTTCAGCGACTGCTGACCGGCTCCTTCAGTAAATTCCCTGATCGGCTCAATAGCCACCAACGACCGGTGGAGCTGGTTCACCTCCCGCGGGTTGATCCGGCCCGCAGAGATCCTGGAAACCAACCTTTCCAGGTCGCCAATTTCTTTTAACTGGGCGGCAATCATATCGCGCCGTTCAGGCGTCTCTTTCAGAAAAGCAACTACGGCATGGCGATCTGAAATGGACTGCATTTCCTTCAGTGGCAAGGCAATCCAGCGCTTCATGAGGCGGGCGCCCATCGGACTGATCGTACGGTCCATGACATGGAGCAGCGTAACCCCATCTTCATGCGGTGAAGACAGCAATTCCAGGTTGCGGATCGTAAAACGGTCCATCCAAACGTACTCTTCCTCCCCGATCCGGCGCACCTGGCGGATATGTGCAAGCTGATCATACTGGTTTTCAGATAAATAGTGCAAAGCCACGCCCGCAGCGATGATACCAAAATCGCAGTGATCAACTCCGTAGCCCTTCAGGCTCCTGACCTTAAAATGCCTGAGCAAGGCTTCCCGGGTAAAATCAGGCTGGAAGACCCAATCCTCCATTGCGTAGGTGTAGTACTGTGACCCGAAAAGCTCTGTAAAATTCTTCTTGTATTTCTTTTCGTACAGTACCTCCTTGGGACCGAAGCTCTGCAACAGCTTGTCAATGTACTCGGATTGGCCTTCGGCCAAAAGGAACTCTCCCGTGCTGATATCGAGAAACGACACGCCGAGGGTGATCCCGCCCATATGCACTGCCGCGAGCCAATGATTACTGCGATTGTCGAGTACCTGATCGTTGTAGGTGACCCCCGGCGTCACCAATTCCGTGACTCCGCGGTCCACGATCTTCCTGCCCTTGACCGGCTCTTCGAGCTGATCGCAGATAGCCACCCGCTCCCCAGCCTGCACCAGCTTAGGCAAATAGGTATCCAGGGCATGATGCGGAAATCCGGCCAGCGCAACCTCTGAGGCCGATCCGTTCGCCCTTCTGGTCAGGGTAATTCCCAGGATACCGGAAGTCTTTACTGCGTCGTCGCCAAAGGTTTCGTAGAAATCGCCCACCCGAAACAACAACAGGGCATCCGGATACTTCCCCTTGATGCCGTAATATTGTTTCATTAAGGGAGTATCACTCTTCTTCGTCACGATTCCTGCCGCTTTGGTTCCCTTTTTGCGAGGCTTCGCATTTCGTGCAAGCCTATTTCACTTCGAAGTCTACACGACGGTTGATCTTGTTTTGTCCGTCCGCAAGTGGATCGGTCTCTCCTTTTCCAGTTACTTCCATACGGCCCATATCAATGCCGTAGTACCTGTTCAGATGATCGGCTACGGATTGAGCGCGCTGTCTGGCAAGTTTTTCATTATACTCCTCACTACCGGTTTTATCGGCGTGACCCACAATGCGGATCTGCGCTTTCGGATTCATTTTCAGGGCGCGGGCTATGGCAGCCAGGCGTTCATAGTTCGCATAACTGATCTGGCTGCTTTCCAAAGCAAAATAGATACTTGGCAAATAGGCACCGTTCAGTTCTCCGGTCGGAATACTCACTCCCTGGAAATTCACCAGCATACCGGCTGGTGTCCTGGGCTCGCGATCACGGCTATCAGGCACTCCATCGCCATCGCTATCGGTTTCGCGTCCATCCGGCGTTACGGTCGCCCCTTTTGGCGTAAACGGATCCACATCCACGTGATCAGGCACCCCGTCACCATCAATGTCAAGCGCCCGCCCGCGTCCATCCACCGCTACTCCGGCAGGAGTATTGTTTTCAGCGTCGTACATATCGGCCACGCCGTCGCCATCGCTGTCCCTGGAGATCTCATCCACCGTAGTCTGCATGTTGGTGAGGTCCATATACATCTGATCCATTGGATTCACCCAGTCAGCTGATTGCTCTTTCTGGCCAAAGAGGTATCCGACTCCCAAACCCGTATACAACAATCCGTCAAAGGCCTGCCCACGGGCAATTCCGTCAAAGTAATCCGAATTGGAGAAACGATAGGTCGAATGGAGATCAAGGAAAAAATGATCGCCCAATTTCCACATCATTCCAATTCCGACCGGCATCACGTAGGATGTCTGTACTTCCAGATCACTTGCTACCAAACCATCCGTTGGTAACGGGATATGGATCACAGGATCATGCATATTCGCCCCAATTCCCGCATTAAGGTATGCATGCCATTTGTGGTGGTTTTTGCGGGTCACGGTCAGGTTGGTCAGGTTTACGGTGACCTGACCCGTAAAGTCCATGAAGGAGGCCTCTCCCCATGCACCGGACACAGCACCACCAGTTACTGAGCCGAAGAGACCCTGAAGGCGAAGACCAAATACGTGGTTCAGCTGCTTGTTGATGTTCAAACCGAACCCGAGATCGAATCCGACATTGTCGTTCAACCCCTCCGTGAGAAATCCGCTACCATCACCAGATCCGTAGATGTTTCCAGCATGGATCCCTACCGACCAGGTATTATATTCATCTCTGAACCGCCTGGCTTCCTGTGCGTTGGCCACAGAAGTAAGCAGGATCACTGCAGCGAGCAGAAAGGTCACTTTTTTCATATTTTGCAGATTAATGGTACTATGACTAATCCCCGGCAAATTTACTGTTTCCCGGAAGTTACGGGAGGTTCCGGATATAATTTTGAAACGGTATCGTCCTACAGCTTAGTCTGCACAAAAAATTGAGGTATGACCAAAATAACTGCAAAGCTGTTTTGGGCTAGCTTAACTTCCTAAACTAGTTTGGAGCAGGCGTGGGCAGCAGGTTTGTAGTGACTATAATTGCGGACAGCTTCCGGTCGTTTGCAGGTTGATAAAACAGCTGTTTTTATTCACTCATTTTTTCTCTTGTCATGGAGCTAAAACTACAGAGCTAGCTACAGAGCTAACTCTGTAATTAATGATATATAAAAATCTATATTTCAACACTTTATTAAAATACAATTTTATGGTACTAAGGAACACGTATGTTCCAAATAGAATGCTGACAACTTACCAGAAGCAATTGCCCCCAAAAGGTCGCCTTTAGCTTGACTTCCTAAAATAGTCTGGAGCAGGCGTGGATAGTAGGTTTATAGTGGCTGGAATAAAAGGTAATAACGCCATCAGGACCATGGATCAGATCGAAAGCTACGGAGAAACCAGGAGCATTAGACACTACTCGTAGTAAGGACAAGCCGCTTTTTAGGAAGTTAAGCTAGATCAGGCTCCCCTTTTGGGCAGTTGAGGAACGATCAGGGGGATACCCTGGAAGTAATGTTTCAAAAAATCCGGAAGGATCTTGCAAAGGTCCCGATTTGCCAACCTCATAAATTAGTCCATAGCTAAAATGGTGAGCCCTTTGGGATAATAGGCCTTCAGTTTTTTGAGGATCTCCCGATACAGGTCCACCTCGCTCACAAAGTTCCTTGACCCCAGTTCCACAACCACCACAGACAGGGATCCCTGCTGCCTCAGGAAACGAAAATAACTCTGCTGCACAGCCTCCAGATAGCTGTCCGGGATCCTTTGCTCGTAGCTTCGTCCGCGCTTTCTGATCTGGCGTTGCAGCGAATCCACATCCCGGTGCAGGTATACGAGCAATTCAGGCCCTGGGATCTGGTGTACCACCAGATCGAAGATGCGGCGGTATAATTCGAACTCATCGTGCGGCAGGTTCACTTCCGCGAAAATGAGCGATTTCAGCACGAAATAATCCGACACGGTGAGCTGCGAAAACAGGTCGGCCGTCAACAGCTCATCTGACAGCTGCTGAAAGCGTCCGGCCAAAAAACTCATTTCAAGCGGAAAGGCGTATTTCTCCCGGTTTTCGTAAAATTTAGGCAGGAAGGGATTGTCCGGGAACTGCTCCAGCACGAGCTTCCCCTCAAGATCCCGGGCAACCATTTCCGACAGTGACGTCTTTCCTGCCCCAATATTCCCTTCGATCGCGATGTAGCTATAAGGACCCAATTCTTTCCATTTTTTCAACCCCTTCAGGTAGTTCAAAGGTGCCACCCTGCGGGTGGATCTCTGCCAGAGGCACCATTACAAATGCGCGTTCCCTCATCCGGCAATGTGGCAAGGTAAGCCTATCGCTTTGCCAGACGCCTCCCGACCACATCAGCAGATCCAGATCCAGCAGACGATCCGAATAAGCCTGGCCAGATGTCCGTGGAGGGCGACCCCGTAAACGCTCGCCCCTGAGCAGATAAGCCAAAGCCTCCTCCGGATCCAAATTCGTTTGCCAGCGCACCGCAGCATTTTCAAAAACCTCGTCGCTGTCGAAACCCTCAGGCGGATTCGCATAGCGATTTGAAGTGCGAATCACCTCGCCCCGGTTGTTCAGGTAGGCAACTGCCCAAAGCAGATGTCCTGCCCGATACCCTAAATTGGATCCCAGAGCCACGTAGTATTCGTGCCGGTGCTTCATAGGGCAAATATAGTTCACTGGCTTTGGCAGATTATTACTACTATTGCCAGATACTTAATATTTCCTTCTATGCGTCAGTTCCTGAAATTTTCCCTCGCCACAGTGGTCGGACTATTCCTGTTCATATTGCTGCTCGCCCTCATTGTTGCGGTGATCGCCAGCTCAGGCGACGATCAGCCCCAACTCAAAGAAGACCACGTGCTGCTCCTGCAGCTGAATGGCCCCATATACGACCGCATAACTGAGAATCCGCTCGGGAATTTTGACTGGCTCACCGGCAACATAACCGACGGGATCGGATTGCACGACCTCATTGATCAAATCGAAAAGGCACGGGACAACGAGCATATCAAAGGCACCCTGCTCAACGTGGACTTGCTGCAGTGCGGTTATGCCAGTGTTAGGGAGATCCGACGGGCACTGATCAATTTCAGGAAGGCAGATAAATTCGTGTATGCCTACAGTGAGGGGTACACGCAAAAAGCCTATTACCTGGTTTCAGTAGCCGACAGTGTGCTGCTGAATCCGGAAGGCGTTATGGAGTTCAAAGGCCTGCAGGCCAAGGTGAGTTTTCCGCTTGATCTAATGGCCAAAATCGGCGTGGAGCCCCAGGTAATCCGTCACGGCAAATACAAAAGCGCTGTGGAGCCTTTCCTGCGGAACGATATGTCCCCGGCGAACAAGGAACAAACCGGGGCCTTCATCGGATCTATCTGGGATTCGGCCCTTGAGGAGATCGCTGAAAGCCGCGGAACCACCCCTGCCGGGCTAAACGCCATCGCCGATTCGGTAGCTGTTTTTTTAGCTGGGGACGCCCTTGCGGGCGGATTGGTTGACGCGCTCATACATCGCAGCGAAGTGAATGAGCTGCTGCGTACCAAACTCGGCCAAAACAGCGACGAGGAAGTGCGTTCGCTCAGCCTTGACGAACTAAAGGACATCAAGGGAAATACGCCGGTCAGTACGGATTATATCGCCGTGATCTACGCGCAGGGAGACATTATCTCCGGTGAGGGATCCGAACATCAGATCGGATCCAGACGCATTTCACGAGCGATCCAAAAAGCGCGGCGCAATGCTAATGTAAAGGCGATCGTACTCCGCGTGAACTCCCCGGGCGGAGATGCCCTGGCCTCGGATGTGATCCTCCATGAGGTGGAAAAAGCCCGGGAAAAAAAACCGGTGATCGTTTCCATGGGAGATCTGGCAGCCTCAGGCGGATACTACATCAGTTGCAAGGCCGATCACATCTTCGCGGAGCCCACCACCATTACAGGATCCATAGGGGTTTATGGTGTCCTGTTCAATACGGAGGAATTGCTCAACAATAAGATCGGTATTCACTTTGATCAGGTCACGACCAACAAACATGCCGATTTTGGAGATGCAACCCGCGGGCTCAACGAATTTGAAGAGGCCAGGATCCTCAGCTTCATTGAAGATGTATATGCCGATTTTATCGGTCATGTTGCGGAAGGACGTTCCATGGAGGTAGCCGACGTCGACAGTATTGGTCAGGGTCGTGTATGGAGCGGAACCGATGCGCTGAAGATCGGATTGGTTGATGAACTCGGTGGCATCAACGAGGCCATTGCTATGGCAGCAGATAAAGCGGGGCTCGAAAAGTACCGGATCATGTCGCTCCCTGAGCAGGTAAGTCCGATCGAAGAGATCATCAAAAAGATCTCCGGTGACCTGGAGACCGCCAACCTTAAGGAGAAGTTCGGACCCCTGTACCCGTATTTTGAACAGCTTGAACAGTTGCAGCACATGCATGGGATACAGGCCCGGTTGCCGGTTACAATTGAGCTTAACTGAGCCGGATAAACTGCTTTCGTTATGTCTGATCCACATAAACGCCGCGCGCAGCGTTTCTATTTGTTCCTGGCTGCCCTCTTTATCGCTGCCCTGGTCACATGCAATCTGATCGCGAACAAATTTATATCGATCGATCTGGGATTCAAGACCTTTATCGTTTCTGCCGGAATACTCCCCTACCCGGTCACCTTCCTCATTACCGATATCCTCAGCGAGATCTATGGCCGCAGGCGAACCAATGAGGTGGTATTCGCAGGATTCGCCGCGAGCATATTCGTGCTATTCATTCTGGTGCTCGGTCATCAATTCCCGGCCATTGAAGAATCCCCGGTCAACAATGAGCAGTATGACAGCGTGTTCCAAAATTCCTGGCGCGTGATCCTGGCCTCCATGGTCGCCTACCTCAGCGCCCAGCTTATCGATATCCGCATTTTCCACTTCTGGAAGAACCTCACGAACGGGAAACACCTCTGGCTGCGCAACAATTTCAGTACCATCTTTTCACAACTGATCGATACCGCCTTGATCGTCAGCTTGGTTTTCATTAACCGCACACCAAACGGCGGTATCGGGAATATGATCCTGGACGGCTGGATCTTTAAGATCCTCTGTGCCATGATCGACACTATCTTTATCTACCTGGCGGTAGGATGGTTCAGGCGTTCGTTCCAGGTGAAGCACCTGGCCGAGCTGAAGATCTGAGGGCACCTCATCCAACCTGCAGATCGACCATCAACCCTTCGTTGTTCCGAACATTGAACACCCCGCGGTCACCAAAGATCAGGTACTGACCCTTAATACCGGTGAGTTCGCCTTCAAAATCCCCGATCTTCCTGAGGTTCACGCTTTTTACCCTGGTCGGATACTTCCGCACCGGATACCCGAGATCCGTGATCGTATCGTCCCCGGTGACATACTGCCCCAGGGCTGGATCAAGCAGCTGCGCCACCCGGTACTTTTCTGACCGCAGGTCCATCTCCGGCACCTCATTCCTGAGCATTTGCTGCCAGGCTGTTTTATCGTTCAGATATTCCTTCAGAGCCACCTCGATCATCCCGGCCAAATAGCGATTCGGCGTTTCAGCCAGCCTTATGGCATAACTCGCACCCTGATCGATCCAACGCGTCGGTACCTGCTGCCTGCGCGTAACCCCAACCTTGAGCCCACTCGAAACAGCCAGGTAAATAATATGCGGCTGAAGTTGATTTTCCTTTTCCCACTCCAGATCGCGATCCTCAATGCCCAGGTGTGCCTGGCTTTTCTCAGGGTGAAAAATAGGATCGCCAGCCTGTGGCTTTTCCCAAAAGCAGCTGTAGCAGAAATTCTGCCGGTATACCTTCGCCTTGATCTCTCCGCAGAAGCAACGGATCTGACCTGTAAAACGCAGCCTGACCATCCGGCCGAGCAGGCCGTTCATATCAATTTCCTCCTCGCCGAGCGGCAGCAGGTACCGGATAGGGGAATTGAGCTGGGTTTTCATTTTCGCAAGCGGACCGGAATAGGTAATCATAGGGGATCCTTCGGATTTAAAACAATGCTTATCTTAGGCTTCGAAGTTACGAATTCGATGGCGGTAAAATTTCCCCTGATCAACTCTGTGCTCGCGTGGATCATGAAAAAGCGGTTCCACGAGATCGAACTGTTTATGAAGTATCCGCTTGAGGTGCAGCACGAATGGCTTATGAAGCTGGTTCGGAGTGCCTGGAATACTGAGTACGGGCGCGAATTTGGCTTTGCAGACATCCGGCACTACGAGGACTATCGCAATCGGGTGCCCGTGGTGAGCTACGAGGATATGGTGCCGCAGATCAACCGCCTGCGGGCGGGAGAGCAAAATATTCTGTGGCCAACCGAGATCAGGTGGTTCGCAAAATCATCCGGCACTACGGGTCAGCGCAGCAAGTTCCTGCCCGTATCGCAGGAGAGCCTTGACGAATGCCATTTCAACACCGGAAAGGACATGCTTTCGATCTATTGTAACCTGAATCCGAATACCCGGATGTTCACAGGTAAAAGCCTTATGATGGCCGGTAGCGCCACCACGCCTGACCCAACGAACAACAGTTACTACGGCGACCTGAGCGCGATCCTGGTGAACAACCTGCCTTTTTGGGCCGGGTTCCTCAGCACGCCAGACAACAAAACCGCCCTGATCGAAAACTTTGAGGAAAAACTGAATAAAACCGTCGGGATCACGATCAGGGAGAACGTGACCTCCCTGACCGGGGTGCCTTCGTGGATGCTGATTACCTGTCACAGAGTGCTCGAAACCACAGGAAAAAGCAACCTGCTTGAAGTCTGGCCCGACCTGGAGCTGTTCTTTCACGGTGGCGTGACCTTCACACCCTATCGCGAGCAATTCAGGCAGCTTATTCCCAGCGACAAAATGAACTATATCGAAACCTATAATGCTTCGGAAGGGTTTTTTGCGATCAAGGACCGGCTTGATTCCGACGATATGCTGCTGATGCTCGACTATGGTATTTTTTACGAATTCCTGCCCGAGGGAGAGTGGAACAAGGAGCACCCAAATGCCCTCGGACTCAGCGAAGTGCAGGTGAGTGAGCAATACGCCATGATCATCAGTACCAATGCCGGACTGTGGCGCTATAAGATCGGCGATACCATCGAATTCACCTCCCTGCACCCTTTTCGCATCCGCATCACAGGCCGAACCAGGTACTTCATTAACGCCTTTGGGGAAGAAGTCATTCAGGACAATGCCGAACGCGCCCTCGCCAAAGCCTGTGAAAAAACCGGTGCTCAGGTACGCGAATACACGGGCGGACCCGTTTACATGAAAGATGGAGCCAGCGGTGCCCACGAGTGGGTGATCGAATTTGAAAAAGAGCCGGTTGACCTGAGTTTCTTTGTGGATGCCTTCGATTCCACGCTCAAAGTGCTCAACACCGACTATGAGGCAAAACGCCACAAGGATCTGGTGCTTAAGCCACCTGTGGTGCACCTCGCCCGACAGGGACTCTTTTTCGATTGGATGAAACGGCACGACAAGCTGGGCGGTCAAAACAAGGTTCCCCGCCTCGCCAATCACCGGAACTACCTCAGCGAACTCCTCAAAATGAATGTGGAATGATACTGCGTACCTTGCTCCTTATGGCCGCCCTCACGGGCAGATTTACCCAGGCACAGGAAGTTAGCTTGCACTGGGAAAAGTCATTGAATATTACCCCCAGTCAGGATTTTGGAGTTGATCGCTTCGGAAATGTCTACCTGCTACAGGGCGAGGAGATCGTCAGGATTGATGCCGGCTCCGGGGTGCTTTACCGGTTTAGCGATCCATCCTTTGATTCCATCTCCTACGTAGATCCCTTCCTCAGTATGGACCTCCTGCTCTACTATCGCGATTTCTTCACGGTGCAGATGCTTGACAACCGCCTCAACCCGATCATCAACCCGATCCGGCTTGATGAATACGGCTACTACGATGTCCAGTGGGTCAAGACCACGGACCAAAGGTCAATCTGGTTCTACGACCAAAGTACGGACAAGCTCATTAAGTGGAACGTGGCCGACCAGCAGCCCGCCCTGGAAAGCCTGAATTTGAGTCAAACGGTCAAACGCGAAGTAACGCCCACCTACCTCCTCCAAACCATCAACAACGTTTACCTCAATAACCAGGGCAGGGAACTCCTGCAATTTGATCTCTTCGGAAATTTCGTGCGGTCCCTGCCGATCCAAACACCGGACGAATTCCAGGTCATGAACTACAAAGTCTATTATCTCGCCGCAGGCGAACTGGTCATTTATGATCCTGCCTTGCGGCAGGAAAAACGGATCGGGCTACCCGATCCGGGGCCGTGGGAAAAGTATCAGATCTCGGAGGAGTATGTGTATCTTTTGGGGGATACGCAGCTGCACTTTATCAAAATAGACCGTTGATCTCGCCTTCAACCTTGCTAATGACGTTTCCCAGATCCTCCTGACTGTCGGTAAAGTTCAGCTCGTCCACGTCAATGACCAGTAACTTTCCCTTGTCGTATCCGCTGATCCATGCCTCGTATCGCTCGTTCAGGCGATTCAGGTAGTCGATCCGGATACTTGATTCATAGTCGCGTCCGCGCTTTTGGATCTGATCGACCAGCGTTGGTACGGAGGCCCTCAGGTAAATGAGCATATCGGGCGGCGGAACAAAGGAATCCATGAGCGTGAACAGGTTCATGTAGTTCTCAAAATCACGACTTGTCATAAGCCCCATCGCGTGCAGGTTCGGCGCAAATATGTGTGCGTCTTCATAAATGGTCCGGTCCTGGATCACGTCCCGGCCACTGTTGCGTATTTCCGTGATCTGCGCGAACCGGCTTCGCAGGAAGTAGATCTGCAGGTTGAACGACCAACGCTGCATTTCGTTGTAAAAATCATCGAGATAGGGATTGTCATCCACATCCTCAAAGTGAGGGGACCAGCCATAGTGTTTCGAAAGTAATTTGGTCAGGGTGGTCTTTCCGGAACCAATGTTTCCGGCAGTGGCAATATGCATATCCCAGTGTTTGGTTGAGACGCTAAAATAATAAAAGCTTCGCTTTGAAAGGGCTCCTGTTTGCCTGCGAATTGTTCCCTAAGCGAGTCCGGAAGCGATGACCAGGGCTACTATGGACATCAGTTTCAGCAAAATATTCAAAGAAGGGCCAGAAGTGTCCTTGAACGGATCACCTACCGTATCACCCGTTACCGCTGCCTTGTGGGCATCGGTCCCTTTCCTTCCCTGCTCCTCAAGCATTTTCTTGGCATTATCCCAGGAACCGCCGGCATTTGACTGGAAAATGGCCATCAACACACCGGCAGAGGTCACCCCGGCAAGCAATCCACCCAGGGTCTCAGCACCAAAGGCATATCCTACCACCACAGGAGCAGCGATAGCCAACAGTCCCGGCATGATCATCTCGCGCAGCGAAGCACGGGTTGAGATCTCAATACATTTATCGTACTCCGCCTTTCCGTCTGCGGCATCAAAGGTTGCGCGGTCTTCCGGAGTGGCCTTGCTAATATCCGCATCGTATTTGCGCATCACCTCCAAAGCAGCTTTCAGCTCGGGAATGTCGTTGAACTGACGGCGCACCTCCCGGATCATGGACATCGCAGCTCGTCCAACCGCCCCCATGGCCAGGGCTGAAAATACGAACGGCAGCATCGCCCCTACCAGGAGCCCGGCCATTACTTTCGGGTTGGAAATATCAATGCTCTTGATCTCAGCCGTTTGCATGAAGGCAGCAAACAAAGCCAGGGCAGTCAGGGTAGCAGATGCGATCGCAAACCCTTTTCCGATAGCGGCCGTGGTATTACCTACGGCATCCAGTTTATCGGTCCGCTCGCGGACTTCTCCCGGAAGATCACTCATCTCGGCAATGCCTCCGGCATTATCAGAGATCGGGCCATAGGCATCAACCGCCAGCTGAATGCCCGTATTGGCCAGCATGCCTACCGCAGCGATCGCAATCCCATACAATCCTGCGAAGTGGTGCGAGATCATGATCGCTGCTGCAATGATAATGATCGGAATGGCCGTACTCATCATACCTACTCCCAGTCCGGCAATGATGTTGGTTGCTGAACCGGTCTCAGACTGCTTCACAATGTTGATCACCGGCTTTTTTCCGGATCCCGTATAATATTCTGTGATCGAACCAACACCTAAGCCGGCGATCAACCCGGCAATGGTTGCCCAAAACACACCTATGGAGGTGTAATCGGTTCCTCTAAAACTCCAGCTCGCGGGCAGCATACAGGTGATGAGGAAGTACGAAGCCACGAGCATTAATGCAGCCGAGATGAATTCACCGCGGTTCAGGGCAGACTGCGGATTACCGCCTTCCTTCACGCGAACGAAGAACGTGCCAATGATCGAAACGAGAATACCGACCCCGGCCAGGGTCAATGGCAGCAACACGGCTCCCAGTCCGTTAAAATTCTCCGCGAATCCGGGAAGGACAACAAAGGCAGCTCCCAGTACCATGGTACCGATAATGGATCCCACAAATGATTCAAAAAGGTCAGCACCCATACCGGCAACATCCCCTACGTTATCCCCTACGTTATCAGCAATCGTGGCAGGGTTCAGCGGATGGTCTTCCGGGATACCGGCCTCCACCTTACCGACCAGGTCGGCCCCTACATCAGCAGCCTTGGTATAGATACCTCCACCCACACGGGCGAAAAGGGCAATGGAGGAAGCTCCCAGGGAAAATCCGGAGATCACATTCAATACCTTTTCTATGGTCCAGCCCTGACTACTGTACAGAATAAAGAGCAGGCTCAGTCCCAAAACCCCAAGTCCAACAACTCCCAATCCCATAACAGAACCACCGCCGAAGGCTACTTCAAGACCCCTGGCCAATGAAGTACGAACTGCCTGTGTGGTTCGTACATTCGCCCTGGTCGCAATGCGCATTCCAATGAATCCGGCCAATGCAGAGCAAATGGCTCCGGCAGTGAACGAAACGGCAACCATCGGGCTTGAACCGGCTTCTGCTGATCCCTTGAAGGCCAGCAAGGCAGCTACGGCCGCAACAAAAATGGCCAGGATCCGGTACTCTGCTTTCAAAAAGGCCATTGCTCCTTCCGAGATGTGCCTGGCAATAGCAGACATTTTAGCATCTCCCTCATCCTGCCTGGATACCCATGAGCTGCGGATAAATATGAACGCCAGCGCAATGATGCCAAAGGCCGGTATTACGTAAACCCCATTTTCCATAAAAACTTGCGGTTTTGGATTATTTATGAAATGTATAAAGTGCTCCTGACGGCCTTAACGACATCGCTTGCCTGCGGCAGAAAAGCCTCAACCAGCGTCGGAGCATAGGCCATTGGGGTATCGAGCGTATTGATCTTCCTGATAGGTGCATCCAGATAGTCAAATGCATATTTCTGAACCATATAGGATAGTTCAGAAGAGATGCTCGCCAATGGCCAGGATTCTTCAAGCACGATCAACCGGTTCGTTTTCTTCACTGAACGGATGACCGTATCATAATCGATCGGGCGTACTGAACGGAGATCGATCACCTCGCATTCGATCCCTTCTTCGGCTAACTGCCTGGCTGCCGTGAACGCTTGCTTTATGATCTTTCCGAAGGAAACGATGGTCACGTGCTTTCCTTCGCGCTTTACTTCCGCCTTTCCGATCGGTATCAGGTATTCTCCTTCCGGTACCGGGCCCTTATCGCCATACATCTGCTCCGACTCCATGACCAATACGGGATCGTCGTCGCGAATCGCGCTCTTCAGCAGTCCTTTGGCATCCTTCGGATCTGAAGGTACCACCACTTTCAATCCCGGAGTGTTTGCATACCAATTTTCAAAACTCTGGCTGTGCGTGGCTCCCAGCTGACCGGCCGGGCCGCTCGGACCACGGAAAACGATCGGGATATTGAACTGTCCGCCGGACATCTGATACATCTTGGCGGCATTGTTGATGATCTGGTCAAAAGCCACCAACGAAAAGTTGAAGGTCATGAATTCGACGATCGGACGCAGACCGTTCATGGCAGAACCCACACCGATACCGGCAAATCCCAACTCGGCGATCGGGGTGTCGATCACGCGCTTCGGACCAAATTCGTTAAGCATCCCCTTTGAAGCCTTGTATGCTCCGTTGTATTCTGCTACTTCCTCTCCCATGAGGTATACGCGCTCATCGCGACGCATCTCTTCGCTCATGGCTTCACAAACAGCTTCCCGGAACTGGATCTCCCTCATGGCCTGCAGTGGTTAAGGACGGCAAAAGTAATAATTAAATGCCTAAATTTGTTGCTTGTTTCGAAATACGAGAAGAAGGATGAATATACTGGTCTGCATTTCGCATGTTCCCGATACAACCTCAAAGATCAACTTCACAAATAACGATACCGAACTGGTAAAAGACGGGCTCCAGTTCATTATTGGACCCAATGATGAGTTCGGGCTTACAAAAGCCCTGTTCCTTAAGGAAAAACACGGCGGAACCATTACCGTTTTGAACGTGGGTGGAGCCGAAACGGAACCCACCCTCCGCAAGGCCCTGGCAATCGGAGCCGATGAGGCCATACGCATAGACGCTTTGGCCGAAGACAGTTACTTTATCGCCCGGCAGATAGCAGCCGTGGCCCAGGATAAAAACTTTGACCTGATCATCTGCGGGGTTGAGTCAATTGACTACAATGGCGGTCAGGTGCCCGGTATGGTGGCAGCATTGCTCAACATGCCTTTCCTCCAAACCTGCATTGGATTCGAGGCGGAAGGCAATAGTTTTACCGCAATCCGCGAAATTGACGGGGGAAGGGAAACCCTGTCCGGCATTCTGCCGTTGGTACTGGCAGGAAAAAAGGGGTTGGTTGAAGAAAAGGACCTCCGCATTCCGAACATGCGCGGTATCATGATGGCGCGTCAAAAGCCCCTGAACGTTCTTCCCGCCGTGGAGGCGGAAGCGGCCTTTGTCACGGAAAAGTACGAACGGCCACCCGAAAAGGGCGATTGCAAACTGATCGCCGCAGATAACGTGGAGGAACTCGTTCGTCTGCTACATGAGGAAGCAAAAGTGCTTTGACCAAAAAGAAAAACAGATATGTCCGTATTGGTTTTTGCTGAGACCTGGGAAGGAAAATTCAAGAAAGTCACCTTTGAGGCAGTGAGTTACGCAAGACAGGTGGCCGATCTGAACGGCGACAAGGTAGTGGCCGTAACCATCGGTGAGGTGAGCGACGACGCGGGCAGCCTGGGCGCCTACGGCGCGATGAAAACTGTGAACGTTCCCAACATCACCTCGTTCGGAAACGACACTTTTGCCTCAGCTCTTGCTGAACTGGCCGAAGCGGAAGGAGCCGGCACCATTGTACTTTCGAACACAAATAACGGCAGTTCGGTAGCACCCATCCTGGCAATCAGGGCATCGGCCGCACTGCTAACCAATGCGGTAGCTGTTCCCAAAAGCGTTTCTCCACTGGCCGTAAAACGCAAGAGCTTCTCAAGCAAGGGATTTGCCCACTATCAAAGTAAGCAAAACAGGAACATCATTACGATCATTCCGAACGCGATTGGAGTCAGGAAGTTCGATGGCAGGGCTGAAAAGGCCTCGTATAACGCATCCATGACCAACAGCAAAATGACCAGCGTATCCGTGGATCGCGCGAAAGGAAAAATTCCATTGCCCGAAGCGGAGCTGGTGGTATCAGGCGGTCGCGGGCTCAAGGGGCCGGAAAACTGGGGTATGGTTGAGGAACTGGCCGAAGTGCTCAATGCCGGAACCGCCTGCTCCAAGCCGGTGTCCGACATGGGATGGCGTCCGCACAGCGAACATGTTGGGCAAACCGGGATTGCGATCAACCCGCAATTGTACATTGCAGTCGGGATCTCGGGAGCGATCCAGCATTTGGCCGGAGTGAACGCCAGTAAAAACATCGTCGTGATCAACAAGGATCCGGAAGCGCCTTTTTTTAAGGCTGCCAACTACGGAATCGTTGGCGATGCCTTTGAGGTGTTGCCCAAACTAACCGAAGCGATCAGATCCTTCAAAGGTACCTAGGACGGAATGAAGAAAGTTCGCCTGAACATCGTGGGACTGTCGTATAGCCAAACCCAAAGTGGCGCGTACGCCCTGGTGCTCTCGGAAGAGCAGGGGCACCGCCGCCTGCCGATCATCATAGGAGGATTCGAAGCGCAGAGCATCGCTATCGCGCTGGAGAAGGACATGGTTCCCCCTCGTCCCCTAACCCACGACCTGTTCAAACAGTTCGCCAATGAGTTTGAGATCGCACTCAGGGAAGTGGTGATCCACAAACTGCAGGATGGGGTCTTCTTCGCAAGCCTCATCTGCCTGCAAAATGGTGAAGAGGCTTCCCTTGATGCCCGAACTTCCGATGCCGTAGCCCTCGCGGTCCGGTTCGGATGCCCGATCTTTACCTACGAGAAGATCCTTAAGGCAGCCGGGATCATTCTTGAAGAAGAAGGCACCGGCCATAAGGACGAAGCGTCTGAACCTGAAAAGGCCGCCGGCAGCCAAAAGGAACCCTCGGAAGATCATCTCCACAAGCTCAACGACAGCGAATTGCAAATGCTCATGCAAGAGGCGATCGAAAAGGAAGACTACGAAAAGGCAGCGGCCATTCGGGACGAAATAGAAAATAGGAAAAAAAACTAAATTGGGCGCTATGATGCGCATCATATTATCGCTGATCTTAATCTCCCCCCTGCTGCTCACCGCACAATCTCCGGTCGGACACTGGCAATTTCGCAGCATACTCTCGCAAACCGGCGATACGCTTCGTTCCGTAGATGATGCCGATTCCATGCACGTTCTCACAAACGGAAGCTTTCGGTACGAAATCACCGGCATTCAACTTCTGGCCGAAGGCCAATGGGAAATGACCGGAGATCGGCTGAAATACGTCTACGACCTTCCCAATGATACGGTACGCTACTACCAATTGACCTATGTGGACGACTCTGTCCTGACGCTGTCGGAAAACGGGATCAACTACTCCTTCCAGCGGACCCCTATCGCTGCAGCAGCCAGGCCCGGAACAACGGAAGAAGAGGCATTCAATACCTCCGGCCTGGACAGTATTTCCTTCACCGGCATCCTGCGCGGGCTCCTCGGTTTGGTCGTGTTGGTGCTGCTTGGATGGCTGTTTTCAGGCAACCGGCGCGCAATCAACTGGTCGCTCATATTCAAAGGCATCGGCATCCAGCTCATTTTCGCCTTTGCCATTTTGAAAGTGGAGGTCGTAAAAAACCTCTTTAGCTGGGTAAGTGAAGCATTCGTGACGATCCTCAGCTTTACCACGGCCGGATCCAAATTCATCTTTGGATCGCTTGTCACTGATCTTGAGGGTTTTGGCTACATCTTCGCCTTTCAGGTTTTGCCGACCATCCTGTTTTTTTCGGCGCTGACCAGCATCCTCTTCTACTATGGCATTCTCCAGAAGATCGTCTACGGTTTCGCATGGCTCATGAAACGCACCTTTAAGCTCAGTGGAGCCGAAAGTTTAGCCGCGGCCGGAAATATATTCCTGGGGCAAACCGAATCACCACTCCTCATTAAGCCCTACATCAATAAAATGACCCGTTCCGAGCTTTTGTGTCTGATGTCAGGCGGCATGGCTACCATCGCAGGGGGCGTACTGGGCGCCTACATCGGTTTTCTCGGAGGAGACAGCGATGCTGAAAAAGTTTTCTTCGCCAAGCATCTGCTGGCCGCTTCCGTGATGTCTGCACCGGCCGCCGTGGTTGGAGCCAAACTGCTGGTTCCGGAAACCGAGTCATTCAACAGGAAGATGTCCCTCTCCAAGGTGCACATCGGAAAAAATGCGCTTGAAGCCATCACGAACGGAACCATCCAGGGAATTCGATTGGCCGTGAATGTCGGGGCCATGTTGCTTGTCTTTATCGCACTCATCGCCATGGCCAATTATATCCTCGGCGACTTCATCGGCGCGCAGACCGGGCTCAACAAATGGGTCAGCAGCTTCACAGACGGGCAATATGAGCGTTTTTCGCTCCAATTCATCTTCGGGTACACCCTCGCCCCCCTCACGTGGCTCATGGGCGTGGCCAGGGACGATATGGTCCTGGTGGGGCAACTGCTTGGCGAAAAAACCATTCTCAACGAATTCGTTGCCTATGTCAGCCTTGGCGACCTAAAAGAGGCCGGCAAATTCACTGAGCAAAAATCCATCATCATCGCCACCTATATCCTCTGCGGATTTGCCAACTTCTCGTCCATCGGCATCCAGATTGGCGGCATTGGCGTTCTGGCCCCGAAACGCAGAACAGTCCTCTCCGAACTCGGTATCAAGGCACTCATTGGCGGCACGCTGGCCTCTTTGTTCACTGCTGTCATCGTAGGCATGTTGATCTAACCTAAAAAACTATGTTTCGCAAGACATTCACCGGCGTCCTGATCCCTCATATGGGGGGTATTTTCGCCATTCCATATTTTTTAACCAATGCCTGCCTCACGGCAGGATGTAACACTCCGCCATGAAACTCATCTCCTTCAACGTAAATGGCGTACGCGCCTGTGCCAAAAAAGGATTATCCGACACGCTAAAAAAACTCAATGCCGATATGGTATGCCTTCAGGAAACAAAGGCTACGCCGGAACAGCTGAATGAAGCCCTGACCGGACTGGAAGGATACCATATATACGCCCATTCAGCGGAGCGAAAGGGATATTCCGGAACGGCGATCCTGACACGAAAGCAGCCGATCAACGTGCAAATGGGTATGGGCATTAAAGAGCACGATCAGGAGGGGCGCATCATTACGGCTGAGTACGAAGATCTTTATCTCGTAACGGCTTACGTACCGAACTCCGGTAATGGACTGAAACGGCTCAGCTACCGGGCAGAGTGGGACAGGGACATGGCGGCGTTTTTGAGCAGATTGCAGAAGAAAAAATTCGTGGTCTTTTGTGGCGACCTGAATGTGGCACATCAGGAGATCGACATCGCCCGTCCGAAATCGAATTACAACAAAACAGCCGGATACACGCAAACGGAGATTGATGGAATGGATCGCTTCCTCGGTGAAACCGGATTAGCCGACACATGGCGTACCCAACACCAAGAGGAAGTGAAGTACAGCTGGTGGAGTTTGCGTACGAATGCACGTGAAAAAAATATCGGCTGGCGGCTCGATTATTTCCTGGTAAGTTCCGGCTTAATGCATCGGGTATCTGACAGTTTTATCCTGAACGAGGTGTATGGCTCTGATCACTGCCCGGTCGGGATCGAACTGAAGGCTTCCCCTAAAACAGGAACGGTTAAAAATAGAAAAATAACGTTCATTTGAAAAAAGGGAAGTAAGATGAGGAAGAGCAAGTTTACCGAGAGCCAGATCATTGGTTTACTACGCCGTCACCAGAGTGGTGAGAAGGTTTTGGACCTGTGCCGTGAGGGGGGAATTAGCCAGGGCACGTTTTATCAATGGAAGAGCAAGTACTCTGGCATGGAGATCAGCCAGCTCAAAAAGCTTAAGGAGTTAGAGCGTGAGGTGGGTCAATACAAGAAGATCGTGGCGGAGCTCACCCTCCACAACACGGTATTAAAAGATGTGCTTGAAAAAAAGCTTTAGGGCCTGCCGAAAAGCGGGAGTTAGTGGACTATTCCCGCAAGAATCATGGCATTAGCCTACGGCAGGCCTGTTTGCTGTTTTGCATTCATATCTCAGTGTATTATTACCGTCCAAAAGCTAATGAGGATCAGCTCATACGTAAGCAGTTGGGTATGTTGGCGGAGTTGCACACACGCTGGGGCTTTTGGATGATGCATCATCGGCTTAGGAGTATGAACTACACATGGAATCACAAACGCGTGTACCGCGTTTATACGGAGATGGGGCTGAATCTGCGAAGAAAGAGCAAAAAACGGCTTGCTATGCGTGTTCAGGAGCCTTTGCTACAGCCCCTACAGCCCAATCTGACCTGGAGCATGGATTTTATGCACGATACGTTAGCAAACGGTATCAAATTCCGTTCGTTCAATGTTCTTGACGATTACAATCGTGAAGCACTGAATATCACCATTGATACCAGCGTCAATAGCCAACGGGTCATTCGTGATCTGGATACACTGGTAGCCTGGCGTGGTAAACCGAAAAAGATCCGGGTGGACAATGGTCCGGAGTTCATAGCACATGCCATGAAGGAATGGTCGGGCAAACTGGGCATAGAGCTGAAGTTTATTCAAAAGGGCAAACCGTATCAAAACGGTTATGTGGAGCGCTTTAACAAGACCTACCGGGAGGAAGTGTTAGATGCCTTTTCCTTCGGACGGTTAAAAGAAGCAGAAGTGCTTTCACAAGCCTGGTTATGGATCTATAATAACGAAAGGCCCCACAAAGCACTGGGTTATATACCGCCCATACCTTTTGCGCAGCAGCGCCTTCGGAGCTACGCTCCTTCGCCACTGCTGCGCAATACCAACATTAAATGGAAATCCTTAGTTTTGGGCGTTCCTAATTAAGGGAAGCCTTCAGAACACTCTAGATCGGCCAGCCGTTTTATCGTCCGCAGTTGGGATAGTCCCGGTCGTCTGATCCTTTTTTGCTGAGCTAAGTTATCGATTTTCATTTTTTAACCGTTACTGTTTTAAGGGAAGCCTTCATACGGATATGGAGTGGAGCATCATTCCTCTTCAAAGAAGAAGAAAAATAAAAAGCACGATGAAAATGACGAGTTCGTCTTTTCGCCTGAAGTCAATTGCCATTGGGGAAATAGCCGGTCGGACTTGAAGTATTTGGTAGAGCGAGTCCGGTAATTTAATTGGATGTCAGATACATCCACTTATTCTAATTTTCTACTTCAAGAATCCGAAATAAGTTAATAAGGCTAATTGTAGCAGAACTGCATATTTTTGCGTATTGTATAGTCGCACTTCTTTTATGCGTAAGTTCATTTGCAAGAATGTTTGTTGCCTTTGCATATTTTCTCAGTGCCTCATTTTGTGATCCAGGCATTTTTGACAATATGTAAGCAGCAAGCATTCTCTTGGAGTCTGTTGATGACGGAATTGTATCGTCCTCTGAAGGATGTCTATCAACATCATACACCTCTTGCGCAAGTGATATAATTACATCCCGACAAAGCACACCAATAGCTTGAAATTGTTCTTCATGTTGTGCCTCAATAATTCTAATGCAAATTTCTTCAACTGTTCGTTCGATTCTATCCCAACCAGTCAGTTCAACTTCGAGTTCATCGTTTGAATCATAATTTTCAATTTGCTCAATAATTGGTTTAAACAATTTAATTATGTAGGTTCTACGATCTATATAACGTGGCATTTCCCCTGAACTCCACTTGCCATACCACTCCCATAGATCGGAATATGTATTAGGATTATCAATACCTAGTCTTTTTAGCTCTGACTTCGATCTAACGAAAACACCTTTATATTTTTCATTTATTTCCTGAATTCGCATATCACCTATCGCAACAGAGGTCATTACGTCCTTCATGAAATTTATATCCTCTAATAACTTTTTCATGAAATCAATTTCTAACTCGGACTCAATCGTTTCGATTTCTCTCTTAACTAGTTCTTGCATAATGATTCTGCTCAATAACAGGGTTAACGTACGAATGCTTTTTAGCTTTTGTTCGGAAAACCTACCCCCTCCACCCCGGCCGAAAATTGACCACCAAAAGGGAATATTTCCAAAAAAGGATTACCTTCGTCTTCTTGTTCTTTTTTGTTGCTTATTTGTCGCAAGCAAAAAGGCCATTTTGGACACTTGTTGCTTTTTTGTTGTGCGCGTTTAGAACATAAATTACAGATAATAAGCGCTTTGCGAGCCTGAACGAATGGAGTTGGGTCGTGTATCGATTAGGTGTTTTTTTAAAACACAAACATACTATTTTTTTTTGAAATATGCAAGATTTTTATGAAAATTATTTTGGTTAGGTGTGAACTGATCCAAATTGTATTGGTCGTCAGAGGATGTTCTATGTTGGGAGGATGCTGATTTTGTACTGACTCCACATTTTTCCTTAGACTACACCACCACCACTGTTTCCGTATCCCCAGCGGCCAGTGCATTCATGTAGGCGAGGATAAGGTCGCGGGTGCGGTATGAGCCGAATTCTGCTTCGTCCTGCCTGCGCACGATGGGGAAGGTGCTGAGCACATAGGCCGCGTCGTCCCGATCCAGGCCGTAGAGGTGAAAATAGAGCGCGTCAAGGCGGGCGCGGAGGTGGCGGCGTTCCTCCTCATTCCAGATGAAGGGCTTGCCATTATAGCCCAGGTCGCGGGCGAATGGAGCCAGGTCGTGGGCGGTATAGGTAAGGCGAAGCACATGATCGCGGACGAGGTCGCGGGCAGTCCTCACGCCGAAGGTGCGGTCGTAACCATCAGGGGCGATGACCGGAAGTTGTTCGATGATGAACCAATTGAGGTTCTGTCCCTGGACCTTTTGGCGCGTGACAAAATCAAAAACGAATGTGCTCAAATTTGCAGCTATCAGGAATGTGCTCTTTTTATATGCTTGTACCTCCTCGGAAGCCTTTTTGGCAGGCAATAGAATAGGTAAACTATTTCCAAACCCTGCACGTGGTGCTACACAGGTTATCATGGTCCGAATATTCGTCGGGGCTGTGACATGCTTGAAAGCCACAGCCCACTCCAAACCTTCAGGCCATTCGGCTGCGTCCTCGCTAATCCAGAATTGTGGATTAGGTAACCAATTCGGGTTAGCATATTCTTCTCGGGTAGTTTCCTGTGGTTGGGCAGGCCGGTTTAAGTTCTCTGCATTGACCACGATGCTTGCCGCTCGATGGTCGAATGCTTGTACCATCTTTCCTTCGTACAACGGTAGGTACTGTTCCTGCCCTCTTTTCCAACGATTGCCTTCAACAGGGTAGAACCCCTCCTGTTCAAGCTCCGCTGCCGTGCGAAACAGATGGGAATCGGAAGTCATGTTGAATAGCCCCTGCCTGTATTTCACCGACCATACCTTGTGCCCCCCACCCCGAGAGCGATCTACCAATACCGGATGCTGCCCGTAGATGCGGCGAGTGATCTCAGCATCCCTCCGACTACGAAAGATGGGAGCTGTACCGGTGTTCGGATTCACCCGGGCAAAGTCATCCGGCGTCAGAGGAAAGCAACGACCCGGATCCTCTATGGTTTTGGTATCGTGCAGGAAAAAAGCACACAGTGTCTGGTTGAACTGTCGCTGCTCACCACCCAGAATAATAGCACAGAATTTAAACGAAGCGTGAACATCCTTGAAGAAGATCTTTTTGTTCTCAAAGTCAAACACACCACCTACCCGGCCTGTAGTCGAAACCGACTGAAAGAACGGGGCGGCAGTCTTGTCGGCATAAATACCCGATGGCGTTAGCAAACCCACTACCCCATCCGGTTTGATCAGACTCATTGATCGTTCAACAAACAAGGAATACAGGTTAATCCGACCGCCACTTAATAACGGATACTTACCCGATGATCGAACAAATTCGCGCATAGTCGCAGCACGGTTTCGTACCATTTCATACTCCAAGGCGAGCTTTTCCCCTGCCTCTTTTTGTTTCCCAATCAGTGCCTTTCTCTTTGCCCCAGTTGCCGCATGGGCAATTTCCTGGTCTCGGGTTACAAACCATTCCACTTCCGGCTGTTCAATATGATCCCAGGGTGGATTGCCAATAATGGCATCAAAGCCTCCTTCCGGACAGCTCTCCTGCCAGCGATGCCATACTCCCGGAAAGGTCACTTCCCAGTGCAGAAAACCTTCGCGGTTGGCAATGGTCCGCGCCTCGTGCCACAACCCGGCAAACCGCTTGTCATCGGCAACCCCCATTGCTTCCGGCCCGCGCGCCAAAAGCTCGTATGCCATCGCCGTATGCTGACCGAGCGTCGCAACCAGTGGCCCCTTAAACTCATCGCGTTCCTTCTTCCCCATCCCGGCTGTAAGCCAACGCCAGCCACAGAAAAAGTCAAGCAGACTACGCAAATCGGCAGTCGTCTCCTCCACCTCGCTGAACAGCGCAGCCGATTCCTGTACCTCCGCAACATCCACATCGGCTATTTCCTCAATGCGCTGCATGCCCCGGGTAGCTGCCTCCACTCCGGCAAGGGCACTGCTGGCAAACACTCCGCCAAGCTCGCGCAGCTCTTCAGTGGCATCCGCCACCCGCAGGCCCAGCAGGGAATCGCCACAGCGCAGGTGGTGATCCAGAAAAGACAGGGGAGCACCCACCGTAAAGCTGTGCAGCCACAGTGATACCCTGGCCAGCTCTACAGTCAACGGATTCTTATCAACCCCATAGATGCATCGCTTAAGCACCATGCGGCGGATAATGGCCTGATCAGTCAGCTGTGCCTGGTCCAACACCCAGTTCGATGCAGCAGCCTGTCCGGTAATGGCCTCCCGGATGGCTGCCACGCGCTCTACCAGCGGCGATACATACTCCCCGTTGAGCCAGTCTGGCACCATGGGAACGTATTCGATCAGATCGGCCACATGGTCCGACAAAAAGTCAACTGCCGTAACCAAAAAGTGTCCGCTACCCATCGCCGGGTCCAGCACCTTAAGGTCCAGAACGGCTACCGCCGGATCAAGCTGCTCCAGTTCCTGCTGCCGTTTCTCTTTGGATCGGCGATCGCTCCCGAGTGCCTTTGCCTTTTCCTCAAAGGCCTTCCGTCGCTCACTGATCAGTGGCTTCAGGGTTTGTTCCATGATCAGGTCAACCAGGTCCTGCGAGGTATAGAAACTACCGCTGTCCTTACGGGCATATTTGTTGGGGCGGATGGTAAGCGTACCATTTTCGGCACGTACCGGCTCCTGCTCCAGCAACCGCTCATAAATGGAGCCCAGCTGCTGTACCGACATATCGCGGTAATTGACAAAGCGGTATCTGCCCCTGGTATCTTCGGTATGGCTCAGGTCATAGATAACAGGCGCCAGCACTGCATCCGGCAAACGCACTTCGTTCAAAAGGGGTGCATCATCCATGGCAAACAATCCACCATTGTACGGAGGCAGTCCTATGGATGCATCGCCCTCGTTTATGATGCGAAAGAGCTCGGTAAGCAGGTTGTAGTAGTTAGCCGCGGTATGCGAAAAAGTGTCATTCTGTGCCATTCTCCCGGCAATGTCATCCCGTACGCGCTTGCGCAAACCATAATCGTCGTACCGCGAGTCGTTAACCGGCAGCAACCCCCGATCCTCGGCATAGAGCACAAACAGCAGGCGATACAAAAAAATGAGGGCGGCATCCCGGCTCTCGCTCAGGCTTTTTTTCGAATGCGTTGCCAGGGCATCCACCAGATCGGGAAAAACCCGACCAAACACTACCTGGGATAAGTCCTCAGCCACCTGTTCCTCATAGCGCTTCCCCTCGGCCAGTGCCCTTTCAAGGAAGGTGGCCATAGCGCCTTTTTGGCGCACAAAGGATTCACGGCGGAACAGCAGGTAAAAAACGCGAAGTTCGTCTTCCTTGCCGGACTTCAGCAGGTCTGCTAAGTCGGCTTCAAAATAGCCGCTGTCGCGTGGTCGGGCGCGGTAGTCGTACAGTCGCCATACGCTTCCATTGGTGAGAATGCCCCAGCGAATGCGGCTATACGAAGCGATTTCGGCCGTTGAGAGGTACCTGAGGATCTGCCTATGCGGGGTGCCAGACCTGATCCTGTCGTCCTTATCATGAGTATCCAAAACGAGGCCGAAGCGTTTGCTCTCTTCCACTATCAGTGCATTTTGGTAGCGATCGGCAGGCTTCTTTTTTGCAGCGGCGTGCTGCCTGGAATCGGCATCCGCGAAAAGCAGGTGATCCGGAATATCCTCCCTGTCCGAAGTGGTTTGCTGAGGCAAATAGTGCCATCCCAACAGGTCCAGCAAAGGACGCACCAGATCCTGCTCGGTCATTGCCTCATTGGGAGACCGGGCATGGCAAAGGGCCTCATACCGATGAACAAGCTCTTCCCGGAACCTAACGAAGGCTTCCTCGTCGGCAAGCACCTTTTTCCAGGCGTCCGTTTCGCGGATGCCCTCTTCAAGAAAATAATGGGTAAACAGCTGGCCAGACATAAAATGAGGGGTCCCTGGGTCGGCCAAAGATAAGAAAGTCCATGGAGCCCATCACGATGGGCAAAAAGCACGGACTTTGTTAAGTTTTGTCTCGTCCTAAAATAAGTTAACAGATCCTACTATCACTACACATGGGATCATTTTTTTGTGGTTAGCACCAACAATACCGTTTTCAGGTAACCGCTCTTTTTTTATCAGCGAAAAATTATTTTGGGCAGGTGTGAAGCGACCTGCCATCATTATTGGCAGGTTACAACATAGAGGTTTAGTTTGCCCTCCTCAGGGAAGAGATTTCATTGAGAAGATTGAACTGGCATAAATATGTGGTAGTTACTACTTGATCTGACAAATAGGTTAGGTGTTTTTATCTACCTGCTTCCCTTTCGCCATAAGTGTAAAACTACAGAGTTAGCTCTGTAGCTAGCTCTGTAATTAATAATATATAAAACATTGTATTTCAATGCTTAACTCATTTACATCTGCATAGCTATATGAGATGGTACCGACCATCAGGCATCGGAAGAGCAAAACCATGTGAACGCTATACCTATGCCGCATGATACAACTAAAAACAACTATTTTTGATCTATGAGATGGGGAATATCTCTTAGGCTCACCCGAAGCGCTGAAGCACGATTTGCCAGGCTACCACGCACGAAAAGATCAATTAGGAACATCGCCTCGTTTATCGGGTGCATGACCAGATATACGTGCTGCAATGCCGCTTCCATTAAAAAAACCCTAAGCGTACAGTATAAAAAGACTGATCAAAACACCTGGGAGGCGACCCTGGCAATATTATCTGCCCTTCCCATTGTGTAGAAATGCAGTACGGGTGCACCTCTTGCAATGAGTTCCCTGCACTGTTCCACGGCCCAGTCAATGCCTACCTGACAGACCTCCTGATTGTTCCTGGCCTTCAGTGCTGCATCTGCCAGGTCCTCGGGAATATCAATATGAAAACGCTGTGGCAGCAGGCTCAGCTGCCTGGTCGTTGCAAGCAGTTTTAAACCGGGAATAATGGGCACTTCAATGCCCTCGGCCCTGCACAGATCCACAAAATCAAAATACTTCCGATTGTCGAAAAACATCTGCGTCACAATAAACTCCGCCCCGAGTTCGATCTTCCTTTTCAACCATTTCAGATCACTCTTCAGATTGGGTGCCTCAAAGTGCTTCTCCGGATATCCGGCTACCCCGGCACAAAAATCCGTCGGATGCGCATTCCGCAGGTCCTTCTCCAAATATTGCCCGCGATTCATTTCCATCACCTGTTCCAGCAGGCCAATAGCGTACTCATGCCCACCATGCCCGGCCTTGAAGCAGATCTCGGTCCTGATCGGATCACCCCGCAGTACCAACACGTTATCGATCCCCAAAAAATGCAGGTCAATTAATGCGTTCTCCGTCTCCTCCTGATTAAACCCCCCACAAATCAAATGCGGCACCGCATCCACGTCGTACCTGTTCTGAATAGCGGCGCAGATCGCCACCGTTCCCGGTCGTTTTCGCGTTACCCGACGTTCCAGCAAGCCATTCCCCCGATCGCGATACACAAACTCCTCCCGATGATACGTCACGTCAATAAACGGCGGTTTAAACTCCATCAGCGGATCAATCGCATTGAAAATGCTGCTGATATTCTCTCCCTTCAGCGGTGGCAGGATCTCAAACGAAAACAGGGGGCCATTACTCCGGGCTATATGCTCAGTAATCTTCATATCAATAAGCTAAATTTGAACTCAAATACCTCTCGGCTTCCTCAATGGGCGCCTCACGGCGCAATGCGTAATCTGCGACCTGGTCCTCTTTGATACGACCCAGCCCAAAATATTTTGACTGCGGATGCGCAAAGTAGTACCCGCATACGCTCGCAGCCGGATACATAACCAGCGTTTCGGTCAGCTCCACGCCCACCTGTCTGTCGGCATCCAGTAGGCGAAACAAGGTTCTCTTCTCCTGATGATCCGGGCAGGCAGGATAGCCCGGGGCCGGACGGATACCCTGATACTTTTCGCGGATCAGCTCCTCATTGCTCAAACGCTCCGCCGCTGCATAGCACCAAAAATTGCGCCGCACCTTTTCGTGCATCAACTCTGCAAAAGCCTCCGCCAACCGATCTGCCAGCGCCTTTAGCATGATCGCACGGTAATCGTCGCTATCCTGTTCATACGCCTCCAGTAACGGCTCTATCCCGTGCCCGGCCGTTACCACAAACCCTCCAATCCAATCCTCCAGGCCACTATCTTTCGGGGCCACAAAATCTGCCAAAGCCAGATTCGGCTGTCCCTTCGCTTTTTCCGTCTGCTGGCGCAGCGTAATCAATTTTTCCTGCGCCTCACGGCGCGATCCGTCCCGATATACCTCTATATCATCACCGATTGCATTGGCAGGCCAGATACCTACCGCCGCTTTGGCATTGAGCTTCCTGTTCACGATCAGATCACTCAGCAACTCGCGGGCTTCCTCATACAATTGCGTTGCCTCCCTGCCCACGACCTCATCATCTAAAATGGCCGGAAACTTCCCGTACAGCTCCCAGGTCCGAAAAAAGGGGGTCCAGTCAATATATTGCGCAATTTCATTCAGGTCATAGTTCGCGAAATACTGTACTCCCGGCTTTTTCGGTGCGTACACCTCATCGGCTTTCCATTTGATGGCCAATTTATTCTTTCGGGCATCCTCAAGCGACACAAAACGCTTTTCCCGGTTCCTCTGCCAATAATTTTCGCGCAAACGGGTGTATTCCCCGGTTAGCGCACTCCAATACCCCTGCTTCTCTTTAGCGTTCAGCAGTTTTCCGACCACGCTCACGGCCCGGGAGGCATCCAGCACATGCACCACAGGTTCATCCCGTTCCGGGACGATCTTCACTGCAGTGTGGGTGCGGCTGGTTGTAGCCCCGCCGATCAACAAGGGCTGGACCATACCTTCGCGCTTCAGCTCCCTGGCCACATGGATCATTTCGTCAAGCGAGGGGGTAATCAGGCCGCTTAGGCCTATGATATCAACCTCATGCTTTTTTGCTTCCTCAAGGATCTTCGCAGACGGAACCATCACGCCGAGATCCACCACCCCGAAGTTGTTGCAGGCCAATACCACGCTTACGATGTTCTTGCCGATGTCGTGTACGTCGCCCTTCACTGTCGCCAGCAGTATCTTCCCGGCTTTTTGCGTGGCCATCTCGTTTTCTGCCTCCAGATACGGCAAAAGGCAGGCTACCGCCTTCTTCATCACACGGGCGCTTTTGACGACCTGGGGCAGAAACATTTTTCCCGAGCCAAACAGATCACCCACGACGTTCATTCCGGCCATGAGCGGACCTTCAATCACCTCAAGCGGGCGATCAAATGCCTGCCGGGCCTCCTCCACATCTTCCTCAATATAGCCGGCGATCCCTTTTACCAAGGCATGTTCCAATCGCTCTGCAAAGGAGCCCTCGCGCCAGCTCAGATCCTGCTCCTGTCCCGAACGCTCCGTACCCCGGTACTTCCCGGCCAGTTGCAGGAGTCGTTCCGTAGCATCATTGCGCCGATCAAACAACACATCCTCCACGTGCTCCAGCAGCCCGGGGTCAACTTCGTCGTAGATCTGCAACATGGTCGGATTCACGATCCCCATGTTCATACCGTGTTTGATCCCGTGATACAGGAATGCACAGTGCATTGCTTCGCGAACTGCCGTATTTCCGCGGAAGCTAAAACTCACATTGGAAACCCCTCCGCTGACCTGGGCTCCGGGCAAGTGCTGGCGGATCCATTGCGCAGCCCTGAAAAAGTCAATGGCGTTCTTGCGGTGTTCATCCATTCCGGTCGCGACCGGAAAAATATTCGGGTCAAAGATGATGTCCCACGGAGGGGTCCTTACTTCCTCCACCAGGATTTTGTACGCGCGTTTGCAGATCGATATGCGTCGTTCGTAGGTATCGGCCTGACCATCTTCATCAAAAGCCATCACCACCACTGCGGCTCCAAAGCGCCTGATCTTTTGCGCTTGTTCCCTGAACTCCTCCTCACCGTCCTTCAGGGAGATCGAGTTCACAACTGATTTTCCCTGTACGCATTGAAGACCTGCCTCAATCACCTCCCACCTGGAGCTGTCGATCATGATCGGTACCCGCGCGATATCGGGCTCTGCGGCCAGCAGGTTCAGAAACCTGGTCATGGCCTGTGTTCCGTCAATGAGCCCTTCGTCCATGTTTACGTCAAGGATCTGTGCCCCACCTTCAACCTGCTCACGGGCGACTTCCAGTGCTTCGTCGTATTTGTTATCCCTGATAAGCCGAAGGAACTTTCGCGATCCTGTTACATTGGTTCGCTCTCCGATGTTCACAAAATTACTGTCGGGCCGCACTGTCAGCGGCTCAAGGCCACTCAGCTGCAGGTACTGGCTCATGCTACCGTGGGAACGATGCGGCCGCGGTCGGTAATGAGCTGCGGTTTCGGCAATTACGCGAATATGCTCCGGAGTGGTTCCGCAACAGCCCCCAACCACATTTACGATGTTCTGCTTCAGGTATTCCCTGATCAGCTGGCCCATTTGCCCGGGGCTTTGATCATAATCGCCAAAAGCATTGGGCAAACCTGCATTTGGGTATACACTCACCCTGAACGGGGATATTCGCCCGAGCGTCTGTACATACTGGAACAGCTGCCTGGCTCCGAGAGCACAGTTGAACCCGATCGAAAACAGCTCAACATGGCTCATACTTATCAAAAAAGCCTCCGGGGTTTGCCCGCTTAAAGTACGACCCGAAGCATCGGTGATCGTACCCGATACCATCACCGGAACCCGGCTGCCCCGGCGTCTGAATTCCTCCTCAATGGCAAAGAGCGCCGCCCTGGCGTTCAGCGTATCAAAGATCGTCTCAACCAGGAGCAGGTCCGACCCACCATCAAGCAGGCCTCGTGCCTGCTCCTCATACTGTAAGCGCAGCTCGTCGAAGGTTATCGCCCGGTAACCCGGATCGTTCACATCCGGCGACAGGCTCAGTGTTTTGTTGGTTGGCCCCATTGCCCCGGCTGTAAAGCGTGGCTTATCGGTGAATTGGGCACAGGCCTCTTTTGCCAGCACTGCCGACGCCCGATTAATCTCATAGCTGTACTCCTCCGTGCCGTAATCGCTCTGCGCCAGGCGGGTACCGGAAAAAGTATTGGTCTCCACAATGTCTGCCCCTGCCTCCAGATATTCTTCGTGGATCTTCCGAATGATCCCGGGCCGGGTAAGCGACAACAGATCGTTGTTTCCCTTCAGATCCGTTGGCCAATCTGCAAATTGCCTGCCCCGGTAGTCAGCTTCCTCCAGCTTGTGTCGCTGGATCATGGTTCCCATGGCACCATCCAGCACCAGTATGCGTTCACGGGCTATATCTTCGATCAAATGGCTCATCCTGCCTCCGTTTTGAGGCCTATCAGGAAAGATCCAAGGGGGGTGGGATGAAGTTTGGGTTGAAGTACCTCGCTCATCTCTCTCCTCTCGGAGCGGGAATTAGCACCCGGCCTTCCGGGTTGCCAAGACGTCACAGGGCCCTACCCTCAGTCTTTCTTGATAAGCCGGGACAAAGAAAGATACTCGCAACGGAAATTCCAAAAATAATTTTACCTTTGTTGCCGAATTCAGGTGGACGGATTTGTCTGATTGCAACCACGCTAAAAAAAATGCTAAAACAGCTATCCCCCTTGCATTTACCGGACTCCCCCCTCCACTTCTGAAAACACAAACAAAACAGAAGCCTATGTCATACTATTTTACCTCTGAATCCGTATCGGAAGGGCACCCGGACAAGGTGGCAGACCAAATCAGCGATGCCATTCTTGATCATTTCCTGGCCTTTGATGCCAACTCCAGGGTTGCCTGCGAAACGCTCGTCACCACCGGGCAGGTGGTATTGGCCGGAGAAATCAGATCGAACACCTATCTCGACGTGCAGCAAATCACCCGCAACGTTATCAAACGCATTGGCTATACCAGGAGTGTATACATGTTCGAGGCAAATAGCTGCGGTATTTTTAGCTCACTGCACGAACAAAGTGCCGACATTAACCAGGGCGTTGATCGCGGATCCATTGAGGAGCAAGGCGCCGGCGACCAGGGAATGATGTTCGGCTATGCCACCAATGAAACGGAAAATTTTATGCCTCTGGCACTCTACCTGAGCCACCTGATCCTCCAGGAACATGCCGCCTTGCGGCGGGATGGGAAAGCGATCGCCTACCTACGCCCCGACGCCAAGGCACAGGTAACGATTGAATACAGCGACAACAACCTGCCCCTGCGCATCAAGGGTATTGTGGTCAGTACGCAGCACGATGAGTTCGATGAAGAAGGCGCGATGCTCGCCAGGATCAGGAAAGACATTATCAACATCCTGATCCCCCGTGTAAAGGCTCGCTGCAGTAGGCCTGTTCAAAAGCTCTTTACGGACGATATCATCTACCATATTAATCCGACCGGTAAATTTGTGATCGGTGGTCCGCACGGCGATACCGGTCTGACCGGTCGCAAGATCATTGTAGACACCTACGGCGGAAAAGGAGCCCACGGAGGTGGATCCTTCAGCGGTAAGGACCCCAGTAAGGTAGACCGCTCGGCAGCCTATGCCATGCGACACATCGCCAAGAACCTGGTCGCGGCCGGAGTTGCCGATCAGGTACTCGCACAGGTAAGCTACGCCATCGGTGTGGCAGAACCCATGGGCATATTCGTTGACACCTACGGAACAGCAAAGGTGGACCTCACAGATGGGCAGATAGCTGAAAAAGTGACTGAACTTTTTGACCTGCGCCCCGGATTCATCGAAAGGAACCTCAAACTGCGTGAACCCATATACAGTGAAACCGCCGCCTACGGACACATGGGCCGCCGGAATGAGGTGGTAAAAAAAACCTTCTCGCGTCCGAACGGGAACGGATGGGAGACCATCGAACGTGATGTGGAGCTCTTTACCTGGGAAAAGCTGGATCGCGTTAGCGACATCAAAGCCGCTTTCGGGCTGTAGACCGCACATCGCGCCGTAGGCGCATATCGCGTACTTTCGTGCCATGGCAAAAAAGCTCATCGCCATTATTGGTCGGCCCAACGTGGGTAAATCAACCTTTTTTAATCGAATGACCCAGCAGCGTCAGGCGATCGTAGACTCCATATCGGGGGTTACGCGCGACCGGCATTACGGGAAATCAGACTGGAACGGGCGCCTATTTTCGCTGGTGGACACGGGCGGATATATCATCAGATCCGACGACACCTTTGAGGCAGAGATCCGCCGGCAGGTGCTGATCGCTATTGATGAGGCCGATATCATCCTGTTCCTGGTGGACGTGCAAAGCGGAGTGACCGATATGGATCAGGATGTGGCCGCACTGCTGCGACGAACCAAAAAACCGGTTTTTTTGGTCGTGAACAAGGTGGATACACCCATCCATACCGCAGATGCGACGGAGTTCCACGCGCTCGGACTGGGGGAGTACTACACAGTGAGCTCCATCAACGGAAGCGGAACGGGAGAGCTGTTAGATGCCCTGGTGGAACACATCCCGCCGCAGGCGGAGGAAGAAGAGGGTGAAGAGGCCTTGCCGCGCTTTTCGATCGTAGGACGACCGAACGTGGGTAAGAGCTCGCTGCTGAACGCGCTTATAGGCGAGGAACGGAATATCGTAACAGATATCGCCGGAACAACGCGCGACAGCCTGAATACACATTACCATCGGTTCGGGCTGGAGTTCGAGCTGATGGATACAGCTGGGATACGGAAAAAAGGCAAGGTGCACGAGGATCTGGAATTCTATTCGGTGATGCGGGCAATCCGGTCCATAGAACACTCGGATGTGATCCTGCTGGTGATCGATGGTACGCAAGGGTTTGAGACGCAGGACCTGAATATTTTTCATCTGGCGGAGCGCAACAAAAAAGGCGTGGTGATCCTGGTAAACAAGTGGGATCTCGTGAAAAAGGATCCGCATACGACCCGTCACTACGAAGAGTCCATTCGCGAACGTATTGCGCCGTTCACGGATGTGCCGATCATCTTTATTTCCGCACATACGAAGCAGCGGATCTTCAAGGCAGTGGAAACGGCAATGGCAGTATACGGGCGACGCAGGCAGCGCATACCAACCAGCAGGCTGAACGATCTGCTTTTGCCGATCATCAAGGAGCATCCGCCCCCTGCAACGAAAGGGAAATATATCAGGATCAAGTACATCATGCAGCTGCCAACGCAGGCGCCGCAGTTTGCTTTTTTCGCGAATTTGCCGCAATACCTTAAGGATCCGTACCGGCGCTTTCTGGAAAATCGCTTCCGGGAGACCTTCGACTTCAGCGGAGTGCCGATCACGATCTACTTTCGGAAGAAATGATCGGGCCGTGAGGCCCCTGTCATTCAGTGCCTGTAGCCGAAACGCCTGAGGTCGCGATCGCTATTGCGCCAGTCCCCGGCCACTTTGACGTAGAGTTCGAGGTGGATCTTTTTGAGAAAGAAGTCCTGCAGCTCCCTGCGGGCCTCGGTGCCGACTTTTTTGATCATTTTGCCGCGGTGACCGATGATAATACCCCTCTGTGTTTCGCGGGCGACAAAGATGAGCGCACGGATACGGATCAGGTCATCCGTTTCCCTAAACTCCTCCACTTCGATCTCTACCGAGTAAGGCACTTCCTTTTTGTAGTTGAGGAGGATCTGCCTGCGGATGATCTCCCCGACGAAAAACCGTTCGCTTTTATCCGTAAGCGCGTTTTTGCCGAAATACGGAGGTGATTCGGGCAGCAACTCCACAATGCGTTGGCACAGCTGGCTAATGCCGGATCTTTTGAGTGCAGAGATGGGCATCACCTCAGCCCGGGGGAATTCCCCATGCCAATAAGCAGCATATTCCTTAAGTCTGGCAGAGTTGATGGTATCGATCTTGTTGATCACCACTATCAGGGGGAGCTTACTGCGCCTGAGCCGTTCGTACAGTGCCTCATCCTTCAGTTGCTCCCTGTCAGGCTCTACCACGTAGAGGAGCAAGTCGGCGTCCTGAAAAGCCGATCTCACGAAATTCATCATGCTTTCCTGCAGCTTGTACGTGGGCCGGATCACCCCGGGGGTATCGCTGAACACGATCTGATAACCGGGATCGTTCACGATACCCAGTATCCGGTGACGTGTGGTCTGTGCTTTGCTGGTAATGATGGACAGCCGGTCGCCCACCAGCGCATTCATCAGTGTCGACTTTCCGACATTCGGATTGCCGATAATGTTGACGAATCCTGCCTTGTGTGTGGGTTTGCTCATTTTTTAGTCATTCGGAAAGGCACGTTCAGTACCCGGATGATCTCCTGCCACAAGGTACGCATTTGCATGGCCTCCCCGGCGCTGTAAGTGTCCTTGAAGTAGGTACAGAGGAAATGCAGCCGATAGGTCTGGCTATCAACCTGATCCGTCGAAAAACGTGCCTCCATGAGTCCTGCCAGTCGCCAGCTGCCTTCCGGAAAGGTCAGGGGAATCATATCGCCCGGGAAGTGCAGGTAGATATCGGACTGATCGCTACCGCCATAGGGTAGGTGTAATGGGTAGGTTCGCTGAACAGGGCCTTTGTACACCTGATGTGCCTGAATGAATTGCTGTGGAACAAGGGAAACCGTATCGCCCGACCAATCCACCGGAATCTTTTCGATCCGGTATTGCCATTCAGTACTGTACCCGGGATTGGCAGCGTCGAAAGAGATCAGATCCGGCCGTTTCCCGAGATCAGGCCATTTTTTGCGCCAATGGAGGTACCGACGCCATTGCGGACGCTGCGGGTTTACATCCTTTTGCCTGAGCTCAGACCAATACGCCGATGCCGCCCCGGTCCATTGCTCCCGGACCGGATAGGACACCTCGCTTTCGTAGTCACTGAGATGCACGATGGCAAAGCGGTGGATCTTGCTTTCCTCCACCGGATATTCGGGGAGCAACTCAAAGGTCACTGTTTCATTCGGCGCCTCAATGAATACCGCCTGGGTCCCGAGCAGATCGCCCGGCAACTCATCCAGGGCATAGCTCCCCTCCCACTGCTGTGGGATCAGATAGTGCCGTTCGCCGGTGAGCGTATCCGTGAATTCGTAGAAGGTATGACTGATCTGATCCAGACTCACAAGCCCAGTATCTAAAGGGCCCCTTGATCTTTCCCTGGCCAGTACGAGTCGATACGGAATATCGAAACGACGAAGCAGATCATCATAGAACAGGTTAAGCACATCGGGACAGATGCGGCCATGGTTCAGGTCGTTTCCAATGTTGATCCCACGCGGATACCTGGTCAGGGTAAGATGTTCATTAATGTAGTCATGCACTGCTTTAATTCGGGCCTTCACCTCCTGCGGAGGAATGGTTTGCCAGAGGTTCTGGAGGAACTTTTCCAGTGTTTTATCGTATCGCTGGTTCACTTCGGTCTGGAGCCGGTTGAGCTGACGGAGGTAGATCCACCAGTCAAGTGGCCAGCCGTACTCATCCTGAAACGTAGGAGCAAAGACCTGTTCCACGTGCGGCAGGTAAAGGGCCGGACAAAAAAATCCTTCCTGCCGTCTAGGCGGTACCTGTTCCATTTGCCATTTATAATGTTGCCGGTAAAATTTCTCTTTATGCCAGGCTTCAGGTGCTCCGTGGTGTGAAGTATACAGAAAGGGATAGTAGCCGGGGTGGGTCAGCACGTAAGTGCTTCGGACGATAGGCAGGTAATCATCAAAGTACACATGCCGGGGCAGCGGATGGCCCTGGTAACGGCAGAAAAGCTCAAGTTGATCACCAGTTTCGACAGTCGGGACTTCAAAGATCAGGAATTGATCGGGTGAAAACCCGGAAACAGGCTCCCGGATCCTTTTGTTCTTAAAAAACCGGGCATCGAAATCTGCCACGCGTCCGTCTGGCTTGGTAAGGCGTGCATCAAGCCGATCAAGGCTGGTCTGCGGCATATAGGGAATAAAGAAATAGCGAAATTGTTCAACGCCCCTGGGTTTCTGGAATTTGATCTTGTAGTAGATCTCGTACTCCTTACCGCTGAATCGGCTTCGGGCCCTGTACTTTTGGTAGCGAATGACGCGTTCGAGGATTACTGCCGGTTCCTCGGCCCATTTTTGCGGTACAAAAACATCGTGGGAATCGATCGGCCAAACGATATCCCTGTACCTGATGCGATCCTGCGCGCTGGTCAGCCAGGTTCCAAAAATGAGGAAAAGGAGGAAAAGCTGCTTCATATGGGTGAAAATAGAAAAAGGGCAGGTTTTGCTGCCTCCAAAAAAAAAGCCCGGAAAAGTTCCCGGACTTCATTTTACCCTGTAGCGGGGGCAGGACTCGAACCTACGACCTTCGGGTTATGAGCCCGACGAGCTACCAACTGCTCCACCCCGCGGTATTGAAACGGCAAAAGTACAACTTTTTCGGGAATTTTTAAACAGATTTGGACTTTTTGCAAAGCCTGAATCATCCCTCCCCTTCATAGCTTTCCCATTTGATAAAAAGGCCGGGAAACATATCTTAAGTGGCTGGCATGGGTATTCACTATCATTGAACTTTTGGATTAAAGGTTTGCAAGTATTACCTTTACAGCTTGACTAACTTATAACAAAATGAAAAAGCTGCTCCTTTTGCTGGTACTGGTGGCCCTTGGTTTCGGGGCTTCCGCTACACACATCATGGGGGGGGAGATCACCTGGGAGTGCGACCCCAATGGCAATTATCTCTTTACACTGAAGGTATATCGGGATTGTAACGGAATTCCGCAGGACACCTTTCCCCAAATCCTGGATATTCAGAACTATACCTCATCCCCGAATACCATCACCTGTAGCTTTGTTTCACAAACCGATATTTCGCCACCCTGTGGTTTTCCATGTTCGAATCCAATTGAAGGTTCCGCAGAGGAGTTCATATACATTTCGGGTCCCGTGACCCTGAACGGGACACCACCGGCGAATGGATGGATATTTACCTGGGGCGATTGTTGCCGCAACACCGCTATTGACAACCTGGTGAACCCCGGTGGTACTGGTCAGACGCTGAGGGCAGTTATGTACCCCTATACACCGGTCGGGGCCACTACACCGAATACAGCGCAACCTTGCTATGATAACTCCCCGGTCTTCCTGGAGATACCGGCCACTGTGATCTGTACCGGTTTTGACTTTACGTACAACCAGAATGCCTTTGATCCGGATCTGGATTCCCTCTACTACGGCTGGGACCAGCCACTGGATGAGGCTCTTTTTTGGCCGGCACCGACCATACCCTTTGTGGCCGGGTATTCGTATACCAATCCGTTCCCCGGACCCACACAAAATCCGAACAATACAGGAGCTTCCCTGGACAGCCTGACGGGAGAGGTATCCATCCTAAACTATACTTCCGGGTCCTATGTGAGTGTGATCCGGGTAGAGGCCTGGCGGTGTGGACAAAAGATTGCGGAGATCTTCCGGGATCTTCAAACGACCTATTTAGGGGGTGCGGACTGTCCGGGGCTTCCGGGTGGTTTAACAAACGAGCCGCCAGATGTGACGATATCGGCTTCCACCTTTACCCAAGTGGATTCGTCCCTGTTTGTTGATACCGTATTTGCGGGTCAGACCCTGACCTTTTACATGCAGGCCTCGGATCTTGATCCGCAGCCGGTCGGATCGCCCAGCCCGGTCCAGGAGGTGACGATCGAGGCTTCCGGTGCACAGTTCGGAGCCGGATTTACCAGCACCACAACAGGATGCCTGCAGCCCCCTTGTGCGACCCTGAATCCACCCACGCCCATCACCAACCCGACCGATACGGCAACGACCTTTACCTGGAATACTGATTGCTCTAACCTGGTCTATAGTAACGCCTGTGCCTCAAGTAATACATATGCCTTCCTACTGAGGGCATCGGATGACTATTGCAATGCTCCGGCCGTTTTCCACGGGACTTTTTTGGTGACCATTCTGCCGGGGGTTTCGGACCCGCTTGAGGTTAATTGTATCCGTACCCTGTCTAATGGGGATATAGAGATCAATTGGAGTTTACCTGTGGATACAGGACTGAATTTCAATGAATACGTCATTTACCATGAACCGGCGGGTAGTGGTGGATACAATCCAATCGGGACAATACAGGATCCGGACATCATTACCTTTACACACACCGGGGCACCCGGAGGGGGTAGCTACCTCGTGCGACAATCCACTGGTTGCGATTTCCTGTCGTCCCCGAACGACACTATTTCACCGATCGAACTGACCGTGACGGCCTCAACACCCGGATCCGTGGCCAATCTGGTGTGGAATCCGCCCTTCCCAGGCGGATTACCGGCTACGTCAACGGGCTACTACTATATTTACCGTGAGTATCCGGCAGGAAACTGGTCCTTGCTTGACTCGACTATGACTACGACCTATTTTGATACGGTTGACCTGTGCGACGAGTTTATCAATTACCGGATCGAAACCCTGGATACGGTCCGGGACTGTAGCTCCATATCGAATGTCAATGGAGCCCAGCTGGCTGAACTGATGGTTACTGCCGACGAGGTCGCCCCTGATGCACTAATGGCCAATGTAACGGGTGGAACCCCACCTTACACCTATTTATGGGGCACGCAACCTCCTCAGACCACACAGACAGCTACGGGACTGGGACCTGGTACCTACACGGTTACGGTTACCGATGCAAACGGATGTTCTTCTACTGCGACAGGAGAGGTAACCAGCATTGAAGAGCTGAACTTTGCCCGGCACATTGACCTGTATCCGAACCCAACAGCGGATGAAGTCGTTATTGACTACGACTTTACCAGCAAAGTGGATCTGCAGGTGACCGTGTTGAACCACCTGGGTCAGGTGGTACTGACGATCAGCAAGTTGAATGCAGTGAGCGGCCAATTGCGCCTGGAGGTGGCTGAGTGGGCTGATGGTATCTACAGCGTATTGCTCAGCAACGGAAGCCAGAGTGATAGTCGCCAGTTGGTGATCCAAAAATAAGAAAGAGCTTCCCACCTTTCAAACGCTCCTGTTTTTAGGACAAAAACAATCCTTAATTTTGTTCCCTTTAATTCTCTAAAGCCGGGGAGAGCTATACAGGGTTTGAGACTACAGTCCGGTAGAGGATCAACGACTAATGTGAGCAGGCAGGTGACTCATGATCCTGGGTCATAAAAGGCGCATATATGGAATTTGTACCCGATTGGTTTTTAAATAGGTCGCCTGTGATCCAGGCGCTCATGGCAACTACCTTTACCTGGCTGCTCACCGCAGCAGGAGCTGCACTGGTGTTCCTTTTTAAGGATATGAGCCGTAAATGGCTTGATGCAATGCTGGGGTTCACGGGCGGGGTTATGATTGCGGCCAGTTACTGGTCGTTGCTGGCCCCTTCTATCGAGATGAGCGAGGCACAGGGAATGCCCGGATGGTTGCCACCAGCAATTGGGTTCCTCATGGGAGCCTTGTTTCTCTACGCCCTTGACAAGTTTGTGCCGCACCTGCATATTAACTTTAGAAAAGATGAGTCGGAAGGACCCGAAACCAATTGGCACCGTACCACCCTGCTTGTCTTAGCTATTACCCTGCATAACATTCCGGAAGGACTGGCCGTCGGAGTGGCTTTCGGGGCCTTTGCCAGTGGGATCGAAGGTGCGGAACTTGGAGCAGCCGTGGCCCTGGCGATCGGGATCGGATTGCAAAACTTCCCCGAAGGGATTGCCGTTTCCATGCCCCTGCGCCGATCCGGCGTTAGCGCAAAACGCAGTTTTTGGTATGGCCAGTTAAGTGCCATAGTGGAGCCTGTGGCCGGAGTCATAGGAGCCATCGCCGTGATAGTGGCACAACCCATTTTGCCCTATGCCCTGGCCTTCGCAGCCGGAGCCATGATCTACATCGTCATTGAAGAGGTAGTGCCTGAAACGCAAAAAGACCGATATACAGACGTTGCCACGCTCGGATTCATCGCCGGATTCATTGTGATGATGAGCTTAGATGTGGCCCTGGGCTAGCGAGGCCTGCTCACATAACCATTGTTCGCCTCCCGGAACCGCCAGGGCAGCCTGGCATCCTCACCCGCATAATCTACACCAATCCGCGGTCCAACCTTCACCTGCCCGTCAGGGATCTCACTGGCCCACTCCAGCCAGATCCTTCCCGGTACCAGTGGTGCACCGTACAATTCCCTGGTGATACCCATGGCCTTGCTCATACTACCCGGACCCATCGTTACACGTTTTTCAGGCTTTTTGAGTCCTCTCCGGGCCAGCATATGCTCCAACCCCACCACGGGCTCCAAAGCACGAACGAGGACCGCATCGGCCCGTTCAGGGCCATTTGTTACAATATTGAAGAGGTTATGGATCCCATAGCAGAGATACACATAGGCTGTACCGCCGTTTCCGTACATGATCTCGGTCCGGGGTGAACGGGTGCCCGCGTGGGCATGACAGGCAGCGTCGCCCCAACCGCGGTAGGCTTCGGTCTCGACGATGCGTCCGACCGTTCGCACCCCGTTCAGCTCGGTGATCAGGTGTGCACCAAGCAAATGCCGTGCGATCGCGATCGGATCCTCTGTTCGATAAAAACCAAGGGGAATAACAGCCATGCAGCCAAATTACACCATTAGCAGATCATGCAAAAGCCTGTTCTGCATCTGATGGCGGGGGTACATCATCTTTTTTAAGCATATTCGCACAGCTGATAAAGACAAAACTTCAGTTTGTGATGTGCAACATCCGGCCTGAAAAAAATCCGCTTTTTTCAATGTGGCTTCCGAAAATCCTGAGCAAATGCCAAAGGGCAGGCCCTCAAAAGGTGTGTATGGAAGAGGTTTCCAGGTCCAAAAGCAATTATTTTTGCGATCCCTTCCATGCTTCCCGGGGTTTGCTCTAAACGCCATTTTTGTAACTTGTGGAACGGTTGGTATCCCAGCTAAAAAAAACGATCAACTTCATGTCACTTGCACCAAGCGAATTAGTACTCAACCAAGATCATTCCGTTTACCACCTCGGCCTTCATTCACAGGACATTGCAGATACGATCCTTCTGGTTGGTGATCCGGAGCGGGTACGGCTCGTTTCCGACAGATTTGACCGCGTGACCCTGCGCCGGCAAAGGCGCGAGTTCATCACACATACCGGTGAACTAAACGGCCGTCGCCTTACGGTCATGGCCACGGGTATCGGTACCGACAACATCGACATTGTCCTGAACGAGCTCGACGCGCTCGTCAACATTGATCTAAAAAGGCGCGCTTACAAGGACAGCAGAACTTCCCTCCGGCTTATTCGCATGGGCACTTCCGGCTCCCTGCAGCCCGATATCCCCGTCGACAGCATCCTGCTCAGCGAAGCCGCCCTCGGGTTTGATGGCCTGTTACATTTCTACGATGCCCGCCAGGTCATGGACGAGGATTTTTCCGCCGCTTTTCGGCGCGATATGAACTGGCCCGAGGCAGCCGCCCATCCCTACCTGGTAAGGGCCGATCAGCAACTGCTCAACCTGCTTGAGGGGAAGCATACCCATACCGGTATCACTATCACAGCCCACGGCTTCTATGGCCCTCAGGGCCGCGAACTTCGCATTCCGATCGCTTTGCCCGACCTCAATAACAGGCTTGAGGCTTTCCGATACGGCACCGGGCGCATAACCAACTATGAAATGGAAACATCCGCACTCTACGGACTTGGAAAACTCATGGGCCACCGCTGCGTTACCGCCTGCGTGATCATCGCCAACCGCCCCAACAACAATTTCTCCCCCAATTACCACGCTGCGGTCGAAAACATGATTGATCATGTTCTCGGGCGCCTCACGGCGCGATAACTCCGCAGCACCCTCACTGCCTTACCTTCATCCCTTTCCATGGAAGGATCACCGCCACCCGCACCCAATCAGTACGCTCATTCATATTCTCCTGTATATCAAAAAATAAGCCCACACTACTTCAAGGTTCTGTTAAACCCCATTTCCTCATGGGTGGAGTCGCCGAAGATCTCAAACTTCCATCGGTCCGGTACGGACTCACCGTCTCTGACGGCTACAAGGCCTGTTTTTAACCTCCTGAGTCTGTAACTCCAACAGAATTACTGTTGAGTTTAACAAACGTGTGAAATAATGCGGGCTATGCGCTTATTTTTTATGCAAAGAACTACTCAGCAAGAACATCCGACAATCGATCTCCCAATGCCTCCAGCCGGTCCGTGATATCCCTGTCTGCCATCACGGCATCCTCCTGCATTTGCTCCACCTTCGTGGCCAGTTGCAGCGCACACATTGCAAGCAGGTCTTGCTGGTCCTGTACTGCGTAGCTCTGCTGAAAGTCACGCAGCATGGACTCAATGGTCTTTGCTGCCCGCCGGACCGATTCTTCCTCCGCCCTTTTTATGGTGAGCGGATAAGTCCTGTTCCCAATACCCACCTTGATCTTCAGTGTATTCGGATCCATTCCTTATCTGTTCAGTTGTGCCACACACTTATCTATTTCCCGTACCAATTCGCTGATCTTTGATTTGGCGGCCTCACGGCCGGATGGGTCCCCGGCCATTGCTCCAGCCATTCGGATCAGTTCATTTTCCCGTTCCATCTGCAGTGCTTCTTCACGCGCTCCGGTAATGCGTTCTTCTGCATCCACCAGATGTTGCCTGAGTTCCTGGTGCCTGGATTGCAGTTGCTGATATTTCTGAATAAACAGGGCCAAATCCGCCTCCAGCCGCTCTACCGTCCGCATTAAGTCGCTCATGCAGTTTTGAATAGATAGAACAAATATAGCATGCTGAATGATTGATTGCAAATGATGCCCCATTTATATTTGTCTTCATCGTTCAACGAGTTTTAGTTTTGCTGCCGACAAGGCTAAAACATACAGATCAGGTAATGCGCACCATACTCCTTCTCTTTCTTTTTATACGGCTGACCTGCGCGGCCCAACAATGGCACCCCCCGCTTGATCCGCCGCTATACCTCAGTGGTTCCTTCGGTGAGCTGCGCAGCGATCACTTCCACAGCGGTATCGATATCAAAACGGGTGGGATAACCGGTAAACCGGTATATGCTGTGGAACAGGGCGAAGTGGTCCGGATCCGTGTGGGGCCCTACGGATTCGGAAATGCGCTCTACCTGCGCCATCCCAATGGCAAAACCACGGTATATGCACACCTCAGCAAGTTCGATCCGGCCATTGCCTCTTATGTGCGTTCCGAGCAATATCGCCTTCAAAAATTCGCCGTTGACCTTTATCCGGCCGCAGGCCGCTTTGTCTTCAAAAAGGGAGCAACGATCGCCAGATCCGGAAACAGCGGATCGTCAGATGGGCCACACCTGCATTTCGAAGTGCGGAATACAGCAAACGGACGTCCGATGGATCCGCTTGCAGCGGGATTCGCCATAGCCGACCATCAGGCACCACTAATGGAAAACCTCCTGCTGGTCCCGATCAGCAGGAACGCCCACTGTAATGGCAGGCGCGAAACCGTGGTACTGCCTCTGACACAGAGCAAAGCCGGACAGTACCGCACAGCGGACAAAGAAACGATACGACTCTCGGGCAGGTGGGGATTCGCAATCGAAACCACCGATCAGCAGGACGGAGCGTCCGGCATGAATGGGACCATCAGACTGCGCATGTTCCTGGACGATTCGCTCCGATACGCGCATCGGATCAATGAGTTTAGCTTTGACGAAACCCGCTACCTCAACAGTTTCATCACCTTTGACCAATACCAATGCTGTAGCAACCGGGCCACCAGGCTCTATGTGGAGCCCAACAATCGCTTGAGTTTCGTTCAGGGAAATCCGGCCGGATACACATTCACTCATGCCGGAAGCCACAGCCTTCGGATCGAGGCCTGCGATCGGGCCGGGAACCGGAGCGTTGTGGAGTTCAGCTTCGAGGGTATCGCAGCAACCGAAACAGGTCTTCCTCCCAGCAGGCCGGTCGTTTATTCCGGCGAAAAATGGCTCACACATAACGAAACACATCGTTTGTCCGCAGGCGACGCCCGTTGCGTTATTCCTGCCGGGGTGCTTTATGCCGACATTTATTTTCCGATCGAAGAAAGCGAGCCAAACGTCCGCATGAGCGAGCACCGACCGATCCTGACATCCGTGTACCGGTTTGGCCATGGAGGTATTCCGGCCCATACCTACTTCACCCTTGACCTTCCGCTACCGGCAGTACCCGAAGGCTGCACATCAGAGCAACTGTGCTTTGCGGAGATAGAGGAAGACGGTCAGCAAGAGTGGTGGCCTGGCAAATGGAAAGCAGGCCGGTTCATAGGTCGTAGCCGCGAGTTCGGCCGTTATGCCGTTACAGTGGATACCCTGCCACCAATGATTGATCCGGTAAATATTTACACAAAAAAGGACATGAGCAGGAGTGACAACATCCTGCTCAGGATCATGGATGACTTCAGTGGCATCAATGAGATCCGCGGTACCATTGACGGCCAATGGGTACTGATGGAATGGGATCCGAAAACGCACCGACTCTGGCACACTTTTGACGAGCGCTGTGCGCCCGGCGCGCATACTTTTGAACTCCGCCTCACGGATCATTGCGGCAATGAGAGCAGGTATGCAGCCTCTTTTAGCCGGTAGTTAGTTTGATCTGAGATCGGTCACAAGGCTTCTTTTTGTTCCAATTCATTGATTACCAAGATCCGTTTCCTGTTTTTTCCTCCTCCCACAGAGATCCTGATGGGTTTTCATGACACCGACCGGCCCTTAAGGGCCTCCCAATCAACAAAAAAGGAAAAGCTCCGCACATAGCAGAGCCTTTCCGGTAAACCATAAAACCTTGCGCCTATTCGGCGCAGGAGCGTCGGATCATTACAACCGAACGCTCCGTAATCATATTATGAGCTATTACAACGCCCAAAAAAGATCAGTAGTTCATTATTCGGGTCTTTTTTTTTAAAAAAATCAACCTATTCTCATATATTCCTATCAGTCACTTTCAAATAAATAGCTGATATATAATTACTTAAACATACTTAACTACAGAGCTGGCTCTGTAGCTAGCTCTGTAATTAATTATTGTAACTTTGCCACATGGCAAGAAAAAAGTTAGAAGACAGAAACATCCGCAAGCTGGTCAAGGTAGGCGGTGGCAAGACCTATTCCATCACTCTGCCGGTTGATATTATCCGGGAGTTACAATGGAAAAAAGGACAAAAGCTGGAAGTTGAAAAATACGGAAAAGGCATTATCCTCAGGGACTGGAAAGAAGAATAAATGGGACGGCTGGAGAAGCTTTTCCGTTGCCTTTGAATGGATTAACCAGCTGCCTATATGAAGCACTGGTATTCTAAGGCAATCGCTTTCTTTAGCTGGCCGTCCTGCGGATGACTTGCGCTTCGCTTACACCGCCCGAGGCAGTGGATAGCCGACTGGCGCTGGCTATCCTTATACTATTGCCTTTGGTAATGAAGCACCTCATTACTTCTTTGAACTCAACAGCCTTTAAATGCGCTTTTTGGGGAGCTCCCTCCCCCTCCCTTCCATTTATTGCAAGATCTTCATGCTAATTTCCGCATCCCCCTGCAATTGTCCATGTCAAAAAATGAAAAATCATCAACTCATTATCTTGATAAGCAGGTAATTAGCTCGTTTTTAAGGAATAGCTGTATAAACGGTAATAAGTATACCCGGACTGGTTCGTAACAAAATAGTTTTAATTACCGTCATGGAGTTACGAATTTAAACATTATTTTTGGGCATGCAATGCCGGCTTTCTTTTCTGCTTCTTTTACTGAGTAGCCTGGCGGCCGGGCAACCAACTACGGTCGGGACCGCTTATCTTGATTGGCAGGGTTGTTATACGCTCACGACAAGCGGATTGAGCCAGCGTGGAGCCGTTTGGTTCGAAGATACGCTTGACCTGACCCGGCCTTTTGTCATTGACGGAGAAGTTACTATAGGAGGAAGCAGCAGTGCCGATGGTATGACCATCGCCTTAATGAACAATCCCGGAAATTCAATTGGCCAGGGCGGAGGAGCTCTCGGCTATGGAACTCTGTCCAATGCTTTTGCCGTGGAGATCGATATTTATCAAAATGGAGGATATAACGATCCTTTTTACGATCATGTTGCCTACCTCACGAACGGATCGGTGATCCACACGGCTCCCCCCTCCATTAGCGCGCCCATAAGCTGTTTACCCTCGGGAGGAAATGTTGGCCAAAATCCTTATCCCGTACAGTTATATTGGTATCCATCTACTCAAAAGCTGGACTTTTATTTTGACTGTAACCTGCGTCTGAGCAGGACCGTTGACTTGCCGACCCTGCTGGGAACTACTCAGGTGCAGTGGGGGGCAACGGCTGCAACAGGCGCACTGACAGCGACTTTTCGGTTCTGCAAAGAATATGCGGCCAATTTCACCAACGACACCATTCAGCAGTGGTGCAACGGGACAATCCAGCCAAATTATACAGCTCCCAACATCCAATCGTACTACTGGAGTCCGGCCATCGGGGTATCCGACATCACCGCTGCCTCTCCAATACTCAGCCCGCCTCAAACGACCACCTACACGATTACCCGGACCGATAACTGCGGAACAGATCGGCACGATACATTGACAGTGTCCCTTAGTTCATTTGATCCGCTGCCACCCGTCGAGATCATCTGCGAGGGTAATTCCATACTGGCTGACCTTACCGGCTTTCCCAATCTGCTGTGGTCCGATGGCTCCGCCAGCACCCTCCGCTATCTGAGTCAACCCGGAACCTATTACGTTACGGCTACCGATCCCATTTCCGGTTGCACTGCCATCGACAGCCTCCAACTGTATGTGGCCGAACTTAACCTGCAGGCAAGCAACCAGCAGGTCTGCTATAATGACATCGTCACATTGAGTGCCAACCCTCCCTTTGCGGTCTACTGGGCCGATTTTGATAGCGGCCTCCCGGCCGGATGGTCGCTGCCAGATACCACAAGCTATTTGTATGAACAAATGGCCGGACCCTTCAGGAACGATACCGTTGAATGGAACCTCACCGGTTTGCCTGAGCATGATGAGCTCGTGGTGGAATTTACCCTTTACATTTTCGATGACTGGGATGGGAATGGCCCGGCCGATGGACCCGATCTCTGGGGCATGCAGGTTGATGGAACGTCGGAGATCCATACGACCTTTTCCAACACTGCCGGAACGCTGCAAAGTTACCCGGACGACTTCCAGATCAATCATCCGGCCATGACCAATGCACTGCATACCGGACTTCCCCCGCGTTGTGCCTCCGGCGCCACGACCACCATATACCAGATGCAGTTCATATTGCCGCATTCTGCCTGCGATGCTTCCGTGCAATGGTATGGAGAGCTCATTGATGCTGCATCCGGTTTGCTGTGCGATGAAAGCTGGGCCCTGGACAATGTTATCATCCGTACCAACAGTAGCAGTAGCACCAGTCTTTGCCCGCCCGCATTTATGTGGTCCAATGGTGCCACAGCCACCACCTTTGATACGGCTATTCTGGATACCATCACTTTTACATACACGGCCGATTTCGGTGGTGTTAGCTGTGAAGACTCCATCACGGTTGATGTACTCAACGATTTCGTTTTAATTACAGGGCTTCCTTCCTTTTTGTGTCCGAACGATGTTCCTGTTTCCTTATCCAGCCCTTACACGCAGGGAGGAAGCACCTTCAACGGAGTATTCCGCCTGGAAGAAACAATTTCGAACAATGTGGTCATAAATAATACTCCTTTGATCACTATTGATCCAGGCACGTTAACACCAGGTACGAACTACACCCTGTTCTTCGAATATACGGATCCTTCCACGGCTTGTAGCTGGACAGCCGAAGCACTATTCAATGTTGATCCCATACCGGACTTCAGCACTTCGAATCCGCCCGATCAGTGCATCAACAGCAGCCCCATATTTTTGGCCGCTTATCGGACCTGGAACCCGCAAAACGGGTCTAATGAAAACCCGGCCTGGTATTCCTATTCAACGACTTCTTTCGGTCTTTCCAACGCCCTGTTTGACCCTGCTCTTGCAGGGATCGGTGTGCACACCATAACAGTTACCTACCAGATCCCTGGCGGTTGTTATAATACTGAAACGATTGTGGTTACCGTGAATGATGGCCCGGACCTGTCCTCGCTCTTCAGTGCCATGCCTGTACCCGTATGTGGGCATACCTCCATTTCACTTCCGGTATTGGACCCACTCGACAGCTGGAGTGGAACAGGTGTGAACGGAAGTGCGGTAAACTATACATTCGACTCAAATGGCCTGCTGACCGGAGTGCACACACTTACCTATACCGGGAGTGGTCATCCGTGTATATCAACATGGGACTTTGAGGTTTTGGACCCGATCGTGATCAGTTTTCAGCCATCCCCCGGATCAGCCTGCCTCAGTGACAGCACTTTTCAACTTACATACGGCGTTTCCGGCGGAAGCGGATCCGGAACATCCACCTTTATGAACATCAGTGCCCCGGGCTCGGCACCGATACTCCCGATAGACAACAACACAGGTATTGTGGATCTGTCCAATGCCGTACCCGGTGTATATACGATCAGCTACACTTTCAATGACAACAATGGGTGCTCTGCTTCCGATTCTGCTCAAATATCAATTCTGCCCCTACCACAAGTTGATCCGGTCCCGAACACAGCGATCAACTTGTGCAGTAATGGCCTGGTGGATCTTTCGAACGGATATTTCCTTCCCTCCGCAGGAGGTACCTTTACCGTTAACGGAACGCCCCTGAACGGATCTGTCCTTTCCGGGTCGGCTGGATATTTGGGTCCGAATGCCAATGTGGTTGTTTATACGCTTACCGATAGTTCAGGCTGCTCGGATACAGCCATAAAGTACTTTGACCTTCTGGAACCCCCGGTAATCACGCCGGTGAGCGGATCCATCTTCACGGAATCCTGCCCTGGTGCAGCTGATGTAACTATAAGTGTTGGGGTGACGGGCGGAGCTACTCCGAATATGATCTACGAATGGAGTAATGGCCATCAGGACAGCTCCCTGACCAATGCAACAGCCGGCACGTATACAGTAACCGTAACGAACAGTGGAGGATGTTCCAGTGAGGCTACCTACACGGTTGTTGCTCCAAATCCGATAAATGCCACAGAAACCATTACACACGTATCGGCCAGTGGGGCATCAGATGGTGCTATTTCACTCAACATAGCCAATGTAAATGCCAACTACCTGTTCAGCTGGTCAGGCGGGCTCCCCCCAAACCAGAATCAATCGAACCTGCCAGCTGGCACCTACTCCGTCACGATCACCGACGACAATGGCTGCATGGAGGAACTTAATGATCTGGTCGTAGCACAGCCCGGACCACTTACTGCTTCAGGTACATGGGTTGATGTATTTTGCTTCGGAGCGGCCACGGGGAGCATTAACCTTACCGTCGGGGGCGGATTTAACCCTCCGGATGTGCCAGACTACCAGTTCCTGTGGGCTCATGGCGCCACCACCGAAGATCTTGTTCATCTGGCCGCAGGCCAATATTCCGTTACCGTTACCGCGATCCCAACCTCCACCGATTCCAGCATACTGAACTTTACGATCACGGAGCCAAATGCCTTGACTATCTCCGGAACCACCGTGGATATCCTTTGTCATGGACTGAATACCGGGAGTATCGGCACAACCGTCTCGGGAGGGGTGGCCCCGTACAGCTACGAGTGGAACAATGGGTTCACGACTGCTGATATGACCGGCCTAACGGCCGGAAACTACATGCTAACCGTTACGGATAACAATCTGTGTGAGGTGGAGCAAAGCTTTGTTCTCAGTCAACCAGGCAGTCCCTTCAACGTCGGAGCTAACGTAGTGGATGTCGATTGTTACGGAGCATCAACCGGGGAGATCTATGTCACAGTTTCCGGTGCAACCCCTTTTTCAGGATCAGGAGCTCCTTATTTATTTACGTGGTCCAACGGTGCATCAACCGAAGATCTGAGCGGGGTTTCGGCCGGAATGTATAGCCTTACGATCGAAGATGCCAATGGTTGCACCACTATTTTACCGGTGCTGCCTGTTTTGCAACCAACTGCTCCGATTACAGTCAATGGGGTCGTAACCCATGTAAGTAATTTCGGTGCCATGGACGGATCGATATCCTTAACGGTGAGCGGAGGCACACCGGGGTATAACTACGGCTGGACCGGCCCGGCAGGGCTCATCACAGCAGATAGTACGGTGAGTTCACTTAATGGGGGTACATACACTGTGACCGTAACTGATATGAACGGATGTACGCAAACAGCAACTTTTGTGGTGAATGAGCCTGCACAATTGACCGTTTCCGGGACAGTAACCGATGAAACATGCCTGGGCAGTGCAGACGGAACCATCGATATAACGATCAGTGCCAATGGGGTGCCAGCGATCCTCTGGTCAAATGGGACAACTATCGAAGATCTGAGTGGCCTGGCCGTTGGTGATTATAGCGTAACCGTAGTGGATGGATTACAAATTCAAATAGACAGCTTCGTCATCGGAACCGCAACCATTTTGAACTTCAACCTCTCATTGCCTAACGATACTTTCTGCAGGGTGGATACCTTGCCCCTGCAGGGAACAACGACCAATATCGGTGCTGCAGAAACCTATAAACTGGACGGACAGCCAGTTACGGGCCCGGCCGTTCCTCTCTCTTCCTACCCACCTGGACAGCACACGCTTACCTATATCGTAAGTGCAGGTGGATGTACCGATAGCACCTCCTTCACCTTTGAGCTTATTGAAGGATATCCGACCGTGCCACAATCAAGTGTGCTGGTTTGTCAGACCGATTCCCTGGTCAATCTGACCGGACTGCTGAACGGAGCCGCCATGTTAACCCTTCCCGACACGGGACGTTGGAGTGATCCATCCGGGAACGCCGTATATAGCCTGATGGATCCGGCTGTTGGACCCTTCGGTATATACGAATACCGGATTTCCAGCTTCTGTGGGACTACGATCTATTTACTGGATGTTGACCTGATCCAGAATCCAATCATCTTCTCCACACCGGACAGCCTATGTCAGAACCATGGCGTACTTGACCTCAATTCCTTGGTGAGCCCAATCGGAGGGACCTGGAGTGGTGGTACCACCACCGGACTTTTTGATCTGTCCATGGCCTCCCCAGGTATCTCCTGGTTCTATTATGACATCACCGTTACTGGTTGTAGCTTCACTGACAGCACACAGATCCAGGTCGTCCCGGGTCCAACCATAGTACTGGATACTGCAGCGCTCCCGGCATGGTGCACGGCTAGCGGGACCGACACTTTGGATTTCGCAGGCCCTGCGGGCGGATCCTATTCATCAACGACAGCAGTCATTACCTCTGTGGGGGGGTACTTCCTTTTGGATCCGGCCGCATCCGGAGCGGGGAATCATGATCTCTGGTACCACTATTCGGACCCTTTGAGCGGTTGCCTGGATTCTGTGATGGCTACGATCACGATCGATACTACTGCGATCACCGCCATCGGTCCCTTTGCGGACACACTCTGTGTGGGTGATCTGCCCGTTCCGCTGCCTGTGGCCTTGCCAGCTGGAGGAGTGCTCTCCGGCACAGGGATTGTCGGTTCGAATTTTAGTCCGACCGCAGCTGGAGTGGGCACACATGAACTCATCTATTATTTCCCATCCGACCCGTGTTATTTGGCGGATACGATTGAGATCGTTGTGACTGATATTCCGGATATCATCATGCCGGCCTTTTCAGATCTGTGTTCCAGTGACCCGGCATACAGTCTGAACGGCGCTGTTCCATCTGGGGGTACATGGAGTGGAAGCCATGTCGTAAATGGACAGTTCCTGCCGGGGGCAGCAGGTCCAGGTGTACATGAGATCGTGTATTACTACAACAGCGGCGGAAATTGCGAGCGTTACGATACCACTCAGATCACGGTACTTTCCGGTACCTCGCTCAGTATAGGCACTGTACCTGGATTCTGTGAAAACGGCAGTGCTCAGGCCCTCAATGTTGTGTATCCTGCCGGAGGCAGTTATTCGGGACCCGGCGTGCAGAACAACGTTTTTGATCCGCAGCCTGCAGGGATCGGAACCCACACGATCGCGTACTCCTATACCGATGCACAGGGCTGTTTAACGGACACGGTGTTTGCCTTAGTGGTGAATGCGTTCCCGGTGGTCACGCTGGCGAATTTGCCTGATTTCTGCGAAGATGACCCACCCCTGACGATCATGGGTGGAACTCCTGGAGGTGGAACCTACTCAGGTCCCGGAATAGTGGGCAGCCTGACTTTTGATCCGGCCCTGGCCGGACAAGGTAGCCATCTGATCATGTACCTGTATACCGATTCGATCGGTTGCTCGGCATCGGCCACAGCATACATCAATGTGCATCCGAACCCGCCTGATCCGGGTATCAGCAGAACGTTGGATTTTCTGGTATGTGACTGGGGCTTCTACAACTATCAGTGGTTCTTCAACGGAGATTCGATCCCCAACTCGAACAGCATCAAATGGACGGCCACGGACACTGGCTACTATCAGGTCATGCTGATCAGCGATTGGGGCTGCACGAGCATTTCGGATTCCCTGTTGGTTGATGTGATCTATCAGATCGGGCTCGGTGAAGATCGCTGGGCCGGGGTGTTTCTGTATCCGAACCCCGTGCGTGACCAGGTATTGGTGGACTTGCCCATCCGGCCGCAGGCCGTGCATTTTGAATGGATCAATGCCCTGGGCCAGGTGGTGGATGCAGGCGAGCTTCCGCCGGGGGATGCGATGCAGTGGCAATACGATATGAGCGCCCTCGCGGGCGGATACTACCTGCTGGTGCTGTGGGATGAGTCGGGCGTGATGCACTTCCGCACCCTGCTGGAACGATAGGCGTATACCTACGTTTCTCGCCCAACTTGCTATCCTTCGGGGATCTCCGAAACAAAGCTCGCCCTGTACGAATTAGTCGGTCCTTAAAAAAGTCATTTTTTTGAGCCTGAAAGCAAAAAAAAGCCTCACCCCCATCAAAAAGAATGAAATGCTAAACTATTGTGCACTCAAACTCCGTGAATCACCTTGTAACAAAAAGTAGATTTGGGAGTGGCTGGTCTTTCAGGTAAGATCTCTCGAAAGAAAAAAGGGTCATGACTAGTTGAGGACTTTGATGTAAACCTACTTTCAGCACAAGACAATCACTGGATCACCAGTCGCTTGAGGAAGCGTCCGTAATCGGTTTTAAGCTCTACCAGGTAGTTTCCGGCCGCGAGGCCGGCAAGTGACCAGTCCTCAAGATAAGGGCCTGCGGCCCGATGAAAAGCTTCGGTACGCACCACCTGTCCGGAGACGGAGTACAGCGTTATACGAATATCGCTCTGGTATTTCAGGGTGAAATCAAGGGTGAAGAAATCAATGGTCGGATTCGGATAAAGGGCCCTCCACACCACCGCTTCGGTCACCGGACCAAAGTCCGGATCCGTGAGCTCCGACTTGCTCACAGTGGCACTGTAGATATCCAGATCCCCGTTGTTGTTGCGCCCATCCGACCAAAACGGAATAATACTTCCCCTGCAGCCCAGCACCTGGGTGTACTCGCCAATGCCAAAGCCATTGTTGGCGTTTCCGACCGTGGAGAACATGGTGGGGGCCAGATTCGCCCTGACGTTTTCGAAGCTCACCCCTCCATCAATGGAAATGCCCACGTAATAGTCAGTTGAAATATTCGCCGGGTCATTGCGCCGATCGTACCACCCGAGCATCACATGGCCTTCCTCATCAACGAATATGCTTGAATAGAACTGGTGTTGGTCTGGCAGGCTGTCGTTGTTCACTCTGGCCGGATATGACCAGGTGTCACCGCCATCACGCGAGTAGCTGATCCATATATCGAGTCCATAGGTTTCGGTGGTATCGACCCCATTGGCAGTCCAGGTGAGGTACAGCGATCCTTCGTTTGGTCCGTCCGAAACGTCCGCTGCCAGGTAACAGCTCGGATAAAAACGCTGGAGGGACACCCCAGTCAGGTTTGGATTGGGATCCCAGGACGTGAACGACGGTACATTGGCCTGCGTAATTTCTGTCGGCGCATCAAAGGTGAGTCCGCCATCGGTACTTTTGCAGTGATAGAAATGATACGTTTGACCATTCCTGCTTCCGAAAAAGGTCACATGCACGTTTCCGTCCGGAGTAACGGCCACGTTACCGAACTGCAAAAAGGCCCAGTTAAACCCGCTCACGTTCACGGTGGAACTGCTGAACTCACTATCGCTTGCTCCCTTAAACCGCAGCCCAATGGACAGGCTGCCCGCTGAAAAGGAACCCTCCAGAAAGCTGCAATACACTTTGTTGTAGTGTGGCGAGTTCGGGTTGCGATCAGCGGCCATCCATTGCTTATCGCGTACCGCAAGATTTGTGATGTTCGGCGGGCCGCCATTTTTTTTATCAATAGCAATGGCCCTGCGGGCCGATTGCTGCCAGGTGGCGCCATGATCATCGCTATAGGCCCAGTACAGCGCCCAGAAGATACTGTCCGAAATAGCGCTCTTTTGAAAGAGGTTGATCCAGCTGTAGTATACACGTCCGTTTCCATCGTAGACAAAATTCGGATCGCCCCCACCGTACAGGATCGCATTGGGGTAGTGCGAGGAGGGGCTGTAGCTGCTCAGGCTCCAGGTTTGTCCAAAGTCGTTGGTATACCAGATAGGCATGGACAAACCCAGTTGGCTTTGACGCATGGCGCTCGTGATCATCACATTGGTATCTCCGGGGAAAATAGCTGCATGGACCTCCGACTCCGGGGCGCTCACCGCCGAAACAACCACTTCATCGGACATGCTGGCCGGATATCGTGCCGCAGGCACAGAAAAGTCCCGAACCACGGGAGCCCCTTTTGGAAAACGGATCTTCCCGGCAATGATCTGGCGGATCTGCTCACGGGTGCGATCAGGACTGACCTGGGCCGACAGGGTCAAAGGAGTCGCAACAGCCAGCAGCAAAACGAGTGACAACTTCTTCATGGCATCATGAGAATAGATGGCCAAAGATACCAAATTGCACGGAATTCCGTTATTTTGCCACTATGAGGCATTTTACCGTATGGGCGGGTTTATGGGTAATTGCGATGCTTCTGATGTCGGTGCCTGCACAGGCACAGGACGATAACTTAATTCAACTTTCGGGCGTAGTGGCAACCAGCGATACGGTGCGCCCCATTCCCTATGCCACGATCTATATTCCAAACCGCAAGATGGGGACCGTTACCGATTACGACGGATTTTTTAGCATGGTGGTGCATAAGGGAGATACCCTGGAATTCAGTACGATGGGATTCAGGACCGGGAAATTCTGGGTGCCCGATACCCTTCCCAAGTCGCATTACAGCCTGGTGATGACCCTTGGGAGGGATACGATCATGCTGCCCGAGCAAACGCTGTACCCCTGGCCATCAAAGGAGCAGTTTAAGCGGTTCTTCCTGGCCATGAAGCCGCCGACTGATGATCTGCAGCGGGCGCAACAGAATATGGCGCTCGAAACCATTCGCCGTCAGGCCGAACTCGTGGGCTATGACGCACAGGCAATGGCGGCCTATATGAACCATTACAATCAGGAGCAACTGTACAACGCCGGACGCTACTATGGCCAAAACGGAGGTCAGGCCATTTTGGGGGCGCTGATGAACCCCTTTGCCTGGGCCGAATTTTTCCGTGCACTGAAACGAGGCGATTTCTCTTCGAACCGCTACGAATAACTGCTACGAACAACGCTGCCAATGCGCTTTTTCGGACTTCTGCTCCTTACATACCTCCCTTTTTCCATCATTGCGCAGGACGTGATCGTAAATGGTGTAGTGCGTCGTGATGACGGCTCGCCTATTTCGGAAGTATCGGTGGTTTCGGACATCACGGGCGTCAGCACAGGCACCGAGGGTCAGTTTTCGTTGCGCCTGCGGCGCGATAAGCCTTTCTACGTTTTTTTCAGCCATGTCAGCTATCAACCGGACAGTGTACTGGTGGATCCGGCCGCAGGCCGAATGCAGGAAATTGAAATCACACTGCAGGTTATGGCAAACCTGATCCCGGAGGTTGAAGTAGAAGACGGGAGGGGGCGCCCTGATGAAGTTATACAACTTGATGTAAAGAACGTGACACAATTGCCAGGGCCGGCGCAGACTGTGGAGGGACTTATCAAGACACTGCCGGGAGTGAGCTCAAGCAACGAGTTCAGCTCGCAGTACAGCGTGCGCGGAGGCAGTTTCGACGAAAACCTCGTATACGTAAACGATATCGAGATCTACCGGCCGTTTTTGGTGCGGGCCGGGCAGCAGGAGGGGCTAAGTTTTATCAATCCCGATATGGTGAGCAACATCAGGTTCTCACCGGGTGGATTTGAGGCGCGGTACGGCGACAAAATGTCGTCGGTGCTCGACATCACGTATAAGCGTCCGACCGAAATGACCTCTTCAGTCATGATCAGCCTGCTCGGGGGTAGCCTTGCCATCGGAGGTCGTACGGAGGATCGGAAATTCAGTTTCATCACTGGTGCCAGGTACCGCGCAAATCAGATCCTGCTGGGTTCACTGGACACGAAAGCTGATTACCGGCCGCGCTATACGGATGTTCAGGCCTATTTGAACTACGAAGTGAAGCCGCGCTGGAACATCGGGCTGCTGACAACCTACTCGCGGAATTTGTACCGAACCGTGCCCGAGACGCGTCAGACCGATTTCGGAACCATTACCCAGGCGTTGCGCCTGATCGTTTACTTTGATGGGCAGGAAATCACCCAGTACGAGACCTTCCTAGGTGCCTTGTCACTTGACCATAAGCTCACGGATCAGACTAACCTGCGGTTCATCGCCAGTGGGTTCCTTACCGACGAGCAGGAGTATTTCGATATATTGGGACAGTACCGTCTGAGTGAGCTCGAGAACGACCTGGGATCAGAAGACTTCGGCGAGGAAAAATTTGAGCGAGGTGTTGGGGGGTATCTGAATCACGCCCGAAACCTGCTTCAGGCACGGGTGTTTACCTTAACGCACAAGGGCGACCACCGGAGCACGGATGGGCGTTCAACGGTCTATTGGGGCATCAGGGCGCAGCATGAATATGTGGACGATGTGCTGAAGGAGTGGAAGCTGATCGACTCGGCCGGATACTCCATTCCGCAGTTTCCGGGAGATTCGATCATCCTGTTTGAGGCCATCAATGCGGCAAATATCCTTGAAAGCTGGCGATACCAGGCCTACGGGCAATATAGTACCGAATGGCTTAACGCCAGGAACGAGACCTTTAGCTTTGCAGGTGGAGCACGTCTTCACTACTGGACGATCAACCGGCAATGGCTGTTTAGTCCGAGAGCATCCATATCCTGGAAACCAAAATGGAAAAAAAATATGGCTTTCCGCTTCGCCACCGGGGTATATTATCAGTCGCCTTTTTATCGCGAGATCCGCGACTACTACGGAAACGTACACGAAGAGGTCCGCGCGCAGCGATCCATCCACTTCGTACTGGCAAACGACTACGAATTCAAGGCCTGGAATCGTCCTTTCAAATTTACTACGGAATGGTATTATAAACAAATGAACGATCTCATCCCCTACTACATCGACAATGTGCGTATTCGCTACTCGGCCGAAAACAATGCGGTCGGATATGCCATTGGAGCTGATCTTCGTTTAAACGGGGAATTCGTTCCGGGCATTGAAAGCTGGGCAAGTATGAGTGTCATGACCATTCGGGAGGATCTTTTGGACGATTTTTACCTTGACGACAATGGCAACCGGACAGAACCTGGCTACATTCCGCGTCCGACCGATCAGCGCGTCACCTTCAAGATCTTTTTCCAGGACTATTTTCCGAAAGATCCCACCCTCAAGGTCAGCCTCAACATCGTGTATGGCAGTGGCTTACCATTTGGTGCCCCGCAGAGCGAGCGCTACCAGCAAACTGCCCGCATTCCGGCCTACCGGCGGGTTGATATCGGATTCAACAAGGTCATAGTGAGTCCTGACAGGCCAAACAAAAGCGGCATTTTCGCCCCATTCAGATCATTGTGGGTCGGATTGGAGGTCTTTAACCTGCTGGGTATCCGAAATACCGTTAGCTATCTATGGGTGCAGGATGTCCAGGGTCGCCCCTATGCCGTTCCGAACTACCTGACCAACCGCTTGCTGAATGTCAGGATCGTAGGGCAGCTGTAAAGCCGAACGTTCCTATAGATCCCGTTTAGGCCGTTTTCGCTGCATGAAATTTTGGGAAGCAATAGGGAAATTATCGCCGGGCATGGTTATCTTTGTCATACTACAACGAAGAAGAACCTACGGGTGATTCGGAAAGGAAAGGAAGTGGTGTCAATTACGGCGATCCGCTGAGCGAGCTGGATCCTTTGAGGGAGCAGAGGGAGAAACTGCTTAAAGCGGATATTGCACGGGTTGAGAAAAACACAAAATTACGGGGGTGGCTTAGCAAAGCGAGCGCCCTTTTTGTATTGTGGTGGACTGTTTTTATAGCATTGGTTATTGTTTTAGTTATGCTTTGTGGTATTTTTTCCTAGGGTACTCCACTGAGCGACAAGGTTCTTATAACGCTTCTTTCCGCTACCACTGTTGAAGTTATTGGAATAGGGCTCATTACCATGAAAGATATTTTTGACGGCAAGTCAGAAACCCGATTACGAGAGATCTTCTCGAAACGCTAAAGAGCCAATCACAACTCGGGATCAACACTTTTTTTTCACCACTTCGGTGCACCAGCAGCGGCGCATGCCATGGTGATCAGCCGCATTGGACCCAAAATGAGGGCCCACCTCAGCTCCAGCCTGCAAACAGATTCCCATGCCGCCATGGCACCTTCAACAGTTGTAAGGGGAAACCAATACGCCAGCAGCTGAACCCCAAGGCCCAGGAACCCAAAACAAAATATATTCGCATCTATGAAACAGATCACTGTCATCGGAGCAGGTCGCTCCACCATTAGCCTGATCGATTATTTGCTGGATAATGCACAGCGGTACCACTGGAAAGTTTGTGTGGTGGATCGGGATGCGGAACTATGCCGGGAAAAGGTCGGTGACCACCCTCTCGGAGAAGCCCGAACGTTCGACGTGCAGGACGAATCGGCCCGCAGGGCCCTTATAGAAGAAAGTACCGTGGTGGTTAGCATGCTACCCGCGCACATGCACGTGCCGGTGGCCCGGGACTGTATTGCAGCCGGAGTACATATGGTAACGGCAAGCTACATCTCGGATAGCATGAAGGCGCTCAACGAACAGGCAAAAGCGGCCGGAGTTATCCTGATCAATGAGATCGGGGTGGATCCGGGAATCGATCACCTAAGCGCGATGCAATTGATCAACCGGGCACGAAATGTGGGAGCGGAGATCTTGCTTTTTGAGAGTTTTACGGGTGGACTCATAGCACCGGGGACAGAAAATAACCCCTGGAACTACAGATTTACCTGGAACCCGCGGAACGTGGTGCTGGCGGGCAGTGCCGGAGCGGTAAAGTTCAGGCAGGAAGGAAAGTACAAATATATCCCGTACCATCGCCTGTTTCGTCGGACCGAATTCCTGGAGGTCGGTAAATGGGGACGCTTTGAAGCCTATGCCAATCGCGATTCACTGAAATACAGGGCGGTATATGGTCTGCAAGATGTGCCAACCCTGTATCGTGGGACTTTGCGTCGGCCCGGGTTTTGCCGGGCCTGGGACACTTTTGTGAAACTCGGGATGACCGACGACAGTTACGTACTGGAGGATACGGAACACATGACCTTCCGCGAGTTTACGAACTCCTTTCTGGCCTATAATCCGAACGACTCGGTGGAGCTTAAGCTCATGCACTACCTCAAACTTGATCAGGATGATACATTGATGGACAAGCTTATCTGGCTTGATCTGTTCGAAGAGATCAGGATCGGGAAGCCAAACCTGACCCCGGCACAGGTATTACAACATATCCTTGAACGCAAGTGGACCCTTCAGCCCGAAGACCGCGACATGGTGATCATCATGCACAAACTGGGATACCGCCTCAACGGCGAGGAAAAGCAGGTTAACAGTCATATGGTTTGCCTGGGCGACGATATACAGCACACGGCGATGGCCAAAACGGTCGGGCTCCCGGTGGCCATCGCGGTCCGACACATCTGTGAGGGGAATATTATCACTCCGGGCGTACAGATCCCCACCACCCCGGAGATCTATGAACCGATGCTTGCCGAACTCAGGGAATACGGGATCGGGTTCGTTGAAGAGGAGTTGGCGTATCAGAGTTACTGAGTGGAAAATGGAAGGCAGGAGGCCTGGGACAAGGCAGATCCCTTTGTCCATTTTCAATCGGATCACCCACACTTGTGGATGACATTGCCCGGCTATCGGGTCGGGGAGTTGTCCAGGTAAAGTTCGATAAGGCCCTCGGGGACATCCACCCGCAGGGTGTGCTGGTCGCGATCAACTTCGGTGATGAGCTCATGGAGCACCGGGATCAGTACCTCGGTGCCAGATCGATCCACCACGAGCAGATCTTGCCGATTACCTTCGCGCACTTCAATCACCTCACCCACCTCGCCAAAGCGCCTGTCGATCACCGTAAAGCCGGTTACCTCGTGGTAGTAGAAATCCGTACCCTTGAGCTCAGGAAGCAGCGTGAGCGGAAGCCAAAGGTCCGATCCAGCCAGTTGCTCCGCATCGGACTCGGTATCGATCCCTTCAAAATGGGCCCGTACGAAGCCATTATCCTCCATTACGTAGGTATCAAAAAAGAAAGGAACCAATCCGGCCGCAGTCCCAACCAAAACCGATTCCAATCCCTGATACTCTTCCGGGTAATCAACATCAAGCCGAAGCTTGAGGTCTCCTTTGAATCCGTACTTTTTAACGATTCTGCCAAAATAAAAGCAGTCGTCCTTACGCATCTTCCTTTTTTGCCTCAGCATCCTCTTGAGCAGCAGCCGGAGTTTTCTTCCCGGCAGCGGCTTTAGGCTTTTTTTTCGCCTTAGGGGCAGCTTCTGATGCCTCAGTGTCGTCCGGAGCAGCAGCCGGAGTTTCCTTCCCGACAGCGGCTTTAGCCTTTTTCTTCGCCTTAGGGGTAGCTTCTACTGCCTCAGTGTCTTCCGGAGCAGCGGCCGGAGTTTCCGCCTCGGCAGCAGCTTTAGCCTTTTTCTTCGCCTTAGGGGCAGTTTTTGCTGACTCAGCATCATCTTGAGCAGCGGCCGGAGCCTTCTTCCCGGTAGCAGCTTTAGCCTTTTTCTTCGCCTTAGGGGCAGCTTCTGCTGACTCAGTGTCGTCCGGAGCAGCAGCCGGAGCTTCCGCCTCGGCAGCGGCTTTAGCCTCTTCCTCCACCTTACGGGCAGTTTCTGCTGCCTCAGCGTCGTCCGGAGCAGCAGCCGGAGCTTCCGCCTCGGCAGCGGCTTTAGCCTCTTCCTCCACCTTGCGGGCAGCTTCTGCTGCCTCAGCGTCGTCCGGAGCAGCGACCGGAGCCTCCTCGGCAGTAGCTTTAGCCTCTTCCTGCGCCTTAGGGGCAGCTTCTGCTACCTCAACATCATCTTGAGCAGCAGCCGGAGCTTCCGCCTCGGCAGCAGCTTTAGCCTCTTCCTGCGCCTTAGGGGCAGCTTCTGCTGCCTCAGTGTCGTCCGGAGCAGCGGCCGGAGCTTCCGCCTCGGCAGCAGCTTTAGCCTCTTCCTCCGCCTTGCGGGCAGCTTCCAGCTCTTCATTGCGCCTGGCCGCCTCGGCATTGTGCCGAGCCTGGATAGCATCCTGCCTGGCCTTGCGGTGTGCCTCAGCCTTTGCAGTGATCTTACCTTCCTTCACGGCTTTCCAGGCCTCAAAACGCTCCTGTGCCTGTTCTTCGGTCAATGCACCTTTCCTGACTCCCTCCAGCAAGTGCTTACGAAGCAACACACCCTTATAGGAAAGGATCGCACGCGCAGTGTCGGTAGGCTGAGCCCCCTTCATCACCCAATCCAAGGCAAGATCCTCATTCATATTGATCGTGGCCGGGTCCGTATTCGGATCATACACACCGAGCTTCTCGATAAACCGACCATCGCGCTTGGCCCGTTGATCCGCAACTACAATGTAAAAAACAGGCGCTCCCTTGCGACCGTGGCGTTGTAAACGAATTCTTACAGACATACTGTTCCATTTTAGGGATCCCGTCCCTTTGTTGTTACATAAAGATTTAGAGCGCGCAAATATCGCAATAAAAATGCTTCATTTTTCCAATTCCTGATTTCAGCTGATTTTCAGTCCCTCACGGGACGATGAGAAACAGCCTTCCACCTCTGCACAGCAAAACCACCTTCCCATCTTTTCAATAGTTTTCAACAGCGCTCCCTCATCTGAACAGATCCCATACCTTTATATTCATGTATTTGATCTTCGATACCGAAACCACCGGATTACCCCAGGATTTCAGCGCACCGATCTCCAATTCAGGTAATTGGCCCCGACTGGTTCAGCTGGCCTGGCAGCTGCACGATGACCACGGCTATCTGATCCATGCCCGCAACGAAATCGTATATCCGGACGGATTCGACATTCCCTTTAACGCCGAAAAGGTTCACGGGATCTCTACTGAAAAAGCCCGCATTGAAGGTCGCCCGCTTGCCAAGGTGCTTTCCGAATTTCATGCCGATGTGAAGCAGGCGAAGTACGGGGTTGGGCACAACATCAGATTTGATTACAACATCGTAGGAGCAGAATTCTGGCGTCTGGAACAGCAAGAGGAAGCCCGGCAGATAATGGATCTGCCCGCGATCGATACCAAAAACGACGCTACCACCAGGTACTGTGCCATTCCGGGTGGGAAAGGAGGCCGGTTCAAGTGGCCCACGCTTTCCGAACTGCATCATAAGCTCTTTGAGGAGCCTCTTGACCAGGCGCACAACGCCGCGGCCGATGTGGAAGCCACGGCCCGGAGTTTCTTTAAGCTATGTATCCTAGGTGTTATTGATCCCGATAAACCTCTGATGGACGGGCTCATGGAGTATCTTGCCGTGAAGGCAAAGGAAATCCTGAAAACGGTCGGAAAGCAAGAGCTAACCGAAACCGGGGACAAGATCGAACCGCTGACGGCAAACAGCACGCACGGCGTTGAATTGCCCTTCAGCCACCTGCATGTGCACACGAGCTTTAGCATTCTGCAAAGCACGATCAAGATTGATGAACTTGTCGGCCTTGCGGCCCGATACAAAATGCCCGGAGTTGCTATGACGGACAGCGGGAATTTGATGGGCGCATTCCATTTTACCGAAGCGGTAGCCAAACATAATGCGGAGGTAGCCGGGCACATCGAAAAAGGGCAGACCGAAAAAGTGGAGAAACAGCTGCTGAAGGGGGTGATCGGCTGCGAACTGAACGTGTGCCAGGACCATACCAACAAAAAACTTAAGGACAATGGCTCGCCGATGGTCTTTTTGGCAAAAAACAAAACGGGCTATCTGAATCTGGCCAGACTGAGTTCGCATGCGCACATTGACGGGTTTTACTATGTGCCGCGGGTTGATCGCGGACTGGTGGAACAGTATAGGGAGGGGCTCATGGTGCTGACCGGGAACCAGTACGGCCTTATTCCGTCGTTGTTGCTGAACGTAGGAGAGAAACAGGCCGAGGAGGAATTCCACTGGTGGCACAGGCAGTTCGGCGACGATCTTTATGTGGAGATCTGTCGGCATGGACTTGAGGAGGAAAACCGCATGAACGAAGTGTTGCTGCGCTGGGCCAGGGAATATGGAGTAAGGCCTGTGGCGGCAAACGACGTGTTCTATGGCAAAAAAAAGGATGCCAACGCACAGGACATCCTGCTCTGTGTACGCGAAGGAGCCAAACAGAGTGATCCGATCGGGAAGGGACGCGGATCGCGCTATGGGCTACCCAACCAGGAATACTATTTCAAGGATCAGAAGGAGATGAAGGAGCTTTTCGAGGACCTTCCGGAGGCAATCGAAAATACCAGCGATGTTCTGGACAAGGTGGAGAACTTTACCCTGGCACAGGAAGTACTGCTCCCGAAATTTGATATCCCCGAGGAATTTAAAGACCCGGCCGATGAGGCTGATGGCGGAAAACGCGGTGAAAACGCCTACCTGCGGCACCTGACCTACTCAGGGGCCAGAGAGCGCTGGGACGAGATCAGCGATGAGATCCGCGAGCGGCTCGATTTTGAATTGACAACCATCAGGAACATCGGATACCCCGGGTATTTTTTGATCGTGCAGGATTTTACCAGCCAGGCCCGGAAAATGGGCGTATCGGTTGGGCCAGGGCGTGGGTCGGCGGCCGGATCGGCAGTAGCGTATTGCATAGGCATCACGAATGTAGACCCCATTAAATACAACCTGCTGTTCGAGCGTTTTCTGGATCCGGACCGGATATCGCTGCCGGACGTCGATATTGACTTCGACGATCGGGGACGCGGGAAGATTATTGAGTGGGTGGTCAATAAATATGGCTATCAACAGGTGGCCCAGATCATTACCTATGGTACCATGGCGGCCAAATCAGCCATTCGTGATGCCGCCCGGGTACTCGATCTGCCACTGCCCGATGCCGATCGGCTCGCAAAACTAATGCCCTATACCACGCTGACAAAACTGTTCAGCTGGAGCGATCAGGAACGTAAGGAAAATCTGCGCAGTGAACAGCTTGCCATGGCCGAAAAGCTCATCAGGATCTCCGAAGGCAGCGACCTCATGGCAGAAACGATCAACCAGGCACGCATTCTGGAAGGAAGCGTTCGAAATACCGGGATCCACGCCTGCGGCGTGATCATCACGTCCTCGCCACTCACCAGTCATGTGCCTATGACCACAGCCAGGGATGCCGACCTGCTGGTGACACAGTTTGATAACTCGGTGGTGGAATCAGCCGGATTGCTCAAAATGGATTTCCTGGGACTGAAGACCCTGACCTTGATCAAGGATGCCATTGAGCTGTTGAAACAGCGGCACGGAATAGAGATTGATCCGGACAATATCCCGCTTGATGATGAAAAGACCTATGAGCTCTTTCAGCGGGGTGAAACAGTCGGGATCTTCCAGTACGAATCACCCGGAATGCAAAAGTACCTGAAGGAATTGGTGCCAACGCAGTTCAGCGACCTGATCGCTATGAATGCCCTGTACCGCCCGGGGCCACTTGAGTACATCCCCAACTTCATCAACCGAAAACACGGCAGAGAGGAAATTACCTACGACCTCGTAGACATGAAGGAATATCTGGAAGAAACCTATGGTATCACCGTCTATCAGGAGCAGGTGATGCTTTTGAGCCAGAAACTGGCCGGATTTACCAGAAGTGAGGCCGACGTGCTTCGGAAAGCAATGGGGAAAAAGATCTTTGCCCTGCTTAAGGAACTAAAACCAAAATTCCTGAACGGCTGTGCAGAGCGTGGACACGATCCTGAAATCGCCGAAAAAGTGTGGAAGGACTGGGAAGCCTTTGCCACGTATGCGTTTAACAAATCGCACAGTACCTGTTATGCCTATGTGGCCTACCAAACAGCCTATCTCAAAGCAAATTACCCGGCCGAGTTCATGGCCGCGGTACTATCAAACAACCTGAACAACATTACCGATGTCACCTTCTTCATAGAGGAGTGTAAGCGCATGCAGATCCCGGTACTGGGCCCGGACGTAAACGAATCAGACTACTACTTCACTGTAAACAGGAATGGGGAGATCCGTTTTGGACTTGGGGCAATCAAAGGGGTTGGAGGAGGAGCTGTGGAGGCTCTGGTGGCCGATCGGAAAGCAAACGGATCGTACAGCAGCATATTCGATCTGTGCAGGCGGGTTGATCTGCGAACGGTGAACAAAAAAACGCTTGAAGGGTTGGCACTTGCCGGAGCTTTTGACAACTTTAAGGATCATCATCGTGCCTTGTTCTTCCACGAGGACCCTAATGGCCGACCATTCCTTGAGCGTGTGATGCGATTCGGAAATGCCGTACAGCAACAGGCTGCGAATGCTCAAACGAGCTTATTTGGCGAAACGGAGGATATGAAGATCCCGGAGCCTGCACTACCGCAGGTAGAGCATTGGGATAAAATGGAGGCCTTGCGGAAGGAGAAGGAAGTCGTGGGGATCTTTATTACCGGCCATCCGCTGGACGACTTCAAGGTGGAGATGGAGTACTTCTGCAATGCGCACCTGGGGAACTTTAAGGTTCCGGAAAAGCATGTAAACAAAGGACCGCTAAAAGTGGCGGCGATCATTACCTCAGTGAAACATTTGACGACGAAAACCGGAAAACCCTGGGGAAAGTTTATCCTGGAGGATTATCACGATACGCATGAGTTCCGGATCTTTTCAGAAGACTATCTGAAATTGCGCCATATGCTGGTTCCAAACAGCTTTGTGTATGCACAGGTGTGGATCGTACAGCGTGAATGGATCGATCGTGAAACAGGGAACCGAACCGCTCGGCTGGAAGAAAAGATCAGTCACATGGGACTGTTGCAAAACGTAATGGAACAGTCAGATAAGGGGCTTTTGCTGACGATCCCCCTGAATAATCTGGTTCCCTCGTTCAACGATCAGCTGGAAAAGGTGCTGAAGCGTCATCATGGCAGGCAACACATCAAAATACGGATCCTGGACCAGGATGAGGGGTTATCAGTGGAAATGCCCGCGCGGAAGTTTCGGGTTCATGTCAATAAAGAGCTTCTATCGGAATTAGAAGAAATAAAAGGTCTGGAGTTTGCGTTAAAATAAAACCTACGTATGACTAATTTTGAGTTAATTTTGCGGGGAATTAATAATGACGCCCAAATAAGTTGAAATACTATGGCACTTGAACTGGATCAAAACAACTTCGAAACCACCATCAACACCAATAAGCCTGTACTGGTTGATTTCTGGGCGGAATGGTGCGGACCGTGTCGAATGATCGGTCCGGTCGTGGAGGAATTAGCCAACGACTACGCCAATAAAGCGGTAGTCGGTAAAGTAAATGTGGACAACAACAGCGAAATCTCCATGAAGTACGGAATCCGCAACATCCCTACCTTGCTCATCTTCAAGAATGGTGAAGTAGTGGACAAACAGGTGGGAGTGGCCCCGAAGGAAGTACTGGCAGAAAAATTGGAAGCTCAGTTATAATCTGTCAGATACTACCCGGGGGCTGACAGGGCTGGTTTTGCAAGGCCTCAGAAGGACAAGTTCAAAACTGTTCGTTTTTTGAGTGTCCTGCAGACAAGAGGATTAGTCGTACACCTTACATCCATTCTCGCATGGCGGAAGAGATCCAGGAGGAATATTGGCGGAATTTCGGCTCCCTGGAGCTGCTGGCCCGTCAGGTCGTGGAAGGATTCATCACAGGCCTGCACAAGAGTCCGTATCACGGGTTCAGTGTGGAGTTTGCCGAGCATCGGCTGTACAATACAGGGGAATCAACCCGCCACATTGATTGGAAACTGTATGCCAGAACCGACAAACTTTTTGTAAAGCGGTACGAAGAGGAAACAAACCTGCGCTGCTTTTTGGTGATTGACCAGAGTTCCTCCATGTTCTTCCCGGTTCGGAGAGCGTTCGGCACCGATGCACCGAACAAGATCCAGTTCAGCATTTACGCAGCGGCGGCATTGATGAATATCCTCAGGCGCCAGCGCGATGCGGTCGGATTAGCCCTGTTCGACAGTGAGGTCCGTTCCATTACGCCCGCACGGACCGCAGCGCGACACCACAAACTACTGTACCACGAACTGGAGCAGCAGTTAAGGGCCTATCGGCCCGATAAACGACGCAAAACCTTTGCCGTGGAGGCCTTGCATGAAATTGCCGGAAAAATCCACCAGCGTTCTCTGGTGGTGCTGTTCAGCGATATGTTCGATACGTCTCCCAACGGGCAGGATGAGCTCTTCGGGGCCCTGCAGCATATGAAATACAACAAGCACGAGGTGCTCCTTTTCCACGTAGTGGACCGGGCTGCGGAAATCGATTTCGACTTCAGCAACCGGCCCTACAAATTCGTAGATATGGAAAGCGGGGAGCAGATCAGGGTACAGGCAGGTGATATCCGGCAGGAATACGTAAAACAGGTCAGCAAATTCGAAAAGGAGCTCAAACTTCGATGCGCCCAATACCGCATTGATCTTATTTCAGCCGACATCAACCTCGGATTCCGGCAAATCCTGCTGCCTTATCTTATCAAGCGTCAAAAACTTTACTGATGAAGGCCTTGCCCGTTCTGCTGACCGCGCTACTTGCCTATCTGCCCGTGAGGGCACAGGTGGATAGCCTCAATTTTAACCCTCGTTCCGACCCTGCCCCTACCCTCGGCTCTGGCGTCGATACCAGCTCCGGCGACAGTACTGCGCAGGTATTGCCGGGTAACTGCTACGCCGCAGCAGAAGCCGAAGAACGAACACTGTTTCTGAGATCAGCCGGCACTACGCCACCAGCCGAACTGTCTGTACGTTACTGCATTGGAAACGATACCCTCTACGACCTGGTGGTCCTGAAAGACACGGGTTGGAACCGGGTGAAACACTGGCCCCTGATCGCCGGTGATACGCTTTGCGCGGAATTATTGGATATGAGCCTCACGGCTCGATGGGATTTTCGCAGCGCAGGAGTGGAAAAAGTGGTTCAGAATGAGGATTTCCGGGAATTTACGGGCGACATTTGGTACTACAAGGACGTGGCCTTGCTGCGGATCAGCAAAACGCGTGATTATCCGGAGAAGATCAACATTGTGGTCGGACTCCAGCCAGGCTTTGACCTGGACCAACTTTTTTTGAGTGCCAAACTGATCCATCCAACTGAAGGGGTGAAGGAGGTGGAAAAGGAAGTGCGGATTTCGGAAGCTGACGAACTAGGCAGTCAAAACCGGTTATTGCGCGTGTTTATACCGGAGTGGACACTGGAACAAAAAGGTAAGTATTTTTTGAGGATCAGTCACCAGCACCTGAGCGACCGGCTAAACGGTATTGATTTCATCAGTTACGAGCTGCTGACCCCCTGAGAAAAAGTTTTCGTGCATTCTTTTCCTTCAGGAAAAAGGGTCTTATATTTGCGCCCCGCAAGCAAGGGGCTTGTAACATTCTTTGGGATACGGTCTGGTAGTTCAGTTGGTTAGAATACATGCCTGTCACGCATGGGGTCGCGGGTTCGAGTCCCGTCCAGACCGCTAAAAAGTCTTGTAAATTATTGATTTACAAGGCTTTTTATTTTTTATGTCGAATGGTTGTTGAGCAGAACCGCATATTTTCCCTCCCAATTAACTTTGCCTAGCTAAACCAATAATCGGCTTAATATATCCGTAGGCTTTTTATACTGCCCGGTCTTCCTATCTTTCGTAAACAAGTAGCCGAGCTGTATATCCTCTATTTGTTCGTAATTGATTTCCTCCAATGATTCCGCCATCATAAAATGGTACTCAATGCCGTATTTCATTTGATTCATAAAAGCGAGTATACTCCGGCTGTTGGTGGCATAAACTTCCACATCGGTTTGTAACTGGTATTGGAATACAAGCTGGCCAAAGCTGTTTCGGATCAGCAGGTTTGCTACCCGTTTCCGCATTTCCGGTACGCCCTTATTTATAGACTTGCCTGGCACCAATACGGAGATCATGGTCGGGTTATGCAAAAAATGCAGGGCCATTTTGCCCGGTCTGCCTAACGACAATAGGCTCGCATACCACTCGCCCGGTAATTGCGCAGCAGGTTGCTGCGTATTTTTTATCGGCTTTATGCCCGATACATTCAATATTTTTTTTGTGGCTCTTATGATCATTTTTCTTCTTCTATCTCCCAATATCCCCCTTTAGTCGGGCCAATGTGCTTGATCACCTTCTTATTTTTTAGGGCATTAATGTGTTTTTGCATTGCTGAGATATTGATGCCCATTCGTTTAGCAGCTTCACGGTATGATATGGATGGTTCAGCTTTGATCAACTCCAACACTTCCATTTGCTTATCCGTGAGCTGTACTTTGTTTTTTGCACCGGTTTTCATACCACCTTTCGTACCACCTTCCATACCACCTTTCGTACCACCTTCCGTACCACCTTTCGTACCACCTTCCATACCACCTTTCGTACCACCTTCCATACCACCTTCCATACCACCTTCCATACCACCTTTCATACCACCTTCCATACCACCTTCCGTACCACCTTCCGTACCACCTTTCGTACCACCTTCCATACCACCTTCCATACCACCTTTCATACCACCTTCCATACCACCTTTCATACCACCTTCCGTACCACCTTCCGTACCACCTTCCATACCACCTTCCGTACCACCTTTCGTACCACCTTCCATACCACCTTCCATACCACCTTCCGTACCACCTTCCATACCAACTTTCATACCACCTTTCATACCAACTTTCGTACCACCTTTCATACCACCTTCCATACCACCTTCCATACCACCTTTCGTACCACCTTTCGTACCACCTTCCATACCACCTTTCATACCACCTTCCGTACCACCTTTCATACCACCTTCCGTACCACCTTTCATACCACCTTCCGTACCACCTCCCATACCACCTTTCTGTACCACCTTTTTGAACGATCCGTGTACATAAAAGGTCGTTTCAAAAAAGCTCCTGTCCTCATCTGTATCAAAGAAAGCAGGTGGAGAACCATTAGCCTCCAATGCTTTCCGTACAATGGGGATACCCGTAGCACGGCCTTCGGTGAGGTCAAGCTCTTTCAGAAAGTCGCCCAGCCTCCGGTTGCGGTAACGCCTGGGTTTGATCACACCTTCCTTAAAGGCCTCCTTCTTAATGGAGCGATCAGGCCCGCCATAGTTCAGTATGGTAATGCTTTCCGGGTAAATGCGTATCTCAACCGGTTCCCGTACCAAATAATCCCGGTGGTATAGCGCATTGGCTATCGCTTCTTCCAGTGCGGCATAAGGGTAGTTCCATACCCGTGCTGCTTCCGGTTGGCCGGAAACCTTCCTGATCTTTTCTTCCAGCAGATGTGTCCGTAAATAACCCAATGTATCCTTGATCATCCTGGGTACCGGGCCTGTTATGGCCGGAATTTCCTTAAACTCAGGGTCGGCAGCTCCTTTTGGAAAAAAGACAATCTCCACACGTGAGTAGGGGAAGAATTTTTCTGGATTTTCAGAAAACAGCATCAGAGCAACGTTCCGGGGGAATTGCTGTTCCGGTGGGCCGTAAAGCAGTTTCATTTGCGAAAGAATATCTGCTTTGGAACGGGTTTCCACCCATTCCAGCAGCTTACTTTTCGTAATTCTTAAATGATCTTTAAGCAGCGTAAAGGAAATGTCATCCAGCGTTGCATTAGTGTTGGCCCTATCATCAAACGGAACCTGGTTGGCCAGCCCGATCAGTTCTTCCCGCTCCTGCTTATTGGCTTTAACAGTGTTGGCATATTTACGAATGTAATAATGGTATTCTTTCTTCTTAGCGTTAACATCTTCCGGAATTTCATACGGTCGGTTTGCGCCTCCCGGTATCCACAGGACAATGATTTTCTTGCCATGCACTTCTTCAATTTCCATTTTGGGATGGTACACCGGACGGATCAGGTTGTTAAAGCCAATCATCTCCCGCTGTATCTTATCAAGCTGCTTGTCTGGGATACCTTGCACCGGCATAACCGGTAATCCATTCTCTGTTTTAACCCCGATGATTACATAGCCTCCTCCGATATTGCTGAAATCATTAGCAAACGCACAAATCGTTCGGTAAATGGCCGGTGGATTCCAACCCGCTTTGTATTCGATCCGTTCGACTTCAACAGACTTTCCAGACAGAAGATTTGATATGTTTACGGGCAGTGGCATATTTTATTCTTTATTTTTTCTTCCTTTTTTTGAAGGCATATCTGGCTCCCTGCTGAATACTAAAAGATCCTTTATATCCACTTCCAGTATCTCTGCGATTCTGTGCAACACTTCCAATATCGGCTGTTGCCTTTTTGAACATAAGCATTTACCATATTGAAGCCCTTGCCCAGCTTATCAGCCAGCCGGATTTGCTTAATTCCCTTTTCTTCAGGTACTTCTTTGATCCGGTTCAGCGAATATATAAAATGGTGACCATATCAGTGACCTCTATTTAAATGACGTTTTTAATGAGTTGATATTTAGATGTTTATGAAAGTATTGCAAATTCCGTCCAGACCGCTTATATCAAGGCTTTCAGAAAAAATGGAAAGCCCGTCCTGTAACAGGCCCGCACAGAAAGTGGAAGCATGTTCCATCAATGTAAAGCCATTTTTTTGATAAGGCTTTTGTGTATCGCTAAGGATCGCCTTTTACTCCTGTCCCCTACCCTGTTTGCCAAAATGCTGTGGCTTTAGTTTGACCAAATATCTGTCAATATATTCCTGCTTTTTTTTGGATCGATACTGTACTACAAATCTGGGATGATCCAGGGGAATGATCTCATCAAAAATGCGATGTGTTTTATTCCAGGCGCTCAGGAACCTGAAATTCCTCCCCGACCCCAAACAGAAAACCTGATCAGATCGCACCGGCCATGTGGCCAACTCTTTCAGCCAGTCACTGATGTATGGGGTAACCGCCTGCTCCAGGGAGTAACTGTCGTAGTAGTTGTAGTTGGTCTCCTTTCCATTCTCCTTCCTTTTAACGAATCCCAGAGGGCACACGGAGTGAACAAAAACATCGCTGTAAAAGACTTCCGGTCCTCCATAAGCATCAATAACCTCATACACGAAAACAGATGAAGGTTCATGGGTGTGAAGCTCACCGGCCGGAATCCCGCAAACGTTTTCCATCCGCCTGGTATCGGTGAAGGGAATACCGGTGGCGCCGGCTCCCAATCGGCCCGGATTGATCCCCAGAACCAGCTTCCGGGGTTCCTTGTCGTTATAGAACTTCTGATAAAAAGCCTTGCCTATGCTTCGAACGTGGTCCGATCCATCTCCCCTGAAGGGGTTCATCGCCCGGATCCCCGCGGGAAGCTTCCAGGAATCGGCATCAAGCTGTTCATTTACGGATAGGATCCGCTGTGCCCAGGTCGTCATGAAGCAAACTTAATTCATCGCCGGAGCTATAAGCTCTACTGATGGAGCAGTGCACCGGCCTTATTTCTGACGGGAATACGCTTAAGGGTTTCGAGCAGGAAATTCCAATATTTCTGCACCGAGCTGATCTGCACCTTCTCGTCCGGAGAATGTGGATTCCGGATGTTCGGACCAAAACTGATCATATCCATTTCGGGATAATGCGTTCCCAGCAATCCGCATTCCAAACCGGCATGGCAAGCCAGAATATTTGGCTCTTCGCCATTGATTTCGCGATACAGATCGCTCATTATGCCCAGGATAGCAGAATCCGGATTGGGAGCCCAGCCCGGATACGAACCCTCGTGATGAACCGTGGCACCGATCATTTGGAAAGTGGCACGAATACTCGCCGCAATATCTTTTTTTGCCGAATCAACCGAACTCCGCTGCAAGCTCTGCATACTGAAGTGTCCGTCCCTGATCACTACGCGGGCCAGATTGCTGCTGGTCTCAACCAGATCCGGAATGTCGGCACTCATGCGATACACGCCGTTCACCATGGAATACAATGCGCATAATATCTGTTCCTGCTGCTCAACTTTCACCACCTTGCCGGCAGCATCAGTCCGTGAAGCCCCGATCTTCAGGTTCGGCTCCGTTGTTTTCAGCTCAGCTTTGATCACTGCTCCCAATTCGTTCACGTAGCGGAGAAACCCATCTGCATCTTCCACTACCACCGTTGCAAAACTCTCGCGCGGGATCGCATTCCGGAGCCCTCCCCCGTCAATCTCCACGATCTGCATCCCAAACCGTTCATTCGTTTCAAACAGCAGCCGGTTCATGATCTTATTGGCATTCCCACGCCCCAGGTGAATATCCACCCCACTATGCCCTCCTTTTAGTCCGTTCACGGCAATGCGGATACCCGTTACTCCCTGCGGGAGGATGTTTTCTTCGTAATCCATTTCGGCGATGGTGTCGATCCCACCCGCGCAACCGATACTGAGCTCATTATCGTCTTCAGTATCGAGGTTTAGCAGGATCCCGCCTTTCAGGAATCCCGGCTCAAGTCCCATAGCACCGCTCATACCGGTTTCCTCGTCAATGGTAAAAATTGCCTCAAGCGGCGGATGTGGAATATCCCCGGAGGCGAGCAGGCTCATGATCGATGCCACACCGATCCCATTGTCAGCCCCGAGCGTGGTTCCCCTGGCTTTAACCCAATCCCCATCCACATAACTCCTGATCCCTTCCGTAAGGAAGTCAAAGTCGGTTGATGCATTTTTCTGATGCACCATATCGAGGTGACTCTGCAGGGTAACGATCATGCGGTCTTCCATGCCCGAGGTGGCCGGTTTACGGATCCGCACGTTTCCAACCCGATCGCTCACTGTTTCAAGCCCCAGTGAGTTCCCGAAATCCATAATGAACCGGATCACACGCTCCTCTTTCTTTGAAGGCCGGGGCACTGCGTTCAGGTCTTCAAAATAGTTCCAAAGGGGTTTCGGTTCAAGATCGCGTACCTGCCGGCTCATAGATTGCATGTTCAATAGTGTGGCGCAAATATAGCTCATTGGCATTATTGACCTTCAGGTTCCCTATCCGGGCGTAACTTGTATTTTTGCCATTCGATAAACGAAGACATCATGCTGAATAAGATCATCAAGATCGTGCTGATGACCGCACTTCTCACCTGGGCGGTATTTCAGTTCATTGAAGGAAACATCGGAAATGGGATCCTGTTGGTACTCCTGGCAGGGCTGGTGCTCCTGCTGATCTTCCGGAACGAGATGCTGCTGGTGGCCTTTTGGTTCGTGCGAAAGGGCCATCCGGAAAAAGCGGAAAAATACCTCAATTACATAAAGCAGCCACAACACCTGGTACGAACGCAAACGGCCTATTATTACTTTTTGCGGGGACTGACGACCAGTCAGAAAGGCGGTATCTTTGAGGCAGAGAAATACTTCAAAAAGGCATTGAATATCGGGTTGCGAATGTCGCACGACCGGGCAATGGCCAAACTTTCGCTGGCGAGCGCGGCAATAGGCCGGAATCGGAAGAGAGAGGCGAGCAACCTCATAACGGAGGTTAAGAAGCTCGACAGGCACGGGTTGCTCAATGAGCAGATCAAGCTCATAAAACAGCATATAAAACGGATCTGAGGGCTGAAAACGCAGTATTCGGAGCCAAAGCCAGCCTAACTAAAACGGGAACAGCGCCTCACGGCGCGATCAAACCCGGGTATGTCGGCACACCTCAGGCCCATTGCAGATCATGTTTGCCGTTGTGGAGGCCCATTAGGGTGGATCAGCAAGCAAAATGGGTGATCCAGGATCGGGCTGAGTTAAAGATCAGCTGTTCAACCGCTCCAGCCAGTACCCGCGGTTTTTTACCTGAAATTTGATCACCTGCCCGCTTTCCAGGGTGAGTTTTATCCCTGTGGCATAAATGCCGAACATAGCGTCTTCCTTCACGTCCTCAATCTCATTTACCGGGATCTGCATTTGATGTTTTCGCAGGCTATAGCTGTGCGATTGAAAGAGGAGATAGTCGTGCGTGAGATACAGGGTGCCTCCGATCATATCACCCTTCCAAAGGTGGCTGGCACCCTCCCGCATCAGGATCTTGTCTCCATTATCGAGGACACCTGGCAAGGTGCGGCCATGCTTATCTCGCCGTTTAGGCGGAAGGTAAAAAAAATAAACGGTACCTCCGATCAGGATTCCAGAGGTGAACCCGAGTAGTAATGCTTTATCTATCGATACGCGTGTCGTTAGAAAGAGCGTAAATCCGGCACCAAAAATGATCCCGCCCATGAGGGTGCGTTTGATCCGTTCGTTCATAGGGGCAAAGTTAGCAGTATTCCCAACAGCCCCGTCCTTCCACAAGCTGATCAACACACCTAAAAAGGAACTATGAATAGGCCTTTTTGGGGATATTGCCCCGTTCCATCGGACCGGCCCCGGAGCTCAGGAGGTCCTTTTTCTGCCCTTACAGGCAAATGTAGGTTCCTGACAAGGCAATTACCCGTCTGTTACGACTGAGACCTTATTTCGCAGCGGTCTGCACCGCTTTCATGAATTCGCGTTGAACCGACAAGGTCCTGTCCCTGGCATACCAGGCGTGTAGTTCTTTACTTAGCACCTCGTAGTCGTTGCTGTTACTCGCTTTCCAGCGACGCACGATTTTCTGTGCTTCGGCCGGGCGTGGCCCCCAGTGATTGATCACCTTGCCGGTTTTCGGGTTGAGCATAATGATGATCGGAATGGCGCGTCCTCCATCGGTGAGGAACTGGTCCATCACGTCAGGATGCTCATCGCGCAGGATGTAGCGCGGCAGCACATGGGGGTTCTCTTCTGCCATTCGCTGCACAACCGGCACGATCTGGGCGGCATCGCCACACCAACCCTCTGTCAGGATCAGCCAAAACATTGATCGCTTCAACCCCTTCACAGCCTCTTTCACCTCCGGTTCCAGATCAGGCCGTTTATCGAGCCGCTGCATCCGTTTCATGTTGAGTGTGGCATACCGCAGATAGGTCTCGGTCTGGTTTGATCCGGTTGTTTTTCCCGCCGCAAGGAGGGCATCCAGGAGGTTGCGGTATTCCCGGTAACTGTATGCTTCCTGAAACAGGTTGATAAAATCCATAAGCTCGCTACCTGGCCACAAATTTAATATCTGTAGCCATACGGATCAATTGTTTCGCGGGTAAACTGCCTGTTCACGTTACAAACAGTATGCTTCGTATAACTTTGGGCCTTGGGTTGGTTGCTTTTGGCTACTGCCCGGTGTCTGTGCATTCGCGTCAATCATCCGACAAGTATTGCCTCGCCACAGCTTTCAGTTCCTTGCTTTGTTTTACCACATCTTCGATTCGGTCGAGCTCGTGCACCAAACCGCCTATATCCATCCGAATACCAGACTTGGTAAATTTTAACGAGCAAATTGTTTTGCGGATGTTGCCGTCAACAACAATCGATAATTTCGTTTTCTGATCTCGATGTGAGATTCTTGAGGCATCAATGCCTCGTACATTGAGAAACAGAGAATGTATGTAGTGGAACGCTTTTTTCTCCTCATCCGTAGTGATTATGCCACTGTTACCAGAGGCTATTTCGGCTTCCAGCAGTTTATCGTAGGCAAGCTTTATTGAAAACGGGTTTATTAACTCCAGGAGCGTTTCACGACGCTCCCTGGTCATCCTTTTGCCATTGGACATGCGATTGAATAGTGCCTTCAGGAACTCTTCGGAAGGTGATGGGAACTCTTTAAATAGAGCCTCCTCAAATGACTCCATGAAAGCTCGCTTATCTGCTTCTTCAACCAATTTCTTTTGGTTCGATCACCGATTTGTGGAATCGTGCCAACTCCTCAAGATCGTTGTTCGAATATTCAAGAACGTTAAATGAGAGAAGTGGTGTCGGGTGCAAAATATTCTGCCCGTCCGAATTGTATAAATAAAAGATGTAATCTAATCCGTTCGCCAATAAACCGACCTTAGCTGAAGCCGTATTGACGAAGTAGTTGTTGAGCTGACCAGCATGCTCATCAGAGAGCTTAGTGCTGACCGGTTTCGCTTCCACTAGTATAATGGGATTCCTTGAATTGATTGTTATTGCATAGTCCACTTCGTTGCCTTTTCGAGCACCAAAGTCCGCATTGAATTCTGGAATTACGTCACTCACCACGCCATATCCCAGTGCAGACAAGAAAGGCTCGATAAGAAGTACTCGGGCTTGCGCCTCGTTTGCACATCTGGTCTCAGCTACGCCTTTGAAATCGTAATTTTCGAGGTCTCTCTTTATAAGTGAAGCAACTTGTTTGTAAATTGGGCATAAGCAATAGATTTACCACTAAAGATATGACACTTCAGGAAAAATTTCGAAATATTGTAGAAGACAAATTGACTCCCAGCAGCTTCCACAGGTCCTTTTGAAGCCTTCAGTAGCTCTTTGCGCTTGCGCCAAGCCGCCCAGTGCGCGTGCAAGCGTAGCTCTTTAATTTTTTCTCCACAGCTCGTCAAAATCAGTTGTTTCGCTCTGTGGCCTCCTATTTTCATCTAGCAATTGAACTTTTACCGATAGCGGAAATTGTGTCATTTGTCCCGCGATAAAACAGCACCCGACAGAGAGGTTTGAAATTGAATCAAAGGAAAGTTTATCGAGATAGCTCACTGCCTTGTTAATTGATCTCAAGTCATTATCATTCATTAGTTTATGAATAAAATAGTTGTGTAATTGAGAAATTATAGTTGGTGATATATCCGACGGTCTTTGACTTGCTATCGTAAGGAAAACACCAAATTTTCTTCCTTCTTTTATTATCTCTTCAAATGTTTCTAATCGATAATCTTTCCAAGATTCTGATTCTCTATTGGAGTTTTCAGAAAGAATATTATGAGCCTCATCAATTATGATGTTTAATGAGTTATTTTTATCGTGATCTCTTTTGTTTTTTTGCTCATCATAATTTGTTTTACAAATTAACAAAGGTATTATTTTTTTCATTTCTAAATTTACATTTTTTAAATCAATAACTTCAATGTCGTTTTTAGATTCTTGTTCTGATTTTATTTCAAATACCTTATCCAACATATCAAATCTTTTTTTTAATCTTCCGATTAATGGACTGATATGTTCTTGATTTGCATAATCGTTTAAAATTTCAAAATAATACCGATGAAATATTTTAAATTGTATTTTTTGTGATTCAGTTAAATCACGACATGAAATGCTAAAAAATTTATTAAAATATTCATCTATATTTCCATCATTTATATAATTGCTTTCGTTAAAATAAAATCCTTTTGTTCCTGAATTGTAATGAAGTTCATTAATATCTTTATTATTTGATAAATCGAAACCAATATCTTTAAAATCTTTAATAAATTTATTCAAAAATGATTTATTAAAAATTACATTATTTTTTGTGAGAATAATTTTCAAAAAATTTTCAACTTCTTTTTTATAATTGTGATTTTGGCTATCAAATGGCTTAGTACCTATAGCTCTATGCAAAAAGGGCTGTTGTGTTTTTTCAGTAGCATCGAGTAAAATAGATAAAAGTTCTAATTTTTCAATTTCAGTTTTCAAAATTGGATATTTTTCTCCTCCATCATTTTTTGTTCTTAATTTATAAATTGTCTTATTTTCTCTCAGAACATCGTTGGAATATTCAGCATTAAAATCTATAAAAACAAATTTTGATTTTTCAAAATTGCTATTTTCTATATTAAATAATTCCGTATACATTTTTGCCAAAGTATTTGATTTTCCGGATCCTGTGTTGCCGAAAATACCAATATGCCCAGCAAACAACCTGTTTACAGATATACTTATGTGTTGCGTTTCTTCATCTACTAAGGAGCCGAGGGTTATAGATAATTCTTTTTGATCAGATAATTCGTGCAAAGTTTCAAATTCTTTTCTCGAAAGTAATCTACACTCACTACCAATCAATGGCAGTTCTTTAATACCGTGCTGAAATTTTTGATCATTATCATAAAACCCAAAAACTGAAACATTCAAAAAACGATTTATTTTTTGCTTTTCACTATAGTATTCTTTATTTGATTGATATTTATCTTCTTCAAGATATTCGCCTTCAACTTTACATATAATCTCTGTAAACCCTTTGAGAATTTTTACATAATTTGAAAGTCCAACGGATACATTCTTAATAATTCTTCCTTCAAAAAATAAATGTGGAAGGTTTTTGTCCTTATTAACTTTGATAACAATGTTTTTTTCTTTAACACTATAAACACTTCCTATCGTAAAAACGGAATCGTCAACAAGTATGTCTTGCAAATTAAAATTATTCTTCATCATTTTTGTTGTTCAGTGCTGTCATTGTTAAAAACACCACAAAGATATTTGATGATTTTTTCAAAAGAAAAGTCGGCTTCTGATGAAATTACGTATAGGTTGGAATTTTTCTTTTCTTTCAATCTATCCTCTGTTTCGTTGTATTGTAGGTACGAGAAATAGATCACAACCAGAGTGGGATTGGACTTCATTACACCATACAAAAGATCTTTGATATGTTTATCCTCCAAAGAAAAACCAATTATAATCAAGACGCTATTTTCTTTTTCCAATTCCAAAGTAAACTTCCTCAACATTGAGGCGTAGTTTGAATTGATAACCGTTCCAAAATGTTTTTCTGCGTTTGGATTGATAACAGCAATCTTTTTGTATTCTTTTTCAAAGTCGTCTCCCGATTTGCCCTCAAGATCATCATCGATATGAGAGCCGTTTGAATAAGTTATCTTTTCGTCTTTTGCTTTCCAAGAAACTGATCCGTGTAGTTTAATAATATTTAAAAGGGGAATATCAGAAGTGTTATCGAACTGTAAACTCTTGTATTTCTGTATTTTATTAAAATTTGCAACATCAAATGTGGGTTTTATCTGTCCAGCAAATCCATCATTATAAGGAATACCAAGTCTTTCGCAAGAATTTTCCATGAACATATCAAAATTGGTAGTGAATATATTGACCTGCTTATTGACGATATGTAATGATCTACTAGAAATTGTTTCCGCCCAAAAAATAAGAAATGAATCATATCCTTTTTTTGTTTTACATAACTCCTCGTCTTTCTCCTCTTTTATTTGAAGTTGTTTATCATTAAGTATAGCTTTTGATTTCTTTATCAGTTTGTAATAATCCTTTTGCGCTTCTTCTCTGGTAGCTTCTTTATTCATTCGATTTTCAATATCGTTGAGCGTAGTCAGATAAGGCAAAGAACAGCCAGCACCAATAAGTAAATTTATATGCCCGCTTTGTATAATGTTCTTAAATTCTTCTCCTTCAATGCTTTTCATAGTATTTTATGAAATAATTTTTTGAATGATGATTTCGGAACACCTTCTGAAGGCTTCCCTTAATTTGGAACACTCAAAACTACGGATTTCCATTTAATGTTGGTATTGAACAGCAGTGGCAAAGGAGCGGAGCTCCGAAGGCGCTGCTGCGCAAAAGGCATGGGCGATGTAACGGGTTCTTTGCCCAAACATATCAGGTGCCCATTGGCTTAGGTGACACCGTTTCGCTTCGCCACTTGGAATTGGAAAGGATCAACTAATTGTTGCCTATTCCTTATATTGTCCTACCTTTGAGGTCTGGTAACTATCCCACTCCCTTCTTGAAAGTTGAACACAACATATCGCGGATTGAGCACCTACGTTCCATGTACAGACTGTCACTCGACGAGTTTCTTGAGCTGATAAGTGAAGGTTTGAAGAATCCGATTTCTAAGAAAGAGATTTTTGATAATAAAGAAATCAAAGTTTCTTACCTGAAAAGGATTGATAAAATATTTAATAAGGGTCTTCATTATTATCTTGATCCAAAAATACTAAAAAATCCAAAAGAAGCAAGCATTTTCTTTAGAAAAGATCATTTTCACACAGATGAATTAAACATTGGTGCAAAAAAAATTGTAAATCAATTTGAAGAGATGAAGCTATCGCTTTCCGCAATAGCAAAGTTGTCCGATTTAGATTTAAAGCGAAAGATATCTACATATACAATAAATGATAATCCTCGAAAAGTAGCATCATCTCTTCGAAAAGAACTATCACTAACCTTTGAAACAAATAGAAGAGACTTCTTAAAATCAATTATTTCAGCCTTGGCTAATAAGAATATTTTTGTTTTCGAATTTATTGAGACCTGGAATAAGAAGGAGAAGGCAAACATTGATGGATTCTACCTGAATCCCAACCTAATTGTTCTAAAACGACACCAATCTTTTTCTCGAGAGATCTTTACATTGGCCCATGAGCTTGGACATTACCTTTTAGATAAGGAAGAGATTGAAGAAATTGATTATGGCGATCCAGGAAGGAACCCTCCGGGTCAGATTGAGAAGTGGTGCAATAACTTCGCTTTCTTTTTCCTTTCCGGAAATCATGCAAATGAGATAGACCAAATAGATATAGCTACAGGGGAAAACGATTATCAATGTGCATTAGTTGAGAAAATATCAAACGAAACTCATTTGAGCCGATTGGCCATTTTTACTCGTATGCTCTATTCGGGAAAGATATCAAAAGAAGATTATCCCCTGGTAAAATCAGATCTTGAAGAGGAATATAAACAAAAAAAAGAAAGAGAAAAACAAAAGGAATGTTTGAAGGAACCAGGAATTAAACAACATGGATCAGTTCCAAAACCTATAAAAAGTCCTCTTTTTATCTCAACAATACAAACAGCATTTTATGAAGGTGTGCTCAATGAATATGAAGTATGTAAGAAGTTAAATATTAAATCGGAAAAATTAAACGAGTACATTGAATGAAAGTAATAATGGATACCAATTCCTTATTGTCATTGGTGCGTTATTACTTGCCATTTGATGCTAAAGAGAAATTAATTGACTTTTTTAAAGCGAAAATTGAAAGTGGTGAAGTTCTCATAATTGATGCTGTTTATGATGAATGTGAAAAAGTTTCACAAAGATTGATTTTAAAAGAGTTAAGCTTTCTTACCAAATCAGAATTCAAGAAAAAATATAGAAAAACAAACGAATTAGTTCCGCGGGAAAAATTTTATAATCTTTTGGATAATCAATTCAGAACACGTCATTCTAGGAGACTGAGCGAAGCTGAATTTGAAAATCAAAAAGAAGAGTTTCTTAAAAGCGCAGATGCCAGAATGATAATTCTTGCACTTAAATTATTAAATGAGCCAAATTTATTTAACGATAACGTTGTAATCATAACCGAAGAGACAAGAAGTGAGAATGATAACAAAACATTCAGGAAAATTCCAGCTATTTGCGATCTTCTGGATATTCAGGTCCAAACTCTTCCTGAATGGATCAAAAAAACTGAAGGTATTAATGTTTTAATTAATTAGTCCATTCTGGCTAAGTTTCAGGAAGCGTATTGAATAGTTGTTTTTTTAGGGAGGAAGCCTTCCGCGCCTTCGCGACGTTTAAAACAGTTATCTATTCGAATACAGGCCCTTAAAATTCGATGATCAATTAAGGCTTACTGAGTACCTTCGCATTCCATATCCCGGTTTTATGAAAAAAGTCCTTTCCATTCCATTATTCTTCCCCTTTGCAATCACTTTCGCACAGACTTCCGTTCAAAGCGGACCCATGGTGGGTTATTCGGAAATGCGCGAAGTAGCCCTCTGGGTGCAGACGACCGGAGCAGCAGAGGTGGCCTTTGGCTATACAGAGCAGGGCAAATCGCACGAATACATGACCGCCACAATACACACGGAGGCCCATAATGCCTTTGTTGCCCAGGCTATTTGCGATTCAGTTGAGGAAGGACGGAAATACACCTACCGCTTATATATCAATGGTATACCGATTCAGCTGGATCGTCAGCTCAATTTCGAAACGCAGGAATTATGGCAATGGCGCAAAGATCCGCCCGAATTCACTTTTGCGATCGGGTCCTGTTCCTACGTAAGTGAACAACAGTACGACCGGCCGGGAAACAGCTACGGAAGTCACTATCAGATCTTTGAAACCCTGAGCAAGGCTGATCCGAATTTCATGATCTGGATGGGCGACAATGTTTATCTGCGCGAGGCCGATTGGTACACACGTCGCGGTATCCTTTACCGAAACACCCATACCCGCTCCCTACCGGAAATGCAGCATTTACTCGGGCATGTGCATCATTACGCCATATGGGACGATCACGATTACGGCCCCAACAACAGCGATCGAAGTTTTCGCAACAAGGCCTGGACCAAAGAGGCTTTTGACCTCTTCTGGGCTAACCCGACCAGCGGACTCAACGGTGAGGGTATTACGACCATATTCCAGTGGGCTGATATGGAGTTCTATATGCTCGACAACCGCTGGTTTCGCAACAGCAATAACCGAAAGGATATCGACTCCCTCAATCGGGTCGTTTTTGGTCAGCAACAGCTTGAGTGGCTTTTTGACAACCTCGCCAACAGCTATGCCCCCTACAAATTCGTTGTTATGGGCGGGCAATTCCTAAACACCTCCGCCAGTCACGAAAACCTCATAGCCCTGAGCCCGGCTGAGCGCCAACAGATCATTGACTTCATTTACATGAACGGGATTGAAGGAGTCGTTTTTCTCACTGGCGACCGGCATCACAGTGAGATCAGCCTGCTTGAAGCCAGGGGCCAGCCACGTATTTACGATGTAACCATCTCTCCCCTCACGGCCGGAACCGCCCGGGATCAAAACATCGAAGAAAACAACACCCTGCGGGTGGAAGGAACCTGGGTCAGTAAACACTGCTTTGGACTTTTTGAGATCACCGGCCCCCGTAAGGAGCGCAAACTGAAATTACGGGTAATTGATGCAGACGGAAAGGAGTTGTACCACTTTGACCTGAGCCGGTCCAATTGATCCGTTTACCGACCAGCAAGCTGCACCTGTTCAGAAAGCCCCTGCATTCTTTGGTGCCTCCTACATTCAAGTTATCGTGACATCAATATATAAAGTTCCGAATCTTTTTTTGAGCTGATTTTATAGTATGTGTATTCATCGTCATACTCATACCATTTGTAATTAATCCTTGTAAATCTGAGGTCTTTAATCGTCTCTAGAATGGAAACATGAAAATCTAATATGTTTTTATTCGCCGCAAATAATCCACCAACAAACTCAATCGTATTATAATTACCCCCTTTTACTACAACGTCTATGTCATACTTCCAAAGCTTAGTATCCATGTATGACGCATATAGTTTCCTTAGCCTTGGCAACTCCCTTCTTTGCAATGATGATACTTTGACCCCCAATTTCTTACCAAGCGACTTTATCTCTTCATCTTCGCTACCTTCAGCGGCGACTATCATAGCTGCATAAAGTCTAAATGTCACCACCTTGGCCAGAACTTCCTCCAATGATGAGACCGTTTTGCTTCCTTTAAAGTTTGAAATTTCCTCAATAAGGGTTTTTAAACTTTCTTTCAGCTCATATTGTTCGGAGCTATCTATTTTAGCCAATAAAATCTGCGCAGAATCGTAGAACTCACTTTCCGGAGTAATATCACGTACCAGCGATTTCGCTTCCATCAAATTGCCATCAGTGTATTCTTGTTTTCCTTTGGAGTACCTGTTGTCTGTGTCGGTACACGACACTATTTCAATCAGCAAGCTTAAGACTAAGCAGGCCGCTAAAAGTCTTATAACTCTTCCCTTGATAACTGTTCGTTCTATAAGCATACGCGAGTATAAAAAAGCCATATACCCTACAGAGTAGCTCCATTTTAAAGCTACTTTCTGATTTTTGGAATGAAGCTAAAGATCTAATGCATTAGAATTTAACTTTCAAGTTCAATTTCGTCAATTTCATCAGCACTTATGCTTTGATCATCTTTTATCAACAGAAGTTCCGAGTTGAGGACAGTTATGTCATTTAAAATTTCTCCATTCCTGAATATCAGTTTTACTTTTTGATATCCCATTCCCGTTTCTGGCAGATGTATTAAAGCCTCAATCTGATGTTTTAAAAGTTTTAGTTTTTTCATTTAATAAGGAGTGATTTTAAAAAGCGTATTGGCAGAAATTCCATTGTCAAAAAGGGCCTCATCCCCTCCACCATTATGTCCATGTGCAGGTTGGACTATTCCTAGTCGATATTCATCGCATATTTGGGGTTTAACAAAAAAGGACCATTTAATTTTTTCATCGTTTGGTAATGCATATCTGTCAATGGGGTTGCAAGCAATTTTCTTACACTTTTGATAATCCTTAAATGTTGTCGTATATGTTCCATTCAAAAGGCATTTTTGATCAACATTCACTCTCCTGTCGTTTTTATAAGATGAGAGTCTTACAAAAACGTCTTCCCCATTTGCTAATTGAGGACGATTTTCACTTGCTGCTCCTGACAAGACTTCAATTTTATCTACATTTAACTCCAAATAATTTGATTCGCTTAATTCGTTTAATATTGCATATCATAGCCTTTGCGTAAAATTCTTTTCTTGCTTTCTTGAAAACTACCGTTTAGTTCTACAATTAATTCTGCATTGTAAACAATGAACTCTTGTGAAAGATAGCGATCAAATCGCTTTGCGCTAACTTTTTGATATCCCATTCCCGTTTCAGGCTGCCTGAGAAGCTCAGCTGTAAAATACTCACGAGCTTTGTAAATCGCCACCGATTGTTTTGTTGTCACCGATTTCTTACCTACTTATTGCTACCGCATCTGCAGCGTTCATTACAAAGTTACCAAAGTTGCACACTTATCCAAGGTAAATCTTGTGAAAAAGTTTATCGTACGATGATCCGTTCAAATCCCTTGTAGCGCATCAGGAATACATGCTTGTTGACGTAACTCCCCTTGCTGTTCTCCCGAAAATCAAATCCGTTCTGAAGAAGCCGCTCCTTTCGGGAGGTAATTTTCGCCAGGGAACCTGTTTCCATAAGCATACGCCCAAAAAAATACCCAATATCGAAGCCCTGGATCGAAAAACGACTCGGTTCATCATGAAAACGATTTCGGTACTGGATCAGGAAGGACTGCACCAGGCTATCCCGGTAGTTCACGGCCTGCGCGGCCGGATAATGGAAGTTCAGATTATTAAAATAAGCCTTGTCCACATCCAGCTGCTCCATCTCAGGTAACCCGATCACGATCACGTTTTTCATTCGCTTGGCATTGAGCTGGGTTATCAGGTCGGTCATAAACACCTTATCCGTACTGGGCACAATAACCACATTCGTGTCGTCATCCTTCAGCCAGGCCAGGCCGTCAATCTGCACATCAAAGACCCGGATCTCGCGCACCTTTCCCGAATCAAGGTAATAGCTGAATTTCTCTCGCATCAGGGCTGCATGGAGCGTATCCTGCATCGCATTGGTATAGACCATAAAAAGGTGACTGTCGCGAAAACGTTCAATGACCGATCGCGCCAGAAAATCAATCATTTGCCGGTCCGATGCCAGCACCTGGGCATTGCGGGCGTGCGAATAAACAATGGCCGGATCCGTACTGAACGGCGATACCAATAAGGGGCCCTGATCCTGCCGGTGATCAGCAATGGCAAGTATATTGTGGCTGTATAACGGTCCGATGATCAAATCATGATCTGCCATTTTCTGGTAGGCCGCCCAGGAAAAAAAAGGATCGTCCTCCGAATCTTCTACGGATAGTTCGATTTGCAGTCCCTGCCGGGCTAAGGTATCCAGGGCGATCCGCAATCCATAGTAGAAATCAAGGGCGATCTCGGACCTGGGGAACACCGTGGGATCTTCTTCAAGGACACGATCCATATCAAGGCTGTCATTGATCTGAAGGTAGAAAGGCAATATGAGCCCGATCCGATAGGAATTCCCCTTCAGGCTGTCGGGTACAGTCTCGAGCCGGATGGCCGATGTCCATTTTGGTCCGGCCTTCATCTTCTTCATGGCCTTATCGGCCGGAGCGGTCAGATCAACCTCTACCGGGATCTTCAACAGCGTTCCGACCTGCAAACCATTTTCGACCAGATCCGGATTCAGCTCATATAGTTGCTGCGTACCGACCCCATATTCCGTGGTTATACTGTAGATCGTATTTCCCTTGACTACCCGATGAAGCAAATAAGCTTCGCCAGCCAGAAAAAGATCCTCCACGGGCTGACGCTCAACCACGGGGATCAGTAGCTTCTGCCCGATCCTGAGCCCATCCGCGAGTTGCGGATTGTATTTGACCAGGGTTTCCTGATCAATTGCGTATTCCCTGCAAATACCATAGATCGTTTCCCTGGGCTGTACCTCGTGCGTAACAAATTTTTGATCTGCGGTATCCATCTGATCTGCGGCGGTATCCATCTGGCCGTAGGCCATGGTCGCCATCAGAAAAAAAAGGGTCGATATGATTATCCGCCTGGGCACTAAGGGGGCACTGAATGATCGAATAGTATGAAAAAGCCGGAAACCAAAATTAAAACTAAAAACCATAAACGCTCTTCCGGTCATTCCCATTCGATCGTTGCAGGCGGCTTGGAGCTGATGTCGTATGCAACCCGGTTCACCCCTTTGACGCGGTTTATGATCTGACCTGAAATTTGTGCCAGGAATTCGTGAGGCAAATGCGCCCAGTCGGCTGTCATACCATCGGTGCTCACCACGGCCCTCAGAACCACTGCATTTTCATAAGTGCGCTCGTCGCCCATCACACCAACGCTGTTCACGGTGCTGAGCAGTATGGCCCCGGCCTGCCAGACATCGTCGTACAGCCCCTGATCCTTTAGTCCCTGAATGAAAATATGATCGGCTTCCCGCAGTATTGCCACCTTACCGGGGGTGACCTCGCCGAGGATGCGGATCGCCAAACCCGGTCCCGGGAAGGGATGCCGGCCCAGCAATTCCTCATCAATGTCCAGGCTGCGCCCAATCCGGCGAACCTCATCCTTAAACAAGGTATTCAATGGTTCCACGACCTTTAATTTCATGAATTCCGGTAATCCGCCCACGTTATGGTGACTCTTGATGGTGGCAGAAGGCCCCTTTAAGCTGACCGACTCGATCACGTCAGGATAAATAGTCCCCTGCCCCAGCCATTTCACGTCTTTGATCCTGTGTGCCTCCCGGTCAAATACCTCAATGAATACGCGACCGATCGTTTTTCGCTTGATCTCCGGATCACTGATCCCATCCAATGCCGCGAGGAACTGATCCCGGGCATTGACCCCGTGCACATTCAGCCCCATGTGCCGGTACCGACGGAGCACATCTTCAAATTCATTTTTCCGCAGCAGCCCGTTATCCACGAAGATGCCGTACAAATTCTCCCCGATTGCCTTATGGAACAGTATTGCCGCAACCGTACTGTCCACGCCGCCCGAAAGTCCGAGCACCACCTTATCGTTTCCGAGCTGCTCCTTCAGTTGGATCACGGTATCGTCAATGAAGCTGTTCGGAGTCCAATTGCGCGGGCAATGACAAATATCGTCCACAAAATTCTGCAGAAGCGTTTTCCCGTCTGTGCTATGATACACCTCCGGGTGGAACTGGATCGCAAAAGTATCCTCGTTTGAAATATGATACCCAGCTATTTTCACGTCATGCGTGCTGGCAATAATTTCATGCCCTTCGGGCAGATGTCCAATTGTATCGCCATGGCTCATCCATACCTGGGAGCCGGTATGCACACCTTTAAAAAGCACATTGCTGTTATTCACAAAGCTCAGGTTAGCACGGCCATACTCACGCACCTTTGACGGTTCCACACGGCCTCCGTTCGAAAGGGCCAGCCACTGAGCTCCGTAGCAAACGCCAAGCAAGGGTACCTTACCTTTGATCGCACTCAGATCGGGTTGAGGCGCGTCTTCCGAATGCACGGAAAAAGGACTCCCGCTGAGGATAACGCCCCTGATGTTATCGGTGATCTCCGGAAAATGGTTAAACGGGTGTATTTCGCAGTACGCGTTGAGCTCGCGAATGCGGCGCGCAATAAGTTCTGTGTACTGCGAACCGAAGTCGAGGATCAGGATCATCTCTCGCATAGGCAAAGGTATCAAATAAGTCCCACGATCAATCCGCATCCAATGCCCATCATCATAATACCCACCAGGATCTGAACGAAGCGCAAGGTTATTTTTTTCATCATCCGCTTTCCGACCAGCGCGCCGATAAAGGCGCTTCCTATTGCGATCATCACCGGTTGCCAGTGCGCACTCATCATGCCGTGAGGCATGCGTGCCAGATACATCGGTATCCGTGTAAGATCGACCAGCAGGGCAATCGCCACGCCTGTAGCGATATAGCCCTCCTTCGGGAGGCCGGCCCTGATCAGGAACATGCTCCGCAACGCACCCTGGTGACCACTGAGGCCACCAAAAAAGCCCGACAGTATACCGCCTGCGGCGAGAAACCGCCTTTTGAAGGAAAACTGCCTGATGCGGGGAACGAGTTCCGTTAGCGCAAAAAGGATCATGAGCACGCCGATCACCGCTTTGAGCGGATCTATAAGTAAACTTTCCGAACGATACCAGGGCTCCAGATGGCTCAGACCCGAAAGCAGGCGCACCCCGAGAAAGGCACCGGCGATGCCCGGAACCCCAAACCACAGTACAGTGGGGCGATGAACCCATTTGGCGAGTATGCCAAACTTAAAGAGGTTATTGAGCACATGTACGATAGCTGTAAGCGCAATGGCCACTTCAAGGTCAAAGAACAGCGCAAATACCGGCAGCAGCAAAGTACCCAGTCCAAACCCGCTAATGAGGGTTAGCCAGGAGGCCAGCAAGGCTGCAAGTGCAATGATGATCAGATCCAAGTTCTTCGTTTTAGGCTTTTAGGATACATGGATGTCATCTCCTCCAAAAAGCATTTTCCTAAAATCGGAAGGGTCATGCCCTTTCAGGATCTGGCGTCGCATCTGTTCGTTACCGGTCTTTTGCATGAAGAACGTGAAAGTCGAAGGTGAAGGGATCCAGGTGCTCCATCAATCCGCGTTTGAGATCCGGGCCGTATTCGATGTAATACGGAATAAAATTATCGACGCGTTCCTGAAGCTTCCCCATCGGGAAAAGGGTTTTTTTGAGGGTCCGCACGCGATCGGCCAGTTGCTGGTGTTTTCGTTTCTCTGCCCTGAGCAGCCGCCTGTGCAATTTTTCGAGCCCGTTCAGCTGTTTTTGCCTTTGTGCCCGAACCGCTCCACCGAAACTCTTCTCGGTCCGATCAGCAATCTGCTCCATTTCGGCAAACAGCTCCTCCAATATCCGTCTGTACTTCTGAAAATCGAGGTTCTCATTGCTCTGTCCGGTCACGCATTGCTCCACCAGTGCCTCAGTTTCCCCGAACAGATCAGCCCACTCCAGTCCCAGCCGTTCCCACTTGTCATGCTCCCTGGCACTGACGATCAGCGCCGAATTCCGCAGGAACAGCAAGGGAAAGGGCACAGCAAAAGCCTCGAACCCGTTTTTCAGCTCCATCCAATAGGCCAGTTCTGCCCCACCGCCGATATACGCGAGGTTTGGCAGTATTGTCTCCTGATACAGCGGACGCATCAACACGTTCGGACTAAACCGTTCCGGATGCCTGGTCATTTCCATTTCAATCGCCGCCGTATCAAAGGTCTTTTCGCGGTTTACCACATGCCATCCTGCTTCACTGGCCCCGATCCGATCCCGCCCCAGCTCATCCAGATAAAACAAGTTGATCTCCCGCGGATCTACCTGTACATGATACTTTTGCTTCAATTGAGCTGCTGCCTCAGCAGCATGTTTGTGCGTTAATTTTTCTTTTATTTCGCGGCCTGCGGCCGGATGAAAGAGCTCTTTCAACGACAGATCGTCCCCGTCCAAAATGACTAATCCGTCTCCGGTAAAAAATTCGTGCACCAGGTACCGCGTGGCATCGGCCAGTGTATTCTGACCGAGGTAGGCCCGCCTGAAGAGGTCGTGCAGATCGCGGGCATTTGCGGATGGACCTGTCAGCTCATTGAGCTCATTCAATACGGTTTCGAACCCGGCCATGGACAGGCGCCCGACCGCCCCTGCTCCTCCATCGGACCGATGCCACCGAAGGGTTTTGCCGAAAAGGTGAATATGATCGATCTCCGCGAAGTCGTGATCCTCCGTGGCCATCCAGTACACGGGCACAAAATGGTATTCCGGACAGGCTTTTTTGAGTTCTCCGGCCAAATTTATTACGTGAATGATCTTGTACCAAAAGTATAGTGGTCCGGTAAAGAGGTTCAGCTGGTGTCCGGTTGTGACTGTAAACGTATCCGGGTCTTTCAGGGCGGCGATGTTTTTTTCGACGCGATCCGGGGCCACCTGAACGTTCTTCAATCGGCCATACTGCTGTGTTAGTGCGTTCACCAGCACGCAACGGTGTTCGCTGTCAAAATCCGCCCTTGCCTTCATCTGCAGCCTAAACGCTTCCACATCCGGCCGCAGGCCGTAGAACGAACGAAGGCCCGGGGCATTGTGGGCGTAGTCAACCACCAGCTGCGAAAAGGCCCTGGTATCGGCGATGGGAAGCGTGTGGAGGCGAAACCGGCTCATCCAATTCAGAGGCTGGCCCGGGAAGGCAGGTTGATATGGTTGAAATTTCCGGGACGCATAGGTAGTACAACGGCTTTTTTGCCGAAGGGTTCATGGAGATGGCCAAACAGTGAGAACGGATCGCCGAACATGTTGCTGTTTTGTTTTGGTGGCCCAAAGTAAGGAATGCGGACAGAATTTTACCTTTGGGCAAACTACTCCTATGACTCTACATACCATTCACTCCGGAAATTTTAAGCTCGACGGTGGGGCCATGTTTGGCGCGGTACCGAAAAGTCTGTGGTCGCGAACGAATCCGGCCGACGATAACAACATGTGTCCCTGGAGTATGCGACTGCTGCTGATCGAAGATGGGGATCGGCTGATGCTGATCGACACGGGGATCGGCAATAAGCAGAGCGAAAAATTTTTTAGCTTCTACTACCTGTTCGGAGATCATTCGCTGGATGGGAGCCTGAAGACGGCCGGATACTCGCGGGACGATGTCACGGACGTGTTTGTAACGCATCTGCATTTTGATCATGCGGGTGGAGCAATCCGGCGGGCATCGTCCGGGGCCGGACATTTTGAACCGGCATTCAGGAACGCTACTTTTTGGAGTAATGAGCGCCACTGGAAATGGGCCACGGAGCCAAATGCACGGGAAAAAGCGAGCTTTTTGCCTGAGAACATTCTGCCGATCCGGGAGAGTGGTCAGCTGAAATTCATTGAACGGGGCAAAAGTGATCGTGTAAAAGAGGTGTTTCCGGGCATTGATGTGCTTTTTGTGGATGGGCATACCGACAGTCAAATGGTGCCGATGATCCATTATCAGGGAACAAAATTGGTGTTTATGGCAGATCTGCTGCCCTCAACAGGACATATCCCCCTGCCCTACGTCATGGCATACGATACGCGTCCCCTGCTCACCCTGGAAGAACGCAAAAGCTTTTTCCCGGAAGCAGCCAGGGAAGAATATATCCTCTTTTTGGAGCACGACTTCTACAACGATTGCTGTACGCTACAGATGACGGAGAAAGGCCCCCGTTTAAAGGAGACTTTTCAGCTGAGCGATCTCTAATCTGCGTTGTGTGATACTACTGGCTTCCCGATCTGCTCCCAGGCGTTGATCAATTCGCACGGGCAGCAGCACATTGGCTGCAGCACTTTTCCCGCTTTCAGGAAGGAAAAGGAATTCGTACCTTTGCAGCCCTTTTGAGCGCAAGGGTGAAACTGAAAAAGGGAATAGCGGAACTAAGTTAAACAGCTCCGGACGTGGGCGCCAGGCCACCCGGCACGTTTGGATACAATTTTTTTTTATGTCCGAGGAAAGCAAAAACCAGGAGACTGAAGAAGCGAAGGCCGAAATGATCGGGAACGCAGAAGAACAAGCGCAAGACAAAGCAGAAGGCAAACCAGAAGGCAAACCGGAAGACAAAGCGGAAGAAATGGCCTCCGAAACTGTAGAAGAACCAGTTGAGGAAGCTACCAGCGTAACAGCTGAAATAGTTGAAGAAGTTGATGAGGAAGCAGAAAAGGCTGTTGAGACTGCTGCGGAGAATGTTGAGGAAGTAGCTGAAGTTGAGGAAGAAGCACCAGTTGACTGGGATAATCCGGACGGAAGCGGTGTGAGCTACACGAAAGAAGAGCGCGATCAGATGGAGGCCATGTATGTCGACACACTATCCAGCGTGATCGAGAACGAAATGGTGACCGGAGAAGTCGTATCGATGACCGATCGCGAAGTGATCGTAGACATCGGTGCAAAATCTGAGGGAGTTATCTCTTTGAACGAATTTCGTTACAATCCGGAGCTCAAGGAAGGGGATAGCGTAGAGGTGCTTATTGATAAGCGGGAAGATAAAAATGGTCAGCTCGTGCTGTCGCATCGTATGGCTCGCAGCATTAAGGCCTGGGAGCGTATAAACGAAGCATACGATAAGGGATCGGTAGTTACCGGATTCGTGAAGTTTCGCACCAAAGGCGGCATGATCGTAGACGTATTTGGGATCGAGGCGTTCCTGCCTGGGTCTCAGATTGACGTAAAACCCATTCGGGACTATGATCAGTATGTGGAAAAGAACATGGAGTTCAAGGTGGTGAAGATCAACCACGAATTCAAGAATGTCGTTGTTTCTCATAAAGCATTGATCGAGGCCGATATAGAAGCCCAGAAGAAAAAGATCATCGGAAAACTCGAAAAAGGACAGGTATTGGAAGGTACCGTAAAGAACATTACCAGCTATGGAGTATTCGTGGATCTGGGAGGTGTAGACGGGCTGGGGCATATCACCGATCTGTCATGGAGCCGCATCAATCACCCGAGCGAAGTGGTGGAACTAGACGAAAAGATCAATGTGGTGATCCTCGACTTTGACGAAGACAAAACGCGTATACAATTGGGTATCAAGCAACTACATGAACACCCATGGGATAGCCTAAGCAAGGAAATCAAGGAAGGAGACAAGGTGAAGGGCAAGGTCGTTATACTTGCCGATTACGGCGCCTTCGTTGAAGTTCAGCCGGGCGTGGAAGGATTGATCCACGTGAGCGAAATGAGCTGGTCAACCCATCTTCGCAGCGCTCAGGATTTTATGAAGGTAGGAGATGAGGTAGAGGCGGTTGTATTGACGCTGGATCGCGAAGAACGCAAGATGAGCCTGGGCATCAGGCAGTTGACTCCGGACCCATGGACCGACATCACCAGTAAATATCCGCTCGGATCAAAACACACTGGTACTGTGCGCAACTTTACCAACTTCGGTGTATTTGTTGAGCTGGAAAAAGGAATTGACGGATTGATCCACATCAGCGATCTGAGCTGGACCAGGAAAGTAAGACACCCTGCTGACTTCACCAGAATCGGTGCAGAGCTGGAGGTTGTGGTACTTGACCTCGATGTTGAGAATCGTCGCCTGAGCCTGGGTCATAAGCAGGTGGAAGACAACCCCTGGGATACCTATGAGAGTATTTTCTTCGAAGGTTCCACCCACGTAGGCAAAGTAGCTGAACTGTTAGACAAAGGTGCACAGGTTATTTTCGAACGCGAAGGTTTGGAAGTGTTCGCCCCTTCACGTCATATCGTCAAGGAAGATGGTGGAAACCTGAAGAAAGATGAGGAGGCAGAGTTCAAAGTGATCGAATTCAACAAGGATTCCCGTCGCATCGTAGTTTCACACACACAGGTCTACCGCCAAATAGCTAACGAAAACAAAAAGCGGAAATCAGCTGCCCGCAGGAAGGAGGAGGAAGAGGCCTCACGCAACATAGCAAAGATCCAGGCCAGAGTAGAAAAGTCTACCCTGGGCGATCTGGATGCCTTGTCTCAGCTGAAGCAGGAAATGAAAGAGGAAAAGAAGTGATCATTCAGGCCTCGTGAGGAACTGAAAGGTCATCCCGGGAAATTGACCGCTTTTTTAATTGCTACTTTTGTGTGATGACCCAGCGCACCCTACTCACTGCCAAAGAGGTGAACATCACCCTTCACCGCCTCAGCTGTCAGTTAATTGAGAAGCATCAGGATTTTTCCAAAACGGTGATTATTGCCCTGCAACCGCGCGGCGTGCCTGTGGCAGAGCGATTAAAAACGCTGTTGGAACGCCGTTCCATAGTGAAGAAGGTCCAGCTGGGACATCTCGATACGACCTTTTTCCGGGATGATTTTCGCCGGCGGAATGAGCCGCTAAAGGCAAATCAGACCAAAATCGATTTCCTGGTCGAAGGGAAGAACGTTATTTTTGTGGATGATGTCCTGTACACCGGACGTAGCGCACGTGCGGCACTGGACGCGATCAACAGTTTTGGCCGGCCCGACAAGGTGGAACTCCTTGTATTGATCAATCGCCGGTTTAGCCGACACCTGCCGATTGAGCCAACATACATCGGCAGTACGGTGGATTCGGTGGCAAGCGAGCATGTGATCGTGAAGTGGGAGGAATCGGAAGGAGAAGACAAAGTGGAATTGATGAGCGCCAGACTATGAGCGAATTATCTGTGAACCACCTGCTCGGGATCAGGGATCTTCAACGGGAAGACATCAGGCTCATTTTCAAAACGGCAGATCAGTTCAAGGAAGTCATCAACAGGCCCATCAAAAAAGTCCCCTCTCTACGCGACATCACCATTGCCAATTTGTTCTTCGAAAACTCAACCCGTACCAGGCTCAGTTTCGAGCTGGCCGAAAAGCGCCTGTCGGCGGATGTGGTCAACTTTTCAGCAATCGGGTCATCCGTATCCAAGGGAGAGACCCTCATTGATACCGTGAGTAACATCCTGGCCATGAAGGTCGATATGGTGGTACTGCGTCACCCGAACCCCGGAGCGGCGGTATTTTTAAGTAAGAACGTTAATTCGCAGATCGTCAATGCCGGTGACGGGGCCCATGAGCACCCAACACAGGCGCTGCTTGATGCCTTTTCGATCCGCGAACGCCTCGGAAGCGTAGAGGGAAGGAAAATTGTTATTGTTGGGGATATTCTGCACTCCCGTGTAGCGCTGAGCAACATTTTCTCTCTGCAAAAACTGGGTGCAGAGGTAAAGGTTTGTGGCCCGGCCACCCTCATTCCAAAGCACATTGAAGTGCTTGGCATTGAAGTGGAACCCAATTTAGATGAGGCCCTGCAATGGTGCGATGTAGCCAACATGCTGCGTATCCAGCTGGAGCGGCAGGACACCAGGCTTTTTCCCTCACTACGGGAGTATTCGGCTCAATATCAGGTAAACAGGAAACGCCTGGATCGTTTAAAAAAGCCGATTACCATTATGCATCCCGGCCCAGTTAATCGCGGGGTTGAGATTACCTCCGAGGTAGCCGACAGCGAATGCAGTATCATTCTGGATCAGGTGGAAAATGGCGTGGCCATCCGCATGGCTGTTCTGTACTTGCTCGCCGCAAAGATCAACCGCCCTCAGTCATGATCTTCGAAATCAATCGGGCCAAAGGAATATTGCCCGTTTGTTGCAAAATGGATCCTAAAACAGTATCTTTGGCTACTTCTGCGCATGAACGCGACAAGTCACTGCTATGAAAATTTACTACAATGATAGAAAAAGCCTGTAAACGGATAAAAAAGGCCTGTAAATGCCTCTTTTACTGTAAGCGTTCAGGCGATTGGGTGGAAAAACTCTTTAACTCAGGTTTGATTATATTATTATCGGTCTTCGGCTTACATCTAATTTTTGTGACCTGCCGTACTGCAGGAAAATACTCCTGGGACTGGAGTTGGGATGGACTCCTTTTTCTTCTCTCACAATACAAATTTGTAGCTTACTACATTCCAGCAATTATAGGGTTCATAGGACTTTACCTTGGTAACAAAAGAATTAAGGAGAGTATCAAAATAAATAAATATAATGTTAAAGAAAGCAGATATAAGGAATTTAGTGATAATGTAGATCTATTTTTTGAAAAAAATGATAAATACATGAAAGATAATTTAATAGCAAATAAACGTTATATTTTTTCAAAAATTTATGAATTAGAGAAAAATGGAATAATTTCGATTAGTAGTAAGCAGGTTGATTCAATATTTGATATAATAAATCATACTAATTTAGTTGATTATTGTGAAAAATACATTATTAAATTTCATTTTTATACTAAATCTGAAGTTAATAATGAGTATCAAACAAAAGATAGAAATCAATTATGGAAAGAAAAAATATCTACATGGGAATGGTTTAAATTTTTAAAAAATCCAAACGAGCCAAATGAAATCCTCTGTTGGAGACCTTTGTTCTATGTCATTCGATATGCTATTGATGATTTTCATGATGAATTTGGAGCCGAACTCCATTTACGATTTGCTCAACATTTATATAAAGGTAATCGAGGAGAAAAAGGAGGATATGAGAAAATACTGAAATACGGACCCATTCGCAAACATGAAAACGACGTATACTCACCAGAAGAGCTAAAAAGAACCTAAAAGCTAACAACTGTTATCTTCGCCTTATGGCCAAAAAGAAACTGTATACCCGCGTGGTTGATGCAATGTACCACAACGACGCCTTCAGCCAATGGCTGGGTATTCGCCGTATCGGAGACGGAGCGGGCAGCAGCGTGCTTGAGATGACGGTTCGCAAGGAAATGACGAACGGGTTCGCCATCGCACACGGAGGCATCGTTTACTCGCTGGCCGATAGTGCCCTGGCCTTTGCAGGCAACGGACACGGACGCAAGTCCGTGTCGATAGAGACCTCCATCTCGCACGTGAAACCAGTCCATGCCGGCGATATCCTGCGGGCCGAAGCCACCGAACGCAGCCTTGGAAACAAGATCGCCATCTACGACATTCAGATCACAGACCAGGATAACGAAACCGTAGCCCTCTTTAAAGGTACCGTGTATCGCACAGGCAAGGAGTGGAACGTATAGAAGGATCACTATGCAGGACGTATTCATCATTGACGGCATTCGATCGCCCATCGGCAATTTAGGAGGTACCCTGGCGCCCTATCGGGCTGATGACCTCGCAGCACACGTATTGCGTGCCCTGCTCGGTCGCAACCCGGACCTTGACCCGGCTGCCATTGAAGACGTGATCATGGGCTGTGCCAATCAGGCCGGAGAAGATAACCGCAATGTAGCCCGAATGGCCCTGCTTTTAGCCGGCTATCCCTGCACCGTGGGTGGTGAAACGGTTAACCGGCTCTGTGCTTCGGGAATGGCGGCAGCGGTGAATAGTTTTCGCGCCCTGCAGAACGGGGATGGGGATGTTTATGTCGCAGGCGGAATGGAACACATGACCCGCGGACCCTGGGTGATCTCAAAGGTTTCGAAGCCTTTCGGTCACGATGCAGAAATGCATAACAGCAGCTTTGGCTGGCGATTCATTAACCCGAAGATGCAAGAGCTTTATGGCACGGATAGCATGGGACATACAGCTGAGAATCTGGTTGAGAGATATGCCATCAGCCGCGAGGATCAGGACAGCTTTGCATACCGGAGTCAGATAAAGGCTGCCGCCGCGCAGAAATCGGGTCGTTTGGCCGGGGAAATTGCACCGGTGACCATTCCGCAGCGCAAAAAGGAGCCTGTTATCTTTAAGGACGATGAATTCATTAAGCCTGGCACCACGCCGGAGGCCCTGGCCAAACTGCGCCCGGCCTTCAGGAGCCAGGGTGGCAGTGTGACAGCCGGAAACTCAAGCGGACTCAACGATGGTGCGGCGGCCCTTTTAATGGCTAATGAAAACGGGATCAAAACCCATGGCCTAAAACCCATAGCCCAGGTGGTATCTGCTGCAATAGCCGGAGTGGAGCCCCGGATCATGGGCATCGGACCGGTACAGGCCACCAAAAAGGCCCTTAAACGGTCCGATCTGACCCTGGACGATATGGACATCATTGAGCTGAACGAGGCCTTTGCCGCACAATCATTGGCCTGCATACGAGAGATGGGTTTATCGGACAACGACCCGCGGATCAATCCGAACGGAGGCGCCATTGCCCTCGGGCATCCGCTTGGAATGAGCGGTACGCGATTGCTGCAAACCGCGGCAGTTGAATTGCAGAAAACAGGCAGGCAATACGCCCTGTGCACCATGTGTATCGGGGTCGGACAAGGATATGCAACCATTATTAAACGAACATGATCTACGAATTCAACGGATTTAAACCAGTTATTCACGAAAGTGCCTACGTGCATCCGCAGGCAAATGTTACAGGCAATGTGTTCATCGGTAAGGATGTGTACGTCGGTCCGGGAGCAGCAATCAGGGGCGATTGGGGTAAGATCGTGATCGGAGATGGTTGCAATGTTCAGGAGAACGTTGTGCTACACCTGTTTCCGGGAGCCTCAGTGACCCTGCATGAGGCAGCGCACATCGGCCACGGGGCCATCATACACGGAGCAAACATCGGCAAAAACACCCTGGTGGGTATGAGTGCCGTGGTGATGGACGATGCTCAGATAGGCGAAGGCTGCATTATCGGCGCCTTGTGCTTTGTGCCGGGCGAGATGAAGATATCGGACCGTAAGATCGTGGTCGGAAACCCGGCGAAGATCGTGAAGGATGTGAACGATGAGATGCTGGCGTGGAAGAGCGAAGGAACCAAACTGTATCAGCAGCTGCCGGCAGAAATGAGGGATACGTTAAGGGAATGTGAACCCTTGCGGGAAGCAGAAGCAGATCGGCCCATACAGAGATCAGATTACTTTACCTTGAAAAAAAGCCGTTGACGGGCGGTATCCTTATGGGCGGGATATTGCGATCTTATTAAAACCTCCCTTCCCGCATACTGAAAAACAGAGATTTACCTCTTTCACACCCCTGTGTTCCAAAAAATACCATTCCACAGATCTAAAAAGCCGGTTTTTACCTGTCCCTCCGGAGGTGGTTTTTTCACTTCGGGATGGTCGGGCCAGGCAAAGAGGTCTATTTTTAGCCTGATTTATAGCGGAGAAGGAGGGATTCGAACCCCCGGTACCGTTGCCGGCACAGCTGATTTCGAGTCAGCCCCATTCGTCCTCTCTGGCACTTCTCCTGGGAAATCACCCCTTTTTTAGCTTGCTAACTGCGGCGCGCCGGACGAGCGCAAAGATACGATGTGGCAGGACCTTACGAAAGACCTAAGCCCGACAGGCTCTGGCAGGCGAGGAATGATTTTACGTAGATGGCCAGAGGGAGTTTTGCCACAAATCGTAACCTGCTTCCTTTTTTACCGGTCAAAAAAACATTTTGGACAGGGCAGAGTCAAAACAGACCTGTCTGTTACCCTGCCCTTACCATCCACAGAGACCCGGACCGTTTGAAGGTCTTTCACATGGGAGATGTACTTGAACCTTCAGTACCACCTCATGCCTATCCGATCGCAGATCGGTAATTGCTGCCTTTTTTTGCGATCCTAAAATATTGATTTCTTAACTTTGTCAGGAAAACTGAGGTAAAACTAAAAAAGTTGAGATATGGCCTTTGAACTACCCGCCCTGCCGTACGCATACGATGCGCTGGAGCCGCACATTGACAGACGTACTATGGAAATTCACCACGGTAAACACCACGGTGGATACACGAGCAAACTGAACGCTGCGATCAAGGGAACCGACCTTAATGGAAAACCGATTGAAGATATCCTCGCAGAGGTATCGGTCCATGGAGCTAGCGTGCGCAACAACGGGGGTGGTTACTACAATCACAATCTGTTTTGGACCGTGATGGGGCCAGGCAGCGGTGGAAATCCGACCGGCGAGCTGGGCGAAGCCATTGATGGTGCCTTCGGTTCGTTTGACGCCTTTAAAGATCAGTTCTCGGATGCGGCCGCTACACAATTCGGATCTGGTTGGGCCTGGTTGGTTGTGAAAAGCGGCAGGCTGGAAATATGCAGTACGCCGAACCAGGATAATCCGGTCATGGACCTGTGTGACTGCAGTGGCACGCCAATCCTCGGGCTTGACGTTTGGGAACACGCATACTATCTGAATTACCAAAACCGTCGTCCCGACTACATCAAAGCGTTTTTTAATGTGATCAACTGGAACGAAGTGGCTCGCCGCTACGCAGCAAGCCGGTAGGCATTCCAGGCCCATTGTTGGTCAAAGCCGATAGTACTTTTTGAACCAGGAGGTAAAGCGATCCACTCCCTCTTCAATAGAAGTCGTTGGGTGAAAATCGTGATCCCGGATCAGCTCGCTTACGTCGGCGTATGTGCGTTTTACATCGCCGGGCTGCATGGGATACATTACTTTTTCCGCTTTCCGGCCCATGGCTTTTTCCAACGTTTCAATAAAGTTGAGCAGTTTGACAGGAGCGTTATTTCCAATATTGTAAATATTGAAGGGCCTGTCCTCTGTCAATTCCCGTGAAGGAATGTGCCTGAAAAGCACTTTTTGAATACCCAGTATTACATCGTCTATATAGGTGAAGTCGCGTTCCATATCCCCCCTGTTGAACACCTTTATGGGTGAGCCGGTCATAATTGCCCTGGCGAAGAGCATGGGGGCCATATCCGGTCTTCCCCATGGCCCGTAAACGGTAAAGAACCGGAGCCCTGTCGTGGGGATGTCATACAGGTGGCTATACACGTGGGCCATTAATTCATTGGATCGCTTAGTGGCAGCATAAAGCGAAACAGGGTTCGAAACGTTGTGCCTTGTACTAAAGGGGACCTCTTTATTCATGGCATATACACTTGAGCTTGAGGCATACACAAAGTGTTCCACTGAATGGTGACGAACAGCTTCCAGGATGTTCAGAAAACCAACCATATTGCTTTCCATGTAGGTATGAGGTTTTTTCAGGCTATAGCGAACACCAGCCTGGGCGGCCAGGTGGCATACATGTGTAAAGCCCTCACTGTCAAAAAGACGCATCATTTCTCCTGCATCCCGAAGTTCCATTTTGATAAACCTGAGGCTTTTAAATTTCTCCGAGGCTATCGGCTCATTTAAAAAAAAGGTGTCGCGGTATATGCCCAACTGCTTAAGCCGGTCATGCTTAAGGCTTACCGGGTAATAGTCGCTGATGTTGTCTATTGCAATAACGTCAAAATCGCTTTTTGCTAGGATTTCGGTCAAATGGTAGCCGATAAATCCAGCTCCACCGGTGATCAGTATTTTTATTTTATTGTCCATATTCGCTTGTTGATCAATACGTCAAAAGATCCCATTTGTGTTCCACATCGGGCCTTGTAATGCATATATACATGCTAACTTTTTGAAAAACAATGCCTTACATTCATTTTGAAAACAAATGATAATGCAAAGGTCTTAATTAGGCTGATGAACCCCTACTTTTTCGCTATCTTTGAAGTTCCGATCCTGATCCCCGGAATTTTATGCTTTCCATAGACCCCAGACAACTTGAAACCAGGGAGGTGCACCAGTATCTGTTAGGTGCGGTGGGACCTCGTCCAATTGCATTTGCCAGTACGATGGACATACACGGGAATCCGAATTTGAGTCCCTTCAGCTTTTTTAATGTGTTCAGCGCGGACCCGCCCATCCTCGTGTTTTCACCGGCGCGGCGCGCGCAGAATAATACGACCAAGGACACGCTGGCGAATGTAGAGAATACAAGGGAGGTAGTGATCAATGTGGTGAGCTACGGGATTACCGAACAAATGAACCTGAGCTCAACCGAATACCCAAGTACGGTAAACGAATTCGTGAAATCGGGACTTACTCCTATGGAATCGAAAACCGTTCGCCCTTTTCGCGTGAAGGAAAGTCCGGCGCAGTTCGAATGCACCGTACGCGAAGTGATGCACCTCGGCGAGCGGGGCGGGGCTGGTAACCTGGCTATCTGTGAGGTGCAGATGATGCACTTCAGCGAGGCAGTATTGAACAGTGAGGGGAAAATTGACCAGCACAAGATCGACCTGGTCGGACGTATGGGAGCCAACTGGTATGTACGGGCCAATGGTGAGGCCATCTTTGAAGTACAGAAACCAACCCGGAACCTGGGCATCGGGGTGGATATGATCCCGCCGCGGATCCGAAACAGTTTCATCCTGACCGGGAACGACCTAGGAAAACTGGGAAATGTGGATCGCATCCCAACTGATGAGGAGATCAATGCCGTCCGAAAGGATCAGGCCGTGGCGGATATCCTGTCGCAATCAGACGACGCCTACGAATTGCGCGAATTGCTGCATCAGTACGCACACGAATTACTTAGGGAAAACAAGGTAAGGGAGGCCTGGTCTGTACTGCTCATCGATAAACTAAACCGAAACTAAACATATGTCATACGAACTAACCGGTACGATTAAAGTCATTTTTGATACACAAACGTTCCCGAGCGGGTTCTTTAAGCGTGAGTTTGTGGTCACCACCCAGGAACAGTACCCTCAGGACGTTAAATTCGAGGCGATCAAGGAGAAAGGTGATATGCTTGATCAGTACAACGAGGGCGATCGGGTCAACGTGAAATTTAACATCCGCGGGAACGAATACAACGGACGTTACTACATAAACCTCCAATCCTGGGCCATATCCAGGGCCGAAAGCGATGCGGGCGAGGGAGACAATATTCCGGATTTGCCACCGCTTGAGCCCTCACAGCTCGACGAATCCGCCGAGGAGGACGATCTCCCATTCTAAATTCAGCTGATGGGACTTTCAGTTGCGGTGGAAAAAATGTTCCGGTGGTGGTTACCATCGCCCTTCACTATAGCCGTGCTCCTCACCCTCCTGACCTATGCCTTAGCCTTGTGGGCCACTCCTGAACCAGTGACCTGGACCAAGGCCGGCAACCTTCTGCGCTTCTGGGACGAGGGGCTTTGGAACAACGCCCTGCTGGGTTTTGCGGTGCAGATGATGCTCATGCTTGTGCTGGGACACGTGCTGGCGCTCACCAAACTCTTTGATCGGCTTATCTGCTTTGTTACACGGTATTGCACCACCACCGCCCCGGCAGCTGCTTTGGTAACGGTGCTGACCGTTGCGGTTGGGCTCTTCAACTGGGGGTTTGCCCTCATCTTCGGGGCGATCTTCGCACGGAAAATAGCCGAAAACGCCCTCACGGGCGGATATCAACTCAACTATCCGCTTATAGGAGCTGCCGGGTATTCCGGGCTCATGGTATGGCACGGCGGGCTATCGGGTAGCTCACTGGCTAAAGTTGCAGAACCGGGACACCTGCCGGCCCTCATGGAAGGCATCCTGCCGCAGGCAGGAACAGAAACCCTGCCGGCAATGGTCGGATTCGACGCCACCGTGTTCAGTACCATGAATGTAAGCGTATCCATCGCGGTGCTGATCGTACTGCCACTGGCGATGTACTGGCTGGGGAAACGGGTCGGGAATGAACCGATCCGGCTCAGCACGCAGATGCAGGGCGGTGAAACGGAAAGCAAGGCGAGGGCCGTAGGAGCAGAACGGATCGAACGAAGCCGATGGTTTTCACTGGCCTTCGGAACCGCTGTCCTAGGCTATGCACTCTGTAAGGCAGCTACCATGCCCGGTGGTGTTTTAGCGTTTTTTAATCCAAACAACATCAACCTCCTGCTACTCGGACCTGGACTCATCCTGCACCAAAGTTTCAGGGCTTTCCTGAAAGCGGTGGACCAGGCCATCAGTGGCGTATCAGGCATCCTGATCCAATTTCCGCTGTACTTCGGCATTATGGGCATGATGAGATCAAGCGGGCTGGCCAGCCAGATATCCGATTACTTCGTGAGCATCAGCAATGAAATGACCTATCCGGTTTTTACCTTCCTCTCGGCCGGACTTGTCAACATTTTTGTGCCTTCCGGAGGCGGACAATGGGCCGTGCAGGGACCTGTTATCGTGCAGGCCGCCCAACAGCTCGGGGTTTCCCTGTCGAAATGCATCATGGCCTTCGCCTATGGCGATCAGCTGACCAATATGCTGCAACCCTTCTGGGCATTGCCACTACTGGGCATCACCGGACTCAAGGCAAGGGATATCCTCCCCTACACGCTGTACCTCATGCTCATCGGCACCGTCATATACCTCAGTGCGTTGCTCCTGTTCTGATGCCTGCATCAGCTTACGGGACGCAGTACAATATACGGATCTTTTGACAAATAAGCAAGTGTTCCCAACGGTTCGTATTGGGTAAACCTCACCCATCCTTTTGCTGTTCAAATTTCCTAAACCACCCCACCCTAATGCAAAAATGGATAACTTAGCCTAACAAAAAAGAGGGTTGGACGACCGGAACCACCTCACGACCTAAAGCTAACAGCTATATGGTGAAACGGAAATACCTGGTAACCGCAGCTATCGCCCTCACGGGCGGATGGATACTGGCGCAACCGGGGTTCAACGAACTCGACAACCAGGGACGTCGTCATGGCCCGTGGAAAAAGTACTTCAGCGACGGAAGCCTGCGCTACGAAGGAACTTTTGAGCACGGAAGAGAAACGGGTACCTTTACCTTTTACTACCCCGACGGAAAGCCGGCAGCCGTGAAGGAATACGGGTCAGGACCGGGCGATTGCCAGGCAACCATGTACCATGTGACCGGACAACTCTTCGCTAAGGGAAGTTATGTCGATACGTTCAGGATCGGAACGTGGAACTACTGGAACGATCAGGGTCATTTAGTGGCCCGGGAATATTATGAGGACGGACATCGGGACGGGGTGCAATACAGTTTTTACAGCGATAGCACAATCGCTGAGATCAGACATTACGAAGAGGGGGTGCTACAGGGCAAATGGCGTGTATATTACGACGACGGTACGCTTCGTGCCGCAGGCACATATGAACAGGGCGCCCTGCACGGTGTGGCAGAGTATTATGATCTGACCGGAGATATGGACTCCAGGGGAAAATATGATCAGGGCAGGAAGGACGGATGGTGGATCTTTTACGAAAATAACAAGCCGATCCGTAAGTTGTTGTATAAGCGGGGCAGGCAGATCGAAACGGAGGAATGGTAATGGCACGGGTAGTCGTTGGATTAAGCGGAGGAGTGGATAGCAGTGTGGCGGCGCATTTGCTGATCGGCCAGGGACACGAGGTAATCGGGCTGTTCATGCGGAACTGGGTTGATAACAGCGTGATGCCCGAAGCGGAATGTCCGTGGGTGGAGGATTCGAACGATGCGATGCTGGTGGCCGCAAAGCTGAAGATCCCGTTTCAGGTGATCGATCTGAGCAGGGAATACAGGGAGCGGATCGTGGACTACATGTTCTGCGAGTACGGGCACGGGCGCACACCGAATCCAGATGTGCTGTGCAACCGCGAGATCAAATTCAACACCTTTCTGAAGGCGGCGATGAAGCTTCAGGCCGATTTTGTAGCGACCGGGCATTACTGCCGCAAAACAACCTCCCCTGATGCCGGGGGAGACCCGGTGTATCACCTGCTCAAGGGGCGTGATACGAACAAGGACCAAAGCTATTTTTTGTGCCAGCTGGATCAGGAGCAGCTGAGCAAGGCGCTGTTCCCGGTCGGGGACCTCAAAAAACCCGAGGTGCGCCGGATCGCAAAGGAGCTCGGCCTGGTGACGGCAGAAAAAAAAGATTCGCAGGGATTGTGTTTTGTGGGCAAGGTACGTTTACCTGATTTTCTGCAGCAGCAACTGAAGCCAAAGGCAGGCCGGATCGTGGAGGTTCCGGCTGATGCCGGGATGTTCGCCAACGGAAACAAACCGGCGGCTGATGACCGTGATGCCTGGCTCGATCATCAAAGCACCCCCTTCCGCTACGGAGTACGTGACGGACAGGTAGTGGGTGAGCACCAGGGTGCGCATTACTTCACTGTTGGTCAGCGAAAAGGGCTGGCCGTGGGTGGAACTGCCAGGCCACTGTTCGTGCTCGCAACAGATGTGAAAGAGAACGTGATCTACGCCGGCCAGGGACACAGGCATCCGGGATTGTGGCGGGGCGGACTCTTTATCAGGAAAGAAGAGGTACACTGGGTCCGCAGGGATCTGCGTCTGGCCCCGGGTGAGGAAATGCAGGTCCATGCCCGGTTTCGTTACCGTCAGCCCTTGTGCCGTGCCACGCTTTACATGCGCGATCACGGTTTGTACATGATCTTCGATAAAAAACAAAGTGCCATCACTCCGGGACAGTTCGCCGCATGGTACGTGGGCAATGAACTTATCGGATCAGGCGTTATTGATAAATAAGATGGATCGTTGGTTATTCCTTTTGTCGGCCCTGATTATTGTCAGCTTCCCCATCCATGGTCAGGACACGGGCAGGATGTGGATCTGCTTCACCGATCGGGGCGATGTGCGCCAGCGCATGACCGAAGTGGAGCATTATTACTCTGAAGCTGCTATTGAACGACGCGTCCGGCAGGGGATCGCCTGGGAGCCCAACGACCTGCCTGTTTGCCAGGATTACCTGAACGCCCTGCGGGCGGATGGGCTGACCGTGGTCCGGTTGAGCCGCTGGCTCAATGCCGCATCCGTCCGCAAGGACGAAGCCTATCAACGCTGGAACCAGCGATCGCTCCCGGATTTCGTGGCGCGGGTGGTACCTGTAAGAGGGTTCAAAACAGAGAGGAACACGAAGTGGATCCCTTCGGCGAAAAACGCCGGAGTGAGTAACTCCGAATACGGAGATGCGCTCCTGCAGATCGATATGATCAACGGTTTGGGATTGCACGAAACCGGATTCCGGGGAGCCGGCATCACGATTGCTGTATTGGACGCCGGATTCTACCGGGCAGATTCGATGGAAGTGTTTGACCACATCTATGACTCGGGTCGGCTATTTGGTACCCGCGATTTTGTGGACGGAGGCGATTCAGTGTTCGTATCGAGCGTGCATGGGACTTATGTATGGAGCATTATGGGCGCGCATTCACCGGGGCTCATGATCGGGACGGCCCCGGATGCCAATTACTTTTTGCTTCGGACCGAAGATATTGGATCGGAAACATCCGTGGAGGAGGATAACTGGGTCGCCGGAGCCGAATGGGCCGATTCGGCCGGGGCGGACATGATCAACTCGAGTTTGGGATATAGCTGGTTCGACGGAGGTGTGGGGTACACCTATGGGGATATGGATGGAAATACAACCATCGTAACCCGCGGAGCCGATTGGGCTGCGAGCAAGGGTATCCTGGTTGTGAACAGCAATGGAAATTTTGCTCAGGATGCCTGGCAATATTTGATAGCTCCGGCCGATGGCGATTCGGTCTTTTCGATCGGAGCTGTGGATCGCGAAGAGGCATACGCCTCCTTCAGTTCGATAGGTCCGACCTACGACGGACGTATTAAACCGAACGTCACCGCCCTGGGCAAGCAATGCACCATTGCTACCCTAAGTGGAGGTACAGCCCGGGGCAACGGAACCAGTTTTTCGGCACCGGTGATATGTGGCATGACTGCCGCACTTTGGGGTATGATGCCAAACAAGGACAACTGGACTGTGATGAAGGCCGTGGAACAAAGCGCGCATCTGGCTAATATGCCAAACAATTTAATGGGACACGGGATCCCTGATTATGGTTTGGCTACAGAGCTTTTGCATAACAGTGACAACGGGGTGGTCAGTACACGACCCGGTTGGCATTTCTTCCCGAACCCGTTTATGGACGAATTGAACATTGTGTTGAAGGAGCCTGTGGCGGACGATGCCTTTTTTCGCTTGTCAACTATTTGCGGTGAGCTCATTACGGAAGTTGCTTTTGGTGGCGACTATTTCCTCCGGTTATCTTTACCTTCCCATCTCGCATCCGGAACCTACCTGCTGGAATGGTGGGCAAATGGCGAACGCGTAGCGGTTGAAAAAGTCATCCGAGGAAATGCCGGAAAATAGGATCACCCAACTTTTTGGGGTTGAATTGCCCATTGTTCAGGCTGGAATGATCTGGTGTTCCGGATGGAAATTGGCCAGTGCAGTCAGTAATGCAGGCGCACTCGGGATCATCGGGTCGGGCAGTATGTATCCGAACGTGTTGCGCACTCATATTCAAAAGTGCAGGGCGGCAACGGACAGGCCCTTTGCGGTGAACGTACCGATGCTGTATCCGGACATCGGACAGTTGATGGAGATCATCGCGGACGAACAGGTACCGATCGTGTTTACTTCGGCTGGTAATCCCAAGGTGTGGACCAGTCATTTAAAGGCCCAGGGAATAACAGTGGTTCATGTGGTGAGCAATGCGCGATTTGCCCTGAAGGCCGAAGAGGCTGGTGTTGATGCGATCGTTGCAGAAGGTTTTGAGGCAGGCGGACACAATGGCCGGGAAGAAACAACAACCCTGTGTTTGATCCCGATGGTTTGTGAGGCTGTGGATGTTCCGGTAATCGCTGCAGGCGGAATCGGAAGTGGAAAAGCTATGGCTGCAGCTTTTTGTTTGGGTGCAGAGGCTGTGCAGATCGGAAGCCGGTTCGTGGCCAGTGAGGAAAGCTCTGCTCACGTCAATTTTAAAAATACCGTTGTGGAAGCACCGGAAGGGGCTACGGACCTGACCCTAAAGGAACTCACGCCGGTTCGAATGGTCCGCAACAAGTTTTATCAGGACATACAGGAGGCCTATACCCGTTGTGCCACAATGGACGAGCTCAGGAAATTACTGGGACGGGGCCGGGCGAAACGCGGCATGTTCGAGGGTGATCTCGCCGAAGGCGAACTCGAGATTGGGCAGGTAAGTGGGAGTATTCGGGATATAAAGCCAGCCGCCCGGATCGTACAGGAAATTTGGTCGGAATTTCAGAGCGCTGCTGGCAACCTGGCACAAAAGAGGGGGTCATGACTCCCTTTCTGTTTTTTTCGGATCATTTCAGGGCTTTTTTCAGTAGGCGGTATGTGTAGCAGGTACTACCTGATCTTCAGCATTGATCAGTACGACTACGGTATGCTATTTTCGACTTTTTTATTGCTCTGGCCCTGAGGGTTATTTTAAAGCCCCGGCGCAGCCTTTTTTTGAGCCATGAAATGTTGGCTGGGTTATGCACTGTGTGTAAGCAGTGCGTGTGTCGCACAGATTGATCCCTATGGCCTGCCCCCGCTGGAGCGTGGGCTATCGGGTTCGAGCCTGCTACATGCCTCTGAAGGATCCTCTGCCCTGCCCTCCCCATCCGGTCCTGGACCGGCACAACAGGCGATCCTGTACCATAGCATTGTCTCGTTCGGAACGCCCGTTCGCCAATCTGGTCTTCGGTTGTGCGGTGCTGTGCGACGCTATCTGTACTCCCTTGATGTTGCCCGTTTGGGATGGAGCAGCTACCAAACACATCGCCTGCGCGTAGGGTTATCCCTTCCCCTGAACGAACACCGAATTGGAGCGCGATGTGCTGTGGAGCAATGGTATCGGACTGAAGGGGTACAGCCACTCCGCATTTATCCGGAAATTGCTTTTTGGAGCACCCGCAAAAGTGCCTGGAATTATGCGCTCCGGATCATTAACCCCACACAGGTCCGCTGGCTACAAAGTGAGCAAAGGTCTTCAGCTCAGTTCCAGGCGGAACTTTGCCGCGAAGTGCTTGAAAACGTGTTATTCCACCTCGGCTGGCAGACCATTGGTACGTTTTCCCGCTGGGCCCTGGGCACTACCTGGTATTTTCATGACCGCATGACTGCCGTAGCGGGAATCGCCTCGGGCGGAGAATGGCTCTCGGTCGGATGGCAGTGGCGGCTCCAACACTGGGCTCTGCACACTTCGGCGCATCTACAGGATCATTTAGGATGGAGTATCGAAATTGGTTTTTCCTGGCGATCCTCCTAGCCGGAGAGATCTTTGCCCAGGAGCCTGTTGAGCAGGTCGGGACCCTTGTGGAACCCGAAGAGACAACGACCTTTCTGCTTGATTGGGAACAGTGGGAAATCTGGAAAAAAGATCCGCTTCCACTCCATTCAGCCACGCTGGAAGAGCTGGTTCTTCTGCCTGGGGTTGATGCCCTCATGGCACATCAGCTGATCGAGTATCGGGCCCATACCAGGAGCATTCAAACGCCTTTTGAGCTGGCACAGCTCAGATCCTGGGATCGCTCCTCGGTTGAGGCCATCATACCCTACGTGCAGTTTGGGACACATCAGTCCGCAGGACCGTTTGCATTGTACGGCTATTGGCATCACGAAGTGCTGATCCGATCGAAAAGCAGTAATACTCCGGCTGTAGAGGTGCAGGATGGTACTGCGCCTGGAGATAATACGTTCGGATACCTCCGCTACATAGGAAACAAGGGGACCCGGCTTCGTTGGGGCTGGGCATTGGAAAAGGACCACGGAGAGCCGGTTCGTGCTTCCGGAAAATGGATCGTTCACAGGGCCGGATTCATACGGTGGAAAAACGGTTTGGGCCCGATCGGGGAATGGACTTTGGGCAGTTTTCGCCTGAGCTGGGGGCAGGGACTGATCGTGAACGATGGGTACCGGGGAGTGGGCGGGCCTCAACTACGAATAGACCCACCTGTACGTGTAGCCGGTCATGCCAGCTCAAGTGAATCGAACTATCAGAACGGAGTGATCGTTCGGGGTCATTGGAGAGCTTTGCAATATGGAATGTGGATGAGCAGAACAGGACGATCGATCCGTATCGATACTGTGCAGGGAATTTGGTCCACGGCGTATACGGACGGGCTATTTCGGACCGGGAGTCGGATCCATTGGTGGCAATCGGCCCGGGAGGATCGGCAAGGGGCCTATGTGCTCGTGAAGCAGCTGAAGTGGACGGCAGGGATCCTTTCGGAACAACGGCGATGGGATACCCGGCAGGAATTCACGGGTATTCCTCAGCTGAACAAAGAAATATTATCGGGCATTTTCCGATGGCGGGGTGGTTCCGCAATGTTGTTTGGGGAAGCCGCCATCCTTCGGGAGCGATTGTGCTGGGAGGTTCAGACTTTTTGGGTGCCTGATGATCAGTGGAAATTGCGGATCCGTTTTCGTTCCGTGCCGGAAATTCCACAGGGAAACCTACCAAGGTTCTACTTTCCCATCCGCCCGCAGGGCGAAAGGGAAATGTGGATCGAAAACTGGTGGAACCCCCTTCCCTACGTCCATACATATTTGACCGTGCGGCGGCGATCGGATCAGCAACGGTGGGGTGGCCGGATGCTTTTCGGGAGGCTTGAGGAATTGCAGGTGCAGGCCGATCTGCAGGTGGACCAGGGCGAGCACAGGAAGCAGTGGCGGATCCAGGCGCGGCGTAAGTGGGGTCGCTGGCAGGGAACCCTACGCGGCCAGTGGAGCAGGGATCTGACCGGAGGTGGGGCTCTTTCGTTTCTGGACCTTCAATGCACGCTGAAGGAGCACTGGAAATTGTATGGGCGCTGGACGATCTATCGGACTGATGATTTCCGGAACCGGCTTTACACGTATGAAAATGACGTGCTCTATGCGTTTTCGGTTCCGGCCTTTTATGGGGCCGGGCAGAAGGCCTACCTCATGGTGAAATACGGCCATGAGGTACATCAGTGGTGGTGCAAGGTATCGGTTGACAAGATAGTTGGCTGGACCCTTCAATACCGGATGAGCCTGTGAATCAGCGTCTCCAGGAAGCCGTGCAGTTATCAACCCCTGATCCGTCGTTGACGCCGTAAGTGAGCTCAACGGAAGTAACTTCGCGATCCGATTTGCCCGTACCACTCAGATCCGATCCGGCCACGGTCTGCAACGGAATAACGATATTATTATCGACCACGTTCATCACCGTGATCGCAGAGGTGCCAAGGCCGTAAAAATTAGATACCCAGATCCCGGTTTCGGCAGTATCACTTTTGGAGACTTCCACAGCATACGACTGGTTTCCAAAAATACCTGAATTTTCCTGAACGAGCCAGGTTCCGAGGTAGTCGTCGCGCAGATCGAAATTCGGTTCGGGCGGATCATCTTCGCAGGAAGTAAAGATGGCCACGGCTGCCAGGGACAAAAGAAGTATTCGTTTCATGGAGTTATAACGCAAAATTAGTCAAATAGTGCATGAGATCCCGGCTCCATCTAAAATGCATTTTTATATTCTGTACACAGCCATTAGTCAGATCTGCTTTTTGGAAGCCTGACTGCGGATCACACGGGCCGAAATGAAAATGCTGATCTCGTAGAGCACGAGCAGCGGTAGGGATACGAGGACCTGGCTGGCGATATCAGGTGGTGTAATGATCGCCGAAAGAATAACCGTTGCAACAATGGCGTAGCGACGATAGCGCTTCATGATAGCCGGAGTGAGGAGTCCGATCCTGGTAAGGAAATAAACCAGGATCGGCAGCTCGAAAATGAGTCCGGTCGCAAGCGTCACGGTGATCACGGTGGAAATGAAGCTTCCGAGATTGATCTCATTGGCGACTTGCTGGCTGACTGTATAGCTTCCGAGAAAATTAACTGACAGCGGAGCAATCATGAAGTAGCCGAAAGCAACGCCCGCCATGAAGAGGAGGGAGCTGAAAAATACGGCGCCGCGTGTGTAACGGCTTTCGATTTGCCTGAGTCCTGGCCTGATAAAGCGCCACCCCTCCCATAGCACGTAGGGGAATGCCACGATGCATCCGGCAAACAGGCTCACCCAAATATGGGTGGTGAATTGCCCGGCCATGTTGATATTCTGGAGCGTAAAGGCAGGGTCGGTCATGCACAGGGCATCGTTGAGTCCCAGGGCCATTGACAGTTTGCAGAACATGCGGTAGGTAATGAAGTCTGCGTTCCTGGGGGCAAAGATGATGACATCGAACACGACATTCCTGGCAATAAAAGCCACGATAGCCAGGATGATCACGGCAGTTGCGGAACGGATCAGGTGCCAGCGCAGGACTTCAAGGTGGTCCAGAAAACCCATTTCAGCTCCCTCTCCATTGCGGATCTGCTGTTGGTTACTCATCTCAAAGGATCCCTTCCTTCAGGATATCGTGCAGGTGAATAATACCCTGATACTGACCGTTATCAACCACCACGAGCTGCGTAATGTTCCTGCTTTCCATCCGATGCAGTGCCTCGGTTGCCAGCATGTCGGGAGTGGTGCATTGCGGATCGGCGGTCATAATATCACGCGCCTTCACAACCAGCACATCTTTTTCCCGCTCCATCATGCGCCGAAGGTCCCCGTCCGTGACCACCCCGATAAGGGATCCGTTCCTGAGCACTGCAGTGATGCCCAGCCGCTTGCCGGAGATCTCGACGATCACTTCCTTTATTGAAGCATCGGCCTGCACGGCCGGACGCTCATTCCGGGTGTACAGGTCTCCGACGGTAATGTAGAGCTGTTTGCCCAGGCTTCCGCCTGGATGATAACGCGCAAAATCTTCAGAGCTGAAGTTGCGCAGCTCAAGCAAGGCAATAGCAAGGGCATCCCCCATGACCAGCTGGGCTGTGGTGCTGGAAGTCGGGGTCAGGTTGTTCGGGCAGGCCTCTTCCCCGACAGCTGTACAAAGAACGAAATCGGCCTGTCGGGCCAGGTAGCTTTCCCTTCGGGCCGTGAGGCCCATCAGTACATTGCCCATATTTTTGATCAGCGGTAAAAGCGCCCTGATCTCCGGGGTATTACCACTGTGCGACAAGGTCAGGACCACATCGTGCTTCTGCACGATCCCGAGGTCTCCGTGGAGCGCATCGGCCGCATGCATAAACACTGCAGGCGTTCCGGTGGAGTTGAGGGTTGCAACGATCTTGTTGGCAATGTTGGCACTTTTACCGATCCCGGTCACAATGACGCGTCCGGCCGATCGATAGATCGTATCGACGGCCTGTGCGAACTCCTCGTTGATCTGCTCATCAAGCTGCGTGATCGCTTTCGATTCGATTGTGATGGTACGCCGGGCAGATCCAATAATTTTTTTGTAATATTCCAAAAGAAAATATGCCGTATTGGTTGGTCAAGTTGAAAAATACACTACATTTAGGTTAGTACTGAAAAGAGTGTGGTACAGCGCTACAAAAGTATAAAAACCATAACACCCCATGGGCTCACTATGACCCCTCCTTTAAAGAGATCGCTTAAGCAATACTTTGGTTTTGACCAGTTTAAGGGTCAGCAGGATGCCATTGTGCAGAGCGTACTGAACGGCCATGACACGTTTGTGATCATGCCGACCGGTGGTGGAAAAAGCCTGTGCTATCAGCTGCCGGCGTTGATGAGCGAGGGAACGGCCATCGTGGTATCACCGTTGATTGCACTGATGAAGAATCAGGTTGATGCGATTCGCGGGTACAATGAAGAAGAGGGTGTTGCCCATGTATTGAACAGCTCGTTAAAGAAAAGAGAGGTTACGCGGGTGAAAAAAGACATTATGAATGGCGTAACCAAATTGCTGTATGTGGCGCCGGAATCCCTGACCAAGGAAGAGAATGTCGATTTTTTGAAGCAGGCGAAGTTGTCATTCTATGCCATTGATGAGGCGCACTGTATTTCGGAGTGGGGACACGATTTCCGGCCAGAGTACCGAAATCTGCGCAGTACCATAGCCAGGATCGAACGGGCACCGATCATTGCCCTGACGGCGACGGCCACGCTGAAAGTGCAGGAAGATATTCAGAAAAATCTCGGCATGGAGCAGGCACAGGTATTCAAGGACTCCTTTAATCGGCCGAACCTTTATTACGAGATACGCCCTAAAGTGAATGTGGTTAAGGAGATCATCAGATACGTAAAAACCCAGCCGGGAAAATCGGGAATTGTGTATTGCCTGCTGCGCAGGAAAGTGGAAGAACTGGCCGAAACCCTGCAGGTGAACGGGATCAAGGCCCTCCCCTATCACGCAGGACTTGATACGGCCACGCGGGCCAAACATCAGGATGCTTTTCTTATGGAGGACGTGGATGTGATCGTGGCGACTATCGCCTTCGGTATGGGAATTGATAAGCCGGACGTGCGTTTTGTGTTGCACCACGATATTCCGAGATCACTCGAGAGCTATTATCAGGAGACCGGACGAGCCGGACGCGATGGCGGAGAAGGTGTTTGTATCGCATTCTACAGCTATAGGGACATTGAAAAGCTGGAAAAATTCATGCAGGGCAAACCGTTATCCGAGCAGGCAGTTGTGCAGCAGCTCCTGGAAGAGGTCGTAGCCTACGCAGAGACGAGTATGAGCCGCCGGAAATTCCTGCTTCACTACTTCGGTGAGGAGTGGGATGAAAAGAACGGAAATGGTGTGGGCATGGACGATAACCAACGTTATCCGAGAGAGCATTTCGAAGGGAAGGAATACATGCACCGGGCATTGGAAGTGGTGCGTGAGATGAAGGAGCGATTCAAGATAGAGGACTTGTCGCGCTATCTGTCCGGAATGCGCAATGCGACCATCGAAACCTACAAGCTCGATTCGCTGGACGGGTTTGGAAGCGGAAAGAGCAAGGGTATAGCCTTTTGGCGTATGGTCTTTCGCCAGGCAATCGTACATGGTTTTCTCCACAAGGAGATCGAAACGTACGGTATCCTGAAGATCACGCCGCGAGGCGAAGCGTATTTGAAAGCTCCGACTTCCTTCATGCTGGCAGAGGATCACTACTACGATATTGCGGCCGAGGATGAAAAAGCGCCGAATGCCTCCATCGGAAATACGAGTGGTGCGGATCAGCAGCTGGTGAAGATATTACGGAAGCTGCGCAAAGAGGTTGCCGGTCAAAAAAATCTGCCACCGTACGCTATTTTCCAGGAGGCCTCATTGGAAGATATGGCTATTCAGTATCCGATCACCCTTGATGAGATGAAGAACATCTTTGGCGTAGGCGAAGGAAAAGCGCGAAAATTTGGCATGCCCTTCCTGAAGCTGATCGAGCGCTATGTGGACGAGAACGACATTGAACGGCCAAATGACCTGGTCGTTAAAACGGTGATCAACAAATCAAGCCTCAAGGTATACATCATCCGCAGTATGGACCGAAAGCTTCCGCTTGAAGACATCGCTGCAGCGAAGAACCTGCAGATGGACGACCTGCTCACGGAAATCGAGCGCATTGTGTACTCCGGCACCAAGGTCAACATTGATTACTGCATCAACGAGATACTTGACGAGGAGCAGCAGAAGGAGATCTTCAATTACTTTATGAAAGAGGCTGAAACCGATTCCATTAAGCAAGCCATGGGGGAGTTCAACGAGGAATATTCCGACGAGGAATTGCGGTTAATGCGCATCAAGTTCCTCAGCGATGTCGCAAATTAAAATGGAGCTTCCTTCGCCCTCACGGGCGGATGCGCTACTTGCCGAAGATCAGCTTGAGCGCCACCAGAAGTACCAGCACTCCGAACATTTTTTTTAGTATGCTCTGGTCAATGGTCATCGCTATTTTACTACCGATATAGCCGCCGACCAAAAAGGTGATGGCTATGATCAAAGCAAATTTCCAGTTGAGCGCGTCGGCCTTGTAGTAATTTATACAGGCCATGATCCCGACCGGAGGGAGCATTACGGCCAAACTCGTTCCTTGTGCAGTATGCTGACCCAGCCCCAGAAAATAGACCATGGCGGGTACCATCAGGATCCCACCGCCAACGCCCATGAGTCCGGCCAGGATCCCGGCCATTATGCCGATGAGGATCAGAATAAAAATAGTGGATAAATTCATGTGGGTCTGAGCTAGAAATCAAGCCCTAAAGATATATAAAAGATAGTGTCTTGCACGATCCCATCTTCCCATCCCCAGGCCCAGTCGGCCTTTATAAAATAACCAAGTAGTCGGGTGCGGAGTCCGAAACCATAGCCTGCTACGATCGGCTCTACCTGGGTATTCAGGTTCACTTTGATCGGTCCCTGCTCAACCGTTACAATATTCAGGAAGTTTTCTCCACTGTAGGGTGTCAATCCAGTCCAGGCCGTTCCCACATCTGCAAATCCAACCACCTGGAAATTTGTTAGAAAATCGGAACGCAGGGGTCGGTTGAACAGGTAGCGAAACAGCGGTATACGCAGTTCGGAATTCAGGACGGCAAAGGAGGTGCCATTTCGGATGTTTTGGATGAACCCGCGCATCGGAGTTGCCAGGGTTTGAAACACGTAGTTCTGACTCAGGTCGATTTCGCGATTGTCATTGTACCTCGGGTTGAACCAGTTGTCCGTTCCCCCCATAAAATAGGCCAGGCGCTCGTTCCCCCAGCCGGATCCGCCCGCAAATCGGTTTGCCCAAATGATGTTCCGATGTACCGGAAGATACTTCCGGAAATCAAATCCGGCCGTGATGGTATACCCGTTAGAGGTCAGATTATGGTAATATTCCCAGAAGATCTTCCATCGCGAGCCTTCATAGAGGTTCAATCCCTTGCTGATGGTATTATCAAACACCAGGCTCATTTTACCGCTGGCCCATTGGCGCTGAAAGTTAGGCTCCTGCAACGTGATCTGATCTGTGGCGAGCAGCACATTCTGATCGTACCGATAGGTTCCGGAACCGGTTAGGGCAAGCACCTCGCTGAACGACCAGCTTACTCTGTACGTTACCTCATGCGTTTGCGTTTTCACAGCCAGGTTGTTGTTCAGGATGGCTCGCTGACTGCGGCGGTGCAGGATCAGGCTTTTATCGAGCCGATGCTTCAGGTCCCTGAAGACCAGAAAGAATTCATTGTTGTTCAGGTCCACCGATAACCGAAAAGCACCGATGATCTTGTAGTTCTCCATCAAATCGCCTAAGCCAATCTTAAAGAGTCCGTTGAAGGAAGGATTCAGAAAAAGCGGTTGCCCGCCCGTGAAAGGCTGATACGTTTCATTGATGAAGCTGTTGTCCACCTGGGCTGTAAAGAAATCCGGAAAGAAAGTCGTTACGTAATTGCGCGCCTGAGGTATTTTGAATTGCTTCGAAAGGGCTCCGGCTTTGGCCACATTATCTTTCGGGAACTGTATACCCGGAATTTTCTTTCGTTCCGAAGTAACCGAATCCTGGTTCGCGGTAGCTTCCTTTTGGGGTTTCTCCCGGGGTTGATCAAATTTTTTGTATACCTCCTCTCCAAAAATATAGTTGTTGATATCGATCTCACGCACTATATCAGCTCCCCGGGTTTCCTGAATGACTCCAACCTCAAAGGTGCGTGCTTTTTCCTGAAGGGTTGCCAGTCCAGCGAATGGACTCGTGGCAGTGATCTCACGCAATTCCCCGGCCGGCACCCATTCCTCTTCATTTAAATGATAGCGTCCATCCTCGTAGTGAATGAATCCAAGCCGGTTCGAAAAACTATTGCCCGATTGCTGGATCATGTTCCAGGGGTAGTTCGTCACCTGAAAATCGCTATAAATGTACCGGTAGTGGGTTGTTGTATCCACGTAGGCCACGGTGCTGTCAATGTGTACCATGTGTCGGTTCCGCGTTCCGCCCTGATCGCTCAGGTAAGAGATATATCCGGGTGTATACTCATAGGGCACCTCTTCATTGATCTGCGGTGTATTCGTCAGTCGCCGCAATTGATCACCCCTGTTCCTGTAGTCGTACCAGAACAGGTCCGTGGTCGGTGAAAACCCGAACAGGGTATCCGGCACATTCAGGGTATCTCCCAATCGGTTCGAGGCAAAGACAATATATTGGTCATCCAGAATGAAACGCGGATGATGGTCGTCGTAAATATCGTTGGTCAGTTGTTCAAAGGTATTCGAAACCATATCATAAATATACACGTCGGTCTGACCGCGGCGTACGGCCGAAAGCAACAGGCGGCGTCCGTCCCGGGCATAGGAAATATCGATTATCTTATTAAAGGTGTAGAATGGTCTTGACTCGAATTTTTTCTTGCGCAGATCATAGATCCCTATAAAGGTGAGCCCTTTCTCCTCATAGATCATCGTCAAAAAATTCCCGGTCGGATGCCAGGCCAGCAGAGGATAGCTGTAATCCGTATTCTGCGCGATCCGATATCCTTTCCTTACGATCTTCCTGGTCCGGTCCTTCCGAATATCGGTCAAATACACTTTGTACAAGCCCAATTCATTTCGTACGTAAGCGTAGTGGCTTCCGGTCGGACTAAAACGGAATTGGGAGTATATCTGATCCTTTTTTGATTTCCTGAGTTTCCCGGTCTCCGGAGCTTTAAGATCCTCTAGTACACTATATCGCTTTTCGTAGTAGGTTATCCAGTCTTCTGAAATACTTGACAACGAAGACCCCAGCACGAAGAGGAACCCACTGTCCACATTTCGATTGATAACCGTCATGAACAAAATATGCGGCAGTACCTTTTCACCGTAAATGTTGACCACATAATTCCAAAAACTGTGTCCGGCATAGCGGGCATCCTCCCCGGTTAGCGAATTGAATCGCTTATACTTCCTACTCAGAATACCATCGCGTACCCGGCTGTCGATCTCCACATCCCAGGGCTGCGCAATAAAACTTTTTAGCCCTTCTGTATACCATTCCGGCAGGTGCACCAGAGTACTGCTCCGCACGGCGTCCTTCAGGCTTCCACCGTAGATCAGGTTCTGCATTACGATTTCCGCCACACCAAATCGGATCTGCCTGATAAGATCATTATGATCCCCATTGAAATAAACAAACATCCTCGTCCCCACGATCGTCGTCTGACCTCCGGTATTGTAATCCTCCTCCGTATTCAGATTAATGTTGCTCTGCCTGAGGTCTGACATATTATTGAACACCAGGATCTGCAGCCGTTCATCCACCGGAAAATCCAGGTACTTCTCGATCTCCTTCAGATGCCCATCCACTTCCCGGGCTGCAAACTGTGCCAATTCCTTGCCTTCCTTGTAGTAGTACACGTCGTACCGCTCAAACCGGTAATACGACCACAGAAAGTCATTATACTGTACACGGTTCTTCCCAAATTCCTGCTGCATGCCATAATAGAACTGGCCGGCAGCATCAAATCCGGAGCCCGGAAAAAGACAAAGGAAAATGAGGTATGTCGAAAACTTTTTGAGCAAGGTACTGATCGGTGGATCGCCGAAGATACAAAAATATCTGCCCGGCTGCATTTTTTAAACGCACTTTTGCGTCCAAATGTTGGCTTTTTCCTACTTTTAGCCCATGAAAAGATCATTCCTCACCTTTTTCGTTCTTCCCCTGCTCTTACCGACCTACGGCCAGATGTCCCATAGCCGCATTCAGGTGGCGCCCTCGTCCACCGGCCGGGTTAATCCGCTCGCAAAGCGGATTGATTACAGTCCGCAGCTGATTACGCTTGAGAAACCTGATCCCGGCAAGCAAATCAGCCCCAGGGAACTGGCTAAGCTGAAGGCGAATGCGCGCTTCGGAGGACCACGCTATCCGGGACAGGTGAACAATGATACCGCAGCCCGACCCATTCTGATCAAGGAGTTTCCCGGCAACAGTGCCGATGGGATCCCTAACGACAATTCCATGGCTATGTCGGAGAATGATTATCTCATCGCTGTCATCAATTCCCGCATCCGTTGTCATGATCTAGAAGGTGATAGTACGCTGTGGCAGAGTTCGCTTGGTGCCTTTTGTGCCGATCTCGGATTTGACCATGCCAAATACGACCCGCGTGCGGTATACGATCCGGTAGCTGACCGATTTATTGTGGTGTACCTCAACGGATTTACCTATCAGACCAGCCAGATCATTATCGCCGTGAGTTCAAGTCCGGACCCGGCTGACGACTGGTTCCTCTACTCCCTGCCAGGAAATCCGCTCGGGAACGATACCTGGAGTGATTATCCGCACATCTCGTTCTCGACCCACGACCTGTACATCACCTTCAACACCTTTTACAACGGCTCATCGGACAACAGCGGATACGTTGAGTCAACCTTCTGGCAGATACCCCTGCAGCAGATATACGACGGATCCCTTACCGAAACAAACTATTACTACGATCTGGAATACGGCGGACGCACCATGTTCAATCATACCGGGGTCAGGGGTGGATCCAAACCCTATGGGCCCGATTTTTATTTGCTCAATACGCGAAATCTCGATGTACAAAACGACACGGTTTTCCTGGTTCATGTGACCAATCACGGATCAGGTGATCCCGATATTGAAATCAGCCCTATTGTGATGGAATCGCCCTATGGCCTTCCGCCCGATGGGCGCCAAAAGGGAAGTCCGACCTTTAGTACCAACGACAGTCGGGTACAAGACGCCTTCATGGAGAATGATCAGATCCAGTTCGTGCTGAACACACGTGATTTTAACAACAACAGCGCAGGGATCTACCATGGATCTGTCAGGAACGTAAAAAACCGCAACTATCAAACGGCTGCCAATGTAATCTCGCGTGACAGCATTGACCTGGCTTATCCGAGCATTTGCTATACGGGAAAAAGTATCTTCGAAAACACGGCTATGCTGACCTTTTTATACAGTGGTGAACAACAGTACGCAAGCTTCGGGGCAATCTACTACGACCAACAGGGTCGCTACAGTAATATCACGCCCATCTACGAAGGCAATGGCGTCGTGAATGTCCTGACCAGTCTGCGTGAGCGTTGGGGCGACTATACGGGAGCCCAGCGCGATCATAATCAGCCTGGTGCTGTGTGGGCCACGGGGAGTTATGGTCGTTCCGGTTTCGGAAAAACCACTGGCACACGGGCTGCCCTGCTGCATGCACCGACCATTGACGACGACCCGATCTTCCCGACCGAAACCTTTGAAGGGGTGCTGTTCCCGAACCCGGGCACGAACCAATTTCAGATGGAATTCACCCTGGCCCGGGACGAAATGCTCACCTTCGGGATCGTCAACTTAAATGGACAGTTCTCCGATGTACTTCTCAAACGCTACACTCCGGCCGGCATTCACCGGTTTACCTTCGACACGGCGCATTTACCTGCAGGTAGCTACGTACTCATCGTAAGCGACAGTGGAGGTAACCAAATTAAACGCGAACGCGTCATTATTGTGAAGTAGTTTGGGACACCCTGACATTGTGGCCATACCCTTTTTGTAAGGGAACCGCTTATATTCGTCCGCATATGAATATAAAACGCCCTGCAAAAGCCAAAACGTCTGAGAGGGTGTGGCTGTTCCCTATTTTTGGATCACCAGCTGGCGACTGCTGCTTTGGCTTCCATTACTGAACAACACGTTGTAAACGCCATTGGCCCAATCAGTTGCATCCAGACGCAATTTACCACTTATCGCATTCGGCTCGCTGATCGTCAGCACCACCTGACCCACGTGGTTCACCACCGTCACCTCCAGATCCACCTCGCCAGTAAAGTCATAGTCAATGAAGACCTCCTCTGCCGTCGGGTTTGGATACAGGCTGATGTGCCGGGCAAAGTTCAGCTCTTCCATGCTGATAATATTTCCCTGCGCAATATCCGAACACCCGTTTGCATCGGTAACCGTAACCGTGTAGGTACCAGGTGACAATCCTGTTGCTGTTGGCGTGATCTGAGGAGGGTTCGTGCTCCATAAATAGGTATAAGGGGGGCTTCCACCCGTTACGCTGGCCATTAGCTCATCAGGGGCAACATTATTCACAGTAATCACCAGTTCAGCCGGTTCGGTAATAACGACCTGATTGTCAATGGCACATCCACTGGCATCGGTGAGGGTTATCTCATAGGTCCCGGCTGTCAGGTTGGTCAGGGCTGAAATGGTGTGCCCCGTGTTCCACAGATAGCTATAAGGAGGCGTACCACCGTTTACATTCAAGCTGATCGATCCATTTGATCCGCCGAAGCAGTCCACATTGCTCTGCACGATGTTCGTTGAAATGGCCGTATTCTGAGCGACTGTAGCGCTGATGTCTACTGTGCACCCATTGGCATCCGTAACCGTTACCTGCCAGGCCCCGGCCATCAGATTGCTCAAGGCTGGAGTAATGTCCCCCGTGTTCCACAGGTAGCTGTACGGAGAGGTGCCACCCGATACACTCACAGACAGTGCCCCGTCATTACCCCCAAAACAACTTACGGTTGAAGAACCTGCTGATGCGGTCAGGGCATCCGGCTCGGTAATGGTGTATGAAAGGAACGCCTCACATCCGTTGTTATCGGTTACCGACACATGGTACGTTCCGGCTGTCAGGTTGCTCAGACCTGGAGTAACATCCCCCGTGTTCCACAGGTAGCTATACGGAGAGGTGCCACCCGATACACTCACAGACAATGCCCCGTCATTACCCCCAAAACAACTTACGTTGGTTACCGAACCTGCTGATGCGGTCAGGGCATCCGGCTCGGTAAGGGTGTATGAAAGGAACGCCTCACATCCATTGTTATCGGTTACCGACACATGGTACGTTCCGGCTGTCAGGTTACTCAGCCCCGAAGTAGCATCCCCTGTGTTCCACAGGTAGCTGTACGGAGAGGTTCCGCCCGAGACGCTCACAGACAGTGCCCCGTCATTACCTCCAAAACAGCTTACGTCGGTCAGGGAACCTGTCGATACGGTCAGGTCATCCGGCTCGGTAAGGGCGAACATTAAGGTAGCCGGACAACCATTATCGTCGGTTACAGTAAGGGTGTACATACCCGGCTCCAATCCCAATAGGTCTTCCGTACCCGGATCAGTAAAGCCTGTCTCTGGGTCCCTGCTCCAGGCGTAGGTATAGGGAGTGGTGCCGCCCGATACGGTTACATCAATGGATCCGTTGCTGGCCCCATGACAGCTGATGTCCGTTGCTCCACCGGTAGCAGCAAGCGCTGCACCGGGTTGGGTAATGTTCAAGGCAGACGACTGAGTACATCCCGCAGCGTCGGTCACCGTTACCTGGTAGATTCCGGCCATCCGGTTGCTCAGCCCTGGAGTAACATCCCCCGTGTTCCACAGGTAGCTGTACGGAGAGGTTCCGCCCGATACACTCACAGACAACGCCCCGTCATTACCGCCAAAACAGCTTACGTTGGTCAGGGAACCTGCTGATACGGTCAAGGAGTCTGGTTCAGTAATAGTGAACATTAAGGTAGCCGGACAACCATTATCGTCGGTTACGGTAAGGGTGTACGTACCCGGCTCCAATCCCGACAGGTCCTCTGTGCCCGGATCAGTAAAGCCTGCCTGCGGGTCCCTGCTCCAGGAGTAGGCATAGTTAGGGATACCTCCTGAGACTGATACATCAATTGATCCGTCGCTGGCTCCATAGCAGCTGATGTCCGTTGCCCCACCAGTAGCAACCAGGGCGCTGGGCTGGGCGATACTTACGGAAAGGGACTGAGTACATCCCACAGCGTCGGTCACCGTTACCTGGTATGGTCCGGCTGTCAGGTTGCTCAGCCCTGAAGTAGCATCCCCCGTGTTCCACAGGTAGCTGTACGGAGGGCTTCCGCCTGATATGCTCACAGTCAGCGCTCCGTCATTACCGCCAAAACAGCTTACGTCGGCTGAAGAACCTACCGATACAGTCAGGGCCTCCGGCTCGGTAAGGCTGAACATAAGCGTAGCCGAACAGTCATGATCATCGCTTACAGTAAGGGTGTACGTACCCGGCTCCAGTCCCGACAGGTCCTCTGTGCCCGGATCAGTAAACCCTGCCTGCGGGTCCCTGCTCCAGGCGTAGGTATAGTTAGGAGTGCCTCCTGAGACCGATACATCAATTGATCCGTCGTTCGCTCCATGGCAGCTGATGTCCATTGTTCCACCAGTAGCAACTATAGCACTGGGCTGGGTAATGTTGGTCACAGCTGACGATTGGGTACATCCCATAGCATCCGTTATCGTTACCTGGTATGGCCCGGCCATTAGATTGCTCAGGGCTGAAGTAATGTCCCCTGTATTCCAAAGATAGCTGTACGGAGGGGTTCCGCCCGAGACAGTCACATTCAGCGCCCCGTCATGACCCCCGAAACAACTTACCTGCGTTACAGAATTTGTCGTTACAGCCAGCAAATCCGGCTCGGTAAGGGTGTACGAAAAGATTTCCTCACACCCATACCCATTGGCATCAGATATGGATACCCGATAGGTTCCGGCACTCAGATTGCTGTGTGAAGTACCGGCAGACAGGCCGTTATCCCACACCAAGGTATAGCCGCCACTAAGGGTTATGGCAATTGAGCCATCGCTGGCTCCATAACAAGTGATGTCAGTTACTGCTGCAATGGGGCTCGGTTTGAAACAGGGTGGACCTACGTCCACGGAAATATCATCCAGGGCCATGTCACCATGATCACCTCCGGAGATAGCACGGAAACGGATCTGAAGTGTCGTGGAACCAGCAAAGGGGTTCAGATCCAATACTTCCTCAACCCAGGGATCGGTTGAAGCTGTTTGCGGACCTGGACCATATGTTTGGTAAATCGTTTGAAATCCACTACCCGTATCCACTTCAACAAGGAACGAGCCAATATCGGTACCGTGGAAGTGTTTCCAGAAACGGAGTGCCGGGTTGGTGATACCACTGATGTTGATCCATGGCGTCCAAATGGCCGCCTGGTCACCTATCGAACCATAACTGGCCTCTGTATATATGTACTGACCTGTTCCCGGCACACCGGTGGTTTGGTCAGCAGAAGGACCCGTATTTGAGGAGGTTGTGCTGTGCGTTTCCAACCACCAGCTGTAACCAGATCCACTCGCCGGAATGGTTGTCCAACACGGATCAAAGGTGTTGTTCAGGGAGAACGTCGGACCTTCAAAGTCTTCGGTCCATGGAGCCGTTACAGCAAGTGCACAATTTGTAAGTGCACTTGCAAAACCCCTCCATTCGCTGCTCACTCCGGGAACCATCGCACAAGCTTCCCGTACGTAGAAATGATATTCTGTTTGAGCCGTTAAACCGCTTACCAAAAAAGGATGGGTACTCGCCGGGAGGATCCCTATTGGTCCGTTCACTGAACCTACTGCAGCGTCCGGATGAAACCCTGGTGCACCATAGGCCACCTCCCAGGAAGTTCCTGAGCTGGGTACCCAGTCCAGTGTTACGTCGGTTGTACCAACCGAAACCACTGAAATGGCACTCGGTTTAAAGCAAGGCGGACCTATGTCTATAGAAATATCATCCAGGGCCATGTCACCAGCACAGCATCCGGCAGAGATAGCACGGAAGCGGATCTGAAGTACCGTGGAACCGGCAAAGGCATTCAGGTCCAATACTTCCTCAACCCAGGGATCGGTCTCAGTTGTTTGCGGGCCGTCACCTTGTATCGCATAGATCGTTTGGAATCCACTACCCGTATTGACATCAACGAAGAATGAATCAATATCAGCACCATGGAAATGCTTCCAGAAGCGGAGTACCGGGTTGTTGATAGCACTGATGTCGATCAAGGGTGTCCGGACTTCTGCCTGGTCACCTGTCGAACCCCAGCTGGCCTCTGTATAGATGTACCGACCTGTTCCCGGCACACCGGTGGTGTGGTCAGCGGAAGGACCTGTATTTACAGAGCTCGTATTGCTCGTTTCCACCCACCAGCTGTAAATAGAAAATGCACCACTCACCGGAATGGTCGTCCAGCAGGGGTCAAAGGTGATGCCCGGGGCGAAGGTCGGACCTTCAAAGTCTTCGGCCCAGGGAGCTGTTACAGCGGCACAAAGGGTACCTGGCCCGTCAATGCGCACGTTGTCAATGAAGAAGTCCGTATCTTCATTGTAAACAGTTGATTCTCCATAGAACCCGATCCGGATATTGTTCCCCGCGTACATACTGATATCGATTACCTCGTGGATCGTATCCGTACCCGCATTGGCAATAGCGGTGGAATCAAGCATCAAAAGGGCATTCGAACGGTTCCAGGTTGCACCGGCATCGGTGGAAATGACCACATAGACCGTATCGTCAGCTCCCCAGCTGCCAGCCGATGTCTCAGCATATTCACGGCAGGTCCAGTCGAACTCCAGTTGCCATTGTGCGAAAGAATTCAGTTCGATCACCGGGGTGAATGTCCATTCGTCTATAAAGATTGACCAAATATTCAACTTCGCAGAACCATCAAATCCAACATTACCAAACCCATCATTGGTCCATCCTGATGAAGATCCCGAGAATACAGTAGGTTCACCGATCAGTCCTGTTCTTTCATCCCATTCAGCATCATGATAGGTCACAGTAAAGGGCTCAAAGTAAGGAGGTACAAGGAAGGTACACGCTGTAGCAGGAGCACTCCACGAAGAAAAGGATCCGGGTGAGGAGGTACAGGCCTCACGAACATGGAAATCATAGCAGGTGCCCGGTGACAGCCCCGTAATGGTGGGGGTTGATGAGGTCACAGAAATAACGGTTCCATTACCAGCTGTGTAGCCTTGTGGCCCATACTCAATTTCCCATCCCATTGCAGCAGGATCAACCGGGTTAAAGGAAACGCCCGCAGCAGAAGAGCTGTTAGCCGCGACGGTAAGGGAAGGAAGGCCAAAACAGGGTGGGCCTTCGTCCACGGAAATATCATCCAGGGCCATGTCACCAACTAAACCTCCGCCACGTATAGCACGGAAGCGGATCTGAAGTGCTGTGGAACCGGCAAAGGCGTTCAGGTCCAGTACTTCCTCAACCCAAGGGTCGGTCTCATCTGTTTGCGGGCCTGGACCCTGTGTTTGGTAAATCGTTTGGAATCCGCCACCCGCATCAACCTCAACGAAGAACTCGTCAATATTGGCACCATAAAAGTGCCTCCAGAAACGGAGTGCCGGGTTGGTAATACCACTGATGTCGATCAAGGGCGTCAGGATTTCCGCCTGGTGACCTGTCGAACCAGAACTGGCCTCTGTATAGATGTACTGACCCGATCCCGGTACACCGGTGGTGTGGTCAGCAGAAGGACCTGTGGAATTGCCTGTAATAAAAGAAGCCGTATTGTCCGTTTCCACCCACCAGCTGTAACCAGCCCCACTCACCGGGATGACTGTCCAGCAGGGATCAAAGGTCGGAAGGACGGCCGAGTGGGAGCCAGCAACGAAGGTCGGACCTTCAAAGTCTTCGGTCCACGGAGCTGTTACAACTGGACAAAGGGGATTATTTGGCCCGTCAATGCGCACGTTGTCAATGAAGAAGTCCGTATCTTCATTGGAAATAGTTGATTCTCCATAGAACCCGATCTGGATATTGTTCCCTGCATACATACTGATATCGATTACCTCGTGGATCACATTCGTACCCGCGTTGTCAATAGCAGTGGAATCAAGCATCAAAAGGGCATTCGAACGGTTCCAGGTCGCACCGGCATCGGTGGAAATAACCACATAGACCGTATCGTCAGGTCCCCAGGTACTGGCCGACGTTGAATTATATCCACGGCAGGTCCAGTCGAACTCCAGCTGCCATTGTGCGGAAGAACCCAGTTCGATCACCGGGGTGAATGTCCATTCATCTGTCGTGGTTGTCCAAATATTCAACTTCGCAGAACCATCAAATCCAACATTACCAAACCCATCGTCGGTCCAGTTTGATGAAGATCCCGAGAATGCAGTAGGCTCACCGATCAGTCCTGATGCTTCGTCCCATTCGGCATCATCATAGGTCACAGTGAAGGGCTCAAAGTAAGGGGGTACAACGAACGTACACGCTGTAGCATAAACACTCCACGGAGTAAAGGATCCGGGTGAGGAGGAACAGGCCTCACGAACATGGAAGTCATAGCAGGTACCCGGTGACAGCCCCGTAATGGTGGCGTTCGGTGAGGTCAGGGAAAGAACGGTTCCACTACCCGATGTGTAGCCTTTTGGCCCATACTCCATTTCCCATCCCGTTGCAGCAGGATCAAGCGGGTTAAAGGAAACGCTCACAGCAGAAGAACCGTCAGTCATAGCAGTCAGGAAGGCAGGACCCAAGCATGCGGGACCCTGCTCAATACGTACATGGTCAAGTGCCAGGTCGTTCTCGAAAGCAGATCCATTCTGAGCATCAACAGTCAGCTCAAACTGAACAGATACTGTACCCGTAGCAGGGTCTTCATAATCCGCCAGTGACAACATCACACTGTTCCATTGATCACCCCGATCCCCATAGATCGCAAAAAGCGTATCGATGTTACCGGTATTGGCTGAGTCAACCATCACATGGAACCACCCCATGCCTGCACCATACATGTGGTAATCAAAGATCAGCACTGGGTTGGTAATCGTTGTGATATCTACTGGCGGACTTTGGATAAGGGCCTTATCTCCGGCAGAACTTCCGTTAGTTTCCACGTAGATGTACTGGCTACCGTCATTCGCCGCAGAAGGTCCTGTGTTAGGTGAGTCAGTACCTCCTGAGTTTTGTTCCCAATCAAGTTGATCTGTATTGCTTTGGATCCAGCAAGGGCTCAATCCAGCTTCAAAACTATCGGACCATGGAGCTGTTACAGCAGGCGGGCAATTTGTACGCGTACCTGCAAAACCTCTCCATTCGCTGTTCCCTCCGGGAAACCACAATGCACAGGCTTCCCGTACGTAGAAATGATATTCTGTGTCAGCAGTTAAGCCGGTTACCGTGAAAGGATGGGTACCTGCCGGAACGATCCCGATCGGTCCGTTCGGTGAACCCACTGCAGCTTCCGGATCAAACCCCGGTGCACCATAGGCCACTTCCCAGGAAGTTACTGAATTAGGTACCCAGTCCAGCGTTACATCGGTTACACCAGTTGAAACCACCGAAAGGGTAGTCGGTTTGGGACAGGGTGGGCCTACGTCCACGGAAATATCATCCAGGGCCATGTCACCAGCACAGCATCCGGCAGAGATAGCACGGAAGCGGATCTGAAGTGCCGTGGAACCGGCAAAGGCATTCAGGTCAACTTCTTCCTCAACCCAAGGGTCGGTCTCATCTGTTTGCGGGCCGTCACCTTGTGTTTGGTAAACCGTTTGGAATCCGCTACCCGCATCAACCTCAACGAAGAACGCGTCAATATCAGCACCATAAAAGTGCCTCCGGAAACGGAGTGCCGGGTTGATGATACCACTGATGTCGATCAAGGGTGTATAGACTTCTGCCTCGTCATCTGTCGAACCAGAACTGGCCTCTGTATAGATGTACTTGCCTGTTCCAGGCACACCGGTGGTGTGGTCAGCGGAGGGACCTGTACCTGAAGAACTCGTATTGTCCGTTTCCACCCACCAGCTGTAGCCAGCCCCACTCGCCGGGATGACTGTCCAGCAGGGGTCAAAGATCGGAATGACGAACGGATGGGAGCCAGCAACGAAGGTCGGACCTTCAAAGTCTTCTGTCCAGGGAGCCGTTACAATCCCACAAGCCGTTAAAAAGCTAGTGAAATTCCAGGGCGAGCTGTCGTTTACACACAGGGCGCGAACGTATACAAAGTACTGCGTGTTCGGAGCCAAAGTGGTAATGGTAAGGGAAGTGGCCGTTGTGGGTGTACCGGAACCCGTTGGCGTACCGGCAGTCGTGGTAACCACGTACTCATAACCGTTGGCCGGGTTTGATGTGGAAGCTGTCCAGCTGATGTTTGCTGAGGTGGCTGTAATACCCGTGGCCGTAATGCCCTGTGGCGGCATACATCCGAAGGAACTGGTGAATACCGCCGTTGTGGTATGATTATCCGAAGTATTGCCGCATGCCGCGTTATCAGTCCAGTGTGCACGGTACTGACCCGTTCCCGGGATCGGAGCGTGAAATGGTGAGGGACCATGGGCGATCACATTGTTCAGGTCATCGGTCAGGGTTACGTAACCCGGGGTTCCACTAGAATTTCGCGTTACCTCAAAGGTATAGACCCCCGGAAAATTTACCTGAACCACGGAATACTCCGTTGTGTAGCTATTCGGGGCAATAATAACAGGCGTGGTTGTCGTTTGATCAAGGGTGTTGATCGTTGACGGAAACTGTCCAGGGTTGGAACATTGCGCCTCCACCGTATTTGGCACGAGCGCAAAAAACACCGATGCTGCCCACCATAAGGGCCATAATAGTCGTCTTTTCATGATTGAATGATTGATAGGTTAAGCACAAACTAAGTGGCAAGTATATAAAAAATTAGGGTCATGACCCAAAAATTATTTTTTTGAACACTTTTTTGCTTTTCTGCTCTTGAGGGCTTCCCAAGGGACGGTAAAAAACAAGAGATCAGAGGCGTCCCTTTAGTATTCTTCAAGCAGCCGGAGGATTTTCTCCTCCACTTCAATCGTATCCCAAATGAGGTGAACTGATGGCATGGCCATCACCTCAGCCATGATCCTGTTTTGCCGCTCGCCTTCCTTCAAAGCCTCCACATACGGAATATGACTGAAGGTCACCATGGAATAGAGCGGGATCCACTTATCGGGATATTTTTCGTGGAAATGCGCCTCGATCTGCTTCTGCAGCAGAAACTGCGGATTTCCGGTCAGATCGCGCATTTCCACAAAATTGCGCATGGCCAGGTCGGCAATGGCGTCGGCATTAGGCTTGCGCATCACCTCGAACTTCCTAAAGATCGTCTCCCACCCGGTCCCGTGTTCCTCAAGCAGCTCGTTCAGCACGGAGCAATCCTCGAAACCGCTGTTCATTCCCTGACCATAAAACGGCACAATCGCGTGGCAAGCATCCCCCATCAGACACACCTTTCCATTCCGGCTCCATGGAAAACAGCGAATGATGACCAAACCTGAGGCCTGATTCTGAAAGTATTGTTCGGCATAATCGGGCATTAGCGGGATCAGATCTGCGAACTGCTCCTCAAAAAGGCGCGCCACGTCCTCCCCTGTTTGAATACTCTCAAAACCCGGATTGCCCTCGTACGGAAAAAACAGGGTGCACGTGAAGCTGCCATTCGTATTCGGAAGAGCGATCAGCATATACCGGCCTCGCGGCCAGATGTGCAAGGCATTCTTTTCCAGTTTGTGGCTTCCGTTCGCATTGGGCTCAATGTTCAGTTCCTTGTATCCGTGCTCAATATACTGTTGGCTGTAGGTGAAGCGTTCGGTCCTTTGCATCACGGCCCGAACCGCTGAAAAGGCTCCATCTGTCCCAAACAGCACATCGCCCCCGACCTGCTTTTTACTCCCTGTCCTGCACGACTCGAACGTGGCGGTTGCCGAATGCAGGTCCACATCAGTGCACTTCTGATCAAAGTGGATCTTCACGCCTTTTTTTTCGGCCAGATCCATCAGCCGGGCATTCAATCCTCCCCGCGAAACGCTATAGATCGCCTGTCCTTTTTTGCCGTAAGGCTGATAGGTCAGCGTACCGTCCCTGGCATGCATGACCCGCCTGTACATCGGAATGGCCACATCGCGCACCTCATCTGCGATGCCCGCACCTTCAAGGCCCTTCCATCCGCGATCGCTCATTGCCAGGTTGATCGATCTTCCGGCGGAAATGTCTGTCGAACGCATATCAGGCCGGCGCTCGTACATAGTAACTTCGTGGCCCTTGTCCCTCAGATAGATTGAAAGCAGGGAGCCTACCAATCCAGCCCCGCTGATGTTGATCTTTTGTTTCATCGTTATGTTCCTAATTCACCGAGTGCTTCATCCAGGTAAACCCCAAAGCGGTATACATCCTCGTAGCTGTTGTACATGGGCACCGGTGCTATGCGGATCACATTGGGCTTGCGCCAGTCGGCGATCACTCCTTTCTCCGTGAGCTTGTCGAACAACGCCTTGCCTTGTCCGTGCATGAGTACGGACAGCTGGCTTCCGCGCTGGCTGGGATCACGCGGGGTAATGATCTCGAAAGTGGTCTTGTGCCGGGCAGCCACGGTATCGATCACGAACTCCAGGTAGCCAGTCAGGTTGCGGCGCTTATCGGCCCGCAGGGCCATATCCACCTGATCAAACTGGTGAAGGGAAGCCAAATGGGGTGCCATGGCAAAGACCGGGGCATTGCTTAACTGCCAGGCCTCTGCCGACCTGATCGGATCGAACCCGGGTTCCATTAAAAAACGGCGTTCCTTATTATGGCCCCACCAACCCGCAAATCGGTGAAGGTCTTTATTGTGATGGTGTCGCTCGTGGACGAAGACCCCGGAAACGCTTCCCGGACCCGAATTCAGGTATTTATAGCTACACCACGCCGCAAAATCAGGTCCCCAGTCGTGCAGTTTCAGATCCACATTGCCCGCTGCATGCGCCAGATCCCAACCCACACAGGCTCCGGCGGCATGGCCCGCAGCGGTGATCCTCTCCATATCGAACAGCTGCCCTGTGTAATAGTTGACCCCACCGATGAACACCAGGGCCAGCTCGTCAGCATGTTCTGCGATCGCCGCGAGCAGGTCCTCTTCACAGATCAGGTGCTCCCCCTCGCGCGGTTCGATTTCGATCAGGTGCCTGGCCGGGTCCATTCCGTGGAATTTGAGCTGCGATTCCACGGCATACCGATCGCTGGGGAAAGCTTTCCCTTCCATAAGGATCCTGGTCCGGGGCCCTGCGGGCCGATAAAAACTGACCATCAGCAGGTGGAGGTTCGTGGTGAGCCCGTTCATCGGCACCACTTCTGATTCCCTTGCGCCCACGAGTCGGGCCAGGGGCTTCCGAAAAAACTCATGATAGGGCATCCAGGGCCGGCGCGCCCGTACATGCCCCTTCGCTCCGTGCCTGGCCCAGTCTTCCAGCTCCTGTTCCATGTATGCACGTGCCTGCCTTGGCTGAAGCCCTAAGGAGTTGCCGGAAAAATAGATCACGGGTTCGCCGTTGTGCTCAGGAAAATGGAATTGCCCGCGGAATGATCGCAGGGGATCATCCTTATCCTGATCCTGGGCAAACCCGAGGGAAAACTGGTACTCCATGCGAATCAGTTTGAAGCGATAAAAATAGGGAACTTCAGAACAACTGAGCCAGCCAAACAGCTCCTAACCACAGCAGTGAAAGACTTTCCACCCCCACGCTAAAATAAGGTTCAGGGCGGTCCGGGTCCGAAAGGAAAAGCGCCACGGCAGCAAGCTCCGCCACACCGATCAGGCAAAGCATTTCGGTCAGCGAATAAAGGCCTGTGCTCCACTCAAGCACTATGATCAGATCCATGGCCAGCAGAGCAAGGAATCCGATTTTTTTGGCCTTGCTGATCCCGAACCGTTGGGGTAATGTGTGTAATCGGGCCCTGTCGAACGGCAGGTCCCGAATATCGAACGGCAGGGTAATAGCGAAGATGAAGAGGAATCGTTCAAGGGTCATGAGTGCCCCTTCCACTGTACCGAAGACACCACCCTCTGCGGCAGGCAAAACAACGGTTGCCATGGCCCAGAGCATCGATATCAGAAAGATCTTGAACCCGGGCAGCTCGCGCAAGCCCTTTCGCCCCGTGAGGGGCAGGCAGATGGTGTAGAGAAATGAAAACGCGCCTAACGGCACGATGAGCCACTGCGTGAGCGGCCTGAACCGAAGGAAATGGTACGCCGCGCCAACGAGTCCGACCGCAACAAACACGCCTATGAGCCGGCGGTGCTCATTGATCCAGCGATGCAGGGGGGCCTGTGGAACACCAAGGGAACCGCGTACCTGACAAAGCCGTATAAAGTTGTACGAAGCAAAGGTGGAAAAGAAGGTAAACCAAATGATGTAGGTTTCGGTCAGGCCCAGCAGAATGAGCGACGAATAAGCCAGTGCCGCAGCGCAGAGCGATACAAAAACATTCGTGTAAACAAGATATCGGGCAACGCGCGGGAGCAGGTACATTTTGTAATTTTGCGGTTTCAGTAAAGGTACGATATGAACAGCAATTCCTTTATATACCGACACATCGGTCCGCGGCCACAGGACCTGGCACCGATGTTGGAGACTATTGGGGTGGATTCACTTGAGCAACTGATCGCGGAAACCATACCGGATGAGATCCGGAGCGAAGGGATGCCCAACCTGCCCCCGCCAATGTCGGAATACGAATTTATGAACCACATTCGTGCATTGGGTGAGAAGAACCAGTTGTACCGCAACTATATGGGACTGGGATATCACGACACCATTCTGCCGGGGGTAATCCAGCGAAACGTATTGGAGAATCCGGGGTGGTATACGGCCTATACCCCGTATCAGGCCGAGATTGCCCAGGGTCGTTTGGAAGCCTTGGTGAATTTCCAGACAATGGTGCTGGAACTCACAGGCATGGAGTTGGCCAATGCCTCTCTTTTGGATGAGGCCACGGCTGCAGCAGAAGCGATGACCATGCTGTATGCAGCCCGTTCCCGCGACCAAAGGAAACGTGAGGCCAACAGGTTTTTCGTTTCGGAGCAGATCTTTCCGCAAACGCTTGACGTGTTAATGACGCGTTCAGTACCGATGGGCATTGAAGTGGTGATCGGGAACCACGAGGAGTTTGAGCCGACGAATGACTTTTACGGAGCCCTGATCCAGTATCCGGCCAGGAACGGTGAGGTATACGACTACCGGGATTGGGCCACGAAGATCAAAAAAGCCGGTCTGACCCTGGCTGTGGCAGCCGATATCATGAGCCTGATACTCCTGATACCCCCAGGTGAATGGGGCGCCAACGTGGTGATTGGGAGCACCCAGCGATTCGGCATTCCGCTCGGATACGGAGGTCCGCATGCCGCCTACTTCGCCACGCAGGAAAGCTACAAGCGCCATGTGCCCGGACGTATCATCGGCGTTTCGCTTGACGCAGCCGGAAAACCCGGGCTACGGATGGCACTGCAGACCCGCGAGCAGCACATCAAACGCGCTAAAGCCACTTCAAACATCTGCACCTCCCAGGTGCTGCTGGCCGTAATGGCTGGTATGTATGCTGTGTATCACGGTCCCGGAGGACTGCGTAACATAGCCCGCAGAATACACGGTTTTACCGCCGCTCTTGCGAGCGGATTGGAAGCGCTGGGATATAAACTGGTCAACAGGTCGTATTTCGACACCCTGACCATTGATCTGGACAGATCGGTAGGGTGGACCGGTGGTTCTGTCCAGCCCATCGCGCGCCTGGCCGATGAACACGGGATGAACTTTCTGTACCTGGATGAGCAGACTGTTTCGATCGCGTTGAACGAAACCACACAGCTGAGCGATGTTCAGGAAATCCTCGGGATCTTTGCGGCTGCCAGAGGCACTGCCGTGGAAGTACCGGAAGCCATCGTGCCGTCAGGCACCTGTTTGGGAGAGGGAATGGAGCGGACAGATGAATTTATGCGCCAGGACATCTTCACGAAATACCATTCGGAGACCGATATGATGCGGTACATCAAGAAGCTGGAACGACGCGATCTGGCCCTGAACCACAGCATGATCGCGCTCGGAAGCTGTACGATGAAGCTGAATGCAGCGACGGAAATGATCCCGCTGACGTGGGCGACCTGGGCAAACATCCATCCGTTTGCACCTGTGGAACAGGCAGCCGGATATCAGGAAATGTTCCGGGAACTGGAGCGTTACCTGACAGAGATCACGGGATTGCAGGCAACAAGTTTGCAGCCAAACTCCGGGGCTCAGGGCGAATATACGGGTCTGATGATAATCCGGGAGTATCACCGGAGCCGGGGCGATAGCCATCGGAACATCGTGCTGATACCGAATAGTGCCCACGGAACCAATCCGGCCTCGGGCGTAATGGCAGGAATGGAGGTTGTGGTGGTTACCTGCGATGCGCGCGGGAATATCGATGTGCATGATCTGCGCGCCAAAGCGGAAGAGCACAGTGAGCATTTGAGCGCCCTGATGATCACTTATCCGAGCACGCACGGAGTGTTCGAAGCGGATGTGCGGGAGATTACCGACATTATTCACGGACACGGCGGGCAGGTGTATATGGACGGTGCCAATATGAACGCGCAGGTTGGTCTTACCAATCCGGGTATGATCGGCGCTGATATATGTCACCTGAACCTGCACAAGACCTTTGCCATTCCGCATGGCGGCGGCGGCCCGGGCATGGGTCCGATCTGTGTGGCCGGGCATTTGGTTCCTTTTTTGCCCACTCACGTGATGATCCGTACAGGCGGAACCAACGGAATGGGTGCTGTGAGCGCCGCGCCCTGGGGAAGCGGATCGATCCTGCTGATCAGCTACGCGTATATCCGCATGCTGGGAGCGGAGGGCCTGACCCGAAGTACCCGGTTTGCCATCCTGAACGCAAACTACATTAAATCGCGCCTGGAGGGTCACTATGGTATTCTTTACAGCGGTGAGCATGGCCGCTGCGCCCACGAATTCATTTTGGAATGCCGGGACTTCAAAGCTGCATCGGGTGTGGAGGTGGCCGACATGGCCAAACGGTTGATGGACTATGGCTATCATGCCCCGACCGTCAGCTTCCCGGTAGCCGGGACCCTGATGATCGAGCCGACGGAAAGTGAGGGCAGGGAGCAGCTTGATCGTTTTTGCGATACCATGATCAGTATTCGTAAGGAGATCAGGGCGCTGGAAAATGGCGAACTTCCAAAAGATGATAATCTGCTCGTGAACGCACCGCACACCCTGGAAATGATCATGACAGATCAGTGGAAGCATCCATATTCCCGACAGCAGGCTATTTTTCCACTGCCGTGGATCAAAGACAATAAGTTCTGGCCTGCGGTCCGACGGATCGATCAGGCCTACGGAGATCGCCACCTGGTCTGTTCCTGCGAACCGGTTGAAGCCTACCGGCAGGAAGCTGAAGGGTCAGTGGCCCGGTATTCACTTTCAGAACAGTAGCTCAGCTTCCTAAAAAGCGACTTATAGTTACTACGAGTAGTGCCTGATGCTCCTGGTTTCTCCGTAGCTTTCGATCTGATCCATGGTCCTGATGGCGTTATCACCTTTTGTTCCAGCCACTATAAACCTACTATCCACGCCTGCTCCAAGCTATTTTAGGAAGTTAAGGTAAAGGCAACCTCTTGGGGTGTGATCAATTGCTTCTGGTAAATTGTCAGCATTCTGTTTGGAACATACATGTTCCTTAGTATCATAAAATTGAATTTTAATAAAGTGTTGAAATATAGCTGATTATACATCATTAATTACAGAGCTAGCTCTGTAGCTAACTCTGTAGCTAACTCTGTAATTTTGTCTTCACGACAAGAGAAAAAATGAGTGAATAAAAACAGCTGTTTTACCCACCTGCGAACGACCGGAAGCTGTCCGCTATTATAGCCACTACAAACCTGCTGCCCACGCCTGCGCCAGACTATTTTAGGAAGTTAAGAGTAGATGCTGGTCGTTACCTGTAAAATGGGCCAGTGATGACCTTTCATTTTCCCGAGGTACGAAATTGCAAGGAAATGCGGAAATCAGCATGAACATCCTGCCTGGCTCCTTGCCCGAATACATCAGGTATCCATTGGCTCGGATAACACCGTTTTGCCCCGCAATTTTGGAATGAACAGGGATCGTTTATTTTGTCAAAAAATGCAGAACTGTTTTTTTTAATTCCTGCGGTTTCTGCACCTGTACCCAATGGCCAGCGCCATCAATGGTTTCCACCACGGCCTCTGTAAAATGCTCCTGGATGTGTGCAAAGGTACCGGCATGAAGGTAGCGGCTATTTCCGCCCGCGATAAAAAGGGTCGGCCCCTCATACAGCTCGCCATTCCCCAGCGCCTCACCTACGTTGGCAATCTGCTTGTTAAGCGCGTGCAGATTGAATCGCCAGCCGGGTTTTTTGTTCTCAACCCAATACAGACTTTTAAGCAAAAGCTGCTGAATGCTCACATCTTCAATTCCCCGGGCCAGTTGCTTCTGCGCCTCACGGCGCGATGAGACCCTTTCAAGGTCCACAGCCAGCAGTGCATTCAAAATATCGCGATGGCTAGTCGGATAGAACTGCGGGCCGATGTCTACCACAATGAGCTTATCCACCCGTTCAGGGTGGTCCAGAGCGAAGCGCATCGCAGTTTTCCCGCCCATGGAATGACCCATTACATGGGCTGTGGACACTTCATGATCAACGAAGTATTCAAGCAGGTCCGCTGCCATAGCTGCATAGCTATGTTCGTCGCTATGCGGCGAGCGACCGTGATTCCGCTGGTCAATGAGATGTACCTGATAGTGTTCTGCGAACTGACCGGCCAGCGTTTTCCAGTTGCCGAGCATCCCAAAAAGTCCGTGGAGGATCACCAGGGCCTGTCCCTTGCCCTGGATATGGGAATGGAGTTTCATCAGAGCTGTGTAAGTTGAAGCCGGTACATCTGAATGGTGTTTCCGAGTCCGAAATACAGTGCATCACTGATCAGCGCGTGGCCAATGGACACTTCCAGCAGTCCTGGGATATTCATGGCGAAATAGTTCAAATTGTGCCGGTTCAGATCGTGCCCCGCATTAATGCCTAATCCGGCCGTTAAGGCCGCCTTCGCCGTTTCCCTGTAGGGAGCGAGCGCCTTCTCCTTTTGCCCGGCGGCATAGCCTTTTGCATAGGCCTCGGTATAGAGTTCGATCCGATCCGTACCTGTTGCCGCTGCCGATCCCACCAGCTCAGGGTCGGGCTCCAGAAAGATAGAGGTTCGGATACCTTTCAGCCGGAGGCGTTTGATAATACCCTTCAAAAATTCGCCCTGTTCCCTGGTGTTCCAGCCGGCGTTGGAAGTAAGCGCCCCGGGCGGATCCGGCACCAGCGTTACCTGCCCGGGTACGGTTTCCATCACCAGATCCATGAAATCAGGCGAGGGGTAGCCTTCGATATTAAACTCGGTGCTCAGCGCTGGTTTGAGCTCGCGTACATCGCTGTATCGGATATGGCGTCCATCGGGCCGCGGGTGCACGGTAATCCCCTGTGCTCCGGATCGCTCTGCTTCCAGGGCAGCCTGCAGGACATCTGGAATGTTGCCTCCACGGGCATTCCGAAGAGTGGCGATCTTATTGATATTGACACTGAGTTTGGTGGAACTGCCCATGGCCATTTTTGAAGTGCAGCGAAGGCAACAAAGTTAAAAAGGTTATGTTTGTTCCAAACAAAATGGCGGTCAATGCTGAGTAGGGACATGCTACAAACCGAGATGGAGCCGATCACACGATCCGACTCCGGGCTTTATGCCCTGGGGATCCTGGACGAGTACAAAATGGAGCATTTGCCGGTGGTTGAGGATGGCTTTCTGGTCGGACTCGTAAGTGAGCTGGACCTGCTCGATATGTCTCGGCCCGAAGAGTCGCTTGCCGAGCAGGAGGTCAGCATGACGCAGGTATCGGTCAACATTGCAGAGCACTGCTTTCGGACCATTGAACTGATGGGTGAACTGTCCTTAACCTGTCTTCCGGTCGTAGACCACGAAAACAAGTATGCCGGATACATTACTGCCCGTCATTTGGTGGAATGCCTGGGCGAATTTACTGCAGCGCGGGAATCCGGCGCAATCCTCACTCTGGAGCTCAGTCAAAATGATTACAGCCTGTCGGAGATCGCCCGGATCGTGGAATCGAACGACGCCAGGATCCTCAGCATGTACGTGAGCAAGGATACCGACAGCACCAAAATGGAGGTCACGCTCAAGATCGATCGGACTGATCTGGCCGCAATCATGCAAACCTTTGGGCGCTACAAATACCACATTACGGCGACCTATTACGAAAACGACAACAGCAGGCAAATGCAGCGCCGGTTCGAACTCTTCATGAACTATCTGAATATGTGAATATGCGCATCGGGATCTATGGCAAAGAGATCGAGAGCGGGCATCAGCGTTTTGCCCACGAGTTATTTGACTGCCTCAAATCGGCAGGATGTGAGCTCCTGGCATATGACCGCTTCGTGGAACAGAACAAAAAAACGTGGACCGCTGAGGATTTTGATGGCAGCTTTGCCGATCGCTTTGATATGATGCAGAAGAAGGTTGACGTGCTGATCAGTCTTGGTGGCGACGGAACCCTGCTTGATTCCACCCTGCTGGTGGTGAACTCAGGCGTACCGATCATGGGTGTGAATTTCGGACGCCTCGGTTTTCTGGCCAACATTGCCCGGGAAGATATCAGCAAGACGATCAGGCTGCTAACGACCAGAAATTTCGGGAACGAAGCCCGGAGCGTGATCCAACTCGATTCACAGCGCAATTTGTTCGGGAGCAATAATTTCGCCCTAAACGAAATGACCGTCAGCCGAAAAGACACCACGGCCATGATCAGCATATACGTATACCTGAAAGATCAGCTTTTGAACAGCTACTGGGCCGATGGGCTCATCATTTCCACGCCTACCGGTTCAACCGGTTATTCCCTGAGTTGTGGCGGCCCCATCATCATGCCCGGATCGCAGAACTTCGTGCTGACGCCCATTGCCCCGCATAACCTGACGGTCCGGCCCTTCGTGCTGAGCGATCAGGCGGAATTGCGGATCCGCGTTGAAGGGCGAAGTAAAGAGTACCTGGTATCGCTTGATTCCCGCGTATGCAGCATCACTTCAAACGATGAGCTCATCGTGCGCCGGGCTCATTTTGATATCCACCTGACGCGTTTTGAAGGCCAGACTTTTTCTGAAACCCTGCGCAACAAATTAATGTGGGGCATTGATAAGCGGAACTAGGCTTTGGCAACAGCTAATTGCTATATTTGCACCCCCGATCAGAATGGCCAATAAAATCAGATACCACACGTTATTCGTTGAAGACCGAAAAGGTATTGTTCGTGCGCAGGATCGTGAGCTTGATACTGGTATTGGCCTCTGCCGTGGGAGCCAGGGCCCAATCGCCCGATGTGGGATTGTGGCTCGGCGCATCGCAGTATTACGGTGACGTGGGCATCATCAACCATTTCTACATGCCTGAAGACCTCGCTTTTGGTGCCTATATCCGCTGGAATTTCAACGACCACCTGGCTTTGCGCACGGGGGCTGGATTCGGCAGTGTACAGGCTGCAGACTCGCTCAGCGAGGTTCCTTTTCGGGTCAACCGCAATCTCAGTTTTCGTTCGAACATCCTTGAGGCGGATGCCCGGCTCGAACTCAATTTTTGGCCGTACATCATCGGGGTGCCCCGAAAGCACAGTTTGTACGTGTTTGCCGGGCTGGGGGTCTTTACCTTCAAGCCGCAGGCTTTATACGACGATACCTGGTGGGATCTGCAGCCGCTGAATACGGAGGGACAGGGAACGAATCTGGCACCTGACCTGAAGGAATATCAGCAGTGGAGCCTTTCAGTTCCATTCGGATTAGGGTATAAGGTCAATATTGGCCGGCGTTTTGCAGTGTCGGTGGAATTCGGGGCGCGACGCACTTTTACGGATTATCTTGACGATGTGAGTGGCCGTTACGTGAATGCCGATCAGTTAGCTGCCCTCAACGGGCAGATAGCCGGGATCCTCAGCGATCGCAGTCTGAACAGGACCGCTGGTGAAGACAATACGTACTATATCCGGGGGAACCGGGAAACAAATGACTGGTACTTTATCTCGGCTATTTCGCTGAGTTTTAAGATCCTGGATAAGCCGGAGCGCTGTCACGATTTCAGTGACTAAACCTATGGGGCTGAAAGAACTAATAGATCTCGGGCGATTACCAAGGCACGTGGCGGTCATTATGGACGGGAACGGTCGGTGGGCGCGAAAGAAGGGCATGATGCGCGCTTTCGGACATCAGAATGGGGTCAAAGCCGTACGTGAAACAGTTGAAGCCTGTGCCGAGCTGGGGGTGAAGGCCCTGACCTTGTATGCGTTCAGCACCGAGAACTGGAATCGTCCCAGGAGCGAGATCGATGCACTGATGAAGTTGCTGATCTCAACCCTGCGCAAAGAGCTGCATACCTTGACTGAGAATAGTATCCGGCTCCGCGCGATCGGCGATCTCTCCGCATTGCCACCGAGTGGATCCCGCGAGTTGATGGAAGTGATGGATAAAACGGCCGGGAACGGGCATATGGATCTGGTATTGGCCCTGAGCTACAGCGCGCGCTGGGAAATGGTCGGGGCAGCCAGGAAAATAGCCGAAGAGGTGAAAAAAGGTGATCTGATGCCGGAGGAGATCACCGAGGAATGCATTTCGGATCACCTGAATACAGCCGGGCTCCCGGATCCAGAGCTGCTGATCCGCACAAGCGGCGAAACCCGCATCAGCAATTTCCTGCTCTGGCAGATCGCCTATACAGAACTCTACTTTACCCCTACCCTTTGGCCTGATTTTCGGAAAGAGGATCTCTATATGGCCATTCTGGACTACCAAAAACGCGAGCGGCGTTTCGGGAAAACGAGTGAGCAAATACAAGAGCGGCCGTGAAAGGATCTTTTAGTAAGATATTCCTGATGCTGGGCTTGCTGGTGGTTTCCCATCGCGCCGTGAAGGCGCAGACTGAAATTGACTACGCCACACCGCAAAGCTATGAGATCGGAGGTATTGAGCTGGCCGGCAGCAAAAACCTCGACAAGAACGTAGTGGTGCTGCTGAGCGGACTTAATGTCGGCGACCGCATTGAGATCCCGGGCGAAAAGATCACCAGGGCGATCGAGAAGCTGTGGGAACAGCGGTTGTTTGACGAGATCGCGATTTCGATCAGGGAACAGGTGAATGACGAAGTGGTTATTTTGGAGATCTACCTAAAGGAGTTGCCGCGCCTGTCGAAGTTTTCGTTTACCGGGGTCAGGAAAGCACGGATCGATGATCTGCGCGATCTGATCAAGCTGAATCGCGGAAAAGTCGTGAACGAGAATCTGCTGGTAAGCACGCGGAACCGGCTGCGGAAGTACTACATTGAGAAAGGATATTTGAACGCCCGGATCGCGATCGAGCAGAAGCCGGATCCGGATGAGGCGAACGGGATGATCCTAAACATTGCTATAGACAAGGGTCCGCGCGTGAAGATCAGCGAGATCATTTTCCACGGGAACAGGGAGGTGGAGGCCAGAAAGCTTCGAAAGATCATGAAGAGTACCAAGCAAATGGGCCCGGCACGGATCTTTAAGTCGTCAAAATTTCTTGAGGAGGAGTACGAAGAGGACCTCAACAAGATCATTGGATATTATAACACCAAGGGATTCCGGGACGCGTACATCGTGAAGGATTCGCTACACCGGCATACGGATGAGACGATCCGGCTGGAAATCCGTATAGATGAGGGGAACCGCTATTACTTCCGCAATATCGCGTGGCTGGGCAACACCAAATACACGAACGCCGAACTGATGAAGGTGCTCGATATAGGGAAAGGCGATGTTTACGACCAGGCCCGGCTCGATAGTCGCCTGTATGGCTCGGCCGACGGGAACGATATCTCATCCATGTACATGGATCAGGGTTATCTGTTCTTTGATATTCGTCCGGTTGAAGTGTATGCAGAGGGGGACTCTATCGACCTTGAAATGCGCATCCGGGAAGGTCAGCCAGCGCGTATCAACCGCGTGTATGTCGTGGGAAATACGCGAACCAACGATCACGTGATCATGCGGGAGATCCGTACAAAGCCGGGGCAGTTGTTTAGTCGGACCGACGTGATGCGGACCCAGCGCGAGCTGGCGAACCTGGGGTATTTCGATCCGGAGCAGATCGTACCGACACCGAAGCCGGATCCCGAAACAGGCATGGTGGATATCGAATATAGCGTAGTGGAACGATCAACCAGTCAGATCGAGCTACAGGGAGGCTGGGGCGCCCGGCGGGTCGTGGGAACCTTTGGGGTGACCTTCGATAACTTCAGCACGAGGCAGGTATTCGCAAAAAACGGTTGGGACCCGCTCCCACAGGGAGATGGACAGCGGATCAGCATTCGGGCACAGTCGAACGGGCGATTTTTTCAATCGTACAACTTCAGCTTCACCGAACCATGGTTAGGTGGTAAAAAGCCGAATTCCCTAACTGTTTCGTTCTACCACTCCGTGCAGAACCCGGTAGGTCGGCCCAAGGACGATCCCCTCCGTCAGGAATTATTGATCACGGGGTTTGGAGCGGGTATCGGACGCCGCCTGAAATGGCCCGATGACTACTTCACCCTGTACACAGGGATCAACCTGCAACGGTACAACCTGTTCAATTACCAAACCCTTTTTGCACTGGGCTATACGGACGGGCAGTCATACAACATGAACTTCAAGGCGATCCTGGGGCGTAGCAGTATTGATCAGCCGATCTATCCGCGGCGGGGATCCAACTTTTCGATCACAGCTCAGATAACACCGCCGTTCTCACTGCTGATCGATGAGGATTGGAGCACGGCAGAGCCAGAAGTGAAGTACAAATTCCTTGAGTACCACAAGTGGAAGGTTGACGTTGCCTGGTATACAAGGATCGTGGGTGACTTCGTATTCAAAAGCCAAATACAATTCGGATTCCTCGGACAGTACGATCGCGAATGGGGTTACGCACCTTTCGAGCGCTTCTATGTGGGCGGAGATGGCCTGCAGGGATTCGTGTTCGACGGTCGTGAAGTAATCGGACTGCGCGGGTATCCAAACAATTCCTTATCGCCGCCCATTACCGGGGGAGTTATCTATGACAAATTTACTCTGGAATTGCGCTATCCGCTTACCTTGAATCCGAATTCCACAATTTATGGCCTGCTCTTTGCAGAAGGAGGTAATGCATGGGGTGATTTCCGAGAGTTTAAGCCCTTCGACATCAAGCGTTCCCTGGGATTCGGCATACGGATCTTTATGCCGATGTTCGGCATACTTGGAGTTGATTTCGGCCACGGATACGATCCGATTGCAGATCCTTTAATACCCTCAGGATGGCAAACACATTTTATCTTAGGACAACAATTCTAACAGACATGAAAAAGATCCGGATCTTTTTTTTGGCCTTCGGCCTGATGAGCACGGCGAGCTACGCGCAAAAGTTCGGCTACGTTGATACCAAATACATTTTGGAGAATATCCCGGACTACGATCAGGCACAGAACCAACTGAACCAGCTGAGTACGAAGTGGCAAAAAGAGATTGAGGAAAAATATACCGAGATCGATCGTTTGTATGAAGCATACAAAATGGAAAAGATCCTCCTGACCGATCAGATGCGCGAAGCCAGGGAGCAGGAGATCCTACGCAAGGAAAAAGAGGCGAAGGAATTGCAGCAAAAGTATTTCGGCCCGCAGGGCGATCTGTTCAATAAGCGGCTTGAACTCATCAAGCCGATCCAGGATCAGATCTATAATGCGATCCAGGCCCTGGCAGACCGGGGCAACTACGCCGTTATTTTTGATCGCAATAGTGAAATGCGCATGATCTATGCGGATCCCAAACATGACCTAAGCGATCGGATCCTTGATGAATTAGGCTACGGAAACTAAAAAAACGTTTGGGGATCCGGGAAAAAACAACTTTCTTTGCACCTCTTCAGAAAATCAAAAACAAGCTATGCCGAGAGATATGAAAACGACCATCAAGACCTTCACACTGAGCCTACTGATGTTGGCGGGTGTGGCCATGCAGGCACAGAACAGCAAGATCGGGCACATCAATATAGATGAGCTCATTTCGCTGATGCCAGAGACGAAGGAGGCAGAGGAGGCACTCAAGGCCTATGCACAGTCATTGGAGGCGGACCTGACTGATATGCAAACCGAACTCCAGACCAAAGTGAGTAACTTCCGCGCGAACGAGGCGATCATGACCGATCTCTCCAAAGAGAATAAGTACAAGGAGATCCAGGACCTGGATACACGTATTCAGGAATACCAGGCCAAGGCACAACAGGACCTTCAGAAAAAGGAGATCGAACTGCTGACCCCGGTGCTGGAAAGAGCTCAGAACGCCATTACCGAAGCGGCTTCTGAAGGCGAATTCACCTATATTCTCGACAGTTCCAACAGCAAGGGGAACGTGATCTACCACGAAGGTGGTACCGACATCATGCCATTGGTGAAAGCGAAACTCGGGCTGTAGGCAATGAAAAACATATGCCCTCATGGGCCTGATAATTGGTCCCACCTGCGGTGGATCTCTTTATTTTAGCGCCATATGGACAGTACCTTACCCATAGGGATCTTCGATTCGGGCATCGGCGGACTCACCGTGGCAAGTGCTATGCGAAAGGAACTGCCGAAAGAGCAGATCATCTATTTTGGCGATACCCTGCATCTTCCATACGGTGAAAAGCCACCACGAGATGTGCTCGGTTATGCCCTGGAGATCGCACACTTTTTTGCCGGGTATCCCTGCAAGGCTATCGTAATAGCATGTAACACGGCCTCTGCTGCATCTTATTCAGCGTTGAAGAAAAAGTACCCGGAACTGCCGGTGATCAATGTGATCGATCCGGTCGTAGCTGCAGTTGATGATGCTCCGGGACAGGTCGTGGGCGTTATTGGTACGCGGGCAACCATTCGAAGTGGTGTTTACCGGAATAAACTGCAGGATCTTTATCCCGCATTAAAAGTGCACTCGGTTGCCACTCCATTGTTGGCGCAAATGATCGAGGAGAGCTTCTGCCACAACCAGATCAACCGGACCGTTCTCCATAAATATCTTGCCGATCCGGCGCTGAAGACCGTGAGCCAACTGATCCCGGGCTGCACACACTACCCGCTCATCGAAAAAGAGATCAACGAGTTTTATGCGGGTCAGGTGACCATTTTAAATTCAGCACAGATCGTGGCCCGGGAAGTGAAGCGGGTACTGGAGGAGGCGGGCGTACTGGCCCCATCGCGCCGTGAGGCGGATCATTTTTTCGTCAGTGAATACACCCGGAGCTTTGAACAGAGTGTACGGGCTTTGTTCAGCGGGCAGATCTGCCTGGAAGAAAAAAACATTTGGGCTTAAAGACAAGCACCTGGACCAGGTTCCCTTTCTGGCAGGTCTTCCCTGTTTTTGATGGAAACGGACTCCGTTTATTGAAAAGGGATCATTTATACCAGCCGGCGTACATCACGTAGTTTTTCGCGATGCGATCGATCTGGCCGCGGACGAGCTCTTCACTCACATCCCTGACCTTTTTGGCAGGTACCCCGGCGTAGATGGATCCGGCCGGGGCATGCGTTCCCTCCAGTACTACGGCTCCGGCTGCTACGATACTACCCGACTCAACTACGCAGTCGTCCATCACGATGGCCCCCATGCCAATAAGCACGTTGTCGCGGATGGTGCATCCGTGGACCACGGCATTGTGACCGATACTCACATTGTTCCCGATGTTCGTCGGGGCCTTTTGGTAGGTGGCGTGGATCACAGCACCGTCTTGCACATTGACCCGATGGCCCATCTTGATATAATGTACATCGCCCCGGATCACGGCATTGAACCACACGCTGCATTCGTCACCCATTTCGACTTCGCCCACAATAGTGGCATTGCCGGCGAACCAGCAGTTGGAACCGTATTTCGGGTGGATATCGCGAACAGGTAAGATCAGGGCCATTATTTGCAGATCTTGAGCTCCAAAGATAGTGAGCTGTTTTTTGTCATGCGGTGCTTTCTCTGTATTTTTGCAGCAAAACGAACCAGGATGAGCGATCAAACACTGCCCTATACCGTGTACTCGGAAATGACCCCGAATCCGGCTGTCCTTAAATTCGTGGCGAACAAGCTACTGGTTGAAGGGAATCAGATCCTTGAGTTCAAGAACATTGAAGAAGCCAAACCCTCACCGCTGGCTTCCCGTTTGTTCCACTTTCCCTTTGTAAAGGAGGTGTTCATTACGGAAAACTACGTGTCCGTTACCAAATTCGACATCGTTGACTGGGATGAGATCACCCTGGAAATACGTGAATTTATCCGTGACTTCCTTCAGAGCGGGAAGTCCGTGCTTTTGGCCCCCGTGAATAATGCTACGAGCTCTGCCACGGCCGCTGAGTTGGCCCAACCTGTGGAGCCAACCAGGGAGATTGATAAAAAGATCGTGGAAATCCTCGATACATACGTAAAACCGGCGGTGCAGCAGGATGGTGGGAATATAAAGTTCAGGAAATATGAGGACGGACAGGTTCACGTAATATTGCAAGGTGCCTGCAATGGCTGCCCTTCCAGCATGATCACCCTCAGGAACGGGATCGAGAACATGCTGAAGCAGATGCTGCCGGGCGAGGTAAACGAAGTCGTCGCTGAAAACGCCTGACCACTAATAACCAAATTTAAGGAAATGAGCGGTTGGCGTGATAGAATAACCCCGGCATTTTTACGACCCTATACCAAGCTGTACCGCGAGGAAGGCTGGCGGGCAGTTGTTAAAAAAGGCGGCTGGAAGCTCATCATCATTGTTGTCCTGTTCTACCTGGTCCGCGACGGCATCCTGTACCTATTGGTTCCGTACCTCATCGCCCGGGGAATTATGTCGGGTTAAGTCCGTAGCTTTACATCGTGCCGTGAGGCACCTTGATGATGCAGGCCCTCGCGGGCCGATGAAAAACACAGCACCATGCACACCGGAATGATCCACCTGCACTCAACCATCGCACTGCTTGTTCTTTTGTTTCTTCTTTTTGGCGTTATCCGTGGCGCAACGGGTAAGGGCCGGTCCGAATTCGGAGCGATCGATAAACGGATCACCCTGCTGGCCCTTATTTTTGCACATCTGCAGCTGCTGACCGGGCTGTATCTGTGGTTTACGCGCATGAGCAGCTGGGATTGGGACCTGGCTATGATCATGCAGACGCCCTTGATGCGGTTGATCGGGGTGGAGCATATAATAACGATGTTGATCGCGGTAACCTTAATTACGGTGGTGCGTATTCGAACGAAGAAGATAGCGGTTGCAAGAAAATCGTATCGATCAATGCTAATCGGATATAGTATAGCCATATTGCTCGTATTGGTTCGCATTCCCTGGGATCAGTGGAGGTTGTGGCAATGACTTACATGCGCCTGGTCGCATGCCGAGTTTAGAAAAATAGGTGCGGACGCTGGTTTTGTGCTTTTCTTCGATCTCGGTTACGAAGCGCGCTGGTTTTGATCGCTCCTAGCGGGAACGAAAGAGATTTAATGGTATAGCCTTGTTGCCAACATATGGATAGGGTAATGGCCTTTAAAATAAAATAATTGATGATCACTCTGGTTGAAGCTCTGAACTATCGCTGTTTGCAATATGTGAAGAGACCTTTGGACTCATTTCATATCCTGATCGGACCGAATGCTTCGGGTAAGACCACTTTTTTAGATGTCATCGGTTTTCTGAATGATCTAGTATCTCCTGGTAAGGGGTTAGATGAGGCCTTGTTCGTGCGTACCCCGAACCCCGAAGAACTTCTCTTTCGCCGACAGGGAGGCCGGTTTGAACTGGCAGTAGAGGCACGGATCCCCAAAAAGCTACGTGAAAAGTTGGCGAATCCGGAGTTCGACACAGTAAGATACCAAGTGGCTATAGGTTTTCATGAAAAACAGCAGCCTACGTTTGAGTTCCAAGCCGAGTCGCTGTTATTAAAAAAGACCGAAGGTTTGAAATCACCGCAACGCTCATTATTTCCTGCTTCTGCCAATGTGCCAGATTCATTGCTAATCAAGTTGGGGCAGAAAAATACCAAGACTATTATCAACAAAACACCAGGTAAAAACGACAACTACTACAGTGAGACTTATGATATTAGTCGGGGGGGGAAAGGCTGGACACCCTCAATAAAGCTGGGGCCAAAAAGATCGGCCTTAGGCCACTTGTTAATAGACGAAAAATCTTTTCCCGTGTCAATATGGTTTCAACAATATCTAGCCACTGGAGTTCAGTTATTTGTGCTTAATAGTTCCGCAATAAAGGCTCCTAGTCCTCCGAGCCGAGCAGCTGGTTTTTTGTCAGACGGATCCAATTTACCTTGGATTATTGCTCGCCTGCGTAAAGAAAATAAAGAGCAGTATCGCGCCTGGATCGCACACCTGAAAACAACTCTCCCCGACCTGGTAGACATTACCACCCTTGAGCGTCCAGAAGATAGACACTGCTATATGATATACGAGTATAAGGAAGGACTAAAAGTACCTTCATGGCTAGTGTCCGATGGCACACTCCGGCTTACGGCACTTACCTTACCTGCTTATCTACCCGACTTTCAGGGTACTTACATGATAGAAGAGCCGGAGAATGGGATACATCCAAGAGCTATCCCAACTATATACGCTTCCCTCTCCTCAATCTATGATGCCCAGGTGCTACTAGCAACTCATTCTCCAGCGATATTAAATGAAGCCGACGTAGATAAGGTATTCTGCTTTGCCAAAGATGATCAAGGCTCAACAGACATTGTCTCTGGCTCCGAACACCCTGATTTACGAGAGTGGCAAGGCCAGGTTGATCTCAGTACACTACATGCATCAGGAGTTTTGGGATGAACCGAAAAGAGCTCATTATTCTCGTTGCCGACAAAAACATGGAGCATGCGCTGAAAGGGGTACTGTCAAGGCCGGAAGCGCTGCGTATCCGGGCAATCAACCCAGACATTAGGGTCCACCCAAGGCGCGATCCTGGCTGTGAAAAGGATGGTGTTGAATTCCTACGTAATTTCTCAAAAAAATATTGTTATGCGCTACTTCTATTTGACCACAAAGGAAGTGGCAAAGAGCAGGACGAGCCAAATAACTTGGAAGAGGACCTCTTTGATAGGTTCAAGCGTTCGTCATGGGGTGGACGGGCTAAAGCAATCGTTTTGTCGCCGGAGCTTGAGGCTTGGGTATGGAGCAATTCTCCTCATGTCGACAAAGTGATAGGATGGAAAAACCGACAGCTTTCGTTAAGAGACTGGCTGACAAAGCAAGGCTACCTTCAGCCAGGTGAGGCCAAGCCCAATGAACCCAAAAAGGCATTTGAAGCTGCCTTACGCGAAACAAAAAAACAACGTAGTTCGTCTCTATACGAGGAAATTGCTAAAAAGGTTTCCTTGGATCAATGTGAGGATAGAGCGTTCCAAAGATTTAAGGACATTCTGTATGAGTGGTTTAGCCAATAGCTGTACAGATGCGATAAATACCTATGAGATCGTCAGCCCCGGCGGTTTTCCAGCCGGTATCACTCCTGAGAACATCCTTTGGCAACAGAACCCGCGCAATCGCCGTATTGCCGAAGTCCTCGGTAAATGCGGCCTGGTCGAACGGGCCGGGCAGGGTGTCTTGTCCTAAAATAGCTTTACATTTATGGTCCATATTCACACTCTTTGTGTAACTTCTTTATAAGCCCCTACCCTCTTTGTTATGCCTACCTTGTTATCAGGAATATCCTTGCTTTTTATTTTCTGCACCACCCCTATCCTGGCACAGACCGACCGCTGGCAACAGCGCGTTGAATATGAAATGGAGATCGACATGAACGTTGGAAGCCACCAGTTCACCGGCACACAAAAAATAACCTACTACAACAACTCACCGGAAACGCTGGACAAGGTCTTTTACCACCTTTTCTTCAACGCCTTCCAGCCAAATAGTATGATGGATGTGCGCTCGCGGACCATTGACGATCCGGACCAACGCATTGAAGACCGCATTTATCACCTCGGGCCCAATGAAACCGGTTACCACCTGATCAGGAACCTCACCCAAAACGGCAAAAAAGTCGACTTTACGGTAGCTGGCAGTATTCTTGAAGTTATGCTCGCCGAACCCATCCGCGCGGGCAAAAAAGCGGTTTTCGAAATGGAATTCGAAAGCCAGGTCCCCGTTCAGATCCGCCGCAGCGGTCGCAACAACAGGGAGGGCATTAGTTATTCCATGGCCCAGTGGTACCCGAAGATGTGCGAATTCGACTACGAAGGCTGGCACGCAAACCCCTACATCAGTCGGGAGTTCCATGGCGTTTGGGGCGATTTCGATGTCACGATCCACATTGATCCAGGCTACACGGTTGCAGCTACCGGCTATTTGCAAGGAAAGCCTCATCTCACAGGAGAAAAAAAAACATGGCGATTTAAAGCACCTCAGGTGCACGATTTTGTTTGGGCAGCGGATCCAGACTATCGCCAAATGACCGTAAAGGGTCCCAACGGTGTCGACATGCATTTTTTCTTTCAGCCGACAGACTCGGCTATCATTGCCAACTGGGAGGCATTGCCCGAAAAGGCCGTCCGGTGCATGGAGATCATGAACCGCGATTTTGGGGTGTATCCATATAAGCAATTTAGTACTATCCAGGGGGGCGATGGCGGAATGGAGTACCCCATGGCTACCCTGATCAACGGTGAAATTTCCTTCCCGGCCCTCGTCAGTGTAACGGTACACGAAATGCTGCACAACTGGTACCAGAGTGTGCTGGCCACCAACGAAACGCTTTACCCATGGATGGATGAAGGCTTTACCTGCTATGCTCAGAACCGGGTCCTGAACGAAATTTGGGAGCTGGGCAGGGATAACCCACATATCAGGGAGTTTGAGCGTTATGTACAGGCCAGAGAGCTGGGCTATGTGGAACCGCTCACAACTCACTCCGACCACTACACGCGTAACGGCAGCTACGGAATGGCGGCCTACATCCAGGGAACCCTGGTATGTGCGCAGCTTGAGTACATCCTCGGCGAAGAGACCTTTCTTCGGGGAATGCGCACCTACTTTAATGAATGGAAATTCAAACACCCGAATCCGACCGACTTTAAGCGTGTCATGGAACGCACCGGTGACATGGAACTTGACTGGTTCTTCCAATATTGGACGCAGTTGAATCGCACACTGGATTACAGTGTGAACGCCATCAAGGCATCAGGCGATACCGCCACGGTCTACCTGGAAAATAAGGGTACCATGCCCATACCACTCGATATCGAAATCGAATTCACGGACGGTTCCGTAGAGGAACACTATATCCCGATCCAAATTATGTGGGGAGAGCGGTCCTTACGGGACAATGAGATAGCGCACCCGGCCTGGCCGTGGACCTTCCCGAACTATCTCTTCCGCGTACCCTTAGGCGGAAAAGAGATCGCCAGGGTAACCATTGATCCGCGCGTCTTTACAGTGGACGAAGATCGGTCGAACAACGTGTTTCCGCGGGAAATACCCGCAGAAGAAATACTCTTCGGTCGTTAACCTGGCAAAGGCTTTCAGTTCCTTGAAATGCCCGAAGCACAACTGTCCTGGCGTATCTCTCCCGGGCGAATAGAGGCTTCTTACTCCAGGTCCGCCGGGTATATTTGATCTACAGGCCGTTCATTATTTGATCAGTTCCATTGTGCGCACTTCCAATTTCGTTTTCCACACCTCATGCTCGCGCGGATTACCATCCGGATCAAAAAACGGCCATGGTGCGTTCGCTATATAAAAATAGCGCTTTCCCACGAAGACCCCGTTTGTGGGTTCACCCATCGGAAAACAATTTTGATCAAGCGCCTTCACGGCGCGAAAGGTTCGCCCGTCGTCCCCCAGATCCACGGCAATGAGGCGGTTCGGTTTCGTTCCGTTTTGCACGGCATAAAGGGTTTTTCCGGACCCGGAAGAATACAGGGATAATCCGTCAATCCCCTTCAGGGTATCCCCGCCGATCTCAACTGTATCGGCTATGATCTCTCCCGTAAAGATATCAATAGCAAACAGTCCGTTTCGGTAGTCGGCCACATAGAGGATCCCGGTGGAGTTGTCCAGTGCGATACCTTGCAAGCTCCAAAACCGATCGGGCCGAAAGAGGAACTCCTCCATTTTATTGTCAGCCGTTCGGCGCATGATAGCCGGATAGTAGCTATCACTAATGAATAGGGAACCGTCGCTGTAGCGTTCCATATCGCCCAGCAGGCGGCGTTCATCCGGATCGTAGAAATCGTTCCGCGACAAAAGCACGCCGGTCTCAAGGTGATATTCGTACACGCTGCAATGGCGTTCGGTTTCACCGTGGAAGGCCGCGATCGGACTCATGAGTACGTACAGCACATGCCGATCGGGATCTACTTCAAGGGCAAACACCCCGGTCTTTCGGTCATTGTCATCACTGAGGAACAGCGATGTCTCATTCGTTCGCGGATCATATCGATAGATCCTGCCCGTTTTCACCATGCCGAAATACCACAGACCAGCAACCGGATCAAAGGCCAGTGATTCGGGCAACTCACCGAGCAGGTCAACCCGAAAGGCTACCGTGGTCTGCTGTATGCGGAGTGAATCATCGTGCCGCAAGGCACTCGCCGGTTGCCCCCTGCCAAAAGTGACCGAAAAAGCAAACAAAACGAGACCGATGTGCTTAAGCCGGGGCAGATGAATGAGGCAGCTATGGTGCATTTCTCCTTTGATTTTGCGGAGTTTTTTGAGCCGGCGCAGAACAGGCAAAGAAGCGGTTCAATGCCGAAATAGCAGGTAATACGAAGATATGCAAGGAAACCGTTCAGTCAACTTATTGCGGAAAGAACCAGACAAATCCTTTATGTTTCGGAAGGGTCGTGGCAACTCTATACCATACATCAACAGGGCAATATATCGTAACGACTCAACTTTGTCAGGGTTTTAAAAACGATATCCGAGCGAGAGGATCAACTGCCTGGTTCGCGAATCCATATTGAACTGCCTGCCTGCGAAGATCACCTGATCTGTTTGGAAGTTGAATCCCCCTTCATATTTGAGGTCGATCAGCACTTTCCAAATGTCGAATCCCACGCCGGCCTGATACCCCCAAAAGGTTCCGCTTTGAAAACTGATGTTAATTCCCTCCGTTTCGTTCGTAATGACCCGGCTGGCAACCGGGCCGGCATTCAGGCGTGCTGGCCCCAGCTTAAATCCAATCATAACCGGAAAGTCGAGCCGCACATAACTGATACGGGCGTCATCCGAATTATTGATGGGCAGCCCGCTCTCGAATTCATCAATGATGACCTCAGTATTTAACTTCGTAAGCAAGACCTCTGGCTGGAGGTACAATCCAGGCAATTCAAACCGTGCGTACACTCCCAGATGATATCCATAGTCCCACGGGCCACTGTTAAGTTTCTGCTTCAGGTCATCCCCCAGGTCAAATAGTTCATCCACTGCGATATCGGCGCAGTTTATCCCGGCACGGGCACCGATCTGGAAAACCTGTGCCTGCACTGAACCAAAGGCCATTAATGCAACTGTGAGGAGTATGACCCACCTTCTCATTTACTCGTGTGTTTGTGTTTCTGATTTGCCAGGAATTCCAGAATATTCCGTTCCACACGTTCAGCAATTGTGGCCGTGTCCGCTTTCATAAAGCGTTCGCCTGTGATCTGTTCATACAGCTCTATATACCGGTCGCTTACGGAAGCCACGTAGCTATCGGTCATCTCGGGGATAATTTGCCCTTCCCTGCCCTGGAATCCACCGGCGATCAGCCACTGCCGAACGAATTCCTTCGACAGTTGCCTCTGTTTGCAGCCACGCCTTTGACGTTCTTCATAGCCTTCGGCGTAGAAGTAACGGCTCGAATCGGGAGTGTGGATCTCATCAATCAAAACGATGGTATCATCATTGAGCTTCCCGAATTCATACTTGGTATCAACCAGTATAAGTTTCCGTTCCCGGGCCATTTCCGTTCCCCGGGCAAACAGTTGACGCGTGTGTTTTTCCAGCTCCACATAATTATCCTCAACAACTATGCCGCGTTTGATGACCTCTTCCCGGCTGATATCTTCGTCGTGCCCTCCCCTGGTCTTCGTCGTTGGAGTAATGATGGGTTCCGGGAACCGGTCGTTTTCTATCATGCCGTCAGGCATGGGTACACCACACAGCACGCGTTTTCCCGCCTTGTATTCGCGGGCGGCATGACCCGAAAGGTAGCCGCGGATAACCATTTCGACCCCGAAGGGTCTGGCCTTTTTCCCTACCGCCACCTGTGGGTCCGGCGTGGCCACCAACCAGTTCGGCACAATGTCTTCTGTCGCGCGCATGAATCTGGCTGCGATCTGATTAAGTACCTGCCCTTTATATGGAATACCCCTGGGCAGCACTACGTCGAACGCCGAAATGCGGTCGCTGGCGACCATCACCAGCAGATCGTCGCCGATGGTGTATAGATCGCGAACCTTGCCCTGGTAAGATCCGGTTTGGCCAGGTAGGTTAAAGTTGGTTGCTTTCAGTGGCCGGTCCATAGCCAGTTGATTCGTTGATCAGTCGTCGCATTTCTTTTCGCGTTCTTTTCCATCCCTGGCTTCCTGGAGGTCATAAGCCCTGATAACCTTCTTTACCAGGCGGTGGCGGATCACATCATTCCCGTCAAGCTCAAGCACCGAAATACCGCTGACTCCCCTGAGGATGTGCAGGGCCTCCAGCAAACCGGAGCGCTGATGCCGCGGCAGATCGATCTGTGAGGGATCGCCCGTAATGATGAACTTTGCCGATTTCCCCATCCGCGTGAGGAACATCTTCATTTGCGAATGCGTCGTATTCTGTGCCTCATCAAGGATCACAAAAGCCTTGTCCAGTGTACGCCCCCGCATAAATGCCAGCGGCGCGATCTGCACCACGTGGTTCTCGATAAGGTATTGCAGCTTTTCGTTCGGGATCATATCGCGCAGCGCATCATACAACGGTTGCAGGTACGGATCGAACTTCTCTTTCAGATCGCCCGGCAGGAAGCCCAGATTTTCCCCGGCCTCCACGGCCGGACGAGTAAGTATGATCCTACGGACTTCCTTGCGGCGCAGTGCCCGCACCGCAAGGGCTACAGAGGTGTAGGTTTTGCCGGTTCCGGCCGGACCAATGGCAAAGACCATGTCGTCCTTGTCTGACAGCTCCACCATCTTTTGCTGATTCACCGTGCGGGCCTTGATCAGGCGGCCATTGGTCCCGTGCAGCAGCACACTGCCGCCCTGCTCATTCAATTTCCCGGCATCACCGACCATGAGTCGCTCAATATTTCCCTCCGTCAGCTGATTGTACCGGTTTAAACACTCCAGCAGCAAATTGAATTTCCGTTCAAACTGATCAATCAGATCATCCGGCCCGATCGCCGTAATATGGTTCCCCCGGGCAATCAGTTTCAACTGCGGAAAATACGTTTTAATAAGGGATAGTTTTTTATTCTGTGCCCCAAGAAAATCAAGGGGATCCACATTCTGAAAAGGAAAAATGCGTTCGCTCAAATTGGTTACCTTTGGGGCAGGCAAATTACGGAACTTTCTCCTATAAACAGGTGATTAGCGTACCCATGGCCATCATCACGCTCACTACTGATTACGGAACAAAAGACTACCACGCGTCGGCCATTAAAGGATCTGTTTTGCGCGAGTTGCCCGATGCCCGGATCGTAGACATCACGCACGATATCCGGCCTTTCAACCTGAGTGAGGCCGCCTACATATTACGCAACGCCTACAAGGACTTCCCCAGGGGTAGCATCCACCTCATCGGCATTGATTCGGAACTTACCGAATCCAAGCCACACCTGGCCGTAGCGGTGGACGATCACTACTTCATCGGAGCCGATACCGGGATCTTCGCACTTCTCTTTCCCGGCCTGCGGCCGGAAGCGATCATTGAGCTCAATATCGCACAAGACTCGGACAGTTATAGTTTTCCGGCCCGTGATGTATTCATAAAAGCCGCCTGTCACCTGGCCCGGGGCGGAAAGATCTCCCTGCTCGGATCGGCCCGCAGGGCCTTTGCGGAAAGGAAAAGCATCCAGCCTGGCGTCTCTTCGGACGGAAAAGAGCTCACCGCTGCGGTAGTCTATATCGACCATTTCGGCAACGTGGTTACCAACGTGACCCGCACCATCTTCAGGAACGTAGGTAAGGGACGCCATTTTAAGATCCACCTCCCCCGTTCACGGCATACCAGGGAGACCATTAAGGTATTGCGCAAACGATATAGCGACATGGGAGAAGGGCAGGCACTAGCTTTGTTCAACTCGGCCGGACACCTCGAGATCGCAATTGCCAAAAGCGACCTGCAAACAGTCGGGGGAGCGAGCAGTCTGTTGGGCATCGGTTACGGAGAAACCATTAAGATTACCTTCGAATAATTATGCGCATCGTCAAAATGATCTTCCGGTCGAAAATCGTTCCTGATCCCTCATACATTTTTGATCCAAGCAAAAAGCCCGGCAATGTGGAGCCTGTTTCGTAAGGAAATCAGTAGTTTTTTGAGCTCGGTTACCGGATACTTCGTAATCGTGGTGTTCCTGCTGATCATCTCGCTGTTCCTGTGGGTGTTTGATGGCGAATTCAACCTGCTCAACGCCGGCTACGCAACCCTGGATCCGCTGTTCATCATTGCGCCCTTCGTATTTCTGTTCCTGATACCAGCCATCACCATGCGTATGTTCGCCGATGAAAACAAGGCAGGCACCATGGAACTCCTGGCTACGCGTCCGATCAGTGACCTCAATATTGTGCTGGCCAAATTGCTGGCCGGATGGGTGCTTGTGGCCCTGGCCCTGCTCCCAACCCTGCTCTATTACTACAGCATGTACCAACTGGGCGCTACAACAGGCAACATTGACACAGGCGGAACCATGGGCTCATATATCGGACTCCTGCTCCTTGCCGGTGCCTACGTCAGCGTTGGGCTATTTGCCTCAAGCCTTACCAGTAACCAGATCATTGCCTTTATCATCGGGCTGTTCCTGTGCTTTGTGCTTTATCTCGGATTCGAAAACCTGGCTTCCTGGTCGCTTTTTGGTCCCTTTGATTACTTCGTGGAGCAACTCGGTATAAGCAGCCACTATGCAAGCATGAGCCGCGGAGTTATTGATTCGCGCGACGTCCTTTATTTCTTCACGATCATGGCTGCCTTTACGGCAGGAACACAAACCGTGCTTTTAAGTCGTAAATGGTAATGAAGAAGTGGAACGACATATTACGACTGGTCTTATTCCTCTTGATATTGGTGCTGCTGAACGCGCTGAGCTCATTTCGGTACTTTCGGATTGACCTCACGGCGGAAAAACGCTACACACTGTCCGAGGCTACCAGGGAGGTGCTCTCGAGCCTTGAAGACAAAGTCCTGTTTCGGGTATATCTGAAAGGGGATTTCCCGGCTGGGTTTCGCCGTTTGAGCAACGAAACCAAACACATGCTTCGTGAGTTTCGCGCCTACTCGGACAAGATCGAATTTGAGTTTGTTGATCCGGGCGCCGGGGAAAGTACAGAAGAACGCCAGCAACTCTACCAGCAGCTCGCCAAAAAAGGCATTGAGGGCACACAGCTTCAGACCAGGGAAGGCGACCAGCGCAGTTCACAGATCATCTTCCCGGGAGGGATCGTTTATTATATGGGGCGTGAGGGCATATTCACACTGCTCAAAAGCCAGGCCGGAGCCAGTCCCGACGCTCAGCTCAACAACTCGATCCGGGACCTTGAGTTCGAACTCGCCAACGTACTTCGCAAGCTCCAAATCAACGACCGAAAAGGGATCGGGTTCGTGGAAGGACACGGGGAACTGAGCGATTTGGAAACGGAAGGGATCGCACGGGTCTTGAAAGGATCGTACGACATGGCCCGGATTGATCTCCGGTCTTTTGAGGTGGACTCCGTATCCGGAGAGATCAGCATAGCCAAAAAACAGGAACAGCTGAATCGGTTTAACCTGCTCGTCATCGCTAAGCCACGCGGGAAATTCACGGATCTCGACAAATACCTCATTGACCAATACGTCATGCAGGGAGGTAGATTGATCTGGCTGATCGATCGCGTATTTGCAGATATGGATTCCCTTTCCAATAAAAATGAAGCGCTTTCATACCCGCTTGATCTCAATCTGGACGATATTCTCTTCCGCTATGGAGTCCGGCTCAACGACCACCTGGTGCAGGATGCCCTCTGCGCCGAAATCCCGGTGGTGGTTAATCAGGTCAACGGCGTTCCGCAGTATGAGTTCTTTCCGTGGTTATATTTTCCCCTGGCTTTTCCCTATCAGGATCATCCGATTGTGTTGAATCTGAACCCCGTGAAATTCGAATTTCCCTCCTCTATCGATACCATTACCACCCCCGGTATCCGAAAAACTATTCTGCTCACCAGTTCGCGATACACCAGAACCCGTCCGGTACCCACAACCATCAGACTGAGCTCGCTCAACGATCAACCCAGGCCCGAAGAACTCACTGAACAATTCCTGCCGATGGCTGTTTTGCTTGAAGGGACCTTCACCTCGAACTTCAAAAACCGTATCCAGCCTCGTGACGGCAATGGGGAGGAGTTATCGTTACTGGAGGAAAGTAAGCCGACTGCTCAGCTCGTGATCGCGGATGGTGATGTCGTAAGGAATCAGTTCCAGCGCGGTGAGGCCTTGCGTTTAGGCTATGACAAATTTACCGGGAACCAATACGGGAATGAGGCCTTTATTCTGAACGCTGTGGATTACCTGTTGGATCATTCGGGTTTGACAGCAATCCGCTCCCGCGAACTCAAGCTCCGCCTGCTCAACACCACCAGGTTGCAGTCGGGCAAGGGCTACTGGAAAACTTTGAATATCGCCCTTCCGTTAATACTGGTAGTACTGACTGGAATATTCCTCAGCTATTGGAGAAAAGGAAAATACGCAAAATGATATGAAGAAGAGAGCCTGGCTTTATGCCATATTGATCGCCGTATCCGGCACATTGGTAACCTGGTTGTTTTTGCTTGAAAATGAAGGCACAACGCGACCTCAACTGTATGATTTTACGGTAGAGGATACTGCTTCTGTGGACCGTATTACCATCAGGGACAAGCGTCCGATGGAAACCGTTTTGACCCGCACCAGGGACGGATGGCGCGTGAACGGTGGGTACCTGGCCCGTCCGGACGCAATAGAAATACTGCTCGAAACACTCAAACGTCAGGAAATGCGCAGTTTCGCACCGGAAAAAGCTAAGAAGCGGGTACTGAATATGATGTCGACCCGCGGCACGGAGGTCATTGTGGAAGCTGAAGGCGAGGTTGTGAAGCACTTTTATGTAGGTGGAAATGCACCAGACCTGCTCGGAACCTACATGATGATCCGGGGCTCTGACGGACCCTACCAGGTGCATATTCCCGGATTCAACGGATTCCTGAACACGCGCTACTTCGCCGATCCGAATATGTGGCGCAACCGCACGCTCGTAAGCATCGACGCCGAAAACATCGAACGCATTTCGCTTGAATACCACCACGATCCGGAAGCGGGTTATGCCATCAGGCAATCGCCAGTTGGAACCGTACATGTGACCAGCTGGCCCGCCGGAGAGAAACTCGTATTCGATACTGCAGCCGTGCTCGGGTATTTGCAGGAATTCCGCCAAACCTATTTCGAGGGATTGATTACACCGCGGGATCGCATCTGGGACAAGAAGGACAGCATCCTCACGAGCCAACCCGTTTTCACCCTACGGGTGGATGGAAAAGACGATCGGGATACGAAACTTGTAGCCTACTATAAAAGTGTCCTGTCCAGGACCACAAATACCAATGAGCCTCTGCAATACGATCAGGATCGTTACTATGCCCTACTCAACGGGGAGGATTTCATACTGATCCAGAACTATGGGATGCGCAAAATGCTTCGGGAGCGGTCCTATTTCCAAAACACTCCCGTTGTTAAAAAGTAGTTGATTTCTTTTCGTACCGCAGGTCCTTAAAAGTATATATTTGTGCTCAGATGAAAATGGAACGGTATAACCTGTAACCAATTGATATGCAACAGATGAAATTCATCGTTTCCAGTACGCAGCTTCTGAAGGAGCTTCAAATGATCAGCGGGATCATCAACAGCAATAACACGCTGCCGATCCTGAACAATTTTCTCTTCGAGATCAGTGAGAACGAACTCAGGATCACGGCTTCGGATCTCGAGACTACCATATCAACCCACCTGGAAGTGCAGGGCGATGGAGCAGGCAGTGCGGCCATCTCATCCCGGTTACTGCTCGATACGCTAAAAACCTTCCCGGAGCAGCCCCTCGCCTTTCTGTTCAATGCCGAAGCCAGGAAAATGGAGTTGAGCTCGAATTACGGAAGGTATTCATTGAGTTATCTCGACGGCGATGAATTCCCAAAAGCCCAGGAATTGAAAGATCCAAGTAAAATAACGATCCGGCCGGAAGTCCTGGCCATGGCCATCAGCAAGACCATCTTCGCGAGTGCAAACGATGATCTGCGTCCGGTTATGTCGGGAGTGTTTTTTCAATTCAGCTCGGAACACGCGCGTTTCGTGGCAACCGACGCGCATAAACTGGTGCGTTATACACGAACCGATGCAACCACAGATCAACCGGCTGAGTTCATCATGCCGAAAAAGCCTTTAAACCTGCTAAAGGGTATTTTGGCCGGAGCAGACGGCGAGGTGAGCGTGGAGTACAACGACAGTAATGCCCGGTTCCTTTTCGACGGGGTTGATCTGAATTGCCGATTGATTGACGGAAGATACCCAAACTATGAGGCCGTGATCCCGCAGACAAATCCGAATAAGCTGACCGTGGACCGTGCCGCTTTTTTGAGCTCAGCCCGACGCATAAGTATCTTTTCGAACAAAACCACCCACCAGATCCGCCTGAAAATTGTCGGAAACGAACTTCAGATCAGCGCAGAGGATCTGGATTTTGCTTACAAAGCCAATGAGCGCCTGACCTGTCAATATGAAGGCAGCGACCTGGAAACCGCTTTCAACTCACGCTTCCTGGTGGAAATGCTGAGCAATTTGGAAAGTGAAAATGTCAGTCTGGAAATGTCGACACATAATCACCCCGGGGTCCTTTTGCCAATGGATGGTAACGAAGAAGGTGAAGATATTCTGATGCTCGTGATGCCGGTGATGACCCAATGATCAAGGATCTTTGTCCGGCGGACCACACCCGGCTTTTTATTGTAGGCGACGTACACGGGTGCCTTCATACTTTTGAAGAGCTGGTCAATCGCCACTGGAACCCCGAAAAGGAAATACTGGTCCAGGTCGGTGACCTGATCAACCAGGGAAACCACAGCATTGACACCATACTTTTTTGCCAGCGACTTGAACGCGAATTCCCAGGTCTATCCGTGTTTATAAAAGGAAATCACGAATGGGATCTTCTTCAGTACCTTAAAGGGAGTCCGCGGCTGAAGTGGCTCCGTGGAGGCGGTTCCAGACTGCTCAGGCAGTTGTACGACAGGCCCGAGGATTATATGAACTTTGTTCCGTGGGTGCGGCAATTACCCCTGTCCTGGGAAAACGACGCCACTTTTGTAAGTCATGCCGGTTGGTCTTTGAGCGCCTCCAACCCCCTTGATGAAAACAGCCAGCTCAGCGTGCTGTATAACCGCAGGCCCATTATGAATATCGGCAAGACACAGATCATTGGGCACACGCCTCAGAGGAATCGCAAGCCTAAGTACGACAAACGTGCAAATTGCTGGACAATTGACACAGGTGCGTACCTCGGAATAGGATTGACTGGGGTACGTGTAGGTAAGAAGGGAAATGTGAAAGAGATATGCTTTCTTCCCACAGATAAGCGGGATATAGCCTAGCTGTATGGTACCCTCCAATACCACCCAAATCATGATCGAACAAGCTATACTCGACAAAGCCCATGAATGGCTGAACGGCCATTACGACGACGAAACCAAGGCGGCCATTCGCAATATGATCAACAACGATCCCAAAGAACTCAGCGATTCCTTTTACCAGAGCCTGGCCTTTGGAACGGGTGGAATGCGCGGGATCATGGGCCCGGGCACAAACCGCATCAATCAATATACGCTTGGAATGGCTACCCAGGGTCTTTCCAATTATATGCTGAAATGCTTTCCAAACCAAACCCTGAGTATGGCTGTTGCCTACGATTGCCGGAAAAACTCCAACACTTTTGCACGTCAGGTGGCTGAAGTATTCAGCGCAAACGGGATCAAGGTATATTTATTCGAAAGCCTCCGCCCTACTCCTGAACTGTCCTTCACCATCCGATACCTGGGATGCCAGGGTGGAGTTGTACTAACCGCTTCCCATAACCCAAAGGAATACAATGGATATAAGGTATATTGGAACGACGGGGGGCAAGTCGTACGGCCACACGACAAAGGGATTATCAAGGAAGTTCAGAATATCACTACTCCCGATCAGGTAAAGTTCAAAGCTAACAACGACCTCATCGAAATGATCGGAGCCGAGGTTGATGAAGCATTCCAAAATGCATCAGTCGCTCAAGGCTTTAATGTTCCAGGTAAGGAACGCTTCAAAGTAGTCTTCACTCCGATCCATGGCACATCCATTAACGGAGTACCCCAGGTCCTGGAAAAGGCCGGATTCAAAAATGTGTACATCGTTGAAGAACAAGCTGAGCCGAATGGGGATTTTCCGACTGTTGCTTCACCCAACCCGGAAAACCCCGAAGCTCTGAGCATGGCGATCGCACTGGCCGAAGAAAAAGGAGCCGATATGGTCATTGGTGCCGATCCGGATTCGGACCGTATCGGCATTGCCGTACGGAACGATCGGGGAGCGTTTCAATTACTTGATGGGAATCAGACCGGAGCGGTCATGACCGATTATCTTATTGGCCAGTGGAAGAGGCATGCAAAACTAACCGGAAATGAATTTATCGCCTCAACCATCGTAACGAGCGAACTCCTTACCGACATTGCCAAAATAAACGGCCTGGAATGTCCCGTATGTCTGACCGGATTCAAATGGATCGCCGAATTGATTCGCGAACGCGAAGGAAAAAAACACTTTATCGGTGGCGGTGAAGAAAGCTTCGGCTACATGGTAGGCGATTTCGTTCGGGACAAGGACGCAGTGACGAGTGCCTTGATCGCCAGCGAGATCGGTGCCGAGGCACAGTCGCACGGCTCTTCGTTTTTTGACCGACTTATAGATGTGTACATTAAATACGGCTTCTACAAGGAGCGTCTGATCAGTATCGTGAAAAAGGGACGCGAAGGTGCTGAACAGATCAAGGCGATAATGGAAACCTACCGCCAGGATCCACCAGAGGAGATCAACGGTTCCAGAGTTGTTCAGATACTTGATTACGAGCGTTCTGAGGAAAAAAATATGTTAGATGGCTCCGTTAAACCGATCGGTCTGGCGAAATCGAATGTGCTTCAGTTTTACACCGAAGACGGCTCCAGGATCTCAGTTCGTCCATCGGGTACTGAACCCAAGATCAAGTTCTACTTTTCGGTCAAAGGTGAACTAACGGATAAAAGTGCTTTCAGAAAGGTAGAATCAATCCTCAAAAAAAGGATTGACAAGATCATCGGATCTCTCGGCCTTGAACCAGATTTTTCTTCATTTTGAGAAAATTGACTATCTTTGTGTATGCCCCAGGATCAGCTAAGAACCTGTGGCCCATTACCATCCTTGTATCATGAAAAAATCTATTCTGTCACTCATTTTAACCGGTGCAATGGCCGCTCAGGGGCAGGTCATTAATAGTGTTACTACATCCCCAAATCCGCTTGAGTGCCAAAGCTGGACCATCACCGTGAGTGGCACCCAACCAATGCCGCAGTTCTATATTCAGAGTGACAGCTACACCGTTAACGGAACCATTATCAATGTATCCCTTGATTTCAACGCTCCACCCATCGGAAATCCGTTGATCACCCCCTACACACATGTCATTACCATTCCGGCCAATGCCATTCCGTCCGGTTCCTATCAGCTGAACGTATCTGCTTTCAGTATTCCGCTGAACCAAACCACCTCAAGCTCGTCCGTTGCAATGACGATTGGCAGTTGTTGCCCGGCCGCAGCCAATTTCAGCATCAGCGACAGTCTCTACTGCTGGAACGATACCATCTTCGTCACCGACCAAAGTACCGGAACCACCAACGTGGAATGGTGGGTTAACGGTACTTTGAGCCACAGCGGTATTGGTGATTTTTACCTGACTGACATGTCAGGCGCCATTGAGATCAAGCAGGTGGCAATTGATACGGCATGCACAGACACGCTTTCACACTCAGTGTATGTAGCACCAAAAACAGCCTTTGGATTCAGTGTTGTGCAGGTAGGACACGTCTTTACATTCACTTCAGCAGGATCCGGTACCTATACCTTTGACTGGGATTTCGGTGATGGAAACACAGATATCGGGTCGCTCGTAACACACACTTTTGCCGACGATGGAGATTACAACGTCTGCCTGACTACCACCGACGACAACGGCTGCAAGGCCGATTCGTGCATGACCGTGACGTACTCAACGATTTCGTTCGATAAGGAAATCTTGAGCCTGCGCATTTATCCAAACCCGGCCAGGGACTATCTGACCATTGAAAAACATACCGACACGCCTGTTCACTGGTATAACAGGCTTGGCCAGGAGGTTCAGGTCCCTATGCGCCAGGGATCCCGGAAATACCTGCATATCTATGATCTGAACGGCCTCACGGCCGGATGCTATTACATACAGTGGGACGATCAAGCCCACAAGGTGATTGTTGAATAAGCCTACCGATATAGTCTTTGACGATTGAGCCACTGTCGATAGCGTGCAGCATGGCGGTTGTGCGCCATTAAATTCGTGGCGAACTCATGGTACCCGGGCCGGTCCACACTGGCACACATGTACATGTATTTATGATACTCGGGTTCCAGAACAGCTTCAATAGCATCCAAACAGGGAGCTCCGATCGGGCCCGGTGGCAATCCTTCGCGCAGGTAGGTATTGTAAGGAGATTGGATTTGAAGGTCTTTGATCAGCACCCGCCGGATCATCGTATCCGGATTGAGCTGCCTGAGCGCGAAAATCACGGTCGGATCCGACTGTAGCTTCCACCCTTTTCGCAAGCGATTGATGTATAATCCGGCAACGCGCCTCATCTCATCAGGCTTTACGGTCTCGCGCTCCACGATCGATGCCAGGGTGCTCACCTCATGGGGAGTCATCCCGAGTTGCGCTGAAGCCTCCCTGCGCTCTTCGTTCCAGTAGGCTCGATACTCATACAACATCCTCTCTATAAATGCCTCTGCCGAGGTGTTCCAATAAACTTCGTAAGTATTGGGAAGAAAAATGCCCAATACGGTTTCGCGGGCCAAATTCCGGGAATCCAAATAGACCGGATCTGCCAGCAGCCCGATCATTTCGGACGAATCGGCCTCCAGTTGCCGGCTAACCACCCCTGCCAGTTCATATATGTGGTCAATGTTGTTGAAGGTTACCTGCACGGGGGTCTGCTCCCCGGAACGAAGCAAATTCACGACCTCGTTATTACTCATCCCGCCGTATAGGCGGTAACGGCCGCTTTTGATTTTTCGGTCGTACTTCTTGTATCTGGCCACGAACCGAAAGGTCCTCACGGACCGAAGTACCCTTTTGGAGCGCAGCTGGGCTACTACGGAATCAAACGGGCTGTCGGCGGGGATGTAGAGGTCGTAACTTTCCACCGAATTCGGGATGTTTGGCGCCCAGATCGCGTGGTACAGGTACCACCCGCCTACAGTAGCAGCAGACAGGACCACCACTACGGTGACCCGGATCAGGTATCGGGTTCGGTTCACGGGTACACTTGTTTTAGCTGGGCATAGACCGCTGTGGCTTTGGGATGATCCGGCTCAAGCTCAAGTATGTGCTCCAAATCCTGTCCGGCATCGGCCCAGCGCTCCTGGTAGAGGGCCAATCCGGCCCGGTTCAGCAATCCGGGAATGTAGTCCGGATTCAGCGCCAGGGCCTTATCGTACAATTCCGCGGCCTTCAGGGACTGACCTTCCTGCAGCCAGTAAAAACCGAGGTTGTTTAGATTTTCGGGATAATAGGGATACTCCCGATATACGAACTGGAGCTGCGCCAGGGCCTCCTTACGCAGTCCCATATCTGTCAGCAAGGTGGCCAGTTTGTTGCGGAACTTCAACTGATACGGGGCCAGCTTCACAGCCTTTTTCAGGAAATCGTAAGCCTCCTCATCGCGTCCCACATTGCGGTAACTCTGTCCGATCCGATATGCCGTCCAGGCATCGTCGTTCGTAAGATTCATGGTCGCCAGCTCCGACAATACCGATTCCCGGCCCCGCTCGTCCATTCGCCTGCACAAACCAATGTGATCCTGCCGCAGAAAAAACCAGTTCACCTCCTCATAAAGCGGCAACCCGGCCCGTCCAATGAATATCCTGGCCGAGTCCAGGAACTGCGGATCTGACGTGAATTTCTCATATTGCTGGAGGTACGCCCGCGCTTTTGTCTGCGCATCGGGCTGCCGTTCGTTCACACTCATGAGCCCCAGAAATTTTCGCACCTTTTGCGCCTGCGGCGCGATATCTTGCTGCCCGGATCGCTCGTTGTCCGGGACCTGGATCTTATGATCGTGCACCGTTACGTGCGGAATATCGATACTGGTGCTGCCGGGCATATGGCACCCAACACAGTTATGACCCTCTGCCACCAGATCTGCCTCCGGCGCGGTACAACTGAACCGCGGAGCTCCCACGTGGCAATCCCCACATGTGGCGTTGAACTGCTCCACGTTGGTGGCATGAACCGACTTGTGCGGATTGTGACAGCTGATGCAGTTATAAAACCCCTTGCCGTTCAGATAGCACTTGCTCTGCCTGAAGCGATCCACGTGAGAGGCCATAATGAATTCGTCCTCCCCACCCTCATATCGCGGTAAAAAGATAGTCATCACATCCGACAGCTTCATGCCCGGTTTAAAGTCGTACCAATCTTTCCCCGGCTTCAATACGGCATTCCCCTGCAAGTGGCAGCGCTGACAAATTTCGAACTGCAGATCGCTCCCGAGCCTGGCTGGATTCACAATGCTGTAATCGGCGTATCTGCTCGTGTCCACCACGATCCCCTGGCCCTTCTCGATCACGTGTATCTGCCCGGGACCGTGACATCGCTCGCAGCTGATGCCGTCGGGCACATCACTAAACTTGTTCTCAGACCCCAGGACGAACCCGGGCAGTGAATTATGACAGCTCATGCACTCAAGTCCAATGGCCCGATCAAAACGCGTGTTGTTGCCATCCTCGAATCCGGGCGGAAAATCGAGTTTTCCATCCTGCGTGTAATAGGTAAAGGGCATCTGATGCAGGTAGCCATTAACATGATTGATGTGGGAGTTGGTGTGCTGTCCGGAACCGACGATGTAATCAACGGTCTCGAGACGTGTGTAGGTAGTATCGCTTCCATTGAGCCGATACTCAAGCAACTTCATCTCCTCCCCGTCCCAAAACGGATGATACCAAAGGTTGAGGTGCGGGTCGTAGATCCTGGAATCGGGCTCCAGTTTCGAGGAGCTCCTGACCGTGGAGACTTTGCCGAAACTCAGTCCCATGCCGGTATGCATGTACGTATCGTAGATGTCCTGATGGCACGCCCGGCAAACTTCCTTGCCAACATAGGCCACCGAATCATGTAAGTTCCTATAAACATTTGTTTGCCCATCGGGCCGCAGGCCCATATCGGTATCTTTTTTTGCACCGCCCGTGCATCGGGTTGCAAGCATGGCGACCGCAAGGGTCAGCAAACTAAGGACTGTCCACTTTTTCATTCGGTCACTTTCCATTTCTGCAACAGGTATTTATCGTACCAGCGGTTTCCTCGCAGAGCCATCGCCCCTTGAGGGTTCAACCGTCCTGAGCCCCAGTCCGCAAAAATAAGAGTACGGAGCTTTACCTTTTCGCCACAAAGTTCTCCCACGAGACTTCTCCTTTAAAACTTTGCTCGGCCTGGCCTACCAGCTGGATGTCTGTATACCGGTCACCGTCCCTGCGCCAGTGTACTCTGACTTCCCCACCCGGAAACAACAGCGGTATGTGTCCTGCCGCAACTCCCCGTTTCCTGGCCCATGCCAGGGTCGCTGCGGTGGCTCCGGTGCCGCAGGAAAAGGTTTCGTCTTCCACCCCACGTTCGTAAGTGCGGATTTCAAGGAAACCGTCTTTTTCAACCACGAAGTTAACATTGACGCCATCCTGCCGATAGGCAGGTGAATTGCGAATGGCGCGCCCCTCGCCAACCACATCGAAATGGTCTAACGAATCCACAAAGCGTACAAAATGCGGCGATCCGGTATCCATAAAATAATCCGTATCGATCTGAACGATCCCTTTCACATCACTCATGCCCAGCGATACGCCCCCGGGCACCAGCTCGGCATGATGCACGCCATCCACTGCCCGGAACCTGGCCCGTTCAGAGATCAGTCCCAGTGACGCAGCGAATTTCACTGCGCAACATCCTCCGTTCCCGCACATGGATCCCTCGTACCCGTTCGCATTGAAATACACCATTCCGAAATCAAGTTGCCTGTCGTTTCGGATCAGGATGAGCCCGTCCGCCCCAATCCCAAACCGCCGGTTGCACCAATAAGCGATCTGCCTGGCCTCCCCGGCCGGAAAAAACCGCTCACGGTCATCTACCATGATAAAATCGTTTCCTGTACCTTGATATTTGACAAAAGGTATATTCACGTTAAAGTCTTGTTAAGGCCATCCCGGATCGGCAACACGGAACAAAAACCACCGTTATCTGTCAAAATTGCAGTGGCACAGCATTTGCTTTGATCCAGTGGCATTCAAAAATAATAAACCCCATGAAGAAGTTATTCCAAACCTTTATCATAGCCCTGCTGGGTGGAGCCGTAGCTTTGGGCACCTATACTTATTTCTTTGAGCAGGCACCCTACGAGGTGCGCATGGCTGAGCCTGCTTCATACCCAACAAATTACCGCCCTGCGGGCGGATCCCTTCCTGCGTCAAGGCCCGTTCAGCGCTCTGCGGCAGCTGTAGCACCTGACTTCGTTCATGCCGCTAACCAAACCCTTGAGGCCGTAGTGCACGTTGAGGCAATGGGTTCACAGGAAGTGACCTACAGCAACCCGTTTTACGAATATTTCTACGGACAAAGTCCGCGTCGCTCCACGCCTACCCTAAGCTCGGGCAGTGGGGTCATCATTGACCCGGAAGGATACATTGTTACGAACAACCACGTGATCGATAGAGCGGATAAGATCCGGATTACGATGAATGATAACCGGGTATTCATAGCAGAGCTCATCGGAACGGATCCGGCAACTGACATTGCCCTGCTCAGGATCGAAGAAGAAGATCTGCCCTTTATTCCCTTCACGAACAGTGATGAGGTACAGGTGGGCGAATGGGTATTGGCCGTAGGAAATCCCTTTAACCTGACGAGTACGGTCACGGCCGGGATCGTATCGGCGAAGGGGCGTAGCATCAACATCATTCCCGAGCGGTTCGCAATTGAGTCCTTTATTCAGACTGATGCCGCCGTGAATCCGGGCAATTCGGGTGGGGCGTTGGTCAACACGGACGGAGCATTGGTCGGGATCAATACGGCCATATCGACCCGTACAGGGTCCTTTGAAGGATACAGCTTTGCCGTGCCTTCGAACATGGTAAGCAAGGTGGTGAGCGACCTCAGGGAATATGGAACTGTGCAACGCGCCTTCATCGGAGTGAACATTCGTAACGTGGATGCCAAACTGGCCAATGAGTTCGATCTGAACCTGAATAATGGCGTGTTTGTGGCCGGGCTCACCGAAGGGGGAGCCGCAGAGGATGCCGGAATAGAGGTGGGTGATGTGATCATAGCCATCAATGATGTGCCTGTAAAACGTTCTTCAGAGTTACAGGAGCAGATCGCACGCTATCGCCCGGGCGACCGTGTGCATGTGCTGGTAAATCGCGATGGGGAGGAACGCCATTTCAGTATCGTGCTCCGCAATATGCAGGGAAACACCAACCTGATCAACCGGGAAGAAATAATAACTGCCCGCATTCTCGGTGCCGAACTTGAGCGCCTGTCGATCCAGGAGCGTCGTCGCTACGGAGTGAAGAATGGCGTTCGGATCAGCTCACTGGACAATGGAAAACTGTGGAAGGAAGGAATTCGGGAGGGATTCATCATCACCGGGATCACAGTAGACGATGAAACATTTGAGATCAGCGATCCGAAAGACGTAGCCAAAGCCCTGGCCAACAAAAAGGATGTGGGCGTGTTCGTAAAAGGATTCTACCCGGGCGGAAAAGTGCGCTACTACGCATTTGGGCTGTAAGTTCTCCTGGCCGGAGGCTTTCATTTGAAATGGCTAAAGTCCTACCTTTGCAGCGTCAAAAACCTTACTGAGTATACACAAAACACGTTATGCCCCAATCCTATGAGGAGCATATTGCACTCCGGATCCAGCAAGATAAGGCCGCTGCGGAATTCGTGAAGATCGTTACCGATCTGTGGCTCGACAAATCAATTGAGGTGACGCTTTTCCGGAAGCCCCTTCTTGATCAAAGCATCAGTGAGATCCTGAATACACACCACTATGCGCGTCAGATCAGGAATGAACCAATTACGATCGAAGTAACGCTGAAATTGTTGTGCACCATTTGCATGGTGGATGCGGCACCGGCACGACTCGACATCGGGCGGCTGGCTGTGGAATGGCTCAAGGAAGAAAAACAGTTCGGCTCCATGGATGCCTTTGTGCATAGCAAGCTGGATCATCTAATCAAGGCATCCAATGACTTGAAGCCAAAGGATGTGGTGCTATATGGCTTCGGTCGCATTGGTCGTTTGCTGGCTCGCTTGCTCATCAGCAAGGAAGGTCGTGGCGAACAGTTACGCTTGCGTGCGATCGTTACCCGCGACCACGCTCCCGGGCAGCTCGAGAAACGGGCTTCATTGCTTCGCCAGGACTCAGTTCACGGCCATTTTCCGGGCACCGTAGAGGTGGACATTGAGCACCACCGCATGATCGTGAACGGTCGCCCGATCCAGATCATCAAAGCGGACAACCCGGAAGACATTGATTACACCAGGTATGGGATTGAAAATGCCCTGGTGATCGATAATACCGGTGCATTCCGCGATGAGGAGGAATTGGACCGCCATCTCAGGGCCAAGGGAGCCGACAAAGTGTTGCTGACCGCTCCGGGTAAGGGCGTGCCAAATATCGTACACGGGGTCAATCAGAAGGATTTTGATCCGGCGACCACCCGGATTTGGTCGGCGGCTTCCTGTACCACCAATGCGATCACTCCGGTGCTCAAGGTGATCGAAGATGCCTACGGAATTGTAAAAGGCCATATAGAGACGGTACATGCCTATACAAATGACCAGAACCTGGTTGACAATATGCACAGGAAATACCGTCGCGGTCGCTCCGCAGCCATGAACATGGTGATCACTGAAACCGGAGCCGGAAAGGCCGTGTCCAAAGTATTGCCGGCGTTGGAAGCCAAACTCACCTCCAACGCAATCCGGGTACCCACTCCAAATGGCTCGCTCGCTATTTTGAGTCTGACCGTTAAAAAACCCACCAGCAAGGAGGATGTCAACCTGACCATGCGCAAAGCCTCATTATGCAGCGACCTGGTGGAGCAGATCGAATACAGCATGAACGACGAGCTGGTTTCCAGTGATATCGTTGGCCGTTCACAACCCTCAATCTTCGACAGCCCGGCTACGATCGTGTCTAACGACGGACACAGCCTTAACCTGTACGTGTGGCACGATAACGAATTCGGATACAGCTGTCAGGTGATGCGCCTGGCCAAGTACATTTCGAATGTTCGTCGTCTGCGCTACTATTAAGGCGTCAGTCCTATAACGGGTTTGCAAACGACCTTTACGGGATCCGCGAACTACAGACCTTCCTTATTTTTGGATCATCAGCTGGCGGCTGTCGTTTTGGCTTCCGCTGCTGAACAAGACGTTGTAGATACCACTGGCCCACTCGGCCACCTCCAGGCGCAACTGACCGCTTACTGCATTCGGCTCGCTGATCGTCAGCACCACCTGACCCAGATGGTTCATCACCGTTACTTTCAGATCTACTTCGCTGGTGAAGTTGTAATCAATGAACACCTCATCCGTCGTCGGGTTCGGATACAGGTCAATGTATCGGGCAAGATCCAGCTCTTCCATGCCGACTATGACATCTATTCCTGCAGTGTCAGAACACCCGTTGGCATCAGTAACGGTTACCCGATAGAGTCCGGCTGTCAGATTGGTCAGATCTAGGGTGATGTCTCCCGTGTTCCACAAGTAGCTATATGGAGGAGTTCCACCTGATGTGCTGACAATTGCTGTGCCGGAATTGGGGGGACTGTTACCGGTGACAATCAGTTCAGCCGGTTCGGTAACAACAACCTGGTTGTCAATGATACATCCATAGGCATCGGCTATTGTTACCTGGTAGGTTCCAGCTGTCAGGTTGCCCAGAGTTGAAGTGGTATCCCCCGTATCCCACAGGTAGCTATACGGAGGAGTTCCACCACTGGCCGTTATTGCCGCTGTACCATCATTAGCGCCGAAACAACTGACACTGATGATTGTCGCGGAACTGGTATTCAGAAAACAGGGTGGACCTACAGAAACATCATCCAAGGCCACATGACCATTATAAGGTCCACCATGGATACTACGAAAACGGATTTGAAGTGCCGTGGAACCAGCAAAGGCGTTCAGATCAAGCACTTCCTCAATCCAGGGGTCGGCCGTACTCGTTTGCGGACCGGGGCCATATGTTGCGAAAATCGTTTGAAATCCACTACCCGTACTGACCTCAACAAAGAATGAATCAACAAATCCACCATAGAAGTGCTTCCAAAAACGGAGCGTTGGGTTGATAACACCACTGATGTCAATCAACGGTGTCCAAATTTCCGCCTGGTCCCCTGTCGAACCATAACCGGAAAGGGTCCAGAGGAACTTGCCCGCACCGGCAGTAGTGTGGTCATCATCAGGGCCCCCGTTGCCAGGTCCACTTGTTCCTAACACCCATCTGTAGGGAAAAGGTGTACCGACCGGAATGGGTGTCCAACAGGGGATAAAGGTTTTACTCAGGTCAAAGAGCAGACCCTCAAAGTCTTCTATCCACGGAGCTGTTACAACAGGTGAACAATTTGTATGTGCTCTTGCAAAACCCCTCCATCCGCTGTTCGCTCCGGAAACCGTCGCACAGGCTTCCCGTACGTAGAAGTGATAGTCGGTACTGGCCGCCAAGCCGGTTAGTGTAAAAGGGTGAGCTCCTGCAGGAACGATCCCGGCTGGTCCGTTTGATGAACCCACTGCAGCGTCCGGGTCAAACCCTGGTGCACCATAGGCCACTTCCCAGGAAGCTCCTGAGCCGGGTACCCAGTCCAGCGTTACGTCAGTTATACCAACCGAAACGATCGAAATGGCACTCGGTTTGAGACAGGGCGGACCTACATCTACGGAAATGTCGTCCAGGGCTATATCACCATCTCCAAAAAGACCCCAACTATGGATAGAACGGAAACGGATCTGAAGTGCCATGGAACCGGCAAAGGGGGTCAGGTCAACTTCTTCCTCAACCCATGGGTCGGTCTCAGCTGTTTGCGGACCGGAACCATATGTCGTGTAAATCGTTTGGAATCCATTGCCTGTATCGACTTCAACGAAGAAGTAGCCAATATCAGGACCGTGGAAGTACTTCCAGAAACGGAGTGCCGGATTGGTGATACCACTGATATCGATCAAGGGTGTCAAAATGGCTGCTATGTCATCTGAATCACCACCGTCCATACTTGTGTAGATGTACTGACCTGCTCCCGTCACGCCAGTTGTGTGATCAGCTGAAGGGCCTGTAGAAATAATAAAACTCGTGCTGCCTGCTCCCACCCACCAACTGTAAGTATTCAAATTGCTGATCGGAATGGTCGTCCAACAGGAGTCTAAGGTAGGAAGAGTAAAGGGCCACCAGTCACCAGGGGCAAAAGTCGCACCATCAAAGTCTTCAGTCCAGGGAGCCGTTACAGTAGGTAGACAGGCCGTGATGAAAGTAGCAGAATTCCAAAGCGAAGTGCCACCCGCACACATGGCGCGAACGTACACAAAGTACTGCGTGCTCGGAGCCAAAGTGGTGGTGGCAAGGGAAGTGGCTGTCATCGGCGTACCAGAGCTCGTTGGCATGCCGTAAGTCGTGGTGATCACGTACTCATAGCCATTGGCCGGATTTGATGGGAAAGCCGTCCAATTGATGTTTGCCGAGGTGGCTGCAATACCCGTGGCAGTAATCCCTGATGGCGGGATACATCCACTGAGAGAATTAATGAATACTGCTGTTGCAGTATGCTCAGTTTTTTGAGTACTGCCACATGCCGCATCATCAGTCCAGTGCGCACGGTACTGACCTGTTGCCGGGATCGCCACATGAAGTGGCGAAAGACCATGAGCGATCACATTGTCCAGTGTATCAGTCAGGGTTACGTAACCCGGAGCTCCACTATAATAATTAGTCACTCCTTAAAAACATGCTAAGCGCCTATTTATCAACATAATGAGTTGATAACTTTTTGTTTTTTGAGGTGCGGAATTGCAAGGAAATGCGGAAATTAGCATGAATATCTTGCAATAAATGAAAGGGAGCAGTGAGGTAAATACGCAACGGGAGTTGTTCCGTCCGATGCTGGTGGACTTCATCGACATGAAGCATGAGCTGGTTCTGCTATCAAATAAGATTGATTGGAAGCATTTGGATCAGGAGTTATCGAAGTATTATTCGAGCATGGGCCGTCCATCAATGCCTGTTCGTTTGATGGTTGGCTGTTTATTTCTTAAGCGTCTGTACAACTTAGGGGACGAGACGCTGGCTAAGGAATGGAAGATGAACCCGTACATGCAATACTTCTGTGGGTATTCGCATTTTCAGCACCAATTTCCTTTTGATCCGAGTGATTTGGTTCATTTTCGTAAGCGGATAGGAGAAGAAGGCGCGAAAAAGATATTTGCTTATTCGGTGAAGATCCATGGGAAAGATGCTCAGGAAAAGCAGGCACTATCGGACACAACGGTCCAGGGCAACTACACTACGTTTCCCACAGATGCCAAATTGGCGAAAAAGGTCATTGACAAATTAAATGCCCTGGCTCAATTAAGAGGGGTGAAACAGCGTCAGAGCTATGTTCGTACATCAAAGCAATTGTTGCGGGATAGCTATAACAGCAAACATCCCAGTCGGGTAAAGAAGGCAAAAAAGGCCATTGATAAGCTCAGGATCATTGCTGGTCGCTTAATTCGGGAACTGGAACGGAAATTAACACCGGAGCAGTGGGTTTTTCACGAAGAAGAGTTAGCCCTATACCAACAGATCCTCAACCAAAAAAGGACCGACAGGAACAAGATCTATAGTGTGCACAAACCCTTTACCAGCTGCATAGCCAAAGGGAAGGCACACAAGCCGTATGAATTTGGGAACAAGGTAGGCTTAACGGTTACCTCTAAAACGCTCATTGTGACCTCCATCAAGGCCTTTGAAGGAAATCCTCATGATAGCAAAACCATTGAGCCTCTGATCCGTCAGATGGAACAAAACGACTTACCGGTTCCTAAGGAAATCGTTTATGACCGGGCAGGAAAAGGACAAAAGCAGATAGGTAAGACCCTGATCTCCACTCCGGATAGCCGGCCATTAAAACGAGAGAGTGCGTACCAAAAGCGAAAGAAGCGAAAGAAATTTAGGCGCAGGGCTGTTATAGAGGCGGTCATTGGGCACCTGAAATCAGATTGCCGGATGGAACAGAACTATCTGCACGGTGTGGAATCTCCACAAATCAACGCTTTTTTAGCAGCTGTGGGATGGAATATGCGGAAGATGATGGAAAAACTCAGCAAACAAGTTTATTTTTTATTTTCTTTCGAGAGATCTTACCTGAAAGACCAGCTACTTCCAAATCTACTTTTTGTTACAAGGTGATTCACGGAGTTTGAGTGCACAATAGTTTAGCATTTCATTCTTTTTGATGGGGGTGAGGCTTTTTTTTTGCTTTCAGGCTCAAAAAATGACTTTTTTAAGGAGCGACTAATTATCCGTTAGCGTGAATGTATAGATCCCTGGGAAGTTCACCAGAAACAGGGAATATTGATTTGTCTCAATATCTGTGGAAATAATAACCGGTGTGGTTGTCGTTTGACTAAGGTGAGGGCTCGGGAACCAATTTTCCTGTATGCTGTTGATACATTGCGCCTTCATTACATTCGGCGTGAACGCAAAAAATACCGATGCTGCCCACAATGAAGGCCATAATAGTCTTCTTTTCACGGAATTAATGCTTAGAATTACTGGCAAATAAGCGATAAATATAGTGCGTTTATGTTGATTTCAACTTAGAAAAAACCGATTATTCCGATCCGATCGCGGACTTGATCAATCCTTCATAGAAATGACGCCAGCCACGCCATAACCTATTCTGGCAGGCAGACTCGCTGTGCCAAAGCAAAATGAAGGTTCCCCGAACCTCTTTCACGGTATGGAGAATGGGCAGGGTAGCCTCAAGTGCATTACTGGCATTCATGCCCTTATAAAACTTCAGGGTTCCTTCCATCACAGTAAAGGGGTGAATGCGTAGAGGGGTCATAAGTTCCAGATCCAGATCGTAGAAATAGTAGGTGGAACAGGTTCCAGCCCTAAACCCGATCTCAGAAGCATAGCCCATGGTATAGTCATCCGTGATATCCAGATCAATCAGATCCCGGTAAGTTCCGGGAATGGTTAGTTTAAGAAAATGCTGTCTGCTTCGCGTGATCTCCCGATGAATGATCCCTTCGAGACGCCCCACTTCAGCTCCGAGAAGCGATTTCTTCCTGTTACTTCCGTAGCTCGGATGGATCCCCACCTTTGCATAGTCGGCAATGTCCCTGATCAAACTGCGGAAACGGGCATTCGTGTATGGAACGTTCTTATCGTTCAGGCCATAATCAGCCAGCAGGAAGAAATAGATAGTCTCGAGGGCGTATTTCTTCTGGATCGATTTCAGATAAGCAAATGTGTCGTAAGGGTCTGGCCGTAGGCCTGTTAACACCATGAGTCGTTCCAGGAGGGCACTTCCGTTCCGTTCGGCTGCTGACCGCGCAAGTCCGCCCAGGGTACGCATCAGACCTTTGCCGCGATAGGCATAGGCATTGTCTACATCAATGGTATTCACGAATTGAAACCGGCGTTCGGGCCATTCGATGTCGGGAAATACCTCCGAAAGCAGGTCGCGCACGGCTAAGGCCCATTCGTCAACCACGGGTCGGCGAAGGAATCCTCCCCTGTACGCAATACTTGATTCAGCGGAAAACCGTTCATGCTTATCCCTGATGTGCGGCAGGTATTCCTCGAACCGCGTAAGAAGATAAAAACCCGCCGCAAAAGGATCAAACGGCAGAGCCGAGGGTTCCGGTACCTGGAAGAGGGTTACGAGCCCATTGTGTTCGCCCACTTTGAGCTCCCATTCATTGATCCCCGTTTCGAACAGCAGGTTCGAACTCCGAAAATGAAGTTCCTTTCCCAGCGAACGAGGGGAATAATTCAGCTTGGGTCCCTCGTATTCGACGAATTTATCCACTTCGGTCGTGAACCCGACGGGAATACCCAAAAGTTGCTGGAACACCTGACGAAATGCGTAGGTTACCCTCGGGGTTCGCTTATGTGAGTACACCAGGATCATCCGCCTTTGATCCGACCCGCACATTCATCGTATGGCACCCGGTCCAACGCCGCAGCCGTGATAAACCGGGGACGCGTTCCTACGACCGTCTGTAGCCTGATCATTCCCTAAAGTTGCTGTTCATCTGCAAAGCTATAATATTCCTGCTCGGTGATGATCAGGTGATCCAGTACCTTAACGTCCAGCACCTCCCCTGCCCTCTTCACCCGGTCAGTCAGTTTCCGATCTGCCTTACTCGGCCATTTATTCCCGCTTGGATGATTATGCGCCATGATGATGGACGTGGCTCCGCAATAGAATCCCTCGCGAAACAGCATCCGCAGGTCAACCACTGTTCCGCTGATGCCTCCCTTGCTGATCGGTATTTTTCGTAAAACCTTATTGGCATTGTTGAGGTACAGCACCCAAAACTGTTCATGGTCCAGGTCGGCGAGCATCGGATGAAGAAGTTCAAAAGCCTCACGGCCTGATTGGATTACCGGACGTTCCAACGCCACTGCGTTTTCCCTTCGACGTCCGATCTCCAATGCCGCCAGGAGCCGAACCGCCTTAGCCAGCCCCACTCCCTTCATCGCACACAACTGTGCATGGTCAAGTTTGCCGAGTTCCCTGAGATTGTCCTCTGCAGTTGCCAAAATTTTGCGTCCCAGCTCCACCGCACTCATCTCCCGCGTTCCGGATCCCAACAAAATACCCAGTAGTTCGGCATTGCTCAGGTGGTGTCGTCCCCAGCGGATCATTTTCTCTCTCGGACGATCCTCTTCGGGCCACGATTTTATGACTGCCTCGCTTCGATAACCCATAGAGGCAAGTTGCATCAAAACAGGGACATAGGGCAATTCAGAGTGCGACTAATTCAGAACTTGTATGCCGCGAAAGGCCGGATCGCTATCCTGGAATAGTATCTTTTGAGAACTGCTTTCCACCCCGCAAAAATTCCCTACGCGTAGTACGGAGCCATAAAGAGGTACACCAGCACTCCCGTAACAGAAACATAAAACCAGGCGGGCCAGGTAATTTTGGCTATTTTTTTATGTCGGGCGAACTCACCTTTAGTTCCGCGATAAATACTGAGCAGCGCCAAGGGCACAATGAAGATCGCCAAAAAAATATGCGAAATAAGAATAAAGTAGTATACCGTGCGGATCCATCCCTCTCCTCCAAATGGCACAGGTGGTGTATTCACCTTGCTCAGCACATAGCTCACAAGGAAGAGTGTGCTCAGCGCAAAGGCCGTCCACATGATCTTTTGATGTGCGGCCTTGCGGCCGGATCTGATCAGTATAAGCCCCAACAGCAACAGCATGCTGACCGTACCATTAATGGTGGCGTGGAACAACGGGAAATTCGCGTTGATATGCACCAACTCCATCGGAAAATAAATTAGGATAGCTACTGCTATCGGAATGGCAACCGACAGGCCGATGATAACGGGAACCCAGAATTTGTCATTAAGGTTGGAAGCGGCCATTCAAAGAAACTGGTTAGTTAAGATGGATAATTGGCTGATTGACGGGAGCAACCTCATGCAGAAATCAAAATGGAACATTAGGAATGCTCCATACGCTTTTTCTCCGCTCGTTTGGTCTCAAGTCTGTACTCAGCAAGTAAAACTTTAACATCATCCATTAGCTCATGGACTTCCGCATCGGAAGTTCCATCGTAAACCGCTCTTACATTTCCGCTGCGATCAATCCCGGAGCGAATATGTCCGTCCTTATCGATCAACACCAAATACTCGCTGTGCAGGAATCCGCCTGGGGCTAATTCGTCGGGCATGGCATTCACGAAATACCCTTTCATGGCAATCTGGTAAATGCTGTCTGAAGAGCCCGTCAGAAAGGTCCAGTTGCTGAAATCCGCCCCGATTTCCTCACCATAGGCCTTCAAAACCTCGGGGGTATCACGGGTGGGATCAACCGTAAAACTCAGAAGTGCAAAATCATCGTAATCCTTGAACCGACGCTGAAGTCTCAGCATGCTCTGTTGCATGGCCGGGCAGATCGTCGGGCAAGAGGTGAAAAAAAAGTCGGCGACGTAGATCTTCCCGCCGTAGGCGGCAGGGTTCCAGGGTTCGCCGTTTTGATCAGTCAAAGTGAAGTCGGGAATGCTGTGGTAGATGGTGTCGATAAGCGTACGCTTGCCCATCTGCACCGTATCAACTCCAAGTCGGGGACCGATGTAGCTCAGGTGCGCAAAATTATGACGACCTGTGGTTAGTGCGATGTAGAAAGCCGATGGAAAAATGAGGATCGCCAGTAAAATTCCCCCCTTCTTCAAAACCTTCGGGTTCATTCTGGCTCATTTTTAGTTGACCATCCGGTAAATGTATCCACCTTCAACTAAAAGAATAAATACCAAATAGGGAATCAGGATCAAAGCCGGCAGGGCAATGGTCCAACGCATATTCGCGCCTTCGTATTTAAAATGCATGAAATAACATACAATGTAAAAGGCCTTTACCAGGGTCAACACAATGAAGGTAAGGTTCAGCAGGCTGGTACCCAGAACACCCATAAGCATAAATTCAGGCTTGATGATACCGAGGGCCACTTCTGCCGTGGTAACGACGAGCAGCAACCAAAAAACGAACCAGATGCGTTTTACTGTAATTCCGTGATCAGACATTTTTTTATAATACCTTGGTTGGAGCGGTCAGTGCGGAAGGCCTTTTTACACCCTTCTGCCCTTCACTCACAACTGTTATACCAGATAAAAGAACGTAAATACGAATACCCACACGAGGTCAACGAAGTGCCAATAGAGTCCGACCTTCTCAACCATTTCGTAATGACCGCGGCGTTCGTAGGTCCCTGCCAAAATATTGATAAAAATAACGATGTTCAGAATAACTCCTGAGAATACATGGAATCCGTGGAATCCGGTGATGAAGAAGAAGAAGTTGGCAAAGAGGGGCTGACCGTATTCGTTGCGGGTCATGTTGGCCCCCTGCACCACCATTGCCTCGTCAAAGTGTTCCAGCGCTTCTTCCCTGGTCATGATCATGCCATTCTTACCCGGTTGCATGAGCCTGTAATCGCCATGCCTGAATCCCTCCTTCACCTGGGCGATCCCGAAGTGCTCGTGATGCCCGTGTGCTCCGTGATGTTCAGGACCGTGCACCACAGTTCCCAAACCTACCTGCTCCCCTTCGGCATCAACCACGTGCATGATCTCACCAGTGCTCAGTTCAATGGCCCCCTTATCTCCGATGATAAAGTGATACCACTCCCAGGCTTGTGAACCAAGAAAAATGAATCCGCCAATGATGGTGGCAAACATCCATATGGCCACCTTATTCTTGTTCATGTGCTCCCCTTCATGTACAGCCAAAACCATTGTGACCGACGACATAATGAGAATAAAGGTCATCAGGGCTACGTACACAAGGGGCAGGTCGCCCGAAACAAATGGAAAGTGTGTAAATACGTTCTCCGCGATGGGCCAGGTTTCAATGAGCTTGAAACGCATCAGGCCGTAGGCTGTCAAAAATCCCGAGAAAGTAAGTGCATCCGACACCAGAAAAAACCACATCATCAGTTTTCCGTAGCTGGCGCCGAGCGGGCGACTGCCTCCGCCCCACACACTTTCCTCTGCTGTAGCCGTTGCCATGTTCAAGGGATCTTTATTAGGCGGTGCAATAATACGAAGTTTTCAAAAAAATCTTTTGCCCCGGCCTTGGTTTTAGCGGACAATTTAGCGGACCAAAAGTAAAAAAACGAAGAGATAGACCCATACCCCATCCAGAAAGTGCCAGAAAGTGCTCCCCAATTCCATTCCGAGCGTGTTCCCGTTATCATACTTTCCCCGTAATCCGTTGTACATCATATACAGCAGGCTGATGAATCCGAACGCAACATGCATTAAATGGGTCCACACGATCACGTACAGAAAGCTTCCGGCGGCATTGGCCGTTTCGCCAGTGAAGTATATACCTTCCCTGATCAGGGTGCCAAAGCCCAGGAATTGGAAGAAAGTAAAGATCACTCCAAGCGTTAGCGTCAGTATGAGCATCAGCAACATACGGGAGCGATTATGTGCCTTCGCGGCACGAAGCGCCCCTGCCATGGTTACAGATGATAGTACGATGGCGATGGTGCTGTTCCACATTTCATGCGGTAGATCGAAAACGATCCAGTTCCCCTCGGCCCGCCGAACGATGTAGCCGGAGGTAAGACCGGCAAAAACCATGGCCATACTCACCATACCGATCCATAGCATGGGTTTGGCGGCTTTTCTGCGTTGTTCCTTTAGTATTGGGTCTGTTATCATTGGGGGTCAGGGCTTTGGGTCCGGTTCTGTAGCTTAATGCCAAAGCCTATGTTAATGCATCCACTACATAAATAATTTGCACCACGGGCATATAGATGATACTTGCGAACATTAATTTTTTTGCTGCTAAAACCGTTTGGACCCTAAAAAGGTTCCAGGCTTTCCACAGGAAAAGTGCACCGGCCATACCAACAGCTAAAGCTCCGAAGGTGCTTAGTTCGAGGGATCCGGTGAAGCCGGTGATGGGGATCAGGCTAACGATGAAGGTCCAGACTGTGTAAAACAGGATCTGAAGTGCACTGCCCGAATCGCGCCGGCCACTGGGAAGTAATTTGTAGCCGGCCTTTTTGTAGTCTTCGTCAAAGATCCAGGCAATGGCCCAAAAATGGGGAAACTGCCAGAAGAACTGAATGGCAAACAGGGTACCCGGTTCAATGTCGAAATCGTTGTTGGCTGCGACCCATCCAAGCATAAAGGGGATAGCTCCGGGAATGGCACCGATGAAAACGGCAAGTGGGGTTACTCCTTTAAGAGGGGTATAGATGGCCGTGTATATAAACAAGCTCAGTGCTCCGAACATGGCCGAGAGCGGATTGATCCAGTACAGCAGTGCGAGTCCGGGCAAGCCCATCATTGCAGCGGCCATCAGCGACTGCATTACGGTAAGCCGGCCCGCCGGGATCGGACGATTTCTCGTTCGTTCCATCACAGCGTCCTGATGGCGTTCGATCACCTGATTAAAGGCATTGGAGGAACCGACAACGAGAAAGCCCCCAATGAGGAGCAAGGTAAATATCCAGCCGTCAAAGGCTGGTATTCCGATCAAATAGCCGGCACCGGCACTGAACACCACGCTGGTGGCCAATCTCGGTTTTGCAAGCGCAACGTAATTCCGGAAGCTGGAAGTGGTGGGGATGGCAATGTCTCGGGCCTCTTTCATAAGCGCGGGCAAAGATAGCAATTAGCTCATTAGGTACCAGGTTCTGAGCCTGGCCAGGGAAGCCCGGAAGCAAAAGAAACAGAGCTGCCGATGTTGTCTTGTCCTGAAATAACTTTACTTTTTTTACTCATAATGGAGGGCTTCGGTGTAAACCTATTTCAGGACAAGACAGTATGCTTCATTTGCCTATTTTTGTTTGCCAACTCAGAATTTTGACAAAAGCTCTGGTCATCATACCGACCTACAATGAAGCAGACAACATCCGCCAGATCGTTGGAGCCGTTTTTAGCCTGGATCGGAATTATCATGTGCTGATCGTAGACGATGGATCGCCGGATGGAACCGGAAATATCGTGCAGGATCTGCAGCGCGAACACCCTGATGATCTGCACCTTATGCAAAGGCAGGGGAAAAATGGCCTGGGAACAGCATATATTGCGGCATTTCGCTGGGCGCTGGAACGTGATTTTACGCATGTATTCGAAATGGATGCTGATTTTTCTCACGATCCGAAAGATCTGCCAAGGTTACTGGAGGCCTGCACGGAAGACCATACCGATATGGCAATCGGGTCGCGCTATATCAAGGGAGTGAATGTAGTTAACTGGCCGATGAGCCGGGTGCTTTTGTCGTACTTCGCCTCAAAATACGTACGCTTGGTGACCGGGCTGCCGATCGCAGACAGCACGGCCGGATTTAAATGCTACCGGAGGGAGGTACTGGAAACGATTGACCTCGGCACAATCCGTTTCGTCGGCTACGCGTTCCAGATCGAAATGAAGTTCACGGCGTGGAAATGCGGATTCAAAATTGCCGAGGTTCCCGTTATCTTCACGGAACGCAAGTACGGCGAATCCAAAATGAATCGCGGAATTTTTACGGAAGCTGTCTTCGGGGTGATTTCGATGAAGATCGGAAGTTGGTTCAGAAAATACCCACAGAAAATTAACTAATGGAGATCTTGCTCAGGAATGCCCGACTGATCAACGAAGGCGTCATAAGTGAGGGTGATCTGCTGATCAGGAAAGGCCGGATCGAGCGTATTGACGATCATATATCGCCCCAACACAGGCATGTGCGCGTGCAGGACCTTGAAGGGCGATACCTAATGCCCGGGATCATTGACGATCAGGTACATTTTCGTGAGCCCGGTCTTACGCACAAGGGAGATATTGCATCAGAGTCACGTGCGGCAGTGGCCGGTGGAATTACCTCTTACATGGAGCAGCCCAACACGAAACCGGCAGCGTTGACCCAGGAGCTGCTGAAAGAAAAGTATCAGCGTGCGGCAAGATCTTCGCTGGCGAATTACAGCTTCAATATGGGGGTCAGTGAAGATAATCTGGATGAGGTCCTGCGGACCGATCCGAAACAGGTGGCCGGAATCAAGGTCTTCATGGGGTCAAGCACCGGGAATATGCTGGTGGAAAACGAGAAAGTGCTGGATCGCTTGTTCGCGGAAGCACCTACCATCATTATTACACATTGCGAGGATGAAGCAACGATCAAGGCGAATTTCGAGAAAGCCTATGTCAGGTATGGCGATAACATCCCCTTTGACCAGCATGCTGCCATCCGGAGTGAAGAAGCCTGCTTTAGATCAAGCAGTTATGCTATTGAGCTGGCCAGGAAGCACGGTTCATACCTACACGTATTCCATATCAGTACAGCCAGGGAGGCCCGGCAATTCGAAAACCACCTGCCACTCGAAAAAAAGAAGATCACCTCGGAAGTGTGTATCCATCACTTGTGGTTCTCCGATGAGGATTATGCCGGGAAAGGCGCTTTTATCAAGTGGAATCCTGCCATCAAAACAGCTTCGGACCGCGAGGGCCTCTGGAAGGCCTTGCTGAACAACCAGATCGATGTGGTTGCTACCGATCACGCTCCCCATACCCTGAAGGAAAAACAGAATCCCTACACCAGTGCCCCCTCAGGTGGGCCACTGGTACAGCATGCCCTTTTGGCTATGTTGGAACAACACCACAAAGGACGGATCTCTCTTGATAGGATCGTGGAGAAAATGTGCCACAATCCGGCCATTCTTTTTCGTATTCGCGAACGGGGTTTCCTGCGGGAAGGCTACAAAGCAGATCTCTGTGTTTTCGATCTGTCGGATCCGTGGACGGTCAACGCCGGGAATATCCTGTATAAATGCGGATGGTCCCCCTTCGAAGGAAGCACCTTCCGCGCCCGGGTCATCCACACCTTCGTGAACGGACAATGGGTTTACCGCAATGGGAAGATCAACGGATCGGTCCGTGGTGAACAATTACTTTTTGATCGTGATTGATCCAGGCCGGAACCTCAGGTGGGAGCAATGGCCCATGCCAGGGCTGGTGCCCGGGTTAATGCTCATGTTATCGCTGCTCAGCGGGTGCACCTGGGAGAAGCGTCCGGACAATATTCTGCCACAAGACAAAATGGTAGCGGTGATGGTCGATATGCACTTGGCGGAGAGCATCGGAAAAACCGATGTGCTAACCCGGGACAGCATGCGGATCTCCAATGACGCACTCTATAGGTACGTGTATGAAAAGCACGGCATTTCCGCAGATGATTACCATCGTTCCTTTGAGTGGTACGGTGAGCACCTCAGGGAATTTGACGAAGTGTATGCCAGGGTGATCGAGAAGCTGAATCAGATGGAAGCCGCCCGGCAATAGCGGGGCAATTGCCGATCAACCCTTTGGAAAATGTGCCGCAGTTTCTTCTATGGTTTGCTTGAGCTGCCGAAACCTGAACCCCAGACGTTTTTGGATCTTGGAACTGCTGCAGCGCACTTTCTGTTGTGCGGCCCGGGCAGTCTCCCTGGTCACCAGGGGCTGCGCACCCATAAGCCAGGCCCTCAGTGCTTCCACCCGCCACACCATGCTCCCCAACCATGCCGGCGTATTTCGATAGGGTGGCTTTACGCCCAGGGCCAGGGCCATTTGGGTGAATACCTCACGGTATGATGTGTTGTCTGCGCACAGCACAAATCGTTCGTTTTCGATGTCGCTCCCGGCCAGTTCGATCAAGGCAGCTACTACATCGCGAACATCGACATAACCGTTGACCCCTTCGGAGTAAAAGGAAAATCCGCCTGCGATGTTCGAAAATATCCTGGAAGAACCCTCCTCCCAGAACCCCGGCCCAAGAATGATGCCTGGGTTTACGATCACGGCTGGTAAGCCTTCTTCAATTCCTCGCCAAACCTGTTGCTCTGCATTGTATTTCGATATGCCGTAACTGGAGTTACCGGGGTCTGGTTTCCAGACGGTCTGCTCGTCAATTTCCGCAGATCCATCCGCCCGTCCAAGGGCGGCCACGGAGCTTACATAAGCCAGCTTACGAACCCCCGATACCAAAGAGAGATTGACGATATTCGCTGTGCCCTGCTCATTGATATGGAACAGCCGCCTGCGGTCGCGGGGGTTAAAGGAGACCAGCGCCGCACAGTGGAACACGAGTTCGACACCTGCCAGGGCATCTTCCAGCACACCGAAATCGTGAAGATCGCCCTGAATCCAGTCAATCCGATTGAAAAGTTCATCGGCCGAACGGGAAAATAATGCAAAGATCTCGCGGACGTGCTCCCTGCGCTGCTCTGTACGGTAAAGGGCACGGACAGACTCTTCTTTCCGAGCGAGTTCGAAGAGCAGGTGACTCCCGACCAGTCCTGTACCTCCGGTGACAAAGATCATACGGCCAAATTACATTAAATTTGAGCGCCAAACCGAGCCAAAATGAGTGCCTTTATTGAAGAGTTGAAGTGGCGGGAGATGATCCACGATATCATGCCCGGAACGGATAAAGCCCTGGAGCGAGAGGGTGTCATTGGTTATGTCGGTTTTGATCCGACCGCGCAATCCCTGCATATTGGGAATTTGGTGCCGATCATGCTGCTGAGCCACTTTCAGCGAGCCGGGCACAAACCCCTGGCCCTGGTGGGAGGAGCAACGGGAATGGTGGGGGATCCGTCCGGAAAGAAAGCCGAGCGCCAGCTGCTGAGTGAAGAAGAGTTGAAAGAAAACACCGGGTGCATCAAAGCTCAGCTGGAGAAATTCCTCTCCTTTGATGGGGAGAATGCGGCGGAGATCGTGAACAACTACGATTGGTTTCGGGAGGTTCGGCTGCTCAAATTCCTACGTGATACCGGAAAGCATTTGACAGTCAGTTACATGATGGGCAAGGATTCCGTAAAAACACGACTCGGAACCGGTTTGTCATTTGCGGAGTTCAGCTATCAGCTGATCCAGGGGTACGATTTTTATCACTTGAAAAAGGAACGCAACTGTATTCTGCAGATGGGCGGATCGGATCAATGGGGAAACATCACGGCCGGAACCGAACTGATCCACCGAATGGGTGCCGGAGAAGCCTTTGCCCTCACCTGCCCGTTGATCACAAAAGCCGATGGGACCAAGTTTGGCAAGTCCGGGCAAGGTGAAAATATTTGGCTGGATCCGAAAAAGACCTCGCCATCTGAGTTTTATCAATACTGGCTGAATGTTGCGGATGAGGACGTGTACAAATGGATCCGCATTTTTAGTTTAAAGCCCCACGAAGAGATTGAAGCACTTGAGGCAAAACATACGAAAGCGCCCCATCTCAGACCGCTCCAAAAGGCTCTGGCAGAGGAGTTGACCATTCGTGTGCATTCGAAAGAGGAATTAGATAAAGCTAAACTGGCCCCGCAGATCAGGTCCGGTAGATCAACCAGGAAGGACCCGGGTAAGGATATCTTATCGACGTTAGGCTCTGCTGATGTGATTGATGTTCCTGCGACTGGCATTGTGGAGGACTATTCCCGTGGATTGAACATTGTGGACTTGCTGGCTGAGAAGACGAAGGTTTTCCCTTCTACAAGTGAGGCACGTCGGATGCTGAGGAGCAAGGCTGTTTTTCTAAACAATAAGGAGGTTGATGAATCCTATCAGGTAAGCAAAGAAGATTTGCAGGAAAATTATTACCTTCTGGTGCAAAAAGGAAAGAAGAAATATTATCATCTTAGTGTATTTTTTGATTGGTTTTTGCATGATCTTTTTCATAAAGAAGAATTTAAATTAGAGCTTCATCCAAAGTTGCCCGGAACGCAAAAAAAGCCTGATTATCTTGTAAAGGGAAATGGGGTGGAGTTTTATCTTGAAGCAACAGTGGCATCGGGTAAGCCTGAATCAGAAAGGGCAAGGGAAAACCGTGAGGACATCCTTATAAACTACCTTGTTGATAAGATAGAATCCCCAAACCCCTGGTGGTTGGAAATTGAAGAACTAACCTGGAAAACGAATAATCAACCAAGTAATAAAAAAATCAAACAGTACTTAGAGAACAAAGTAAAAGCAATTGATCCGGTAAGAGATACAAATAAAGTGTATGGAGTAGACAGAACAGATAAGATTACCTACGAAGACGAAAATATAAAACTAGTCATCTATCTTCTTCCCAAATCAAAAGGAAGCGGCATTTCATGGGGAATGGGGCCAAGTGAGCCGTTTGTGGGTGGTTCAGAGAACTCCATTATAAAGGCTATCGAAAAAAAGAAACTCCGATATGGAGAATTAGACAAACCCTATCTGATTTGTCTCAATGTAACTGATGAACGCGTAGATGGCTCTGACATTGAAAGCGCTTTGTACTATGCTTTGGAGCATTTGTTTTTAAAAAAGCAAAATACCAGGGTCAGTGCCGTTTTTATCACTTGTGTATTCCCAAATAATCCATCGGACTTTGCAGTATGGTTGTTTCGTAATCCTGATGCATCAAAAGAATTACCCTTAAAATTCAAACATCAAAAGGTAATTGAAATGGATCCCCGATCCGCTGAGGCGTACTACAACCGGGGCATTGTCAAGAGCAAATCAGGGGATTACTCAGGAGCAATCAAGGACTTCGATAAGGCCATTGAGCTCAAGCCCCGATCCGCTGAGGCATACAACAATCGGGGGGTCGCCAAGAAAGATTTAAAGGATTATTTAGGAGCGATCAAAGACTACGATAAGGCCATTGAGATCAATCCCCAATACGCCGGGGCATACAGCAATCGGGGGGTTGCCAAAAGTGAATTAACAGATTATTTAGGAGCAATCAAAGACTACGATAAGGCCATTGAGATCAATCCCCGATCCGCTGAGGCATACAACAACCGGGGGGTTGCCAAAAGTGAATTAACAGATTATTTAGGAGCAATCAAAGACTACGATAAGGCCATTGAGATCAATCCCCAAGACGCTGGGACATACATTGAACGGGGAAATGCCAAGAGTAAATTAGAGGATTACCCAGGGGCAATCAAAGACTACGATAAGGCCATTGAGATCAATCCCCAAGACGCTGGGACATACATTGAACGGGGAAATGCCAAGAGTAAATTAGAGGATTACCCAGGGGCAATCAAAGACTACGATAAGGCCATTGAGATCAATCCCCAATACGCCGGGGCATACAGCAATCGGGGGGTTGCCAAAAGTGAATTAACAGATTATTTAGGAGCAATCAAAGACTACGATAAGGCCATTGAGATCAATCCCCAATTCGCTGATGCATACTGCAACCGAGGGGGCGCCAAGGGGAAATTAAGGGATTACTCAGGGGCAATTAAAGACTTCAATGAAGCAATTAAGTTCAATCCCCGATACGCTGATGCATACAGCAATCGGGGGGTTGCCAAAAGTGAATTAACAGATTATTTAGGAGCAATCAAAGACTACGATAAGGCTATTGAGCTCAATCCCCGATCCGCTAATGCATACAGCAACCGGGGGTTTGCCAGGATGAAATCAGGGGATTACCCAGAGGCAATCAAGGACTACGATAAGGCCATTGAGATCAATCCCCGATACGCTAATGCATACAACAACCGGGGGTTTGCCAGGATGAAATCAGGGGATTACCCAGAGGCAATCAAGGACTACGACAAGGCCATTGAAATAGACTCCCGATATGCTGAGGTGTACAACAACCGGGGGGTTGCCAAAATGAGATCAGAGGATTATTTAGGAGCAATAAAAGACTACGACAAGGCCATTGAGATCAATCCCCAATTCGCTGAGGCATACTACAATCGCGTGATTGCCAAAATGAAATCAGAGGATTACACAGGGGCAATTGAAGACTTCGATAAGGCCGTTGAGATCAATCCCCAATTCGCTGAGGTATACAACAGCCGGAGAGGTGCCAACTACAATTTCTTGTAGGTCGTTATTGCTGATCCTTCCCCTGGTAGCCACCTTAAACCCCAGGCTGCCTGATCGGTCGCAAGTGGCGATCACCGCCACCTGTTCCTGGCTGATCCCTGGCTTAGTAGCCTCCCCTCCCCGTTTACCTTAAATTCCTAAAAAACGACCTGTAGTTGCTACGAATACTGTTTAATGCTCCTGGTTTCTCCGTAGCTTTCGATCTGATCCATGGTCCTGATAGCGTTATTACCCTTATTCCAGGCTATTTCTGTCATGTTTCCATGCGGATCTACTTTTTCACACAACAGCAGTTTCTGATCCCATTCCGTTAAGGTTCGGCCAACTTCTGTTGTGATATCCCTTTTTTTCCACTTGTTTTCAATGTATTTGCTTAACCACAAACTGAGATAACACAAATAAAGGTGCGCTTTGATCCTTCGTTCCTTCCAATGACGGATAGGCCTTATCTGGATCTGACTCTTAATATCCCTAAAACTTTTCTCAACCACCTTCAGGCTTTTGTAATGCTCTACCACAAGGTTGTCGCTTATCTGTTCACTATCCAAATCCGTCTGTAAAAGGTAATAGTGTCCCATCAGGTCATGCGCCATGACAGCCTTTCGGTTCAGTCGGAAGTTCAGCACCCAACGCTGATGTTCTTTGTCCTGGGTAACCTTATCCACCTGAATGTCCCAAAATAGCCTTTGCTCGTATTTCTCCAACACCCTCATGGCACGGTGATAGAGCCTTTTATCGTCTTTATTCTGTGGGGATTGCTGTATTTTCTTCAATTCTTCGTAAGTCTTCCGCCTACGCTTGTATGCCTGCTTTTGCTTTCGGTAACCTTTACTTTGGTGCCGGCACAAAACATAACGTTTGCCTTGATGGGAAAAGCTGGTGATATCTGATTGGTCAAACAGTTCGGGTTGTTGCTCCTGTTGCAGCAGCAACAGAGCCTGTTGAGTATTACCGGGCAATCCAGTAATGTAGTTCAGTTCAAGCTGTTTGATATCTTTCAGGGTCGTTTCTCCGCTCATGGAACGATCGGCAATCCATATGGCCTGACTGGCCCGGTAGCGTTCCTTCCACCCACGAAACGTACCCAAAACGGTGTTTGCATCGGCTGTGCCACCTTTCCATATTTGCATATCCAGGGGCATGTTATCCTGGTTCATCACCAACCCGTAGCTGACCATGTAGCGATCATGTCTTTTCTCCTTGCTCGCTCCTCTGCCCCCCAGTTCGGCTTTGGTTCCCGTAAAATAACTATTGCTCAGATCATACAGCAATAAGTTATGATGATCCTGCTCCAGTTGGCCTGTCAGGTCTTTTTTGATAGCCTCCATACCAGAAGCCAACTCATCCAGCGCAAGGTAAACGGTGTCCTCTTTATATTTGCGCTTGCCTCCTGCTAAATACATTATTCCGCTTTCACGATGTTGGGTGAACTTTACTTTACTTGTCGGATACAGCAGCTGATGAATGACCAACTCCTTGATTACTTCGGACCCTCTTCGGCTAAGGTGTTTGTCCAGTACCCGGAACATACCACTACTCTTCATATGTGAGAAGGCAACTGCCGTTCCCGCTCCACGGTACACATCGCCCACTTCATACTTTACCTGTTGCTTTGAAAGCAGACCTAACTCATTGAGTACATCCCATTCCTCACTGGTCAGGTGTTTCTTACCGCCAAAATCGTAGATCAGCTTTGCACGCTCGGCTATAGGCAAAGACTCAATCCGCTGAACGGTTCGAACTCTGGGTTCCTTTGTCTTGCTATCACGATAACTTTCCACCAGCTTGCGGTTGCGGCTGATTTTTCCCTTGCGTTTTACTTTGCTGCATTGAATGTACATCTTGCAAACGTAGCCACTACAAACCTAATATCCAAGCCTGTTCCGAACTATTTTAGGAAGTTAAGTTACGGGCCGGATGATCCGGATTTCTGTTCCCTTTCTCTGAATGCCGAAAGAACAGGCATCGCTCTTGACCATTCCTTCAAATCCATCAGGAAAAGCCGCTGAGAAACTGCTCAGCAACTTGTGCCTCCAATCAAAGGAGGCTGTGTAACGTGTTTTGGTAGCCTTAAGCCAAGGTTGAATATACATGCTGAACGTCGTCGTCGTCCCCGAACATCTCGAGAAGGGGGATAACATCTGCCATCTGTTCTTTATGGAGCTCTTTGGTATCAATCGGAACATATTCCGTACCCGACTCCCGGATTTCCATACCTTTTTCATCCAAAGCAGCTGAGATAGCTCCAAACTGCCCGAATGGACCGCATACCATGACGAATTCATTTTCGTCGTCAAGAAAGATCCCGTCAACCCCATAGTCAATCATGCCGAGCTCAAATTCCTCCAGATCCAACCCCTCACCCGGCACTTTGAAGTAACATTTATGTTCGAACATAAACTCCACAGACCCCGATGTGCCGAGGCTTCCACTAAACTTGTTAAAGTACGAGCGAATATTGGCTACGGTCCGTGTGGGGTTATCCGTCACCGTTTCCACCAGCACCGCGATCCCGTGTTGTGCATAGCCTTCATACACCACCGTTTTGTAATCACCCTGATCCTTGTCGGTCGCTTTCCTGATCGCACGTTCCACATTTTCCTTCGGCATATTCACCTGCCTGGCATTCTGGATCAGAAGCCTCAGCTTGTAGTTGGTCTCTGGATTTGCCCCATCTTCCCTGACGGCCATGATGAGGTTTTTCGTAATCCGCGTAAAGGCCTTTGACATACTGGCCCAACGCTTCATCTTCCTCGTTTTGCGGTATTCAAATGCGCGTCCCATAGTGCCATGATCTGCTGCAAAAATAAAGATCCCCGAATTCTGTTTTTCCTTCGGAAGGATATGTTCCTTCAGCTACGGTCTTAATTTCATATCTTTACCCACATGGATCCATCAAGTCAGGGAGTGGCGCCTTTTTCCTGCACCTACTCGCCCCAGGTGCCCGAGTTGCTCACCAAGTTAGGGGGATCCCTTGCCATTACGACGTATCAGGCCGGAAAGATCGTTTTCCTGTCCCCGAAAGAGGGTGAATTTCTGGTACAATTGCCGCGAACACTCGAAAAACCGATGGGTATAGCCCTCAGGGACAACGGACAGCGCATGGCCATTGCCTGCCGGCAGGATGTGATCACTTTCGCCGACAGTCCGGAGCTTGCACGGACCTATCCGAACGCCCCCGATCGTTACGATGCCCTCTACATGCCGCGCACGACCTATCACATTGGTTCATTGGACATCCACGATCTTGAGTGGACCGACAAAGGTATGTTCGCAGTGAACACCCTCTTTTCCATCCTGATCGAAATAGATGGTGCATTTAATTTTCGTCCATACTGGCAACCGCCATTCGTAACCGAAATGGTGTCTGAAGACCGCTGCCACCTGAACGGAATGACCATGGAAAACGGTCTGCCCAAATACGCAAGCATGTTCAATAAAGGGAACCGCTTCCAGTCCTGGCGGACTGAAGTGGCCACAGCTGGGCTCATTATGGACGTGACGACAAACGATGTGGTGGTTGAGGGATTGCCCATGCCGCACTCGCCCCGTCTGGTAAACGGTGAATTGTACGTCCTCCTGAGCGCCACCGGAACGCTCGCGCATATTGATCGTGCCGCAGGCACCTGGGAAGAAGTGGCCAACCTGGGAGGTTTCGTGCGCGGAATGGCCATCCACAGCGATATTGCGTTCGTGGGATTGAGCAAGCTGCGGAAAAACAGCTCAACCTTCAGGCATCTGAAGATCGCCGAAGAGAGCAACCAGAGTGGGATCAGGATCGTGCACTTGCCTACAGGGGCCATCATGGGTGAGATCCTCTACCAGAGCTCGGTTGACGAGATCTATGACGTGCAAATGATCCCGGGGCGATTGCGTCCCAACCTGCTCAATACCCTGAAGGAAGATCACTACCTTGGGCTAATGATCCCGGACACCACTTTTTGGGGCCGGCCTGATAAAAAGGATCAGTAATTGATCGATAACCGCATACCACCTGCCAAACTTTATAACTTAGCTCAGCAAAAAAAGGTTCGGACGACCGGGATCACCTCAGCCTGAATATTGAAAAGCCTCAGAAAGATCTTGCAAGGGTTTCTGCAAATGAAAAAGTTATTGTCAAAATATTTCAGGTACATAGTACTGGCTGCATTGATGTATATGCCCATTTTTGGGTGTCTGGATACACTCCCTATTCGGATTTGGGATGAGGCCCGATTGGCCATAAATGCATACGAAATGCTTCATAACGGGGATTTCATCGTTACCCATTTCGAAGGAAAACCAGATATGTGGAATACCAAACCTCCGTTACTCATCTGGATTCAGGTTTTTTTTATGAAGATCTTAGGGGTGAATGAATTAGCTATACGCTTGCCCTCAGCTATTGCAGCTTTTTTCACTTGTGTTGCACTTTTTGTTTTTTCGCTTAGATATTTTAAAAATTTTTGGTTTGGATTTATTGTCATACTGGTGCTGATTACTTCTGATGAATATATCAGTATACACGCTACACGAACGGGAGACTATGATGCACTGCTAACGTTATTCACTACATTAAGTGGCTTACTCTTTTTCACTTTTTGTGAAACACAAAAATACAGGCATCTATATCTGTTTTTCCTGTTTACCGCTCTGGCCGTCCTCACAAAAAGTATTGCGGGTTTGCTCTTTTTACCTGCCATTCTCATATACAGTATTATTCAAAGGCAGTTTGTCACATTACTAAAAAACAGACACTTCTACATAGGGTTATTTTCCTCCCTATGCCTGGTTGCTGGCTATTACCTCTTACGGGAGGCCAACAATCCCGGATACATTGCCGCTGTTCGGGAAAACGAGTTGGGAGGAAGATACCTTAAGGTTGTTGAAGACCACAGGGAAGGATTTTGGTTTTATATATCAATATGGTATTTATTAATCCCTTTTGGCATGATCACAGGGCTTTCTGTGATCAAAAACAAAAAGGTTAACCGAATAACACTGTTTTCCTTTCTGATGATCGCTACCTTCTTTCTTATCATTTCTGCAGCTCAAACAAAGTTGGAATGGTATGATGTTCCATTATATCCTTTTTTGGCTATTTTAATAAGCATCTTTATTTATTATCTATTTCAATCATTGAAAAATGCTAAATGGATTAAAAAAACATCTATGTCAAATGTTATTTCTTTTCTTTTTTTATTTTTCATTGGAATTATTCCTTATCAAAAAATTTTAAACAAGATCTATAAATCAAAGGAACATGATAAACATGAGCATTTTTATGAAATAGGTTATTTTTTAAAAAATGCTATTAAAGGCAAACATGATCTTCATGATCAGTATCTTTTGTATGATGGATATTATGCGCACAATTTATTTTATTTAAAAATATTGAATGATAAAGGAATCAAAATTTCATTTAAAGATTGGAAAAAATTAACTTTTTATGATGTGGTTATTGCTCATCAAAATAATGTGAAAGAATATGTAGAAAATCATTACAAATATCAAATAGTCTATACACAAGGAACTGTAAAAAAATATAAAATACATGGAAAAAAAGAATAAAGAGGTAGATATTTCCGTAGTTATTCCTATTTATAATGAGGAACAGACTATTCCTGAATTATATGATCGTCTTTACAAAACGGTTGTGCAAATTTCGAAAAATTATGAGTTCATTTTTGTAAATGATGGGAGTACCGATCACTCTTTATTGAAATTATTTGAATTAATTGAAAAAGACCATCACGTTTTTTACATCAGTTTAAGTCGAAATTTTGGTCATCAAATTGCTATAACAGCAGGATTAGATGCCTCTAAAGGAAAAGTTGTTGTTTTTATTGATGGAGACTTACAGGATCCTCCTGAGTTAATTATCGATTTTTACAAAAAATACAAGGAAGGATATGAAGTAGTATATGCAAAAAGAAAAGAAAGAAAAGGAGATCATTTTTTAAAAAAAAGTACAGCGAAGTTTTTTTATCGAATGTTGAAGCAAATTACTTCCATTGACATTCCATTGGATACAGGTGATTTTCGATTGATCGATGAAAAAGTCATTCACTATCTGAAGCATATGCCTGAACAGAATAAGTTTTTACGAGGGCAAATAGCATGGCTGGGATTTAAGCAAACGGAGGTGCTTTTTAGCCGGGATAAAAGAAAATATGGAAAATCCGGTTATTCACTGAATAAGCTGACTCGCCTCGCAATAGATGGCTTTACCAGCTTCTCGGATAAACCTCTGCACCTGGCAACCAAACTTGGTCTTATTATTTTATTTGTTTTATTTATTGTCCTTCTTTATACCCTTTATTCACATTATATTTTAGAGCGAACCATTACGGTCTGGATAGCTCTTGTTATCAGTCTTATGTTCATTGGAGGAACTCAATTGATTTCCATCGGAATAATAGGGGAATACATCAGCCGGATCAATAAAAATGTACTAAAGCGCCCTCTGTATATTGTTGAAAAAAGCAATATTGATCCGAAGGCCTGCACTTCTGTTGCGGCCGATCGTGATCGCACCTCTTCGGTAAGGTGAGCATTTTGGATTGAGCAGTGGTGGCATAGCAATCCAACCCTCCAACAGGGAATGCTCTGATGAGCACCGCTTTTTCCTGCCTGCTGTGTGACTACTTTCAGGCCAGCACTTCCCTGACCTTGTCGGCCGCTTCCTGAAGCAAGATCGCCGATTCCGCCTTAAGACCGCTGTTATCAATGATCTCCCTGGCTTTCCCGGCATTTGTTCCCTGCAGACGAACGATGACCGGCACATTGATGTCACCCATGTTGCGGTATGCATCCACGATACCCTGCGCCACGCGATCACAGCGAACGATACCACCGAAGATATTTACCAAAATGGCCTGCACATTCGTATCCTTCAGGATAATACGAAAGGCATTCTCTACCCGGCTCGCATCAGCCGTACCCCCTACGTCAAGGAAATTGGCCGGATTCCCACCGGCCTGCCTGATAATATCCATGGTTGCCATGGCCAATCCAGCTCCGTTTACCATACAACCCACATTTCCGTCAAGCTTGATGAAGTTCAGTCCATATTCCCCTGCCTCCACTTCGGTCCGATCCTCCTCGCGCCTGTCGCGCATCTCCGCATAGTCTTTATGGCGAAACAAGGCATTTCCGTCCAGGGTCACCTTGGCATCCACCGCCAGGATCCTGTTGTCGGAAGTTTTCAACACCGGATTGATCTCAAACAAGCTCGAATCGGTTCCCGAATATGCCTTCCACAAGGACATGGTGAACTTTACCATGTTCTTAAAGGCATCGCCGCTGAGACCGAGGTTAAAAGCGATCCGACGCGCCTGGAAAGGTAGCAGACCTAGCGCCGGATCGATCTTTTCCCTGTAAATACGATCAGGCGTTTCCTCCGCTACCTGCTCAATGTCCATTCCCCCCTCCGATGAGTAAACGACTGTATTACGACCAGCCTCCCGATCCAGCAGGATCGACATGTAGATCTCCGAAGTTTCAAATTCTCCCGGGTAGTAAACATCCTCAGCGATCAGCACCTGATGCACCAATTTTCCCTTCGCAGAGGTCTGTGGCGTTACCAGGTGCATTCCGATAATGTTTGACGCATGCTCACGAACCTCGTCCAAACTCTTCGCGAGCTTCACGCCACCTCCTTTTCCACGCCCCCCCGCATGGACCTGGGCTTTGATGACCCACCAGGAAGTTCCGGTTTGCTCACTCAATTGCTTCGCTGCTTTAACCGCCTCGTCAGGCGTTGTGACAATAATGCCGCGCTGTACGTTTACTCCGTAGGATGCCAGGATCTCCTTACCCTGATATTCGTGTAGATTCATGTGGATCTTTGTTTGATGCATGGCAAAAGTACGTCATAACTTTAGCTTGCACATTTATTGGATCAATTACCATACTTTAGTCAGGAATTGCGAGCATGATCCGCGCTGAGAACATCTTTAGATCCTACGACGAACTGTGCGTTTTGAACAACGTCAGCCTGGAGGCCGCAACCGGCGAGGTAGTCAGCATCGTTGGGGCCAGCGGCGCCGGAAAAACGACCTTGCTCCAGATCCTTGGGACATTGGACCGGCCTGATTCAGGAAACATTTTTTTCAACAACGAGCGCATCGATCAGCTAAGCCCTAAAAGACTGAGCGATTTCCGCAACCGGCACATCGGTTTCATTTTCCAGTTCCACCACCTCCTTCCCGAGTTCACGGCCATCGAAAATGTTTGCATGCCTGCATTCATTCAGCGAAAGAATCGTGCCGAGGCCCTCCAACGGGCTAATGAACTCCTTGATTTCCTCGGCTTGGTCAACCGCGCCGATCACAAGCCTTCGGAGCTTTCGGGCGGTGAACAACAACGTGTAGCTGTTGCCCGCGCCCTGATGAATCGGCCCGATGTGGTCTTCGCCGACGAACCCTCAGGCAACCTCGATAGTCAAACCGCCAAAGAGATCCACAAGCTCTTCTTTCGCCTGCGGAACGAATTCGGCCAGACCTTCGTGATCGTTACCCACAACAAGGAACTCGCCCTGATGGCCGATCGCTCCCTGCACATGAAAGACGGACGTATAGACCGCGAAGTACCCAATGAAGCACAGCGAGCTTAAAGCCTTCCTCAACGCGAAATTCGAGCAATATCACCATTCCTCGTTCTCCGACGACGACCCCATTCAGATCCCTCACCGCTACTCCCTGCGGGAGGATGTGGAAATCAGCGCCTTTTTAACCGCCTCAATCGCATGGGGACAACGAATCACCATCATCAGGAATGCGGCCCAGCTCATGAAGGCGATGGGAAGCAGCCCCTTCGATTTTGTCATGGAGCACCGCGAGGAACACCTGAAGCCATTTTATAGCTGGCGCCACCGAACTTTTTGGTCCGAAGATCTGACCTATTTTTTTAGAGCACTCCGCAATCTGTATCGGGAAGCAAGATCCCTGGAGCTCTATTTTGCCGTACCGGGTGCTGCCAACCTGTACGAAGGGATCCACCGCTTCCACGACTCCATTCTTGCCTACGATCCGCCTGAACGCACCCGTAAACACGTGAGTGATCCCTACAGGGGTTCCGCCTCAAAAAGGCTCAATATGTACCTCCGCTGGATGGTTCGCCCCGCCGCAGGTGGAGTGGATTTTGGCCTCTGGAAAACCATCTCTCCCGCTCAGCTCAGTTGCCCACTTGACGTGCACAGCGGCAAGGTGGCCCGAAAACTGGGTCTGCTAAAACGAAAGCAAACCGATTGGAAAGCAGTGGAGGAACTGGATGCCTCATTGCGGAAAATGGACCCCGAAGATCCGGTCAAATACGATTTTGCACTATTTGGACTGGGGGTTTTTGAATTAGCGGGGAAAGTAGTGTAAACGGACCCATGAAACGGGGTTTAGTGTTTTTCAGCACCAAAATACCGCTTTTGGGCAAAGGTTTTATTCAATGGGAACACCCTGGGTGGCCGTGAGCTCATCGTACCAGGATTGGAACTGCGCAGTTACCGGTCCGCGCTTCCCATTGCCGATCTGGCGGCCATCAATTGCACCAACCGGACTTAATTCGCCCATAGATCCGGTTGCAAAGCACTCATCCGCCGTGTAGAGCTCGGTCATGCTGAGGTTCTTTTCCCTATGTGGAAATCCTTTCGCCGCAGCAATCCCGAGAAGGGTTGCACGGGTGATCCCGGGCAAACAGGCACCGGCGAAAGGGGTGAGGAGCTCACCGTTTTTAACGATGAACAGGTTCATGGCATTTGTTTCGGCCACGGATCCGTAAAGGTCAAGCATCACGGCATCATCCATTCCGGCTATGTCCGCTTCTATTTTTGCCAGAATATTGTTAATGAGATTGTTGTGGTGGATCCTGGAATCAACGCACATGGGCGGGTTCCGACGGATACTGGAAGTGATCAAACGGAGCATCCTTCCATCAAGGATCTTCTTTTTCCACTCGGCTAACACGATCAGCGAACAGCCATACCTGTTCCACTTCGGACTCATTCCGCTCGTAACCTTCATTCCGCGGGTCAGGGTCAGTCGAATATGGGTCTCATCTATCTGACCGTTGGCCTTGAGGGTCTCCATGACAGCTCGTTTCACATCTTCCCGTGAGGGAATGTTCTTGAAAGCCATTGCATGGGCAGAATCCATCATTCGATCAAGGTGTTCCTCAAATTTAAATACGCGTCCGTTGTAAACGCGGAGGCCCTCCCAGACCGCATCGCCACCCTGGACCACACTGTCGAATACAGAGATCCTGGCTTCATTACGCGGGTACAGGAGGCCATCAATCCAGATCCTGATGTCGCGATTACGTTCATCGGGCAGTGAAATATGTTCAGTCATGATCCGGTGCTTTTAGTGCATGTTCGTACAAGGCTTGATAATAGGGTTGACACTCACGCAAAAGCGCCTGAAGAAATTTTGGTAAGGGCTCCGTTTTGTGACGGTATAACTGAAAACCCGTGCTGGTGTGTACGTTGTGGTACCAGTGCGGCGCCCAGGGGCCATCTTCGGTTCGTGGGCCGGCCTTCCAGGAAAGCATGTCGCTGATGTAGGGAATGTTGAGCTGCTGGCAAACTTGTTCCAAAATCGCAGGCGGGTTAAGCAGCAGCTCGCGGGAATCAATTATGAGCGGATCATGCCCTTCCGAACGTAGCTCACTGTAGAGTTGATGCTGGCGCTCATAGGCAGTGTCAAGCAATTGGGGGTGAGGGATCTGCCTGATCAGCGAGGGCAGCATTTGTTCCGGGTCGCGGATCAGAAAAATGTTGTGTAAACGGCGAAGGAAGGTACGATCTCCAATGCCTTCCAGATGATGGGCCATGTTCTTGATAAAAAGAACGTCCGTGTCATACGATGCTTCCACGAACCGGTACAGGCAGCTGTCGACATCCAGATCCAATTTCCTGAGCAGGTGATCACGCCCGGGATGATCCACACCGGTTCGGATCAGGTAGGGGCCATACAGTGGTTCATCAATAACCCTGGTGTCGGATCGCTGAGCGAAACTGTACAGAAGTGCCGTGCTAACGTTGCGTGGTCCCGACCAAAGGCAAATTCTTTTCATGCAGCAGAAGTGAAGCGATAAAGCTGCACAAATTTTTTTGTTTTTTGGTGTAACTCAACTTCCTAAAAATAGTCTGGAGCAGGCGTGGGCAGCAGGTTTGTAGTGGCTATAATAGCGGACAGCTTCCGGTCGTTCGAAGGTTGGTAAAACAGCTGTTTTATTCGCTCATTTTCTCTCTTGTCGTGAAGATAAAATTACAGAGCTAGCTACAGAGCTAGCTCTGTAATTAATGATGTATAAATAGCTATATTTCAACACTTTATTAAAATATATTTTTATGGTACTAAGGAATACGTATGTTCCAAACAGAATGCTGGCAACTTACCAAAAGCAACCGACGAAAGCCCCCCAAAGAGGTCGGCTTTAGCTTAACTTCCTAAAATAGCCTGGAGCAGGCGTGGGCAGCAGGTTTGTAGTGGCTGGAATAAGAGGTAATAACGCCATCAGGACCTCCTTGCGCGGTACATGAAGTAAGCACCTATCAGTACGGCGGGAATACTCAGCCACTGACCCATATTCAGTAGCATACCTTCTTCGAACTCCACCTGATTCTCCTTAACGAATTCAATTACGAAACGCACTCCAAAAATGGTCACCAGGAAGAACCCAAAATACCATCCCTGAAGGTCTTTCCAGTTGGAACGATAGTACTGACGGATCATGATGCCGAAGATCATCAGATAGCAAAGTGCTTCATACAACTGGGCCGGATGTCGGGGAGTCAAAGGATCGGGTACATGGGCCCTGGTAAAAACGAAGGCCCAGGGCACATCGGCCGCCACACCGATAATCTCGTGATTGAACAGATTCCCCATCCGAACAAAAACTCCGGCCAGTGCCACCACGATCACGATCCGGTCAAGGATCCACAATACCGGTTTCTTTGAGTACTTCCGGCTCCAAAGGTAGAGTGCCAGAATAATCCCGATCGCCGCTCCATGACTCGCCAGCCCCCCTTTGTTGATCATGATGATCTCACCGAGGTTTTGCGAATAATACTCCCAGTCGTAAAAGAGCACATGCCCGAGCCGCGCCCCCAAAATAGTGCCAATCATGACGTAGATCAGCAAACTGTCGCCCCATTGCCTATTCAGTTTCTCATATACGAGCATCCGCTGTACAATCGCATACGCGAAGAAAAACGCGAACGAAAACATAAGTCCGTACCAGCGCACCGGCAACCAGTCAACATTTGGAAAAATTTCGGGCTTAAAGGTCCAGGTGATGTATGCAAACATAGGTGCCGCAGCCTGGAAGCTCATTTCGTCGGTAAGGTGATCTGCTTCGGAATGAAATTCCTGCCCGGCCAGGCGAAGGCCAAGGACGAACGCGAGGATCAGGATCCCTGCTACGCGTATAATATGGTTGCCAAAAGATCCCAATGGAAAACTACGCATCATAAAATTTCAGGTTTTCCCGAACCATCTTCCTCAAAAGCGGACTCGGCCGATACCGATCCTCCCCGTATTCCATCTGTAGGCGTTCCAGCGTTCTCAGTGTATGTTCAATCCCTTTTTCATCAGCCCAGGCTAACAGCCCCTTCGGGTAGTTAACCCCTTTGGTCATGGCCAGATCCAGATCGTCCCGCGTAGCGATGTTCAGATACAGCGCATCAACCGCTTCGTTGATCAGCATGACCAGGATCCGCCACACGATGCTTTTACCCAGTTCCCTGTTTTTATTTGGCTCGGGCATAGCAGCTCTTTTACCGTATTCGTAGTATCCGCGACCCGTTTTGCGACCCAGCCAACCGGCTTCGGTATAACGCTTCTGGATAACACTAGGCCGATACCGGGGATCGTAGTAAAACGCGGCAAATACGTTTTCAGTTACGGCGTAGTTGACATCGTTCCCTATGAGATCCATCAGTTCGAAAGGCCCCATCCGAAAGCCTCCGATCTCCTTCATCGCCCAGTCAATCGTCGCGAAATTCGCAAAACCTTCTTCATAGATCCGCAGTGCCTCACCATAGAACGGACGGGCAACCCGATTCACGATGAATCCGGGTGCATCTTTTGCCAGCACGGTTACCTTGCCCCACGAATGGATCAGCCGGCAGGTAGCATCCGTGACTTCCGGAGCGGTCTGCACGGCCGGAATGATCTCGACCAGCGGCATCAGCGGGGCCGGATTAAAAAAGTGGATCCCAATGGCTCGCTCCGGTTTGTCCAGTGCACTGGCGATGGCCGCGATCGACAACGAAGAGGTATTCGTCGCAAGGATGCACTCCTTCCCTACGATCCTCTGCAGCTCGCCGAACAATTGCTGCTTCACATCAAGCCGTTCCACAATGGCCTCGATCACCATTCCGCAGTCCGCAAAGGCCTCCAGGTCGCTCAGCCAGCTAATCCGCCCGAGGAGGGCGGCTGTTTGGTCAGAAGTCATTTTCCCCTTCTCCACGAGTCGGTCCATAACGCGCTCCAATTTCTCCTTTGCCTTCTCAAGCGCCTGCGGCGCGATGTCAAACACCACGACTTCGTGTTTACCCTGTGCGGCAACCTGTGCAATGCCGCTACCCATAGCCCCTGATCCTGCAACTCCTATCTTCATTTCCCTTTGAATTCCGGTTTGCGTTTTTCCAGAAAAGCGTTCACCCCTTCCCGGTAATCTTCCGTTTCACCCGCATTGGTTTGCAATTCATCTTCCAGCCTGAGCTGCTTGTCGAGGTGGTTGTGCATACTGCGGTTCAAGGCACATTTAATAGATCCGAGCCCTTTAGTCGGCCCTTCCGACAGTTTTGTTGCAAGGGCCATGGATCCTTCCACAAAAGAATCGTCCGGGAATACCTTATAAAGCATCCCTATGCGCTCGGCCTCCACGGCCGGAACCTTATCGCCGAGCATCATTAGCGCACTTGCTTTCTGGAACCCGATCAGGCGGGGCAAAAAGAAGGTGCCTCCGCTGTCGGGAACGAGTCCGATACTGGAAAAGGCCTGAATAAAGGTCGCGCTTTCCGAAGCAACCACCACATCGCAGGCCAGTGCTATGTTTGCTCCGGCGCCAGCTGCCACTCCGTTCACAGCAGCCACGATAGGCTTGCGTATGCGGCGCAGACGCCTGATGATCGGATTATAATGCTCACTAACGATCCTGGTCAGTTCCGGACCTTCCGGGTCAATGGCTTCCGCCAGGTCCTGTCCGGCACAAAAAGCCTTGCCCTGGCCAGTAATGCAGATGGCACGGATTGAGCCATCCGCCTCACAGGTGTCGAGCCGCTTCTGCATCGCGAGGGCCATGGGCCGATCAAAACTGTTGTATTTTTTGGGCCGATTCAACCGGATGACTCCGACCTTGCCCACTTGTTCAAAAAGAATGGTATCCATAGGCTTTAGGATTTCCCCAAATGTATAGATCCTTTAGGTTTTTTCGTGCCGTTTAGGCACCGGATTATAACCGTGCGTGCCCCAGGGATGGCATCGGGCAATGCGTTTCGCCCCCAGCCAGATGCCGCGGATCACCCCCCACTCCCGAATGGCTTCAATAGCATAGCCTGAGCAGCTGGGGTAGTGCCGGCAACTCCGCGGTATGATCGGGCTCAGCACATACCGATATAGGCTGATCAGGAAAATGAAGGGCGCCTGGATGATATGCCTCAGGAAATTCATTTTTGGAAGTCTTTGTATAACATGCTGGGCTGCACCTCCCTGTTATGCTGGTACTTGTTGGAACGGTATTTCTCGTAATCGCCTTCGATACTGTGGTAAAAGATCTGGCAGATCTCAACGCCCGGATAAATGCGGATCGGCTGCACACAAAACATCTCGAGTGTCCAGTAACCACTAAATCCCACATCACCAAAGCCCGCGGTCACATGCACGAACAGCCCAAGCCGGCCGATTGATGAACGCCCTTCAAGCATCGGCACAAAACACTCCGTAGTCGTGTGCTCAACGGTTCGCCCGAGATACAGCTTTCCGGTCCCGAGCAGCAGGCCTTCCTTCGGAATGATCATCCTGGAAGCGGTATTCACTTCCTTCATATCGAGCGTGTCCTTGTCGTATACCAGCATCTCATTGTGCAGACGCAGGTTGTACGAGTTCGGGTTTAACTGATCCACGTTGAACGGTTCGATCTTAATGTCCTTACCCATATGCGCGAGGATCTGCTTACCCGAAAGGATCATAGCCTATTCGTTTTGGGTCCAAAAAGTCCGTTCCTTACCATCCTTCAATTGAATACCCAGTGCTCCCAACTGATCCCGTATTTTGTCCGAGGTTGCCCAGTCCTTGTTCGCCCGTGCGGTATTCCGCAGGTCTATCAGCAGCTGCATAACCCCATCCAGTGGATTATGGGCCTCACGGCCCGATTCCTCCCGCTGAAGACCCAGCACTTCCTCCGTTATTTCGGTAAAAAACTGTTTGATCCCGTTGATATTTTTTTGCGTGAGCGATAATGTGCCATTGATGTTTGAATTGATCACCCGAACACCCTCGAACAACTGCGCAATCAGGATTGGCGTATTGAAATCGTCGTTCATGGCCGACAGGCAGTTCTGTTTCCAACGGTTGAAGTCAAAATCGTCCTGATCTTTTGCCTTCATACGATCCATATCGTCCAGTGCCTGCATCATTTTCTGATACCCTTTCTCCGCGGCCTGAAGTGCCTCGTTGGAAAAATCAATTGGCGAGCGATAATGTGCCTGCAACATAAAGTAACGAATGACCATAGGCGAATAGGCCCGTTCGAGCAACTCGTGGTCTCCGGTGATCATTTCCCCAAAGTTGATAAAGTTCCCCTTACTCTTGGCCATCTTCTGACCCTCCATGGTCAGCATGTTATTGTGCATCCAATAACGTACCGGTGGCTCACCAAAGGCACAGCAGCTCTGTGCGATCTCGCCCTCGTGGTGCGGAAACTGCAGGTCCATACCGCCCCCGTGAATATCAAAGGGAATTCCGAGATACCTGGAGCTCATCGCCGTACACTCAAGGTGCCAACCGGGAAATCCTTCGCCCCAGGGGGAATCCCATTTCATGATGTGCCCGGATCTGGCCTTTTTCCACAGTGCGAAGTCTTTGGGATCGCGCTTTTCCATCTGCCCGTCCAGGGCACGACTCCCCGACTGCAGATCCTCCAGCACTTTTCCGGAAAGTTCACCAAAGGAATAGTGTTTTACGTACCGGTCCATGTCGAGGTACACGCTACCATTCACTTCGTAGGCGTAACCGCGCCTGAGAATGGCTTCCACGATCTTGATCTGCTCCGGAATATGTCCGGTTGCGCTCGGTTCAATACCCGGTGGTAAGGTATTGAGCCTGGCGCAGGCATCGTGGTAGGAGTAGGTATACTTTTGCACGATCTCCATGGGCTCTAGTTGCTCAAGCCGGGCCTTCCTGATAATTTTGTCCTCTCCGGCCCCGGCAAGTTCATCCTCAAGGTGACCCACATCCGTGATGTTGCGAACGTAGCGTACCTTGTAGCCAAGGTAGTTCAGGTACCGGAAAACGATATCGAAGACCACTGCCGCACGGGCGTGTCCGAGATGCGGTTCGCCGTAGACGGTCGGACCACAAACGTACAAACCCACGAAGGGCGGGTTGATCGGTTTAAAAGTTTGTTTCCCGCGTCCGAACGAGTTATATATAGTCAGCGGAAATTCTTGCGTGAGATCCATAATGCCTGTATTGCGGTTGTTTGGCCAATTGATTCAGAAAGATCGGATCAGCAACAACAGCAATAGCTGGAATGGTAATGTACAGAGATCGGGGAATGAAGCATGGTGGTATCCGTTTCCTTTACAAAGAACGGGAATTTCCCGTTAATCAACATAGCCTTTCATTAAGGCATCCAATGAAATGTCCTCATCTCCTTCCTGATAAGGCAGGTAGGTCATAATGAACTGCAGCATTTCGTCTGTCGTGCGCATGGAAATATTGCGCCGGGCGTCAATACGACGGGGCGGATGAAACGGATTTTCCGGATTGTTCTCCGTGTTGTCGAAAGTTGCATACACGTGGATCACCGATTCCTTCGGGATCTTCTGCATCTTCCCGAAGGTGTAGAAATATTGCCAGTGGAAATCCCATTCCGGGATCCTGATCAGTGGTATGGTATCCCCGTCCGGCTTTAGCGCAAAGGCCAGGAAGTCCTTCCCGAGCAAATGCATGTGCGGATTGATCGTCAACAGCGAAATATCCTCTTCCACTTCGGCCTCCATATGAAAAGTTATGACCGTATCGGGTGGGATAACAAAATCGGGAACGATCCGGCCGATCCCAAAAGTTCCCATCTGGATCTCATAGGTCGGGCGCTGTGGCGGCTCATCCATGAAGAAGATATTGATCCGGCTACTGTCCCAGGCTTCCTTTGGAACAGGGGCATAGTGCATATCGTGGATCATAAAGGCACCTTTCCTTGACATTTTAAAGCCCCCTATACCCTTCGGGTAGATGGATGCAATCACCCCCGGCAGATAATTCACCACGAGTGGATCAAGCACCGGGAAGCTGCCGTCATCGTTCGGAATGTCCATGAGCCGATAGATCTCGTCGTTGGTAAACAACTCGGAATCCACAATATACTCGCCCGAAAATACATCGTGTTTCCCCTCTTCTTCATACAGGATCAGGTGCCCGTTCATATGGTGCACGAGTTGATTGGGTCCGGGGATAAATTCCGCTGCCTGCACATAGTAGTCCCTGTCTATTTCGTAGGGGACCTTGATGATGAGAAACTTGTCGCGATTCGTTCCCGGAACCAGGTAGGGTTTCACATGGAGTACCATATCCGGCTTACCCAGTTGAGATCCTTCCGGATATTCCGGCAATTTCGGTTCCAGCTTCATATCCCCTTTGGGAGCTCCGGCTTTGTGCCACTGCCCGATCAATTCTACTTCCTCGTCAGTCAGTATTTTTTGGTTCAGAAAGCTCCGGTATTTGTGATCTGCCGGCCAGGGGGGCATGTAGCGGATCCCGGTTACGTAGGCGACCATCTCGGATCGCCTGGCGACATCCCTGTAGTTGGTAAGCAAGAAAGGGCCGGGCTGACCTTCACGGTGGCAGGGGACGCAGTTTTCGAATACGATTGGCGCGATGTCCTTTGCCCAGGTGGGCGCCGTTTCAGCATTCCCGGAATGGCCTGGATCAGGCGTGCTGTTTTGACATCCGCCCGCAAGGGCGGCGGCCAGCAGGGCAGTGAAGAGCAGCGCCTGGTACATCAACTCAGCCACCCGGGGGCAACTAAAATGGCGAGGGTCACGATAAACCATACCACCTGCTGTTTGGTCACTTTCTCATGGCCATTCAATAAAACAACCCACGGGTTCGGTTTCACCGAGACGCACCGGCACACCAGCAGAGATGTCAGTCAGCGCATCCCTGAGGTAGAATTCGGTAACCACCTGACGGTGCTGTCCAAGCGACACCGCCCAGTTGTCGATCTTGCCCGTGTACAGGACATTTGATCTATTGTCGACCACAAACACCTCCGGTGTGATCGTCGCCTTGAAGTACTGTACCAGGCGGAAGGTCGGATCCATGATCACGGTAAGATCAAGACCGTATTTCCCGAGGTAATCAAGTACCTCCTGCGCAGTGTAGTCTTTGCCTGATATCACGCCGATAAACCGGATCGAATCGTTGCCGAATGTTTCCCTGATCTCTCGAATATCCTTGGCGTAGTTGACACAGAGCGGGCACTCCGGCGAAATAAAGTAAAACACATTGGCATGGTTCCTCTTCAGTAAGCGCATGGCAAATTTTTCACCTTGCGCCGTTTCGAACGTACCTTGGTACAAATTCCTGGGCCGCACCGCACGGGCACAGGCCAAGGCAAAAAGTACGATCAGAATGACCGTCCACGTTTTCTTCATCGTTCTTCCACTTCGCAGGATCGAACTTTTATCCCCCCATGCAGGGGGGCATGGACCACAAAGATACAGAGTTTCTACTCAGTCTTATTATCCGCGTTTGGGTGAAAGTGTTGCCAGACCTTGAGGCTCCTGGAATATCCGACAATTGTTTCGAGCTGCCCCTGATCGGCCTCTTTGATCTGTTTGACAGATCTGAAGGCCCTGAGCAGATCCCGAGCCGTGGACCTGCCAATACCGGGGATGGACTCCAGTTCCGTGCTGAGACTGTTCCTGTTACGCCGATTACGGTGATGGGTGATCCCAAAACGGTGGGCTTCATTCCTAAGCTGCTGGATGATCCTGAGTGTTTCTGACCGTTTATCGAGGTAAAGTGGGACCGGATCATCCGGATAAAACAACCCCTCAAGTCGCTTGGCGATACCGATGATGGCGATCTTACCGCGCAGCTCCAATAGTTCCAGACTTTTCAGAGCTGCATTCAATTGCCCTTTACCTCCATCTATAACGATCAGCTGAGGAAGGGGCTCGTTCTCGTCCAGCAGACGTTTATAGCGTCGATACACGACCTCTTCCATTGATGCAAAGTCATCCGGTCCCCTGGCAGTCCTGATGTTGAAGTGCCTGTAGTCATGCTTGCTGGGTTTTGCATTCTTAAACACCACGCAGGCCGCGACCGGGTTCGTTCCCTGGATATTTGAATTGTCGAAGCACTCGATATGCCGGGGTTCCTCGGATAGCCGGAGATCATTTTTCATTTGGGCCAATATCCGCATAGTGTGACGCTCAGGGTCCACGATCTGGATCTGTTTTAGCCGTTCCTGACGGTATTGCCTGGCATTGCGGATGGATAGATCCACGAGCGCTTTCTTATCGCCCCGCAGGGGTTTGTGGAATTTCACTCCTTCCCACCTGAGATCGAGGTCGTGGGATACGAATACCTCGCGGGCTTTACTTTTATACAGCCGGCGCAGTTCAAACAGTCCGATAACGAGGAGCTCCTCGTCGGTTTCGGCCAATTTTTTCCTTAGCTCCAAAGTGTGTGACTGGATCACGGCACCATCAACCACGCCCAGGTAATGAACATAGGCATATTGCACGTCGGAAATGAGCACGCAAACATCTGCATTTTTGATTTTTGGGCTTACAACTGTCGACCTGGCCTGATAGCGATCCAACAGATCAAGGCGTTCCTTGGTCCGTTGCGCCTTCTCGAACTGAAGATTGCCTGCCTGTGCTTCCATATCGGCTTGCAGGGCTTTCCGGACATGGCTTACGTTTCCCCTGATGATCTCGCGTACCTTTTGGATGCTCTCATTGTAGCCTTCCTCCAATTGCAAACCCTCACAAGGCCCCAGACAGTTGCCAATATGGTACTCCAGGCAAACCCTGAACTTTTTGGCCGCAATGTTATCCTGGGTCAGGGAATAATTGCAGGTCCGTAAAGGGTAGATCCCCCTGATCAGCTCCAGGACATTTTTCATGATCCGACCGGATGCATAGGGACCGTAGTACTCCGATCCATCCCGGACCACGTTGCGGGTTGGGAACACCCGGGGGAAAGGCTCGTTCCTGATGCAGATCCAGGGATAGGTCTTATCGTCCTTGAGCATGACGTTATAGCGTGGCTGATGCTTCTTGATCAGGTTATTTTCGAGTAACAGGGCATCAACCTCCGTTCTGACCACAATGAATTTGATCCGCCGAACCTTTCGAACGAGCACCTTGAGCCGGCCCGAGTCCTGCACCTTGTTAAAATAAGAATGGACCCGCTTCTTCAAATTCCTGGCCTTACCGACATAGAGCAACTTCTCATCCTCATCAAAATACTGATACACTCCGGGACGCTCAGGAAGGGTTTTTAATTGCGTTTCAACGTGTTCCCTGGCCATGGAGCAAAGATAGGAGAATGAAAAAAGCCCCACATACAGATTGCGGGGCTTTCAATTAGGTCCGGTTCGCCTAAGGATCTATTGCAGGCTCACACGACGGTTCACGACATTGCTCTTAGTAGCAATTTGTACCATGTATACTCCGCGGGCTTCTCCACTGAGATCAATGGTCCCGGAGTAAACACCACTGAAGTTACTCAAAGCCTCACGGTACATCACCTGACCCAGCGCATTCAAAACATAGATGTTTACTTCCTGAGCCTCGGTTACTTCGAACGAGAGATGGAAAACATCGCGTGTCGGATTCGGGAACAGGTTCACCGTAGCAGCCAATGGACTTTCATCCAGTCCGATCGTTACTTCTACCGTGTCCGTCGTATGCACATCCGTACTTCCACAGTCATCCGTTACGGTCAGAATTATGGTATAAGTTCCTGCATTTGAGTAAGTGTGTTGAACACTCACACCACTGCCCGTGTTTCCATCACCGAAGTCCCAATCATAGGTCACTGCATCTGAGGATGATCCGCTTGCATCAAGGTCTACAACACTATTACCAGTGCCCGATTGAATAACGCTGAAGTGCGCAACAGGAGGCGCATCAATTGTTACATCCACATCAACCGTTATTCCATTCATACACACGCGGTTCACTACCCAATCAAAGAGGTAGTAGTAACGTATCTGGTTCTGGAAGTTGGTACTATCCAAAGAAACCAGGTCTGGAATGACGTATGGGTATGTGGCACCACTGGTTGCACGGAAAAGTGTTCCGGTCGCTGCACTGTCATAACGCATATTCAGGAAGTAATTCCCTTGTGGGATAACCATATCCACCAATACCTGGTGATCACCTGCTGCAGGCAGGTTGATCTGCCTGGAGGTCTGCATCAGAACCCCTCCGTTGTTTGGATCATCGGTCCACAGGTTCACTCCTACGTACATTGGTCCGTCTGAGCGGAGCGTGACGGAGTCGAGACGCAGGTCATTCATTACCGTCACAAACATGCCAATGGGGACATTTGCAAAGCCTAAACTGGCAATATCAGGAGTAGGTCCTACGTGGTACTGAAGTCCTGTCAGCTCAGCATCGCGAACGCTAAAGGTTGTGTTAGCGTAGAGCGCATCCGAAGTAACTGGTGTTCCTGAACCAATGACTTCTCCGTTCTGGTTTGTCCATACCGGGAAGGACGTACTACTACCTGTAGTTGCCGTCAGGGTCGCAGGAGTACCCTCACAAATCGTATCGCCTGATGCAGTCGGCATCGTCGTCACGACACATGGCGCATTGAACGCACCGTAGCAGAAGTCGTCAATATACATCAACGCCGAAAGTGTATCAATCGTCACAGAGAATGCGCTGAAAGCACCCAGGCTTCCGTAAACACCTCCCAAACCGGCTGACCATTGCCACATAGCAACAGAAGTAGTATCCATAATGAACTCGGCGCTGTCTGCATCAAGGTTTACGATGATTTGAGCATAATGCCATGCATCAGTCGTAAAAGTAAAGGATTGAATGGTATCATTGATGCTCGCAGAACCGCGCAGCAATTCACCGGTACCAGTTGAACCATTAAGGTAGGTCTCGATCGCCCAGGTATTCCCTACTCCGGAAGCGTGGTAAAAGTGCATCAGATTGAAATACCCTGCATTTCCAGCTGGAACGTAGAAATGAAAATCTATTTGATGCATTCCGGCATTGAAGTCACCCAGGCTCGTCACAATATCTGAAACACCATTGGCACCTCCATTATAGATCTTCATACTTTGGGTACCGTTGTTTGCCTGATCCGTAGAGATCTCGGTATCCTCCGTTCCGAAGACACCACCCCAGGGCAGCCAATTGGCGCTCTGACCAGCCAGCGCTCCGGTATTATACGACTCGAAGTCATCGCACGCCAGGGGGTTAAAGCTAGGATCACTAATGCGCACATTGTCAATGAAGAAGTCCGTATCTTCATTGGAAACAGTTGATTCTCCATAGAACCCGATCTGGATATTGTTCCCCGCGTACATACTGATATCGATTACCTCGTGGATCGTATTCGTATCCGCATTGGCAATAGCGGTGGAATCAAGCATCAAAAGGGCATTCGAACGGTTCCAGGTCACACCGGCATCGGTGGAAATGACCACATAGACTGTATCGTCAGGTCCCCAGATACCGGCCAATGTTGGTGAGCCGAATTCACGGCAGGTCCAGTCAAACTCCAGCTGCCATTGTCCAAAGACACTTAATTCAATCACCGGGGTGAATGTCCATTCATCTGTTGAGGTTGTCCAAATATTCACCTTCGCAGAACCATCAAATCCAGCGTTACCAAACCCATCGTCAATCCAGTTTGATGAAGATCCCGAGAATACAGTAGGCTCACCGATCAGCCCTGATCCTTCGTTCCATTCAGCGTCATCATAGATAACAGTAAAGGACTCGAAGTAAGGAGGAACAATGAACGTACACGCTGTAGCAGGAGCACTCCACAGAGAAAAGGATCCGGCTGAGGAGGCACAGGCCTCACGAACACGGAAGTCATAGCAGGTGCCCGGTGACAGCCCCGTAATGGTGGCATTCGGTGAGGTCACGGAAACAACGGTTCCACTACCAGCTGTGTAGCCTTGTGGACCATACTCAATTTCCCATCCCGTTGCAGCAGTATCAACCGGGTTAAAGGAAACACTCGCAGCAGAAGAGCTGTTAGACGTGGCGGTCAGGAAGGCAGGGCCAAAACATGCAGGACCCTGCTGAATACGTACATGGTCAAGTGCCAGGTCGTTTTCGAAAGCAAATCCATTCTGAGCATCAACAGTCAGCTCAAACTGAGCAGCTACTGCACCCGTGGCAGGGTCTTCATAACCTGCCAGTGACAATACCAAACTATTCCACTGATCGCCCTGATCACCATAGATCGCAAAGAGCGTATCGATGTTACCGGTATTGGCTGAGTCAACCATCACATGGAACCACCCCATGCCTGCACCGTACATATGGTAGTCAAGGATCAGGGCCGGGTTGGTGATCGCTGTGATGTCTACGTCCGGACTTTGGATAAGGGCCTTGTATCCAGCAATGCTTCCGGAAGTTTCCACGTAGATGTACTGGCTACCGTCATTCGCTGCAGAAGGTCCTGTGTTGAATGAGGAGGTACCTCCTGAGTGTTGTACCCAATCAAGTTGATCCGCGTTGCTTTGGATCCAGCAATGGCTCAATCCGGATTCAAAACTATCAGACCACGGAGCTGCTACAGGTGCACAATCTGTTTGACCGATAGCGGGGCCAGCCCAGAAGCTATTCACCCCTGGAGTGCCACAGTTCTCACGCACGAAGAACTGATAGATCGTACTGGGAGTCAATCCAACAATGGTCGCCGTATCGTTTGCGAATGGTCCGGCAATACCGATTGGTCCGTTCGGCGAACCTACGGCAGAGTCCGGATTGAACCCTGGAGTACCATAGGCCACTTCCCAGGAAGTGCCACCGGCACCAATCCATCCCAAATCAATAGAGGTCGTAGTTGCCCCAAAAGCTCCAGCCTGGGTTGGCAGCGGACATGGTGATCCATTTCCTACGAAAACGTCGTCAATCGCGAAGTCCCCTGAGCAGCAAAATCCGATTGACTGTGCGTTCCAACCGATCTGAACGGTATCTCCCGCATAGGCCAGCAAGGATACCTCGTAATACAACCAGGGATCGGATTCCGAAGTCTGGTACTGGCCAACTATGGAATCCAGAATGACCCATCCGTTGCCGTCGTTCACTTCAATGTAGGTTTTATTGATCTCCGCTCCATACGCATGGAAGTAGAATGCCACAGCTGGGCTGGCGACCCCGGACAAATCAATCATCGGACTCTCCAACCGGGCTGAAGGAGGTGTGGTAAAGGATGACTCGATATATACATAGGTGCCCGAACCTGGAACCCCGGTGCTGTGGTCAGCGGAAGGGCCTGTAGCTAAAGAGCTCGTGTTATCTACTTCAGCTTGCCAGCGGTACCCTGAAGCGGTCGGAGCAACAGCCCCGCCCCAGCACTGATCAGCAGCATATGGGAAGAGATGATTCCACTGGCCATTCTCGAAGTCATAAGACCAGGGCGCCTGCTCAATTCCACAGTCAGTGACACCGTTTGATGGTCCGGACCAGTAAGATGTCAGGCCGGGAGCACTACAAAAGGCATTCACATACACCTGGTAAGTGGTGTTCGCCGACAATCCGGTGATGTCGAGGTTTGGTATAATAAATACTGTTTGTGTTCCGATAGGTCCGTTCACAGAACCAACAGCAGAGTCCGGATGGAATCCCGGAAGACCCCAAACCACGTTCCAGGCCACATTTGAAACGTCAGTCCAGGTCACATTCAATGAAGAATCAGAAATAGCTGAAATAGATGGGAATCCCGGGATCGGACAGGGTGATCCTTCATCTATACGGAAGTCATCAATCGCAATATCAAAGTCGCAACACAGAGCCGGACGCGTGGTGGAAAAGCGGATCTGAACGGTTTGACCAGCATATGCGGTCAATGGCTCTTCGTGATATAACCAGGGATCTGTCTCTGCTATTTGATACTGACCGCCAAGCGTCCCAAGGGTTATCCAACCGGTGCCATCGTTAACCTGAATACGCAACGTATCCATTTCATCTCCAAACATGTGGAAATAGAATCCGACTGCCGGATTAGTCAAACCAGTCAAATCAACCAGCGGGCTGGTGATTTCAGCCACATCACCAGCAGAACCATAGCTTTCTGTAGTAATGAATTGACCGGAACCCGTCGTATGGTCCTGAGAAGGACCATTCGTCCCAGAGGTGTTATCGTCATCAACCATCCAGGAGAAATCGAACGGAACACCATTACGATTCCAACATGGGTCAATGCTTCCGGTTGAAGTTCCCAGTATCCAGGTAGATCCATCAAAGTTCTCGGTAAACGGAGAAGAGAATACAGTGCAATTCGTACGCGTACTTGCAGGACCTCTCCATTCGCTGTTCGCTCCGGGAACCGTTGCACAGGCTTCCCGTACGTAGAAGTGATAGTCCGTATTGGCCGTTAAACCGGTTACCACAAAAGGATGGGTACTCGCCGGGAGGATCGCTATTGGTCCGTTCGCTGAACCCACTGCAGAGTCCGGATGAAACCCGGGTGCACCATAGGCCACCTCCCAGGAAGTTCCTGAGCTGGGTACCCAGTCCAGCGTTACATCGGTTACACCAATCGAAACCACCGAAATGGAGCTCGGTTTAAAGCAAGGCGGACCTACATCTATAGAAATATCATCCAAGGCCATGTCACCAGAACAACATCCGGCAGAGATGGCACGGAAGCGGATCTGAATCCCCGTGGAACCGGCAAAGGGGTTCAGGTCCAGTACTTCCTCAACCCAGGGATCGGTCTCAGCTGTTTGCGGGCCATCACCTTGTGTCGCATAGATCGTTTGGAATCCACTACCCGCATCAACTTCAACAAAGAACGAGTCAATCTCTGATCCATAGAAGTGTTTCCAGAAACGAAGTGCCGGATTGGTGATACCACTGATGTCGATCAGCGGTGTCCGGATCTCTGCCTGGTCACCTGCCAAACCCCAGCTGGCCTCTGTATAAATGTACTTGCCTGTTCCCGGCACACCGGTTGTGTGGTCAGCGGAAGGGCCTGTAGCAAAAGAACCCGTTTGGTCCGTTTCCAACCACCAGCTGTAAGAAAGAATTGCACTTGCGGGAATAGGCGTCCAGCAGGGGTTAAAAGTGTTGTTCAGGGCGAAGGTTGAGTCTTCGAAATCTTCCGTCCAGGGAGCCGTTACAGCCACACAAGCCGTCAAAAAGCTAGTGGAATTCCAGAGCGAGGTGTCACTTGCACACATGGAACGAACGTACACAAAGTACTGTGTGTTCGGAGTCAAAGTGGTGGCAGTAAAGGAAGTAGCCGTCGTTGGTGTACCGGAACCCGTTGGTGTGCCAAAAGTCGTGGTTATCACGTACTCATAGCCATTGGTCGGGTTTGATGGGGAAGCCGTCCAGCTGATGTTTGCTGAGGTAGCCGTAATACCCATGGCCGTAACGCCCAACGGTGGGATACATACGAAGGAATTGGTGAATACTGCCGTTGTGGTATGACAGCCTGGTATATGGCCACATGCCGAGTCACTGGTCCAGTGTACACGGTACTGACCTGTTCCCGGAATGGATGCCTGAAATGGTGAGGGCCCATGGGCGATCACGTTGTTCAAGGCATCGGTCAGGGTTACATAACCCGGGGTCGCAGTTATCGTAAAGGTATAGATCCCCGGGAAATTCACCTGAACCACCGAATACTCCGTTGTAAAGTTACAGGTGTTAATAGTAATCGGTAAGGTCGTCGTTTGATCAAGGGTGTTGATCGTTGACGGAAACTGGAAGGCGTTGATACATTGCGCCTCCACCGCATTCGGCGTGAACGCAAAAAACATCAATGCTGCCCACAATGAGGGCCATAATAGTCGTCTTTTCATGGAATTAATGATTTAGATTAATAACAAATCCGGCGCTAATGTAGTAATAGAATCATTACCTGCAAAAAAAATGAGGTGAATTTAACATTTTTTTTCTGCTCCTATGGGGTTATGCTACCTTTGAACCGTGGAACGAACCCTCCCTTTTATATGGATCCTGCTGGCTGCTGGCTGCGCTAAGCCAGGAAGCCCATCGGGCGGGCCCAGGGACAATATCGCGCCGCAGGCGCTTAAAGCCTCCCCACCACTTGAAACGGTTCGTTTTAACGCCGACAGGGCAGTTATTTTTTTCGATGAGTACCTCAGGCTCGATCATCCTGGCCAGCAGCTGCTCATTTCACCGCCTATGAACGAGGAGCCCGAGATCTACCTCAAAAAGAAATCGTTGGTGATCGAATTTCAGGAAGCCCTGCGCCCCAACACCACGTACACGCTTAATTTCGGCGAGGCCATCACAGACCTCACGGAGGGGAATGTGACCACTTATATATATGTCTTCTCTACCGGCGACTTTATCGATTCCAACTCCTATCGGGGCATCGTCACCCATGCCTTCTCGGGAAAACCGGTCGAAAACTGCCTCGTAATGCTCTACGGCGGACCCGACACCTTAACCATTGATCCGGACTCCCTGCCGCTGTTGCGCCGGCCTGATTATGCCACGCGGACCAATGATCAGGGCCTTTTTGTGCTGGATTACCTGCGGCACGATAGCTACCGCCTCTTCGCCCTGGTTGATGGCAACCGCAATTACCTCTACGATCTGCCCGATGAGAAAATCGCCTATCTGCCCGGGATCCTGAACCCCGGAGATACGCTGGCCCTGAAGCTCCGCAGCTTTGTTCCCAGCGCCCGGCCCGCCTTTCTCAAAGCCCGTCAGAAATCAGCTGTCAGCATTGAATTCTATACGGTCGGCGGCCTGCGGCCGGATGTGCAGCCGCTACCTCTAAACCCGCTCGATACCTTTTTTACCGTACCCTTGCGTCCGGATACGCTCGTGGGCTTTCTTTCACCAAACCACGGATTCGACAGCCTCCTGTTCCGTGTGAGCCTGGATAGCCTTGTGGATACGGCCAGGGTATTCTGGCGCCAGCGCGAGATCCCCGAAACGTCCTGGAAACTCACTCCCGTTACCGGAAATTGGAACAGCTTCGACACCATCACGCTGTCCAATGACCTCCCCATTGATTTTTTTGATCCTTCCGCCACCCAATTGCAGGTCGATAGTGTGCCGACCCCCCTCCACTGGAAAGCGACCGATGCCTTCCGCTATCAGACCTATATATATAGGACATACGGATCGGTCTATCACATTGAGGTGTTCCCGAACGCAGCGGGCACGGTACGCGATTCCCTATCCGATACCCTCAGCGCCACACTTACGTATCCGACCGCTGAAGAACTCGGAATACTGATCGTTCGCTGGACACCTCCCGATCAGCACAGCTACCTGCTTGAGATCCTGACCCCGAAAAATGAACTCCTGGTTCGCAGGACCTATCCGGCCGTGAAGGCCGGCATTGAAGAGATCAGTACTTTCCAGGACCTGCCCCCCGGGCAGTATCGCCTGCGTATGATCGAGGACCGGAATGGGAATGGGCGCTGGGATCCGGGTAATTACTGGGAGCAGCTGTTCAGCGAGCGGGTGTTTTATAGTGGATCGGTACTCGAAGTGCGTGCCAACTGGGAATTGGAGTATGAGCTAAATCTAAAAGACGAGGAGCAAAATATCCATTAATGGTGCGTTTCCTACCGAACCATTATCGATAGTTTGAATGGCAACAGCCTGGGCTGTTCTTCATGATCAACGGATCTAACTCGAAGATCCTATAAGGAAAAGGTGAGCCGTACCAATTACCTGAAAGCGTCTAACCCCGTAATATCCAGCCCGGTAATCAGTAGGTGGATATCGTGTGTCCCTTCATAGGTCACGACAGACTCAAGGTTCATCATGTGGCGCATGATCGGATAGTCCCCCGAAATGCCCATTCCACCCAATATTTGACGGGCTTCGCGGGCAACTTTCAGAGCCATCTCCACATTGTTGCGTTTGGCCATGGAGATCTGTGCTGAGGTGGCCCGTCCTTCGTTCTTCAGTTGGCCCAGGCGCCAGGTAAGGGCCTGTGCCCTGGTGATCTCGGTGATCATTTCGGCCAGTTTTTTTTGCTGGAGCTGGTATCCGGCAATCGGCCGGTCAAATTGTATGCGTTCCTTCGCATAGCAAAGGGCCGTGTCATAGCAATCCATCGCTGCTCCGATAGCGCCCCAGGCAATTCCATAGCGGGCACTGTCCAAACATCCGAGCGGTGCTCCGAGGCCCGATCTGTTGGGCAGTATATTTTTTTTCGGCACGCGAACATCCTCAAACACGAGCTCTCCGGTCGCGCTGGCGCGTAAGCTCCACTTTCCGTGGGTTTCCGGAGTGGAAAATCCTTCCATACCGCGTTCTGCGATAAGACCGTGGACGCGCCCTTCCTCATTTTTTGCCCACACCACCGCAATATCTGCGAAAGGAGCATTTGAGATCCACATCTTGGCACCGTTCAGCACGTAATGGCCAGCTTCCTCCCTGAAATTGGTGGCCATGCCACCGGGGTTCGACCCAAAGTTGGGCTCGGTCAAACCAAAGCAGCCCATCATTTTGCCGGAGGCCAGTTCCGGCAGGTATTTTTTCTTTTGCTCTTCGGATCCGTAGGCAAAGATCGGGTACATAACCAGTGAACTTTGCACCGAACATGTACTTCTGATACCGGAATCGCCCCGTTCGATCTCCTGCATCATGAGTCCGTATGACATCTGGTCAAGTCCCGCACCACCGTATTCCCTGGGGATGTACGGTCCAAAAGCGCCGATCCCGGCCAAACCCCGGATGATATGCTCCGGAAATTCAGCACGCTGGGCGTAGTCCTCAATAATGGGGCTTACCTCGCGCTTCACCCACTCGCGGGTTGCGTCGCGCACAAGTTTGTGCTCCTCGGTCAGGAGCTCGTCAAACAGATAGTAATCGGGGGATTGAAAGGAATCGGTCCGGCCCATTTTGATAGGTCCTTGCAAAAAGTAGGACAAATGTACGGCATTTATTAGTTTTGCTTACCAAACTTCACTAAAACCAACTACTCATGAAGAAGCATTACTTTTTCCTTTTACTGCCTGCGGCAGGATTATTCCTCGCCACTCCGGCACTCAACAACAGTGCTGCAGCACCGGCCGGACGCACTGGCTCGCCCGGAGATAACGGCGTTACCTGCGCGCAGGGGTGCCATACCGCGAGCAATCCGACTGATCAATCCGTGGATGTTGACCATAATATCCCGTTGGCGGGGTACGTTCCCGGCCAAACCTACGACATCACCGTTACCAGTGATCGCGGAACCTTTACCGGCCCCCGGATCGGGTTCAGCTTCACCGCCGAACGCACCTCTGACCACCAAAAAACAGGCGGATTTATCGCCGGGGCGGGAACGCAGCTCAACGGTAGCGGACAGAGCCATGTCACACACACATCGGGCAGTATCAGTACCTCTGGCAACACGAACTCCTGGAGTTTCCAATGGACGGCTCCCGCTATGGGAACAGGCGATGTATCTTTCTATGCGGTTTCTGTTTTTGCCAATGGCAACAACGCGAACAGTGGTGATAAGGTCCTGAATGTCGGCCCTTTCACCGTGATGGAAGACACTACGATTTCCCTGACCGAGGAATCGCTGCAACCAAAATTCTACCCCCAACCGGCAACGGAATATGTGCGTTTGGCCTTTGATCAGCAAACCGATTGGCTGCAGATACGTATGTACAACAGTGCCGGGCAGTTCGTTCAGCAACTCTGGTACAGCGATCAGCATGGAGCACATGATGTGCGCATTGAGCTGAACAATGTGGCCAGGGGAACCTATTGGGTTGAATTCGCCAGTGAGCGCGGAGCACTCATCAAACCCTTATTGGTCCAATAAATGTTGTTCCAGAGAATAGCTGCCTGATCCGGTAAGGATCAGGACCACAAAAACCACTAAGGCCTCCAGGGCATGAGAAGCTCCCGGGAGACCCTCGCCCAGGCCCAGGTGCATTGCCGTGGCAACGATCATGGTAATAGCCAGGAATGCGGCTGCAGGCCTGGTCATCCAACCGATAGCGATCAGCAAACCGCCGATCGTTTCGGCCAGTGCAGCCGAAAGTCCCCACATCACCGGCCAGCAATCAATGCCGAGGTAGGCTGTATTTCGCCCAAGGGATTCCCACCGCTCATAACCCCCCAGCAACTTGGGCAAACCGTGAATAAAGGCAAAACTCAAGCCTATGCCCAGGCGCAGGATCAGGAGTCCGGTGTTTCTGAAATGGATTTGGGAACGAAAAAGATACATATTCATCGCTAAAAGGGGTTCAAAAAAACTTGGTTCTTCCGCTATTCCTTCTTCTGGGATTCATCTCCGAACCTCCAGCCAATGTTAAAAGCAAATCGGAAATTATGTAAGGCCAAGGTAGTAGATGAATGATCATCTATACCATCTGTACTATTATAAGTGAGGATACTTGCCTTATACATCAAGTAGCAGCCATAGCCCGCCAATACCTCAAAAACGAAACCGGAATCAAATGCAAATTTATAGCCTGTGAGAATACCGATGCCTGTGCTATTGGTAGTTTCTTTAAATTCAAAGATCTTTTCCCCTAGAAGGAATGGGAACGAAACAGTAGCGACCCCTTTGGTATCTCTATAACTGAGGAAAGTACCTGCAAAAAAACCTCTGGCATGATGATCACCCGGGCGGAAATAGTACCGGAACTGGGGCGTAATTCGAAATCCGGAATAGTCAAAATTAAGATGGGAGGATTGGATATACGTTCCCGAGATCAAAACACTCGTATGTTCGTTGATCACATATTCATAAGTCCCCTCAACATGTATCTCATTGATTGAAAGATTATTCCCTTCAAATACCTCAATGGCTCTTGCTAATAAGCCACCGACCTTAACATCGTGCTGGGCATTTGCCTTTGGCATGCCCACGGAACATGCAAGCAAAACAGCCATAAAGAACTTCATAGACCGGTTCATCATGTTAAAGGATCAAACGATTCCTGCTATTTTCATATCTGGCTGATCTTCCCTGCTTGCAAATGTACCGAAAGTCCCATCATAAGCTTTCATTATTTCTTCCACTTTGTCGGCCAGCCATCGCACCGGCACTAATAAACGATCTTATGGTAAGTGGTGTCGAAGGGCGAGGTGTAGAGCGTATCGTAGTGCGTTGTTTCAACTCCGTCACTATAGGTGACATACCGAATGGGGGTTTCTCCGTTCCAATAAAAACAGCGGTATACTGTATCGTTGGACGGAGACGCATGATAGAAGCCAAACCCCACCGGAAACAGCCCCGGACCATATGGCGGATCTCCTGCTCGGATATTGATTCCGTCACTAACGCTCTCGCTAATCAGGTGGAAGGCGACGCAAGTGCGGGGTAACAGCAAAATAACCCGCCAGGCATCAGTCCCCTGAGATTCCTCAGCAGATATCGGCTTTACTGCAGCAGCATGTCCGGGAACAGGTGCCTCCACGGCCACCCGGAAACCCCGCCAGAAATCGAACCACTCATCAGCATCATCCAACCCCTTGATCACAAATGAGAAGCTATAGGGTGGGCCAATGTGTTTTCGTTCCATAGGAGGATCAAAAAATGGGCGTGAACCTAGGGAGTATAAGGACACTTCAACGTCCCCATTCCAAAGGAGGGAATCCTCCCGAAAGGTCACCACCTTACCTCTTATGCGGGTCTCCCTGTTCTTTTTACAGCCCGCTGAGGCAAGGAGCAGGGCCGCTAGGCAGGTAAGAATAATAACCAGCCGCATTATTTCCTTTGCTCCCATCATCCTTATCTTTTGTTTCCGGTCAGCGATTCTCATTCTTCTTATTCCGGAATGCACCTCCGAACCTCCAGCCAATGTTAAAAGCAAATCGGAAATTATTTAAGGTCAAGGTAACAAATGAACGATCACCTATATCACCTATATCGTCTATACTAGCATAAGTAAGGGTACTTAAGCTATGCATGAAATAGCAGCCATAACCTGCCAATACCTCAAAAACGAAACCGGAATCAAATGCAAATTTATAACCTGTGCCGATACCGATGCCTGTGCTATTGGTAGTTTGTTCATATTCAAAGGTCTCTTCCTCTAGAAAGAATGGGAACGAAAAAGTTGGTATCGAAAAATTAATGACTCCCTTGGTATATCTATAACTGAGGAAAGCACTTGCAAAAAAACCTTTGGCATTATCATCACCCGGGCGGAAATAGTAACGGAACTGAGGTGTCATTCGAAATCCGGAATAGTCAAAATTAAGATGGTAGGATTGGATATACGTTCCCGAGATCAAAACACTCGTATGTTCATTGATCACATGTTCATAAGTCCCTTCAATATTTGCCTCAGCAACAGCTTCATGAGTCCCATCAATTGCATGGACCGCTGTCACTGATGAGCCACCAATTTTAGCCTCGTGCTGGGCATTTGCCTTTGGCATGCCCACGGAACATGCAAGCAAAACAGCCAAAAAAAACTTCATAGACCGGTTCATCATGTTAAAGGATCAAACGATTTCTGCTATTTTCATACCTGGCTGATCTTCCCTGCTTGCAAATGTACCGAAAGTCCCATCATAAGCTTTCATTTCCTTCCACTTTGTCGGCCAGCCATCGCACCGGCACTAATAAACGATCTTATGGTAAGTGGTGTCGAAGGGCGAGGTGTAGAGCGTATCGTACTGGGTTATTTCAACTCCGTCACTGTAGGTGACATACCGAATGGGGGTTTCTCCGTTCCAATAAAAACAGTGGTATACCGTATCATTGGGTGGAAACGAATTATGGGAGAAACCCAACCCCCCCGAATAACCCCCCGGACCATTTGGCAGCTCTATTCCTCCGATATAGATATAGTCACCAAGGCTGTCACTGATCAGGTGGAAAGCGACGCAAGTTCGGGGCATCAGTGAAATAACCCGCCAGACATCAGTCCCCGGAGGTACCTCATCAGATACCCCTGCTATCCCTGCTGCAGCATGTCCGGGAACAGATTTTTCCACTGCTACCTGGAAGCCCCCCCAGAAATCAAACCACTCATCATCATCATCCCACCCCTTGATCACAAATGAAAAGCTATAGGGTGGGCCAATGTTTTTTCGTTCCATAGGAGGATCGAAAAATGAACCTGGGGGGTATAAGGACACTTCAACGTCCCCATCCCACAGGAGGGAATCCTCCCGAAAGGTCACCACCTTACCTCTTATGCGGGTCTCCCTGTCCTGTTTACAGCCCGCTGAGGCGAGGAACAGGGCCGCCAGGAAGGTAAGGATAATAACCGACCGCATTATTTCCTTTGCTTCCATCATCCTTATCTTTTGTTTCCGGTCAGCGATTCTCATTCTTCTTATTCCGGAATGCACCTCCGAACCTCCAGCCAATGTTAAAAGCAAATCGGAAATTATTTAAGGCCAGAGTACCAGATACACGATCACCTATATCATAAATTCCATCTGTAGCATCGGACCGGTCAGTGAGGATACTTGACTTATACATCAAGTAGCGGCCATAACCTGCCAATACCTCAAAAACGAAACCGGAGTCAAATGCAAATTTATAACCTGTGCTGATACCGATGCCCGCGCTATTGGTAGTTTCTTCAAATACAAAGCCTGTTGTACGTGGCGGGAGGAAAAAAGTTGGAGACGAAACAATAACGGATCCTTTGGTATTTCTATAACAGAGGAAGACACCTGCAAAAAAACCTGTGGCATTATGATCACCCGGCCAGAAATAGTAACGGAATTGGGGCATAATTCGAAATCCGGAATAGTCAAAATTAAGGTGGTAGGACTGGATATACGTTCCCGAGATCAAAACACCCATATTTTTCCTGATGACATACTCATAAGTTCCCCCGAAATGTACTTCGTCAATTGCAAAAACATCGAATTCAAATACCTCAATGGCTACTGCTGATGAGCCACCGACCTTAACATCGTGCTGGGCATTTGCCTTTGGCATGCCCGGGGAACATGCAAGCAAAACAGCCATAAAGAACTTCATAGATCGGTTCATCATGTTAAAGGATCAAACGATTCCTGCTATTTTCATACCTGGCTGATCTTCCCTGCTTGCAAATGTACCGAAAGTCCCATCATAAGCTTTCCGCTATTCCTTCCACTTTGCCGGAATTTCCACGCAGATAATGGCATAGCCATCGGTAAAGTACATCCGGTTGCTTGCCTCATCTATCAGCGGGCTGCTATACTTTTTAATCGGCCCATGGTAGGGTAACCAGCCCTTGCGCAGTATCTTGCCCGTGTTCAGGTCCATCAGCTGCAGCCTATTCTCGGCAACTATGCATCGGTTACCCCAGACTTCAATACGCCCAAAAAAGTTCCCATCATTAAGGTCTTCCCGGTAGATAATCATGCCGGTATGCTTGTTGACCGCCATGGCATGCCCGTATGTATCTACCCACACCACCTTGTCTCCATGCAGAATGTAATTGGATAAAGAAGGCGTCGTGTCATAGGCAAAATAAGCGTGCCAAACCTCCTGACCATTACCTATATCATAACAATAAAGTTTTCTTGCAGTCATCACATAAACCCGGTTGTTTTCCAGATCAATCTTAGGATAACCCGAATGAATCAGCGCACCAGAGGCAAGATATCCTCCATCTTGTCCTACCGCTAGCACCTCCCATACCAAGCTGTCCTGGGTATAGTTGTAGCATTTCAGATCAAACCGGCGGTAATCAGGATGTTTATAGCTATTTATTCCGATGATCAGGATCAGATCACCCGAAGCGTTGATGTAGGCCGAATGCGCTCTTCCATGCACTCCCCTACCGTCCCTGGCATATTTCCGAAAGGCCAGGTCGCATTGGCCCGTCAGGGCATCGCACACCAGCACGTCCACACTGTCTGAATAAGAAGCGTAATGTTTGGATGTGATATAAAAGTCCCCGATCAAAAAGCTGGTAGATGCCCCATATTCCATATTAAAGCTCCAAAGCTCCTGACCATTGCTCAGATCTATGGCATAGTGGTGTGTTCCTCCGGCATTGATGAAAACAGCATGGGAGTTTGAAAACGACTCCGTCTCTCTACCGCTAAGATTTTCTGGTATTGGCTCCGACTCCCATTCCACCTCCCCGCTGTAGATGTTTCGGGACTGCAGCACGGGTGGTACATTGCCAACCAAATAACCATAGCTATGAATGATGCTGTTACCCGCTTTTATGATCGGGATGGTTCTAAGTGGCCTATCCGTCAAAGTATCGATCCACAGGATGTTCAGGGTATCCAGATCGCATTCGTAGGAGGTATCGTCACAGGGATCCGGGGCAGGGGCCGGCACGGGCGGGTCCTTTTTACAAGCCGTCAACACGAGCAATCCCAGTACTAAATTCAACAGGAGCTTCATTGTCTTGTCTTCAAAGAAGGTTGATCATTTTCCACAAAGGTAAACAAAATAGGGGGATATCTCATGCCTGATCCATTCTTTTCTATGAGTATCATCTCATTTAACAGGGTCTGAAGGTACGCTTTTCTGACCCGCTTTCATACTTTTGTCACATGCAGTGGCCAGAAATGATGGAACGCTCCACGGCTGAGCAGGATTGGCTTACCCTCATCGTTTTTATCTGGCTCACCATTCTCGCCTATATCCGCATGACCTTCCCCGTGCGCCTGCAGCAATTCGCCGGAAGTTTATTCGGCGAACAGTATGCCCACCTCTATGACCGCGAAGAACGCTGGCTATTCAATAGCTTCAACCTACCCATCGGCATCCTCTTTTTTATGTCGCTTGCCTTCGTGGCCCTGCGCACCAACAGTTTTATTCCCTGGCTTTCCACCGGTGATGACCTGCCTGCCTTTGTCTCGCTCTTTCTGGTTTTTCTCGTCCTCTACATCACCCGCACCTTTCCCGGGCTCTTCATCGGCAGGCTGTTCCGCATTGAAACCACGGTCCGATACGCCTTGCTTCTCCGTTATTCCAGCACTGTGCCCGTCAGCGGCATCTGGTTTGCGGCGGCCGTTTTGTCGCTTTATCTGCCCGCAGGGCAAAAGGCCATTCTGTATACCGGCCTCACGGCCGGATGCCTGCTGCTGCTATGGGCTTATGTGCAAATTTTCCGAAAGGTACTAAAGCGGGCCCGTCTTTATTTCCACTATTTAGTTTTGTACCTTTGCGCCCTCGAAATAGCCCCTGTCCTGCTCGTAGCAAGGTGGCTCACTATCTCGCACTAACGGAAGCACGCAAAATGGCGGAAAAGAAGGTAAAGAGGATCCTGGTTTCGCAACCGGAACCTACGACAGAAAGCTCCCCCTATTTTGACCTCGCTAAAGGGCAAAAGGTAAAGATCGATTTTCGGCCCTTTATACATATCGTATCCGTAGAAGCTGCCGAATTCCGCAGGACGCGGGTGAATTTAGCCAACTACACCGCTGTGATCCTCACGAGCCGGAACGCGGTCGACAACTACTTCCGCATTGCGGAGGAAACCCGCTTCCATGTGCCTAACAGCATGAAATATTTCTGTATATCGGAGGCAATCGCCTACTACCTGCAAAGATATATCCTATACCGCAAGCGCAGGATCTACTACGGAAAAACACACTTTGAGCATCTGATGCCGACCATTAAGAAGCATAAGAAGGAGCGATTCCTGTTGCCATCTTCAGACATCCTCAAACCAAATATTCCGGACCTGTTGGAAAAAAGCAAGATCAGCTACACGCGTTCCGTATTGTACAAAACGGTTTGCAGTGACCTGTCCGATCTCAGTGATGTACATTACGATATTCTCGTGTTCTTTAGCCCTTCCGGCATCAAGTCATTGCTCGAAAATTTCCCGAATTTCGAACAAAGCGATACGCGCATCGCCGCGTTTGGCCCAACCACCTGGAAAGCAGTGGAAGAGGCCGGATTGACCCTGGACATCAAGGCACCAAGAAAGGATACCCCTTCCATGACCATGGCCCTGGAACAGTATATCAGAAAAGTTAACACAGGCAAATAAGCCGTACCTTCGTAGGTATGAGCCCTGCTTTTCGGAAAAATGAACGACTCTGCTCAAGGCAGATCATCGATAAATTATTTTCCGGGGGAAAGTCCGTAAAACAGTTTCCCTTTCACCTGGTTTGGTATAGCGGTCCGGAGGTGATCCACCCTTTCCAGATCGCCATAAGCGTACCCAGGCGCTGTATTCATCGCGCCGTGAGGCGCAACAAGGTGAAACGGAAAATGCGCGAAGCTTTTCGGTTACACAAGAACGAATGGCTGGCTTCCCTAAAGCATCCGACCGCCGCCATGCTGGTATACCTCGACAGTAAAGATCGGCCGCTTGAGGAAATGGAACGGAAAATATGCCTGCTTTTTGAACGTTTTAAAGAAGAGGAGCAGGGCAAACGGAAAAAATGAACCGACAGATGATATTCAAAAACTGGAAAAACGGGCTGCTGGCCGTGGCCCTGGTAGCAACGCTGCTTGCCGGATCGGCTTTTCAGGGCAGCTATTTCGAGATCTCGAAACAGCTCGACATTTTCACAACGCTGTTTCAGGAACTCCATGCCTATTATGTGGATGATATCGAACCGGGTGAACTCGTGAAAACCGGTATTGACGCGATGCTGAAGTCGCTGGATCCGTACACGAACTATATCCCGGAGTCGAAGATCGAGGATTTTCGCTTTCAGACCACCGGAGAGTATGGGGGCATCGGTGCCATCATCCGTAAAAAGGATCATGATATCGTGATCTCGGAGCCCTATCTGGGTTTTCCGGCTGATAAGGCCGGGCTGAAAGCCGGGGATGTTCTTTTGGAAATTGATGAAAAGTCCGTGAAAGGGCTCAGTACCTCTGAAACCAGTGAGTTGCTCAAAGGCGAGGCCGGTAGCGAGGTAAAGATCAGGATCCGCCGCGACTGCACCGGCGAGGAGTTTACCAGGACCCTCGTACGCGGGAAGATCCAGGTGGAATGCGTTCCATACTACGGAATGATTGACGAAGGGATCGGATACATCAAGCTGATCAGCTTTACCGACAAAGCCTCACGCGACGTAAAGGCAGCCTTCAGGGATCTCAGGGAGAACAACGAACTGAAAGGACTGGTGCTGGATCTGCGCGGGAATCCGGGCGGACTCCTGCGCGAGGCCGTGAACATCGCAAACCTATTTGTGCCGAAGGGCACGGAGATCGTGAGCACGCGCGGAAAAGTGAAGGAATGGGATAAGACCTATCGCGGGATCAACGATCCGCTTGATATGGAAATTCCACTGGCCGTGCTGGTAAACGGTGGATCAGCTTCAGCTTCAGAGATCGTTTCCGGAACGCTGCAAGATCTGGATCGTGCCGTGATCATTGGCGAGCAAACCTTCGGAAAGGGACTTGTGCAGCAACCGCGCAAATTGAGCTACAATGCCCAGCTTAAGGTAACCATTGCCAAGTATTACACGCCGAGCGGACGCTGTATCCAGGCCATTAACTACGCCGAGCGAGATGACGAGGGAAAGGTGAAACGCATTCCGGATTCGCTCCGCACGGCCTTTGAGACGGCTAACGGACGAACGGTGTACGACGGTGGCGGTATTGGACCGGACATATCAATCGGTGGCCGCAATTACCACGAGGTGTCACGGGCATTGGTCAGCCAGAACATCATCTTCGACTACGCGAATAAGTACTACTTTGATCACGAACGTGTTGAGGCCGCAAACGTATTTGCACTGACCGATGAGGAATATGAAGCATTCGTGGCCTTCGTACGCATGCGTGATTTCGAGTTCAAGACCGATACCGAGGAAAAATACGACCAGCTGCTGAAGACGGCCGAAGAAGAAAAGTACTTCGAGGCACTGGAGGAAGAGCTGAACCTGATGAAGGCAGAGCTTGATGAACACAAGAAGAACGACATCTACAAGTATCGCCACGAGATCGAAGAGGCCCTCCGGGTCGAGATCGCCCAGCGCTACTACTACCGAAAAGGTCGCATTGAGGCTTCGCTCGTTGAAGACCCATCGCGCCGTGAGGCGGTCCGGGTATTGACCGATCAGGAGCAATACCGCGATATTCTTACCTTGGCAGAATAATCTCCCTACCATGAAATGGGATAAGGACCTAAGGGTAAGGCTGTACTTTTATAGCCTTGTTTTTTTTGCGGTTACCATACCCTTCCAGCGACTCGTTCCGCCCACGTACGGGCTCGTGATCTTCTCGGTGGCGTGGTTGTTTCAGTATCCCTGGACTTTTTTGAAAGATCATCGCTATTGGATGCTGTTCGGACTGCAGATGGGGTTCGTGCTACTGATCATGCTGGGCACATTCATATCGCCCCATCCGTATTCGGCATGGGACGAGTTTTTCCGTCTGCTGCCCCTGTTTTTCGCAGCCCTCAGCATCACACTCGGCCCCCAACTATCCCGCGCGCGCATCCGCCAGATCTTCCATGCCTTTGCCTGGTCCGTCGTTGCGAGCTTGGTCATTAGTCTTGCCATCGGCCTTATCAACTACTTTCAGTATCGCCACGCCGGCAATCTTATTCCGCCACTCAACTATCTCTTTTACACCGGGCTCTCGTTCTTCCTCGAAAACCAGGCCGGCTACACCGCGCTCTATGTGCTTTTCGCTCTCGCCATTTTGGCAGATCAAAGTGCCTGCGGCACGATGCGCAATCTGGCCATTGCCTTTCTCCTTGTATGCCTGTTCCTACTTGCAGCCCGTACACAGATCGTTTTGCTGGCCATCCTGGTTCCGATCAGACTCCTGATGAAACAATCTGTCGGATACCGCCGCAAGACCGTTGTGGTACTGGTTATGCTCGCGGTCGGATCTGCAGCGATGTTGTGGTTGCCCGGAGCGACCGGTAGCCGCATGGCCCATCTGGCCGTTGAGGCCAGGGAAACACTGAATGCCTCCCCGACAGATCGCATTAACACCCGCTGGTACCTCTGGCAGGAAGCTCTGGATCTGTGGAGCAAAAAACCGCTTCTGGGCTGGGGTACGAATGAAGCGGAGCGACTCCTCAGTGAGCGGGCAGCAAACCAGTTGCGCACGGCAGCTGATACCCTGCCTGTAGCCGCCGTAGTACGCTCAGATCTCGAGTTCAGGAACGAATTCATTGAGTCGTTTTATCCACTATCTGCCGGAGCCCCGGTTTACCTGAACAGCTCCAATACCAAATCATATGCCTTTCCGGGTGATAAAGCCCCGGGCATATTATGGGAAGGTGCCTCACTGCGCCTAAAAACTGACAACACCGGGTTCGTGGGTATCCAATACAGAGGGCTCATACCCGGATATTTGTATCGCTTCGAACTCCGGGCACATGATCGGCTGCGTGGCGGAATGGCCGCCTGGCATCATCACGAGCAGATCGGAATAGTACGGGAAAGAGCTGAAAAAGAAGGTGTTACACTTTCCGGCTATTTCGTGGCCGAGGACAGCTTGTTCGAGATCACCTCAAGCCGGTATATACCTACCGAGATCTGGCTGAGCGATCTGAAACTGTGGCCCATGGGACCGGTGGATGAGAAAGATGGAGAAGTTGCCGGACGGCTCGACAATGCGCTGGTCACATACATCCATCATTTCAATACGCACAATCAGTACCTGCAGGTAGCCATTGATCACGGGGCGGTCGGACTCCTTCTTTTTCTTGGAACGCACTTCTTTCTCCTGGCAATCGGATTGCGCCGACGCAACTGGCTCCTTACGGCGTTGATGGTGGCTCTGATCGGCTCCTTCGCCACCGAACACATGCTCCTGCGGGATGCGGGACTCTTTTTTTATGCTTTCTGGATGGCCTTTGCCGTGTATTACGGCCTCGGCTGGCGCGCTACTCCTGAAGATACACGCGATGTACCCGGCCCGAAATAGAAGTGAGCACCTCGTAGGGAATGGTTTCTTCCGCGGCCGCCAGTTTCTGCAACTGTGCCACCGTTTCAAAAATCACGATCTCATCGCCTTCCTCTACCGGCCAATCACCGATCTCCAGCATGCACATATCCATACAAATGTGCCCTGCGATCGGCAAGGCATGCCCCTTCCAGTACAGTTGCCCCACCCCATTACCCAGCTTTCTTGGGAGCCCGTCCGCATAACCCAGTGACACGGTGGCTATGCGCATATTCTTCCGGGCACGAAACGATCGGCCGTATCCGACTGTTTCCCCGGCTTTGATCTCCTTCACCTGGGCCACTTCGCTCACCCAGCGTCCGACCAGCTGCAAGTGGCTTTGTTCGCTGGCATCACTGGAAATGCCGTAGAGGCCTATCCCTAATCGCACCAGGTCGAACTGTGCCTCGGGATAGTGTGTGATGCCGGAGGAGTTGAGTACATGCCGCAGGATGGGGTAACCGAGCGCCGTTTCCAATCGCGCCGTGAGGCGCCTGAACTTTTCGATCTGCCCAAGCGTGAACGACCTTTCGGTCGGATCATCAGCGGCAGCCAGGTGCGTGAAGACAGCTTTCACACGCACCGAAGTGGTGGAGCGGATAACGGCAATGGCCTCGTCAAGGTCCGATCCTGCCAAGCCGAGCCGATTCATGCCTGTTTCGAGCTTGAGTTGCACAGGGTAGCTCCGGGCACCCAGCATTTCGGCCTGCAGTACGAACCGCCGGAGATGGTTGATGGAATAGAGTTCGGGTTCGAGCTCGTTCCGAATGATCATCTCGAAGTTGCGTTGCCCGGAATTCAGTACGAGGATGGGTAGTTCAATGCCTCGGTTGCGCAGGTGCACCCCCTCGTCCGGGTAGGCCACGGTGAGATAAGTGATCCGGTGAAAGCGCAGCGCGTTGGCAATCTCATAGCTACCGGTACCATAGCTGAAAGCCTTGACCATGGCCATTATTTGCGTATCTTTTTTAATGCGCTGCCGAAAGTAGCGCAGATTGTGGATAAGGGCCGTCATGCGGATCTCCAGCACGGTTGGATGCTCGCGGAGGGCCAGTTGCCGGGCAACGCGCTCAAGCGCGAAACGGCGGGCACCTTTCAGCAATATGGCCTCGTCGTTGAAGGAGAACCTGTGCAATTGCGAAAGCAGCTCGTCGGTTGATCCGAACCAATGTACCAAACCCGTAAGCTGTCCGGCATAGCGTTTCCAATTCGGCCCGATAAGCAGGAGTTGATGCACCCTGAATGCTTTGAGGCGTTCAACCACGCGCTCGTACACGCCCTGGTCATGACTGTTTTCGACCAGATCAGTCAAAATAATGCTCTTGTGTTCGTTCTGATGCTGTTCCGCCAGGTAGCTCAGTGCGTTCTCGATCGATTCCCAATCCGAATTGTAGTAGTCGTTGATCAGCGTACTACCCTGCCGACCGCGGGTCATTTGCACGCGCATTTCAATTTCGGGCAGGGTGCCCAGCTTTTCCTTTAGCGCCTGCGGCGCGATGCCCAGGGCCATACCGATCGCCATGGCATGAGCTGCATCTTCCTGCCGGGCTGCATCCTGATATGGAACCGCATCACGTAGCTCATCGGTCCAGCAGAGATCATTTCCTTCATCGGTGCCCCAGGTAAGGAGTTGGGGCTTTTCCTTCCAGGGGTATGATTTGATCCCGGCCGCGATGAGTTCATTGTCGGCATGATAGATAAGTAAGGAACAGCCATCAAACAAGCTCAGCTTCTCGTGGAGTTTTTCGGATTGTGAACCAAAATGTTCGGCATGTGCCTCTCCGATGTTGGTGATGAGTCCGATCGTAGGCCTCAGCATCTCCCGGAGCGATTTCATTTCGCCGGGTTTACTGATGCCGGCTTCGAAAACGCCAAACTGATGATCGGGCCGCAGGCCCCAAAGAGAGAGTGCTACGCCGATCTGACTGTTATAACTGGCGGGGGTTTTGTGCACTCTGCCAAAGCCCGACAGGAGGGTTGCAGCCCACTCCTTCACAATGGTTTTTCCATTGCTGCCCGTGATGGCCACGAGCGGACCCGTGAATTGGCAACGGTGGTGGGCAGCCCATTGCTGGAGGGCAGTCAGCGTATCCGGGACCACAATGAACCGGGCGTTGTTGAACGGAGGATCGGGCAGGGCCCGGACCAGAAAGTTCCGGATGCCCTGATCATAAGCCTCGTTCAGGTAGCGGTGTCCGTCATTTTGTTCGGTCTGCAGCGCTACAAACAAGGCATTGCGTGAGCGGGTGATGCGGCGCGAGTCGAAATAAAGTCGCCCGATCACTTCTTCCGAAGTACCGTGCAGGGATCCGCCTGCGATGTCGGCCAGCTGCCGGACTGAATACATTATCGGGGCGGTTTTTTCTGCGCTTCCATGAACGCCGAACGGGACAGCGGCTCATATTCATCGCTTTCGCCAAGCACGATAAGGGCCTCATCGGAGGTCATGCGGTGCGAGTAATGTGCCAGGTTACCTGTTCTGACGCAAATGGCGTGCACCTTCGTTACGTATTCCGCCGTGGCCATGAGGCAGGGCATCGGCCCGAAGGGCTTCCCCCTGAAATCAAGGTCAAGCCCCGCAACGATCACCCGTTTTCCATCGTTCGCCAGTTGGTTGCACACATGCACAATTTCGTCGTCGAAGAACTGCGCCTCATCAATTCCCACCACATCTACATTTTGCGCCATGATCAGGATGTTTGCTGCGGCCGGAACGGGAGTGCTTTGGATCGTGTTCTGATCATGCGATACCACGGCCGATCCGTCGTAGCGGTCGTCAACTGCCGGCTTAAAGATCTCGACCTGCTGACAGGCAAATTTCGCACGTTTCAGCCGCCGGATCAACTCCTCGGTTTTGCCGCTGAACATGCATCCGGTGATCACTTCGATCGAACCGTTTTGCCCCGGTCTGTTTATGGTGCTTTCCAGGAACATGGACAGTAAAATATAGCATAAAAATATATCTTTAGCGAGAATAAACAGGAATATCTATGGAAGAAAAGGAGCGCCTTGCGGCGCGATTAGACAAATTAAAGGATCAATGGAATAACAGTTCCACCCCTGAGCTGGTTCATTTGGCTCGCGAGCTATACGAAGGGCTGATCGAGCTGCGATATCAGGAATCGAAACCACCTGCCTTGGAGCAGGAAGCACCTGCGGTTCCGACAAAACCACAGGAAGACCCGCCAAAACCGCCCTCCGGAAGAAAGATCATCGTTGATCTCAATGACCGCTGGGCTTTTGTAAACAAGCTCTTTGGCTGCAATCAGGACGATTTTGATCGGGTGATCGCACAGCTGAATACCATGTCTACCTTCACTGAGGCGCGTAATTTTATTGAGCATGTGGTGAAGCCCGATTACCACTGGGACGATCAGGAAGAGTTCGAGACCCGGTTCATGGAGTTGATCGAACGTCATTTTACATAAGATGGGCCGATTGATCCTGATACCCACCCCTATCGGTAATCTGGCCGATATGACCTTTCGGGCCATAGAAGTATTGAAATCCGTTGATCTGATCCTGGCCGAGGATACCCGCCTCTCCGGCAGACTCCTCAAACACTACCAGATCGACACCCCAATGCGTTCATACCACATGCACAATGAGCACAAGGCAACGGATGCGCTTGTAAGTGAATTGAAAGGGGGGCGAACCTATGGGCTGATCACCGATGCCGGAACCCCAGGTATATCGGACCCCGGATTTTTACTTATCCGTGCGGCGGTTGAGGAAGGCATTGAAGTGGAATGTCTGCCGGGCGCCACAGCCATGATCCCGGCTGTGGTTGTGGCTGCACTTCCGAATGATCGGTTTACCTTTGAGGGATTCCTGCCGGTGAGGAAGGGGCGTCAGACCCGCTTGAAGGAACTCGCAGGGGAACCAAGGACCATGGTCTTTTATGAATCACCACATAGGATCCAAAAAACCCTGTCTGATATGTCCGGGTACTTCGGATCGGCCCGCAGGGCCACACTTGTAAGGGAAATAAGCAAAGTGTTCGGGAGCTGTCATCGCGGAACGTTGGGTTCGCTGTTGGCTGAATTTGAGGCGAACAAACCCAGGGGCGAGTTGGTTTTGGTAGTGGAAGGGAAGCGGTAAAAGCCCCTATTTTTGCAGTGATGATGCGTGCGAGCAAACTTCATGTGGACCCGACTGTTGCGCGTCGTGCAGACCGGCCTTTTCTGGTGGCCGGACCCTGTAGTGCCGAGAGTGAGGAACAGGTGTACCGGACCATCGCCGGGCTGTTGCAAAATACCGGGATCGATGTGATCCGCGCCGGGGTTTGGAAGCCGCGTACGCGTCCGGGATCTTTTGAAGGGATCGGAACGCCTGCCTTGAAGTGGCTGGAGGAGGCGCAAAAGGAATTCGGGATCCCTCTGGCAACCGAGGTGGCCAATGCAGAACATGTGGAATGGGCATTGAAGCACGAGATCGAGTATTTATGGCTGGGAGCCCGAACAACCGTGAACCCCTTTTATGTACAGGAGATTGCCAATGCTTTGCGCGGTACGGATCGCAAGGTTTGGGTGAAAAATCCGCTGCACCCCGACATCGGACTGTGGGTGGGGGCGCTGGAACGATTGAATTGCGTCGGAATTACAGACATGGCGGCAATCCATCGGGGCTTTTTTGCCTATGAGAGCAAGCCTTACCGAAACGAGCCCAAGTGGGAGATGTCGCTCGAAATGCGTCGGTTGGCCCCGGGTATTCCTATTTTGTGCGATGCGAGTCATATCGCAGGAACGCCCACCCTGATCGGGGAAGTGAGCCAGACGGCGCTGGACCTGAATATGGACGGTTTGATGATCGAATCGCATTGGGATCCGGCCGTAGCCCTCAGCGACGCTCAGCAACAGGTAACGCCCGGGCAATTAGGGAACATCATGAAGGAACTGGTGCTGCGTTCCTCTTCGTCCGAGGATACCGTGTTCCTGAGTAAGCTAAAACAATTGCGGGAACAGATAGACGGAATTGATGCGGAATTACTTGAGGTTTTGTCGCGCCGCTTAAGGATCGTGGAGGAGATCGGCATGTTCAAGAGAGAGAAGAACGTGACTATTTTTCAGCTTGACCGCTGGTTTGAGATCCTCGAGACCCGGAAAGACTGGGGCAATGAACATGCCTTGTACCGCGAAATGGTGGAAGAGCTGTTCAAGTTGATCCACAAGCACTCGGTTCGGACCCAGGCTGATATGACTCACCGGGTCAACGAGGTACGATAGATCTTACCCCGATCGTGCCTGCTCCGGGTCATCACCCTTTTCTATTTTTACCGCTACTGTTTTAGGAGAAGCCTGGAAGAGATAAATGCCTGACTTTCAGTAGGTCAATTACACCTTGAAATTTATTTTGGGCAGATGCGATAAAAAAACTATATTTGTGCATCATCGCTTATTCACCGCAAGGCGGATAAACAAACGGACTTAAGGGGGAATATCATGACATATGGGACAGAGGAACCAGAAAATCATGTTCTTCAAATAAATATTCAGGTGTAAATAAAACCTCAGCAGAGGGTACTTTCTATTTCGACTTACTATGAAACATACATTCTTTTGCTTATCGCTAATGATCGCATTAAGCGGATCTGGTCAGCCTGGTTTGATTTCTGTTTCACATGATACTGTTTGCTCCGCACAGGTTATTGACGCTTCATTTACAAATTGTTCTCATCAACAGCATAGTCTTTCTTTCAACAACTCCTATGCTGAAATAGCCAATTCCACTAAGTATAATTTTGGAGTGAATCAAAATTTCACAATTGAGCTTTGGGTGAACTCAAGCTTTATAGATGTTACCGCAGTTCCCTCTCATGGCCAATGGCTATTTGGGAAGGGTGGTAACAGCTGGAACCCTCATTACCAGGTGGGTATTCAAAGAAATTCAGGACTTCCCAGAATTAGCATTTCTGACGGTAACAGTAGTACTGTTGTGCAATTTAATGGAACGATGAGTGTTTGCGATGGGCAATGGCATCATGTGGCTTACGTCTTTAACCGAACTAGTGATTCCATTCAGATCATCATTGACGGGGTTTTGAATGCAACCGGATCCATTGCAATTGTTGGCAATGCGCAAAATAGTGCACCAGTAGGATTTGGTGCTATCTATTATGGCCTGATGGATGATCTACGGGTGTGGAATACTGCAAGGACCGTAGCCCAGGTTGATAGTTTGAGAAATCAGCTTATCAATCCGGCTAATCACCCGGATCTGATCGGACATTATGACTTTAATGAAGGTACCGGCAACCTGATCTATGACTGTGCTCCAAATCCAGAGAACGGAATGTTCATTCAATTCCCGACCTGGTCATCCCAGTCAGCCTTACCGGGAAATTTGACCTTCCCTTTGACGTGGAGCAACGGTAGTGCGGCTGATTCCACACAGTTTCTGCTTACGTCAGATACTACTATCTGGGCTCATTCCGGATTTTGTAAATATGAATGTACGGATACGGTAAACCTATACCTGCACGCCCTAACCGTAACATCGGCAATTAGTGCCAGTTGTTTCGGCACTAACAATGGTACAGCGACAGTTACGGCCAGTGGCGGAAGCTTTCCCTATAGCTACCTGTGGAATACAGGGGACACCACTTCAGCCCTGAGCAACCTGACAGCCGGACAATACCAGGTAATGGTAACCGATGCCAGCGGTTGCATAGCAAGTATCAATACTACAGTTACACAGAACACGGCCATTTCAGCGATCATGGTACAAGATAATGTGGACTGCTTCGGCGGATCAAATGGATGGGCCAGCTTGAATGTAGCGGGTGGAACCCCTCCATACAGCTACCTGTGGAATACAGGAAATACCACTTCGGCCCTAACCAACGTGACAGCCGGAACCTATCAGGTAACGGTAACCGATGTCTATGGATGTACTATCGATAACCAGGTCACTATTACTGAACCGACTGAATTGGTTGTCATGGTGGACGTTCTTCCCCCTGACACAGCAGTGGCCAACGTAACGGGTGGAAGCCCTCCATACACCTATTTATGGATGACGCAACCTCCTCAGACCACGCAAACAGCAACAGGATTGTCACCTGGCAGCTACACGGTTATCGTTAGTGATGGTAATGGCTGCTATGCTTCCTGGGATTTCATGATCAGCATGGAGGAGCTGGATCTTGCCCGGTACATTGAGCTGTATCCGAACCCGCCAACAGATGAGGTATTCATTAAGTACAACTTCACCAGCGAAGTGGATCTGGAAGTAACGGTGGTGAACCACCTGGGTCAGGTGGTGCTAACGATCAGCGAGTCGAATGCGGTGAGTGGTAAACTGCGTTTGGATGTAGCTGAGTGGGCCGGTGGTATTTACAGCGTGCTGTTCAGCAATGGAAGCCAAAGCAACAGCCGTCAGCTGGTGATCCGAAAATAAGGTGCTCTTTCACGATCGCGAAACCTATCTTCGCCATACCGATGGGCCTCTTTTCCCTCATACTCCTGCTCACACTAACAGCCAACCTCTATGCGCAGGGATCGGACTGGCTTTTTCTGCTGCCCAGGTGGAACACGGGTGAACAGCGTACCCTGACCATTACCTACGGGCAACGAATTACCCGGAACGATACCTTGTTACAGGAACGAGCCGACAGCACCTACGATCAGCTGGAAGTCCTCACCGCTACAACCTCGGGTTATACATTGCGCTGGATGGCCGAACGTTTCCGTATGGACCTCTTTACTGACGCGCCCGAGCTCCAGGGCGTCGTGGATCAGGTACTGGCCCGGGCCAACCGCCTCGAAATGGAGTTTCGGGTGCGCCCCACAGGCCAACTCACCGGCTTGCGCAACTGGCTCGAAGTGCAGCAGGTATACTTCGCCGTTTTCGATCACGTGGAAACGGCCTTACGGCAAGATGGCATGCAGGTACCGGACCGCGATATCGATCAAATGGTGAGCGGGATGAAACAACGCATCGAACAACGCGTGCAAGTGGAGCATACGGCGCTCCACCCCTATCGGACCCTTTTCAACGCATACAATGTGGCCATTCACCGCGATTCCGTCAAACGGCAGGAAACCGACGTACCGATCGATCTTGCAAGCCGACCAGTCCCGGGAGTGCTGGAAACACGCATCCTGGAACTGACGGACAGTATCGCCACCCTGGAGACCACAACAAGGGTGGATCCGGATCAGGCACGCACGGAGATCAACGAATATCTGAAGTTCCGCGAGGCCCTGGGCGAGGAAGCTTTTGAGCCGTTAGGCTCCGGAGCCTTTTATTTTCGCGAAACCAGCACCTATACCTTCGAGCGCATGACGGGTTGGTGGAAGGAAGTAAGCTTTACAGCTCATACACAGATCAACGAAACGCACATTGAACAAATCGTGCGTTATCAGTTCGGTAAATAAGCCGGTTTTGTATCTTGCCACCAAATAAGAACTGACTATGAAGAAACTGCTTCTGCTTGGCTTATTTATAGCATTGGGGTTGGTAACGCAGGCTCAGTTGACCCTGGGAGCCAAGGGAGGATCGGCATTGAGCAATTGGAAATCAGGCAGCGACACGAGTGAAATCGATATCATCAGTAAATACGGCGGAATTTTTGCGTTCGTTTTGGAGTACCAGTTCATTGACCGGCTTTCGTTGCGGGTAGAGCCCGGATGGAGCGGCCGGGGAGCAACAATACACGAGGAAGGATCGGAAACGATCAACGGAATTGATTACGAAGGGTATCACAGGGAGGAATACAACATCAGCTATTTTGACATCCCCGTTATGGCACAGTTAAACATAGGCGATGCACCGCTGCGCCTGCGCTTTTTACTCGGATATAACTTCAGTTATGCGCGCGGCGGGGAGGTAGTGGAGATCTTTCGTTTGGATCCACCCGTACAGGGTGTCGCGGATATCCGAAACACGGAGAAGATCAACTTCAACAACCGCAACTGGAATACCCACGACAATGCGCTGATCTTCGGGTGTGGACTGAATTTCTTTTTTGGAACGCACGTAGCCCTGCGACTTGACGCCCGCTATTTCGTTGGGCAAAGCGACCTTTTCCTTGACGATATCCGCGAAGCATACAACCGCACGTGGTTGCTGAACATCGGTCTGGAATATCGGTTCGAATTCTATTAACCGGAAGTCGCGCACATACTGGTCCACAGGGAATCGCCAGCCATTACCCATCCTGAAGAAGGCGAAGCCGAAAACCCGCATAGATCATCCGGCCCAGGATCGGGCCCCATACCATGGAGGCATCAAAGGATTCGTCAAAAGGGTTTTCAGCCGAAACGATCGGGCGCGTCATTTTAAAGTTCGTTACGTTCTCCGATCCTACATATGCTTCCCATCCGGCCGCAGGCCATTCCTTAGCCCATTGCAGGTTCACTGTCACAAAACCCGGTGATTCCCCTGCAATCCGATACACCAAGTCGTTGTCACCCGTGTACGGCAAGGGGGCCGATCCATGCCACTGCACCGTGACGTCTGCCTTCCAATAGTTTCGGCTCTGCCAGGATAGGTTGGCAAAGGCCCTGTGCGGGCCGATGAATGGCACCGCGCGCAATTCGCCTGCAAAGGTGCTCTGCACATTGAGTGAGCGATATGCGAGCCGCACATCAACCCGGTTAACCACCTCATAATCGAACTGAACCTGTAAGCTGTGCGAAAAACTGCGCCCGTCCAGATTATAGATCCGTACTTCGCGCGCGGTGGCATATAGATCCGTTACCAACTGGTTCTGAAAATCGGTGAAGTAATAATCAACCCGCAGGGTTGCGGGTCTGTAATCCCACTCGAAGTCATGCGTGGCGCTTAGTCCGAAGTTCCATGCTTCCTCCTGCTGCAAACCATACGGCAGCGCGGCATTGGAAGTCGTGAGGATCCAGCTTCGATTGCTGGCCATCAATCCTGTCCGTTCTGCAAACACATTCGGCGTACGATAGGCTTTTCCAGCACTGGCACGCAGAACAAAATTTTCGTTCACGGCCAGGCGGGTATGCAGTCGCGGGGTCCAGTTTAGCCCGTACAGGTTATGCTGATCGGCCCGAAAGCCCAGGACCACCGAAAAACGATCCGGATCGGACCAGGTGTACTCGGCAAACGCCCCCGGGACCTGCTCGGTCCGATCGTATTGATCATCGTTAAAGGTCTCGGACTGATCATGAAAAATAAAGCTGCCCCCCGTTTTGAGCTTGTGAGCGGGATGACCCAGGCCGGTTTCGAACATCGCGCTGAAATAAGCACTTCGTTCAGCGCCCAGCCAGCGGTTGGAAGAGCGCTCTGCACTTCCAAAAAGCGATTCCTGGTTGTGGTATACGTAGTTGCCATGGAAACCGACACTGCGCCGACGGTCGGCATTAATCACGTAGCCGCCCTTGGCCCACAGTCCGATCCGATCCGTGCGAGTGGTGTATCCCCACAAATCAGTGTCGTCCCTGCGGCTCCCAAAACCTTCCTGCCCGGCCCATTGGTCAATTAAACTGTACTTGATCCCAAACTGCATTGCGAATCTGTCCGTGTGGAACCGCTTCCAGGTATTCTGCAGGAACAGGTGATGTCCAAAGGGGGTATCCAAAAAATCATCGCCGTTACGGTCAACCTCCAGCATCTGATGCCGGCCGTGCATGAGGAAGGTGGTTCCCCACTGATCGCCGATCTTCTCATTCCACACCATATTCTCTTCCAATCGGCCTGCGCCGTTTACGTAGCCGTTGACGAATTGATGCTCCCTGTCGGAAGTACTGCGCAGTTCATAATTGATCTGGCCTGTTACGCTGCTGTATCCGTTCGCCACGGAGCCTGTTCCCTTGGTTAGTTGGATTGACTTGATCCAGGATCCGGGGATCAGGGCCAGACCGTACACGGAGGCAAGTCCGCCCATGGTCCGGATATTACCTCTCGTGTAGGTGCTGTAGGGTCCATCAAGTCCCAGCAGGCGGATCTGCCGTGTACCGGTTACCGCATCGGTAAAACCCGCATCCACGCTCGGGTTCGTTTCAAAGCTCTCGGACAGATCGCAGCAAGCCGCCTTGAACAGCTCGCGTTCAGTGATGTTTTCCGTCAGGTTTACATCGAGATAGCGTACGGAGGTCGCCTCCACTTTTTCGCGTACGGTCACTTCCCCGAGCCATACTTCTGCCACCTGCATGGTGATCTCGACCTGTCGGCGGCCTTTTTCGATCTTAAGCGTATCGGTCCGATAGCCCAAAAAGGCCACTACCAGCATGTCGGCATTCGCGGGCCGTTCCAATACAAAATTCCCACGCTCGTCGGTCGTGGTTCCGACTCCTGTTCCGAGCCAAAAAAGATTGACCCCGGACAGCGTCTCCGTTCCATCCGAATGGTGCCCGAGGACCTTCCCCTGTAGCACATCGGATTGGCCCCACACCGTGCCACTTCCCAGCAACAGCGAGGCCCAAAAGATCCAAAAACGCATCGTCAGTGCGGTAGCAGTTCCCGATACCGGCAACAATGGTGGACCTGCTGGTATTGCTTATCCGTTGCCTTGATGTCGCGGGTATCGTGCCCCGCAGCGGCAATGGATCTTTTGATGGTCATCAGGTCGGTTTTATCAGACCGGTACAGCAGCACCAACTGATGTGTTTCCCTGGTCCAGTCGGCCTTCTTCACCCCTTTGATGTATGCGGCATTTTCGATGCGTTCCTCACACATATCACAAATTCCGTTCACCCAAATGGTATCGGCAACCAGTTTCTCCTGCGCGTTTACCTCAACAAGGGCCGCGAGCGCCAGCGCGATAAAAAACAGCTTTTTCATGATCTTGATCTTATAACGGTTAAATGATCCAAAACTTGCAGTAGGGCAAGAGATCATCAGCCATAAAATCGAAGATCACCGTACTGAATGTACAGCGGTCGTTTGGGTGGTTTGTGTGCCTGCGGCACGATGGGCCCGCTGCGTTCCGCAAGCGCATCATGCGGGGGCAGGACAGTACATCCGCCCGTGAGGGCGAAAGGTAAAAGGGAAGGGAGAAAAAACTCTTTTTGAATGAGCTGATCTGCCACCAGCCAGAGTTCCAATTCGTTGTTATTGCAGCAGTCCGACTCCTGCTCGCCGGTATCGTGCTCGTGCCCGTGAGGCTCATCGTGGCAGCTCAGGTCTTTGTGGCCCCAGCTCCATTCGGTGACTGTGCCCATGCATTTGTGCACTGTGCCATGCAGCCCGATGGAGAGCACGAGATAGAAGCTGGCAAATAGTATGGAAAGGACTTTTTTCATAAACCGCTTCAAAGGTACAAAATTTGCTGTGGTTTGCCAAGATCCGCCAGGAATGACGAAGGCAAAACCGGATGCCTGACGGCATGATGTGCCCACTAATGGTATAATAGCACTTTTTGCCTTAGGATCGGAACCCCGTGGCTATCCGTTAATTCCAGGAAGTATAAGCCTGCTGAAAGGCCATCCATGTTCAGGCTATTGCCTTCCAATTCCCTGCTCAGGATCAATTTGCCAGTGGGCTCAAGGAGTTTAACGGAACACGTATTCGTCATCCCGGAAAAATTAATTCGCCCCGAAGTGGGGTTCGGATAAACCAGTACCTTGTCCTTAGTGACTTCTTCATCACTCAGCACCACATAAACACTAATGGAATGGAGCGTATGGGAACAGCCTGCATCATCCAGTAAGGTAAGGTAATACTGGGTTGTTGTATCGGGCCTGGCCCATCCTGGCTGGGCTGAATTTGGGAATTGCAGGGTGGATGGCGAACTCCATGAATAGGATATTGGTGGAATGCCGCCCACAAGAATAGCAAGAGTGGTCAAATAAACACTATCGCCGTGATGAATAAAGTAATGGGAGGGACTACTGTGCGTTGCAAAAACCCGCGACCTGGTCACCAGGGTCGTGTCCTGGGAGGTGCAGCCGTTTGAGTCGGTAACCGTGAGTATAGCCGTAAAAAAATCCGGATTATAATGATCCACTACCTCGGGGAACTGAGAAACCGTATCACTAAGAATATCAGAACCCCAATAGTACCCGCCCCAATAGGGTTCTTTGATATACCAGCTGAACTCAAACGGGGGAGTGCCCACAAGGGTCATTCCCTGCCCCAGGAAAACGGTATCAAGATAGCTCCTCGGATAACAGATGTAGAAATCTTCGTCCATAGAGACCTGGCATTGCCCAAAAGCAGGATGCACGCAAAACAGGGCCGATACTGATAAGGCGATCATTCTAAAATAATGGAACATGAGAAGGTATATATTGGTTTGAGCTGTTTTTTTGTTGATTAAGTTACAAATTTTGTACCGGGCCGTTTATGGTACGGATCATGCCAGGGGACAGGCCTCTGAGCGAGGAATGATCCTCTGCGGATGCCCTTCATGGAAGGCATTATGACATCAGGAAAGCAGAGGGCAAAGCCCTCTGCGATCAAGACCATATCTACTCCAGCAACACCACCTTTTGGGTGATCATACCCCTGTCCGTAGCCATTCCCAAATAATAAATGCCTTCCGGAAAACTGCTTACCGGCAATCGCCTTAGGTGGGGATCATACTCCTTAACCACCTGACCGACCGAATTATACAATATCAGCTCCCGGATCTTTATTCCATCCCTGCTTTCCACTGTCAGATGATCACGGGCCGGGTTGGGAAACACCCCGATCTCCGTTGGAGCAGCTACTTCAAAAGTCGATAACACAATATTGCTTGTAGTATCTGAGTCGTACAGAGTTACGACTGAATCCGTTATAGAGCTATCAATATGTATTAAGTTGCAATTAACCACGAGAGTGAATTCACCGGATCCGGTTACCCCAATGATGTCACGTCTTTCACAACCTGCTGCTGGCCACGGACCGCGGATATCATAAAACAGGTCTATGGTGATCTCGGCATTATGGACCTGAACAAAAACCGGATCCAATTTCGGGCAGGTTGAACCATATCCACAAGTAAATGCCGCTGTTTGATAAACAGTAAGGGTGTTGCCAACCACTTCATACGTATGAGAAGAACCCAAAAACCAACCTTGTGCCCTACCCTCATAGATCAGTGACATGATCAATAACAAAAAAACCATCTTTTTCATCCTGCCTGCCTTTAAAGGTTAAAAAACAGAGGGCCTTGCCCTCTGCGATCAAAACCACATCTCTACTCCAGCAACACCACCTCTTGGGTGATCACACCCCTGTCCGTAGCCATTCCCAGATAATAAATGCCTCCTGGGAGACCGCTTACCGGCAATCGCCTTAGGCGGGGATCATACTCCTTAACCACCTGACCGACCGAATTATACAATATCAGCTCCCGGATCTTTATTCCATCCCTGCTTTCCACTGTCAGATGATCACGGGCCGGGTTGGGAAACACCCCAATCTCCGTTGGAGCAGCTACTTCAAAAGCCGATAGCACAATATTGCTTGTAGTATCTGAGTCGTACAGAGTAACGACTGAATCCGTTATAGAGCTATCAATATGTATTAAGTTGCAATTAACCACGAGAGTGAATTCACCCGATCCGGTTACCCCAATGATGTCATGTCTTTCACAATATGCGTCTGGCCACGGGCCGCGGGTATCATAAAACAGGTCTATGGTGATCTCGGCATTATGGACCTGAACAAAAACCGGATCCAATTTCGGGCAGGTTGAACCATATCCATAAGGAAATGCCGCTGTTTGATAAACAGTAAGGGTGTTGCCAACCACTTCATACGTATGAAAAGAATCCAAAAGCTCCACTTGCGCCTTACCCACATAAACCAATGGCACGATCAATAACAAAAAAACCATCTTTTTCATCCTGCCTACCTTTAAAGGTTAAAAAACAGAGGGCAAGGCCCTCTGAATAGATCATTATTGAATGATCAACAATTGTGCATCAACAATTTGACCTGAGGTGGTCACCCGGTCGTTCGAGCACTCCAAAGTGCAGATAAGTATACATAACACCAAAAAAGATCAATAGTTCATCTCGGATCCTTTTTTTAAAAAAAGCGTCATGATCGGTTAACCACTGCTCCAAAAAAGGGGAGAGTATTACACGTTGTAAGGGGTTGCTGGAAAGGCCTTGCCTGGTTTATGGCCAATACTCATTTTGAAGTTGGAAGTTGGAATTCGGGGATCAAAGTCAAATTATGGCCTACATTTGCCCTTTGATCAGGTATAACCCAATTTAATCTATCATGATGGAAAAGGGCAGAAAAGAGGTCAGCGCTTCCGTAGCCGATTACGGTATTGTGGATGCGACCGCTCACTGGAACCTCAACCCGGATACATTGGCAGACCTTACGGCTGAACAAGGAATGGGAGAACGGACTTCCACAGGGGCGATCACCATTGATACCGGAGCATTTACCGGACGCTCACCAAAGGATCGGTTTATTGTTAAAGATGAAATTACTGAAAATGCGGTATGGTGGGGCGATATCAATATCCCGTTTGCGCCACGGCACTTCGATGCGCTGTATAACAAGGTGGTGAACTACCTGTCGGGAAAAGAGATCTACGTACGTGACGCTTATGCATGCGCCGATCCGAACTACCGTATGCCGATTCGGGCCATAACTGAATTTCCATGGTCGAATTTATTCGTATTCAACATGTTTATTCGTCCGACCCACGAAGAGATTGACCGTTTTGATCCGGAATGGTTAGTGGTCAACGCTCCGGGCTTTATGGCGGATCCGGCTGTGGACCATACCCGTCAGCCCAATTTTGCCATTTTGAATTTTACCAGGAAGATCGTGTTGATCGGAGGTACGGGGTATACCGGAGAGATCAAGAAAGGCATCTTCTCCGCTTTGAATTTTGTGTTGCCTCAACAGAAGAACATCCTGAGCATGCACTGCTCGGCAAACATTGGAAAAGCCGGCGATACGGCAATATTTTTCGGATTGTCGGGAACGGGAAAAACCACTTTGAGCGTGGATCCGAACCGAAAGCTGATCGGAGACGACGAGCACGGCTGGAGTAATGAAAATACGGTGTTCAATTTCGAAGGCGGGTGCTACGCAAAAGTGATTGATCTCAGTGAGGAAAAAGAGCCGGAGATCTTTCATGCGATCAGGAAAGGTGCTCTGCTGGAGAACGTCCGCTTTAAACCGGGAACCGATGAAGTGGACTACCACAATACGGAAGTGACGGAAAACACACGTGTGAGCTATCCGCTCTGCAATATCGACAGTATTCAGATACCGAGTATCGGTCACCATCCGAAGAATATTTTTTTCCTGACCTGTGACGCCTTTGGCGTTTTGCCTCCCATCTCCAAACTGACCCCCGGCCAGGCGGCATATCACTTCATTAGTGGCTATACTGCGAAAGTGGCTGGTACGGAAGCGGGGATCACGGATCCGGTAACGGTTTTCAGCGCTTGTTTTGGAGCGCCCTTTATGCCATTGCATCCGACCCGCTACGCAAAAATGCTGAGCGAAAAAATGCAGGCAACCGGCGTGAACGTGTGGCTGATAAATACAGGTTGGTCTGGCGGTGAATTTGGGGTCGGAGAGCGCATGAGCCTGAAGATCACCCGTGCATTGATCACGGCAGCAATGGAGGGACAACTGGACTGTGTGGAGTATGACACGCATCGGGTGTTTGGGTTGTACATGCCAAAAACCTGCCCAAACGTTCCGGACAATGTACTGAATCCGCGTAACACCTGGGGATCCAGGGAAGCCTATGATCACAAGGCAAATGTGCTCGCCGGCAAGTTCGTAAAGAATTTTGAGCAATTTGCAGCGTACGCAAACGAGGAGATCATGATGGCCTCTCCCAATGTGAATGTGAACGCATAAACTGGTCCATACCAATATAATAGCACTCTTTTACGTTAGAATAGAGGTGTTTGTTACTGCACCTTTGAAATGATGTGCGTTGGCAAAATAAGGAGCCCGTGGCTGCAAAAGCTCAAGCTTGTGTCAACGCCAGTGTTGGCGTTAATGGCCCATCTGGCCGCAGGCCAAACCCAGCTGGAAATCGTGCAGGCAGGAACCCTGGCGGGTGATCGAACGAACGGGCGCGACTGGCAGTATTTGACGGGCGATGTGATCCTGAGGCAAAAAAATACCCTGCTATATTGCGATTCGGCCCTGCTCGATAAATACCGGAACGATTCGCGTATGTACGGAAATGTCCGGATCGTTGGGGATTCAACGGACCTGGAGTGCGATAGCTTGTACTACGCCGGGAATACCCGGCAGGCAATGGCCTATTCGAATGTGGTACTGACAAATGCGGGACTAACCCTGCGAACACAGCAGCTTGACTGGGACCGGCAGCAGGATAGGGCATACTATCTGACGAAAGGATCTATTCGCGATGGGGAAAAGGACCTGTACAGCCAGAAGGGTTGGTATTACCTGGATCGGGATCAGTTCTTCTTTCAGAACAGTGTGCGACTGAAACACCCGAATTATCGGATGGAAAGCGACACGCTTTATTACCATTCAGGAACGGAGATCGCCTACTTTTTTGGGCCGACGAATATTTTTAATGAATCGTCAACCATCTACTGCGAGAATGGCTGGTACGATACGGCCAGGGATCAGGCACAGTTCGGGCAAAATGCTGTTTTGACTGACGAAACAACTGTTTTGCGGGGCGATTCCCTGTTCTACGATCAGTTGAAGGGGCTGGGGCTCGGATTCTGTAATGTGGAATTAAAGGACACTGCCAGGGGCGCCCGGATCACAGGAGATTACGGGAGCTACCTCGAAGGATCGAAAACCGGAAAACTGTGGGAGAACCCTACGGCAGTACTTGATTTCGACGGTGATTCAATGTACCTGCACGCCGATACCCTGCTGTGGTCGGTAGACAGTACGGAAGCCTCGTGTTTTTCCAGTTATCCGTTCACCCGTTTTTTTCAGGCGAGTATTCAGGGCCAGTGCGATTCTCTTCACTATACCGAGGCCGATAGCCTGATCTACCTGTACCGCGAGCCAATCATGTGGTCAGACCGCAACCAGATCACCGCTGACAGCATGCGGATCAGAATGAAGGATTCGCGCCCCCACCGCATGTTCCTCAACAGGCAGGCCCTGATCCTTTCCGAAGAAGACAGTATCAAATACCAGCAGATCAAAGGCAAGCGCATGACGGGCTTTTTCAGTGAAAAGGAACTGTACCGATTGAATGTGATGGGCAATGGACAGTCCATATATTTCGTTCTTGAAGATGACGGAGACTTCATAGGCATCAACGTCACTGAATGCTCCGATATGCATATCTATCTGCGCGACAATGACATCCACAGTATCTCGTTCATCAACAAACCATCCTCCGACCTGATCCCTCCGGAAGATCTTCCGCCCGATCAGTGGTATCTCGAGGGCTTTGAATGGCTTGGGGCCTGGCGGCCCGATGATCGGTTCGGCATTTATGTTGACCCCCGGGAGCAACCGGAGCCTGGTTTCACAACGCAAAACCCGGAAAGTTTACAGATGGAGAAAAAAGTGGAAGATGAGGATTTCGATAGCCCGTAGCAGATAGCTGGATTTTTTTATTTTTGGAACAATTGCCAAAACGCATGAGCTATGAAGGAAAGGATCTATAAATCGTTCAGGGATTTTTATCCCTATTATCTGACTGAGCATCGTAAGCGGGGAACGCGGATCACTCATTTCATCGGGACTTCCCTTTTTCTCCTGTTGGTATTGTACAGTATCGTCAGCGGAAACGGATGGCTGTTTCTCATCGGAATTGTTATGGCCTATGGCTGGGCGTGGATCGGTCATTTTTTTATCGAAAAAAATAAACCGGCAACCTTTCAGTATCCCCTGTGGAGTCTGGCTTCAGATTTCAAACTGTATTTTCAGATATGGAGCGGCAAGGAGGGGTTTGAAGCCAAATCTTAGCTGTATCGGGTATTTGGCCTCCTGTTTTCTGTACTCAACCCACCATCAGCTGGCTGTGCCAGCTGTGTTTCACCGGAACTTCCCAGTTCTGTCTGAGTTCACCGATGCTTCCAATCATATTGTTGAATACGATCGTATCCCCGGTTAATTTTCCGCCCGTGAGGGCGTCTTGAAAATCCGTCAGTTTCATCGTGTTGATCTCCTGATCGTTCCGGAAGTGGATCACGGTCCGATCAAGCAAATTGATCCTGAGTTTGGATCCGATGTCCTTAATGGCCCGCACCGATGAATCAATGCTGCACCCGGAAGCTCCCGCCTGCTGTTCGTCCACCGAAAGAATGACAAAGCGATCGTACAGGACCGTAAAGGATGCCCTAAGCTCCTCTTCATGGGCAGTCCACCGTTCCGTAAAATTCAGGAGCGTGGCCCTGATGAATGCAACTTGATCAGCCGTCAGGGCCAGATCACTCTGATAGATCCATACACGGGCATGGTCGGGCATTTCGTCAAAAGGGACGTACATTTTTACAGGTCTTTTGCGGTGGCCAGGATCTCAGCTATATCGTACACCTTAATGCTGTCTTCCCTTTCTGCATTCTTAACGCCATCGGTCATCATGGTATTGCAGAATGGACATCCGGTGGCAATGACTTCCGGCCGGGTCTCCAGAGCCTCTTCGGTTCGTTCGATGTTCACATCCCTGTTTCCTTGCTCCGGCTCCTTGAACATCTGTGCACCACCGGCACCACAGCAGAAGCCATTTGATTTGCAGCGGCGCATCTCGGCCAGGTCTGCATCCAGTTTACGGATCAACTCACGTGGAGCTTCGTAAACATCGTTTGCCCGACCCAAATAACACGGATCGTGGAAGGTGATCCGCCTGTTCCTGAACACACCTCCTTCAATGGTCAGGCGACCCTCGTTGATCAACTGTTGAAGGAATTGGCTGTGATGGCACACATTATAATGTCCACCTAATTCCGGATATTCGTTTTTGAGGGTATTGAAGCAGTGCGGGCAGGTGGTCACAATATTTTTGACCTTATACATATCGAGAACCTCGATATTCATCATCGCCTGCATCTGGAACAGGAACTCATTTCCTGCTCTTTTGGCCGGATCGCCCGTACAACGCTCTTCCGTTCCCAGGACAGCGACGGATATTTTGCAATGATCCAGCAACTTAACAAAGGCCCGGGTGATCTTTTTGGCCCGGTCGTCGAAACTACCGGCACATCCAACCCAGAAAAGAACCTCCGGAGTCTCTCCTGCGGCGACCATTTCCGACATCGTCCGCACACTCAATCCTTCACTCATGATCTTCTTTTGAATAGTCAACCATCCTTCCAATTCAAGCGATCCGCTGCCGGGAAGGCCCAGGGTGCACCGTTGTTTTCGATATTGGTCATCATTACGTTCAACTGAGCAGGGGCAGTTGATTCCTCCATTACCAGATATCGGCGCATGTCAATGATGATGGAAAGGGGATCAATATTGATCGGACAAGCCTCTGCGCAGGCATTACAAGTGGTACAGGCCCAGAGTTCTTCCCGCGAAATATGATCGTCAAGCAAGGTCTTTCCATCATCCCTGAATTTTCCCCCATTCGCATCCATGTTTTTGCCTACTACCTCCAGCCGATCACGGGTATCCATCATGATCTTGCGGGGCGATAACTTCCTTCCGGTCTGATTGGCGGGGCAAACGCTTGTACAACGTCCACACTCTGTACAGCTGTAGGCATTCATCAACTGCACCCGGTTCAGGTCCATAACATCCTTAGCTCCGAACCGGCCCGGCTGTTCAGCACCTTCCGCAGATACCGCGAAAGGATCGGCATTCGGATCCATCATCATCTTCACTTCCCTGGTCACTTCCGGCATATTCGTAAAACGTCCCTTAGGTTCCAGATTGGAGTACCAGACGTTCGGGAAAGCCAAAATGATGTGAAAATGCTTTGAGATGACGAGATAGTTGAGGAATGCCAGGATACCTACGATGTGAGACCACCAGGCCACCCGCTCAACCATGATCACCCAACCGTCGGAAAAATTCGACAGGATCGGCACCACCATCCAGGAGCTCACGGGATACCATCCGGCAGCCGGAATGTAGTACTCCACTCCCCGCTCTTGCAGCACGAGGTCAGCCCCGTTCATTTTCAAAAAGGCCAGCATCAAAAAGATCTCAGCCGTCAGGATGATGGTTGCATCACTCGTAGGCCAGCCTCTCATTTCCCTGCTGTAAAAACGGGGAATCCGGTAGATAAAACGGCGTGTCAAAAAGAACACGCAGGCCAGCAGGACCCCAAGGGCCAGAACTTCAAATGCCCCGATCAAAAAATCATAAAAGCCACCGAGGAAAGAGAACAATCTGTGCGTACCCAGGATGCCGTCAAGCAGGATCTCCAGTACTTCGATATTGATGATCACAAAGCCCGCGTAAATGACCAGGTGAAGAAAACCGGCCACGGGATAGCGCACCATTTTGGATTGCCCCAGAGCTACCCGGATCATTTCGGCCCAGCGCTCTGATCTGCGATCAAACCGGTTGACCTCCTTTCCGAGCTTGATGTTTCGTCGGATCTTACCGACATTTCGGACGAACAGGCAGATTGCCGCAGCTAAGATCAGGATAAAAACGATGCTGGCTGTTCCGAAATGCATCACTCGTCTTCTTCGCCTTTTTCTTCAGGCTCCCGATAGGGTTTATTGCCACCGAATAATGAGAAGCGCACATATCGGGAAGGATTCATTTTCAGGTCGTAGACCAACTCACTTAACTCACTGGTGAGTCGATCCAGATTTTCATACAATTTTTCGTCGTTCGACAACCTGCCCAGGGTGCCTTCCCCTGCTTCGATACGCGCCGTAATGGAATGGATTTGGCCCATAACCGCATTCAACCGTTCGATCGTCGCAATAAAATCAATATGCGTCAGCGAATCTGAAAGTCTGGCCAGATTATTCATAGTGCGGGCATAATCCTCACCAGATCCCTCCAGGGTGGTACTGATGCTATCCAGGTTCGTAATAATGCTATTGAAACTCTCTTCACTTCTGGTTATGACCCGATTGATCGACAAGATGGTGTGATGCAATGCCGTAAAGGTATGCTCCACCTCCGCAAAGGTGTTTTCGAACCGGCTGCGCGACTCTTTATCCAGAAAGGCCCGCACATAGATCAACACGCTATCCAGCGAAACCAGCAGCTCCTCTGCTTTGTTCTTGATCGGTGCCACTTCCTGATTCACTGCGTCCTGCAGGGACAGCTCTATTGCCCCTGCCAGTGTGTCTCCGGCCTTCGCCGGCGGTCCCTTCTGCACATTGATCCTGATCGCCCTGGTCCCCAGCAGGTCTAAAGCATAGATCTCCGCCACTGCATTCCGGCTGATCGGAAACTCGTCTTGCATTGACCAGGCAACGATCAAATTTCCGCTTCCATCGGGATGGAACGAAACGTCTTTAACATATCCCACCAGGAAACCGTTTAACGTCACCGGCCGGTCCTTAATTAAGCCGTCCACCTCTGCATACACGGAATAAAACACCCGCTTGCCGGAAAAAACATCGTTCTTCTTCAACCAATTGAACCCCCAAAAAGCGAGGGCAACGACTGCCACCGCAATCAGGCCGATATACGTTTCCCTGGATAGTTTCAAAACGGATTTTCTGAGCGTTCAGGCAATATTAGTGATTCTGGTCCGAACAAGCTTACTGTTCAGACTCATATGCCTGCGCCTCCTCAACAGAGATCTGATCGCCTTTATAATAAGCCACGATAAAGGCCGACGAAAAGCCCCGCAAACGTGCTTCCTCCTTTAATTTCTGTACCTCGTTCATCGTGCCGCAGGCACCATAGGCATATTTGTACGATCCGTCCGATCCATTCATCGTTATCGGCCACAGTCCCTGGAATCGCGCATCCCGCAGCGGCACCCGATCAGATAGGGTCGCCAACTGAACGCGGTATACCAGATCACGTTCCACCGGTTCCTCGTCCACAACCTCTTTCGTTTCCTTTATTTCCCCGGCGCCTTGCGGCGCGATGTCCTGTTCCGTCTCCGAAGAGGTATTTGAACTCCCCTTTTCGCGGTTCCGTTTATATTGTTTAAAGGCCCTGCAGATGGCCGAAGCCATGTAATCCTGCCCTTCTTCCGATTTGAGGAATTCCTTTTCGGACGGATTGCTTAAAAAGCCGAGTTCCACCAATACCGAAGGCATCACCGTTTGAGAGATCACATAAAAACCGGCCTGTTTTACACCGCGATCGCGACGCTTCACCCGTTCCCGGAACTGATACTGAATGTGTGAGGCCAGTTCGAGGCTCTGGTCAATGAAGCTGCGCTGATTCAGACTCAGCGCGATGTAGCTCTCGGGCTGAGTCGGATCAAAGCCCGCATACTTGTCCTGATAATCATCTTCCAGCAAGATCACCGAGTTCTCGCGCTTGGCCACCTCCAGCTGCGCGGCAGTCTTATGAAGTCCGATCGTCCAGGTCTCGGTCCCGTGGGCATCAGTTCGCGAAACCCCGTTACAATGGATGGATATGAACACATCGCCCTGTTTTCGATTTGCCAGCTGGGCCCGTTCTGACAGCTCCAGGTATACATCGGTCTTGCGGGTATAAATGACTTCCACATCCGGCATGCTTTCCTCAATGAATTTTCCCAGCTTCAGCGCGACCGCCAGGGCCACATCCTTCTCATAGGTCCTGGGGCCGCTGAGGTTGTGTGTTCCGGGGTCTTTTCCTCCGTGACCAGCATCGATCACGACCCGATCCACTTTATCGGGATCGTTCCCGGGTTCCATAAAGCTGAGCAACGGAACCGCGAGGCTCATAAGAATAAGCAGTAACAGGCGTTTCACTTTCAGACCTATTTATTAATGCGTACCTTTGACGACAGCGAGGTTTGACACAAACTTACGATACTTGACAGATCGCTTTCCGCTCACAGTCATCCAGTTTTCCATAGTCGCCTGTTCATTACTCCTGCACGTGACCAAGATCCAGGCGCAGGTGGTTGATGTAAGTGAACCGGATTCCTTATTGGCTCAGACAGATCCTGTCACTACACGGATTGATTCCACCGAACAGGCCGACTCCACCATTTCAACCCGATTCCTGCAGTCAAAGGTGGAGTATGATGCACTGGACTCCACTTACCTAAACGTCGCTGAAAATAAGATCTATATGTACAACGAGGCAATTGTGGTATATGGCGACATCAAACTGGAGGCCGGATACATTGAATTTGACCTGAGCAACAACCTCCTCTATGCAACAGGGCTTGCTGACAGTACCGGTGAACTGATCCAGCTTCCAAAATTCACGCAGGCAGGGAAAACCTACGATGCCGCTGAGATGACCTACAACTTTGAAACAAAAAAGGGACGTATCAGGGATGTGGTCACCAAAGAAGGCGAAGGTTATCTGTATGGGGATAAGGTGAAAAAGATAAATGAAGAGATCATGTACGTGCGCGGCGGTAAATTCACCACTGACGATCGGGATCCGCCCGATTATTACATAAAAGCCAGTAAGATCAAGGTAGTGAGCGACAATAAGATCATCACCGGTCCGGCCTACATGGTGATCGCAGATGTGCCCACTCCCCTGGCTGTTCCTTTTGGTGTATTCCCCGGGCAAGGTGAGCGATCAAGCGGGATCATAATGCCCACATACGGAGAAAACAGAGGGTTTGGATTCTACCTGCGTGAAGGCGGTTACTACTGGGCCGTGAGCGATTATTTAGACCTGTCCCTCACAGGGGATATCTACTCTCGCGGAGGATGGGCCCTTTATGGCAATTCAACCTATCGCAAGCGGTACGCTTATAATGGGAGCTTTCGTTTGAGCTACAGGCTGATCAAGCAAGGAGATATCGAGATCCCATCCACCTACAACCGGTCAAACGAGTTCAATATCAACTGGACCCACGAACAGGATCCCAAAGCCCGTCCGAACGCACGCTTTACGGCATCGGTCAATCTTGGATCAAGCCGGTACTTCAAGCAAAACACCACAGATCCGAACCAATTTCTTACCAACCAGATGACCTCAAGCATCAGCTACACCTTTAACAATCCAAACAAACCCTGGTCACTTACCGCTTCGGCCCGGCACAGCCAAAACACCCAAACACGGGCCTTCAACATGAACTTTCCGGACGTAAGCTTTAACGTACAGCGCTTTTATCCATTTGAGCGCAAGGTTCAGGTGGGGAGTAAGCGGTGGTACCATAGGATCGGCGTGCAATATCGGCTTGATGCCCAGAACAAGCTCGACTCCTACGATTCCCTGCTTTTTCGCCCGCAAACCTTCGGCGAGTTCCGGTACGGAGTCCGTCACAACATTCCGATCGCCACCAATTTCAAGGTTTTTAAGCATTTTACCGTGAGTCCGACCGCAACGTATAACGAACGCTGGTATCCCGATCAGATCCGAAAGGAATGGGATACCGACAGTGCCCGGGTGGAGGTTGACACGCTGCAAAAATTCGGAGCAGCCAGGGACTTCAGTGTTTCGGCCGGTATCTTGACCAAGCTCTACGGAATGTGGCAATACCGCGGCGGCTGGCTGCGCACGATACGCCACGTGATCACCCCGGAAGTGCGCTTCAGTTACCGGCCCGATTTTTCTGATGAGCGATTCAATATGTATGACTCCTACATCGACAGTAATGGGAACGCGGTTAACTACTCATACTACGAAACCGGAATTTTCGGGACCGCACCTTTCGGAGAATCAGGGTCGGTTAGCTTCAGCATCATCAACAACGTTGATGCCAAGGTGATGGCGCGGAACGATACCACAGGCGAACTACAAAAGATCAATCTGATCGAGAGTTTTCAATTGGGAACCCGCTACAACATGGCTGCAGATAGCCTTAAATGGTCGCCTTTGACCTTTAACGGCCGAACACGTATCTTCAAAAATAAGGTGACCATACGGGTTGATGGGACGTTCGATTTCTACGACCTGAATGCGAAGGGTACCAAAGTTGACCGCTTCCTGTGGAAAGACCGGCGTAAACTCATGCGCCTGACCGACATCAACGTGGCCTTCGGATTTAACTTCCAAAGTAAAAAGCAAACCGGAGGAAAAGATCCGGCCGTGCTTCAGCAAAGGCCGTCCGGCGATTTTATTGCAAATCCGCCTGATGGGTACATTGATTTCAGCATTCCGTGGAAACTCAGTGCCAACTACAAGCTGAGCTACAGAAAACCGACCACCACCGAAACCATCACTCAGGCCCTGAGCTTCAATGGTGATATCAGTCTGACCCCCAACTGGAAGATCGGCTTTACCTCGGGATATGATTTCGAATCGGGGCAACTCTCCTATACCACGTTCGACATCTACCGCGATCTGCACAGCTGGGAGATGCGTTTCAGCTGGGTCCCCTTCGGCTACCAGCAAAGCTACAACTTCCACGTGGGGGTCAAGGCATCGATCCTGCAAGACTTAAAGATCACGCATCGCAAAATGCTCGGCGACTTTTAACCAGGCCTCCAGCAGCTCCTTTCCGTGGTCGGTCATGATCGATTCGGGATGGAATTGCACGCCCCACACGGGTTTCGAGCGGTGTTCCCATGCCATCAGGATCTCGCGTTCATCATAGGCAAGTGGATGAATATCGGCGGGCAATGAATCGCGCTCAATTCCCCAGGAATGGTACAAACCGCCTGCGGCGGGAAGCCGGGCTGCGGCCTTCGGCCACCTCCCGGCAGCATCCCACCGCAAGGTGGTGGCCTGTCCGTGCCGGATGTCCGGAATATGGAACAGGGTGGCGCCGTAGTGCACAGCCAGACCCTGACAGCCAAGGCATACTCCGAGGATAGGCATGTGCCCAGCCCATTGTCTGATGATGGCGGGCATATTTCCGGCATCCTGAGGTAATCCGGGTCCGGGAGACAGCACGAGTAAATCGAAATCGGCCACCGTTTTGGGAAATACCTCATCGTTCCGGCGGACATACACATCGGCCCGCAGGGCCCCGAACAAATGGGCCAGGTTGTAGGTGAAGGAATCGTAATTGTCGATCAGCAACAACTTCCTGGACATTTGGTAAAAATGCACTTAAATTGGCAGCCAACAAAACCTGATCTTATGAAAAAAAGTATTCAAAGTGAACGGGTTCCGGCACCGATCGGGCCTTATAGTCAGGCCGTTATGGTCGGAAACACCCTGTACGCTTCGGGGCAGATCGCACTGGATGCCGAGACCGGAGAAATGTGTAACGAAGATATCGGGTCGGAAACCAGGAAAGTGATGTCGAATATCAAGGCGTTGCTTTCGGAAGCCGGAATGGAGTTCGCCAATGTGGTGAAGGTAAGCATCTTTTTGAAGGATCTGAGTGATTTTGAGATCGTGAACCGGGTATATGGGGGGTATTTCATCAATCATTATCCGGCCCGTGAAACTGTTCAGGTGGCGCGGTTGCCGAAAGATGCCAGTGTTGAAATTTCGGTTATTGCAGTAAGGTAGTTTCCGCTTCGGCCGGGGCATTACTGGTTTTTGGTATCTCTGGAAATACGGGCCGGTTTTTTTACTGGCAATCGCCGGGATTGCTACACGGCCTGTTTTAACCGGGGGCATCCCGGTTTGTGGGGAATCGCCTAACACGCTGTCCATAAAAGTCATATGCAACCGACAGGCCACACGCAACAAAATACAAACAGAAGCAAAATAATTTGTTCCTTTGTCCAATTCAAACTCTTTCAAATGAAACAAATTGCTACCTGCTTACTGCTAACGATAGGCTTTTTCTCCAGCGCTCAAAGCTACATCTTCAATGAGGTAAAAAAGTTTAGAAAAAGCAACTTCGGAACCATCTACAACGATGACGAGGTGCGGGGTTATTACCTCTTCAATAAGGCAGGAAAAGCCAAGGGCAGGTCGCGCATCTTTGACATTACCATCCTTGATCCCGATCTGCAGGTACTGGCCGAAGAACAATTGGCGATGGACAAACTAAGTGTCCTCATCGAAACGGCCTTCAACGGCCAATACCTGCTCTTTAAGTTTTTTAACCCGAAGAAGAGAGCTATAGAGTACCGGATCCTTGACCAGCAAGGTAATATGACCACTCGCAGATCGCGGAAAATCAAATCAAGTGAGTGGGTGGCATACGATAACATGCTAGAAGAAGAGGATCAGGAGAATACTGTCCGCAATCTATACAGTGCGTCCTCCAGTGGTTTTGTAGACATTTATCCTATCAGGAAGAAAGGCCTGAAATACGCCATTACATACATCAGCAACGATGGATTCCTTGAATGGACCTATACCCCGAAGATTACGCGTGAGGTAAAGATAGGCGATTTCCTGATCAGCTCTGAAGAGGAGATCCTGATCTTGGAGACTGTTGGAAAACAACTGTCCAAAGATCCCAACTTCTACATTAAGGCATTGGATTTCAACGGTGCGGAATTGTATACGGTTCCGCTCATTACTCCTCAATACAAACTTCAACCGCACAATGCCTTTTTCGATCCGGAATCAGGTAATTTCGTTTTTATCGGTGATTATTACTCAAAATTTGAAAAAATCTACAAGTCTGAGAGCATGGGCATTTTTTTGATGGAACTGGATAGCGAAGGACGGTGGGTAAAAGAAGAGTACCTGATGTGGGACAAGGATATTCAGCCGCTTATGTCCAAAGAGGACCGGGCGGCGCTAAAGGGTTACAATATCTTCTTTCACAACGTCGTACGCATGAATGACGGTACCCTGTTGGCCATTGGCGAATCCTACAAGAAGGTGGTCAGTGCATTAGGGGTGGCAGGACTTTTAAGTGGGCGATTCACTGGAAAATCCATGGCTGATTTTACCATTGGCGGCATGGTGCTCATAGAGATTACTCCGGAGATCGTCCCGAAACAGATCTATTACGTGAACAAGGGAATAACCACTGTACTAATGAATGCAGGTATGGGGCTGATCAACACTCATGCCCTCGCCAAATATATGCAGATCAAGGGCTACTTTGATTATGCCTATACCCAGCAAAGTGACCATTCTGTTACCGTCGCCTTTACGAATCGCGTAAAAATAAGTGGCAAGATCTTTAATAAAGACGCCGTTCGTTTTGTTACGTATTCCGATGATACCAAAGCCTTCTCTGAACAAGGGGTACTCACCAAAACCAAGGCAAAAGAACTCTTTATCTCTCCGGCAAAGGAAGGATACTTTGCGGTAATTGAATTTTTCAAGAAAAAGGATCACGTACGTATTCAGCTGAGGGATCTGTGACCCTGATTGCAGGTGTGCTCATGCAGTAGGATCTTCAGAATAAAGAAACAGGGCAGGGATCAGTCAAATTCAAGGGTGGTCTGTTTCCCCGGACCCAAACCTCCGTTCCCATTTTCATTAGGCGTGCCCTTTTGAATAAGCCCTCCGGCCTCACGGCCGGATGTGTCACCATCCGGTTTTTTGGAATCAGGGGGATCCTTTTGGAGCGGATCAAGCAAATTGATGCTCCGAACCTTCGATCTGGTCAGCTGATTGCCCAGAGCTCTCAATCCCTTCACCGTAATGAATTCCGATAGGTTCACGACTTCATTTGGCTTCCGGTCCCTGTTTGGAAGCTTCGTGTATTCGATCTCGATCTGAGGAATGAAGTCGCTCGTCACCAATTCCAGATAGGTTCCCTCCGTCTCCGGTAAAAAATCCACCCTCTTCGTTTTGTCCACCAGTTCAGGTACGAAACGCTTTGCGTAGTAGAGGCTCTTTTGCCCTTCAAAATAAACTACGCTCAGGGGTTTTTTCGGATCGAACTTCTCCAGTAAAACCAAGTCATCTTCGAAATGAGTACTCAGCCCGAACCCGGGTAAACGGTACGATCCGTTTTGGGAGACCTCCAGGATACGATCATCACCGCTAAAGGATCCAAGCAATGCTCCCCTGCCATCTGTGTTGAGCTTACGAACGGTATCGTCGAACCAAATTTTCTGCGGTTTCAATGTGCTTACGCCAGCTTCCCGCAGCTCAATGCGCTTCACGCGATTCCTGGTGACCAGATTACCCCTGGCACTTCTGTTCTTGATCAGCAATTCGGCAAAATCCAACTCGAAGTTCGTTTTTTTCAAATGTTTCAGCTGCCTCAGGTACACCATGACCATCTCCGCTTCGCCGTTCGGATTCGCAGTGAAGTAAATGACCTCGGAGCCTTTATTTCCGGCCGTTAGGTCGTATTCGCGATCCCGGGTGATACCTGTCACGGGAAAACGTTTGACGTAGTATGCCCCCTTTGCTCCATCGCGATAGATCATATTGTATATCGTTCGCCTGTCCTTCTTTTTCCAGACAGCAACGTGAATGATGTCCTTTCCGGCAAATGTCTTCTTATCCACCCGGGTCACCACCATCTTACCATCCCGCCTAAAAACAATGATGTCATCGATATCGGAACATTCGGTCACGAATTCATCGCGACGTAAAGAGGTTCCAATGAAACCTTCCTCGCGATTTACATATAAACGCTCATTTGCTATGGCAACCTTGGTGGCAACAATGTCGTCAAATACCCGTATTTCGGTTTTCCGCCCGCGACCTTTCCCATACCTGGCGCTGAGGTTCCTGAAATAATCAATGGCGAATTCCACCAGGTGTTCCAGGTGGTACTTAACCTGACCGATCCTGTTCTCCAGGGATTCGATCTGCTGATGCGCCTTGTCCAGATCAAACCGAGAGATCCGCTTGATCCTGATCTCTGTCAGGCGTATGAGGTCTTCTTCCGTTATGGCCCGCCTTAATTGTCCGACATGTGGCCTGAGCCCTTTGTCAATTGCGGCAATAATCCCTTCCCAGGTCTCTTCTTCCTCAATATCGCGGTAGATCCTGTTCCCGATAAAGATCCGTTCCAAACTAACAAAATGCCACTGCTCTTCGACTTCGTTCAGTTCGATCTCCAGCTCCCGCCTGAGCAGGACCAGGGTATTTTCGGTGCTGAGTCGAACGAGGTCGCTAACGCCGGCAAAATAAGGGCGATCGTTCTCAATAACACAGCACAGCGGACTTAAGGAGACTTCACAATCCGTAAAGGCGTAGAGTGCATCAATCGTTTTGTCCGGTGAAAGATTGGTCGGGATATGGACCAGGATTTCCACATCTTCCGCCGTGTTGTCTTCGATCCGTTTGATCTTGATCTTTCCTCGGTCATTTGCCTTTAAAACAGAGTCGATCAATGATGCGGTTGTTGTTCCGAAAGGTATTTCACTGATCCTGAGCAGGTTTTTGTCTTCAATAGAGATCCGTGCCCGAACCTTGATCCGGGAACCTCGCTTACCGTCATCATATTGGCTGAAATCTGCGATGCCACCCGTAGGAAAATCCGGGAGCAACTTCGGCTTTTTCCCTTTCAGAACACTGATACTCCCGTTTACCAGCTCCACAAAATTGTGTGGCATGATCTTCGTGGAGAGTCCAACCGCAATCCCCTCCACCCCCTGAGCTAACAGCAACGGAAACTTAACGGGTAAAAACACCGGCTCTTTCCCACGACCGTCATAGCTCGCCTGCCACGTAGTTACCTTAGGAGAAAATACTACCTCCAGGGCGAATTTGGAGAGGCGGGCTTCGATATACCGGGGTGCCGCGGCACGATCACCAGTGTAGGTATTGCCCCAGTTTCCCTGACAATCGATCAGGAGGTTTTTTTGGCCCAATTGCACCAGGGCATCCCCTATGGAGGCATCCCCGTGCGGGTGGTACTTCATCGTATGGCCGATCAGGTTGGCCACTTTGTGATAGCGGCCATCCTCCATTTCACGCATACTGTGCAGCAGCCGGCGCTGGACAGGCTTTAGACCATCTTCCAACGCGGGAACAGCTCGCTCCAGGATTACATAGGAGGCATAATCCAAAAACCAATCCTGATACATACCAGATACCTTGGCACTGGTTGCAGCTCCCTCGTTATGGTATTCCTCTGGTTCCAGTTCCTCTGCCATCACTAATTCTTTTTCCACTTAAGCACTATGGTATGCCTATAGGCAGAATGGCATACGACCAGTACTTAATGCTTTTTTTAGTTGCCCGGCCATCAAGGCCTATGAAGCCTCTTCTTCAACCAGGTCTTTCTCTACACGAAGGTTTTTAATAATAAACTCTTGTCTTTGTGGCGTATTCCTGCCCATGTAGAACTGGAGTAATTCATCGATCGTGGAATCCTTCCCGATCAATACGGGATCTAAGCGTATATCCTTGCCGATGAAATGCTTAAACTCATCTGGCGAAATTTCTCCCAGTCCCTTGAATCGCGTTATCTCGATCTTACCATTCAGCTCCTTCATGGCCAACTGCTTTTCACTTTCGTCGTAACAGTAAATGGTTTTTTGCTTGTTACGCACCCGGAACAAGGGGGTCTGAAGTATGTATAAATGGCCTTCCCGGACCAGCTCAGGAAAAAACTGCAGGAAGAACGTGATCAGAAGCAATCGGATGTGCATCCCATCCACATCGGCATCCGTTGCGATCACTACGTTGTTGTATCTCAATCCTTCCAATCCATCCTCAATGTTCAGCGCCGCCTGCAGCAAATTGAATTCCTCATTCTCATAAACCACCTTCTTCGTAAGCCCGTAACTGTTCAAAGGTTTTCCCTTCAGGCTAAAAACAGCCTGAATACGAACATTGCGAGCCTTGGTGATGGACCCGGAGGCGGAATCCCCCTCTGTAATGAACAAAGTCGTCTCCAGCCGGTCCTCGTTCTTCTGGGTATCGTAGTGCGACCGGCAATCGCGTAGTTTTCGATTGTGCAGGCTCGCTTTCTTCTGGCGTTGCCGGGCGAGTTTTTTTATGTCCTGTAACTCCCTTCGTTCATGCTCGGCCTGCAGGATCTGCTTCTGCCAGATCTCTGCAACCTGCTCGTTCTTATGCAGGTAGTTGTCGAGCTCGGTCTTGACGAAATCGTTGATAAACGTGCGTACGGTCGGACCCTCAGGCTCCATATCCGTGGATCCGAGCCTGGTCTTGGTCTGACTCTCGAACACCGGTTCAATAACTTTGATGCTGACAGCCGCAACAATCCCCTGTCGAATATCCGCCGCTTCAAAATGCCTGTTGTAAAACTCCCTCGCTGTTTTCACGATCGCTTCGCGAAAAGCTCCCTGGTGTGTTCCTCCCTGAATGGTATGCTGCCCATTGACAAAGCTGTAGTACTGCTCACCATACTGCTTTCCACTAACGGTCATGGCGATCTCAATATCCTCACCGCACAGGTGGATCACCGGAAACAGGACTTCTCCATCCAGATTACTCTCCAGCAAGTCCTTTAATCCATGCTCTGAATACAACCTTGCTCCGTTATAGACAATGGTCAGGTTGGGATTCAGATACACATAGTTCCAAAGCATCTTCTCCACATGCTCCGCCCGGAAGTGGTAATTCCCAAAGATCTCCTGATCGGGCACGAAAAACACTTTTGTTCCCTTTCGCAAAGATGACTCGGTAACCGGATCATCCGCCGTCAATACCCCGCGCCTGAATTCCGCCACCTTGGTCTGATTATCCCGCACACTCTGGATCCGGAACTGCTCCGACAGCGCATTCACAGCTTTGGTACCAACGCCATTCAGTCCGACCGATTTCTTAAAAACCTTCGAATCGTACTTCGCTCCGGTATTGATCTTACTCACCACATCCACCACCTTACCCAGCGGCACGCCACGACCGTAATCCCGAACGGTCACCGTATTGCTCTTAATGGTCACTTCAATGGTTTTCCCATTCCCCATTACGAACTCGTCAATGCAATTATCCAGCACTTCCTTTAACAGAATATAGATCCCGTCGTCGTGGGCCGATCCATCCCCGAGCTTCCCAATGTACATTCCCGGCCGCAACCGGATATGCTCCTTCCAGTCAAGCGACCGGATACTCTCCTCTGTATACAGATGCTCTGCCATTCCGGCACTAAAATAGAGAATTGAATATGCCTCCCGGCATCAGGTAAGCGGAGTTTTGAACAAATTTTTCAAAAGATCACGTGTTGAAGCGGAAGTGCATCACATCGCCGTCCTGAACGATGTATTCCTTTCCTTCCACATGAATTTTACCTGCCTTGCGGCAGGATGGTTCACTCCCGTATCGTACATAATCATCGTAGTGGATGACCTCGGCACGAATGAAGCCTCTTTCAAGATCCGTGTGGATAACCCCTGCCGCCTGGGGAGCTGTTGCTCCCACCGGGATCGTCCAGGCGCGCACCTCCCTGGCTCCAACCGTAAAGTACGTCTGCAGGTCCAGCAATCGGTAGACCGCCCGGATCAGCTTGTTCACCCCGGGTTCATCCAACCCGAGGTCGTCCAGAAACATCTGACGTTCCTCAGGGGTTTCGAGCTCAGCAATATCGGCCTCCGTGGCAGCAGCAATGACCAGTACCTCCGCATGTTCATCTTGGACCATCTCACGTACCTGCTCCACAAACTCATTCTCCTCACAAGCCAAATACTCATCAACATTGCATACGTACATGATGGGCTTGTCGGTCAGCAAAAACAGATCATTCACAAATGCTGCACGCTCCGCTTCTGTGAGATCAGCTGCTCTGGCGCTGATCCCGTTTTCCAACGAGGTCTTTACCTTCTCCAAAACGCTCATCCCCTTCACGGCGTTCCTGTCACCGATTTTCATGAGTTTCTGCCATTTCCCCATCTTCTTCTCCACCGTCTCCAGATCTTTCAGCTGAAGCTCCATGTCGGTGATCTCCTTGTCGCGAACCGGATCAATACTTCCGCTCACGTGTGTAATATGCTCATTCCCGAAGCAGCGCAATACGTGTAGGATCGCGTGGGTCTCCCGAATGTTCCCGAGGAACTGGTTTCCCAGCCCCTCTCCCTTACTTGCCCCTTTCACCAATCCGGCAATGTCCACAATCTCTACCGAGGCCGGAACGATCCGCCCCGGATTGGCCAGAGATGCCAGCCTGACGATCCGGTCGTCGGGTATGTTGATCATTCCCACATTGGGTTCAATGGTACAGAAGGGATAGTTAGCCGATGGAGCCCTGGCATCACTCAGGCAGTTAAAGAGCGTTGATTTCCCCACATTCGGTAGTCCGACAATCCCGCATTTCATTTCTTCGCTTATTTTGGCGGCAAAAATAGAAATTGCCTTGCAGCTATTCATAAGGAAGCCCACATCCCTTCCGCTTTGGTTGCCCTATATCACGAGGTTCCGGATCATAACCCCACCCATTCACTATGCACGAAAAGAACGGGGATCTCTCTCCTCCCGAATGGACATATTTCCCTGGGTATACTATGCTACCCTGATCCGCAGCGGACAGTTTCCGGTCGTTCGCAGATTGGTTAAGCAGATGAAGACGCCTTTTTACTAGTCAAAGCGACAACTTTTTCACTGTGACAGATTAAAAAGCCCCGGAATTCCGATGCTTTTTCGTTATCGTTTCTCGCAAGAGATAGTCAACTGTTGTATCAACTCGTACAGCTTTATAAACTCTGGATTGTACTCAATCTCGTAACTATCAGAACCGATCTGCGTTCTTTCATTTACAAGCAATTCTTCCTTATTTCTTACTTTAAATTCGATTGATGAATAGTTAGATATAAGAGCATCTTCTGATTTATATTTGGCTAAGATTATGCTATCTGTTTTTTCAATATAAAATCGCTCAACCAATCTGATCAATAGATTTTTTTTATCCTTTTCATCAATAACAAATTCAACTTCGCTCACATCACAATAAATTCTTAGTTGTCCTTTTTCAAGTTTTAATTTGTGAACCTTAGCATTGTAGCTGTTCCAATATTTGATTCCTATACACTCATATTTTTTCGATTTATCCGAAGAAATCATATCAACTTTTGTTTCCGTAACTACGTTATAACTCATCTCTTCTTGATTATTGATATTGTCACAGGAACCTGTAAGTATAACAAAACACAATACACACAGCAAGTAACTCATAATCAATATTTTTTATAGTTTTTGATCATGACTAGCTGAAGGTCTTGTTCCAGTTCATCAATAGAAATTAACCTGCCTTGTTGCAATACACCTTGAAAAATACCATTTTGATCAAACGATGGGCAGCCAGCCTATTGATCCTCAACTTTATAGCTGCTTTACAACTAATTCTTGCGGGATCCCAAATTCTGATCTTTTTTCTAAAAATTGCTCGTTTGTAAGTGGCCCCTCAATTACATCTGAATCCTTTACAACGATCCAGTAGTAATCGTAATCAAGACCCAAAAAGAATTATGATCTCAAAATTTTTTTATAACCTTTTGCAAAGGGTTCCTTTATGGATTAACTTCCGAATATGTTTCGGCTATTGCACCATCTAATTCAAATAAGTCTTGAAGGTTATGCAGTAAGTATTTTGATTCTGCATGATTGTTTAAAGCTCCTATATATAGCATATAAATTGATTTTTCATCTCCCGGATAAATTTTTTTAGGTATATTAGCATCCTTTTTTAAAAATGTACATAATTCATCTAAATCATTCTTTTGTTTATTTGTAAGTACTGGAGGATTAAATATATTCTTTGAATCAGATATTTTGATACCCTCCGTGGATAAATAAATTGAACGCTCAACATCTTCTATCACGTTATATTCCCAATTATCTCCTTTTAAAACTATTTGTGTACTTGATATTGTTATTTGGTTGTTATTTAAGGTTAATACATACTTATAGATCTCATCATCAGAGTAATCCAATAGTGTAGTATCATTAAGACAATCAGTAACTACTGGACTAACAACAAGTTTTTTGTTTCCTGACATCTCTTTATCTACAGTTCCGCATACCGATACAGCGACTGTTTTCCCTTTTAACAGTGAAAATATCTGTTCCTCGTTACTACATTGACAATCATCCTGTTGTTGCTTATTTGACTGTTGCGAAGAACAGCCCGTAAAGCAAAAACAGAAAAGAATGGATATGAAAAAAGGCTTTATCATCTTATTTTGTGTTACCTGAACCTGAGTTACTATTTGTAACCTTCTCAAAAAAAACGCTGATATCGATTCCTTTCCTTACTTTTTCATCATCCTTTTTGTGAGCAGAAAATCTGTAGGCGTAGATTCCTCCGGAGAGCTCGTCGTGGCGACCCGGCATCAACATGCCGAAGAGGTATGAACTACGCACACTTTTAGCCCGATAGTTGGAGGTCACAGCTTTTTTGGCATATACCAACCGAAGCTCAGATCTTTGGGCATGCATTATTCGAAGACAACCCATCGTTTTCCGTTTTTTTAAAAGAGTGGACACCTCAAAGATAGGCAAACAAGTTTGTTTTAGGGGAAGCAGGGGCATTTTTAACCTTCCGTACCTTTTTAGCAGGCCTAATCAGCTGTTTTTGCAAAAGAAAGGGGTGCCTGGCGATTTTTTTCTCCCTTCTTTGCTACCCTACCGGGCAACGGAGGGGCTTCGTTGCTTGCTTTTGGCCAGTCGTCAACATTCTGTTTGGAGTATGCGTGTCCCTTATAGATATAAAAATAGTATTTTGATAAGTTATTGAAAAACAAGTTTTTATGTAACATTAATTACAGAGCTAGCTACAGAGCTAACTCTGTAGTTTTGTATTCATGGCGAAAGGGAGGTAAGCAGATGAAGACGCCTTGATTAAGATTATTAATTCGATACTGACCAAAAAAACGGATGAAGGATTTGTTGAACGGAAAGGCTAAATTTCAGGGCATAAAAAAGCCCCGGTTTCCCGAGGCTCCATCCATTATTGAAGAATGCTTATTTCCCAAGTTTCATTTTTGCCGTACTTGTAGTTATCTTCAAGCAAGACCTTGGAACTATCCAGCCATTTCCATTTTACATAGTAAACAAACTCTCCTTCGTACGGTGGCTTTTCAAGGAACTTTTGACGTTTTATTTCATTGTCACTTTTATCATAAAGCACCCAATACAATTCAAAAAAATCAATATCCCAATTGCACCAAAATCCGATTTTGTATTTTCGATTAGGTGAAGATTTCGGTTTTCCAACATCAAACTTATATTCAAGATTGTTTTTTAGACACTTGCTATATGCATCCAATAAAGGGTCTGTATCCCAACCTTCTTTTTCTGCTATCTGCATCATTCCTGAATGAACAGCTTCTAACTGCATCTTCTTTTTATCCAGCTTGTTTAAATTCAAATAGGCATTAAAGTCAAAGTGATTTCGAATAGTAATTACATCTACATAACTTTGGTAATAATCTAATAAATCACCCCATTCAGCTCTGATGTTAATATTTACCTTAACTACTTTTCCTGTATCTAAATCTAGAAAGGAACAATATAGTTCAGGGATTGACCAAGCTTCAAAGTTGATAAATTGATTATCATGTCCTTGTGTATAGCACGCTAAAGTTATTTGATGTAACATATTAATTGGGGCTCACTTGCTTTTGAGGTTTTTGACCATTTATTGTTTTTTCTAAATTCCTGAACCTTTTTTTTCTCTCAATCTAATGCTTATTTTCGATTGCCTAAATAACCATTTGTAACTTTTCCATCCATGTTAGGATCATTGTCATATTTTGTACGTAATTTTTGATCATTATCCTTCGAAAATTTTACGTAGTTCCTTTTTGTTACAACATGGAAAATAATTTGAATGAAAGCTTATCACATGACCCATCCCTTGACAAGTGCGATATTCACCAACTGTTTCATAAACAGACTTGCATTTCGGAAACTTATCCAATTCTATCTCTATTTTATCGCAAAAGATTTGACTATACGGAATATACAAGCATAATTTTTTTTTACGACCAAAATAAATTACAGTAATTAATTTTTTACCAGCCAGGTCATATTTGGTTAAATTAATGTATTTATCAACTCTATTGTTTTCATAATCAAAGAGGACAACAGAATCAATTTCTAAAAGCTTTTCCTCATACTCAACAGTAAAGTTCTGCCCAACAGAAATCAAAGGGCAGATAAAACTGAAAACAAGCATCAATCTAATCATTCTGATTATCTTTCTACCGTTTCTTTTCATCTTCCAGTATTGATCTAAGATGTTTTCCTGATACATTTCCTTGCATTTTTGAGTCAGAGGTAAATATATTGATTACATCTGGTTCATCTTCAAGCTCACCTGTGCTAAGTCCAACAACAGGATAATCCGGGTGAGACTGAATACCAACATCCAGGATCTACGCTCGGCCAACGTCCGATCCCTGGATCATACATTCTGGCTCCGAAATTGTAGGTGTTTCCGGCGCCCTTGACCTCTTCATCGCGTTCCATGCCGTTAAAGCCATAGGTGTAGGGATTGCCGTTGAGCTCGTCATGGCGGCCCGTCATCAACATGCCGAAGAGGTACGAACTTCGCACACTTTTAGCCCGATAGTTGGAGGCCACCCCCTTTTTACCATGCACCACCCGGAGCTCAGGTTTTTGGTCATGCGTTATTCGAAGGCAATCCATCGTTCTCCATCTTTTAAGAGTGCGTGCCTCAAAGATAGAAAAGTTTGTTTTAGGGGAAGCAGGGGCGTTTCTTGCCTTCCGTACCTTTTTAGCAGGCCTAATCAGCTGTTTTTGCAAAAGAAAGGAGTGCCTGGCGATTTTTTTTCTCCCTTATTTGCTGCCCTACCGGGCAACGAGGGGCTTCGTTGCTTGCTTTTGGTAAGTTGTCAGCATTCTATTTGGAACATGCATGTTCCTTAGCACCATAAAATAATATTTTAATAAAGTGTTGAAATATAGCTTTTTATACATCATTAATTACAGAGCTAGCTGCAGAGCTAGCTCTGTAGTTTTAACTTCACAACAAAAGAAAAAATGAGCGAATAAAAACAGCACCTTAGACCACAGCTACCAAAAACGAGAAAAAGCCAAAACAGCCCCCAAATCAACCGAAACACAACCCTGAAAACCACCACAAACCACCCTTAAAACCCGCCTGAATGCAAACAGAATGGGGCAAAGAGAGAGAAAACGGGCGGAAAAGCAAGCAGGGAAAGAGATAGCAGCGATTTTGCTGCTGTGTTAATAACTTCTTTGGCTCGAAGGGACAGGAAGCTGTTTTGATAGCAATTTATTCGTCAACCACTGTTAGCAGCTTGTCTGATTGGAACATTCTTTTAGGCGATATTACTTGCTCATCTAATGGAATATTATTGCCGTACCTTTCTTTAAGTTTAGCCGATACGATTTCATTCTTTAAATCGAAGCTCTTTAATTCCTGGAGACTTCCGATTTCGATTCCTGTTGCTTGCTTATAAATTTTCCAAACCAATTCAGAACAATAGATTTTATCGTCTGACCATTCAAAATAAATATCATAGGATTTGCCTCTGTACTTTTCCCCAACTTCTTTCATTTTCTTTAAAGTGAATTCGTTCAATACTTTATCCGCATTTTTTAACCGCTTAACCACATATTTTTGTTTTTCACCCCTTGCTACCCATTCTTTCAATGGGGTCAGCTTAACAGGTTGAACAGCTTCGAAAACGTAGTATTCAGAACCCTGTTTGTAGATTATTCCCATGTGGCTGTATTTCGAGCCTGTGGCTATTTGGATTGCCTTGCTTTGCGCTGATTTTGAAGTTTGGAAAATAATATCCCCATTTTTCAGTTTTTCTTTTGGCAGACTTCCTGAACTATTACAAGCTACTGTAATAATAGAAAGAAGTAAAAGCAGCTGATAGCCTGCTGAAATCTTAATCATGCTAAAGAACTTGGACGGTAAAACCACCTGTAACCCAAAAGAACAGATAGCATTAAGGCGGTAGCAAAAAAGCAATTTAAAAGGTCCTGACCCTTGAATTTACCCTCAATACACTCATAAATCAGATTCGGCCAATACTGCTTTTCTGTTGACTTAGGGTTTAGGATATAGATCCATAAGCCATCTTCTGTGTCTTCCAGGTCTATTATACACTTTTTGTTCGAAAGCAAAACCTCATACTCATCCAGGGATTTGGCTTCAAAACCATATTGTTGTTCCAATTCAAAGAAACCCTTTTTGATATCGTCGTAAAAGCCCGGTCGTGGTGAATGGATCATTTTTCTGCCGTTTTCTTTACCATTTCCTTTTTTTCCTTTAGGCAATCGCTCTTACCTGGGTTTAAGTCGTGCCCCGGGCAGGAACAGCCTTTCCTACATCAACACACACCCTGGTTGGGAACTGTTCAGAAATATGCTTCCATAGTGCCTTTGTGCCTGTCTCTGTCCGACTGCTGTGTACCCATAAGTTCCAGCACAGCCGTCCGAATACTTTCGGCATCGTAGTGACACTCCGTATACAGCTGATCCTGAGTGCCGTGCTCAATGAATCGATCCGGAATACCCAAACGGGTCATACGGGCACTATAGCCATGGTCGCACATCCATTCCGATATAGCTGAGCCCATTCCTCCCATTAAACACCCATCTTCAACGGTCACCACCCGATCGAATTTCTCAAAGACCTCGGTCAGGAGCTCATCATCCAATGGTTTCACAAAGCGAACATCATAATGTGCTGCGCTTACACCGTCCTCCTTTAAGGTCGCGATAGCCCTGGCTGCATAGTTTCCAATGTGTCCGATCGTCAGGATGGCTATATCACTACCCTCTTCTATTTTTCGTCCCTTACCGACTTTGATGAGCTCCAGAGGTGTTTGCCATTTAGGCATAACTCCCTGACCTCTGGGATAACGGATCACGAACGGACCCATATCCTTCTGACATGCGGTATACATCAGGTTGCGCAGTTCCGATTCATTCATCGGAGCACTGACGATCAAATGAGGAATACATCGCATATAAGCCAAATCATAGGCTCCGTGATGCGTTGGTCCATCCGCCCCGGCTATCCCGGCACGGTCCAAACAAAAAACGACATTCAAATGCTGAAGGGCAACATCGTGTATCACCTGATCATAGGCTCGCTGCATGAAGGAACTGTATATGTTGCAGAAAGGGATCATTCCCTGCGTTGCCAGTCCAGCGCTAAAGGTCACGGCATGCTGTTCGGCAATACCCACGTCAAAGGCCCGGTCCGGCATCTCTTCCATCATGAATTTCAGTGAACATCCGGTAGGCATGGCCGGTGTTACCCCCATGATCTTTTCGTTATCCCTGGCCAGTTCAATGATAGTATGCCCAAAGACATCCTGATACTTTGGAGGCTGGGGCAGATCCTCAACCGTTTTGATGATCCTGCCCGTCTCTTTGTCGAACAAGCCAGGTGCGTGCCACTTGGTCGGGCTGCCTTTTTCAGCCGGACCGTATCCTTTGCCTTTTACAGTGATCGCATGCAACACCTTTGGTCCGGGAATATCTTTTAGATCACTCAAAACATGGACCAGGTGATCAACGTTATGGCCGTCAATGGGCCCGAAATACCGGAAATTCAGGCTTTCGAACAAATTGCTTTGCTTCAGTAAGGCTGATTTGACCGCATTCTCGACCTTTTGAACGATAAGCTGTGCGTTCGGTCCGAACTTGCTCACTTTTCCGAGCAATTCCCATATCTCGTCCTTTACCTTGTTGTACGTATGCGAGGTTGCAATATCAGTGAGGTATTCCTTCAGCGCTCCGACATTCGGGTCAATTGACATGCAATTGTCATTGAGGATCACCAGTAAATTGGTATCTTCCGATCCCGCGTGATTCAATCCTTCATAGGCTAATCCGGCTGTCATGGCTCCATCTCCAATGACAGCAATGTGCTGCCTCGGATCATTCCTTTTGCGATTCGCCACGGCCATTCCCAGGGCCGCTGATATGGAAGTGCTGCTGTGACCAACTCCAAAGGTGTCGTACCTACTTTCACTTCGCCTGGGAAAGCCGCTGATACCCTTATACCTGCGGTTCGTATGGAACACATCACGACGCCCGGTCAGGATCTTGTGACCATAGGCCTGGTGCCCCACATCCCAAACCAATTGGTCAGCCGGAGTATCAAAAACATAATGTAAGGCCACCGTTAGTTCAACAACCCCCAGGGTTGCGCCGAAGTGCCCACCTTTCACCGAAACCAGGTCAATAATGATATTGCGCAATTCGGTTGATACTTGTTTCAGCTGGCTCTTGTCGAGCCGGCGCAGATCTTCCGGACTGTTGATTTGAGCAAGAAGTGCTCCGGGCCTGAACTCCATTTTGAGTTGAATTTATCGGAAAGCTAAAGCAACCAGGCAAAGGTAACAAAGCTAACGATCGCAGGTTCACCCGGGCCCTAAATGTGGCCCTTCGCGCCGCAGGCGCTGATCTTGTTGGGGTAACGGCTTGATTTATACCGGCGAATTAAATTCCTTTGCGGGGTTGCATCAGGCCGTGAGGCCTTCAGAAAAAGAAATGAAACGGATCAGGGTACAGGAACTGCTGCGCGGTGAGCGTATGAATGAAGAGGTGCTGGTTATGGGCTGGGTACGCCATTTTCGGAGCAACCGGTTTATCGCACTGAACGATGGTAGCTGCCTGAGCAATATTCAGGCCGTGGTGGACTACGGGCAAACTGACGAGGCAATCATTAAGCATATTTCCGTGGGCGCAGCTGTACGCCTGACTGGTAAGCTGGTTGAAAGCCAGGGGCGCAATCAAAACGTGGAGATCCAGGTTCGCGAAATGGAAGTGCTCGGTACCGCTGATCCGAAGCAGTATCCGCTGCAACCTAAAAAACACCGTCTCGAATTCCTTCGGAAAATCGCGCATTTGCGTCCGCGCACGCAAACCTTCGGTGCCGTTTTTCGCATTCGCCATGCCCTGGCCTTTGCAATCCATCAATATTTTAATGATCGCGGCTATTTCTGCATACATACTCCGGTGATCACAGGAAGTGATGCGGAAGGGGCCGGGGAGCTGTTCCAGGTGACGACGTTCAACCTGAACAACGTACCCAGAAATGAAGAGGGATCGGTGGATTTTAAGGCCGATTTCTTCGGTAAGCCGGCCAACCTGACCGTTTCCGGTCAGCTTGAAGCAGAACTGGGAGCCATGGGGCTTGGACAGGTATACACGTTTGGTCCGACCTTCCGGGCGGAGAATTCCAACACGAGCCGACATCTGGCCGAGTTCTGGATGATCGAACCGGAAGTGGCCTTTGCCGATCTGAACGACAACATGGATCTGGCCGAGGATTTCCTGAAACACGTGATCAGATATGCCCTTGAACATTGCAGGGAAGACCTCAACTTCCTTGAGCAATACCTGTTGGAAGAGGAAAGATCAAAACCGCAAAACGAGCGCTCACCCCAGGTTCTCAGGGACAAATTACGCTTTGTGGCCGACAGCGAGTTCAGGCGCATTTCGTATACAGAGGCTATCGACATCCTCCGCAACAGCAAACCGAACAAAAAGAAGAAGTTTGCGTACCTGATCAAAGACTGGGGTGTTGACCTACAAAGCGAACACGAGCGCTACCTTGTCGAAAAACACTTTGGGTGTCCGGTGATCCTGTTTGACTATCCGGCCAGGATCAAAGCCTTTTACATGCGGCTGAATAAAGACGGCAGGACCGTACGCGCCATGGACATTCTGTTCCCGGAGATCGGCGAAATCGTCGGTGGATCTCAGCGTGAGGAACGTTACGATGTACTCAGGAAAAGGATTGATGAATGCAACATCCCGGAAGAGGAAATGTGGTGGTACCTCGAAACCCGAAAGTTCGGTACTGCCCCGCACAGCGGCTTCGGCCTCGGATTCGAAAGGCTGGTTCAATTTGTTACGGGAATGGGAAATATTCGCGACGTAATACCATTCCCCCGTTTCCCCGGCAGTGCGGAATTCTGAATTTGGTTACTTTTGATATGGTACGGTTTCCGACGTCCGATCAGTAATTCTACCTACACGTGCTTAAGCAACAGCTCCAACAGAAGCTTAGCCAGAAATTATCCCCTCAGCAAATACAGCTGATGAAGATGATCCAGTTGCCGGTACAGGCATTGGAACAGCGCGTCAAGCAGGAGCTGGAAGACAATCCCGCACTTGAGGAGGATTTCCCGGATCTGGATCCCGATACTTCAGCGGAGCTCAACGATTACGAAGACAGCGAACAGAACACCATTGAAGCGGAGGACATAAATATTGACGAATATTTAAGCGATGACGAAATCCCCGGCTATCGGCTCCACGTCAGCAATTATTCCGAAGATGACAGGGAGGCCAGCGTTCCGATAACAGCAGGAGCCACTTTTGTACAGGTACTGCTTGATCAGCTGCAGATGACCGACATGGATCCGGAGGTTGAAGAGATCGCGCGCTATCTCGTTGGAGCGGTGGACGACGATGGCTACATCCGACGCGAACTGATGTCGATCCTGGACGATCTGGCCTTTACCCAAAACATTTTCACCACTATCGACAAGCTCGAAGAAGCCCTTAGCGTGGTACAGACCCTGGACCCACCCGGCGTTGGAGCGCGCAACCTACAGGAATGTTTGCTGTTGCAGCTCGAACGCAAAACGGGCAGTAAGGCCGTGAAGAACGCTATCTGCATCCTCCATCACTGCTTCGACGAATTCACGAAAAAGCACTACGATCAGATCATCAAAAAGGTGAACCTCAGCGAAGAAGACCTCAAAGGGGCGATCAATGAAATTGTAAAGCTGAACCCCAAGCCAGGTAGCTCAGCCGCACAAAATATCCGTGGCGCCGAGCAAATAATCCCGGATTTCACTATCAGGATCGTTGATGGTGAACCTGAACTGACCCTGCATTCGCGCAATACTCCGGAACTCCATATCAACCGGAGCTACAACGAAATGTTCCAACATTTTCAAAAGATCAGGGACAGGGCCAGCAGGGAGCAAAAGGAAGCTGTTTTGTTTGTCAAGCAAAAGCTCGACTCCGCCAGGTGGTTCATTGATGCCATCAAGCAGCGCCAGCACACACTTTACGCCACCCTGAACGCCATTGTGGAAAAACAGCGCGAATACTTTCTAACTGGAGATGAGCGCTTGTTCAGACCTATGATCCTCAAGGATATCGCAGATGAGATTGGCATGGATATTTCCACCGTTTCCCGTGTGGCCAGCAACAAATACGTACAGACCCCCTACGGAACCTTCCTGATCAAGAACTTCTTTAGCGAAGCCATGACCAGCCAGGAAGGCGAAGAAGTGTCGACCCGCAAGATCAAAAAGATCCTTGAAGACTTCATTCTGGAGGAAGATAAGCGCAAGCCCATTACCGACGAAAAACTCTCACAAGCCCTTAGGGAAAAAGGTTTTCCCATTGCGCGCCGCACCGTGGCCAAATACCGTGAGCAGCTCCATATTCCGGTTGCCCGACTCCGCAAACAACTCTGATGTATTGGATCTCCCGTCTTTTTGCCCATCTCCTGCATCCGATGATCATGCCCACCATCAGTGTATTGCTGATCAATGCCTTCTCCACCATCCAGATACCGCAGGAATACTACTATCTCGTTTTAGGCATCGTTTTCGCCGGCACCTATGTTGTTCCGGCTCTGATGGTGGTACTTATGCTGCTCTTTGGAATTGTGAAAAATGTAGGGTTGCCTAAACGGCAAGACAGGTCCTGGCCGCTGCTTTTCTCAGCCTTATCCGTATACGCTACCGAGCGCATTCTGGAACATCTTTATGCTCCCGCCGATATTTTGCATTTCCTTCAGGGTACGACCCTCTCGCTTGTAGTCGGATCCTTCGTTAATCAGGCCATCAAGGCGAGTGTTCATGTCGCTGGCATCGGTGGGCTCATTGCGGTGGTACTGGCCATCTCGATCCTCGGTCAGGTAAACCTGTATTTCATTCTGGCACCCCTGATCCTGCTGGCTGGGTTTCTCGCCACCACGCGTATCTACCTAAAAGCTCACCAACCTTCGGAAGTATACATCGGCTTTCTGGTAGGCTTCCTACCCGTATTTACAGTCATGATCCTTTAAAAGGCAATGATCGGGGAGCCCCATCGTCAGGGCAATAAGCAGCAGCCATTTTTTCATGGTCCTGGCCAGCAATTTACCAGGACGGACGTAGGGTATTCGCGTTAAACGACACCCTGATCGATCATTGAGTCCGCCACCTTGACGAATCCTGCGATATTGGCCCCCTTCACGTAATTTATGTAACCGTTCTCATCCCTTCCATATTTCACACAGGCCTCGTGGATGTCCTTCATGATGGAGAGGAGGCGGTTATCGACCTCTTCACGTGTCCAGCTAAGGCGGAGCGAATTCTGGCTCATTTCGAGCCCGCTCGTGGCCACCCCTCCGGCATTGCTTGCCTTACCCGGCCCAAACAGGATCCTATGTTTATGGAAGACTGCAATTGCTTCCGGTGTACATGGCATGTTGGCTCCTTCCGAAACGCAGATCACTCCATTGCTGACCAGGATCTGAGCCTCACTGCCACTGAGCTCGTTATGCGTGGCACAAGGAAAGGCGATGTCGCACCTGATGCCCCAGGGACGCTGACCGGCGTAATACTCCGCATTTGGATACTGCTCCAGGTATTCGTTAATGCGTCCGCGACGCACATTTTTAATTTCCATGATGCAGGCCAACTTTTCCTGGTTGATACCCTCTGCATCGTAAATGAATCCGCCCGAATCGCTCATCGTCACCACTTTTGCTCCGAGCTCCACAGCCTTTTCGCAGGTGTATTGAGCCACGTTTCCGGAACCGGAAATGGTTACCACCTTGTCGCGAAAGGTCTGGTTCCCTGTCTTCAGCATTTGCTCTGCGAAATACACGTTGCCGTATCCGGTGGCCTCAGGACGGATCAAACTTCCGCCCCAGTTGCGTCCCTTGCCGGTCAGTACACCGGTAAACTCGTTGCGCAAACGCTTGTACTGACCGAACAAATACCCAACCTCGCGTTTGCCCACGCCAATATCGCCTGCAGGTATATCCGTATCCGGTCCTATGTGGCGCGACAGCTCCGTCATAAAGCTCTGACAAAAACGCATAACTTCGTTATCCGACCTTCCTTTCGGATCAAAATCGGAACCACCCTTACCACCGCCCAGCGGCAATGTGGTTAATGAATTCTTGAAGACCTGCTCAAACGCGAGGAATTTCAAAATGCTCAAATTCACCGATGGGTGAAAACGCAGCCCCCCTTTATACGGCCCAATCGCCGAGTTCATCTCAACCCGAAGGCCACGGTTCACCTGCACCCTCCCCTCATCGTCAATCCAGGGTACACGAAACAAGATCACGCGCTCTGGCTCCACGATACGATCCAAAATTTTGTGCTCCCTGTACCTGGGATTTGCTTCAATAAAGGGCATCACCGTTTCGACCACTTCCTGCACGGCCTGCAGAAATTCCGGTTCATGGCGATCCTTCGCAGTGATGCGGTCCATAAACTCCTTTTGTGTAGCGTTCATATGGGGTTTTATGTGTGTTTATCTGGGCAAAAGTAGGAGAAATTCTTTACCGCGCCCCTATTTTTTCACCTACTCCCTGGCGAGTGGCACCCAGGGCTATTTTAAGGCCCCGGGCTGCCCTACCTTGCGCCCGGTGAACGATCAGGAACTACAATACCGAATAGCTATCGAAAAGATCGAGGGTATGGGCCCCGTTACCCTACGCAGGCTTATCGCCCTGGCAGGTTCAGCCCAGGCACTGATCAACCCACAGCCCGAGCTCTTCCTTCGGGCCGATGCCCACCTGCAAAAGTGGCTGAGGCTCATCTCACCGCAGGTGAAAAAACACCTCAGCTGGGCCGGGCGAATGGTTGAGGAACTCCACAAAACGGACTTCCAGACTATTGCCTGCGACCTGCCGGGGTACCCGGACCGGCTCACCCACTGCCACGACGCGCCACCCCTGCTGTTCGTGAAAGGCAATGCAGACCTCGGCGCGCCGCGAACCGTTTCGGTTGTGGGTACCCGAAGTGCCACCAACTACGGCCGAAAGTTCACCCGTGAGCTGGTCGAATTCCTCAAGCCCTACGGTGCTACCGTGATCTCGGGCCTGGCCATAGGCATTGATGCAGCGGCGCACCGGGCTGCACTCGACATGAATATGCCCACGTGGGCGGTGCTCGCTCATGGATTTGATCGGATCTACCCCTTCGTGAATCGCCACATGGCCAGGGAAATGCTCGAAAACGGTGGCTGGATCACCGAATTTTTGCCTTTTTCCAAACCCGATCGCGAAAATTTCCCGCGGCGGAACCGGATCATCGCCGGCCTCTGTGATGTTTGCGTAGTGATTGAAGCAGCCCGAAAGGGTGGAGCCCTCATCACCGCAGAGCTGGCCAACAGCTATGGCCGGGATGTTATGGCCCTCCCGGGCCGGGTCAACGACCCGGTATCACTCGGATGCAACTCGCTCATCCGAACCCATAAGGCCCACCTCATTGAGCGACCACAAAACCTGGTGGAGCTACTCAATTGGGAACCAGCCAAAGAGGCACGTCAACTGAAACTGGCAATAGAACTGACCCCGGCACAGGAAAAGGTACACAATATAATTCCCAAAGAAGGCTGTATCTCGCTGGACGCTCTTAACGAAAAGCTGAAAACCGAAGTGAGCGTTTTACTTGGGACTCTGCTCCATCTGGAAATGAAAGGGCTTATTCGGAACACAGGGGGGCATCAATATATCCGCAACGATTGAGGATTTTTTACATTTGTCCGTGCCGTGGCGAATCCTCATACTGCTTCCCCTACCCCTGTGGAGTGTGGCGCAGCCGATTACCGGAAAGATCACTGATGGCGAAACGGGCGAACCCCTGGGGGGCGCGAATGTACAGATCGCTGAACTCGAATACGGGGCTGTGGCCGATATGAACGGAGCCTATCGGCTCGATCTGCCCCCCGGAACGTATACGCTCAAAGTGAGCTTCATCGGTTACGAACCGTGGCGCATGGAAGGCATTGAACTAACTTCCGGTGGAAAAACGATCAATATCGAACTGCATGCCATGAACGAATACCTCTCGGCTGTTACGGTGGTCGCCGGGAAATTCGATCAGCGGCTTAATGAGGTAGCCGTTTCCATGGAGGTCATAACGCCCAGGCTGATCGAAAATAAAAATACGTACGAAGTCCAGGATCTGCTGCAGCAGTATTCGGGTATTAACATCACCGATGATCAGGCCAACATTCGCGGAGGTAGTGGCTGGAGCTACGGGGTCGGGTCCCGGGTTCAGGTCCTGGTTGATGATCTGCCTCTGATCGATGGCGGGTCGGGTCAGGTGCAATGGAAGGCTGTGCCAACCGAACTGGTTGATCAGATCGAGGTCATCAAGGGAGCCAGTAGCGTCTTGTATGGATCTTCTGCATTGAACGGGATCATCAACGTGCGAACCAAGGCACCCAGTGATACGCTGTTGACCGAGGTGCTCCTGTTTGCCGGTACCTACGGAAACGCACCCCGTGATGAACTCAGATGGTGGGATGGATTACAGGTTCTTTCCGGTCTGAACTGGCGAACCAGCTGGACCCGGAAAGCAGATGGATTCGTGATAGGAGGACACGCACTGCGCGATAAAGGCTTTGAATACCTTGTGGAGGATCACCGGATCCGATTGGATGGCGAATGGACCCATCGTGCCGCAGGCACTCCCTGGGAGTATGGGATCAAAGCGAATGTGAACTACCGCAAAAGCGGTGAAGCCCTGGTCTGGAATTCGGAAGATGAGGGATACATTCCCCTGGACAGCTCCAGTACGATCACAAAGGCTCACTTCCTGTACCTGGATCCCTTTGTTACCCGGCGGGGCAACCGATGGGTGCATCGCCTTAAGGGGAGGTTTATGACGAGCAACAACACCTCGCGATCCGAAACAAACGTGTACGACAATCAGTTCGCTACTTATTATGCCGAATATCAGGGCCAGTGTTTCCTGAATGAGCATCTCGCCCTCACGGGCGGATTGGTAAACATCTGGAATGAAAGTGATGCCGGGATATTCCAGGGATACCACTCCAGCCATAACCTGGCTGGATATATACAGCTGGACAGGAAATTCAGACGCTTGAATTTCTCCCTGGGTGGACGGTATGAATACCTGCGACTGGACAATGATACCTATGCCCAGCCCGTACTGCGCAGTGGCCTCAACTATGCCCTCGGGAAGGCCACTTTCTTCCGGGCGAGCTTTGGGCAGGGGTATCGCTTTCCAAGCATGGCAGAAAAATATACCTATACAAATGTCGGCTCCATTTGGATCTATCCGAATGTGGATCTTGAACCTGAAAGCGGCTGGAGTGCTGAAGCAGGCCTGAAGCAAGGATTCCGAATGGGACCGTGGGAAGGTTTTGTGGACGGCGCGGTGTTCTGGATGCGCTATAAGGATATGATGGAGTTTACTTTCGCGCGGTGGGCAGAGACCGTTGACCCCAATCAGTTATTTGGACTGGGATTTAAGAGCGTGAATATTGGAACCACGGAAATTTTAGGGTTTGAACTCAGTACAGGAATGAAATACGTATCCGGCAAAAGCAAGTGGCAGCTGATGGGGGGATATACCTTTATGGATCCGAAAATCCAGGATCCGAACGAGGTCTTTGCCAATGCCTATTGGATCGGTGATTTCTGGCCCGATTCACTCACCTATGCGAACACCAGTAGCGATTCAAGCGGAATACTAAAATACAGGTATCAGCACCTGCTGAAACTTGATCTGCAATTCGATTGGGGCCCCTGGATGGCTGGCGCTTCAATACGGGCAAATGATTTCATGGCCAATATGGACGAGATATTCCTATCAGATATCTTTGCCGGTCAGGTTCCCGGAATAGCCAACAGTCGGGAGCGATTGAGTTCAGGAGATATAGTTTGGGATTTCAGGATAGGATACGCCTTTAGTGAAAACCTGCGGATCCGTTTCCTGATCCGGAACGCCTTCAATCGTGAAGTGCCGGTTCGTCCCGCAAAGCTGGGCCCACCTGTGGAGTACACCCTCCAGCTCCAGGCCCGGTTCTAAATGGCTCCTTGGTCCTGAAATCCGGGAGCTGGTGCTCTTCCTGTATGCTTAACTTAGCTTCCTGAAAAGCGGCTTGTCCTTACTACGGGTAGTGCCTGATGCTCCTGGTTGCTCCCTGGCTTTCGGGCTGATCCATGGTCCTGATGGCGTTATTACCTTCTTATTCCAGCACCACAAACCTGCTGCTCACGCCTGCTCCAGGCTATTTTAGGAAGTTAAGCTAAAGGCGACCTCTTTGGGGGCAATTGCTTTTGGTAGGTTGTCAGCATTCTGTTTGGAACATACATGTTCCCTGGTACCATAAAATTTCATCTTGATAAAGTATTGAAATACATCTGTTTATACATCATTAATTACAGAGTTAGCTCTGTAGCTAGCTCTGTAGCTAGCTCTGTAGTTTTATCTTTACGAAAAGAGCAAAAATGAGCGAATAAAAACAGCTGTTTTACCCACCTGCAAGCGACCGGAAGCTGTCCGCTATTATAGCCACTACAAACCTGCTATCCACGCCTGCTCCAGACTATTTTAGGGAGTTAAGTTTTCAAAGTCCCGAAAAAATTCCATGAAGATGCCTATTGATAGTAGTACTCTGCATTTCGATCTGTTTTGGGGTAGAGCGCCAGGGTAAAGCCGATCCGGAATCCGAGGGTCATATCAAGCCGGTTCTCATTGTAGGGTGCGCGGAGGTCCATTTGCCAATCGCGCCGCCCGTTCAGGAATCCCTGCGAACATTCGGTTGCAATGAAGAAGTTGAAATAGCCGTTATTGGCGAGGTACTGATATCCGAGTGATTCGGAGAAATAGAGCCCGTTCGTGAGCCGGTCGTAATACTGAGCGTATGTACTGTTGAGCTGCGGGACCAGATTACCTGGGTTTTCAATGCGGATCCGATGCTGCCAGAAGCCGATACGCCCGAGGACATAGAAACCGGAGTTTGGGTTCGGTCCGGGTCCGCCCAGGAGGTAGCCGATTGATCCGTATATGCGGAAACCGCGCTGAAAGATGCGGATGTTGGCGAATCGTCCGGACCTGTCAATGATTTCCCCTTCCGAGGTTGAGATACTATCGAGAATGCTTGTTTCCCTGACCCCCCCTCCAAAATTAAAATCAATTCCACCACCTAAAAGCAGGCGGTTGGAAGTTTTCACGACGATCTCAGATGCGATGGTGCTGTGATCCGAAAACCGATCGGCCAGGTCGTTCATGGGGATCTGATAGGCATAGGAAAAGCGCAGCATGGGGATCAGTGCACCCGTGTCGCGTGCAGTCACCTGTGCATCGGAGACCTGTGGCCCTGCCAAAAGGAGTACGAAGACGATGATCGGGCTCCGGTAAAGAAGATGTTTTGAAAACTTACCCATTATCACTTTCAGGACTCCTTCATTAATTGCTACATTTGTCTGTAAAGGTACTCATTACAGAAAAGGTACTTCACTACGAGCTATGGGAAAACTTCAGATGGTTGATCTGCTGACGCAGTACGATCATATTAAGAGCGAGATCGACCGGGCGGTTATCAATGTGGTTCGTTCGTCGGCATATATTAACGGGCCGGAAGTTAAGGCATTCCAATCCGAAATAGAGCAATACCTCAGTGCAGGACATGCCATTCCCTGTGCAAACGGCACGGATGCCCTTCAAATTGCCATGATGGGTCTTGGTCTTAAACCGGGCGACGAAGTCATTACCGCAACTTTTACCTATGTGGCCACTGCAGAAGTGATTGCATTGCTGAAGTTGACCCCGGTACTGGTTGATGTTGACGAAGGCACCTTCCAGATCGATCCGGCTGCGGTCCGTGCTGCGATCACTTCGAAGACCAGAGCGATCGTTCCGGTGCACTTATTTGGTCAGTGCGCCCCTATGGAGGAGATCATGAAGATTGCCAAAGAGCACGATCTCCACGTAGTGGAAGACAATGCCCAGGCCCTTGGAGCTGATTATACGTTTAGTGACGGCATCACGAAAAAAGCGGGCACGATCGGGAATGTTTCCGGAACCTCTTTTTTCCCGTCAAAGAATTTGGGTTGCTATGGTGACGGCGGTTGCATTTTTACCCATGACCACGATCTGGCAACGGATCTGCGCCAAATCGCCAATCACGGCCAGTCCGTACGCTACTACCACGACCGGGTCGGGGTGAATTCGCGGCTTGACAGCATCCAGGCGGCGGTTCTTCGCATCAAGTTGCGTCATCTGGACCGATATAACGCTTCGCGCCGCGAGGCGGCTGACTATTACGATATGGCGTTCAGGGAAATGCGGCAATTGAAAACGCCCTCACGGGCCGATGGGTCCAGCCACGTTTTTCATCAGTACACCCTGCAGTTGCTGGAGGGAGATCGAAATATGCTCGTGGCAAAACTTCAGGAACGGGAGGTGCCGGCAATGATCTACTATCCGGTGCCGTTACATATGCAAAAGGCCTATCGCGATGACCGATACGCAGAGGGGAACTTTCCGGTAACGGAGCAGCTGTGCGATCGGGTATTCAGTCTTCCGATGCACAGCGAACTGAGCAGGGAGCAACAAGATCTGATCATTGATGCAGTAAAAGCGGCACTTTCATGAACATTGTAGTTGTAGGTACCGGGTACGTTGGGTTGGTGACCGGTACCTGTTTAGCGGAAACAGGAAATAAGGTCACCTGCGTTGATATAGATGAGGCCAAGGTCGGGAAAATGCGCAATGGAGTTGTGCCGATCTATGAGCCACATCTCAACGTGTTGTTTGATCGGAATATTAAGGCCGGCCGATTGAAATTCACTACGGATCTGGCCGGGGTGGTACACCCGGCCAAAATTGTTTTTCTGGCTTTGCCTACGCCTCCCGGGGAGGATGGTTCTGCGGACCTGAGCTATGTGTTGGGAGTGGCAGATGCTCTGGGAAAAATGATCGGAAGCTACAAGGTGATCGTAAACAAGAGTACCGTTCCCGTAGGTACGTCGGAAAAGGTTACAGCAGCAATTGCGGCGAATGCCGATGTGGAATTCGATGTGGTTTCGAATCCGGAGTTTTTGCGTGAAGGTTTTGCGGTGGACGATTTTCTGAAGCCTGATCGCATTGTGGTAGGGACGGGCAGTCAGCGGGCCCGGGACATAATGGAAAGCCTGTACAAGCCATACGTCCGTCAGGGAAATCCGATCATTTTTATGGATGAGAAGTCGGCAGAGCTGACCAAGTATGCTGCCAACAGTTTTTTGGCGACTAAGATTACTTTTATGAACGAGATCGCGAACTTCTGTGAAGTAATAGGGGCCGATGTAGACAAGGTGCGAATCGGTATCGGAACAGATACACGTATCGGGAGGCGATTTTTGTTTCCAGGGGTCGGGTATGGAGGAAGCTGTTTTCCCAAAGATGTGCAGGCCCTGGCCAGATCGGGTCGTGAGGTAGGATACGCCTTCCGTATTCTGGAGAGTGTCATGCGCGTGAACGATCAGCAGAAATTAGTGATCGTACCGAAGGTACTTGATTTCTTCGGGGGTGAGCTGAAAGGTAGGAAGATCGCTATATGGGGATTGGCGTTCAAACCAGATACGGATGACATCCGCGAAGCGCCATCGCTTTATATTATCGACAAACTCGTGGAAGCTGGTGGTGAGATCACCGCATTTGATCCGGAAGCCATGGACAATGTAAAAGAACTGATCGGGGACAAGATCAGCTACGCCGGCGACCCATACTCGGCCATTGATGGTGCCGATGCGCTGGTGATCTGTACGGAGTGGAGTATGTTCCGGAATCCGGACTTTGCCGAGGTCGATAAAAAGCTGAATCAGCGGGTTATCTTTGATGGAAGGAACCTGTACGATCCTGACCAGATGCGCGAGCTCGGGTACTTTTACAGCAGTATTGGTCGCGAAGTCGTACGTTAATTATACATACTATGCCCAGAGTACTTATTACGGGGGCCGCCGGTTTTCTGGGGAGCCATTTGTGCGATCGCTTCCTTGCGGAAGAATATGAGGTGGTGGGAATGGACAACCTGATCACCGGTGATATGCGGAACATCGGGCATCTGATGCCCCGAAATGATTTTGAATTTTACCACCACGACGTGAGCAGGTTTGTGCATGTCAGCGGTCATATTGATGACATTTTGCATTTTGCTTCGCCGGCAAGTCCGATTGATTACCTCAAGATCCCCATTCAAACCCTCAAGGTAGGTTCGGTGGGCATGTACCATTTACTTGGATTCGCTAAGGAAAAGGGTGCCCGATTGCTCATTGCCTCTACATCAGAAGTGTACGGAGATCCTTTGGTACATCCTCAGCGGGAAGATTACTGGGGTAATGTGAATCCGGTTGGGCCGCGCGGGGTGTACGATGAAGCCAAGCGCTTTCAGGAAGCAATTACAATGGCCTACCATACTTTCCACGGACTCAGGACCCGGATTGCGCGCATCTTTAATACCTACGGACCCCGGATGCGATTGAACGACGGACGGGTACTGCCTGCCTTTATTGGTCAGGCACTGCGCGGGGAGGATCTGACTGTATTTGGCGATGGTTCACAAACGCGAAGTTTTTGCTATGTGGATGACATGGTTGAGGGGATCTATCAATTGCTGCACAGCGATTGCACGGATCCGGTGAATATTGGTAATCCGGAGGAAATTACCATTTTGGAATTTGCCAAAGAGATCATTGAGCTAACCGGAACCACTCAGAAGATTGTGTTTAAGGGATTACCGAAGGATGATCCGAAAGTGCGTCAGCCGGATATCACCAGGGCCAGGAATGTTCTTGGCTGGGAGCCAAAAGTGAGCAGGAAGGAAGGGCTCGGGCTAACCTATGAGTATTTCAGGGGGTTGCCGAGGGAGCGCCTGAATGAAACGGAGCACTACAACTTCGATAAATACATAAAGCGCTGATCCATGGGGGCTAAGATCCTGGTAACGGGCGGGCTCGGGTATATAGGATCCCACACCTGTGTATCATTGATCGAACAGGGATATACCCCTTTGGTGATCGATAACCTAAGTAGATCGGACTATGAGGTCAGAGGGAGGATCGGGAAGATCGTCGGTGGTGAGATCCTGTTTGAGCAGGTCGAGATGTGCCACTTGGAAGAATTGTCCGGGGTTTTCGAGCGGCATTTGGACATAGCTGGAGTGATCCACTTTGCCGCTTTTCTGCTTGTGAACGAATCCGTGGATAAACCGCTCAGGTACTACGAGAACAACCTGATCTCGACAATGAACCTGGCCAGATGTATGGACAAGTATGGGGTTAGCCCGATCGTATTCAGCTCCAGCTGTACTGTTTACGGCAATCCTGATCATCTCCCCGCAGGGGAAGATGCTCCTGTGAAGGAAGCGGGATCTCCATACGGTAATACCAAAAAGATCGGAGAGGATATATTGCGCGACTTCAGCAAGGTCTCTGGGATCAACGTGGTCTCACTGCGCTATTTTAATCCCATCGGAGCCCATAAAACGTCAATCATCGGGGAGTTTCAGGATGGGGAGCCACATCACCTTGTTCCATACATTACGCAAACGGCCATGGGAAAGCGTGCGTTTTTGCGGGTCTTCGGGGGCGATTACAATACGCGGGACGGATCGTGCATCCGGGACTATATCCATGTGGAGGACATTGCCGAGGCACATATTTTGGCTGTGCAGCGATTGATCAATCGGAAGAACAAGGGTGATTTCGAAGTATTCAATCTCGGTTCCGGGAATGGGTCAACGGTTCTGGAGATGATCAAGGCCTTTGAGTCAGCTACGGGTATTCGGCTTGCATACAGGATCGTGGATCGTCGGCCCGGAGATGTGGAAGCGGTGTACGCGGATATTTCGAAGGCACGTGAAGTATTAGGCTGGGAGCCGAAACGTTCACTTGAAGAGATGCTCGTTTCGGCATGGAACTTTGAAAAAGCACTTAAAGAACAAACGTGAGATGACAGATTTCAAAAGGACCTTGCTGGTAACGGGTGGGGCTGGATTCATCGGCTCGCACGTGGTTCGTTTGTTCGCAGATAAGTACCCGGATACCTTGATCGTCAATTTGGACGCTCTCACCTACGCCGGTAATTTGGAGAACCTGAGAGATATTGATCAAAAACCGAACTACGTGTTCGAAAAACTCGATATCAACGATGCGGTGGCGCTGAAGAATTTGTTTGGCCGTTACGAATTCGACGGAGTGATCCATCTGGCGGCCGAGAGTCATGTGGATCGCAGTATCAGTGATCCGCTGGTGTTTGTTCGGACCAATATCATGGGGACCGTGAATTTGCTGAACGAAGCGGTGGATGCATGGAAGGGCCAGTACGAGGGAAAGCGATTTCACCACATTTCGACCGATGAAGTCTATGGTACCCTGGGAGAAACGGGCTTATTTACGGAAACGACTCCGTACGATCCGAACTCTCCTTATTCGGCCAGTAAGGCGGGTAGCGACCATTTTGTTCGCGCTTACGGTGAAACATATGGATTACCCTATGTGGTCACAAACTGTTCAAACAACTACGGTCCGAATCAATTTCCGGAAAAGCTGATACCCTTGTTTATCAATAATATCAGGCAGAGCAAGCCTTTGCCGGTTTACGGCGACGGAAAATATACTCGCGATTGGTTGTACGTGATCGATCACGCCCGGGCCGTTGACCTGGTGTATCACAAGGGAGTCAATGCTGAAACCTATAACATTGGTGGATTCAACGAGTGGCAGAATATTGATCTGATCAGAGTGTTGATCAGGCAAATGGATAAAAAACTAGGACGCGAACCGGGGACCTCGGAAAAACTGATTTCCTATGTTAAGGATCGTCCGGGACATGATCGCCGCTATGCGATTGATGCCAGTAAGATCAGGAATGAGCTGGGATGGGAGCCCTCAGTGAGTTTTGAGGAGGGGTTATCCGAAACAATTGATTGGTATCTGGCTAACGGGTCATGGATGGCCCGGATCACATCGGGTGCCTATCAAGACCATTAACACGTATAACGATTGCTAAAGAAGTGCGTTACCGGTAAGTTCGGCTGGGACGTGGATCGTGCTTTTCACGGTATTTTGCCAGGTACGATCGCGATCGTTGGTACGTTGGATAAACGTTATCCGAAGCTGAAAGAAGAAACATTCGCCTGGCGATAGATCTTTTTCACCAACCCCTGCAACACTTTCCCGGGCCCCACCTCCATAAAGTCGGTTGCGCCGTCGGCTACCATAGCTTGTATGCTTTGCGTCCATTTCACAGGTGCGGTCAACTGAGCCACCAGATTTTTTTGGATAGTTTCCGCATCTTGTATGGCCACGGCTGGCACGTTTTGATACACCGGACAGATCGGATCACGGAATGCTATTGTTTTGATCGCTGTTGCCAGCTTCTCGCGGGCCGGTTCCATCAGTGGCGAGTGAAAAGCTCCGCCGACAGGAAGGATCAGGGTGCGACGCGCCCCTGCTTCCTTCATTTTTTCGCATGCGGCTTCCACAGCTGAACGCGCCCCTGAGATCACCAATTGTCCCGGACAGTTATAATTGGCCGGTACCACAACCCCGTCGGTTTCCGCACACAATTGCTCCACGACATCGTCATTGAGTCCGATGACCGCAGACATAGTTGACGGCTCCGCCTGGCAAGCTTCCTGCATGGCCAGGGCCCGCTGTGAAACAAGCTGAAGTCCATCTTCGAAATGTATGGCCTTTGAGGCCACCAGGGCGCTGAATTCGCCCAGTGAGTGGCCAGCGGTCATATCCGGCCGAAAGGCCGGTCCCATCGCTTCAGCAGCAACCACACTGTGCAAAAAGATTGCTGGCTGGGTCATCCTGGTTTGTTTCAGTTCTTCCTGGGTACCGTTGAACATGATGTCGGTAATGCGGAATCCAAGGAGATCATTGGCTTGTTCAAACCGGTCCTTCAATGCGCCACCAGAGTTATAGAGGTCCTGCCCCATACCAACGAACTGGGCACCTTGACCAGGAAATACATATGCGGTCATATCAATGGGTTTTGGTCATGATTTCGGAGATGGTGATTGAGTAGCCGTCTATTTCCATATTTTCTTCTTTCAATGCCTGCCCTGGACTGCTCCACAGGTGCGATCACTATGATCTTCAGATTGGGATCTGTTTGCCCCAGGTACCAGGTGATGCCTTCGCTCGCGAACCGCGCTGAAACTTTCGGTTGAGCTCATTTCCCGATAAAGTTGAGGGGGAATATGGCCGGTCTTATTCTCCACAATATTCAACGAAGTTGTTTTCTGTTTCTTCGAGCCGAAGTTTATGCAAAGTCGCACCCAGAGCCCTGATTTTTGGCGTCAAAATTTTCCAGAACTCAATAATAAGCATTTCCGTTGAGGTTATTTTTTCGCGCATAAAAGCCACGTCCCGATTCAGGTTTCGGTGATCCACCTGGTCAATCACCTGTTCCTTTATGACCCGGCTCAGATCTGCTAAATTGACTACGAATCCGGTGTCCGGATCCGGTTCTCCCCTGACCGTTACGGTGAGCACGAAATTATGTCCGTGAAAGTTCTCGTTCGCACATTTACCAAACACTTCATCGTTCTGCTTTTTTGACCAGTTCGGATTGTATAATTGGTGTGCTGCACTGAAGCGCTCCCTCCGTTGAATGTACATTGTTGCCATGACCCATAGGAATTTGGCGTAAAGATATGAAGAGGAAGGTATCTGACCGAAGGTCATCGTCAATCTCCGATGAGCGCTCGGCTACAGTAAAAGGGAATGGGGGCCGGGGTTGGTTGCTCACCATTGAGGACAGCTTCGGAAGCAGTTTCATTCAGTGAGGTGTTCGCTTCGGCGGTAAAGCTGGGCGGCTCCAGTCGGTTTTGAGATGAAGATGCGTTCATAGCCACCGATGTCGAGTTGCTCCAGAATATGCTGGGTGTTCTCATGTTGGAGATCGCGCAGTTGCCACAGGAGGACATAGTCGACATACCCACCTGTTTTTTCATGGAACGAGAGGAAGTCAACCTTCGGAGGCTGCATTTCGATGGCTCCGATATGTTGGAACGGGTTTTTGTCGGGTCGGAAGAGAACCGGGAAATAGTTTGTGTTGCCTTCGTAGTTGTCCATTTCAACGATGCGGCGTTTGGCAGCTATAATGCCAGCGGCGTGGAGGAAGGGTCTGACACGGTATGCTATGGGCTGGTCGTTCTCGTCCCGTCCCTGATGGCTGAAGCACAGGGGCAGGAGAGTTGTGTTTGGTTCGATATGGTCACCGGCGGCAATGTATTCTTTCAGATAATTATTTAGTTGGGCGTAGCTGCGTATGTGCATGACCAGGAATGCCACAGCAATGGTTGTGGCGCAGACCTGCACCGTTCGCATAGCGTAGGGACGCCAACGCTGTCCGGCCATCCAGAGGAGCAGGCTGAAATAGGGGAACAGGATCATTCGATGTTTGATGAATTCTCCGCCGAATATTTTGTCAGGTGCGATAAAATAAATGTACACATAGAGGGCTGAGACGAGCAGGAGGGCGTCCCACCGGTTCCATTGCCAGTGGACGACCTTGGAGATGAAGGCATAGGCCGTCAAGACTGCAAAGAGAAAAACGAGTGTAACAGCGAGCCATCGTTCAAATTCATGGTATGAGACGAGCGATTCCAGGGTTAGAAGCCGGCCCAACTGAAAGGTCATGGGGGTAGTCGTTCCACTGTCGGCACCTTTTTGGTGCATAAAATTCAGGGCGAAGAGGAGCGTGGGGATGAATGCGATGAAAGGGATAAGGGCTCGGGATCTTAGCCGCTTCCAGAAAGGTATTGATTGTCCGCGAAAGTGGTTCGAAAGATCGAACGCAGTGAATAGAAAGGCCAATAATCCGATGGCAACACAGGTCGTTACGACGGTGAAGATATGGGAGAAGTAGAGGGTGAGCCATAAAAGGGTGAGGGTTAAGCCTTCGCGCCATCTGAAATGTTCCTGCTTTTTTAACCAATAGCCTGTCACCAGGAAGAAGATGGGAAGGCTGTATGAAAAGTTATAAAAGCCTTTGTGGAGCAGGTAGTTGAACACGAAAGGGAACGACAGGACAGCTAAGCTTGAGTTTTTGTGGTCAACTGCACGGACAGCGAAGCGGGCGGAGAGGGGGAGCAGAATGATATAACCTGTCAGGTATAGCTTTTCCGCAACGAGAAGTGGTAGAAGGTACATGAGTCCTGCAAGGACGAGGTGCCCGGTCCAGTTTGGCTCTGGGTTGGAATTGATGACGTAGTACTCGCGGAAGATAGATCGGTCAGGATGGTTGTATTCGCGTAGGACATTGGCATTGTTGAGGTGGGTGGGTCCGTCTTGAGAGGGGAAATAGGGGAATATCCAGACCGGGACGAGATGGAGAATGATCAATGCAACAAAGAGTGCTTTTTCAGGGACATGAAGCCGCTGGATGAGTTGGCTCTTCATCATTTCAGTTGACTGCTTTTTTGTTTTGGAGGACCTGGTCTCACTGGCAAAATCCTGTGGCGCATGGCAACTTCGAACAATCCGAAGAGCACTCCTGAGTACAGAAGGGTTCCTGCAAATTCATTGCGGAAGAAGGGAATAGCTGCTTCGTAGCAGAGCATTAATCCCTGAAAGTTAGCCGGATAAGGGCTATGTGTTCCGGACCAAACCCCGAAATTCGTGATCAGGAAGAAGGACAGTGATGCGAGTACGGTTCCGAAAAGGAGTCGTTTGACTGTCATCCGGCGGAGCATGAGCTGTCCGATTATGACGATCAGTATCATTCCGGCTGCGATATAGCCAAATCCTTCCGTGAGGAAGACGAAGCCGTTGTAGTAGCTGGCATAGATGGTATTGTTGATTAACAGATCGCTCAGCCACAAAGCGGCAATGGGTATGATAAACGCCAGCCGCTGATCCGTCAGTTTAGCACCGGCAAACAGGGCAATAGCTCCGACGGCCGTGAAATTGGGAGGGTGAGGGATCAATCGGCTCAGGGCAGCAAAAAGAATAAGCAGCAGGATGAATCGTTGTTTAGGCATAGCGAAGGTTCTCAATGAAGAGGTAAAATTAAAAATTTTTGGGAGCTTTCTGAAAGAGTCGTGGTTGTACTGATGCAATCTCACTGAGGTAATCCGTTTTTTTTTACTATCTGGAGATAGCATACCTGCCTGGCTGCGAAGGAAAAAAATTCCTGAACACCTTTAAACTAAACCGTATTGATTGCGTATTAAATGGAGGGAAGGCATAAATTTGTAGACAAAATGCCTACTGAAGCATCAAGTAAAGCCGTTATGAAGCAAGATCTTCACATGTCTGAAAAACGACCATTTCGATGATTATCGGAACAGGTCAGTTGCCTGCGGCAAAACGAAAAACAGGATAACCCCGATACCTCAGTGCATCGTCGTCTGACCCGCAAAGTGAAAGAGCTCCATCAAAACTCTTGCATAGCCATTGATTGCACTTTTGGATTAAAAGTTCACAAGTATTACCTTTACAGCCTGATTCATGTGAAAAATAGTCGTATTCAAATGAAAAAGCTGCTCCTTTTGCTGGTACTGGTGGCCCTTGGTACCGGGGCTTCCGCTTCGCACATCATGGGGGGAGAGATCACATGGGAGTGCGATCCCAATGGCAATTATCTCTTTACCCTGAAGGTATATCGGGATTGTAACGGAATTCCGCAGCCTACCTCTTCCCAAACCCTGGATATATGGAACTATACCTCATCCCCGAATACCATCATCTGTAACTTTGTTTCACAGACCGATATTTCGCCACCCTGTGGCTTTCCATGTTCGAATCCAATTGAAGGTTCCGCAGAGGAGTTCATATACATTTCGGGTCCCGTGACCCTGAACGGGACACCACCGGCGAATGGATGGATATTTACCTGGGACGATTGTTGCCGCAACAACGCCATTGACAACCTGGCTTTCACTGGTGGCCACACGCTGAGGGCAATTATGTACCCCTATACACCGGTCGGGGCCACTATACCGAATATAGCGCAACCTTGCTATGATAACTCTCCGGTTTTCCTGGAGATACCGGCCACTGTGATCTGTACCGGTTTTGACTTTACCTATAACCAGAATGCCTTTGATCAGGATCTGGATTCCCTTTACTACGACTGGGATCAGCCATTGGATAACGATCCCTGGCCGGCGACGATCATACCCTTTGTGGCCGGGTTTTCGTATACCAATCCGTTCCCCGGGCCCACACAAAACCCGAACAATACAGGAGCTTCCCTAAATAACCAGACGGGAGAGATATCCATACTAAACTATACTTCCGGATCCTATGTGAGTGTGATTCGGGTAGAGGCCTGGCGTTGTGGACAAAAGATTGCGGAGATCTTCCGGGATATTCAAACGACCTATTTAGGGGGTGCGGATTGTCCGGGGCTTCCGGGTGGTTTAACAAACGAGCCGCCAGATGTAACGATATCGGCTTCCACCTTTACCCAGGTGAATCCATCCCTGTTTGTTGATACCGTATTTGCAGGTCAGGCTCTGACCTTTAACATGCAGGCTTCGGATTTTGATCCGCAGCCGGTCGGATCGCCCAGCCCGGTCCAGGAGGTGACGATCGAGGCTTCCGGTGCACAGTTCGGAGCCGGATTCACCAGCACCACAACAGGATGCCTGCAGCCCCCTTGTGCGACCCTGAATCCACCCACGCCCATCACGAACCCGATCGGTACGGCAACGACCTTTACCTGGAATACGGATTGCTCTAACCTGGTCTATAGTAACGCCTGTGCTTCAAGTAATACATATGCGTTCCTACTGAGGGCATCGGATGACTATTGCAATGCTCCCGCCTTTTTCTATGGCACTTTTTTGGTGACCATTCTCCCAGGGTCTTCGGACCCACTTGAGGTTAATTGTATCCGTACCCTGAATAATGGGGATATAGAGATTGACTGGAGTTTTCCTTCGGATACAGGACAGAATTTCAATGAATACGTCATTTACCATGAACCGGCAGGAGGTGGTGGATACAATCCAATCGGAACAATACAGGATCCTGACATCATTACCTTTACACACATCGGGGCACCCGGAGGGGGTAGCTACCTCGTGCGACAATCCACCGGTTGTGGCTTATTGTCGCCCCCGAACGACACTGTTTCACCGATCGAATTGATCGTAACAGCCCCGCCACCCGGATCCGTGGCCAATCTGGTGTGGAACCCGCCTTTCCCAGGCGGATTACCGGCTACGTCAACGGGCTACTACTATATTTACCGTGAGTATCCGGCAGGAAACTGGTCCTTGCTTGACTCAACTATGACTACGACCTATTTCGATACGGTTGACCTATGCGACGAATTTATCAATTACCGCATTGAAGCCCTGGATACGGCCCGGGACTGTAGTTCCATGTCGAATGTTGATGGAGCCCAGCTGGGTGATTTGAATCCTCCAAATGTGAGTACAGCCGATAGCGTTACGGTAGACATCAACAACAACCTGGCGAGTATTTCGTATCAGGCCACTACTGCTACGGATGCAGCTTACTACGTCATTTACACCTGGGATGACGTAAACATGGCCTGGAATCCGATCGATACGGTATACGATCTGAACCAAACCACCTATGTCAATTTGAACAGTAACGCGGCGAATGGGCCTGAATCATACGGAGTGGCTGTTGTAGACAATTGTGAAAACCGTTCACCCGTATCGAGTATACACACAACGGTGTACCTGGACAGCTACCTGAATGTCTGTACCTACACCGACAGCCTATGGTGGACCAGCTACGTTGGATTTCCCATGGCTTCGTACAATATTTACGTTAGTGAGAACAGCGGGCCGCTTACCTTGCTGGGAACGGCGATGGCCGGAGATACCACTTTTACGCATACGAACCTTACGCCATTCAGCAGCTATTGCTATTTTATTGAAGTGGTCGGAACGGCTATGGAAACCTCAAGATCCAATCAATTGTGTGTTTTTGCAGATATTCCACTGCCTCCCCGGTGGGAGTACACAAAATATGTATCGGTAGATATCGCGGCTAATATGATCGACATGGAGGTATACGTCGACACCCTGGCTAATGTCATTGAACACCGCATCGAACGTTCATCCGATCTTCTGGGGCCTTATGCCCAGATAGGGCTGATGCCACAGCCGTTGACAGGTGATGAGTTCGATTACCAGGATCTGTCTGCCAGCTTCAACCAACAGGCATATTACTATCGCGTTGTAGCGGTAGATAGCTGCGGTGCCGACATCCTGGTATCCGATACATCGAATACTATTCACTTGTCTGTAGTTGCCAATGCGGACTTAACCAACGACCTGATTTGGAACGAATACCGTCATTGGGATGGAGGAGTTGAGTCGTACAATATCTACCGTTGGATCGACAATATTCCAAACATGACGCCTTTGACCAATGTGCCCGGAAATACAGCTTCCTGGACGGATGACCTGAATTCGACCTTTCCTGGTCAGGATGGGTCAGGTGTTTTCTGTTATTACGTTGAAGCGGTTGAAGGAGCCGGAAATTCATATGGATTCCAGGAGCTGAGCACTTCCAATTTGGTTTGTGTGGATCAAAATCCACGCATATTCATTCCGAACGCGTTTAATCCGCTGAGTCCGATTCCTGAGAACGCCGTATTTAAACCTTCAGCCCTGTTCATTGATCAGTATCCATACAAAATGGCCATATATGACCGATGGGGCAAGCAATTGTTCTATACCCTCAATTCCAGTAGAGGGTGGGACGGTACCTATGCAGGTGAGGATATGCCTGCCGGGGTATATGTCTTTTCAATTGAGTACCTTCCGGAAGGAGCTGATGAGGAACTACGATATAGCGGATACGTAACACTTGTACGATAAACGTTTGATCAGTGTATTCCAGGCTGGTGAACCATCAGAATCTTAGCTGATTCGCTGACAAATTCGTATCTTTGCACGCAATTTGATCCATTGCAGCCTCATCATGTCTTTACTTAATTCAAAAAAAATTATTGGCGAAGGGCTTACCTATGATGACGTGTTGCTGGTACCCGGCTATTCGGAGTTATTGCCAGGCGAAGTGGATATCAGAACGCTTTTTACCCGAAACATTCAGCTTAATGTGCCGATCGTCTCAGCGGCGATGGATACGGTCACGGAATCGAAAATGGCCATAGCAATGGCACGCGAAGGAGGGATCGGGGTGCTGCACAAAAACATGACTATTGAGGAGCAGGCACGCGAGGTGAAGAAAGTGAAGCGGGCCGAGAGCGGGATGATCCTGGACCCCCTGACCCTACGGGCCGATGCGCTTGTCATGGATGCAAAGAACATGATGCGCGAATACAGCGTCGGAGGGATTCCGGTGGTGGAAGGCGATATGAAATTGGTGGGGATCGTAACAAACCGTGATTTGCGCTTCGAAAAGAACGACAACCGCCCTGTGGCGGAGGTCATGACCAGTGAGAACCTGGTAACTACCAATGAAACCACTTCACTGGAGCAGGCTGAAGATATCTTACAGGAGCACAAGATCGAGAAATTACCGGTGGTGAACAACGAAGGTAAGCTGAGCGGATTAATCACCTATAAGGACATTATCAAGCAAAGAAGTCAGCCCAATTCAAGCAAGGATAAATTCGGACGCCTGCGCGTAGCTGCCGGAGTTGGAATTACAGCTGATGTGCTGGACCGCGTTCAGGCCCTGGTTGATAATAACGTTGACGCGGTGGTTGTAGATACGGCTCACGGACATACCAAAAGAGTTAAATTGATAGTAAAAAACATCAAGGAGACCTTTGGAGGATTGGACATCGTTGTCGGAAATATCGCCACGGCCGAAGCAGCCAGGTTTTTGGTAGATGTCGGAGCGGATGCTGTGAAAGTGGGTATCGGACCCGGATCGATCTGCACTACCCGAGTAGTTGCAGGAGTTGGAGTGCCGCAGCTGACTGCCGTAAACGTGGTAGCCAACGCTATTAAAGACAGTGGCGTGCCGGTAATAGCTGACGGAGGAGTCCGCTACACCGGAGATATCGTTAAAGCCCTGGCCGGAGGGGCACACACCGTAATGCTTGGCTCCTTGCTGGCCGGAACAGAAGAATCACCCGGGGAGACCGTTATTTACGAAGGCCGTCGATTTAAAACCTATCGCGGAATGGGCTCTGTGGAAGCCATGAATGCCGGGTCAAAAGACCGATATTTCCAGGATGTGGAGGACGATGTCAAAAAATTAGTGCCGGAAGGTATCGTAGGACTCGTGCCTTACAAGGGATCACTCAATGAAGTAATGTATCAATTCGTGGGTGGACTTCGGGCCGGGATGGGCTACGGCGGTGCCGGGGACCTTGAAAAACTTCGCGAAGCAGCTCAGTTCGTAAAGATCACATCGGCCGGAGTAGAAGAGAGCCATCCGCATGATGTAGTTATCACACGTGAAGCACCTAATTACAGTCGTTAATTGTTAAACTAAATCTGCCTGGATCATGAAGCAACTTATTGCATTGATACTGATTTTTGGTTTTGGAAGCCTCTATGCTCAGAACGATTCATTATTAATGATACTGGAAGGGGACAGTATCTACCTATCGGAATTTGAACACGTATACAGCAAGAACCGCAGTACTCCAACGGTGAAAGTGACTCCCAAAAAAGAGTACCTGGAGCTGTTTGTCAACTTTAAACTGAAGGTACGCGCTGCGGAATATGCAGGATTGGATACCATGCCACAATTCAAACGTGAATTGCGCGGTTATCGAAAAGACCTTGCACGTCCTTATTTAAATGATCTGCAAGTGACCGAGGCATTGGTTGACGAAGCCTTTGAACGTTATCAAACCGAAATCCGGGCGCACCATATCCTGTTTGCACTGCAGAATAATGCCTCTCCGGCCGATACGCAGCGTATTTATGATCAGGCTGCGGAAGTACGCAAACGCATTATCGAAGGAGCCCGTTTCGAGGATATGGCCCGTCAGTACAGTGAAGATCCGTCCGTGAAGGACAACCAGGGGGATCTCGGATATTTTACAGCGCTGTACATGGTTTATCCTTTCGAATCGGCTGCATACAACACGCCAGTAGGTGAAATCAGCATGCCGGTACGCACGCGGTTAGGTTATCACCTGATCAAGGTCACCGGTCGTCGTCCGGCCCGCGGTCAGCGCAAGGTAGCCCACATTCTCATCCAGGTTGATGAAGATGCCGATAGTACCACCCGGGAGAACGCTTACAAAAAAGTCAACGAAGCCTACGCCAAGGCAATGGAGGGTGAGCATTTTGCAAGCCTTGCCAGGCAGTATTCAGACGATAAAAATACAGCCACCGCAGGTGGGGAACTCCGCTGGTTCGGCTCCGGGGTGATGGTTGAGGAATTCGAAGAAGCGTCCTTTGCCCTTGATACCATCGGTCAGATCAGCAAACCGATCCAAACCCAGTTCGGCTATCACCTCATCCAGTTACTGGATATCAAAGCTCCTCCCTCACGGGAGGATGACGAATTCGAAGTTCGTCGCAAAATCGAAGGTGACAGAAGGGCCCAAAAGAGTCAGCAGGTTGTCGTAGCCCGTCTCAAGGAAAAATATCACCCCGAAGTCTATGGGAAGAATCTGAAGATCTTCGGGAAATTGATTGACGAGTCCTTCTATCGCCGTTCCTGGAAACCAGAGGTCATGGATGATTACATAAAACCCGTGCTGACCTTCGCCGATACCACGATCATTCAAATGCATTTCGCTGAATTCCTCGGTCGCTATCAATACAGGGACGCACTTAATGAAGATAAGGAAGTGATGTTGAAAGAAGCCTTTGAACAGTTCATCGACAAGTGCCTGTTAACCTATGAAGATAACCACCTGGAAGATAACTACGAAGAATTCCGCATACTGTACAAGGAGTACCGTGACGGAATTTTACTTTTTGAACTGATGGATGAGGAGGTGTGGTCCAAAGCGGTACGCGATACCGTCGGGCTCCAGGCCTTCCATGAGAAAACCAAAGCCAAATACATGTGGCCAAAGCGGGTCAGGGTACGCATACACACGGCCAACAGCGAAAAAATAGCTGGACGCATGCACAAATACCTGAAAAAGGGCAAGTCGGGCAAATGGATTGCCGACAAGTTCAATGCGAATAGCGAATTAGCTTACCAGGTGGAAGAAGGTATCTACACGAGCGACGAGTATCCCGGGTCCAACAAAGATTGGGTCGTGGGAATTTCGGAAATTGAAAAAACGGACAAAGGTTATCAGATTTTTGAGATCCTGGAGATCTTGCCTCCGATGCCGAAGGAGTTGAGTAAGGTGCGCGGACTCGTTATTTCCGACTACCAGCACCAACTCGAGAAGGAATGGATCAGGAGCCTGCGCGACCAATACGATTACACCGTATATCCGGAAGTTCTGGAACAGGTTAAGTAATGTGCTATGGAAGGGTATCCATAGTGTTGCTGACGTTCGCCCTTCTGGAGTCCTGCACCTTGTTCCAGGGAGCAGACCATTCCGATGCCGTAGCAAGGGTCGGTAAAAAGTATCTGCTGCGGTCCGATCTCGAATCAGTACTTTCCGAAGACCTCCCACCGGAAGATAGTGCTGCAATTGCCTACAACTACATATACAACTGGGCACGCAAGCAGCTGGTGCTGCAAAAAGCAGAGTTCAATCTGAACGAGAATGAAAAAAATGTGGATCGCCTGGTGGAGGAATACCGCAACAGTCTGGTACGTTCACTGTACGAGAAAAAGCTCATTGCCGAGTACCTCGATACCAATATCACCGAAAAGCAGATCGCAGAGTACTATAATCAGAATCGCGATAACTTCGAGCTGAAAGAGAACATCGTGCGGGCCGAATACTACCGCTTTGATCCGGCCACTCCGGCGCTCGATAACTTTCGCCGTTGGTTCAGATCCGGCCGTGAGGCCGACATCGAAAAGCGTCAGCAGTTCGCGCTCGACTTCGCCCGGGAACATTACATGAACGACACTGCATGGATCTCGTTCATGGATCTGGTCACGCGCGTGCCACTGCAAACATATAATCAGGAGCAATTCCTCCGTAATAACCGGTATGTCGAGATCGGGGATTCCACAGCGGTGTATTTTATCCACCTGATCAAGTACAAAATGATCGATAGCTATTCGCCACTTGAGTATGTACGCGCCACTATCAGGAACATTATCCTGCATCAACGAAAGCTCAACCTAATAAAAGAGATGGAAAATCGTTTGTACGAAGACGCGCAAAAATGGAACGAGTTTGAAATTTATGAGTAAGCTGTTTATTTTGCTGATCTCCGTTACGGCCTTCACGGCCGGATGGGCCCAGCCATCGGGGCAGGTGATTGATCAGGTCATAGCGGTGATCGGCGGGTACAAGGTATTGCAATCAGATGTGGAGACGCATTACCTGCAGTACCAGCAGCAAGGGATGACCGGACCGGATCTGACCAGATGCCAGGCATTCGAAGACCTCATGTTCGAAAAGCTGCTTTTGAATCAGGCCGAGATCGATTCCGTGGAGGTGACTGACGAGCAGGTGGAAAGCGAAATGGATCGGCGCCTGGCGATGCTTGAGGCGCAGATCGGATCCATACGGAAGCTTGAAGAGTTCTACGGTCAGTCAATTGTGGAGATCAAGGAGGAGATGAGAAGCTCCATGAGAGATCAGATGACCGCCCAGCGGGTACACCAGGAACTGGTGGGCGACATTGAGGTAACTCCATCCGAGGTACGTCGTTATTATAATGCTATCCCGAGCGATAGCCTGCCGTTGATCAATTCGGAGGTGGAGGTGGCACAGATCGTGAAGTTTCCGGAAATACGTGAAGAAGCTAAGAACGAAGCCGTTAAAGAACTGCGGGAAATCAGGGAACGCATCGAAAATGGGGCCAAGTTTTCGACTATGGCGATCCTGTATTCAGAAGATCCGGGGTCATCCAAAAGCGGGGGGCTCTACGAGGGAGTAAAACGTGGTCAGTTCGTGAAGGAATTTGAAGGAGTGGCCTTTGCCATGTCGCCCGGCGAGGTTAGCGACGTTTTTGAAACGGAATTCGGTTATCATATTTGTATGCTGGAAGCCAAGCGCGGTCAGGAAATCGATATCCGCCATATTTTGATCGTGCCGAAAACCAGTCCTGAGGATCTTCAGGAAGCACAAGCCTTTTTAGACAGTTTGAAGCTCATTATCAACGATGGGATCCTCAGCTTCGGAGAGGCGGCGATGGAGTACTCGGATGACAAGGACACCCGAAACAATGGCGGGATCATAGTGAATCCGGCCACAGCCGATACTAAGTTCGAGATATCCGAACTGGACCGTTCCGTGTATTTCACTATTGAAGAAGTGAATGTCGGCGAAATGGCCGGTCCGATCGCGTACCAGACACCAAACGGACAACATGGATTCCGACTGGTGCAGTTGATCAGTCGTTCCTTACCGCACCGGGCGAATCTCAAGGACGACTACCAGCGTTTGCAAACCATGGTCATGCAGAAGAAAGAGGGCGAGATGATACGCGAATGGGTCGGGGATCGGCTTAATGACACCTATGTGCGGGTCATGCCCTATAGTTATGAATGTAATTTCCAGTACAACTGGAACAAGAAGGATTTGTAATGCCGGATAATCAATCAGACGTTGCAGCGGTAGATGCGCTGGTCGGACAATATGCCAGCCTCAGGAAGGAAGTTGGAAAAGTGATCGTGGGACAGGAAGATGTACTGCGCGATATGATCATCAGTATCTTCAGTAAAGGTCACTGTTTACTGGTCGGGGTTCCCGGATTGGCCAAGACGCTCCTCGTGAACACCATTGCAGAAGCGCTGGGACTCTCCTTCAACCGGATCCAGTTTACGCCAGACCTGATGCCGAGTGATATCATCGGTAGTGAGATCCTCGGCGAGGATCGTCATTTCAAATTTGTGAAAGGCCCTCTGTTCGCAAACATTATTTTGGCTGACGAGATCAACCGTACCCCACCAAAAACTCAATCCGCATTGCTTGAGGCAATGCAGGAAAAGGCGGTGACCGCAGGCAGGTATCGATATGCACTGCGAGAACCCTTTTTTGTGCTGGCTACGCAGAATCCGATTGAGCAGGAAGGGACTTATCCTCTTCCGGAGGCACAGCTTGACCGATTCATGTTCAACATCAGGATCGTTTACCCGAGTTTCGATGAAGAAGTTGAGATCGTAAAGAAAACGACCAGTGACTATAAGGCAAAGATCGGACATGTGCTTTCGGCCGAGGAAATTATCGGGATCCAGGAACTCATTCGCCGCATTCCCGTGAGCGACAACGTGCTCGAATATGCCGTTCGCCTCGCCAGCAGCACTCGTCCGGCCGGGGAGGCCGCCCCTGAAAAGGTGAAAAAATATCTGAGTTGGGGTGCCGGTCCACGCGCGTCGCAGAACCTGATCCTCGGAGCCAAAGCGCATGCCGCGATCAACGGTAAATACGCTCCCGACCAGGAGGACGTTAGGGCCGTAGCCTTTGCCATTCTGCGCCACCGGATCGTCAGGAATTACAAGGCCGAAGCCGAAGGCATCACCGAGGGGCAGATCATCAGCTCGCTATTTTGATCCAACTCATGGTTTTAGAGGGTTGTTGACCCCTGCTGTTCATTTGATATCATGGTGAAGGATCCAAAGCGCATTCCTCTTCGTATTCGCGAAGGGTGCAGGTAATGATCTCCACACAATCCATCAACTGTTCCCTGGTCATGACGAGAGGAGGAGCAAAACGGATGATATTCCCGTGGGTCGGCTTTGCCAGCAGCCCCTTGTCGCGCAGCTTCAGACAGATGTTCCAGGCCGTGTCGCTATGCGGATGGTCGTTGATCACAATCGCATTCAGCAATCCGCGACCGCGTATCAGGCTAACCAGATTGGTGGTTTCGATGAATCGGCTCATCTCAGCACGGAATAGCTTTCCGAGTTCACGTGCATTGGCAGCGAGCCCTTCATTTTCCACCACCTCCAGCGCGGCAACAGCTACCCTGGCTCCAAGTGGATTCCCACCGAAGGTGGATCCGTGCGTTCCCGGTGTTATCACTTCCATAACCGGATTGTCGGCCATTACCGCTGATACCGGATACACTCCCCCACTCAGAGCTTTTCCCAGGATCAGTATATCCGGCTTGTAATCGTATTTCTGCTCACAGCGTACACCGCAATCGCAATCATTACAAATAGCCAAAAGGGCTCCGGTACGGGCAATCCCGGTTTGAATTTCGTCATCGATCAGAAGTACATTCGCTTCCTGACACATTCTGCCTGCCGCAGCCATATATCCCGGAGTTGGAACCACCACCCCGGCTTCTCCCTGGATTGGCTCCACCAGGAATGCCGCCACGTGCTCATCCTGCAGCGCCTTCTGCAAGGCATTGAGGTCGTTGTACGGGATCTGGATGAATCCGTCCGTATACGGTCCAAAATTCCTGCGCGTTTCCGGATCATTGCTAAAACCGATGATGGTCGTCGTTCGGCCGTGAAAGTTGTTTTCAGCCACAATGATCCTGGCTTGATCCGGTTCAATGCCTTTTTTCTCATACGCCCATTTCCGCGCTATTTTGATGGCCGTTTCCACGGCCTCGGCACCCGTGTTCATCGGCAGCAGCTTGTCATAGCCAAAATATTGGCTGGCAAATTTCTCGTACGGACCCAGCACGTCATTAAAAAAGGCCCGCGAAGTCAGGGTTAGTTTTTCGGCCTGCTCTTTTAGGGCGCTGATGATGTGGGGATGGCAATGCCCTTGATTAACAGCAGAATAGCTTGAAAGAAAATCATAATATCGCTTTCCATCCACATCCCAGACATACACGCCCTCACCACGGCTCAACACCACCGGAAGCGGATGGTAGTTATGTGCCCCGTGGCGGTTCTCCATATCAATGAATTCGCCGGCTCTGCTCTCTGTTGATACGTAATCCATATCGCGTTTTCTTAAGGCCTTTTCCCAAAGGTAATGAAATTACTCCAAAGCACCATATTATGTGCCTGACGGCACGATGCGTACTTCGAAAACATGAGGCCATAACTTGCCTGTGACATATACCGTTTCGGTTTGATCGTCATAGGCGATACCATTAAATACATCAATGCGATGCGGATAGGTACTGCTGTTGAAGATCTGCGTGAAGTCGATCATACCGGTCACTGCGCCCGTCTTTGGATTGATCCGGCAGATGTAGTCAGTGCCGTAGATATTTGCCCAAATTTCGCCATTGATCCACTCAAGTTCGTTCAGATTGATCATCCTGGCCTGTTCGTTGTACACTTCGATCGTGCCTGTTTCGGTAAGAGTCTTCAGATCCAGTGCGTAGATGCGGTGGCTGCCGTCCGATATGAACAACGCGGTATCATTATGCGTAAGGCCCCATCCTTCCGTGTTATACGTGAATTCCTTCAGAGGCCGAAACGTTTCCAGGTCATACACGAACCCGGTTTTTCCCTGCCAGGTAAGCTGATAAAGTTTGCCATCCTTAACCGTGATGCCCTCTCCGAAGAAGCGGGTTGGGATGTTGTAACTCCGCAGGATGTTTCCGGTCACGACCTCTACCTCGCGCAGGCTTGATTTACCCTTGAGACCGGTTCCCTCGTAAAATACGCCATTATGCAGGCAAAATCCCTGCGTATACGCGTTGGGATCGTGGGGCAGAGTGCGCACTAGTTCATAGGTATACTGCTCCGGGGTTGATGCTGCTGCGAGCTCCCTGATGATCGTTTTGCTCAGTGTTCGTCCGTCTGCTGTTTTTCCCGTGAGGGTAAAAGTGTATTTGCCCAGCTTGCGACCGGTGCTGAACCAGAGAAGTCCGGTCTCACTTCCTGCCGTAGGCAGCCCGTTCACTGTCCAGTTCCATTCGACTATCTCATAGGAGGGATCAACGATCTCAACCAAAAGGACCAGGGTGTCACCCTGGTTGATCATCGGGCCGCCAGGGCTGGTGCTCAGCCGAAAGAGGGTTGGTAGTTTTTCGGCGTCAGGAGTGTTGTTTTTCGGGCGGGGTGAACCGGACTGGCAGGCGAAGAGAAATAGGACAACGACAAAGGGAACGATTCGGCGCATAGGACGTTTTCTGTAGCGTAAAGGTAGGTTGTATTTTTGCGCTATGGAAATTGAGCCGGGTATGCGGGTGACGATGATTGATGACGTGCTGAAGGGCATGGTGACGGAGGTGCGCGGAAATTTGATCAGGTTCACCACGGATGATGGTTTTCAGGAGGAGGCGTGGAGCCACGAGCTGGTGGTGGATACTGGCGATAACTACGATATTAGCCAGGATAGGTATGCTGCGGACCTGCCGAGATTGATCCGGGAAAAAGAGGCCGGTTCGAAAAAAAGACCGGTGCCACAAAAACACAACCGGCGCATGCGAAAAAACAGTATGGAGGTGGATCTGCATATCCATCAGTTGGTCGATAATGAGCGGGAATTAACATCGCATGATAAGTTCCGGATCCAGGTGGAATACTTCGAACGGAAGCTGCAATTCGCCCTGGCCAATAACCTGCATCGGGTGGTTTTTATTCATGGAGTTGGAGCGGGCGTATTAAAGCACGAAATTTGCAGACTGTTGGATGAAGTCTACCATTTGGAGCATTTTGATGCCACTTTCCAGAAATATGGCTTCGGCGCCACGGAAGTCCTTATCCGGTAGCGTTCTTTGCGAAAGGGTGCGGTTCTTCCAACTTTAAAGGCTGCAGAAGAGATACGGAAATTGATCCCCAATACGCTGGGGCATACAGCAACTGGGGATATGCCAAAACACGATTAGCTAAGTTCAGAGGAATGCACCAAAACACCTTCTATCTCCATTTAAAGGAAACCGAGTTCAGGTACAACTACAGAAACCAGGATTTGTATAAATTGCTCTTGCAAATGATCCGAAACAAACCCCTCAACTAGTCATGACCCTAATTTAGCTACGCTCACCAAAATGAGCCGGTTCAATTTAACGGTTAATCTTTTTTGGCAATGAAGTATCTGTTAACCTTTGTGCTGATCGGTTTTGTTCAGCAGTTCAGCATGGCCCAGTGTACGGCCAATGCAGGTCCTGATCAGCACAGCTGCCCCAATGATTCAACTGCTTTTTTACAGCTTGGCGGTAACCCAACGGCAAGCCTTGGCGTTCCTCCATACTCATATTCCTGGAGCATGGAACCCATCCAATGGTTTCCGGGTTCCCCTATTTTCTACGCATCTGACTTGCTTAGCGATACAACGGTGGCAAACCCTTTTGTGATAGATCGATCGGTGGATGATACCATTACCTTTTACTTAAATGTCACAGATTCCATTGGGAATACCTGTGCAGATAGTTGCATGGTGACCTTTTCCAATTTTGTACATGATTTATACTATTTTACCTTCCATATTAACGAGGGGGACTCGCTGTACCTGAGCCATGGACTGAATGTTCTGCCAGTACCGTTCGATAGTGTGATAACATGCTTATGGCGGCCTGATCGGGGGCTGAAGGACTCCACAACATGTTTCGGCTTTTGGGCTAAGCCCGACTCATCTGTAAGGTACTATGTAACCATTACGGATCGTTTTGGATGCAATGCTGTTGGTGCCCCATTCTATCAGATAACCGTTCATCCCATTGGAATGGCTGAAAACGCCTTAAATGAGTATGTTTCCATTTACCCCAATCCATCTGATGGGATCATAAACATTAAAAAGGAACGCCATTTGGAAATCCTTTCCCTACGCATTTCCAATCTTATGGGGGAGACGGTATTTACGGGTAAAAACAACTATGACCAAATAGATATTTCCCATCTTCACAATGGAATATACGTGCTATCTATGGAGACCGACCAGGGAGTTATTCGGAAAAAAATGGAAAAAGGCTTATGACCTTTAATCTTTTTTGGCAATGAAGTATCTGTTAACCTTCGTGCTGATCGGTTTTGTTCAGCAGTTCGGTATGGCCCAGTGTACGGCCAATGCGGGTCCTGATCAGCACAGCTGCCCCAATGATTCAACTGCTTTTTTACAACTTGGCGGTAATCCAACGGCAAGCCTTGGCGTTCCTCCATACGCATATTTCTGGAGTATGGAACCCATCCAATGGTTTCCGGGTTCCCCTATTTTCTACGCATCTGACTTGCTTAGCGATACAACGGTGGCAAACCCTTTTGTGATAGATCGATCGGTGGATGATACCATTACCTTTTACTTAAATGTCACAGACTCCATTGGAAACACCTGTGCAGATAGTTGCACCGTAACCTTTTCCAGCTTTATACATTATTTGCTCAATCACACCTTCGATATTAACGAGGGGGACTCGCTGTACCTGAACCATGGCCTGGATGTTCTGCCAGTACCGTTCGATAGTGTGATAACATGCTTATGGCGGCCTGATCGCGGGCTGAAGGACTCCACAACATGTTTCGGCTTTTGGGCTAAGCCCGACTCATCTGTAAGGTACTATGTAACCATTACGGATCGTTTTGGGTGCAATGCTGTTGGTGGCCCATTCTATCAGATAACCGTTCATCCCATTGGGATTGCTGAAAACGCCTTAAATGAGTATGTTTCCATTTACCCCAATCCATCTGATGGGATCATAAACATTAAAAAGAAAGGTCATTTGGAAATCCTTTCCCTACGCATTTCCAATCTTATGGGGGAGACGGTATTTACGGGTAAAAACAACTATGACCAAATAGATATTTCCCATCTTCACAATGGATTATACATTCTGTCTGTTGAAACAGATTTGGGAATGATCCGAAAAAAAATTAAAAAAGGCTCATGACCCTGTTTTTAATGCCCGGTCTGCCAGCAACGCTCTGAAATTCCACCAGATTTCCTGTACTGTAACAAACACCACCTGATCTGACAGGTCGTTTTTACAGTGTGGGACCCTTGCACTAAATTTTGTTGAAAAAAAGAATGTAATATCTTGTATGTCAAAAAGTTAATTTGTATTATTGCATAGTAATCCTGCATGATAGGAACCAACATGGAATACAAATGGGATCTTTTGGCGTATTGATCGAAAAGCAAATAGCTATCCTTACTCGCCGCTTTGGCCGAAGCTAAGGACAATATTGTGAACCGTTCTGTCGCTGCCGGGATTCCGTCCCGGGGGAGGAAAGTCCGGACAACTCAGAGCACCATACTTCCTAACGGGAAGGGCCCCCGATCGGGCACGGGGGTACGACCAGTGCCACAGAAAAGAACGGCCCCGCTTGCGGGGTAAAGGTGAAAAGGTGGGGTAAGAGCCCACCAGTGATGCGGGTGACCGCGTCAGCTGGGCAAACTCTATGGGTTGAAAGACCGCGTATACCGGGATCGAGGGCTGCTCGCCCGAACCGGAGGGTAGGTCGATGCCGATCGTGCATGTGAGTGCACGGCTAGATAAATGACAGAAGCCTGCCTACGGCAGGATACAGGATCCGGCTTACAGGTTCGCACTATGCCCGGACAAAAAAAGCCGCTTTCCGGGAGGAAGGCGGCTTTGTCATGCTATTCGTTGCCGTTTGCTAACTGCTGGTCGCCTCTTCCACCGTTTCCGGCATGACCTCGTGCTTTGCCAGATAACGCTCGGCATCCAGAGCTGCCATACAACCGGTTCCGGCAGCTGTAACAGCCTGACGGTAGACCTTATCCATGGCATCTCCCGAGGCGAATACTCCCGGTTTTATGGTTTCGGTACTTCCCTGCTTTACGATCAGGTAGCCCACTTCGTCCATCTCGAGCTGCCCCTTGAAGATATCCGTATTCGGTTTATGTCCGATCGCCACGAAAAATCCCTGAACGGCTAGTTCAGATCTTTCGCCACTTTGGTTGTTCACCACACGAACACCTTCAACCACCTGCCCACCAAAGATCTCTTCAACCTCGGTATTCCAGTGTACAGCGATGTTTTTGGTGTTGAATACCCGATGCTGCATCGCCTTGGAAGCACGTAGTTCATTGCGACGTACCAACATGTGAACATGCTTACACAATTTGGCCAGGTAGGTAGCTTCTTCCGCGGCCGTATCCCCACCACCAACAATGGCTACATCCAGTCCCTTGTAAAAAAATCCGTCGCACACTGCACAGGCACTCACCCCAGATCCCATGTAGGCCTTCTCGGAACTAAGCCCCAGGTACTTAGCTGATGCTCCGGTAGAGATGATCACGGTACGTGTATGGACTTCCGTTTTGTTATCAACCCACAATTTGTGGTATTGCCCTGCTTCTTCGGTGAATTCCACCCTGGTCACCGCACCCCAGCGCACTTCGGTTCCGAAACGGCTGGCCTGAGCCTTTAATTCTTCCATCATAACCGGACCAGTGACCCCATCCGGGTAACCCGGAAAATTCTCCACATCAGTGGTCGTGGTTAACTGACCGCCCGGTTCCATACCCTGAATAATGACTGGTTTCAGATCGGCCCGTGCTGCGTAGATCGCAGCAGTATATCCTGCAGGACCCGATCCAATGATCACACAGTCCTGTTTTTCTGTTTCGTTGCTCACGGCATCAACATTTTTTGACGCACAAAGGTACGAAGATTACTTACGCATGTTGGCGGTTGACTCCCTGTGCACCGTATACCTCCTGTACCGCGGGGGCTGCGGGCAAAAACAAACCATCATGAGCAGTATGGCTTTCATTGGGAATTGCAAAAGTAATCCTAATTTTGTGCCCCCTCAGAGGGAAGGTTGCCCTAACGTAGAGAGTGTGGTACTTATTTGGGATGATCGGGGTGTAGCTTAGTCCGGTTAAAGCGCACGTCTGGGGGGCGTGAGATCGGAGGTTCAAATCCTCTCACCCCGACGGTTTTTTCGAGGTGTGGCGCAGTTGGTAGCGCACTACGTTCGGGACGTAGGGGTCGCTGGTTCGAGTCCGGTCACCTCGACTGGTTTTGCCTCCTTAGCTCAGCTGGTAGAGCAACGCACTCGTAATGCGTAGGTCGCCGGTTCAAGTCCGGTGGGAGGCTCTAAAGATGGTCTTTTTCTTTCCGCCTCTGCGGCGGGAAGAATACAGAGGATCTGGCAAGATCCTGCCGGGCTCAGGGCCGAGGTGAAAGATCTTTGCTGAAAAGAAACTCGTTGACAGGTAAGGCATCAGGCGGGAGCTGGGAGGAAAAATGGAGCATAAGGCAGGGATCAAATCAGGAACTTAGGGGGTTTTGAAAACCACTGCGTTAACCCACATACATAAGAAATTGGCTGCTAAGATGGTCGGGTTTGCCGGATACGAGATGCCGGTAAGCTACGAAGGACTTAAAGCGGAGCATCACACGGTTCGAAACGGAGTCGGGGTGTTTGATGTCAGCCACATGGGTGAGTTTATTATTCGCGGCAAGGGAGCCCTGGCACTGATCCAGAAGGTGACTTCCAACGATGCAGGCAAGCTGTTTAATGGGAAAATACAGTACAGCTGTATGCCCAATGACACGGGTGGGATCGTGGATGACCTGCTGGTATACCGTATTGGAGAGGAGGAATACATGTTGGTGGTGAATGCATCAAACATCGAAAAGGACTGGAAATGGATTTCCAGGCACAACACCTTTGGTGCCGAAATGATCAATATCTCAAATAAGACCAGCCTGCTGGCGGTGCAGGGTCCGAAAGCAGTGGAGGCACTTCAGTCACTGACCAATATGGACCTGGCAGGCATGACCTACTACACCTTCAAGAAAGGTGACTTCGCCGGATTTGATCGTGTGCTGGTAAGCGCAACAGGATATACCGGAGCAGGCGGATTCGAGATCTACTTTGAGAACGAAAAAGCTGAAGCGATCTGGGAAGCGGTCTTTAAGGCCGGGAGCAAGGTGGGCATCAAGCCGATAGGCCTGGGAGCTCGTGATACCCTGCGCCTGGAGAAGGGATTCTGCCTGTACGGCAAAGACATTGACGAGACCACTTCGCCACTTGAAGCCGGATTGAGCTGGATAACCAGGTTTACCAAGGATTTTGTTAACAGCGAGTATTTAGCCAGGCAGAAGGAAGAAGGTGTCAGGCGTTGCCTGGTTGGATTTAAAATGACAGACCGCGGAATTCCACGCCACGGATATCCGATTACCGATGGCGTCGGAAACAAAATTGGTGTTGTGACCTCCGGTACGCAATCACCGACCCTTGAAGAAGCGATCGGACTCGGCTACGTGCCGGTCGGTAAGAAAACTCCCGGAACGGAGATCTATATTCAGATTCGCAACAGGGATCTTAGAGCGGAAGTGGTGAAGATCCCGTTTGTCTGATGAAATGGATAGTATTTCGTATATTGGGCAAGGCAAATATTGTTAAATAGGAAACTAAAATACTTATGCTGCCATGGAACAGGATCTGCCATAACAAATCTTCGTAACCTTGTTGCTCATCTAGCTGAGGTATCCCCTATGAGCGATCCGATCAAACATCAATGCGGTATTGCATTGCTTCGACTCCGTAAACCACTCGAATACTACGTGGAGCAATACGGAACAGCTTTTTACGGCCTCAACAAGATGTATCTGCTGATGCAGAAGCAGCATAATCGGGGACAGGACGGTGCCGGATTGGCGAATGTGAAGCTTGACGTGCCGCCGGGGAAACGCTACATTTCACGGCAGCGGTCAATTACGGGCCAGCCTATTCAGGATATTTTTAAGAAAATCAATCGCCGATTCAATGAAGCCTTTGCCGGAACATCTGGCAAAACAAAAGATGTGGCCTGGCTGAAGGAAAATCTGCCATTTAGTGGAGAGGTTTTCCTGGCGCACCTCCGGTACGGCACCTATGGGGAAAACAATGTTGAGTCCTGCCACCCTTTCTTGCGTCAGAACAACTGGATGACCCGCAATTTGATCCTGGCAGGGAATTTCAACATGACCAATGTGGATGAATTGTTCAATGAATTGGTAGCCCTGGGGCAGCATCCGAAAAAGAAAACAGATACAGTGACGATCCTCGAGAAGATCGGCCATTTCATTGATGAGCAGAACGACGAACTCTACTACAAATTCAAGGAGGAGCTAGGAATCACCAAGCAGGAAGCGACGAAACTGATTGCCGAACACATGAACCTGCAGGAAATTCTGAAGCGCTCCTCCAGAAAATGGGACGGCGGATACGCAATTGCCGGATTAGTGGGGCATGGCGATGCCTTCGTGCTGCGCGACCCGGCCGGCATACGTCCGGCGTACTGGTACGCCGATGACGAGATCGTCGTGGCAGCCAGCGAGCGACCAGTGATCATGACAGCCTTCAATGTGCCATTCGAGCACGTGACGGAATTGGATCCGGGCTGTGCATTGATCATCAAAAAAAATGGCTCATATGCCGTAAAGCGGGTCAAAAAAGCTGTGGAACGGAGGGCCTGTTCCTTCGAACGTATTTACTTCAGTCGCGGTAGCGATGCGGAGATCTACCGGGAGCGCATGGAGTTGGGTCGGCGAGTATACCCGTCGGTGCTGGAGGCGATCAACAAGGATTTCAACCACAGTGTTTTCAGCTTTATCCCGAACACGGCAGAAACTGCTTTCTATGGGATGATGAAGGGAATGGAAGATTTTCTGAAGGAAGAAAAAAAACGCATTCTGTGTGAAAAGGCCGAAAAATTGACTGACGCTGAAATAGATGCCCTGATCGACAAGCGTCCGAGGATTGAAAAGATTGCTGTCAAGGACGCAAATTTACGGACCTTCATCACCGAGGATGACACACGGGACGATCTTGTCGCTCACGTGTATGACATCACTTACGGAACGATCAGACCCGACGATAATTTAGTGATCCTGGACGATTCCATCGTTCGGGGAACTACGCTCAAAAAAAGCATTCTGCATATCCTTGATCGTTTGCATCCGAAGCGCATCATCATCGTAAGCTCGGCCCCGCAGATCCGCTATCCGGATTGCTATGGTATCGACATGGCCAGACTGGGCGATTTTGTGGCTTTCAGGGCTGCTATTGAGCTTTTGAAGGAATCGGGCCGCGAGGCCCTTATCCAGGAGGTGTACCAGCAGTGCCTCGCCCAAACGGATCTTCCCGACAGCAAGATCACGAACTTCGTGAAGCGGGTGTACGAACCGTTTACCGACGGGCAAATTTCCGACAAGATAGCCGAGCTCCTGCGGCCAAAGGACATCAGGGCGAAGGTAAAGATCATTTACCAGCGCATTGAAGACCTACACGCCGCCTGCCCAGGGAATTTGGGCGACTGGTACTTCACGGGCAATTACCCAACTCCAGGAGGAAATCGCGTGGTGAACCGTGCTTTTATCAACTACGTCGAAGGCAATAATAAGCGTGCCTACTAACGAACCATGGCAGGTTCTTCCTTCTGCGCAGGTATTTCTTTTTTCGGCTCGGTTTTCACGATGGTCATTTCCTCAATGAGGTTGGTGGCACCACCGTACTTCTCAACAATAAAAAGAATGTAACGGACATCTACGGCGATCGTGCGCTGAATTCGATCTTCGAATGCTATATCACCACTCATAGCTTCCCAGTTACCGTCAAAGGCACATCCGATCAGTTCACCTTTTCCGTTGATCACCGGAGAGCCCGAGTTTCCACCCGTAATATCATTGTTCGTAATGAAGCAAACCACCATTTCGCCCTCTTCATTGGCATAGCGACCATAGTCCTTAGCGTCATACAAGTCGTTCAGCTTTTGTGGAACCACAAATTCCTCATCGCTGTCGTCCTCTTTCTGCATCACGCCTTTTAAAGTGGTGTAATAGTTGTAATGAACAGCGTCACGCGCCTGATAATCGCCAACCGTCCCGTACGTCATGCGCATGGTAAAATTGGCATCCGGATAGAAATTCCTGTTCGGTTTCCATTCGCGAAGACCATTTATAAACAAACGGGCGCCTTCCGTTTTCCTGGTATTCGCTGCCCGGCGAACAGGGGAAATGTTCTGCAGGTAGTTGTTCAAAACACCTGCCATTAACTGGAAGACCGGATCCTTGCCGAAGGTTTTCGCTTTCGGCTTTTCGAGAAACGACCTAAACCGGTCCAGGTCTGTAAAAACGGATCTTTCATAAACATAGGAGGCAAAACGGTCGTAATCGTTCCTGTTTTTTCCCAACATTTCCGTTACGATCGGAGATTGCTGGCTTTCAGGGACATGCTTCACATACTCTTCCATCATGGCAGCAAAGATCTCCCGATCCATATCGTAGTTCGTCATGGAGAAGTGCTCTTCACCCATGAGGGCCATGGCTGTTTTCAACTCCCCGATCTTCTCCGTGTTCTCTGTAACTATTGCTTGCTGCAATTCGAGGAAACGGTATGCGAAAAAGAAACTGGCCGGACCCTGAAACATGGCCTCGTTCAGATAGACATTAGTCAAAGCCGTTTTCGTCAGATCCATATATGCCTCCTTGATCATTGGCAAAGCCTTGCCATAGGCATCCGTACGGGATTGGTGCTGATCTACCCATGAGGTAAACTCATTTTCCAGGGCGAGTTTTTTGTCGTAGACTTTGTTCTTCTTTAACTGCTCGGTCTGACCGATATAGTACTTCCAGTAATTGGCTGTTTGAGCATAGACAGAAGCATATTGTATCCGTGTTTCGTCGCTCATGTCCATATACTTCCTCATGATCTCCAATTTCCTGGCACGGATATCCACGATCGCCTGATTCCTGACATCCAGGGCTTCTCTGATCCCGTAGCTGGTCAAATAGCGATCCGTGCTTCCCGGGTAACCGAAGATCATGGCGAAATCATCGTTCTCTATTCCATCAATGGAAATTGGCAGGTGGTGTTTCGGAACATAAGGCACATTCTCTTCACTGTATTCCGCCGGCTTGTTGTCAGCATCGGCATATATGCGGAACATGCTAAAGTCACCGGTATGACGAGGCCATTCCCAGTTATCGGTATCCCCACCATACTTTCCAATTGATGAAGGAGGGGCACCTACCAAACGGATATCGGTAAATACTTCATAAGCGAATTGGTAAAACTCATTCCCCTCAAAGAAGCTTTCGATCCCGATCTCGTATTCGCTGTCTTCAGAAGCGGCAGCGATCAGCTCCCTGATCCTGTCATCAATAGCCGCATTGCGCTCACTTTCACTCATGGTATCGGAAACGGCGTTCAAAACCTCAGCTGTTACATCGTTCATGCGGATCAGGAAAGTGGCCGTTAAGCCGGAAACCGGAAGCTCTTCATCTTTTGCCAGCGCCCAGAACCCGTTGGTCAGGATGTCGTTTTCGACGGTTGAGTGCGAACGGATCGCGTCGTAGCCACAATGGTGGTTGGTCAGGATCAGTCCCTGATCCGAAATGATCTCTCCGGTGCAGAAACTACCGAAGTTCACGATCGCATCTTTCAAACTGGAGTTGTTTACGCTGTACAACTCCTCGGCGGTCAACTGCAAACCGAGTTTTTGCATATCGCGTTCATTCAGCCGTTTGATCAGCATGGGTAGCCACATCCCTTCATTGGCCAAACTGGCTGTCGGAAATGCAAGCAAGACGGCCAAAGCGATGATGATTGATCTTTTCATACCTGATATCTTTTTCGTGAAACTTTAATTGAGCCGCTAAAAGTAGTGAAATTATAGCTGCTTTTTGTACACGGGTACGGTGGAGCAAGGTTCTCCGAAAAGGATGCTCCTGGCCACCGGATACACTTTTTGTACGAATACTGCAAAGGCATCGTTCGGCACGGGCTTATCTCCACAACCTTTTAGGACGATACGTTGATCTTTGAAGTCACCGGGATCCAGGTTGTCGATCACCTCCCGGTACAATACGCTCTCCAGTTGTTCAAGGCTTCCAACCACCACCTTCCTGGCAAAGGGAGCCAACGATGAGGTCATGAGCATGAACGCCCAGGTTGGAATGATCGCATCTTCAGTGCAGTCCACCGCAACGTAAGCATCCTGATACTGGCTGAACTCATGCCGCCTGATGGCCTCACGGTAGTCTTTCTCGCGCAGTATGCTCCCTTCGTACAACCAGTCCTTGAGGTCAATGAATACCCGCCTCCCGGCGGGATAGTAATCCTCCAGATTTATTGGCTTCAGCGAGCTCCGGGCAACTTTATTGACAATTGTGTCAGTCATGATCTTACAGGAATCCGAGCTCCAGCTTGGCTTCTTCACTCATCATATCCTTGTCCCAGGGGGGCTCAAAGGTAATCTCCACCTTGCTTGTTTTGACTTCCGCAAGCGTTTTCACTTTTTCCTCCACTTCCACCGGCAAACTTTCAGCCACCGGGCAATTTGGCGAGGTGAGGGTCATGAGCATATGCACGTCCCCCTCGTCCGATACCTGCACGTCGTAGATGAGTCCTAGTTCGTATATATTGACCGGGATTTCCGGATCGTAGATCGTCGATAGGACGCCAATTACATCCTCGCCCAGTTTTTGTTGTTGTTCTTCGCTCAGCAGCATGTCACGTGATCTTATTTTGATACGCCAGTGCGTAAAATTTCATTTGTTTTGCCATTGCCAGTAAGCCATTTGCCCGGGTGGGCGACAAGTGTTCCCTAAGTCCGATCCTGTCAATGAAATGCAAATGGGCATTCACGATATCTTCCGGCGATTCATTCGACAATACCCGGATGAGGAGGGAAATGATCCCTTTTGTAATGATGGCGTCACTATCGGCCGTGAACAGGACTTTCCCGCCGTTTAAGGCGGCATTCAACCATACCCGGCCCTGGCAGCCTTTGATCAATTGATCGGATGTTTTGTACTGCTCCCCGATCAGCGGAAGTGATTTTCCCAATTCGATGAGGTAATCATATTTCTGCATCCAGTCGTCAAGCATCGTGAATTCGTCAATGATCGCCTCTTGTTTTTTTTCGATACTCATCAGGCGAACATAGTTTTTATGCGTTGGACTCCTTCCACCAGGCGGTCAATTTCATCCGTAGTATTATAAAATGCGAAACTGGTGCGAACCGTACCCGGAATTCCGAAGCGATCCATTACCGGTTGCGTACAGTGGTGTCCGGTACGCACTGCCACGCCTAACTTGTCCAGCACCATTCCGGCATCGTAAGGATGTACGCCATCTATGAGGAAGGAGATCAAGCTGGTTTTTTGTTCGGCCTCACCATAGATCCTGAGCCCTTCAATGGATCTGAGCCCTTCGGTGGCGTAGTCCAGCAGTTGCTGTTCCTGTGTGCGGATCACCTCCCATCCGATCCCGTTGAGGTAGTCAAGTGCCGTTCCGAAAGCGACGACTCCCGCAATGTTCGGCGTTCCGGCTTCAAACTTGTGCGGAAGGTCTGCCCAGGTGCTGTGATCGCGGAAGACCTCCCTGACCATCTCTCCACCACCCTGATAAGGTGGCATTTTTTCAAGCCATTTTTCGCGACCATAAAGTACTCCTACGCCAGTTGGGCCAAGCATTTTATGTGCCGAGAAGGTGTAGAAATCAGCCCCTGTGTTTTGCATATCAATGGGCATGTGCGGGGCGCTCTGGGCTCCGTCGATCAAAACCACGCCTCCTGCTTTGTGAGTGGCTTCCGTGATCTCATTGACCGGATTGATGGTCCCGAGCGAATTGCTAACATGATTTATGGCTACCAGGGCCGTGTCCTTACTCAGCATTTTGTGGAAGGCGTCCATGTCGAGCTCACCCCGGTCGGTGATCGGAATGATCTTCAGCTGAGCTCCGCGTTGTGCACAGATCAGTTGCCACGGCACCATGTTGCTGTGATGCTCCATGTTGGAAATGATCACCTCTTTTCCTTCGCCGATAAAATTCTGACCAAAACTGGATGCTACCAGATTGATCCCATCTGTAGTCCCTTTTGTAAAGACAACTTCATGAGCCTGTTCTGCATTAATGTGCTTTTGCACCTTTACCCGCGTTTCTTCAAAGGCGTCGGTCGCTCGCTGGCTCAGAAAATGAACGCCCCGGTGAATATTGCTGTTGATATGGGCATAGTAATTCGCAATGGCATCCATGACCTGCTTCGGCTTCTGTGAAGTAGCCGCGTTGTCGAAATAAACGAGTGGACCATCATGTACTTTCTGCGAAAGGATGGGAAAGTCTGCCCGAATTTTCGCGATGTCCAATGTGAGGGTGCTCATAGCTCGAAGTCGATATCGACATTCAGTTTTTTGGCAATGATGCGGTTAAGGCGTTTGCGTAGGGCTTCGATTTTCACCGTTTCCATGGCATCGTGCTTGAAGGCGTACAACAAAGTGGCCTTGGCCTCACGATCTGCGATCCCACGACTTTTCAGATAGAACAAGGCGCTCTTGTCCAGCTGTCCGATCGTACATCCGTGACTGCATTTAACGTCATCTGCATAGATCTCGAGCTGTGGTTTGCTATTGATCGTGGCGCTGTCGGTTAGCAATACATTGTCGTTCTGTTGGAAGGCGTTTGTTTTTTGCGCATCCTGCCGAACGATCACAGATCCGTTGAAAACGCCATGACTCTTTTCGTCGAAAATGCCTTTGTACAATTCGTTCGACTGACAATTTGGAACCGCATGATCCACCGTAGTATGATGATCAACGTGCTGCCGGCCGTGGAGCAGGGAAATACCGTTGAGATCTGCCTCAGCATGTTCCCCCTGAAAGATAAACCTGAGGTTATTCCGGATGAATTGCCCGCCTGTTGAGAAGGTACCCACGGAAACATGGCTCCGGCTTCCCTGCTCAACTACCGTTGAGTCGATCAAAGTTGACGTACCTACATCGTTCTGGATCTTATACAAGGACAACCGCGCGTTCTCCTTAGCGCAGATCTCGGTTACCGAATTGGTAAATGTGACGTTCTCATCACCCAGACTTTGATGACGCTCAATGAGCTGGACCCCGGCGTTTTTACCCACAACGATCAAATTCCTGGGCTGAACTATGAAATCGCGCTGCCGTTTAGTGTTGAAATAGACGATCTGGATAGGTTTGTCAACAGTTACCCCGTCCGGAATTTCGATCAGGGCTCCTTCGTACGCGAAGGAAGTGTTCATAGCCAGCAAGGCATCATTTTCATCTCTGGCGATTTTGGCAAAATAGTTCCGAACAGCCGAAGTATTTCGCTCCAGCGAATCACACAAACACCCAAGATGACACCCGGTGTTCGGGATGTTCGATAGCCAGGAGCTGAACATACCATCGACAAATACAATTCGGTACGAATCAATCTCGTGAACGAAGTACTGCTTTACGTCGCGGTACTCAAGTGCTTCATCGGAATTCGGTTTAAAGGTATATTCCCTCTTCGTGATCGGCAGGAGGGACGTGTATTTCCAGTCTTCGTTCTTCTGATTTGGGAACCCGAGCCTTTCAAATCGGTCAAATGCCGCGGAACGGATCTGGTGAACGGGTGTTTTGGAATGCCCGTTCAATCCAGCTTCAAAAGCCATGAATGAATGAATGATATCTTCCTTCAGTGCCACGATTATACGCTTTCTGCCAGTTCTTGTTTGATCCAGTCGTACCCTTTCTCCTCGAGTTTGAGGGCCAGGGACTTGCCACCTGATCTTACGATACGGCCGTCAAGCATGACATGCACGACATCCGGAACGATATAGTTAAGCAGGCGCTGGTAGTGCGTGATCATGATCACGGCATTGTCCTTACTTTTTAACTTGTTCACACCGTTTGCGACAGTACGTAGGGCATCTATATCGAGTCCGGAATCCGTTTCATCAAGAATAGCCAGTTTCGGCTCAAGCATCGCCATCTGGAAGATCTCATTCCGCTTTTTTTCACCTCCTGAGAAACCTTCGTTCAAAGAGCGATTCAAAAATTTGCGGTCCATGTCCAGGAGCTCCATTTTTTCGCGCATCATCCTGAGCATATCCCTCGCTGGCATGGGGTCAAGTCCCCTGGCCTTACGCGTTTCATTGATAGCGGTTTTGATAAAATTGGTTACTGACACGCCCGGGATCTCGATCGGATATTGAAACGAAAGAAATACACCCAGGTGTGCACGCTCTTCCGGTTCCAGTTCCAGCAGGTCTTCCTTGAGAAAAATAATGCTTCCGCTGTCCACATCATAGTCCTCACGACCGGCCATCGCTAATGCCAGAGTCGATTTACCACTACCGTTCGGCCCCATAATGACATGCACCTCACCCGAATGCACTTCCAAATTGATCCCTTTGAGAATTTCCCTGCCTTCGACTGAGACTTTCAGGTTATCTATTTTCAGCATAAATCCTTGTTCGCCGTTTGTTGATTAACCTACGCTTCCTTCCAGGCTGATCTCGAGGAGCTTTTGTGCCTCAACCGCAAATTCCATGGGGAGTTTATTGAGGACCTCCTTCACGTATCCGTTCACGATCAGGGCAATGGTCTCCTCTTCACCTAATCCGCGCTGCTTACAGTAAAAGATCTGGTCTTCCCCAATTTTCGAAGTCGTTGCTTCATGCTCGATCTGAGCCGAGTCGTTTTTTACTTCAATGTAGGGGAAGGTATGTGCTCCGCACTTGTTGCCCATAAGGAGAGAGTCGCATTGCGAAAAGTTTCGGGCGTTCTTCGCATTCTTCAGGATCTTCACCAGGCCGCGATAACTTCCGTCCGAATGTCCGGCTGAGATCCCCTTTGCGATGATGGTGCTTCTGGTATTTTTCCCGATGTGGATCATTTTGGTTCCGGTGTCAGCCTGCTGATGATTGCTTGTTACGGCCACCGAGTAGAATTCGCCTGCTGAATGATCGCCTTTCAAGATACACGACGGATATTTCCAGGTCACGGCCGAACCGGTCTCGACCTGTGTCCAACTGATCTTGGCGTTCCTGTGGCAGATCCCGCGCTTGGTTACGAAGTTATACACTCCGCCTTTTCCATCCTTATCGCCGGGGTACCAGTTTTGCACGGTAGAATACTTGATCTCTGCATTGTCCAGCGCAATCAGTTCAACTACCGCGGCATGAAGTTGGTTTTCGTCCCGTTGAGGGGCGGTACAGCCTTCCAAATAGCTGACATAGCTTCCTTCTTCAGCCACCACCAGGGTGCGCTCGAACTGACCCGTACCAGCGGCATTGATCCGGAAATAGGTGCTGAGCTCCATCGGACAGCGCACTCCTTTCGGGATGTAACAGAATGATCCATCTGAGAAAACCGCGGAGTTCAGGGCCGCAAAGAAATTATCGGTCGGAGGCACCACAGTACCCAGGTACTTGCGCACCAGGTCCGGATGTTCCCTGATCGCCTCACCCATGGAGCAAAAGATAATGCCCTTTTCGGCGAGCTTTTCCTTAAAGCTCGTTGCCACTGAGGAGGAGTCAACTACCACATCCACAGCCACACCGCTCAGGCGTTTTTGCTCTTCCAGCGAAATACCCAGGCGTTCGAAGGTCTTCAGCAATTCCGGATCCACATCATCAAGGCTATCGGACTCTTTTTTCTTTTTGGGAGATGAATAGTAGGTGATTGCCTGGTAGTCCGGCCGGTCGTATTTCACCTTCTGCCAGTTCGGTTCCTTCATTCCGGACCACTTCCGGAAGGCATTTAATCGCCATTCCAGCATCCATTCAGGCTCTTCCTTCCTGGCCGAGATCATGCCAATCACTTCCTCACTTAGTCCCGGTGGAATGGCATCGTTTTCGATATCCGTATAAAAGCCGTATTTATACTCTGATGTAGTTACCTCCTGCAGTATTTTATTCTCGTCACTCATTTCGGGTCGAAATTCAATTCAAACTGCAAAGCTTTCACCACAGCCACAGGTGCGCGAAGCGTTTGGATTTTTGAAGAAAAAGCCTTTGCCATTCAGGCCACCGCTGTACTCAAGTGTGGTGCCGGCGAGGTACAAAAAGCTCTTTTTTTCTACCACAATGCGAATCCCCCTGTCCTCGAAAAGCTTGTCCGAATCGCCCATTTCCTTATCGATCCGGAGCTCGTATGACAGCCCCGAGCAGCCACCGCTGGTTACGCCAACGCGCAGGTAGCTGTCATCTGCGGTAGCGCCTTCCTCCGCCATCAGCTGGGTCAGCTTGTCTCTGGCCGTTTCAGATACCTGAATCATGGTTATTTATAATTAATCCAAATATAGCGCAAAAGTACGAATTACCGTGCAAACAGCCGTTTCAGGAGCGTCATTTTAAATGGCTACCTTTGTGGTATGGGGCAATTTGAGGATGAAGATCCCATTCGCACACCTTTGTCCGAACTGGGCGAATTTGCTTTGATCGATCACCTGACCCGAAACTTCCAGATTACCAACGGGTCCACGCTGACGGGAATTGGCGATGATGCGGCCGTCCTCACGGACGGATCCGAACGCGTGAAGGTCGTAACGACCGACATGCTCGTGGAGGGCGTCCATTTCGACCTGTCCTACGTGCCCCTCAGACACCTGGGGTACAAATCCATGGTGATCAATTTCAGCGATGTGTACGCCATGAATGCGCAGCCTCAGCAAGTCACTGTAGCCATTGCGGTCTCGAACCGCTTTTCGGTTGAGGCACTGGAAGAAATTTATGATGGCATGCATATGGCCTGCAAACTCTACGGGGTTGATTTGATCGGCGGCGATACAACCTCAAGCATGTCCGGACTCATCATTTCCGTGACAGCCATTGGTTCAGCAAAACGGCATGAGGTAGTGCTTCGTTCATCTGCCCGTGAGGGCGATCTGCTGGTCGTTTCAGGAGACCTCGGTGGAGCCTATATGGGACTTCAGATACTCGAACGCGAGAAGGCAGTATTTTGGGACAATCCGAATATGCAGCCTGAACTCCAGGGCCACGAGTACGTGCTCGGGCGTCAGCTAAAACCTGAAGCGCGAAAAGATATTCCGGAGTTGCTGAAGCAGCTGGAAGTGAGGCCTACGGCAATGACCGATATATCGGATGGGCTCTCGTGTGAGGCACTGCACATCGCACGGAAGAGCAGCCTCGGCGTGCGACTCTACGAAGAGAAATTCCCGATTGACCCAAATGTTCTGCGGCTCTGTGAAGAATTTCAGCTGGACCCGACCGTGCCCGTGCTCAATGGCGGAGAAGACTACGAACTTTTGTTTGCGATCGCCCAGGATGATTATGACAGGATCAGGGGCAATCCGGACCTCACCGTGGTTGGGCACATGACCGCCGGGGAGGCCTGTTACCTGATCAGCCGGGATGGCAAGATGCATCCGCTCACATCACAAGGCTGGGATGCAATCCTGAAAAAAGAGGGGTCGTGATCAGCTTGATCCACGGCCTCATTTATGGGAAAACGATAGTTCCAATTAATCCTATCTTTGTCCTCATAAGCTCACATTCAACTGTGATTTATGGTTTGGTTTGCTGATTTGTTGATGGATCTTAGGCAATTGGCATGCTAAATATTGTTTTGTTTGGCCCTCCGGGTGCCGGAAAGGGAACGCAATCACAAAACCTGATCAGGAAGTACCAGCTAATACACCTGAGTACCGGAAATATCCTGAGAGATGAGATCAGAGCGGGGACAAAACTCGGGTTGGAGGCGAAGATACTGATGGATCACGGAGAATTGGTACCCGATGAGGTAGTGATCGGTATGATCAGCCACCAGATCGAAGAAAACAAGCACGGAAACGGATTTATTTTTGACGGATTCCCACGCACGCAAGCGCAGGCCAAAGCGCTTGATTTGCTACTTGAACTCAAGGGTACCGGGATTACCTGTATGCTGGCCCTGGAAGTGCCGGATCAGGAATTGAAGAATCGTTTGCTCAGACGTGGCAAAACCTCCGGCCGGGCCGATGACCAAAACGAAAGGGTCATCGCGAATCGGATTGCCGTTTACCGGCATGATACCGCTCCGGTGAAAGAATACTATGCTGCTCAGGACAGGCTGTACGATGTGGACGGACTGGGAAGCATCGGCGAGATTACCGACCGCCTCGCGACGGCCATTGAGCAAGCGGCCGAAGTGTAATTATGGGCGACTCCAATTTTGTTGATTATGCCAGGATCCTCTTTGCCTCCGGAAATGGCGGGGCAGGATCACATCACCTGCTGCGGACCCGGATGAACGCCAGAGGCGGACCTGATGGAGGCGACGGAGGGCGTGGCGGACATGTTATTCTGCGCGGAAACGCCCAGCACTGGACCCTGCTATCGCTAAAATACCGAAAACACATCAGGGCAGAACACGGAAAACCAGGTGGAAAAGGCCAATCAACCGGTGCCGACGGAAAAGATCAGATCATTGAAGTGCCGCTGGGCGTGGCTGCCAAAAACCCCGAAACGGGCGAGGTCCTTTGCGAAGTAACCCACGACGGGGAAGAAGTGATCCTGCTGCCGGGCGGACGCGGAGGGCTGGGCAATGTGCATTTTAAGAGCGCGACTTTTCAAACGCCTCAGTTCGCACAGCCAGGTGAAGAAGGACAGGAAGCCTGGATCATCCTGGAACTTAAGGTACTGGCCGATGTCGGGCTCGTGGGATTCCCCAATGCCGGAAAATCCACTTTGCTATCGGTCCTGAGTGCAGCCAAACCCGGGATCGCCGACTATGCCTTCACCACCCTGGTACCCAACCTCGGGATCGTATCGTACCGCGATCACCACTCCTTCATTATGGCCGACATCCCGGGGATCATTGAAGGCGCCAGTGAAGGGAAAGGGCTCGGGCACCGATTCCTCCGACATATTGAGCGGAATTCGACCCTGCTGTTCCTGATTCCGGCTGATGCCGATGACATCGCGAACGAGTACCACATTTTACTTGAAGAGCTGCGAAAATACAATCCCGGGCTGCTCAATAAGAACCGTATTCTGGCCATCTCCAAGAATGATATGCTTGACGATGAACTGCGAGATGAGATACGCAGATCTCTCCCGACTGATGCCCCCTATATTTTTATTTCATCCGTCGCCCGGCAAGGTCTCAGCGAACTCAAGGATATGATCTGGCAAAAATTGCACTCCGAAAAAGATGTTGAATAGGCTCATAGAATATGACTGGCAGGCCACCATCTGGCTCAACAACCTCGGAACTGAAACATTCGATGGATTTTGGCTTTGGATCACCACTGCCTCGCACTGGTACTGGATGTATGCCGTCATCCTCCTCCTCTATTTCGTACTTGAACGCTGGTGGGGCACTGTAGCCCTGGCCTTTACGCTCCTTAGCTTTGGTTTGGCCGACTGGCTCAGCGTTCACGCCTTCAAAAATGTCTTCGAGCGCCTCCGGCCCTGTAATCAGGAGGGGGTCCTGGAATTCATCCGTCTTGTCCCCGAAGGCTGCGGTGGCCTATTCGGTTTCGTAAGTTCCCACGCTGCCAATACCTTCGCGCTGGCTTTCTTCTTCGGCCGTTTCTTCCGTTGCTACTGGAAACCCGCGGAACTACTCTTCGCCGTCTGGTGCACCCTTTCTGCTTACAGCCGCGTCTACCTCGGTGTTCATTATCTGGGGGATGTTTTTGGAGGAGCCATCTTAGGGATCCTGATCGGATGGCTTACCTGGAAGGCCTACGGCCTGATGAGAAACCGCTTCCGCCCGCTATAGCTCTTTGCTGTGCATTTGTGAGGATTTACCCGAATTTGGTTTCTGAATCCCCCTGAACGATAGGCACTCGCTTTATATGGGCTATGAATGGGCCTGGCCAGAGTTAAACCGTGCCTGGGTCTTTTTAGTTTCGGAAGAGATTTAAGCTTCCCTTTCGCTCATCATCGCCCGGGAGGCGAATGATATAATAGTAGGTCCCTTCAGGACATTGGCCTCCTGAATTGTTCACTTGCCCGTTCCAGCATCCGGGATCTCCGTTGCTCACGCATTCCAGTCCGTAATTCCGGCTCGTGAATACGGTCCGACCCCAGCGATTGAATACGTACACTTCCGTATTGGGAAATTTGTCCAGGTTTTCGATCCGGAAATAGTCGTTTGTTCCGTCCCCGTTCGGCGTAAAAACATTAGGAACATGCAAAATGATATCACAGTCACTAACATATACTGTGTCATAAAAAGTACATTCGTCCTGAATGGTAGACGCCCAATACAGTCCACTTGCATTAACAAGCACTGAATCGTTGGAGCCGTTAAACCAGGTAATTTGGGGAAGCGGAACACTGGGAGTAAGCCATGCATCGGTTCCAGGACACATTGATACCGTATCCGGAAGAAAATCTAAGGAATCGTTCCATGCATAAACATATACCGTATCATAAAAAGTACATTCGTCCTGAATGGTAGACGCCCAATACAGTCCACTTGCATTAACAAGCACTGAATCATCGTTAGAGCCGTTAAACCAGGTGATTTGGGGAAGCGGAATACTGGGAGTAAGCCATACATCAGTTCCGGAACACGTTGGTACCGTATCCGGAAGAAAATCTATGGGATCGTTCAATACATAAAGGTTTACCGTATCCGTACATACATATTTACAAAATCCTGAATGAGCCCAGATAGTAGTATCTGAAGTAAGCAAAAACTGTGTGGAATCAGATGTACTACCGTTGCTCCACGTCAAAGGGAAAGTCAAATTTCCCGGTAAGGCTGACTGAGATGACCACGTCGGGGGTTGAACGAACATTCCGTTCTCTGGATTTGGAGCACAGTCATAGATCAGGTTGCCGGTACCTTCATTAAAGTCATAATGCCCAATCAGATCCGGGTGATTAGCCGGATTAATGAGCTGATTCATCAAACCATTTACCTGAACCACAGTCCTTGCAGTATTCCAAACCCGGATATCATCAATCAGGCCATAATAGATGTCACCAAATACTACTGGTGCACTATTTTGTGTATTGCCAACAATTGTAATGGATCCGGTTGCATTCAAAACCCCGTCAATGATGATCTGAATGGAATTATTAGTTCGGTTAAAAACGTAAGCCACATGATGCCATTGCCCATCGCAAACATTCATCGTTCCATTAAATTGCACAACATTGCTACCATCAGAAATGCTGATTCTGGGAAGTCCTGAATTTCTTTGAATGCCCACATGATAATGAGGGTTCCAGCTGTTACCACTCTTCCCAAATAGCCATTGGCCATGAGAGGGAACTGCGGTAACATCTATAAAGGTTGAGTTCACCCAAAGCTCAATTGTGAAATTTTGATTCACTCCAAAATTATACTTAGTGGAATTGGCTATTTGGACATAGGAATTGTTGAAAGAAAGACTATGCTGTTGATGAGAGCAATTTGTAAATGAAGCGTCAATAACCTGTGCGGAGCAAACAGTATCATGTGAAACAGAAATTAAACCAGGCTGGCTAAATCCGCTTAATACGATCATTAGCGATAAGAAAAAACATGCATGTTTCATAGTAAATCGAAATCAAAAGTCACCTCTGCTGAGGTTTCATTTACACCCGAATGTTTATTTGAAGAACATGATTTTCTGGTTCCTCTGTCCCATATGTCATGATATTCCCCCTCAAGTCCGTTTGTTTATCCGCCTTGCGGTGAATAAGCGATGATGCACAAATGTAGCCTACTTATCCCATCTGTCCAAAATACATTTCAGGTCGTAAGCGATCTGCTAAAAGTCAGGTTTTTACTTCTCCCATGTTTCTATTTCCCAAAAAGTAGCCCTCAATGGTTTCAGAAGATCAGTTTTAACTGACCCATCCGGAGAGACCTAATGCAAAAATTGCTAACTTAGCTTAGCAAAAAACTGTTCAGACGACCAGGACCACCTCAGCCATGCAACTAATCTTCTGGAATAACATTATCCCATGGCCATAAAACAAGGAAGAGGCATGATATTGATCACAGGGGGTAGTGGATTGGTTGGTTCGCGACTGACTGAAATGTTGCTCAAAAACGGGTATGCGGTAAGACACCTGAGCACCTCCTTTTTGCCCTCGCGGGCAGATAAGCCCCATCGCCGGAATGATGGAGTGGAGGTTTATGGCTGGGATCCTGCCGCAGGCAGAATGGATCTCAAGGCAATAGACAAGGTGGACTTCATTGTCAATCTTGCCGGATCCTCCATATCGTCCCGCTGGACCACTTCGCATAAACAATTGATCCGCGATAGTCGGATTGATTCCCTCCGAACGCTTTATACAGCCCTTGATACGAAACCTAACAGCGTTAAGGCCCTGATCAGTTCTTCTGCGGTCGGATTTTATCCGTCAGGGACAGATCAGCCCTTTGAGGAAAGCGATGAACCAGATAATGGATTCCTGGGATCGGTGTGTCAGGAATGGGAGACCGAAGCAAAACACTTTGAGCAACTGGGACTACACGTGGCAATCCTGCGAACGGGAATAGTACTGTCTAAAAAAGGAGGCATCCTGCCGGTAGTGGCCAGGATGATCAGGTGGTTCGGAGGAGCCTCACTAGCCTCGGGGAAGCAAATCCTTCCCTGGATCCATATTGACGACTTGTGTCGGATGTACCTCTACGCCATTGAGAGCGGTTTAAAAGGACCGTACAATGCAGTCGGAGTCAGGGGCGCATCAAACAGGGAATTCACCCAGGCTGTTGCACGGGTGCTCCGAAGACCTTTTTGGCCGATGAAGGTTCCGGCTTTCATTTTGCAGACGGTCTTAGGCAGCCAATCGCAGATCGTGTTGATGTCAACTCCCTGTAGCAATGAGCGGATCGTTGCGGATGGGTTCACCTATCGCTACACAGATCTGGACGTGGCACTGATTGATCTGCTGCAACAAAAAAAGTCATGACAACTCAAACGCTTTATTTCAGAACATATCAAAACTACTTGTATCTATGACCCGCTTTTTAAAATGGTTGATGATCGCACTCGATACACTTGCCGTGCTCCTTTTTGGCACGTACAAGTACATGCAATCCCAAACCAAAAAACACAGTCCGGAAGAAATCATTTCACACATCATCAGGGGTGGTGAAGTGGAGATCTTTTATAATCGCCCATACAAGAAGGATCGTGAAGCCAATCCCCTGCTCTTCAGGGCCTGAGATATATGCCTTGTCAGCTTGAATTTTGGGTGGAAAGGGCGGCTTTCCATTCGCGAAGACCCATCACGGCCAGGTATAGGAAGACCGCGTATTGGAATGCCGTGAGTGCGAGTCCTTTATACAGGTAAAGTGGTATGGAGATCAGGTCTCCGATGATCCACAACCACCAGTGCTCAAGATTTTTTCGGGCCATAAAATACATTCCGACGAAGAACAGGGAAGTGGTGGTGGTATCAATGAAAGGAACATCGCTGTCGGTAAACCGTACTAACACGAAGGCGAGAGTGATCCATGACGCGATGAGGGATCCAAAGAGCAGCGGGTACTGATCGCGCCGTAGGAGCTGAATCGGCCGTTCCACTGCTTCCTGCGGCTTTTCGCGCAGCCAGACGTGCCAGCCGTAGATGCTCATGACCATGAAATAGGCGTTGATGCCCATGTCGGCATAGAGTCCGGCGGTAAGGCAGATGTAAATGTAGAGGGCCGTGGAAATAATGCCGGTAGGGTACACAGCGATCCTAGCCCGTCGCGCGTAGTAGACCGACAGCAGTCCGAACACGACGGCGATCGCTTCGATGGTGATACTGAAGGCCGAATAATTGCGGTAAGGTCCAATGAAGAGTTCGAGCCAGTCCACCGCGTACATTTAAAGGCTTTACTATCGTATGAGCCGAAGTGTGGTCCTCTCTTCTTCAACCGAACCATCAGTATACCAAATCACCACGCGTACGACAAAAACAGTGGTCAGGATCACCGGTTCACCGTTTACCGTTCCATCCCAGCCGTCATCCGCATCTGTGCCGGTGTACACAAGTCTGCCCCAACGATCGAAGATCTGGTATTTAAAGCGTTGGAAGTCATTGCCCTGCGGGCGGAAAATATCGTTGACCAGGTCACCATTGGGGGTGAAGGCATTGGGGATGTAGACAGCTCCCTGTAAAAAACAACCTGGTTCGTAGGTAGCAAAGGTAGAATCAGTATCGCAGTAGTTATTGAGCCATGCGATCAGATAAAGCGGCCTGTCTTCCTGGATCACGGTGTCAAGCGTAGTACCGGGAATCGTATCACCGTTGAGGGTCCAGCCACTGCTCCCGGTCGGATCGCTGCTGACATACATGAACCGGGTGGTCGGACAATCCTCCTCTATGTAGATCTCCACCTCGGGGTATTCGCCAATCCAAAGCATCATGGTATCAGCTGCCGGACAGCCGTTGATATCGATACCGGAGAGATAGTATTCATCACTTTGGTCAAGGGTGATCTGGTTTCCGGAGAGTCCGCCCGGTTCCACCTGCATGGAAGTCCAGGGCAGCATGCTCAGGTCAAGCGTATAGGAACCGCATTCGTTCATACTGTCAGGCACGATATCATCGTATACCTGAAACCAGTCGTGCCAGATACTGTCGCGTTTTATGCAATTGCCAGCTGTGATGGTAACGTGGTACCATCCTTCTGCCAGGAAGGTAGTCTGAGCCGTTGTATCGCTGGTGCTCCAGAGATAGGACGCAGCACCTTGCGGTGCGGAATGGCTCAGCGGTTCGTTGGGGCACCAGATCGTGGAGTCGTCGGGTAACTCGAAATCCGAGGCAAAGAGATACATACTATCAATGCAGGTCAATTGTGGATGCGACACCTGTACCGAAATGGTATCGGAAGCGGAGACCATTTGAGAATAAACCGGACCTGTGGATCCGTCACCCCACGTGATTTGATAATCAGGGCCATAGATATTGGTAAGATCTATACGTAAACTGTCGTTAAAGCACAAGGCAATATCGGTCTGCAGCAGTGGTTCGGAAATTCGTTCAACCCATATGGAATCGTATCCGAGACAAGCGGAGGCGCTGCTGGAGGTCTCCACCGAGTACCATCCGCCTGCATTGAGTATGATGGATTGCGTAGTATCTCCGGTATTCCAAAGGTAGCTTAAATACCCGGAGCCGGCATTCAGGGTGAGCAGATGGTCCCAGCAAATGAAGGCGGAATCCAGGAAAGGATCAAAGAGCTCGTTGAGTACATTAACCGTGATGGAGTCTTCACAGCTAACACCACCGAAATCGGCCGTGTATGTAAAAGTGATGGTATCCAGAATAGCCGTATCAAAGGTGGTGGCTGTGGCACCATTGGACCACATAAATGCGGGCGGGCAAAGACTGGTGCTACTGCTACTATTGGTACGGATGATGACATTGTCCAGGGCCCAGCTTTCATCGCACAGCAAACCGGATGCAGCATCAATGAGCTCTCCATACCATTTCACGGAAGCATCGCAGGCAGAATGCGGCAATATGAACTGCATCTGGTATATGGTGGTCGTGGCACCGGAGGCACAACGCGGGGGAAGTCCGGTATGCAGTGCATTGGTCATGGCCGGATGATTGATCTGGAAGTCGTCCGGGTAACTTTGCAGCGTTCCGGCAGTGTTGGAAAAGGTCGTATGGATCTCCGACGTTCCATCAACCTGCATGCCCCAGAGATCGGGTCCATCGGCCGGGCCATTCCCATCCCAGTCATCGAAAATGTAAAGGGTAAATTCCACCACAAGCTCGTCATGCTCAGGCAAACCGGTGAGGTTCCATTCAACGGTATCGTTCCTGAAAGGTCCGGCCATTTGTTCATACAAATAGCTTGTGGTATCTGGCAGCGACCATCCGGCCGGGAGGCCGCTATCAAAATCGGCCCAATGGACCGCAAAGGGAGGGTTGGCACTCAATGTGACGATATCATTATAACAGACCTGCTGGTTGCTCGCCTGCAGGTTAAGTTCGGCCACATACAGTTGGAGGCTGTCGATGGCAGTGCAACCGGAAATAGGATCAGTAGCCGTAACGTAATAGGTTCCGGGTTGACTCAGATAGCGGAGGGCGCTGGCGGAGCCATCGGACCACAGCAGATTGGGAAAGCCGGTAAGGTCAGCCAGTACGGAATCACCCTCGCAGATGATCTCGACAGGTGGCAGCGGATCAAATGAACTAAAGGCCAATATCGTCAATGTATCGTGCCGTTCCGTTCCGCAGCTATCGGTCCGGATAATCGTGTAGGTGGTGGTTTGAGGCGGGCTGAGTATTGGAGCGGCAGTGGCGGTATCGGATACCCCGATGGCCGGACTCCAGTAGTACGATTGGATGTTGGGAGCTGTATAATTTGGCTGGATTGTCCCGTTGCACCACTGAATGGTGTCGTTGGTGAAATTGGCCGCATATTTTTTGCAGAACCGAAAAGTCGCTGTCAGTGCGCCTGTTGCAGCCGTTGCCCCCCACTGCACCTGAGTAGTTCCCAGCAGGGTCAGCAAGTCAACGGTCCTGCTCAGACGCAGGTTACAGTCAAAATAAAAGTCCAGCGTTTGAGTAGATGGATACCAATATAATTGTACTTGATAAAAATTTTGGTTCTCAACGTTTCCAAACGAGGGTAAACAACTTACAGGCGCGCTAAGGGAGGGGGAAGCCGTGTGGATCACCGATCCGTTCGTGAGGTAGGCAACGTGATCGTAAACAGGATCGTTTACCGTTCCCCCATTCTGATAAACATCGATCTCCACGGCAAAAGCATTGGACAGACTCCCATAGCCGAGGTTTTGCCCAACCAGGCCGATTGAATTTCCGGGATTGTTCATTAAGGCGATGGTCATACCATCGGCACCGCTGTTATTTGCTCCCAGAGTAACTTCTCCGTCAATGACAAAAGGCCGGGTCAGGTCAAGCGTATCTTCGAACCACACGGCTCCGCCCTGGTTCGATCCGTTTGTCGTGAGCGTATAACAGCCCTGCGCATCAAGATAAGCGGTACCGACCGTAGTTGGTTGCCCGGCCGCCAGGCTACTCAGTAAAAGGAGCAGAAAAGAGAGCCGACATTGCATGCCCAAAAATAATGCTTAAATTCGTAACTCCATGACGGTAACTAAAAACTATTTCATGCCAATCAGTCCGTGCATGAAATATATTAACCTGTGGCCTAATACTGTGATCGCATTGCCCGGAAATTCGTAGATTGCAGAGGTTTACCAATTGACAGCCAAATGAAAAGAACGTTATTTATTTCAATCGCCTTCACAGCCGGACCGTTCCTGCAAGCACAGGTTTACACTCAAACCTACACCGGTGGGAACATCAATGGCGTATCACAAGTGCAAACCAGCACCAGTCAGGTATCGCCCTGCCCGGGGATCATAACCTTCACCGGGATCCCAGCCGGAGTAAACGTAGACTCCGTGATCGTAACCTATGATTTTTTTAGCACTCTTGCCGGATTTCAGAGTCCCGCGGAGCAGCGTTCCTATATCAATTGCACAACCACCGGCATGTCTGAGGCGAGTTTAGCCCTTGCCCCACCCGCTGGTCCGGGAGTAACGACCGTGACCTACACACGAACCCTCCTTCTGGCAAACGGGCCTGTCACCGGCAACCTCACTTTTGAGCTGCATGCCGGTACTACGGCTTTGATCCCGGGATCGTGTACCGGTTCGGGTCATTGGGTAGTGAATAATACCTGGGTCATTACCGTGTACACGAGTGGATCGGCTGACTGCCCGAAACCGACAAACCTCAGTGCGAACCCGGCTACGAACAGCATTGACTTTGACTGGACTCCGGGTGGGTCTGAAACAGATTGGGAGTACCGGGCCGGGCCGGAAGGGACCGCTCTTGCCAATATGGCCGGCATGGTGGTCTCCAGCCATCCGGTTACAATCGGAAACCTGGATTCAGCCAGTACCTACGACTTTTATGTTCGGGCCATCTGTGGTCCTGACGACAGCAGTCAATGGGCCGGTCCCCTCACAACCATGACCGACACCCCGGTATGTGTAGCACCGACAAACGGACAAATTAGCGGAATCACTGAAACCGAAGCTACGGTCGAATGGCAGGAAAATGGCTATGCGATTGATTGGGAACTCGAATATGGCTTCCAGGGCTTCACATTGGGATCGGGTACCTTCGTTGGAGGAGCACAGAGTAATCCGTGGCTGCTCCAGGGGCTAACGCCCGATACGGCCTATGAAGTATATGTTCGCAGCAACTGCGGACTTAATATGTCGGACTGGCTGGGACCGTTGGGATTCAGCACAATTCTGTCCACGGAACTGCAGAAGGAGAAATCCGGATTTCGCCTCTATCCGAATCCAGTCGTCAACCACCTCCATATCGAAACCAATAAAGCCACGGAGTATTCGATATATGACCCTGCGGGTCAATGTGTAACCAGTGGCCATTTGGCCGCAGGCCAAAATAAGATCATCCTGACCGATCTTGCGAACGGATGTTATGTATTCCGTAGTGGTGTTGTTGCGGAATTGATCTATATTCAAAAATAAGAAGCTAAATCCGGAGAGGTATATCAAACAGTTGTTGTTTGTGATTGTCTTTAGCCGCCCTACGGGCGGATCGGCGAAGCCGTAGTTAGTTGTTTTTGGCAAATCGTCGGCATTCTATTTGAAACATAGGTGTTCCTTAATGATATGATCAGAGTATTTTAATAAAACATTGACATACAAGTTTTTATACAGCATTAACTACAGAGTTAGCTCTGTAGCTAGCTCTGTAGTTTTACATTCATAACGAAAGAGAAACAGGCAGATAAAAACGCCTCTTTATTATTCGAACAGCCGTGTTGGAACTTATGGGGGACACCTGCCTAAAGTAACATCCGCTTTATGGGTCGGGTTATGCTAAGCAACCCTTTTTACCATTCCGGTCCATGCCATTTTCGCCTGAATATACGTACCTTTGACCAGCTTAGGAACGTCCAGCCTATGCCCGGCCAATTATTCACTCATTACTTCCTCACTGACGGCATCAAGGCCACGCCCGAATGGCAGGCGTCTCCTGATCAGCCAGAAGTATTTACCGCGTTCCGGGACGACGTATATCAAAGGTACGAGGCGCTTAGTCGTTCCCAGGCTCCCAACGAAGCCACCACTGAACAGGAGCTGATCCGTCCGGTTTTGGAATTGCTGGGATGGGTTGACTACCTACCGCAGCAGGGTGTGGCACGCAATGAAGACATCCCGGATCATCTGCTTTTTGCCGATGCCAGCGCCAAGCAGCAGGCTAGCGCAAAAAAGAAGCCTGCCGATCGCTACCGGGACGCGTTGGTGGTGCAGGAAAGTAAGCGCTTTGGCCTCGCTTTGGATACCCATGATAAGGACAATAGGATCAGGTCTGGCACCCCGCATAGGCAGATCCTCAGGTACCTCTCAACGGCCGAAATCGCTTCGGATAGCCGCATTCGCTGGGGCATTCTCACCAATGGAAGCGTGTGGCGGCTGTACAACTACCGCGCCCGGCCACGCGACAGCGGTTATTTTGAAGCCGACTTAGCAGACCTGCTGAAGTCCGGTAATGAAGATGCGCTGCGTGTTTTTTATTTGCTGTTCCGCCGTGAATCCTTTGTGCACCAAAAAGGCGCTACGGCCACCTTCCTTGAAAGGGCGCTGGCCGAAGGAAAACGCTATGAGGAACAGGTGGCTGAAGACTTATCCCAGGTAGTGTTTGGTCGGGTTTTTCCCGATCTGGTGGATGCCCTGGCAACGCATTCGAAAAAAAGCCTGAGCGAGAGCCGGGATGCAGCCCTCATTTTTTTGTATCGCCTGCTGTTTGTGCTCTATGCCGAGGACCGGGGGTTGCTGCCGGTTAACGACTTGCGGTACGACGATTATGGTTTGCGCAAGCGCGTACGGGATGATATTGCCGGGAGAATGGACGAAGGGGATGTGTATTCCGCCCAAGCCTCTCAGTACTACGATCACCTGACCACTTTATTCAGGTTGATCAACGAGGGCGATGCATCCATAGGACTGCCTCCGTACAATGGTGGATTGTTTGCCATGGATGATGCACCCCTTTTGAACGAAGTGCGTTTGCCGGATGCAGTGCTGGCGCCTGTTATCTATGACCTAAGCCATACCGAAGATGCCAGTGGCAAATACCGCTTTGTCAACTACCGCGATATGTCGGTACAGCAGCTGGGCTCCATTTATGAGCGACTGCTGGAGCAGGAGCCGGTACGTGCCAAAAACGGTACGCTTACCATCCGCCCCAATACATATGCCCGCAGGAACAGCGGTAGCTTCTATACCTCGCAGGATCTGGTTGACCTGATCATGGAACAAACCCTGAAGCCACTGATCAGTGAGCGACGGAAGGCCTTTGAGGAAAAGGCAGAGGCACTCAGGAGCAACCGCCGGTCCAAAGAGAAACGGCAGCAGGAACTGGAGCAGCTTGATCCGGCGGTAGCCGTTCTGGACCTTAAGGTGCTGGACCCGGCGATGGGTAGCGGACACTTTCTGGTTACGGCAGTTGACTTTTTGTCAGACCATGTGGCCGATCTGATCGAATACGTTCCCATGGTGCCAGACTGGCTCAACGGAGAGTATGTATCGCCGCTGGTAGAGCGCGTGGCAGCCATCCGGGAGGCCATTACCGGACAGGCTGCTGCATCGAACTGGGTGTTGGACCAGGCACAGCTGACTGATCAGGCCATTATCCGCCGCATGGTGCTTAAGCGATGCATCTATGGGGTTGATAAGAATCCGTTGACTGTAGAGCTGGCCAGGGTATCACTGTGGCTGCACAGCTTTACGGTGGGCGCTCCCCTGTCTTTTCTGGATCACCACCTGCGCTGTGGAGATTCCCTGCTGGGTCTGCGGGTGGCGGATGCCACTGAAGAGCTGCGCGAGCTTGGTGGAGTGTTTGCCAGCAGTGCCCTTGCCGGAGCGGAGGCAGCCACCCGGGGCATGCAGCGCATTGAGGAAATAGCCGATGTGGACGTTGCGGAGGTACAGGAATCGGCTGCGCTGTTCAGCGAGGTGGAGGAGACGACTGCCGATTTGCGCAGTCTGCTTGACTTTTTCTGTGGCTGGCATTGGCTCACGGCCGGGATGAAAAAGAAGGAACGCGATGAGTTTAAGGGGCCACTGGTTGCGACGCTCGGTCAGCATACGGCGATGGCATACGAGCTTTTGGCGCGCGGGCCTGAGGCAATGGGGGTTGCCGATGACAAGCGGTTTGCCGGGTTGTGGCACGAGGCGCGGACCATTGCCAACCGCGAAGGTTTTCTGCACTGGGAAGTGACCTTTCCGGGAGTATGGCATCGCTGGCAGGAGAGCTGTCCGGAAGGAGGCTTTGATGCGGTGATCGGCAATCCGCCCTGGGACCGGATCAAGCTGCAGGAAGTTGAGTGGTTCGCTACCCGTTCACCTGAGCTGGCACGATCTGCTACGGCCGCAGCGAGGCGTCAGGCCATTCAGCAGTTACGGGATCAGGGGGCGGCACTGGCAGCTGAGTTTGACGAGGCCAAAGCCCAGGCTGAGGCCCTGGGCAGGGTGGTTCGTTCCTGTAGAGATTATCCACTTCTGGGTGGTGGCGACATCAATCTGTATTCCTTGTTTGTTGAACGGTCAATGAGCCTGATCAAACCGGATGGGGTGGTAGGTTTGCTGACGCCATCGGGAATTTATGCCGACAAGACCGCTGCCCCGTTCTTTCAGTCGTTTTCGACCACAGGCCGGGTAGGTGGTGTGTTTGACTTTGAGAACAAAAAGATCTTCTTCAAGGATGTTCACGCTTCGTTTAAATTCTGTGCTATTATTCTGGGTGGTGAACAGCGACAGTTCAACCAGACGCTGTGTGCTTTTTTCCTGCACGATACCAAAACCATAGAGGATCCGGACCGCTGCTTTCCCCTGACGCCGGATGACTTTGCCCGGGTGAACCCGAATACCGGCACTGCGCCCATCTTTCGTAGTCGGAGGGATGCTGAGATCACGAGCCGCATCTACGGGCAGCATCCGGTGCTGGTAGATCGCTCCAAAGGAGGAGAACACAAGGTATGGCCGGTGAAGTACACGACGATGTTCCACATGACCAACGATTCCCACTTGTTTCGCACGGCAGCGGAGCTTGAACGGGAGGGGTTCTACCCTGTTCAAGGCAATCGCTGGAAAAGGGGGCAGGAACGGTATTTACCACTGTATCAGGGCCGAATGATATGGCATTTTGATCATCGGGCCAATTCGGTGCGTGTTAATCCGGAAAACACGCACAATCCGTACCTCAGCGAACCATTGAGCAAAGCTCAGCATGCAGACCCGGCCTTTCTTCCACGGACGCAGTACTGGGTTCCGGCAGCAGAAGTGGAGTCGGTATTGCCTCAGGAAAGGGGCTGGACCCTGGGCTTCCGCGATATTGCCAGACCAACAGATGCAAGGACAATGATCGCAGCTGTTGTTCCCTGGGCGGGCTATGGAAACTCTATTCCTCTGATTGTTAGTAAGGACTCCTTGTCTACTCCCCATCTCATAGCGAATCTGAACGCTATGTTTGTGGATTTCGTTGCAAGACAAAAAGCTCAGGGTACTCATCTCAACTGGTTCATCGTTGAACAACTTCCGGTCATTGCCCCTGACGGTTACGACCGCACCTTCGGCGCGAGGACTGCCCGCGATCTCGTCCGCGATCATGTGCTTCGCCTCACCTACACCGCGCACGACCTGGCTCCATTCGCCCGCGACCTAGGCTATAATGGCCCGCCCTTCATCTGGGACGAAGAGGAACGTCGCCACCTCCGCGCCCGCCTTGACGCGCTCTATTTTCACCTCTACGGACTGGATCGGGACGACGCGGCCTATGTGCTCAGCACCTTCCCCATCGTGCGCAAGCAGGACGAAGCAGAATTTGGCTCATACCGCACCCGCGACCTCATCCTCGCTTACATGAACGCCCTGGCCGCCGGGGATACAGAAACAGTGGTAGTGGTGTAGAAATACATCATTTGACAAAATGACAATCCAGACTATAAAACGGGATCAACTATGTTAAGGCCACAGCTCCATGATCCGCTCGTTCAGCCCCTGATATATCAGAAATTATAGCATGACAAGGGCAATGCCTTCACCCAGTACCCTCCAGATAAGCGAGCACCGTTTCTTCGACAACGGATTCAGTATGGGAGTTCACTTGTTATCTTCAGGGGTTTCTATTGGCCCCTTTTCTTTATTGGACATCGGTTGCCCCGCAATCATAACTTGCTGAGCAATCTTGATAAAAGCGACGCCCTTATGGTTCTCAATCATCTTGATCGCTTGGGTCTGAGAAAAGGTAAGCATACACGCGTGATGCAATGATAGCACTGCGTCTTGTAAGTTTTGACATTTCTCGAGCTCAGTAACCTTCAAGCCCATCTCACGACATCGTGCAGCGGATAGATGCCGCGCATGTGACTTTGTGAGGGCATGGTCTCCCAGTTCTTCAATGATCTTGTCAATGATCTCGTCAATCTTCTCTTTTGGTGCGTCGTGTTTCAGAAACATACCTGTCTTAAGCCATTCCTTTGTCATTTCGTTGGACCAGGCTATTGCTTTTTCACATTCACCAATAAAGGTCGGATTATACTTTGCAATGATCGGTTGCCAGATTGGAATAGAGGCTGGGTCTTTGCTAACTTCCTCCTTTGCCCGTTCGAATTCTTCCACTACACCGTGAGCAGGAATGCCTCCGAACTGTGGATCAATTGGCCCAAGGCTTGATTGTTTGCCCATCATTATCTCTTTACAAGCGCAAGCGATCATGGTGCCGCCAGACATCGCAAGTTGCGGGACAATTGCTCGTATATCCGTGCCAAACATTGATCTCAGGTAGTCAACGAGGGATTCTGTGGCTACCGTTTCACCGCCGGGTGTATGCAATACCAAATCAAGGCCGAGTTCTCTATCCATCTCATGAATAACTGTCATGAACCCGTTTTTATCTTCGTCATTTATTTCTACACCTAAGGCGTTTTTCTGAAGCCATCCCGAGTAATAGACAATAATGTTCCGACCAGTAATTTTATGGACTTTAGCAAGATAGCGCCTACGTACCACATCTTGCACACTGCCAGCGGCACTAATCTCGTTAAGGAGTTGGTTCCAGTTAGGCATAAGTATTTCCTTGTTTACCCTTAGTATTATTTTGAGTATCCTGGGGTTCAGAATCTCTTTTTCCTATAATATGCCAATCGCCTAACTCAGCCAATTTCTGGAACTTGTCTCTTTCCCTGGCATCCTCTAAACCCAAGTCTCGGAATACATCCAATATTGCTTCTGTCTGCCGTGTCGTATCAACAGGCAGGTCCAAATCCGGCTTTTTACCCTCAGTTCGCATTTCGTTCTCTTCTTTTGTAATTTACTTGCTAGAGGCTATTTGCCTGACCTCAAATGCCCTTGTCGTCCAATTTCTGTCCAAAAAATTTAGGGCAATAATAGGCTATACCAGTCTCTTTTGCAAGGGCAGCTTGCAACAACGGAATGGAAACCTCTCTTTTTGGTTTGCCACGGCCCGAAATATCAGGACCAATACCACACGGCAGGTTGTCAAGCAACCATTGCCCTAGTAGGTTTGCGAAGTAGTGTTTTTTGTGTAGCGAGTTGTCTTTCAGGTCGTTGACGCGCTCTACTTCCACCTCTACGGCCTGGATCGGGACGATGCAGCCTATGTGCTCAGCACCTTCCCTATCGTGCGCAGGCAGGACGAAGCAGAATTCGGCTCATACCGCACCCGCGATCTCATCCTCGCCTACATGAATGCCCTGGCCGCCGGGGATACGGAAACAGTGGTGGCAGAAATGCGGGCGAGGTAGAACGCTGTCAGACAGGGGGTTGCAGATAGCGCGCAATCTGTGACGAATCATGCACATTTGTGCCTACTATCAAAGGGAAACGTCATGAGTGAAAAAATGAAAAAAGACCTGCCTGCCGGAGCAGGCGAGGCAGGAAATATATCTGATGATTACCTGAATACGTTGGAAGAAGTCAAAAAGCAATACCAGCAATACGTGGAAGTGAGCGAGCTTTACAAATTGCCTACTCCGAAAGAGGAGGAACCAATACAATACGAGCCTCCCAGCATAGAACATCCCCTGACGACCAATACAATTCGGATCAGATAAAACAGGGTAGTCATGGCCCCATGGAGTAAGCTTTTCGAGGAGTCTAAAGGTAAGGAGCCCAACTGGGCTGATGAGGAGTTAAAAAAGCGTTTGGCTGCTATCTCAAGATGTCGTGGAGAGGCTTCCGTTATCTTCTATGCATCGGCTTTTCTGCAAAGAAATGTCGAAAATATTTCCATTACCAGAGAGGATATCAATGGTTTCATGAACGCGCTTTATGAAGCGCCTACGGATAAAGGGCTTGTCTTAATACTTCATACTCCAGGCGGAGACCCCAATGCTGTTGAGAGCATAGTTGAATATTTACACTCCAAATTTTGCTACATTGAGGTGATGGTGCCTTACCTGGCCATGTCCGGCGGTGCGATGATAAGTCTTGCAAGCGATCAGCTGGTACTTGGTAAACAGAGCCAGCTTGGGCCGATTGATCCTCAGCTTTTCATTGGCGATAAAGTCCACTCAGCCAGGGCGGTTCAGGAAGGATTCAATAAGGCGAGAGAGGATATTGAAAAGGACATAAAATTAGCTCATCTCTGGGCACCCATTTTACAAAATATGGGACCTTCGCTTGTTCTGGATGCCGATAAAGCTTTGGCATACAGCAAAGAGCTAGTGGTACGCTGGCTCGGTAATAGAATGCTCAAAGGCATAGAAGATGAGAAGGAAAGAAGCAAAAAAGCCAATAATATTGCAGCATATTTTAACGCGGAAAATAAATCTGACCATGGCCAGGTTTATGTTCATGGCCAAAGGATCGGGGTGGGAAAACTTAAAGAACTCGGGCTAACGCTGGAATATCTCGAAGATGATCAGGATTTACAGGATGCGGTTTTAGAAGCATACCACTTGATGACCTTAATTTTTGAAAGAACACCATCCACTAAATTCATCGCCAGCGGTAAAGGCAAAATGTGGGTTAAACAATCTATTCCGGCTAAATCCTAAAAAAACATATTAAACAGTTGTTATTTGTACTCAAACCAAGTGGTGTTTGAGGATAGAGCAATGATCCTAACAGTAGCCACTGGGTGCTATGTTTGATCTTCTCCATGACCAGAAACCAGTTCAGATAGTTCTGAAGGTACTTGGTGGAGACGCCTTGAAAAGGTTGCATAAAATCTCTAAGCCTCTTGCCCATATTGTTGACATGCTGTATATGATAGATCTGCTTTGTCTTGCGCTGGCCCCAGTGCCAGAGTCGGTGCCGGAGTCTGGCGACGGACCTCGCCGTGGGCCATCTTCGGTTTTTTGGGAACGATGTTCGGGAAAATGGCCGCTAAGGATCCGATCAGGATTTGAGTGGTGGTGCTCGCACCGGTAATCGTTCTCGCTTGCGGGGACTTGAGGGCGTTCTTGATCATTCCGGCTCTCGGCTTGGCCTTATTGGGCGGTGCCGCATTGAAGTACTGGTTCTTCAGGTTTCAACTAAAGGAGGACCGGGTTCTCATTCGAAAGGGCGTCCTGAAGCGACACTTGCTTGACCTGCCTTTCGACCGCATCCAGGGAGTCAGGGTGGAACGTTCTCTGATTGATCGCCTTCTGCGGCTGGTGTCGGTTAGTCTCGACACCGCCGGGAACGCCATGATTGCGTGCGAGCTCCCCAGCGTGAGCAAGGAAACCGCGGAGTGGGTGAGCGCTCTCTACTCGTCGCTGCGCTGGCACCACTGCGGTTACCACCACGACGACGACGGCATCGCGGTAAGGAGCGGAAGGATAGTGCGCTCGGTGAAGGTCGTCCTCTTCCGCAAGGTTCAGGCGGTGAGGCTGAAGCGATCACCCCTTCAGCGAAGAGCGGGCCTGGCCATCTTGAAGGTCGGCATGGCAAGCGGCGACGTGACCAACCCTTCATCCTTCACCGGACGGCCTCCGATCTGCGCGATTACATGCTCTATCGAGTTGAGCCGGCAGCCATGGCAGGATCGGGGAGAGCGGGGATCAGGATCGGATCAGGGAGAACAGAAGCCCTTACCGCCCTCCTACCCCGACCGCGCGTCCGCCTCGCCTCGGATCGGACCAGCCGGCGAGCGACCCGTCCGGCATCACCATGATCATCTGGGCATCGCCCGACATCCCGCCTGTGAAGTAGGCGTCGGGCGGTCCCGGATCACGCTCCCGCACGGTGTGACCTAGCGCAGTCAGAGCGTTCACCACCTCGGGCATCAATCCACCGTACTCAAAGAACACCAGGTCGGGCAGGTGCTGGTGGTGGATCCGGGGCGCGTGTACCGCCTGCGCAACATTCATACCGTGGTCAATCACGTTGAATATCAACTGGAGCACTGTCGTGATGATCGTCCCTCCCCCCGGGGTTCCGGTTACCAGAAAGAGCTCACCCTCCGCGTCCTCCACAATCGTCGGGCTCATGGCCGAGAGCATGCGCTTGCCCGGGGCGATGGCGTTGCGCTCTCCTTGAACAAGGCCGAACTGGTTGGGAGTGCCCGGCTTGGCCGAGAAGTCGTCCATGGTATTATTGAGGAAGAAGCCCGCGCCCTCAACGACGACCTTGCCTCCGTACCACGAGTTGATGCTCGTCGTTACCGCCACCGCGTTGCCCTCGGCGTCCACGACCGAATAGTGGGTGGTATGTGATTCATCCAGGAAGGCATCGATACCGGGCATTATCTCGGAGGAAGGCGTAGCTGCCGTCATGGTGATGGTGGCCGCGCGCTCGGCGGCGTACTCCTCCGACAGAAACTCGGCGACCGGGAGCTCAATGAAGTCGGGGTCGGCCAGGTACTCGTTACGGTCGGCGTAGGCGCGGCGGAACGACTCCACCAGAACATGAATCGTCTCGGGGGTGTTCCACCCGGAGCCCGAGAGATCCCAGCGCTCAACCATGTTTGCGATCGCGGCCATGGTGAGTCCTCCGGAGGAAGGCGGCGGCATTGAGTGGATCGTGTAGCCGCGGTAGTCGAACGATACCGGCTCCCTCCACACGGTCTCGTAGGCTGCGAGATCCGCCAGAGTCATGATCCCGCCCCCCCGTTCCATCTCGGCAACGATGAGGCCCGCCGTCTCGCCCCGGTAGAAATCGTCGGGTCCCTGGTCGCGAAGCCGCACAAGCACTTCGGCGAGCTCCGGTTGGGAGAAGGTGTCCCCGATCTCCGGCACCTCGGCTCCCGGCAGAAATATCCTCGCACTTGACGCAAACGCGCTTATCCCGTCCCGAGCGGCCTTGAGTGTGGACACGAACCTCACCGTGACCTCGAATCCCCGGGCGAGGTCAATGGATGGCTCGACTACCTCAGTCCACGGCAGCGTGCCGAAGCGTCGGTGGGCTTCCCACAGCCCTGCGACCGTTCCAGGAACCCCGGCGGCCAAGTGCCCGACAACCGACCGATCGGTGACGTTGCCGTCCGCGTCAAGGTACATGTCGTGGCTGGCGGCGAGTGGTGCCTTCTCCCTGTGGTCCTGGGCGATGACCGTACCGTCGGCGAGCCGGATCACCATGAAGCCGCCCCCACCGAAATTACCGGCCTCGGGGTTCACGACAGCGAGGGCCAGTCCTGTCGCGACCGCTGCGTCCACGGCGTTGCCTCCCGCCTCAAGGATGTCCGCGCCCACCCGGGAAGCATAGGCATCGGTAGTGGATACCAGACCTCTTGTCCCGGTTATGGGCACCGCCTCCGCATTGAACGGCCACTCGGGAGGAAAGAGGATCTGGTCTGTGCGCTCTCCACCGACGGTCCCGTCTCCACCGTTTGCACCGGGTTCTTCCGAACAAGATGCGATGATGAGAAGGGCGGCGAGGGCGGCAGCGAATCCCGGCAGCAGGGACAGCCTGCGTGAATTGTCTCGTCCTAAAATAAGTTTACAGGTTAATAAATAAATCCTACTATCACTTTACACCTTATTATTAATCCTGAAATAACTTTACTTTTTTTACTCATAATGGAGGGCTTTGGTGTAAACCTATTTCAGGACAAGACACCAAGGGTAATTTGAAAATAGATGTCTCGGTTGCCTGTTCGGACAGCCATGTTGTGCCAAAAGTAGCGCGTACGTTGCACCGGTACGGAGACTATGCTGAGCCGGTTGAGCGATGTAGATGGCCGATCTTTGGGCGGTGCTTTTCCCTTGCTGTCCAACCAGGTTTTTACAGCTTGCGACCACAGGGCGATGGCTTGGATAGCTGTGGTCTTACCACAGTTGTTGGGGCCGATGAGCACGGTTGGGTGATCCAACTCAATGCACTGTTTATCGCCGAAGCGCTTGAAGTTTTGTACCTCTAGGTAGTGTAACAGCCTCATAGGGTATCCTCGTGGTATTTTGCACTAGAGCGCACGTCAATCTGGCCGGTGACGACGGCGGTGATAAGGGCGGAGCAGTAGTTTTTCAGACGGTGGATGGCGGTATCGATTTTGTTGGTTTCGCGGCGGCACAGCACCGCAGCTGGCCTGCAAAGGTAACGGGATATTGAAAAATAATCGAATTTTCTCTTACTTGGGTTGCGGGTATTGGCCCGGGCCTATATTGATGCATAGGATTTTTTTGACGAGGAGCAACACATGAGTAGGGTAGATCGGCTGGCAGGCCCAGAGCAAAACTGGCGTCATTGCAGCCGGTGGTGCCAAAGCGGTGGCCGCTGGTATTGAAATCCTTGACAAGGCGGCAATGCGGCCAATGCTGCAGCCGGCGCGATTTTCGCGCTCAACGTCACCGATCACTGGGCTTGTTCCACCGGCACCTGGAACGTTCCGCCTGAAATCCGCATGTCAGCTCGCTTGTCGTTGGCATACTGTCCCTCGGGTTGGGCGTCAATATGCAATGGTTCCAGCTTATTTTGTAGATCCGACAGCAGATTGTCGCGGCAGGCATCCTCTGGTTTTTCGGCCGTTTGGCGATTGTATTGATCAACATTCCAGTACCGACACCAATCGGAAGTGGAGCCGCCGCGAATTTTGCATGCCATCTCATCCAGGCGATCCATCACGAGGGCTGCGAGGTCGGCGGCGTTGGCGGGCGCACCGCCATTTAATGTATAGCAAACCTTGCCCTTGTTGACTTTTTGCGGAAAATTCCGTATGTTCACCGGTTTTTGTATCTTCGCATAAGTCAGCCTAAAACTTTGTAGCAGATGATCCTGGTGGATCAAATACCAAAAGGCAGCTCCCGGGTAACCGCTTTCTTTGAAAGATAGGCAAGACCATGCACTTTTTCTACGACGAGTCAGGCGATACGGGTTCAAACCTGTTCATAAGAGGCAATCGATAATGATCTATTGAGTAAAATTACTCAGTAACGTAATTTAACTGGTATGGCATCCTTCCAACGTCCTCAAGTCGCCACGCTCTGCCGTCGGCTCGCCGAGCCGCCCCGGCATCTCATCGCTCTGTTCGGGCCGCGCCAAACCGGCAAGACCACGATTGTGCGCCAAGCACTGGAGCAGATCAACTTCAAAAGCCGCTACCTGGCCGTTGATGAACCCGACTCTACCGAGCTTCGCGTCCCATCCGATGTAGCCGAGGCAACCTTCCGGCCACGACAGGAGCATGATGCGGAATGGCTGGTGCGCCACTGGGAAGAAGCCCGGCGCGAGGCCGAACAATTGGGGAGGTTCGCGCTGGTGTTCGACGAGATCCAGAAGGTTCCCCAGTGGTCAGAGACAGTAAAGGGCTTGTGGGATGCTGACCGCGCCAGAGGGTGTCCCTTGCACGTGGTCATCCTCGGCTCGGCCCCGCTGCTCGTGCAATCGGGATTGAGCGAAAGCCTCGCCGGCCGCTTTGAACCTATTCGCGTCGCGCCCTGGTCGTTCGACGAAATGTCCGCGGCCTTCGACTTCGACTTGCCTCACTACCTCTACTTCGGCGGCTATCCGGGTACAGCTCAATTCGTTCAGGACCCGGATCGGTGGCGCAACTATATCCTCAATTCACTCATTGAGCCGAACATTGAGCGCGACCTCCTCGCCATGACCCGGGTGGATAAACCAGCACTACTGAAGCGGCTCTTTGAATTGGGAGCCAAACATTCTGGGCAGATCCGGACGTACGAGAAGATGCAAAAGGAGCTCTCCACCAGCAATGACACCCTGAAACGCTATCTCAATTTGCTTAAGAACGCTGGCCTGCTCACCAACGTGCAGAAATATGTGGGCAAAGATCGGGTTCGCGCGTCAAGCCCCAAGCTCAACGTGCTCAACACGGCCCTGATGACGGCCGGTTCGGGGTATTCCTTCGCCGAGGCGCAAGCGGATCGCAGCTTCTGGGGGCGCATCGTCGAGAGCGCAGTCGGCGCGCATCTGTTCAATACCGCAGCACCTGACATCCGTCTTCACTACTGGCGCGACGAGCCGCACGAAGTGGATTTTGTCCTGCAGCGAGGCACTCGGATCGTCGCCATCGAAGTGAAGAGCGGCGCGAATAGGATGCCCTTGGCAGGCATGGACGAGTTTGGGCGGCGCTTCAGTCCGCATCGTTCACTACTCGTCGGAGAAGGCGGCATACCGCTGAATGAGTTCCTCGCGGTGCCCGCCCATCACTGGTTTGAACAAGTATGAAAATGATCGTCCCGCGCACCTGCACCGAAATCGAAGAAAAGCATCGGGAGAAGGAACCTCGGCCTCTCGAAGCATTCCGGGATGTGCCGGCCTATGTGTTGCTCGGCGATCCCGGGGCTGGCAAGACGACTGCGTTTGAGGTTGAGTGCGAGCAACTCGGGGAGGAAGCCTGCCGGATTACAGCCCGCGACTTCCTGACCTTTGACCCGCAGCAGCGTCCCAAATGGCGCGACAAGACGCTTTTTATCGACGGGCTGGATGAGGTCCGGGTAGGATCATCGGACGCTCACACACCCTTTGACGATATTCGCTGCCGTCTCGACAAATTGGGGAAGCCGCGCTTTCGCCTCTCATGTCGGGAAGCAGACTGGTTGGGGAAAGACGATCAGCAGCACTTGGAAGACGTCTCGCCAGACTCCAAAGTGACGATTCTGCGGCTCAATCCCCTGACGGACTCGGACATCGCCGCCATCCTAAATGCCCGACTGCACGGCGATGCTTCTTGGGCATTCGTCGCGGAAGCCGAAGAGCGAGGCATTGATGGACTGCTGGCCAACCCACAGACCCTCAATATGTTGGCCGATGTTGTGGCCCAAGGCGGGGAGTGGCCGGACAGTCGTAAAGAAACCTTCGAGATGGCTTGCGAGCAGATGGTTCGCGAGCATCAAGTGGCGCGGGCGTCAAGCAAACCTACACCCGCCCAGCTTCTCGACGCCGCTGGGCGACTCTGCGCCGTTCAATTGATTTCGGGCGGGGCAGGATACACGTTGCACGGCCAGTCGAGCGAAGAGTATCTCACTCTGGACCAGTGCGACTACGACAGCCTCGAAATGCTTCGGTCGGCACTCACCACAAAGCTATTTATGGGCGTATCCAATAACCGCTTTACCCCAATCCATCGCCACATCGCCGAATTCCTCGGAGCGCGTCATCTCGCCAAAGTGATCAAAGGCGGGCTTCCCGCTCGGCGCGTAATCGCCCTAATCGCCGGAGAAGACGGTGCCGTGGTCACGGAAATGAGGGGGTTGTCTGCCTGGCTCGCGGCCCATTGCCAGGACGCCCGGGCGGACCTGATCGAACGCGATCCTGTCGGCGTTGGCTTATACGGCGACATCCGCGCATTCTTCCCCGACGAGAAACGCGCCCTGCTAAATTCCCTGAGACGCGAATCATCCCAGCTCAGCTCCACATGGGGATTGCCAACGGCTTTTAGTGCGCTTGCCACGCCCGATATGGAAACTGTGCTCAGTAAGATCCTGACGGATGACAATCGCGACCCAGACCATCAGAATCTAAGCAAGTTCGTACTGAGCGTTTTGAAGGAAGGTACCCCTTTGCCGGATCTGGCCGATCTCCTGCTCAAAATCGTCCGCGATGATACACGGTGGCCAAACGTCAATTATGTCGCCCTCGGTGCCTTCATCCACAATCAACCGGACGATCCAGACAAGACAGACAAGCTCAAAGCACTGCTGGCCGATATTCAAAGCGGGAGCCTTGCCGATCCCAACGATGAACTGTTAGGTATCTTGCTAACCCAACTCTATCCCCAACATCTGCCGCCATCGGAGGTCTTTAAATACCTTGCCGCGCCCAAAAACAAAATTTTCTTAGGACAATACCACCGGTTCTGGAATACTCACCTGCTTGATAAGTCCTCGGACGCCCAGGTGGCTGAACTACTTGACAATCTAAACGGGTCGCTTCTTAGCTTGCATGTTATAGAAGTCCTCGCCTTGAACGATCTATTGGCTCGCGGTCTGCAAGCACACGGCGAGCAACTGGCCCCGGAGCGTCTATACGACTGGTTAGGCGTGGGGCTGGAATCGGGGCATTGGGATTCAGGCTATCGTCAAGAGATAAGTACTTGGCTGGAGCAGCGTCCCGAACGCCAGAAAGCAGTCCTGGAGGAGGGATTGAATCGGTGTCACGAGCCTTACGAATTCATAACGCAAGTACTTCCCCGCTTAGGCCGTGTTTCCCCATCCGATTTGGGTTTTTGGTACCTAAAAAAGTCTCGTGACCTGGTGAATACCAAACCGGACCTTGCTAAGCACCTGCTTCAGCTTGCTTTCCATGCATATACCGATCCAAAAGTAAACGAAGGCCTGTCGCTTGAAGTGCTGAAAGAACACGCCCAGAAGTACCCAGTGTTGAACCAACGTTTGGCCAAGCTGCTCAATGCTCCGTCCACTGAGTCCATCGAGTCCGAGTGGCAAGAACAGGAAGCGCGATACGCCGAAAAAGAAAAAGCAGAACAAGAAAAAAAACTGGCCTATATCCGCTCCAACGAAACCGCCCTGCGCGAAAACCGCGCCGCCCCTGAGCTGCTCTACCATCTAGCGAATGCGTATTTCCAACACTTATTCAAGGGCCGCGACAACGACGATGCTGGACCGAAGGCCATTGCAGAATGGCTCTGTGATGATCGGCGTTTAATCGACGCCGGCCTTGCGGCCCTACGCGGTGCGATTGATCGAGAAGACGTTCCGGGGGCTACAGAGATTATCAACCTGCACAAAGAAGGCAGCCAGTACTATCTTGGCTTGCCATTCCTAGCGGGCTTAGCAGAACTCGAAAGGACGACACCAAAAGAAAACCCCAGCCGGATGCGCAAGGCACTCGCATTCTACTTCTGTACACCCCTCCAGCTTTACCAGCCCCAATGGTACGGACGACTTCTTAAGGAGCACCCCAAAATCGTCGCCGAAATCCAGGTGCAATTCGCCGCTTCCGAGTTCCGCAGCGGTCGCGAGCACATCTACGGACTCGACCGACTCGCGCACGACCCGGATCACGCACAAGTCGCCCAACGCGCCAGCTTGCCCCTGCTCAAGTCCTTTCCAACCCGCTGCAAACAGACCCAGCTCAAAGCACTAGATCATTTGCTATGGGCCGCGCTGCAACATGCCGACAGAACATCGCTGCGCAAACTGATCGACAGCAAGCGATCCCGCAAAAGCATGAACGACGCCCAGCGCGTTCACTGGTTGGTGGCCGGTGCTCTCGTTGCGCCGCGAGAATACGAAAAGCACCTGAAAAATTTCGTGGAGAATCGAGAACGCCGGGTTAGGCAAGTAATCGCGTTCTTTGATAATAATGATGGTGGTAAACAGAAACCGTTTGATGAACTGAAGACCCCGGAATCCAAAGAGATCTTCATCCGCCTTATAGGTGCCTACGTCGGGCCGGAGCAGCAGCCGACTAAAGGGGGGATTACACTTGAAGCGCAAGCAGTCTATGGTGTCTTCGACTTGATACAACGCCTTGCCGCTTCTGACTCCGAAGATGCGAGCGACTCATTAGACCGCCTTTGTTCCAACCCGAACTTAAAAAGCTGGGATGATGAACTGTCGCAGGCGCGAGAAAACCAACGAAAGGTTCGCCGCGACGCCAGCTATCTCCATCCCAGTACCAAACAGATCTGCCAGACACTAAATGGCGGTGCGCCCGCCAACGCCGCCGACCTCGCAGCCCTCGTGATGGATCGCCTGTGCGAGCTTGCCAACAAGATCAGGACGGGCAATACCGACGACTGGCGTCAGCACTGGAATGAACCGTCCAATGGTGATCCCACCCCGAAGCACGAAGATCACTGCCGGGATGCGTTACTTTCAGATCTACGGCAACGCCTTCCACAAGGAATTGACGCCCAGCCCGAAGGACAGTATGCCAACGACAAGCGAGCCGACATGCGGATTTCAGGCGGAACGTTCCAGGTGCCGGTGGAGATCAAAAAAAATTCGCATCCGCATCTGTGGAGTGCCCTGCACAATCAACTAATTGCCCGGTACACGACTGACCCGGATACAGACGGATACGGCATCTACCTGGTGTTCTGGTTTGGCAAAGACCGCACAACGCCACCCTCCGGCACCCGGCCGGCTAACGCCCAAGAGTTAAAAGAGCAACTGGAAGCAACCCTGTCGTGCGAGCAAGCACGCAAGATCTCGATCTGCGTGATCAATGTAAGCCGACCGAACAATTGAAAAAAAAGAGGCCCGACCAGAAACCTCCGTACCCTTAGTGTTTTCCGGCCAATGATTCACCCATTACTTCCTCACTGACGGCATCAAGGCCACGCCCGAATGGCAGGCGTCTCCTGATCAGCAAAGAGCATTTGCCGCGTTCAGGAACGGCGGCGTGCATCATATGCCCTTCCGGAGCCTATGAGATCAACCTCTTCCAGGAATTTTGTTGTATAGTTCCCTTGAATAAAGTCCTCATTGTTAAACAGGGCCTGATGGAAGGGGATCGTGGTCTTAATTCCCTCGATCACGAATTCACTCAGAGCTCTTCTCATCTTGGCCATAGCCTCCTCACGTGTTCGTGCTACTGTGATCAGCTTAGCGATCATGGAGTCGTAGTACGGCGGAATAACATATCCGGCATACACATGGGTGTCAATGCGTATCCCATGTCCTCCCGGAGCGTGGAAATTGGTGATCCTACCCGGGCTCGGTCGAAAATCATTGTATGGATCTTCCGCATTGATACGGCATTCGATCGCGTGCAATTCAGGCTCGTAGTTCTTACCGGATATCTTTTCACCTGTTGCAACCTTGATCTGCTCCCAGATCAGGTCATACATAACCACCTCCTCGGTAATCGGGTGTTCAACCTGGATACGGGTATTCATTTCCATAAAGTAGAAATCTCCGTTTTTATCCACCAGAAATTCCACCGTTCCGGCCCCTTCATATTTCACAGCTTCTGCAGCCTTGATAGCTGCCTTACCCATTTTACGACGAAGTGAGGAAGTCATAAATGGAGAGGGGGTCTCTTCAACGAGCTTTTGATGTCGCCTCTGAATAGAGCAGTCACGCTCACTGAGATGACAGGCCTTTCCCCGATCATCCCCGATGATCTGTATTTCAATGTGACGCGGTTCCTCAACGAACTTTTCCATGTACATGCTGTCGTTTCCAAAAGCCGCCGCTGATTCCTGACGAGCTGAATTCCAGGCTTTTTCCAGATCTTCTTCAGATGCTACAACGCGCATGCCGCGTCCACCTCCACCCGCGGTTGCCTTGAGCATGACCGGATACCTGATCTGTTTCGCCATTTTGTACGCTTCATCCAGACTTTCCAGGATCCCGTCGGAGCCGGGGATCGTGGGCACCCCAACTTTCTTCATGGTTTCCCTGGCTGAGGCCTTGTCTCCCATGCCGCTGATCTGTTCCGGAGTGGCGCCAATGAATTTGATACCGTGTTCCTCACAGATCTTGGAGAATTTGGCGTTCTCACTTAAAAATCCGTATCCCGGATGAATGGCATCAGCATTCGTGATCTCGGCTGCAGCAATGATGTTCGGTATCTTAAGATACGATTCCGCACTACTTGCCGGTCCGATACATACTGCCTCGTCCGCAAACCGAACGTGCAGGCTTTCCTTATCGGCCTGAGAATAAACCGCAACCGTTTTGATACCCATTTCCTTACACGTACGGATCACGCGCAAAGCGATTTCACCGCGATTAGCCACAAGTATTTTATGGAACATCCTGCTCATTGCTGCATTTTTTGACGTCTGATGAGCGGTTAGGATGGGTCAACCAGGAAGAGTGGCTGATCGTACTCAACCGGACTGGAATCCTCAACGAGGACCTTTACGATCCTACCGGAAATTTCCGATTCAATTTCGTTAAAAAGCTTCATAGCTTCGATCACACATACGACTGAACCTTCTTTTATTTCATCACCTACACTCACGAACGGATCCTGATCCGGTGAGGGAAGCCGGTAGAATGTTCCGATCATCGGCGATTTGATCTCTACATATTTTGAATGGTCTTCGGCACCGGGATCACCAATGGCAGGGTCGGTCGGTGCAGGAGCAGCAGCGGGAGCCGGCGCAGGCACAGGGGCAGCGGCCACCGGGGGGGGTGCAGCTACCGATACATGCTGTACCGCAGTAGTTTCCTTAGTCTCTCCCTGCCCCTGTGTTTTGATGGAGATCTTTACCCCATCCGTTTCGAGCTCAACTTCAGTGGCACCTGATCTAGCCACGAAACGAATCAAACTCTGGATTTCTTTCAGATCCATATAATTCGGGTTTATCGTTAAAGCAAAGCTAACAATTATATCAGGAATCGTAGGCCCACTTCAGGTAGAGGGCACCCCACGTGAATCCGCCACCGAACGCGGCAAAAATAAGATTGTCGCCTTTTTTCAATTTCTTTTCGTAGTCGTGCAGGCAAAGCGGCAGGGTTCCATTCGTTGTGTTGCCGTATTTATGGATATTCAGCATGACCTTTTCCTCACCGATACCCATTCTTCGGGCTGTAGCATCAATGATCCGCTTGTTCGCCTGGTGGGGCACCAGCCAGGCGATGTCATCGGCCGTTAAATTATTCCGTTCCATGATATGAGCAGACACTTCCGCCATGTTCGTCACCGCAAACCGGAACACCTGCTGTCCCTCCTGATACACGAAGTGCTCCCGGGCGGCAACCGTTTCGGCCGTTGGTGGATACATGGACCCACCGGCCTTGATCTTCAGAAACGGACGCCCTCCCCCATCCGAGTGAAGGATCTCGTCCTGCAGTCCGTACTCCGATTCATCTGGTTCCAGCAGTACTGCTCCGGCACCATCGCCAAAGATCACACAGGTCGTACGGTCGGTATAGTCAATGATCGAAGACATTTTGTCTGATCCGATGACCAATACTTTCTTATAATGTCCACTCTCGATAAATCTGGCACCGGTTGCCAGGCCGTACAAAAATCCGGAACAGGCGGCCATCAGATCATATCCAAAAGCATTCACCGCTCCAATTTCTGTTGCGGTATGGGTAGCTGTCACAGCCACGGGCATATCGGGCGTGGCGGTCGCTACCAACACCATATCAATACCGGTCGGATCCAGGTCCTTCTTCCCGATGATCTCCTGAGCTGCCCTGATAGCCATGTAGCCTGACCCAAGCCCTTCGCCTTTTAGAATACGTCGTTCCCTGATCCCGGTCCGCGTGGTGATCCACTCGTCCGACGTGTCTACCATTTTCTCCAGCTCGGCATTCGTCAGGACATAGTCCGGCACATATCCACCTACTGCGGTAATGGCTGCTCTGGTTTTACTCATAGCATTAAATTCGTTAAGTTGCCGTAGGTACTACCAAAAAAAGTGGATCTGGCATGCCCGGGACTACAGTTCCTCCCTCTCCATAACCACTTTGCCCCTGTAGTAGAGCTTACCTTCACTCCAGTAGGCACGGTGATACAGGTGGGGCTCCCCGGTGGTCGTACAGGTAGCAATTGCAGGGGCCGTAGCTTTGTAGTGCGTACGACGTTTATCGCGACGGGCCTTTGACTGTTTACGTTTTGGATGTGCCATTTCTGTTTGTTTGTCGTCGTTGCTCAATCTTTTAAGAGGTCCTTTAGCTTATCCCACCGCGGGTCGGGCTCCTCACCTTCGCTCCTTTCTTCCCTTACCGTCGGGCTCAACTCATCAAGCCGGTCCAGGATCTCAGAATCCAAAGTGCCATCCTCCACACCGGGGTGCACTTTTTTCATCGGGATCGCCAGGGAAATGATATCCCGGATGAAGGGGCTCAGATCTACCTGCACTGCCTCATACGGCAGGATGAGTACGTCCTCGTCATCATTGTTGAATTCCGGCCCGAACTTTACGATCCATTCTGCGCGCTCGTCAACCGGATGGGTAAAGGGCTCGTTCGTTACATCGCAAAGCAACTCAACAGAGCCCCTGAAAGTGAAGAACAGCTCCAGCATTCGCTCTGATTTGCTCATTTCCACCTCCACCCGAACATCAAAATTTCGATGTTCCAACGGTCCAAAAAAAGCAATGAACTCATCACCCACCTGAAAATCGAACTGATGCTTCCCCAAGGCCAACCCTGTAAACGGAATGCTAAACTCCTTCAGGTCCTTCATAACATCACCATTTCAATGGTGGCCTGCAAAGGTATAAAAGAATGGGATAACCGAAGGTTTATTTTAACGCTCCCTGTCCGATCAGCGGCTTTTTTGCGCACCCGGCACAGTGCTCCGCCGCATGTAGATGTCCCTGGCAAGGAAAAGGGCCTCGCGGAACGATTCCTCATTGGCCACACCTTTTCCCGCTATATCATAGGCTGTTCCGTGATCGGGAGAGGTCCGCACCACTGATAATCCGGCCGTAAAGTTAACTCCCCCGCCAAAGTTCAGGGCCTTGAACGGGATCAGCCCCTGGTCGTGATACATCGCCAGGATCCCGTCAAATTGCTTGTGCCTCCCCGCCCCAAAAAACCCGTCTGCAGCATACGGACCAAACACCAGCATGCCGTTGTCGAAGTGGTTTTTTATGGTCGGAGCAATGATCTTCTCTTCCGTATCGCCGAGCAAGCCCCGGTCTCCGGCATGCGGATTCAAACCAAGCACGGCGATGCGAGGCCGTTCCAGTCCAAAATCCAGCCGCAGGCTGGATCCGAAAAGATGCAGTTTTTCGCTGATAGCCTGCGGCGTGATCAACGATTCCACCTGGCTCAGCGGAACATGTCCCGTCACCAGTGCCACCCGGTAACCCTGCCGACACAGGATCATCAGGCTCCTGCCCTCCTGGCCGAAGCGCTCGCCTAAAAATTCCGTGTGCCCGGGAAAACTAAAGCTGCCGGACTGGATACTGAACTTGTCGATCGGCCCTGTGACCAGGGCCTGCACATGCCCGTCAGCCAGCGCATCGGTGGCAGCCTTCAGGCTTGCGAGCGCGAATTTTCCACCCTCACGGGTGGATTGGCCCATCGCAATCTCCGGCTGTTCCCCGATACAGTCGAACAGATTCGCCTGCCCATCGCGAACCTCGTTCCAACGCCTGACAACCCAAAAAGGTAAATTATTGAATTTAAATACTTTACGGTAGTATGCAAGCAGGGGCAGCGATCCGAAAATGATGGGGGTCATGCTTTCGCTGATCCGCCTGTTAGCCAGCGATCTCAAAATGACTTCCGGGCCAATGCCATTGGGATCGCCGGTCGATATTCCAATCCGCACCTTAAAAAGATCGCCTTTATCGCTCATGGTGGCGTGTACGTTGCAAAAAGTATTCGAACAACAGGCGAACACCGACTCCCGTGGCATTCCTGGTGCGATACTTATCCTTTTTCTTCAGCCAGGAAGGACCTGCAATGTCGAGATGGACATACGGATAATCGGTAAAATGTTCCAGGAATTTTCCGGCTGTGATGGCCCCTCCCTCTGGTCCTCCGACGTTTTTTAGATCGGCGATGTCGCTATCGAGTAGTTCGCGATACTCCGGCCAAAATGGGAAAACCGCCAAGCGTTCATGTACCAGATTTGCGGCCCGGTGCAGTTCGTTCCAGACCGACTCTTCGGCATTTCCCATTGCTACAATGCCGTACTTACCAATGGCCATCGCTGCCGAACCGGTTAAGGTGGCGAGATCAATCAGCAGTTCCGGATCGAATTTTTTCGCATAGGCCAGTGCATCGGCCATGATCATGCGTCCTTCCGCATCCGTATTCAGCACTTCCACCGTGCTCCCGTCAAACATCCTGATCACATCGCCCGGCACATAGGCGTTTTGACCGGGACGGTTATCCGTAGCCGGGATCAATCCGAACACCTTGATGGGCAGCTTTGTTTCGGCCACTGCGACCATGGCCCCGACCACTGCCGCAGAGCCCGCCATGTCGACCTTCATGAAGTCCATGCTGTTCGTCGTCGGCTTTAGTGAAAGCCCTCCCGTATCGTACACCACTCCTTTGCCGACCAGCACTACGGGCTGTTTGTTCAAGGCATCTTCCGGATCCCACTCCATGATCGTGAACGTGGGCGGATCCATACTTCCCCGATTGACGGCCAGCAGTCCGCCCATCTTCAGCGACTCGATCTGTTTCTTTTCCAGCACCGTTACCTTGATACCCAGGTCCTCCCCCCACTCCTTTATGATCCCGGCATAGCGAGGTGCCGTGAGCGTGGAGAGCGGTTCGTTACCGAGGTCGCGTGCACGTATCGTCCCGTCCAGGGACGCATTCAAATATGTCAATTGCCTTTCGCTACAGCGCGAAATCACATGGTACCTGTTCAACGTCCGCTTACGGTCCGGACTCGTAAAATACCTGGTAAATTGGTAGTTCCCAAGTACGAGCCCCTCAAGCACATAAAGCCCGGCTTCCTGGTCCCCGGTCAGATCTACCAGTGTGATGTCGGTAGCTTTCTGGCGGTCCAGTTCTTCCTGCAGCTCGTCGCCCAGGCATCGCCAGGCTTCCAACGTGGCGGCGCGGTTTTCCCCGGATGTTGCCCTGGCGGGCAGATAAAGATGCGCGGGGCGATCCAGTATTACGTATTTTTTGTCGGATCCTCCCGTTGCCTTATCAATGTGATCGCGTTCCTTTTGCTCAGAGATGTAGTATTCCAGCTGTCCTGCATGATCAAACAGCAAAATGGCATCCTCTCCCCCATCCAGCGTGGCTTTCCTGCGAACAAAAGTCTTCATTTCTTTGTATTTTTGTGTGCGTTAAAGTAGGTAAATTCAATGAATGCGGATCGTTTATTAGCCCGTGCTCTGAAGCGCGATTTTCTTTCTGCGGATGAAGGCCAGGTGCTGTTTGAGCAGGTTTCGACTCCGGAATTGATGTTTGTGGCCAATGAGCTAAGACGTGGGTCGGTACCTGGGAATAAGGTCACGTGGATCATTGATCGGAACACGAACACCACAAATGTTTGCATAGCGAATTGTAAGTTCTGCAATTTCTTTCGTCCGCCCGGGCATCCGGAACAATACATTACCGATCTCGAAACGTATAAGCAAAAGATTGAAGAGACCTTTGCCTACGGTGGGGAGCAATTGCTGCTCCAGGGAGGGCATCACCCGGATCTGGGACTTGATTATTACGTACAGTTGCTCAGCGATCTGAAATCAATGTTCCCAAACCTAAAGCTCCATGCTTTGGGGCCACCCGAAATAGCTCATATCGCCAAACTCGAAGGGGCTTCCCATACCTATGTATTAGAGAAACTCAAAGCGGCCGGGCTCGATAGTTTGCCGGGGGCCGGAGCGGAGATCCTGAATGATCGGGTGCGAAGGCTGATCTCGCGCGGGAAATGTAGTGGGCAGGAGTGGCTTGAGGTGATGCGGGCGGCACACCAACTGCATATTACGACCTCAGCGACCATGATGTTCGGGCATGTTGAAACCGTGGAAGAACGATTCGAGCACCTGGTTTGGTTGCGGCAAGTGCAGAGTGAAAAACCAGAGGATGCGAAGGGGTTCATCGCTTTTATTCCATGGCCATTCCAGGATGATGGAACCCTGCTGAGGAAAATACGCGGCGTTCGAAATTCAGTCACAGACGATGAGTATATACGTACGATTGCCATCAGCCGGATCATGTTGCCAAACATTCAGAATATCCAGGCTTCGTGGCTGACGGTTGGGGAGCAGGTGGCACAGATGTGTTTGCACGCGGGAGCCAACGATTTCGGATCCATTATGATCGAAGAGAACGTGGTATCGGCGGCCGGAGCTTCCTACCGATTCACATCGGAGGGGATCCAACAGGCCATTCGTCATGCAGGATTTGAACCGCAACTGAGAAATCAGGAATACGAGCACCGCGAATTACCTGAAAATATGATGCAGCAAGTTATTTGAAATAAACAACCTTGAATGGCAGTTTTAACTGAGTACGGATCCAAGGGTATGAAAAAACTCATTTTCATTGCCATTTTGCTGCTATGGTCAGGTACTGTGGTGTTCGGTACGCACAATCGTGCAGGGGAGATTACCTATAAACATGCTGGGGGCCTGCAATACGACTTCATATTGGTGACCTATACGAAAGATTCGGCTCCGGCCGATCGGCCGGAACTTGTTGTGTTCTGGGGAGATGGCGAAAGTGATACCTTACAGCGAAGCAATGGTAACGGAAATGGTGTGCTGGTCGCAAACGATATCAAACGGAATGAATATTTGGGCTCGCACACCTATTCGGCCCACGGAACCTACACAGTGTCCATGGAGGATCCAAACAGGAACGCCGGCATCGTCAACATTCCAAATTCGGTTCAGATCCCGTTTGCGATCACTACTACCCTGGCCGTATATCCGAATCTGGGCGTTAACAATTCACCGGATCTATTATACCCTCCGATCGACAACGGATGTGTGAACGTACCGTTCATTCACAACCCAACTGCTTCAGACATTATTGATAATGACAGTCTGAGCTATGCCTTGATTCCCTGTGCGGGATTCAATGGCACACCGATCCCATTGTGGACGCTTCCGGCAGCAAGCAACAGCATCAGTATTGATCCGAATTCAGGTGAGCTTTACTGGGACTCACCCACTTCTGCCGGTGAGTATAACATTGCGATCGAAATTACCGAACACCGTGAGGATGCCAATGGAGACTGGTGGGTTGTAGGTCGCATGGTTCGGGACATGCAGATCGACATCTCCGGATGTAATAATGATCCGCCTGAGATCGAACCTCTTGATGACGTCTGCGTAGAGGCCGGTGAGTCCGTCAACTTCACGGTGACGGCAATTGATCCCGACATGAATGGCGTATCCCTTTCGGCTTTCGGCGGACCTTTCGAAGTAGACGATCCGGCCTATTTTCCTCCGAATGTACAGGGACAAGGGCAGGTAACCGGCATCTTTAACTGGCAAACCAGCTGTTTGCACGTCCGCAAACAACCCTGGCAAGTCGTTTTTCGGGCAGAAGATGCCGGTATATCCCCCAACCTGGTGGATCTGGAAACAATGAACATTACGGTTGTCAGTCCGGCACCCCAGGATCCACAAGCTGTCCCGGTCGGAGATGCCATTGATCTGTCCTGGAATGCCTCAGTATGTACCGAGGCGGTCGGATACGATATTTATCGAAAGAACCAGTTCTACGGATTCACACCGGATGATTGTGAAACAGGCGTCCCGGGGTACACCGGTTATCAAAAGATCGGTTCCACGAACGGACTCAATGCAACGAGCTTCCCTGACAATAATAATGGGGCCGGATTGACCAAGGGGAACTCGTACTGTTACATGATCGTGTCCAGGTACCCCGATGGAGCTGAAAGTTATGCCTCTGTGGAAGTCTGTGCCGAATTACTTCGGGATCAACCACTCATAACGAATGTAACGGTTCAAGCTACGGACGAAACGGCCGGGCAGATCGAAGTACGTTGGGTCAAGCCTATAGAGATTGATTCGGTTCAATATCCGGGACCTTATGCCTACAAGATATATCGCGCCGCAGGCGTAAATGGCTTCAACTATGTGGAAATCGCCACGATCAATGGAATTGACGACACCAACTACGTGGATACCGATTTGAATACGGTGGATAGTGGACATCGTTACCGGATCGATTTCTTCCAGGACAACGCCGGAACATTGGACCCCATTTCCCGGAGTGATCCGGCTTCAAGCATATTCATCAATTTGGTTCCGACTGATCAGGCAATCATCGTTAACTGTTCTGTGGATGTGCCCTGGATCAATCAGGAATATGTAATCTATCGTCTTGATCCCGGAACTGCGAATTACGATTCGGTGGGATTTAGCTCAAGCAACCAATATCTGGATACGGGGCTCGAGAACAACCAGACCTACTGTTACTATGTAGAGACGCGTGGAGCATATTCCGGTTCGGGACTGCCGGCGCCTCTGGTAAACTCGTCGCAGGAAGCCTGTGAGGCCCCAACGGACACTTCCGCTCCATGTCCGCCCGTTTTACAGGTAGAGAAAAATTGTAACGAAAGCTTCAATCAACTGAACTGGGGCTTCCCGGACAATGAGTGCGGTATTGATGCCATACAGTATGAAGTATACTACACTCCTGTTGAAGGTATGGAATTCGAGTTACTGGCCACGATCACTGATCCGGCCGATTCTTCATACCTACACGGCAATCTTTTCAGTATCGCCGGTTGCTATGCGGTGGTGGCGGTTGATTCCTTTATGAATTTCAGTAGTTTCTCCAATGTGGTTTGTGTGGACAACTGTCCGGAATATGAACTGCCGAATGTGTTTACGCCGAACGGAGATATGGAAAACGACCGGGTGGTGCCCATCAGCAACAAGTATGTTGAAAGTGTCGAAGTGATCATCTACAATCGCTGGGGCTCGGTCGTGTACGAAACTACCGACGTGAACATTAACTGGGATGGTACGCACGGGGCTTCCGGAAGCCCTGTGCCCGAAGGAGTATACTACTATGTTTGCCTTGTGACCGAAGTTCGGCTGGCCGGTCTTGAAACGCGGAAGTTAACCGGTTTCATACATCTTTTCCGCGACTGACATTATGTTTACAGGGATTATTGAAGAAGTGGGCGAAGTTGTGGGCCTGCGGCCCGATGGCTCCAATACGCATATTCGAATAAAAAGCAGCATGGCGCCTGAGCTGAAAATTGATCAAAGCCTTGCCCATAATGGCATTTGCCTGACCGTTGTAAAAGTGGAAGGATGTGAATATGAAGTGACGGCAATCAAAGAGACCTTAAAGTGCTCAAGCCTGGGCGATTGGAAGATAGGAACACGCATCAATTTGGAAAGATGCATGCCATCGGGCGGACGTTTTGACGGACACATCGTTCAGGGGCATGTGGATACGACGGCCATTTGTACAAAAGTGGAAAAGCGGAATGGGTCCTGGGATTTCTTTTTCGAATATGAACCCGGTGAGGAAAGGATCACAGTGAAAAAGGGAAGCATCACCATCAACGGAGTTTCCCTGACGGTAGTGGAAAGTGGAGCTCATCACTTTTCCGTATCCATTATCCCGTACACCTACGAACACACCAATTTCCATCATATCCAACCCGGGTCCAGAGTGAATCTGGAATTCGATATCATCGGCAAGTATGTAGCTCAATTGATGGGGGGAAAATCGGGCTCCTGAGTCGGCTTTATTATTTGTGCTTCAACATTCCTAATTTTTGCGGATCAGCATCAAATGCCCTGCGGCCTCCAGTTCCTCACCTTCTTCACCGGTCGCTTTTACAAAATAGTAATAAGTTCCTTCCGGATGCCCCTCGCCGCTCCAACCACTACTTGGATTTTCCCAGTCATCCCACTCATAAACGAGGTTACCCCAACGGTTGAAGATCTGTCCGTGGAACTCAACCAGGTTGGTAGTTGAGTCGTTGGCCGTAACCGCATTGTAATACGGGAATGCTCCGCCCGGGACAAATACGTTCGGCATTTTCAGTCGCGGCTCACGTTGATAAACGATGAACTCGCAATAATTTGATTCGCTTACATAAATACCGCCGGTGTCCTGATATTCGGTTTGGATCCGAACAGTATAAGTGTCCGCATCGTATGGCTTTTCAATAGTGGCGCTGGCAACCGACGTTGTGTCCACGGTATTCCAGACTCCGTTGGACCCCTGCATCTGAACATAATACTCCGGATTATCCCATCCCCAGTAATCGGACCATTGGAGGTCCAGGTACAAAGTATCACTGTTATCTGTGCAATCCAGCAGAATACTTGCAATGGAATCAGATTCCTGCGAAAGGCCACCATCATAGACGATCCTCACATAGTAGTTATATGCATTCGTATTGACATCGGTTTGCATCAAGGTGAGATCTTCCCACGATATGGCGTTAAAGTCTGTTTCGATACCAACCGGATTATATGGCCCAATCGGGTTAAGCGAGCGGAAGATCTGATATTCGGTGAACAAGTTTGCCAAATCACTCAGGAGCGTGTCTGTTGAAATGCCCCATTCAACCATCGTGTGATCATCATCAACGACCGTTACGTTTTTCAGATCAATATCGACCTCATAACAGTCGTACATGCTCACCAGCAGGGTATCGAATTCCGGCAAGGAACCGCATTCAGAAAGCAGGGAGTTCTGATCATTTCCCAATTTCGACCAGAGAGTATAAACGCCATCCTGGGTCATCGGAAATAAGGTTGTGATTGCGATTTGAGTTGTTTGACCGTTTTGACAATTGACCCCCTGTGCTCCGATTACGGGAAGTGGATCACCGTTCGGGAGCGACATACGGAAATCAGATCCGTCGGTACTGATCGAGTTGCAATTGATCGGACGGTTAATGGTAATAATGAAGGTACTGTCGCCACAGGGAATGATGATATCCGCGCCCAGTTCCGGCCGTGGGGCAACGGTCACTTCAACTGTATCCCAAACGGTAACTCCATTTGTCGTATCGGTAGCTTGTACCCAATAAGTGGTGGATTGAGCTGGAGTCACTACATCAGTGGTTGTCGTACTTCCGGTACTCCAAAGCAAGCTGGGCGGTACGCAACCGATCACTACTTCGTCAATACCCCATGCATCCCACCCTGCCGTACTGTTAGACAATTGTGCCCAACGGAACGCAGTGGCCGGGGTAATGGCCGCTGCCGGAATGGGGCAGTGATACAGATTCCAGTGATACAACGTATTTGTCTGCTGCGGTGGACCCTGTGGTAGCGGTGTCCAATATCCTCCCGATCCAGGGGTCTGGGTTATAAATGGAGGGAAGGCACTTACGTTTCCAACAGGATCCAGATTTGGTCCGGGAAAATCAGTCCAAATCAAGCCATTGTTGGTTGAGTACTGAAGGTGAACCCCTTCGTCAGGAAGATCCGGGTCTTCACAAGCTCCCATTGTTGGAACTAGACCATAGCGCATCCAGAATTCGATATAGCAGGCGTTTCCGGCCGTAAGGTCGTAGGTATTGGTCACCAGGGTACGGACAGTTGACGGGGTGGTTCCTACCCACAAGTGCGATCCAACAGGTCCAGGACCACAAGGGTTCGTAAATACCGGGTTTGCCTGAGTGGAACTCCACCCGATTCCGATCGTACCATTATTAAAGTCATTCAAGAGGAATGCTGAAGTGCATTCCAGGTAAACTGTGTCCCCTCGCAAATGGTCGTATCCTGTCCTGGTGAAATGATGGTAATATTCAGGCCTTGTCCGTATGACCAGGAAAAGCCGAATAAAAGTACTAAAAGGAGTAATGATTTTTTCACAACGTTCATTATTTTAAGGTTACCGTAAGGTTGGCCAGTTCAAGATCGGTCAATTCCCTTATATCTGACTTTCGGGTAAATCGCTTGTATTCCGACAAGCCTCTTTCTCCGCAAGATCCCTCAACGGAAGATCCGGCCCGAACCGCAACTGTAAAGGCCAGCTCCTCGTCCGGGTTGTCATCAAACGCAGGTTCGTTGTCGTGGTAGGGATGTGAGATCCATGAAACTTCCACCGCCTGATCATTTGTGTTGGCCACCCTGATCAAGACGTACTCCATATAAATACCATTGGCAGGATCATCACAGGCCTGTTTTTTCATATAGATCTCCACGCCGTTTTCCGATGTGTAGAGCTTCCATTCCTCGCTATTGATACCGTCCGGGTCCGCAGCTGCGGACAGAACTATCCACAGGATCCCCGCCAGGGAGGTAATGTACTTTTTCATACTTAGACCGATTTTTAGGTTTGACATGTCTTCATTAGGAGCAGTAAATATAAAAAACTTTAATATATGACAGGTAAACAAAAATATTCGGTCATTGCCTGTCACTTCGTTCCGAATACCGTTGCTGATAGTTCACCGAGCCCGGAGAAAGCGTAATTTCGCAGCCTTATGAAGAACATCCGCAACTTCTGCATCATTGCCCATATTGATCATGGCAAAAGTACGTTGGCCGATCGGTTACTGGATGCGACACAAAGTGTTTCGGATCGCGATAAAAAAGACCAGATCCTGGATGATATGGATCTGGAGCGCGAACGAGGGATCACCATTAAGAGTCACGCCATTCAAATGATCTTTCAACACGAAGGTCAGGCATATACGTTGAATCTGATCGACACGCCAGGGCATGTGGATTTCAGCTACGAGGTATCCAGGTCCATTGCCGCCTGTGAAGGTGCCTTACTGGTCGTGGATGCTGCACAAGGAATCCAGGCTCAAACCATTTCCAACCTCCACCTGGCATTGGAACATGATCTGGAGATCATTCCGGTGTTGAACAAGATCGATCTGCCCAGTGCGGACTCGGAGGAGATATCGGATCAGATCATTGATCTGATTGGATGTGGCAAGGAAGAGATTATTTTAGCTTCGGCCAAGGAAGGAACAGGCATCCAGGAAATCCTGGAAGCGATTATCAAACAGATCCCTGCTCCGGAAGGAGATCCCGATGCTCCTCTTCAGGCTTTGATCTTTGACTCCATATACAATCCTTTTAGGGGCGTGGAGGCTTATTTTCGTGTGATGAATGGCTCCATCAGGCAAGGAGAGATGGTGAAGTTCGTCAATACAGGAAAGAAATATGATGCCGATGAGATTGGTGTGCTCAAACTCAAACAGGAACCCCGAAAAGAGATCCAAACCGGGGATGTTGGCTACATCATCCCGGGAATCAAAGATGCCCGGGAAGTAAAGGTAGGTGATACGATTACCTCTTTTGAAAGACCTTGTGCCCAGGCTATCGCCGGTTTTGAAAATGTAAAACCCATGGTCTTTGCCGGGATCTATCCGATTGATACCGAAGAATATGAGGAGCTTCGCGGAGCTATGGAAAAGCTCCAGCTGAACGATGCCAGTTTGACTTTCGAACCGGAAAGCTCGGCTGCTCTGGGTTTTGGCTTTCGTTGTGGCTTTTTAGGCATGCTCCATATGGAAATCATTCAGGAGCGCCTTGAGCGCGAGTTTAAGATGACGGTTATTACAACCGTGCCGAATGTATCGTATAAGGCATACACGAAAAACAACGGCGGGGATTTTAATTGGGTAAATAACCCGTCCGATTTTCCGGATCCGGGCCTGTTGGAAAGGGTGGAAGAACCATACATTACGGCGCAGATCATCACCAAAGCGGAATTTGTCGGATCTATCATGACCCTGGCCATCGAAAAACGCGGCATTATAAAAAATCAGATCTACCTGACCTCTGACCGGGTTGAGTTGAGCTTTGAGCTGCCTCTGGCCGAGATCGTTTTCGATTTTTACGATCGTTTGAAAACGGTCTCTAAAGGATATGCCAGTTTCGACTATCAACCCATCGGATACCGGATATCTGATCTGGTAAAAGTGGATGTGTTATTGAACGGAGATCAGATAGATGCCCTTTCCGCGCTGATCTACCGGAACAATGCGTACGACATTGGAAAAAAAATGTGCTCGAAGCTTCGGGACCTTATCCCACGTCAGCAATTCGATATTGCAATTCAGGCCGCCATCGGCTCCAGGATCATTACCCGGGAAACTGTTAAGGCCTTACGTAAGAATGTGACAGCCAAATGCTACGGAGGAGATGTTTCCAGAAAGAGAAAGCTGCTCGAAAAACAGAAAGCAGGTAAGAAAAGAATGCGTCAGGTAGGAAATGTCGGGATACCTCAACAGGCCTTTTTAGCGGTGCTGAAGTTAGATAAATAAGTTGGATTTGCTATTTTAGCCCTTTCTAACACGTCAGTTAGGAAATAGGTTACGATCTATTCCATGGCCAAAAAAGAAAAACGGAAACATTCCGTTATAATCTGTGTTTAATTAAAAACTGAATATGATGAAAAAACTATGCTCCTTTGTGCTGGCGATCTCTGCCAGCATTGCCATGATCTCCTTTGCGCCTAAAAGCGAGCCGGAGAACCAACTTGAAATTGGTGACAACATGCCTATGGTGCATGTGAAGATGACCAATATTGACGGAAGCGAGATGAATCTTCGCGAAGCGATGGATAAAAACGGGTTGCTGGTGATCTTCTCCTGCAACACCTGTCCGTTTGTGATTGAATGGGAAGAAACATACAATGATCTGGATGCCCTCGCAGCTTCTCATGATATCGGAATGATCCTGGTGAATTCCAATGAAGCAAAACGCAATGGCGACGACAGCATGGAAGAGATGATCACCCATGCCAGGAAGCAAAAGTATACAGCTCCTTACGTGGTCGATACGGATCATGTGGTAGCTGATGCCTTCGGAGCAAAGACCACTCCGCACGTGTATCTCTTCGACAAAAATTTGTCGTTGATCTATACCGGATGCATTGACGACCGTTACGAAAACAAAGCCAAGGAAGTTACCCAAACCTACCTGGCCGACGCTATAAACAGCTACATGAATGGCGACAAGGTAAACCCGGCCATCACAAAGAATAAGGGTTGTAGCATCAAGCGCGTTAAAAAGTAACCGGACCTGAATTTGTTTTATGAATATCCTGGTCCTCGGCTCAGGCGGGCGTGAGCATGCCCTTAGCTGGAAGCTTGCCCAAAGTCTTCATGTTCACAAATTATTCATCGCTCCGGGCAACGGCGGAACTGATCAGGTCGGTACCAACGTCAACCTGGATCCTGTCGATTTCCCCGCTTTGGCGGATTTCATACGCCAGGAGGCCATTGATGGAGTGGTGGTCGGACCCGAGGAACCGCTTGTGAAGGGAATGCGTGACACTCTGAGGGCCGAATTCACTGATGACGACCTATGGATAATCGGCCCCGGACAAGAAGGTGCACAACTTGAGGGCTCCAAGAGCTTCGCCAAGGATTTTATGAAGCGCCACAACATACCAACTGCACGCTGTAAGAGCATTGACGCTTCCAATCTGGCCGCAGGCCATCGTCTTCTTGAATCGCTTTCGCCACCCTATGTTTTAAAGGCAGACGGCCTCGCGGCCGGAAAAGGAGTGCTGATCCTCGAAGACATCGGGGAGGCAAAAGCGGAGCTGGTGGCCATGCTGGAAGGTAAATTTGGTGCAGCCGGCGAAAAAGTCGTGATAGAAGAATTTTTGAAGGGGATCGAACTTTCCGTCTTCGTGCTCACAGATGGGCAATCGTACCGACTGCTTCCGTCGGCGAAGGACTACAAACGGATCGGCGAAGGAGATACCGGGTTGAACACGGGCGGAATGGGAGCGATCAGTCCCGTACCTTTTGCCAATGAGGCCTTCCTTAAGAAAGTAGAGGAGCGCATCGTGAAGCCTACGATCAATGGCCTGCAGCAGGATGCTATTCCTTACTGCGGTTTCCTTTTTTTTGGGCTCATGAACGTGGGCGGTGATCCTTATGTGATTGAATACAACGTGCGCATGGGAGATCCGGAAACGGAAGTGGTGATGCCGCGATTGAAAGGGGATCTGGCCGAGCTGCTTGAAGCGACCGGGCAGGGCCGGCTCAAGGAAATGGAGGTTGGATCCACTGAAGATACGGCCGTGACCATGATGCTGGTGAGTGGAGGCTATCCGGAAGCCTATGAAAAAGGAAAGGTGATCAAAGGGCTGGCCGACGTGGAAGGCAGTATGGTGTTTCATGCCGGAACCAGAAAGCAGGGCAATGATTTGGTAACCTCGGGCGGACGCGTCCTTGCAGTGACCTCACTGGCATCAGACCGTAGGTCTGCATTGGAAAAAACCTTCATAAACGCAGAGCGGGTCCACTTCGACAAGAAGTACTATCGAAAAGATATCGGGTTCGATCTGGGGTAGGAATTACTCCTGGCCCGCGCGTTTGAACCTGATCAACTGGCCCATCCAGTACAGGAAAGCACCTGCGACGATCAGCAGGAAAACAAGGTTGGCATTGTTCCCCAGTGCCGGGAAGATCTGGAAGGTCATTTGCAGAAAGTCCCCGAGTCCGGTCCAGAATTCCGTCATTGCCATTACTTTTGGATCGGCCCAAAAATAAGAAAAAACGTGTAATGCTGATCAACGTTTTCAGAAATCAGAAACCCTTCTCAATCACCATGGTGTTCCTGGTTTTCACGGTCCTTTGGGTACCTGGATGGTGGATGCATCCGGCTGATGCCCGCGTTGAAGGGGGGGCACCTCTCTACATCCTGATCCAGAGCCTGTCAGGAAGATCATTCATTCTAAACCGCCTTTTAACAGCATTGATGATATGGTTTTCCGGGATCACACTGAACGGAGCGGTGAATCGGCAGGATCTTTTCAAAGTAAAAAACAACTTTACGTTGTTCTTCGTCGTCTTTCTCGGGTCCTGCATACCGGAAACCTCGGTTCCCTCTCCCGCACTTTGGTCGCTGCCCTTCATTGGCTTGTCGCTGCGCGAGCTGCTCTGCCTTTATTTCGAGGAAAGGAGTTTGCTGACCGTTATGAACGCCGGTTTGTTCCTGTCGCTTGGCTGGCTCATGTATTTCCCGGTGATCACCTTCCTTCCCCTGCTGATCATTGCCATCCTGCTCAACGGATATACGGACTGGCGTCATATTGCTGTGATATTCGTGGGATCCATAGCGTTACCGCTCATCGTGCTTCCCCTTTGGATCTGGTTTCCGCACCTGATCAATACGGATCTTCTGAGTTTCTGGTCGGCACTTCGGTTGGGCCAAACAGACCTGCTGATCCCTATGGCCCAACTACCCGTCATGATCGCCGTGCTGGTGTTGTCAGTCACCAGTATAGTGGAGCTGGCTCTTAACCTGGGCAAGAAGCGGGTAAGCAATAGAAAGAATTTTCTTCTGATACTTTGGGCCACCCTAATTGCACTGTTTGGAATGCTCATTGCTCCCGTCAATCAGGTCAAACAGCTAGTGGTATTAGCCCTGCTGCCCATATCCCTGATCATGGCTAATTTTTTTTACTATTTACGAAACGACTTTTGGAGTAACGCATTGGTCATTATGCTCCTCATTGCCGCGCTGATTTCAGTATATATCCCGCAAGTAATTTGATGTTTTGTTTGGGAATACAAGTGGTTTTATGGCCTGCGATCCGATTCCACCCGCTCCACTCTGGAGCCTGTTGCAGGTATGGATATCGTTTTCATCCCGGGAAATACCTTAACACTCTGACTTCAGCAGAAACAAAAGTTCCTTTGGCCATTTGAGGACCATGCACATAGTTCAAAAAAATGAGTTATAAATATTTTAATTATATTTGCCGCTGGTTGCAGGCCCGTAAGTCAAAAAGCACGCAGAGGGTTGGCAGCCATTAATCCTTTAAACTCAACACTATGAACAGATCTATGAAGTTTTTTGCGGTTGCCCTGGTTGTATGTACCATAGGCATGTCAAAGGTGAACGCCCAGCACGAAGCTAAAGCCAATATCCTGGGAGCAATATTCAACCAATTTGAAGCAAGTTATGAATATATCCTTGATGAGAATATGGGAATTTTGATTTCGGGAGCCTATATTCAAAATCCTGGATCATTTATCTCTTATGACTATTCCGGATTTTCAGTTACGCCCGAATTCCGCTATTATTTCAACCCAAAGAATGAGGATGCCACAGGCTTTTTTGCAAGCGGTTATCTTAGATACAGAAATACCAAGACCGAATTACTTGATATTAAATGGACTACCAACGGCATGGGTGTCGGTTTCACTCTTGGCTATAAGTTTGTGACCGATTTCGGTCTGGTGCTTGAAGCAGGGCTTGGATATGGCCGTTATGTCATAAATAACCGCACTTTTGATACTGGTGATGACGAGGATGATGAAGTGTTGGAGGAATTTTATGCGGGGCTCCCTAGCTATATTTTTCGATCTATTGTGAACGTTGGCTATAGATTCTGAGGTTTGCGCTTCCGGAGGGAAGGACAAAACTGCGGATAATAAACCCTTTATTATATATTTAGATTTGTAGGGGCTTGCCTCGGTAGCTTAGGGTGGCAAGCCCCTTACTTTACAGATTGTCTTATCAAGGCTGGTTATTACCTGTTGCTTTGCGGGCAGCAGGCACTGCCGGCTTTGTAAAGTCCAGGCCTTTGAAAGGAAAGTCAGAAGTAGGAGGCTTCTTTCCTTAGTACTAATAGAACCCCTTGAATGAGGTTCCACTACACCCACATTCTTTCTTGATTTGAAAAAATAACCCTTTGAACAAGATCTATAAAGTTTTTGCGGTTGCCTTGGTTGTATTTACCATAGGCATGTCAAAGGCAAATGCCCAGCACGAAGTTAAAGCCAATATTGTGGGACCAATAGTCAGATCATTTGGAGCAAGTTATGAATATATTCTTGATGAGAATATGGGAATTTTGATTTCGGGAGCTTATTGGCAATTCACCGGATCTTCTGCATTTGGACTTGTTACTCCTCCTGAATATATCGGATTTTTAGTTACGCCCGAATTCCGTTACTATTTCAACCCGAAAAATGAGGATGCCACAGGTTTCTTTGCAAGTGGTTACCTAAGATACAGAAATATGAAGGTCAACGTCGAGTTAGGTCATCCTTTGGTTGACCTTTATGATCCTATGCCTGGTTATAAAGAGTCTTCCAACGGCTTGGGTATCGGTTTGACCATTGGCTATAAGTTTGTGACCGATTTCGGTCTCGTGCTCGAATTAGGGGGTGGATATGGCCATTTCGTCATAGAAAAAGGCAATGTTGATGCCAGCAGACTTATTCCAGGTGATCCTCGATATTTTTTGAACGTTGGTTATAGATTCTGAGGTTTGCGCTTCCGGAGGGGAAGTTTTATAGGATTAGAAAGCTTACTCTCCCTGTATGGTAAGCAAGAGAGGAAAGGGAAAGCGAGGATTGTGGCAGAGCTTATAGGAGCAAGCCCCTTTTTAAGGATTAAAAAAGTTTCTTGCTTTTTCCAAAGCACGGTCAATACCATCCGACTTTTTACCGCCGGCTGATGCGAAGAAAGGTTGTCCTCCCCTACCCCCGCCTCCTTCGATCTCCCGAGCGAGCCTGTGCATGATCTGACCGGCATTCCAGCCTTTCTCCTCCGCCAATGCCTCACTGATCATTAGGTTCAGGTAAGGTTTGCCATGGTGTATGGTCGCAACCACCGCCACGAGGTCATCGCACTCTCCTTTCAACCCGAGGGTTAGCTTTTTAAGGTTTTTCGGGTCAAGGTCCACCTTGGCAGTGATCAATCGGATCCCATTGATCTTCTCAGCCGAATGGAGCAAATCGTCCCTGAGTCTGTCCGCTTTTTCCGCCAGCAGGGACCCGACCTGACGCTGCATCTTCTGATGCTCATCGCGCAATCGCCGGATGGCTTTCAGGGGATCCTGCGACCTGAGCATTTCCCTGACCTGACAGATCAGTTCTTCCAGTTCACAAAAGTACGCATCCACCTTGTCCGCCGTGATCGCTTTAATCCGACGGACCCCTTTCGCGATGGCCGACTCGCTTACGATCTTGAAATAACCGATCTGCCCGGTACCAGACACATGCGTACCACCGCACAACTCCCTGCTTTCCCCAAGCTGGATCATCCGAACCGTATCGCCGTATTTTTCGCCAAACAACATCATGGCACCCTTTTTCTTCGCCTCGCTGAGTGGTATTGAGGAAAATTCCTCCAGTCGCAGGTTCTGACGGATACGCAGGTTCACCCAATCCTCAACCAGACGGATCTCCCTGCCGGTCATTTTTTTGTTGTGGAAAAAATCGAACCGCAAATAGTCCGGATGAACCAGGCTGCCCGACTGTCTCACATGCCCGCCCAGGATTTCGCGCAGTGCCTTGTGCAGCAAGTGCGTGGCCGAATGATTGTTTTCAGCCCCTCTCCGGGCCGATGAGTCCACAACTGCCCTGTAGATCTGATCTATATACTTTGGAAGTTGATCCGTGATATGAACGATCAGGTTATTCTCTTTCCTGGTATCAAGTATTTCCACTTCGTTATCCTCGCACCGGATATATCCCCGATCACCTACCTGTCCCCCACCCTCCGGGTAGAAGGGCGTCTGGCTAAAAGCTATTTCGAACAGCTCCTCTTCCCTGACCCTCACCTTGCGATACCGGGTGATCTGCACATCCGTTTCGAGGATCTGGTAGCCAACGAATTCTTCCCGTTCGTCCGGGATCAATACTACCCAGTCATCAGTGGATCTTTTGGCATTGGTATCCGCGCGTGAGCGTTCTTTCTGGAGATTTAGCTTTTCCTCGTACTGTACGCGGTTCATCTTCATGCCGCGTTCGCGCAGGATCAATTCCGTCAGATCGGTCGGAAAACCATAGGTATCGTATAACTCGAATACCTTATCGCCAGCCAGCTCCCTGCCTTCGCTTTCCTCCAGGTATTGATCAAGCCGTTTCAATCCCTGTTCCAGGGTACGGAGGAAAGAGACCTCCTCATCGCGAATAGTTTTTTTGATCACCGAACTCGCCTGAAATGATGGAAGTGATCCATCTTCTGGCGCAAGCTCCTGTTTCTCCAGTTCTCCGACCGAATCAATGAGGCGATAAATGAAAGGTTCCTTTTGTCCGAGAAAGGTGAATCCATACCGCGAGGCACGACGCAAGATCCGGCGAATGACATATCCGTCCCCGGAATTCCCCGGAAGCCGTACTTCCGCAAGCAAAAATGCGCTGGCCCTTATGTGATCGGCTATCACGCGCATAGCCATATCGCGTTTTTCATCCTTCCCATATTCGTATCCGGTCAGTTCGGCGATCTTGTTGATGATCGGTTTAAAGATATCCGTATCGTAGGTTGACCGGACCTTCTGCACGGCCATGCACAGGCGTTCCAATCCCATTCCCGTATCGACATGCTTCTTAGGGAGAGGCTCCAGGGAGCCATTGGCCAAACGATTGAACTCCATAAATACGAGGTTCCAGATCTCAACAACCAGCGGATGGTCTTGATTCACGAGCTCAGAACCCGATATGGCCGACCGCTCCTCATCTGACCGCAGGTCAATATGGATTTCGGAACAAGGCCCGCAGGGACCCTGATCACCCATCTCCCAAAAGTTGTCCTTTTTGTTGCCCATGAGGATGCGTTCCTTCGGAACGATGGCTGACCACTCGTCGCAGGCTTCGCGATCCATGCCGAGGTGATCGCCCTCGTCCCCCTCAAACACCGTCACGTACAGGCGGTCTTTATCGAGCCTGTAACCCTCCGTCAGCAGTTCCCAGGCCCAGGCGATGGCTTCCTTTTTGAAGTAATCGCCAAAGGACCAATTGCCGAGCATCTCGAACATGGTATGGTGGTAGGTATCATGCCCCACCTCCTCCAGGTCATTATGCTTTCCGGAAACCCGCAGGCATTTTTGCGCGTTGGCCACACGTTTATGCCGGACCTCGGCGTGGCCCAGGATCAGGTCCTTGAACTGGTTCATCCCCGCATTGGTGAACATCAGGGTTGGATCGTCCTGGTTGAACATGGGGGCAGGTGGAACGCACCGGTGATCCTTCTCCTCAAAGAAACTCAGGAATTTTTCGCGAATGTCCCCGGACGAGAGCATATTTCGAGGCAACCTTTCCCGACATTCCACTGTTGATAACAAGAATGTCAGGTAATTACAAGCTAACTTTTTAAATGCGTATTTTGCAGCGCGTATTGCAATGAATACTTAACCGCATCGTTTTGTAACCCGCAAAAGTGATGCAAATTTAAGGAATACACAATCATTATGGCGAAAGTTAGGTATTACTACGACAGTGAAACGCTGAGTTACCGGAAGATCGGGAAAAGCACGAAGGATCATGTTCGTTCGGTGCTGCTGTTTTTGTCGGCCAGTGCTTTGTTTGCCATGCTGATGCTGTTCGCCTTGTTCACTTTTTTCGACTCTCCAAAAGAGAGGCGTTTGAAACGTGAGCTGGAGTATGCAACGTTTCAATACGAACTGCTGAACGATCGAATGGATCAGCTACAGGTGGTGATGGACGATATTCAGAAACGTGACGATCATATTTATCGGGTCATTTTTGAAACGGATCCGATCCCTGCCAGTATACGAAAGTCCGGATTTGGAGGGGTGAACCGCTACAGAAAGCTTGAGGGCTATCAAAACTCCAGGCTCGTGATGGAAACCACTAAAAAGCTTGATCAGTTGAGCAAGCAAGTGGTGGTTCAAAGCAAGTCCTTTGACGAGGTGATCGAAAAGGCCAGACGAAAAGAGGATATGCTGGCCTCTATCCCCGCGATCCAGCCGGTATCCAACAAGGGCTTGAAACGTATGGCGAGCGGGTACGGTTACCGTATTGACCCAATCTACAAGACCCGTAAGTTCCACGCCGGAATGGACTTCAGTGTGAATACCGGAACGCCGATCTACGCTACCGGAGACGGTGTGGTGGTACGCGCTGATCGCAAGAGTAGCGGCTACGGAAATCACGTGCGCATTGATCACGGCTATGGCTATCTGACCTTGTACGCCCACATGAGTAAAATGCTGGTACGCCCGGGACAAAATGTGAAACGGGGCGAAACCATCGGATATGTTGGGAACACCGGAAAATCGGTTGGACCACACCTCCACTACGAGGTGCACAGGAACGGCAAGCCCGTAAACCCAGTGAATTTCTACTTCAACGACCTCACGCCCGAGGAGTACGAGATCATGATTGAGTTGTCGCAACATCCAACTCAGTCACTTGACTAAAAATCCTGTCTTCGATAAAATTCCTGAAGAGAACATGCCGGATACCTTCACTTCCCAAAAACTGTACTATTCCATTGGCGAAGTTGCCGGGATGTTCCATGTGAATACATCCATGATCCGTTATTGGGAAAGGGAGTTTGATATTCTGCAGCCCAGAAAAAACAAAAAAGGCAATCGGCTTTTTACCCCTAAAGACCTCGAAAACCTCAGGGTGATCCATTACTTGCTCAAGGAGCGGGGGTATACTATTGACGGGGCCAGAAAAAAATTGCGCGAGAACAAGACTGACGTGGTGAATACGGCTGAGGTGGTGGCACGGCTCAAAAAGATCAGAACCACTTTAATGGATATCAAAAGGCAATTATGAAAATAAGGTACCCTCATTTTGTTGGTGGCCATCAGTGCCATTATGTTGACCGGGGTCCACATGTTCAGCAGAATCTCCCGTGAAGATATTAAACTTACTCCGATCACGGCAGCTTCGGTAGCAGGATCGGCGAGTAGAAGCTGGTAGCCGAACCAAGAACTAAATGCACCTGTCTTTCTGCAAATAACGGCAGACATAGTCCTGAACTCCTTCTTCCAGCGAAGTGAAAGGCTTGTCATATCCAATACCGCGCAATTTCGACATATCTGCCTCGGTGAAATACTGGTACCTGTCGCGGAGGTCTTCCGGAATGTCGATGAATGAAATATTGGGCCTGAGGCCCATCGCCCGAAAGGTCGCTGTCGCCAGATCAATAAAGGATCGCGCTGTGCCGGTACCCAAGTTGTAAAGTCCGCTCTCCTCCTTCCGGCGATAATGCATCAACCAATACAGCACATCCACTGCATCCTGTACATAGATAAAATCGCGTAGCTGTTCGCCATCCCTGAAGCTCGGGTCATGACTGCAAAAGAGTTTCATTTGCCCCGTCTCCCTTACCTGCCTGAACGTGTGGAACACCACACTAGCCATTCGGCCTTTGTGATATTCATTGGGTCCATACACATTGAAGAATTTGATGCCTGCCCAGAAATATGGCTTACGCTCTTGCTTTAATGCCCACTTGTCGAAATCGTTCTTAGAGCGGCCATAGGGATTCAGCGGCTCAAGCCGATCCACGATATCGTGATCATCCTTATAGTCCAGCTCCCCTGACCCGTAGGTCGCGGCACTGGAGGCATAGATCAGGGGTAATCCAAATTCCACGCAGATATTCCAGACTTCCCTGGTATAATTCAGATTCAGCCGATCAAAAAGCGCTACATCAGATTCGGTCGTATCGGTCCGTGCTCCGAGGTGGAATACGAACTCCGCCAATCGGTGGTTTTCGCGTAGCCAGGTATGGAAATCATCCCGGTGTACACGCTCCAGGATGGCCTTTTCGGCCAGATTAGCAGTCTTGTCGGCCCGATCAAAATCATCAACCACCACAATGTTCCTGAACCCTTCAAGATTCAACTTACCCACCAGAGCACTCGCGATGAATCCGGCCGAACCGGTAACAACGATCATACACTCACGTATAGCGGCATGTCCATGTCGGAAATGAGTCCTTGCCGCAGCATTTCTGCCCGCATGAACTCCACGGCTTCACGCCCGTTCCTGCCCAAAGTTACAGTATAATCATTGACATACAGATCAATGTGCCGGTACATCACGGACCGTTCCATCTTTTGTGCATGGCTCCGCACATAATCCTCTGTTTGCTCCGGATTTGCCCGGGCATATTCCACTGAAGCACGCAATAGTCGCTCTATTTCCTTCTGAGCCTGCGGCTCGATATCACGTCGCACCGCTATGCCACCCAGGGGAATCGGGTATCCGGTCTCTCCCTGCCAATATTCACCGAGATCCTGCACCTTCACGAGCCCCTTATCGGCATAGGTAAACCGATTCTCGTGTATGATCACGCCGAGATCAACTTCCTGATCAAGTACCATCTGCTCGATATCGCTGAACAGCACTGGTACTTTGTTTCGGGCACCCGGATAGGCAAATCCCATCAGAAAATTTGCTGTGGTCCAATCACCGGGAATAGCGATCCGCGCCTCTGAAGGTGATAATCCGGCCGTGCCAGGCCGGCCAATCAATAACGGCCCGCAATGCTGTCCGAGTGCTGCCCCGCTATCGAGCAATACGTAGCGGTCCAATAAATGCATGAACGCGTTGAAACTTAACTTGGTAATGTCCAGATCACCCTGTGCGGCGCGTTGATTGAGTTCCTCCACATCAAGGAGTACGGGCTCGAACTGCAGGTCCCCGGCAGTGTTGATCTTGCCATTGACCAGGGCGTCGAAAATAAAGGTATCGTTCGGGCAGGGCGAAAAGCCCAGGGTAAACGTCGTCATGCCAATTGATCCAGGTAGGCGATCAGTGTGTCGCTGAGGGCTTCCACGGCGCGGATCAACTCCCAGTTTTCGCGATTGCGTCGTTCTACGAAGTTGCTGACTGCCCGAATTTGCGCAAAGTCTGATTGGCCCACACGGCAGGCATACATAAATGCAGCGCCTTCCATACTTTCGACCTGCGGCTGCATTTTCTGTTGCGTTTTTTCAATGGTCAATTCGTTTCCGTGCACTATATTTACCGTTACGGCCTGCACGGCCCGAAGCATACCGAAAGGTCCATCAGTCAGCGGTTTCGGGTTTTCGATCACCCCGGAACTAAAAGGAAAGTCATCATCTTCAAGCAGATCCAGATCAATCAGACTGAGAAAATTCTCGCCGTCTTCCGCCCCCATTTCCGGAAATTCATCCTTCACAACCTGCACCACCTGCGTCATCTCCAACGAGCGATCAAAGGCACCGCAGAGACCAGCGTTGATCGCCCGGTCGTAGCGGGCCCGTGCGAAGGCATCGCCCAGCCAAAAAGCGGTGGACACCATGCCCACTCCGGTGGTAAGCACATCAATCTTATGGCCGTGGTAGTGATAGCGAACGGCTTTGGAATTCAGACGCTCCCCTTCTCCGAGGATCCGGATCAGCGGTTTGATCTCAAGGGAGGTCGCACTGACTAAAAGGATCTTCATAATGCTCTATCCTATCCGTTTCAAAGGCATTATTTTTTCTGCCAGCCTGTAAACCGTCGTGCAACCGGGCCTGCTGCGTGGCCAATCACTACATGGAGGACTGTCCTTTTCCCTGGCATAGCCTATTGTTTTCTCTTTTTTGTGACCTTGTATATCTGTTTGCCATCAGTCCCCTTCCATATGCTCCTTGCCGGTAGTATCCGGGATATTTGCCCGCAGGATACGGGGAATGCCTCCCATACGGCCCTGAAGATAACTTTTGCGCACATCCTCCTTTTTGTATCGGATATCTTCGTATTCGCTGAAGGCAATGAGTTGCGTGGCACCAGAGAAATCGCGTTCAGTGACCCACATTTCGTCCCGGCGCAGCAGTTCCCGATCCATGAGCATAACATCATGCGTTGTCAGTATCAATTGCGACCGGGTTTTGGCTGAGCAGCGGAACAAATACCTTTCGATCAGGTCGCGTATGAGCAGCGTATGCAAACTGCTTCCAATTTCATCAATGACGAAGACCTGATTCGACTTCTGCGATATCAGCCCCATAAAGACCGGTAACAAATCAAGCAGTCGCCTTGAGCCAGCCGATTCCTGGTGCAGATCAAACGGGACTTCACCATCCGTTCCCTTATGCAAGGTTATGAGTTTTTTTACGATCAGTTTGTTGTTCCGTTTTTCCGCCACATAGCCAGCATATAGTTGTGATCCCAGGAATCCATGTACCCGGGTGGACTCACCTTCCCTGAGCCTTTCAGCTTGATCCCTTAATTCCGTGGGTGCCAGATCAAGCGGAACAGTCTCATAGCCCAGCTTTTCAATGCCGGTATCGAGTTGCCGGAGTAATTTGCTAACCTCTTTACTCCTATTCATGAATTTCCCGATGAGATTGAAATGGGAGTGCGGGCCAATTGTAATCAGCGTATCCCTGAACCAGTCATATATGGGTCGAAAAGTATCTTCATTCTGGGAAACAGCATTGGTCAGGAAGAGCTGATTTGCCCGGGTACCCTGAGCGACAAACCTTAGAAATGCTTTTTCCTTTTGCTTCTTGGCCAGTGCGGGGAATGTGATTTTCTGACGGTGGCGTTCATACAGCGTTTTTTCACCTGTGCTGGTCATCTTCACCAGTTTTTCCTCCAGTATGGCCTCTCTTGTAACAGTAAAGCTGAATGCATATAGGATTTCGTCAATGAGTAGTTCAAAAAAAAAGCGCGAAGGCTGGCGCATATGATCTTTGCTGAGCAGGAATGGTTCAGCGGGAATGGGCTCACCCACAGGAATGCCATCAACAACCAGCTTTTTGGCAAACTCAAACGCCATAACCAGATTCGTCTTCCCGGACGCATTACCGCCGTATATTGCTGTAATCGGAAGCACCCTCATCTGATACCTGGGGAGCCTGGCTATCATACGGTTCTTGCGTTGGTGCTCGCGGCTGGCCACCATGGAAAAATCAGCCCGATCGCGGAAAGAGCGCCAGTTTTCAATCGAAAAGTTAATGAGCATACGGCTTTACAAGATGTTATTACGGCGCGCCGTAATCTAAAATGGAGCAGGTCTTTTACTGGTCATCCGTGATCCTGAGCTCCGCACGTCGGTTCAATGCGCGTCCTTCACGGTTATCTGTTCCATCTTCGTTGCGGTTTGGAGCCGCCGGCATGGATTCGCCATAGCCCATTGCCTCCAGACGATCGGCTCCGATGCCGCGCTCCACGAGGTAGTCAACTACCGCCTGGGCACGACGCTCAGAAAGCTCTTGGTTGTATTTCTTTGTTCCGATCCCATCTGCATGGCCACCGATGATCTCAATGCGAACATCAGGGTACTTCTTCAGAATATTGGCCAGGCTATCTAACATTTCGCCAGATTCCGGCGATAAGGTTGCCTTGTCAAAATCGAAGTACACATTAGCCAATTCGAAGGACAGAGGAGGGTAGATCAGCAAATCATCGTTCGTCAAGGTCGTTGTACCCGCATAGTCTGATATGCCTCCGGTACGGACAGATATGGAATCCGTGTTAAAGGACGGCCTGCTTGAATAGATCATGTACGACTGATCCAGACCCACTTCAAATTTGTACTGTCCTTTCTCGTCCGGATAGGTTATTTGCAGGGTGTCTCCGGTCAGATTATCCACCAAAAACACCTCAGCACTATCAATTGGCGCCATGGCCGACTTCTCCAACACTTTCCCGCTCACATACAAATGGAACTGCTCATACTCAAACAGCTCCAGGCAGCAGCCTGCCTCGCGATCCGAGGACAGGTAATACCGATCGGCTTGATGCCCGTTCGTGAAATAAGCATCATCCGCAGTGGAATTGATCGGATGTCCCAGGTTTTCGATATTTTCACCACGTACATCTGCTCTAAATAAATCAAGTCCGCCATAACCTGGGTGACCGTCCGATGCGAAGTAAAAATGCTCATCGCTTAAATACGGTGTGACCTCATCCCTGGCCGTATTTACGCTACCCCCCATCAATTGGGCACTTTCACTGGCAGATCCGTCTTCGTTGAGATCCACGTACCAGATGTCCATTCCGCCCGCACCACCGGCCCTGTCCGAAGCAAAATACAATCGGGAGCCATTTTCCGTGACGAATGGGTACAGGTCACGACTATCCGAAGTGCCCAGCCCTTCCAGAACGGTCATTTCCTCATCTCCCATATTCATGAAGGCGATCTGGTACTCCTTTTTATCAGCAAGTGTTTCCCAGGTGTTAAAATAATATCGCTGCTTCAGGGCGCAATAGCTAACGCCTGCATATTGCCACCTTTCCTTTTCATCCTTCATGACAGCCACCGATCCGGAATCAGAAGTGGATTGAATACTTTGAAGATATACGTTAAACTTCCTGCTCAGGTCCCGGGTGGTGGTAAACATGAACTGCCCGTTATCCAACATGGTCGCCCCATAGTTTGAAGACCCTCCCTCATTGACTCCCGCGGTACCTACCTTGGAAATGTTCACGAATTCCGGATTCGCTTTTCCTTCAATGAGCAATTCGATACTGGCCAACTGGAAGGCTGCATCTTCAGATCTTTCTAAGGAAGTATCTGCAAGTACCTGTTCAAATTGGATTTTAGCGGAATCCAAAGATCCCTGAGCCCGCAGGCATACTCCGTACCAGTAGCGATTATCAGGCGTGTCCCCTCCGTCAAGCTCGAAGGCCTTCTCATAGTATTCCGTGGCATTCGAATAATCAAAGTGCAGTCTGTAGGACGTCGCGGCCCGATTTGTTACATAGAGCTTTTGAGCCTCATCCAGTTTTCCACCCATCGCAATCGTGTTCTGATACGGATACTGGGTCGGGAGCAGGGACTTGTCTCCCGTAGCTGCAGCCAAATAAAACTGCGCGGCTATATCGAAGCTTTTGTCTTCGAAGGCATCATCGCCATAGCTAATGTAGGCGGACTGCCCGAGAGTTGTCCAGCCCAAAACGATGGTAAAGATCAATAAGATGCATGCTTTTTTCATAAGTCTGGATTATAAGCGTGGGCAAACTGGTTTGGCATCAATATCCGAGCCGGGTAAAATGTACGTAATGGTCAATTCAAAAGACCTCTTGTTTTCATTGATATTGTTGATATCTCCAACAGCCAAATCGTAGCTTGCTCCAACCGTAAAACTTTTCCAATCGAAACCAATGTACGGGATAAAGGACTCTTCGAACCGATGGGCTAACCCTGCCGCCAATGCGAACTCACCGGTGAAGGCATAATGGGCATTGGCCCCGATCATGTTGGCATTTGCAGGTCCCTGGTACAGGATCTGTGCATGTGGTACCAAACTGAACCGTTCGTTAAATCGAAAGCGGGCTCCCAAATGGCTATAGACCTTGAGCGGAAGACGATCCTCGGCGATCCCGAGAGAAGCATCGGGCTGCAGGCAATTCAAAGCAGCCAGACCTGCAAAGGGTGTTATTTTCTGACCCGGTTTTCCCATGAACCACAAGGCACCCACGTGCATGTTCAGCACTGTTCTTGCATTGTCATCCAAATTTTCACCAGCCGGATTTCCCGGATCAAATCCCAGGCCCGGAATATATTGAGAACCAAACGTAGCCTGTGCCAAATCAATTTGGTGGCTCATGATCCCGATCTGGGCACCGCCGATGAGGTGGTGCCCTGCAACATGGCCATCGAAAAAGTCGTAACTAGCAGAGGCTATAGCATCTAATCGGTTATACCCAACCACCCCTGTAGCCTGACGCACCACATGTCCGCCGACTGCCCATTTTGTTCCGATCCGACCATCAACGCCAAGTCCAAAGGTCTCATAGGCATCTGGGATTTGTGTCCACTGATCGCGATATACCAATCCGACACGCAGTTTACCGGCAAACTGGCCGGCAAGGGCTGGATTGGTCACCAGGGGCGTATTGTAATATTGAGAGAAATGTGGGTCCTGCGCCGATATCGTCAGGCATAGTACCACCATTGTTAGAAATAGTACCGTTCTTTTCATAGGTTGGGTATTTTTATCGGATCAGGGTTACCGTTCCTTGTTCTTCATACAAATTTCCTACGGAATCGGACAAAACAGCCTGGTAAACATACACCCCTCCGGGCTGTTGGACTCCTTTCCAGGATCCGTCCCACCCCACATTGATATCTGAGGTTCGGAAAACCTCATTCCCGTACTGATTAAAAATGATGAAATCATCCAGGTTTACATATTCACCGTAAACGTAAAGCACATCGTTGTTGCCGTCTTCGTTTGGTGTGAAGCTATTCGGAATAAAGATATCAGGGACTTCGAATACCTCCACTAACGGACTGAGCGTAAAGGTGGCGGTACATCCGTCATCCGTTGTTACCGTCAAAGTTACCGTATACGAACCGAAAGCTCCGTATTCATGCGTGGCATTTTCCGTGGTGGCGTTTGTGCCATCACCAAAATCCCAATTCCAACCTGTTACATTCGGGCTGCTGTTCGCTTCAAATAAATACGTATTCACCGTTGCACCCGGATAGGCACTGTCCTGCATTGTCGCAGTCGGACTCGCAGTGGGGACGTCGTACACCGAGATGGTCGTGGTCAGTATGGCACTGTCACATTCGGGATAAATGTAGTTATAGACGATGAAGTTAATGGTCATATCCGCAGTCGGCAAAAAAGTAAAGGTGTTTTGGTTATAGATCTGGCCATTCAGCGATACACGGTGGATATCATTGATCAGGCCGCTGATCACAACAGTCACTTCATCACCCCTGCATACTCCATAGGACGGTGGCACCGACACGTTAAGTGGTCCGCAATCTGCTGTAAAACAAATTTTGTCACTACTTGCTTTCCCGGGAGGGCAATTATTTATGCCGTCCAAAGCACGGACACGAAGTGTTTGAGCTGTACTCTGGGATAATCCGGTAACGATATGACTTGTGGGAGGGCTGTTGGCAGGGATCCAGGTGGCTCCCCCATCCAGACTAACTTCATATCCAGTGGCTCCCGTAACAGGCCACCAGGCAAAAGTGATCGCATACGGCCCTACCTGTGCACAAGTGACGTTGACTGGTGAGGGCAATTGCTGAATAACCGTTACATCCACTGGTACACGCGGAACATCCTGACATACAATATTCCGAAGCTCTATATCGGCATAAACGGTCAGCGACGCCTGCGGCGTGAACGTTACACTTGAGCCAATACCGATCAAATTACCTCCGACCGAGTCCGTCCACCACTGAACGTCGAATCCGGGCACATTGCTTGTGCCAGTCAGGGTTACAGGCTGATCAAAACAAGTGGTGAAAGAGGTCGGGGCAATGGTCGGAGTGATTGATCCATCTACATTGATTACGACGACCTCCGCACGAACGGGATTAATACAATTCCCAATGGCCCCCTGGGCAAAATAGCTTGTAGTGCCGGATGGAACCGAAGGCAAAACATAGGTGTTTCCGGATGCGAGCAGGTTTCCGGCTGTTGCCGCATCATACCAGGTGACCTGCCCTATATTCAGCTTGAGTGTCGCATCCAGGGCAACTATATCTCCGGAGCACGCATAAACGGTATCCTGAGTAGCTTCAATAGTAGGTACATTGGCAACACTCGTGGCTACGGAGGTCCTTAAACTAGGCACCCCGTTCAATTCCGCCTGAACGTAAAAAATCGTTCCGGCCGACAAGGGAGCTGTAGTATAGGTGGCTCCTGTGCCCAGAAGGGTTCCGGCTGTAGGAGCATCCCACCATGAAAAGGTGACCCCGGCTTGCGAACTGGTAGCCGTAAGTGTGGCACTGGTGCCGGAACAAACCGTTTGCGATTGTGAAGTTGGAGGCAGTGTTTGTCCCTGAACCGCAAGAGCAAGGCAGACTGCCAAAGATCCGAATAGAGTTCTTCTCATATCCTCTCAAATTAGAAAATGGCCTACAAATATAGAATTCTTTCTCTAATCCAAAAAAAAACAGAAGCCAACCTTCTTAAAGCAAGACAAGCTCCTATCCCCGGGCACACCATAACCATTAGCTACCAGGTACCTGTTGAGATAACTTCAAATCATACCATTGCTGTTTCTCAATCCTATGGGTAGTGGATCCCTGCAACATTCTGATCAGGAGCAAATGAACTGTTTTTAACAAAGTTTTCACATCAATTATAAACAATTGTTCATAACCATGATCCGGCCAGCCCTTTGAGCTGCTCGTGCTCCATCATGAATGAGTAGTCCATTTTCCAGATCAGTTTGGCCAGCTTATATGGCTCAATCTCTCCGGTCAGCCGGGCAAGCATAAAAAAATTGGATTGCTCCACCAAGGCAATGACCTCCGAAAGCTGATCCGATTGGCCCCGCTGAACCTTCAGGCTCACAGCCATGCTTCCGTCATTCATTACAAAAATATCCTCGTACCGATCAGGGGCCAAACAGGTGTGCAGTTTTTTCAGGTACTTTTCATACAGATCCGGTGTTTCAACGGATCTATTGTATTGGAGCACGACCAGGTTATTCAGTTTGTCCATAGCTTCGATACTTTCCTTGTCCACTTTCGCATTTTCCCGGATCTGAAGAATATCAACCGGAATAATAAAGCTGGCAAACCCATCCTGATGCTCGTGATCCACGATATAACGCTGGACGCTGGGTGCCTTGCTGCACGAAACGAAAGCCATAGCTGCGAATACAGCTACAGCCAGGATGTTGTTGATATTTACGGTGCTGTTAATCTTCATCGCGTTCCGCTCCTTTGATCCCAAGCAGATCCTCCCCGAGACCATAGATGTCCATCTTGCTCAATATGCGTACGAGCTGATTTAAATCAATGTCACCCGTAAGGGAAAGGACAATGCCAATGGGCTCGTCATTTACGAGCATGAGGAATTCGCTCACTATTTTGCCTTCCTCCCGGACCAGCATTTTAATGATCTGGTCACTTTCCCTAGCAACCAGCAACTCCCGATACTGACTGATCGGCAAGGTACGCATGGCATCTTTGTACAATTCCCGGGCACGATCCGAATCCGCAGAGTCTGATTCCGCGATCAGGACCTTCACACGCTCAATGGAAGATGCCATACCGATGAACTCCTTCACTTCCTCATCTACATCCAAATCTGCAAAAAGCTGGAACATATGCCGGGTGATATGAATACTCCTGTACCCGTCCTTTCCCGAATATTGGTCAAACAATTCGTCCGGGGCGATTTGTCCGTATACCGTCGGGGCCAGGAATAACGCTACCGCCAGGATCATTACTTTTTTCATTTTCATTACATGTTTTAGTGATATTTGACTTTGCTATTGGGGCAAGCATACATTTTTCGCCAGTCGGGCCGTTCCTTTCCCAGTATTTTCCGGGCCTGCAGCAAGCCTATCAAAACGTTTAGCAGGCCGATCCATTAAAATCCATATTCAAATTTTGGGCAAACTAATCAAAATCTCATTATCTTTATCTTCACGCTAACGAACATTAACATTATGTTATGAAAATAGGTGTCCTTTTGTCTGGAAGCGGTGTATACGATGGTTCCGAGATCCATGAGTCCGTATTTACCTTATTGTCTATTGATGAACGCGGCGGCACATACGTACTCTTTGCTCCCGACAAGGATCAGCTGCATGTGATCAACCACCTTTCGGGCAGTGAAATGAACGATCGCGCAATGTGCTCATTGAAGCAGCACGTATTGCCCGCGGAGCTATTTCCGATATCGCCGATGTTAAAATGAGTGATTTGGACGCACTTGCAATCCCGGGCGGATTCGGGGCGGCAAAGAACCTGAATACCTGGGCAGTAAACGGCCCCGACTCCGATATTGATCCCCATGTCCGGCGCATTATCTGCGAAGCCGTGGAGCAACAAAAACCCATCGCGGCACTGTGCATGGGGCCAACTGTCGTAGCCAAAGCCCTGCAGGGAACAAACCGAAAAGCGACCTTAACGGTCGGATCAACCAGCGCCTCGTCTCCATACGATATTCAGGATATTTCGAATGCACTCGAACAGGTCGGCGCCGAACCCGTCATGAAAACGGTCCACCAGATCGCTGTGGATAACGACCTAAAACTAGTGACGGCCCCCTGCTACATGATGGACGCCCGCGTCTCCGAGATCCGCCTGAATGTTGATCAGGCCATCGGAAAATTGTTCGAATTCCTCGAAAGGAGCAATTAAGCGGGAACGAAGTTCTCATTCATCGTTAACAGAAGTGAAAAATGAGTACTTTTGGATTCAGAAAACTCCTCCACATACATTTTTTGGAATACTACCGCCAAAAGTACGGTAATTAATGGAAAGTCAGTTAGTTCGCGTTCGTTTTGCACCGAGCCCAACCGGCCCCCTCCATATAGGAGGAGTACGTACGGCATTATACAACTACCTTTTTGCCCGTCAGCAAGGAGGGACCTTCATCCTCCGGCTCGAAGACACTGACCAGACCCGCTTTGTTCCGGAAGCAGAGGACTATATCGTGGAGTCCCTGAAATGGAGCGGCATCGAAATAGACGAAGGAGTATCGGCTGGCGGGCCAAAAGGCCCTTACCGCCAGTCTGAACGCAAGGCGATATACCGTCCATACGCCGACCAGTTAGTGGAGTCGGGACATGCCTACTATGCTTTTGATACACCGGAAGAGCTCAATGCCATGCGGGAACGTATGAAAACAGCCGGAGTTCCAAGTCCGCAATACAACCACATTACGCGGGAATACATGCAAAACTCGCTTACCTTGCCGCACAGCCGGGTAAAGGAACTTATCGAAAACGGGATCCCCTACGTGATCCGCATTAAAATGCCGCGAAACAAAGAGGTGAAATTCAAAGATATCATCCGCGGATGGGTAAGCGTGAATACCAATAACCTTGATGATAAGGTACTGTTCAAGTCGGATGGCATGCCAACCTACCACCTTGCCAATGTCGTGGACGATCACTTAATGGAAGTGTCTCATGTGATCCGCGGTGAAGAATGGCTTCCCTCAGTGCCCCTGCATGTGCTGCTCTATCGATACCTCGGATGGGATATGCCGCTCTTCGCTCACCTGCCACTTATCCTCAAACCCGACGGAAACGGAAAATTGAGCAAGCGTGACGGGGATCGGCTCGGATTCCCGGTATTCCCGCTGCAGTGGGATCCGGCTGAAGGCGCATCGGGCTCGGGATACCGGGAGGAAGGCTACTTCCCCGAAGCTTTCGTTAATATGCTGGCTTTCCTCGGGTGGAACCCGGGAACCAACGAAGAGATCTTTAGTCTGAAAGAGTTGATCAAACGCTTTTCGCCTGACCGTGTAAACAAGGCCGGGGCCCGGTTTGATCCGGACAAGGCCCGCTGGTTCAATCAGCAATACCTCCGGGCCTGCAGTGACGAAAAGCTGGGTCAGTTACTTTTTCAGGAAGCAAAAAAGGGGGACTACGATGTCACGGCAGCATACTGCGCCAGGGTTGCTTCCGTTATGAAAGAACGGGCCACCTTTGTGCGCGATATGCTTGAGGATGGGCGCTATTTCTTCGAACGCCCATCTTATAACCCCGATGAGAAGCAGTATGGAAAGATCATGGACACCATCAGAAACCGGGTGTTGAGTGACCCCGGCTTTGAAAAAGAGCTGGAGAACCTGCCAAATCCCAAAAACCTGGTAGCTCCTCCCGGTAATCTCAGGTTAGCTATTCGTTATGCCTTAACCGGAAGATATACAGGGCCGGCACTGTCCAGCATTCTGGAGATCCTGCCCGATGAGGAAAAGCTGAAACGGCTCAAGTCTGGCAGTAAACACATGATACAGTACCTGTCATCCAAAGGGAAAATAATGAAAAAAACGGGAATTACATCCTAAACCGAATTATATCTGCCACCAAAAACTTAACTGATGGGCATCATTGACGTCAATAACATCCAGTTATATGCCTACCATGGCTGCACAGGCGAGGAGGCCAGGGTCGGCACCAATTATCGGGTTGATGTGCGCGTACATGCGGATCTGGATCGCGCCACCCGGAGCGATGACCTCAAACACACGGTTGATTACGTCGCGATCAACCGGATCGTGAAAGAAGAAATGGCTATTCGCTCCAGGCTCATTGAAGTGGTGGCCCAGCGGATCATGGATGAGCTCCTCCGCCAGCTGCCCCACATCAATAAGGTTGAGGTAACGGTGCATAAAATAGCGCCCCCACTCATGGATAATGTGGAAAGCGTGGCCGTAACGCTAAGCAATGTTCAAAAAAAGCTACCTTAGTCGTATGAAAGCAACGCTTCTCCTTCTCCTCACTGCATTTCCAGGCCTCCTCATCGCTCAGATCGAACGTGAGCGGCCACCCCGCAGCCAGGAACTTGCCTTCAGGCTTTCCACACCCGTGACAATCATTGATTCCCTCAACCCTATGGCCCTGCGGGCCGATGCACAACTCCACGATGCACAGGACGGTCGCTATCGTATCGGGAAGGAAGTCGCCTTCAAAGCGGATCCCACGACGGCTGGGCGCTGGTTCCGGGCATCGAACGGTGACCGCTTTTGGACCTTGCGGGTGAAGGCCAGCAACGCACAGGCAGTTTCCCTGCTCTTTGATCAACTCATCCTGCCGCGAGGCAGTGAACTATATGCCTATTCGGCAAATGAACACGTTCAGAGAGGAGCCTTTACGGAACGGAATAATCAGACCGATGGCTGGATCATTGCGCCCATCCGGGGCGATGAGGTGGTGCTTGAGTATTGGGCACCAGCGAGGGTTCAGGAACAACCCGTGATCGAACTGAGTGGGATCGCCTACCATTTCCGTGGTTTTGAGCCAATGTCCCAACGGGGCTACGGTGATGCCGGATCGTGCCAGATCAATGTGAATTGCCAGGAAGGCGACGATTACACAGACCCCAGAAATGCCGTGGTTCGGATCATCCTAAAGGACGGATCCTTCTTTGTACTTTGTACGGGAACGCTCGTAAATACGACGAGGGCAGGCTGCGACCCCTACATACTGCTGGCCGATCACTGCGCTGGAAACGCATCCGTGGCCGATTTTGCCCAGTGGACCTTCTATTTCAACTATCAGGCCCCGACCTGTGCAGATCCGGGAAGTGATGCTGGTCTTGACGGACAAACGATGGTAGGTTGTTCGGAATTGGCCAGCACCGGCGTAAGGGACCTATCGAGCGGCAGCGATTTTCTGCTGGTCGAATTGGATTTGTTCGTCCCTCCGGGCTACGAAGCATATTATGCCGGCTGGACCCGTACCGGGGCATCAAACGGCGGCGTCTGCATTCATCATCCATCCGGCGATCTCAAGAAGATCAGCACCTTTTCAGGGACTCCTCAAAGCACTTCCTGGGCCGGCCCCCCATCACCAGACACTCACTGGTCTACCAGCTGGATTTCCACCGCGAATGGGCATGGCACTACGGAGGGCGGCTCTTCCGGTGCACCCCTGATGTCAATGCAAGGATTGGTTTACGGGATGCTTTCGGGTGGATTTAGCTCGTGCAACATCCTGGCCGGAGCTGATTTATACGGGAAATTCTCCACCGCCTGGGACAGCGATGGCAACACCGCCAACCGCCAACTGGCCCCCTGGCTTGATCCGATCAGCCTAAACCCCATGACCATCCCAGGTACTTATCCGCCCTGCAAACAGTTCGGCCTGTCTGAACACATCACCACCTGGCGATTCTATCCGAATCCGGCCGTAGGCCACGTCACCCTGGAACTCCCGCCTACTGTGGAAAGCGTGCGCATTGCCGATATCCTCGGACGCAATGTCTGGAGCACTTCCAGCCCTGCCTCATGGCAGAATGTATCACTTGAGGGCTGGCCAGGCGGAATGTACTTTGTTCAGGTGCTCGTGGACGGGCAAATATCGAGCCGAATGCTTATTGTGCAGTGAGGCACGTAAAAAAGCACCTCTCCAGGTATATACTGCTCCGGGGAATTATCGTATTTTTGCTTCCCTTAACGGTCCTGTGGCCGAGTGGTCAGGCAGAGGTCTGCAAAACCTCGTACACCGGTTCGAATCCGGTCGGGACCTCAGAAAAGTAATGTAGCGCCCTTGATAACGTGTTAAGTACTGGCGATAGGCTTATTTGCTCACAGGGCCTTCACAGCGGGTCTTCGGGGGTATAGTCCCCCCAACTTCAATCTTTAGGGGAATAAAAACGTAAGCTAAGGGATGTCGCGCACCCGTCCGGATCTTCTAAACCAGCTCATCCCAGCCATGGCACCTGCCCGTGTGAGAGAGGCCGCTGTTTTCCAGAGCGCGGTTTAAACCTAAATGGGTGCGATTGCCCGAAGTCTTTTTTCCCCACGCCTCGTTGCGAATGTAATTTTGCATTACCTTAGACAACATGAACGAGCATTTGGATCCGACCGGAGAAGACCGGAGCGCAGAAGAGCAGGAACTGGATCGCACCTTAAGACCCAGGGGGTTTGACGAATTTGCCGGCCAAAGCCAGGTGGTGGGCAACCTGGAGGTATTCGTGGAAGCATCGAACCGCAGAGGCGATGCACTGGACCACGTTTTGCTTCACGGTCCTCCCGGGCTTGGTAAAACCACCCTCGCACACATTATCGCCAACGAACTGGGAGTCAATATCAAGATCACGAGCGGCCCCGTTCTGGATAAGCCAGGAGACCTGGCCGGACTACTGACCAACCTGGAAGACCGGGATGTGTTGTTTATCGACGAGATCCACCGGATGTCTTCGGTCATTGAGGAATACCTCTACCCGGCCATGGAAGACTTCAAGATCGATATCATGATCGACACTGGCCCTAACGCGCGTACCTTGCAGATCGATCTAAGTCCGTTCACGCTCATTGGGGCCACCACGCGGTCCGGGCTGCTGACTTCTCCTTTGAGAGCACGTTTCGGGATCAATAGCCGGTTGCAATATTATAACGTAGAGCTGCTGACCCATATTGTACACCGCTCGGCAGCGATCCTCAACGTGCCCATCACCGATGATGCCACGGCTGAAATCGCCGGCCGAAGTCGTGGAACACCCCGTATCGCCAACGCCTTGCTTCGCCGGGTGCGCGATTTTGCTGAGGTCAGGGGAAACGGTTCCATTGACATGGAGATCGCCAGACACGGACTAGGCGCCTTACATGTAGATCAATACGGGCTAGATGAAATGGATAATCGCATTTTGTCGACTGTGATCAGGAAGTTTAAGGGCGGACCAGTGGGCCTCAATACCATTGCCACTGCAGTAGGTGAAAATGCCGGAACGCTGGAGGAAGTGTACGAACCCTTTCTTATTCAGCAAGGCTACCTTATGCGCACGCCCCGGGGACGACAAGTAACGGATCTGGCTTACCGCCACCTCGGGATAGATCCGATCAAAGATGAAGACACCCTCTTCTGATGAGCCGCCCCGATCTGCAATATCGGGCCGATTTCATCAAGGATCAAGCCGTCAGGCTTGGGTTTATGGGCTGCGGCATATCCGAAGCCGGATTCCTGGAAGAAGAAGCCCCACGGTTCGAAAAATGGCTTCGAAACAAGATGCACGGGTCCATGGCCTACATGGAGAACCATTTTGACAAACGGCTCAACCCCCGAAAGCTCGTGCCTGGAGCCAGATCGGTGATCTCCCTGACGTACAATTACTATACAGACCGGAAGCAGCGTGACCCGGATGCGCCCAAGATCTCCAAATACGCCTATGGGACCGACTACCACCTGGTGCTGAAGGACAAGCTCAGGGAGCTGCTGTTTGAGATCCGGCAGAGGTTCGGAAATGTGGAAGGACGCGTTTTTGTGGATTCCGCGCCCGTGCTCGACAAGGCCTGGGCAGTGCGGTCCGGACTGGGCTGGATGGGCAGGAACACAAACCTGATTCACCCGCGGGCAGGGTCTTTTTTCTTCATCGCTGAAATCATCTGCGATCTCGAACTGCCGGCAGACAACTCCATTCCCGATTACTGTGGCACCTGCACCCGCTGTATTGATGCCTGCCCAACCGACGCCATTATTGAACCCTATGTCGTGGATGGCAGCAGGTGCATTTCCCACTTTACCATTGAGCTGAAGGGCGCCCTCCCGGGCGGATGGGCAGATAAGTTCGATCATTGGATGTTCGGTTGCGACGTTTGTCAGGACGTGTGCCCCTGGAACCGATTTTCCGGGCACCATTCCGAGCCGGCATTCGAGCCACATCCGGATCTGCTATCCATGACCAAAAAGGAATGGGTGGAACTCACCAGCGAGATCTTTAACGAACTGTTCAGGAAGTCTGCCGTCAAACGAACCAAATACGAAGGGCTGAAAAGGAATATCGCTTACCTGTTCAATACCCGAAGCCACACGTGAGATCCGGCACCCTCCCTGAATCATCGGGAGCCTATCCCAAAAAGGTACCCCCTGATGAGTTGAGTTGTATTTGGTACAACTGCACCAGGCACCTGAAAGGGGCTTCAAGATGTATTCTTTATTGATGGACCAAGGTGCTGCAGGCCATCCAGTCGTTACCGCGGACCTCAAGGATATACGCTCCGGAGCGCAGCGGGTGATCAACCTGAATGACCTGTGGGGCGCCAGTCCAGCTCACGACTTGTTCCAGCACAAGGCGGCCTTCCATATCGTACAGCATTAGGAAGCCTTTTCCGGCCCTGGGGGCCTGGAGTTCAATGGACCATTGATCAGCCACCGGATGCGGGTAGATCGTTATTTTGGGACTTTCATGCTCTTCAATGGAAATAGCCTCATCATATCGGGCCCTGAATTCCTGGAAATACCTATCGGCCAGGGCAAAATTGTTTAGGATCAAGGTGTTTTCATCATTGAAGTTCTCGGCTGAAGAAGACCAGTTGTGTGAACCGGTAAGGACTTTTCCGTTTGCAGCATCCGTGTGGTCAATGATAGCATATTTGTGGTGCATAATGAACGGAATATGGGCAGTGGACTGAACCGCGACCCCGGCGCTGACCAAATTTTGGTACTCAGCTCCCTGATCGTTGATGTTCTCGATTATGCCCTGGGCGAATTTTCCGAACTCGCCGTTGACATTGATCAAGGCCTGGGCACATTCGTCGCGGGTCAGGGTCATGACTGCGAAGTGAACATCGGCCTGGGTACTTTCAATCGTTTCCACGATCCGGCCCGTTACTCCATCCGACGGAGAAAAATAGCACTGTACCGGTGATCCATTGATCTTGAAATGATGCGGCGTGTTGTTCAGCTTGTCGGCACCCCATCTGGCGCTGCCCGCATCAGGCGTGGCGGCATTGCTCCCCCACATTTCCTCGAATTCGATCTCGAATGCCTTAGCCAAACTTTGATCCTGTATGATCACCAGGTTGTTTGGGTCATTGAACAGCTGATCGTTCGTCCAGTTCGTGGCACCAGTCAATACCCAGCTGTTGTTCACACTGGCAGCATCGATCACGACAAATTTGTTGTGCATGATGCCCGGATGGCCGCCAGGACGCTCCAGCATTTCGATGCTCGCATCAAGATCGTTGAGGATCAGGTTCGCATTACCGCCTTCGTATAAAAAGCGAACGCGCACTCCCCTGGTTTGCGCATCGTTGATGGCATTAGCGATCAGTTGGTTATCGGCATTGTAAATGGCAATATCCAGTGTTGATTGTGCCCGGCCAATATAGGCCGCTATGGTATCGTTGAAAAAGCCATCCAACTGGATCGCGTTATTTCCCTGTGATACGCTGTTGTCGACTTCGCGATTGAAGTAGACCATCATATAGCCGGAGCTGTTGGATTCGGTAGCATAGACGCCCAAATTACCCCAGGCGGTATCAACCCCGTTTTCGGAATATGGTTGCACGTAGTAGATGTTTCCGGCCGTGAGGCCGTTAAGGGTGATGGAATGGTTGCTCGTGCTTCCGGCCAGATTGATATAGCCCAACTCCAGGTTAGGGGTCAGGCCGTAGCGCGCGTTCGTGGACCCGTTCACGTTGGTCGTCCACTGCAGATCAAACCCGCCCGTGGAAATGTTGTCCTGCTCCACTCCGCTGGTGAAGAGGATGGAAGAGGAGGAAATGAGATCGGAAGTATCACGCGGAAGCAATTGGTATCCACCGAACCCGGTGAAGGTGAACTGGCTGAGGATCCCAACCAGATCCAAAGTGCCGAGCGGGATCAATTCGCCTATCAAAGGGTGTGCGGAGCGCACGTAGATCACACCCAGATCTCCGGACGCGTCAGTGAAATTGTGTGTTCCCACACTAAAAGTCCCTCCACCGCCACTGAAGACCACTCCGTTGAGCCGAACGAGCTGTCCCTCGTAGGGTTCATCCATTTGCGGTACGGTGATCGTGGTCGGATTCGGAATGGGGTTGTTGCTGGAGTGTACGGTTACGCTCTGGATCGGGTCAATCTCGAGCAACCCGTTGTAATCCTTCAGCGGTCCGGTAATGGTAGTGCTATCGCCGGGGGCTACGGAAAAGGGAACGGATCCGGAACCCGGATAACAGGCGATTCCAGCCGTGGAGTCCTGGACATAACGAATAATGCCGAGTTCGTCTCCATTGGTTATGATCCCGGAAACGGTCACAATGGCACCGATCGGTTGCTGACGGGCAGTGGCAATGTCCTGAGCATGGGCCAGTGCCGCAAAAAAGAGGGTGAAGAGGAGCAGTTTAGAATGCATAGGTTACAGAAATATTAAATCGGCGTCCCTGTCCAAAGAAAACGCTGGCTGAGTTCGCATTAAAATCATCGGTCCTAATGTTGAGTGCATTACCGTCGTTGTTCTGTGCATCACTAATGTATTGTTTATTGAGCAGGTTGATAACCGAAGCACGAATACTGAGCGATTGCTTCCCAAAAGTGAAACGACATCCTCCGTGCAGGTCAAGGAGCATATACTCCGGTACCTGCCAGGAATCACGACCGGCATCAGAGCCCTTCAGGGTGAGGGGGTCAAAATCCGCGTAATAACGATCGAAATACGTTCCCCGGAGCCGAATGTATGTTCCGCTAACCGGTTCGTACTCCAGGCTAAAGCCCAATTGTGTTTGCGCGGCATCACTGACATGAACTCCGGTTGCGTCAAAGTAAAACACGAACTCCTCGCCGGTATTTGGGTCAATGACCGGGTTGTTGTTATCGTCCGTGATCCGAACACTGTCGGTGGACTGCCAGGTCCAGTCCCCCAGGGAAATCAACCCCTGAAGGCTCCATTTCGGTAGGAACTCATAGGCAAAATCGAGCTCGACACCCATGTGTACTGCATCCATCCCATTGATATTGGTACGGAACAATTCATCGTCAATGATCACGGGCGGAGCCTGCGGTGCGGGGCGATTATCCCACCGCGTGTAGTAGCTGTTGAAATTTACCGAAAAGCGATTTGACCGAAAAGTGTAGCCCAATTCAACGGCCTTGACGATCTCATTTTCAATATCCCGGAATTTACGGTTGTCGAAGTAAAATATATTCGAAAAGCGCGGAGTACGCGAGAGGTATCCTAGATTTACAAATACGCTGTTGTGCTCATTGACATGGCACTTTGCTCCGGTTTTGAAAGTGGCGCTCGGGATCCAAACCCATTCGGTAGTGGCGTAACGAGCCTCTTCGGAGTTCGTGTTATAGCTCCGTCCATTATACACCACCGTGTCGTTATAGCCAATCACTTCCCTCATGGTGGTGTCGCTAAGCACGAGATCCTTTTTGCGAAAGTAATCGATCCGCTGATGTCCGCTCATAGATCCGGAGATATTCACGAATGCGGCCCAAAGCCCTTTTTTGTATTCGAGCTGGTAGAAAGCACCTCCCCAGCGTACTTTGGCATCGTTATGGTAGCCGATGACGTCCCCTTCCCGACGTACCGGTGATGCCGCATTGACATTGCTCATGTCTACATAGTAATCGCCCCCCAGCAGATCGTATACCTCGCGAGAGTGCTCGCCCTTGTACGACCGGAAATCGAGTCCACCCGAATGTATAAACCGCTCTTTTTGGTTATAGGTGAATGTGCTCACCCAGCCCCACCAGAAGTGCTTGTTCGCCGAGCTCAGCATAATGTCGCCCGACTTGTGTTCGGTATCCGAGTATAGGGGATCAATGCTAAACGGCCCAAAGGCATTTGCATCGTAGATCTGTTGGAAATCAATGCGTCCTTCCCCATCCCGGGGAGGAGAGCCGTCTGACAAACGCGTTCCGCCACCGCTACCAATTGACAGGTACAATACGTTTGACCAATACAACCTGTCGTTCACCCGCCAAAAGTCTTTCAAACTGAATTGCGGTTTATGATAATAGTTCTTGCGTTCTGTAATGATTTCCTCCCCATTTCGAGTGGTATCCCCGTTTACGATGTCGTAGCGATCCAAAACACCCCAGTGCTGATTGTAGCGAATGCCGAAACTCTGCGCACTGGTCGTGTCAACAAAATGTACCAGGGCTTCATTGTAGCTGTCACGGGTTTCTCCGATCCTGGCCAACATCTGCTCCAGATCTTCTTCCGAAATATTCCCTTGATTATGTGCCACCATTATGTCGTATAGTTCATCGCTTCCTTCGAACAAGTCACGTCCATACTCCGCGTCATGATCCGAAATGGAGATCTTCCAGCTACGCTGGCCGTGCTCCTGGGGTGCTCCAAAGCCGGTCAGACTCAGGTTATGGTCGCCTAGCTGCTTGCCTATCTTGACGTAGTAAAACCATCCCTCGGTCCAGGTGTTGTCAACCCATCCGTTTCCCCGCTTGTATGACCCGGCAAAGGTGAATCCCCATCCATTGTCAAGGTGGCCCGAATTCACACCGACCGTGGTCCGCAGAAATCCATTGTTTCCAACTTCCTGCTTCACCCGGAAGCTGCGTTTTTGCTCAATTCCCTTCGTCAGTATATTTATGGTCCCTCCTACGGAGGGAATAGCCAGTTTGGAGGCTCCCAGCCCCCGCTGCACCTGCATCTTTTGCACGATAGCGTCCAGACCGAACCAGTTTGACCAGTAAAGCCATCCATTTTCCATATCATTCACCGGAACTCCGTCGATCATCACAGCTACATTGTTTTGGCTGAATCCACGGATGTTGATCCGTGCATCTCCATCTCCACCCCCCTGCTGGGTGGCGTAAATGCCCGGAGTGGAATTGAGCACTATTGGCAGGTCCTGAGAAGCCAGTTCGCGCTGTATCTGCCTGGGTGAAATATTGGAGAAAGCTACTGGTGTTTCCCGTTCAATAGCCAGGTCAGTCACCACTTCCACCTCTGTAAGCATGGTCGTCTTAAGTCCGATCTCCAGGTCAATCGTTTTGCCGGCTTTTACTTCCACATCTCGCCTGATGGTCTCATACCCGACATAGCTGAATTGAAGCACATAGTTACCTACCGGCAGCTCCAGCAAAAAGGTTCCATCGGAATCAGCAGCAATTCCTTTTTCAGATCCGTACATGACATGGACTCCCAAAAGGGTTTCTCCCGTGATCTCATCGGTCACAACACCTCGCACCGTACCGGTCTGTGCCGATACCATCAAGGTCAAACCAACAAGCAATAAAGTAATCCAATGTTTCACCCCCGGTACAAAAAAACAACTTACAGGAACGATCAGTTAGCTGTTGTTATAATGCAATGCCCTTCATTACTGAAGAATAAACTTTCTGGTGAATGCCTGACCGTTTGCCAGGGACACTTCCACGAAGTATAAACCTGGTTCTGCGGAAAACCCTACCAGGGTTAGTTGTTTATCCGGCATAGCTAAACTTTTTTTTGCGATCTGCTGACCCACCAATGAAAATATCCTGTATGATTTGATCCGTTCCGTCGCAGTCAGGATGATTGCTGCACCGGCCCTTACAGGATTTGGATAGAGGGAAAGAGAGATTTTCCGGGGCTCATCCAGCGATATGTAGTCCGGATCACAAACACATCCATGTGCTCCGAGCTCGCTCCAGGTGTCTTGCGGAAGGGTGTCGTATTCCACAGCCGGATTAAAAAGAGTGGGGTTATTGATCACCCCCTGCTGCACCGTAGCCTTGCGGATCATGGTGTGATTGCGGGTCCACCAAAGGCCACCGTTCGCATCTGTGAAGTTCGCCGAAGTATCTGTAGTCCAGGCACCTCCCGGATCTTCCCCTACCTTTCCAAAAATATCGATGAGGTTCGCACCTTTTTCAATGGTCAACGCATCATCGCCATTGAAATAGCAGGGAGCCGGATAATCATTGTCAAGCAGATCTGCCAGCGCCTGCAATGCCGGATCACAGGGAGGAGAAATAGCTCCACCGCCCAGATCCACGGTATCGGTTTGACCGTTGGCGATCACAACAACATCGTATGGCTGAATGGTACCGCTCAACTGAAACACGTCCGGGTTGGATGTGCCGCCGTTCGAGTAACGCTTCAGGACGTATTGGCTCAGACTGATCGGACCGGAGGTCGGATTATAGATCTCAACCGCCTTGTTATTGCCAGACCCTTCAACGTATTCCGAAAAGAACAAATCGCTGCACTGTGCCTGAACGAGCATTTCAGCAGCAACGAACAAAACAGGAAATATATATTTTTTCATCATGCTATTTTAAATTGGAGTGTACAAAGATACAGGGTCGGGGGTATCGCAGTCAAGTGCCAATATTAACCATTAGTTAAGTTCCAGGTCTTTTGCTAATTTAGCTTCCTACTTAAAAACAACTTGCAGTTACTACGAGCAGTGCCTAATGCTTCTGGTTTCTCCGTAGCTTTCGATCTGATTCATGGCCCTAATGGCGTTATTACCTTCATTCTTAGGTACTAGCCAGATATTTCGTACCGATCAAAATCGTAAATCCTCGGCTATAGGCAAAGATTCAATCCGCTTAACGGTTAGAACTCTGGGGTTCTTTTTTTGCTATCACGATAACTTTTCACCAACTTACGGTTGCGGCTGATTTTTCCCTTTCGTTGCACTGTGCTGCATGGAATGTACATCTTGCAAACATAGTCACTACAACTCTGCTGTCCACGCCTTCCCCAAACTGTTTTTAGGAAGTTAAGCTAAGGGACACGCATACTCCAAATAGAATGCCGACGATTGGCCAGAAGTAAGCAACTAAGCCCCCCAAGAGGTCGCCTTTAAAGACGAATTCGTTCAAATTTCAGGATCTTAACTTCAATCAGTCAGGTGGATCGGGGGAATTTCACTCCCAGCCTCTCACAGAACCGCAGGCTAAAAACGCTCCTGTTTACCCTAAAACAAACTTTGTTTGCCTATCTTTGAAGCACCCACTCTTAAAAAAACGGGAAAACGATGGGTTGTCTTCGAATAACGCATGATCAAAGGCCTGAACTTCGGGTGGTGCATGCCAAAAAGGGGGTGACCTCCAACGATCGGGTAAAAAGGGTGCGTAGTTCGTACCTCTTCGGCATGTTGATGCCGGATCGCCACCAGGAGATCAACGGCAACCCCTATACCTATGGCTTTAACGGTATGGAACGCGATGAAGAGGTCAAGGGCGCCGGAAACAGCTACGATTTTGGAGTTAGAATGCAAGACCCAAGGTTGGGCCGTTGGCTGAGCATGGATCCATTAGCTGCCAAATATCCTGCATTCAGTCCTTACAGTTTTGTGGCCAACAGCCCACTTTTATTTATTGATCCTGATGGTAAGAAAATCGTTATCCATTATGAGCAAGATGGGAAGAAGAAAAAAGTTGTTCTGAAGAAACTGTCGGATATCGAATTATTGAAGAATATTAATAATGGTTTTGTTCAAGATGTGTACGAATCTTTGGAATATTTAAAAGAAGAACAACCTATTACTGATGCAATAACTACTAAGAAGAAGGTTAATATTATGGAAGTTGGAGATGGTGAGCAAGTTGATTTTTATGAAGGTGAACAAGGATTTACGATCGACTACAATCCAACAGAAGCCCTTGAAATAGTTCCAGACTCAGAGTTTGATAAACCCTTAGATGAAAGAGTTGGTTCAGGAAAAATTCAAAAACCCGCTATGGGCTTATTGCACGAAACAGGGCACTTTTTAGGCCTAATAACTGATGGAAGAAAGGCACATCAAGCGCGTAGAGATGCTGAACCCCAAAAGCGGGAAATGAGAAATGCTGAAGAAGAAAGGGTAATCACTGAAATAGAAAATTCCGCAGCGAGAAGATTAGGAGGGCCTGAAAGAACAAATCATTCTGGTATTCCCCGCAAGTCTAAAGGTCCAACTTCCAAAGAAGTAGAGTCAAGGGAAAAGAGTAAAACGAGAAACCCAGGAAACCTGTAAGACTATGCACAGGTTAACATTATTCATACTGTTGTTCTGTAGTTCAGTAGCAACAACTATGAAAGCTGACGCACAAAATGAAATTGATCGCATTGATGTATATGCTATCAACTTCACAAAAACGAGTAAATACGGTTTAACTGAAAAAGAGATCAGGCAGCCTGAAAATTTACAACTGAAAATAGATGAGATCAGCAGAAATTTAGAAGTGATGTTATCTCCATACGTAGGGCTTCGTGAATGTGTTTCTTCATCAAAATCAGATTTGGAATCTGTTGATCTCAGAATGGTATGTGTTGTAAATATGAAGGATGGTTCAGAATGGACTTTAGGTTTTAGTTACATGGATTACATGACTTTTATTGGGAAAGTATTAAAGCCAAGAAATGATCAGATTCTATTGGCATTAAGTCGACTTATCGAAGATAAGAAGATCAGGAAATCCATTGAGAATGATGTTAAGCTCAATAAAAAATAACTTGTTCAAAATCACTTTAACTAAGTCAATCAGAAATGTATGATAACTGAAACACTAAGAACCGAATAAAAAGGGATGCATCTTTAGTTCTGATTATATTACCTGTAATCGGCATTATTTTATTGATACGTGAATGGGAAACTGTGTTGGCTTGGTTCAGATCATTGTTTGAGTAGCCAGTCTTTCCTGCCCCTTTGAGCCAAAAAAGTTATCAACACAGCAGCAAAACTGCCCCAATCTCTTTCCCTGTCTTTCGGCCCCTTTCTCCTTTTTTCTTTCTTTTCTTTTTTCCGCCCCCGCTCGGAGTGCCCGGCTGTTCGCCAGTAAGCGGTGGGCCTAAGAAAAAGCAAACCAAAAAACCAGCCGGAAAAGCTGGCCCTAAGGGCCAAAACCGCTTGCAGGCAGGTTTTGGCCAGTGCTAAAACGACTAAAGCAAGCGAAAAACAGACCATATTATAATGGACTGTCGACCAGCGACGAAAAAAAAACCGCTCAAGGGGAGTGTCCGCACGCAAAAGGTAAAACTACAGAGCTAACTCTGTAGCTAGCTCTGTAGCTAGCTCTGTAGTTTTAACAAAAAAATGACAGGCTTCTTTCAACAAAATACTTTCTTACTATTATAGCTATAATTATCAAATAATCAGTTAGTTACCACAATAAAAGATGACGGACAAAGCACCCCAAAAAGCACTCCTTAAAAGTTGAGTGCTTCATATGGGCAACTCAGTACTTTACTCATGGGCACTGGTCCAACGGGTAGCCTGCGCAGCAACTACCACACCGCCCACCGGGCGGTGCAAAAAGACAACTGTCTTGTCCTGTAAATAGGTTTACACCAAAGCCCTCCATTATGAGTAAAAAAAGTAAAGTTATTTCAGGACAAGACAAAGGCTTTAGGCCGTTTCCCACCTGTTTTTTTGGGGATATCGCCCGACTTTGATCCAAAGGTATGAAGGAAATCAACACATGCAAAGGCAAATTTTCGCTAAAATTACAACTCCGAGCAGGGGTTTATCTGCACAAACCCCTTGAAAACCAAGGAGAAAAGGGGGGCAATAATTACATCAATGGCTTCCATATTTACCCTGGCTTTGAAAGCCCGGACTGGATCTGAAACGCGCTTTTTTCGTAAAAACACACCTGCCCAAAATAAATTTGCCCGATATGTGGAAATTTACATTTTCCAGCTTTTATGGGTGGGGGTTATCGCCTGCTGAAAGGGGAAATTAAGAAAATTTTAACGCCCTGCAGGTATATGGATCCTTGACTCTTTGCGTTCCCCTTTAAGAACTTTGGCCCCATTTTCGCAGGCTTCACTACCTTGGGGCCTTCAAAAAAGTGACACAATATGGAAATACAAGCTTCCGAACTGGATATTCGGGCCCTGAATGAAGAGATCGGGCGCGAAAGCGCCTTTGTAGACCTCATCAATCAGGAGGTAAATAAGGTGATCGTTGGCCAGAAATACATGATCGAACGGCTTTTGATCGGTCTTCTGGGCTCAGGGCACATTCTGCTGGAAGGAGTGCCTGGACTGGCAAAAACACTGGCAATCAACTCCCTGGCCAATACGATGGACGGTAAATTCAGCCGCATTCAATTCACGCCGGACCTATTGCCAGCCGATGTGATCGGGACCATGATCTACAACATGGCCAAAAACGAGTTCAGTATTAAAAAGGGACCTGTCTTTGCCCATTTCGTATTGGCCGACGAAATCAACCGGGCACCAGCCAAGGTGCAGAGTGCTCTGCTTGAGGCCATGCAGGAACGCCAGGTGACCATTGGGGAAGAGAGCTTTGCACTGGACGAGCCTTTTCTGGTATTGGCCACGCAAAATCCGATTGAACAGGAAGGAACCTACCCGCTACCCGAAGCACAAACCGACCGCTTTATGCTGAAGACGGTGGTTGACTACCCCAAAAAAGAGCAGGAACGGCTCATTATGCAGCAGAACATGGCGGCCGGGCAGGCTCAGGTGCAGCCAGTAGTGCGCACCAAAGACATCCTGAAAGGGCGCGAAATGGTACACAAGGTGTATATGGATGAGAAGATCGAGCAGTATATCCTCGACATTATCTTTGCCACCCGGGATCCCGAGGAGTATAAATTGCCGAACCTTAAACCGCTGATCCATTACGGAGCCTCCCCACGTGGATCTATCAATATGGCCAGGGCCGCCAGGGTGCATGCCTTTATTAAACGCCGCGGATACGTGATCCCGGAAGACGTTCGGGCCATTTGCATGGACGTGCTTCGTCACCGCATCGGTATCACCTACGAAGCCGAGGCGGAAAACGTGACCTCCGAAGACATCGTACGCGAGATCCTGAACGCGGTTGAAGTACCCTAAAAAGGAAACCTCCGAATGGATACCTCCGAAGTGCTGAAAAAGGTCCGGCGCATTGAGATCAAAACAAAGCGTTTGAGCGATCATCTCTTTTCAGGCGAGTACCATAGCTCGTTTAAAGGGCGGGGTATGGCCTTTAGCGAAGTCCGGCCCTATCAGTTTGGAGATGATGTGCGGGCGATCGACTGGAATGTGACGGCCCGGTTCAGGGAACCGTTCATGAAGGTCTTTGAGGAGGAGCGCGAACTAACCCTCATGCTGGCCGTGGATATCAGTGCCTCGGAACGCTTTGGTTCCGGAGAGCCAACGAAGCGGCAGATCCTGACCGAGATCAGTGCCGTGTTAGCCTTTAGCGCCCTGGGAAACAACGATAAAATAGGCCTCCTGTTATTTTCGGATCAGGTGGAACTTTTTATTTCGCCCGCAAAAGGACGAAAACACGTGCTGCGGATCATTCGCGAACTGATCGAATTTGAGCCGCAAGGCTCTGGCACCGACATCGGCGGTGCGCTCAGTTACCTCAGCAACATGATGAAGCGCAAGACAATCGTGTTTGTGCTGAGCGATTTTTTTGATTCGGGTTATACCGATGCCGTCAGGATTGCAGCCAAACGGCACGACCTCACCGGCATCCGCGTATATGACGAACGTGAAAAAGAGCTGCCGAACGTGGGGCTGCTACCGTTACGCGATCCTGAAACAGGCTCCGAAAAATGGGTGAACACTGCAAATAAAACCGTCCGCCGTCGACAAAAAACCTGGTTTCTCGAACGTGAGGAGGAATTCCTGAACGGGTTTCCCCGGGCTGGCGCCGGAACGATCAATTGTCGGATCGATGAGAGCTATGTGAAAAAGATGTTGGGATACTTCAAAAAACGATCGGCATGAGCGAAGCCAGGGGCACAGAACAGAACGCCGGAGGCAGGGAGCTGTGGACTGCAGGCAGCAGGCCCGGAATAAAGCTAGTGCTGATGCTGATGCCTTTTCTTTTTACTGCTCAGGCTCAGCAAATTGAGTGGTATATGCAGGCCGACTCAACCAAAATGCGGATCGGAGAACAGATCCAGATCAGGCTGCAGGCAGTGGTACCAAACGATGCGGAAGTGCTTTGGCCAATGGTGGCAGATACGCTCAACACCTTGGAAGTGATCAAACGAAGCGGTATTGACACCTCTGCGCCCGGTTCGAAACGCGTACTTGAAGAACGCATAACAGTGACGGCCTGGGACTCGGGCTATTACGTGATCGGACCCCTGCCTTTGGTGGTGAACGGCGATACCACTATGAGCGATCCGATCTTTCTGACCGTAAATACAGTCGGGACACTTGAAGAGGAACCCTACGATATTAAGGACCCTCTTGACGCTCCAAAAACCCTGGGCGAATGGCTGCGGCAGCTGGGACCGTGGATAGCTTTAGGCCTGGTGCTGGTATTGATCGGCTATTGGCTGTGGAAGCGGCGCGGCAGGCATCTGGCCGTAGCGGAAGCGAAGGCCGTGAAGACAGACCCGTATGAACAGGCCCTCAACGAACTTGATCAGCTTTGCAGGAACAGGCTGTGGCAGAAAGGCGAGGTGAAGGAGTACTACGACGGGCTTACCGACATCGCACGGCGGTATTTGGAGCGTGGGTACGGGATCCCGGCCCTGGAAAGCACTACTGATGAAACGAAGGAGCTGCTTGCGGATCAGCCCGTGAGGGCTGAAGTACGGGACGATTTTATTGCGCTGATGCAGGAAGCAGACATGGTGAAGTTTGCCCGGGAACGGTTCAACGATAAGGCCTGCGAGCAAGCCTTGCGGCGAACCCGCGAATTTATCGACGCTGTACACGAGGCCTATGCGTTCGAAGAAAAGGCAGCAGCATCATGACCAATTGGGAATTTGTACATCCGGAATGGTTTCGGGGCCTGCTGATCGTGCCCCTGCTTATATGGTGGGAATGGAGGCAGTTAAGGCGCGGCACCTCGGCCCTGACCTATTCAGGGATGGCGGCGCATACAGGAACGGACCTCTCAGGCATACTTCGGCAGGTACTGCCCCTGCTTCGGATCGCGGCGATCGCCTTGATCCTGGTGGCCCTGGCCCGGCCGCGCACCTCAGAAACGGGTAAAAAAACAAGTTCCACGGAAGGGATCGACATCGTACTGGCGCTGGACGTATCGAGCTCAATGGATGCGATGGATCTCAAGCCAAACCGGCTTGAGGCCTCCAGAGCAGTGGCCACACAGTTCGTATCCGACCGGCCGAGCGATCGGTTCGCCGTGGTGGTGTATGCCGGCGAGAGCTTTACACAGTCGCCCCTGACCACCGATCACCGTATTGTGCAGAACAGTCTGGCTGATGTGCAGTTCGGTCGCATTGAGGACGGAACCGCCATTGGGATGGGCCTCGCCACTGCGGTGAACCGGTTAAAGAAAAGTGTGGCCGAGGGCAAGGTGATCATCCTCATGTCGGACGGAGTCAACAACTCCGGGTTTATTGACCCGCTGACTGCCGCCGAGATCGCCCAGGAGTATGGCATCCGCGTATACACGATCGGTGTGGGCACTATGGGTATGGCTCCGAAACCAACCACCGATGCCTTTGGCCGCAAACGCATTGTGCAGATGAAAGTGGAGATCGACGAAGAGCGGATGCAGCAAATTGCCGCCCTCACGGGCGGAAAATACTTTCGTGCCACGGACAACGAAAAGTTGGAATCGATCTATGGGGAGATCGATCAGCTGGAAAAGACACAGCTTGAGGAGCTGACCTATTACGAGTACGAGGAGCGATTTTATCCGCTGGCACTGCTGGCTATGGCATTGGTGGTGTTCGATTTTTTCCTCCGCAAAACGATCTTTAAAAGCGCATTTTGATGGAATTGTATCGTTGGGAACATCCGGAATACCTGTACGGCCTTGCCCTGATCCCACTGCTGTGGCTGGTGCATGGGTTGTGGGCGCGTTGGCGAAAACAGGCCCGTGCCCGGTTCGGCGCAAAGGTTGCCGTGGAACGGCTGGCCCCGGAAGCTACCCGGAGCCGGCACGTGATCAAAACCCTGTGGACAAGTGTGGGCGTGGCCTCCCTGATCATTGCCCTGGCCAATCCGCAGGTTGGCTCCAAGCTCGAAACCGTGAAGCGCAAGGGGGTTGACGTGGTTTTCGCACTTGACGTGTCCAAATCCATGCTGGCCGAAGACGTGGCCCCGAACCGCCTCGAAAAATCAAAGCAGATCATTGGGAAAACCCTTGACGCCCTGGGCAGCGATCGGATCGGCCTGGTGGTCTACGCCGGTCAGGCATACCCGCAACTGCCCATCACCACCGACTACTCCGCGGCCCGAATGCTGCTGCGGATGGTGAATACGGACATTGTGCCATCGCAGGGAACGGCCATTTCCGAAGCGATCGAGCTGGCCGATCAATATTTCAGCTCGGGCGAAACCACCAAAAACAAGGTGCTTTTTATTCTGAGTGATGGCGAAGATCACGAAGAGGGCGCGAAGGAAGCCGCTAAAACCGTTACGGAAAAAGAGATCGTGGTCTACACTATTGGCGTGGGTACCTCAAAGGGCGCGCCCATCCCTAAAAAACGCGGAGGCCAGACCATTGACTTCAAAAAGGACCGCAGTGGCAAGGTGGTGGTTACCAAGCTCAATCGCCAACAGCTTGCCGGGATTGCATCTGCCGGCAACGGTGCCTACATAGACGGCGACCGCACTGAAGAGGTGGTGGAATTTATTGAAGATACGCTTAACAGCATGCAGCGCGAAGAGATCGAAAGCAAGGTGTTCTCGGAATACAGGGATCAGTTCCCCCTCTTTTTGGGACTGGCCCTTTTCTGCTTTGTTATGGATGCGCTGCTCAGCGAGCGCAAAAGTTGGTGGAATCGCCTTAAATTGTTCCGGTCATGAAACAGAGCATCTTTTTTGTACTGGCCCTTTTGGCCCTCAGTGCCTCAGCACAGCATCCGAACGCCTTGATCCGCTCGGGAAATGAAGCGTACGAGCAGGGAGCCTTCGACGATGCAGAAGTCGCTTATTCCAAGGCCCTGCGGGCCGATGATGGCCAACCTGCCAGGGCGCGGTTCAACCTCGGTGATGCGCTCTTCCGTCAGGAACGTCTGGAAGACGCCCTGGTTGAGTTCCAGGCTGCTGCTGAATGGTCGGACAATGCATCCCTGAAGGCCAAAAGCTACCACAACATCGGGAATATCCACAGTGCCACCCAGCAATGGGATCAGGCCGTGGAGGCCTATAAAAACGCCCTTCGGTCGGATCCGACCGATGAGGAAACCCGCCACAATTTAGCCTATGCACAAAAGCGGCTGAAGCAGGAACAACAGCAGCAGGATCAGGACCAGCAGCAAGATCAGGATCAACAGCAGCAAGATCAGGACCAGCAGCAACAAGATCAAGATCAGCAACAGCAAGATCAGGATCAGCAGCAGCAAGATCAGGATCAACAGCAGCAGGATCAGGATCAGCAACAGCAAAACCAGGATCAACAGCAGCAAAACCAGGATCAGCAGCAAGAGCCCGGTCAACAACCTGCGGAAGGACAAATAAGTCGGGAAGAAGCCATGCGCTTATTAGAAGCCTTGCAGCAACAGGAACAACAGGTACAGGAAAAATTGAAAAAGGAAAAGATCAAGGTAAAAAAGACAAAAAAGGAGAAGGATTGGTGATGCGGTATGCTTTAGTATTTATAGCAATGGTGATGTCGTGGCCGGCGATCGGCCAAACGACCTTTAAGGCCTATGCCAACGCAACGGTGGTGGCCAGGAACGAGCGGTTCCGTGTAACCTTCGAGGCCAATGATCGGTGGAATAATTTTGAACCACCGAATTTCAGTCCCTTCCGCGTGCTTCAGGGACCAGGTCAAAGCCAGTCAACAAAGATCGTTAATGGCAACATGAGTACCACCTTTAGCTACAGCTACACGCTGCAGCCCACCAAAACCGGCACTTTCACGCTTCCGCCCGCGAGGGCGAAGATCAAAGGGGAGGTGCGGAAAACGAACACCCTGCAAATTAAGGTGGTGGCAGAGGATCAGAAACCACGCGACAAAAACGATCCATATTCGATTGCCCGGCGAAACAACATTCTGCGGGTGTTTGTGAGTAAGCGCAACCTGTATGTAGGTGAGCCGATCACCGTAACATTTAAGCTGTACTACGCGAGTCAGATCCATAATTATAGTGGCCAGGCCCCGGATCTGATCGGGTTTTTCAAGGAGGAGATCGAGCTGAAGGACCAGCGCGAGGAACGCGAAAACTACAAGGGCAGGCTGTACCATGTGGCCACCCTGAAGAAATATGTGCTGATCCCGCAGAAAGCGGGGGAACTGGAAATAGACCCGTTTGTGCTGGACCTGGAAACAGCCGTGTCCACGAAACAGCGCGATTTCTTCAACAGAACCGTTTATAAAACCGTAGGGTACACGGCCAGGAGCCCGGTTGTGAAGATCGAGGTGGCTCCGCTTCCTGCCGCAGGCAGACCCAGCAATTTCAATGGTGCGGTGGGTGAGTATCGCTTTGAAGTGACTCTGAATGATACGGCCGTAATGACCGATGAGTCGGCTACGCTGACAGTGGAGGTGAGCGGGATCGGGAACCTGAAGCTGTTTGAGCTTCCGGCGCCGGACATTCCGAATTCGATCGAAACATACGACCCCCAATACTCGGAGCGCATTTCGGTCGGAAACCAGGGTTTGCGCGGTTCGCGGAAGAACGAATATCTGCTGATCCCGCGGTTTAACGGAGCATACAAGATACCGGAAATGGCCTTTTCGTATTTCGACACGAAAAAGGGTAAATACGTGCAGCTGAAGAGCCCGGAGTATACGCTGAATGTACTGGGCGGATCCGATGCGCCGAAGGGAGGAGGTGCGGGCAGAGGCGTGGTGCAGCGGGGTCGTGAAAAGGTCGGCTACCTCAACGAGGAAATCCTGTTTATCAAGACCGATCCGGGTAAAATGGTGGATCCAGCCGGAGGCTGGTACTCCAATCCACTCCGCTGGGGGCTCATGCTGGTCGGAGTAATGGCTGTGGTGGGATCGGCCGCGACCCGGCGGCGGCGCGATGCACGCGCAGCAGATGTGATCGGAAGCCGGCGCAAACAGGCCCGGAAGGTGGCCACCAGGCGACTGGCCGACGCAAAAAAACAGCTCAACGCCGGAAAACAACAGGAGTTTTATGAGGAAATCACCCGGGCCCTGGAGGGATACGTTCGTGACAAGCTGCAGGTGGATCTGGCCGGTCTTGGGCTGGATCGCGTATTGGATGAACTGGGCATGCACGGCGCCCAGGAGGATCTTAGGACCCGGGTGAAGGAACTGTGGGATGCCACCTGCTTCGCACGCTATGCTCCGGGCAGTGGCGCTGCAGCCAATGAAAAACATTATCGCGAAACCCTGGAGCTGGTCACTGAACTCGAAAACGTACTGAAATGAAGAAGTGGGCCTACATCATTGCCTTTGTGTTGCTGGCTCCCGGAGTCGGGGCAGACGAGCTGAGGCAGGCGTTTGAACAGGGCAATGAACTGTATATGGAGCACGATTATCCGGGGGCGATCGAAGCATACAGATCCGGCCTCACGGCCGGAAAGGCAAGCGCCGCGCTGTACTATAACCTCGGAAATGCCTACTTCCGAAACGGACAACTCGCCCCGGCAATCCTGAACTACGAACGCGCTCTGAAGGTGGGCGGAAAGGATGAGCAAGTGCTCCGGAATTTAACTATTGCGGAGGCGCAGCGGGTTGATGAAATTGAACCCCTGCCCCGCCCGATCCTGACCCGATGGTATCTTGCCTTGTTAGGGGCTTTAACGGTGGATCAATGGGCCTTTGTTGGATTCGTACTGTTTTTTGGAGCCGTTATCAGCTTTTTGGCGGTTATGGAACGATGGGTCTCATCGGGCCGCAGGCCCCTCTTCTTTTGGCTGGGGCTGATCCTGCTGGCTTTGGCCGTGGGCGGAAACGTACTTGCAGAACTGGTGCATGATCGGATTGAGGATCGGCCCGCGGGAATCATTATGGTTGCGAATACCTACGTGAGATCAGGGCCCGATGCGGATGCCGGGGACCTTTTTGTGCTGCACGAGGGAACCAAGGTAACGATGCGCGAGAGCTACTCAGACTGGGTTCGGGTACGGCTGGCAGATGGCAAGATCGGCTGGATCCCGGAAGAGGATGTCGAACGGATCGGGTACTAAAAACCCGTGGATATGAACTTTCTTATTTCTATAACCCTTTGAATAAGGCTACAAAATTATAGCCCCATAAGTAAAAACGTTTCTCAATTGTCCGAAAAAGGCAAAAAAGCGCAGAAAATAAGTGGAATGGGGTTAAAAAGATGAGAAAATGTCATGCTCAAAAAATATTTTTTTTCAAATCAAGAAAAAATGTGGGTATAAATAGTACCTTATTCGAAGGGTTCTACAAATGGGATTTTTTGACGTATCGATCGAAAAGCGAATAGCTAGCAATAAATTTTATACGACTATCAATAGGCTGATCAATTGGGATCCGACAGTAGCCCTCAGCGACGCCTGGCAACAGGTAACGCCCAGGCAATTGGGGAGCATCATGAAGGAACTGGTGCTACGTTCTTCTTCGTCCGAGGACGCCGTGTTCCTGAGTAAGCTAAAACAGTTGCGGGAACAGATAGACGGGATTGATGCGGAATTACTTGAGGTTTTGTCGCGCCGCTTAAAGATCGTGGAGGAGATCGGCATGTTCAAGAGAGAGAAGAACGTGACTATTTTTCAGCTTGATCGCTGGTTTGAGATCCTCGAGACCCGGAAAGACTGGGGTGACGAACATGCCTTGTACCGCGAAATGGTGGAAGAGCTGTTCAAGTTGATTCACAAGCACTCGGTTCGGACCCAGGCTGATATGACTCACCGGATCAATGAGGTACGATAGATCTTACCCCGATCGTGCCTGCTCCGGGTAATCACCCTTTTCTATTTTTACCGCTACTGTTTTAGGAGATGCCTTTAGAAGAGATAAATATCTAACTTTCAGTGACGTGATCGCTTACGACCTGGATTTATTTTGGACAGATGCGATAAAAAAACTACATTTGTGCATCATCGCTTATTCACCGCAAGGCGGATAAACAAACGGACTTAAGGGGGAATATCATGACATATGGGACAGAGGAACCAGAAAATCATGTTCTTCAAATAAATATTCAGGTGTAAATGAAACCTCAGCAGAGGGTACTTTCGATTTCGACTTACTATGAAACATACATTTTTTTGCTTATCACTAATGATCGCATTAAGCGGATCTGGTCAGTCTGGCTTAATTTCTGTTTCAAATGATACCATTTGTCCCGGACAGATTAATGCTTCATTTACAAATTGTTCTCATCAACAGTATAGTCTTTCCTTCAATAATTCCTCTGTTGAAGTAGCTAATGCTACTAAGTATAATTTTGGAGTGAATCAAAATTTTACAGTTGAGCTTTGGGTGAACTCAACCTTTATAGATGCTACCGCAGTTCCCTCCCATGGCCAATGGCTATTTGGGAAAGGTGGTGGTAGCTCGAACCCTCATTATGCGGTGGGTATTCAAAGAAATTCAGGACTTCCCAGAATTAGCATTTCTGACGGTAACAGTAGCAATGTTGTGCAATTTAATGGAACGATGAATGTTTGCGATGGGCAATGGCATCATGTGGCTTACGTTTTTAACCGAACTACTGATTCCATTCAGATCATCATTGACGGGGTTTTGAATGCAACCGGATCCATTGCAATTGTTGGCAATATGCAAAATAGTGAATCAGTAGTATTTGGTGTTGCCAGCCAGGGAGGCATATCAGGAGGATGGTATTATGGCCATATTGATGATATCCGGGTTTGGAATACTGCAAGGACTGCAGCTCAGGTAAATGGTTTGATGAATCAGTTCATCAATCCGGCTAATCACCCGGATCTGATTGGGCATTATGACTTTAATGAAGGTACCGGCAACCTGGTCTATGACTGTGCTCCAAATCCAGAGAACGGAATGTTAATTCAATCCCCGACCTGGTCATCTCAGTCAGCCTTACCGGTAAATTTGACTTTCCCTTTGACGTGGAGCAATGGTAGTACGGCTAATTCCACACAGTTTCTGGTTACTTCAGATACTACTATCTGGGCCCATTCCGGATTTTGTAAATATGAGTGTACGGATACGGTAAACCTATACCTGCACGTCCTGGCCGTAGTATCGGAAAGTAGTGTAAGCTGTTTCGGCGACAATAACAGTGCGCTGATGGTGACCGTATCGGGCGGAACCCCTCCGTATAGCTACCTGTGGAACACGGGGGGCACCACTTCATCCCTGAATAACCTGAGCGAGGGAACCTACCAGCTAACGGTGACCGATGCTGCAGGATGTACCCAGTCCCTTCCCATGAGCATCAATGCCCTGAGCGCTACCGGTGTGGCAACGGATATTACCTGCCAGGGGGCGAACGACGGATCCATTGATGTAACCGTATCAGGCGGCACCTCTCCATACAGCTACTCATGGAACACAGGGGGCACCACCTCAACCCTGAGTGGCCTGACAGCCGGAACCTACCGGGTAACGGTTACGGATGCCAATGCCTGTACCCAGTCCCTTACTGTAAACATCGCCCAGCCTGGTGCAGCTATAACAGCTCCCTGGAGTGAAGATTTTGAAGGTGCCACCTTTGTCCCGCTCAACACCTTTGATCAATGTTGGGCGACCATCCCAGCCAGTGGTACACCTTATGTTTACAACTGGTGGTTGGAAACGGGCAGCACATGGTCTACAAATACAGGTCCTTCCGCTGACCACACAACCGGTGTGCCGGGAGCAGGCAAGTACATCTATGCAGAGGCCAGCATCCCTACAGAGGCCAGTTTTGGTTCGGCAGGTGACACAGCAAAAATTTTGATACCCCTGATTGACATCAGTGGCATCACCAACCCGGCGCTCCGTTTCTGGAAACATTTTCACGGTGCCGATATTGGCTCGTTCTTCGTTGAAGTCGATACGGGTAGTGGATTCCAGGTGGTTTATACAACACATGGCCCCGGTCCGCAAACAGCTGAGACCGATCCCTGGGTTGAGGAGGAAGTTGACCTGAACGCCTTTGCCGGTTCCACATCACTTCAGATCCGGTTCCGTGCTATCCATGGCGGAAGTTATCATGGTGATCTGGCCCTGGATGATATTTCCGTGGATATAGGTCCACCCTGTCCCAAACCAAGTGCCATTTCGGTGGTTTCAACTGGTGTAACCGACGTAACGCTGGACTGGGTACCCAGCTCAGGGACTTCCTGGAAGGTGGCCTACGGAGCACCCGGGTTTCATCCGGACTCTGCAGTGGGTTCAGCGAACGGACCAATAGGGATCGTGCCGGCAGGTGCTCATCCTTTCACAGTAACCGGTGTAACGGCTGGCACGGACTATCACTTCTACGTACGGGAAGCCTGTGCAACGGTTCCAGGAGCAAACAGTGAATGGAGAGGCCCTACAAGCACACGTACATATTGTGTGGCTGTAACGGCTCCGTGGACAGAAGACTTTGAGGGCCCGACCTTCGCTCTGTACAATACCTTCGACTCTTGTTGGAGGACCATTCCTGTGAGCACCTCTGGTGCTTATAGGTGGGAGTTGGAAACGGACAATACGCTTGCTTCAAATACAGGTCCTTCCGCTGACCATACCACCGGTGTGCCGGGAGCAGGCAAGTACATCTATACAGTGGGCTATTATGGTCCGGCAGGTGGCCAGGCGGAAATTTGGACACCGCTGATCAACATCAGTGGTATCACCAGCCCAACACTCCGTTTCTGGAAACACTTCTACGGTACCCATATTGACTCGTTCTTTGTTGAAGTTGATACGGGTAGCGGATTCCAAACGATCTACGAAACACATGGTCCCGGTCCGCAAACAGCTTCAACCGACCCCTGGGTTGAGGAAGAAGTTAGCCTGAACTCCTTTGCCGGTTCCACAGCACTTCAGATCCGCTTCCGTGCTATCCGTGGTGGAGGTTGGCTCGGTGATCTCGCCCTGGATGATATTTCCGTAGGTCCCTGTTTGAATGTCCATACCGCAATAACCAACACTACCTGCCATGGAGCCAGCGACGGTTCCATCAATGTAAGCATTAGCGGCGGAACCCCTCCGTACGGCTACCTGTGGAACACGGGGGGCACCACCTCATCCGTGAATAACCTGAGTGAGGGAACCTACCAGCTAACGGTGACCGACTCTGTGGGATGTACCCAATCCCTTCCCGTGAGCATCAATGCCCTGAGCGCTACCGGTGAGGCAACGGATATTACCTGTCATGGGGCGAACGACGGATCTATTGATGTAACCATTAGCGGCGGTGCACCCGGCTATACCTATGCCTGGGATAATGGAGCAACCGGTACGTTAAACAGTGCTCCATATACTATTTCACGCAGTAACCTAGGCCCCGGAACCTATCAGGTAACGGTTACAGATGCCAATGCCTGTACCCAGTCCCTTGCCCTAAGCATTACCCAGCCCGGTGCACTTGCTGCTACTGGTGGGGTAGCGAACGTTACCTGTCATGGGGGTAGCAACGGATCCATTGATGTAACCGTATCGGGCGGAACCTCTCCGTACAGCTACTCATGGAATACGGGGGGCACCACCTCATCCCTGAATAACCTGACAGCCGGAACCTATCGGGTAACGGTTACGGACGCCAATGCCTGTACCCAGTCCCTTTCCGTGAGCGTTACCCAGCCCGGTGCAACACTTGCTGCTACTGGTGGATCAAGCAACATCACTTGTCATGGAGTAAACGACGGAGCAATTGATGTAACCGTATCGGGTGGGACCATTCCCTATACCTACGCCTGGAGCAGGAACCCTCAGGCAGGATTTACTGATCCGGGTACCCAGGACCTGTCGGCACTGGCGCTAGGTACCTACACCCTTAATGTAACCGACAATAAGAGTTGTTCGGCTACGCTCACGTTCTCCCTCACCGAGCCAGAAGCCCTGACCGTATCGGTAGGTTCGGTAACCAACGTAAGTTGTTTTGGCGGTAATGACGGGGCGCTGACTGTAAGCGTATCGGGCGGCACCACTCCGCACAGCTACCTATGGAACACGGGAGGCACCACCTCAACCCTGAATAACCTGACAGCCGGAACGTATCGGGTAACGGTTACGGACGCCAATGCCTGTACCCAGTCCCTTTCCGTGATCATCACCCAGCCCGGTGCAACACTTGCTGCTACTGCTACCGGTGGGGTAACGAACGTTACCTGTCGTGGGGGCAGTGATGGATCCATTGATGTAACTGTATTGGGTGGAACTCCTCCGTACAGCTACCTTTGGAATACGGGAGGCACCACTTCATCCCTGAGTGGCCTGACAGCCGGAGCGTATCGGGTAACGGTTAAGGATGCCAATACCTGTACTCAGTCCCTTTCCGTGAGCATTACCCAACCCGGAGTTTTAGTCGCTACCGTAGGGGCTACCAGCGTTACTACCTGTGGAGCCAGCGATGGTTCCATCAGTGTAAGCATTAGCGGCGGAACCTCTCCGTACAGCTACCTGTGGAACACGGGCGGCACCACTTCATCCCTGAGTAACCTGAGCGAGGGAACCTATCAACTAACGGTGACCGACGCTGCAGGATGTACCCAGTCCCTTCCCGTGAGCATCAATGTCCTGAGCGCTACCGGTGGGGCAACGGATATTACCTGCCATGGGGCGAACGACGGATCCATTGATCTAACCATTAGCGGCGGTACACCCGGTTATACCTATGCCTGGAATAACGGGCTTTCGGCCGGTACCTCACACAGCAATCTAAGTGCCGGGATCTACCGCCTGTCTGTAACGGATGGCAACCAATGTGAGGAGTTCTTTTCATACACCATTACTGATCCGGATGTCCTGACCGTATCGGCAGGTTCGGTAACTAACGTAAGCTGTTTCGGAGGTAATGACGGGGCGCTGACTGTGAACGTACTGGGCGGAACCTCTTCATATAGTTACCTGTGGAACACGGGAGGCACCACCTCAACCCTGAATAACCTGACAGCCGGAACATATCGGGTAACGGTTACGGACGCCAATGCCTGTACCCAGTCCCTTTCCGTGATCATCACCCAGCCCGGTGCAGCTGTAACAGCTCCGTGGACAGAAGACTTTGAAGGCCCGACCTTTGCTCTGTTCAACACCTTTGATCCATGTTGGACAACCATCCCGGCGAGTTCAAATTCTGCTTACAGCTGGTGGTTGGAAACGGACAATACGTCTACTTCAAAGACAGGTCCCTCCGCTGACCACACCACCGGTATACCGGGAGCAGGCAAGTACATCTATACAGAGGCTAACTGGGGTTCGACAGGTGACATGGCAGAAATCCGGACACCACTGATTGATATCAGTGGCATCACCAACCCGACACTCCGCTTCTGGAAGCACTTCTATGGTGGCCATATTGACTCGTTCTTTGTTGAGGTCGATACGGGTAATGGATTCCAAACGATCTATGCAACACATGGCCCCGGTCCGCAAACAGATGAGACCAACCCCTGGGTTGAGGAAGAAGTTGACCTGAATGCCTTTGCCGGTTCCACGGCACTTCAGATCCGGTTCCGTGCTATCCATCCTGGTGGGGGTATTATTTTTGACCACGGTGACCTAGCCCTGGATGATATTTCTGTAGTAAGTCTACCTTGCTTGAAACCGAATGCCATTTCGGTGGTTTCGGCTGGTATAACCGATGTAACGCTGGACTGGGTGCCCGGCTCAGGGACTTCCTGGGAAGTGGGCTATGGTGCACCATGGTTTCATCCGGACTCTGCAGTGGGTTCAGCGAACGGACCAATCGGCATCGTTTCGGCAAATACTCACCCTTTCACGGTAACTGGTTTAACGACTGGCACGGATTATCACTTCTACGTACGGGAGGCCTGTGCGACGGTTCCCGGAGTGAAAAGCGAATGGAGAGGTCCTGTAGGGACGCGTACAAATTGTGCAGCTGTACCAGCTCCGTGGGCAGAAGACTTTGAAGGCTCAACCTTCGCCCTATACAACATCTTTGACCCCTGTTGGACGACCATTCCGGCAAGTGGATTTGTTTACAGCTGGTGGTTGGGGGCAGGCTATACACCTTCTGTTTCTACAGGTCCTTCTGCTGACCACACCACCGGTACGGGAACAGGCAAGTACATCTATTCAGAGACCAGTTGGAGTTTGTCAGGTAGCCAGGCGGAAATCCGGACACCCTTGATTGACATCAGTGGTATCACCAACCCGACGCTCCGTTTCTGGAAGCACTTTTATGGTACCGATATTCGCTCGTTCTTCGTTGAAGTGGATACGGGTAGCGGATTCCAAACGATCTACGAAACACATGGTCCCGGTCCGCAAACAGCTTCAACCGACCCTTGGGTTGAGGAAATATTCAGCCTGAACGCCTTTTCCGGCTCCACGGCACTTCAGATCCGCTTCCGCTCTATCTCTTCCGGAGGTTCTCTTGGTGATCTGGCCCTGGATGATATTTCCGTAGATCCCTGTTTGAATATCCATACCGCAGTAACCAATGTTACTACCTGTGGAGTCAGCGATGGTTCCATCAGTGTAAGCATTAGCGGCGGAACCCCTCCGTACAGCTACCTTTGGAACACGGGAGCCACCACCTCATCCCTGAGTAACCTGAGCGAGGGAACCTATCAGCTAACGGTTACCGACGACGGATGTACCCAGTCCCTTTCCGTAAACATCAATGCCCTGAGCGCTACCGGTGGGGCAACAGATATTACCTGTCATGGGGCGAACGACGGATCCATTGATGTAACCGTATCAGGCGGCACCACTCCCTATACCTATGCCTGGGATAACGGGCTTTCGGCCGGCACTTCACACAGCAACCTAAGTGCCGGAATCTACCGCCTGTCTGTAACGGATAGCAACCAATGTGAGGAGTTCTTTTCATACACCCTTACCGAGCCGGAGGCCCTGACCGTATCGGCAGGTTCCGTAACCAACGTAAGTTGCTTTGGAGGTAATGACGGGGCGCTGACTGTAAGCGTATCGGGCGGCACCACTCCGCACAGCTACCTATGGAACACGGGGGGCACCACTTCAAGCCTGAGCGGCCTGACGGCCGGAACGTACCGGGTAACGGTTACGGATGCCGATGCCTGTACCCAGTCCCTTTCCGTGAACATCACCCAACCCGGGGTTTTAGTTGCTACCGTAGGGACTACCAACGTTACTACCTGTGGAGTTAGCGATGGTTCTATCAGTGTAAGCATTAGCGGCGGAACCGCTCCGTACAGCTATCTGTGGAACACGGGAGGCACCACTTCATCCCTGAGTGGCCTGACAACCGGAACGTATCGGGCAACGGTTACGGATGCCAATGCCTGTACCCAGTCCCTTCCCGTGAGCATCAATGTCCTGAGCGCTACCGGTGGGGTAACGAATGTTACCTGTCATGGGGCGAACGACGGGTCTATTGATGTAACTGTGTCGGGCGGAACCGCTCCGTACAGCTACCTGTGGAACACAGGAGGCACCACCTCATCTCTGAGTGGCCTGGCGGCCGGAACTTATCAGGTAACGGTTACAGATGCCAATGGCTGCACCAAGTCTCTTTCCATGAACATTACCCAGCCAGCCACTGTGACCGCATCGCTAGGCTCTGCAACCCACGTAAGTTCCTTCGGTGGTAATGACGGTACACTGGCGGTGACCGTATCAGGTGGCACCACTCCCTATAGCTACTTGTGGAATACCGGGCACACTGCTTCACACCTGACCAATCTGACGGCCGGAACCTACCAGGTAACGGCTACAGATGCCAATGATTGTACGCAAGACTTTTCGTACACCATTACCGAACCAGCACAACCGTCAGGCTTAGTTGTTCCCGATGACAATGCCCACAATGATGATACAACAAACACCATAGAAACGGACGAAAGCCTGCCTTACAGCAATGCATGGGAAGTGAATGCAAATGGATATGCTGATAGTGCCCAGGTAATAGTTGTGGACGTGGGTATGGAAGGATCGGGCTTTGCCCGGCAGATCAACGTGTATCCGAATCCGGCAACCAGGGAGGTCTTTATTGACTACGACTTCACCAGCGAAGTGGATCTGAAAGTAACGGTAATAAACCACCTGGGCCAGGTAGTGCTGACGATCAGCGAGCTGAATGCGGTAAGTGGTAAATTGCGTCTGGATGTAGCTGAGTGGGCCAATGGGCTCTATAGCGTGTTGTTCAGCAACGGAATTCAAAGCAGCAGCCGTCAGCTGGTGATCCAAAAATAGGGAAGGCCCCCTCCAAACGATCCCGGTTTTCAGGTGTCTATTTCGCCCAACCTTATAACTTAGCACAGCAAAAAAGGGTTCGGACGGCCGGGAGCACCTCACCAGAAATAGCATGAAAGTACGCTTATTTATCCTTTCCATCCTTATCGGATTGGCTTTCAGTGTTTTTGCTCAAAGCAAATACTACAACGTGCAGATCCACTCCGCCTACGGCGGGATAGGCCCCTGTGAACCTTCAATAGCTGTTGGCTTGGAAGACCCGGATATCATCGTGGCCGGTGCCGTACTGAACAATGTGTACCGAAGCACTGACGGTGGGTTCACCTGGACCATCGAAAAACTGCAATCGCCCTACGGAGTATGGGGTGATCCGTGTATTGTTTCGAATACCAATGGTGACTTCCACTTTTTACACCTGAGCGATCCCACAGGCCAAAACTGGAATAGCGGGAAGATCCTGGACCGAATCGTTTGTCAGACCTCCACTGACGGTGGAAGATCCTGGGACAATGGAACATACACGGGTATGCGTCATCCCAGGGACCAGGACAGGGAATGGGCAGTGGTGGATCTACGCAACAACGCCTTGTATACCTCCTGGACCGAGTTCGATGAGTACGGGTCCGGGAATTATCCGGAGGATCGTTCCCGGATCCTCTTTTCCAGGTATACCGGAGAGGGAGAGAGTGGCTGGTCGGAGCCGGTTGTTTTAAGTCAGCTGGAAGGTGACTGTGTGGACAGTGACAGTACCACGGAAGGAGCTGTTCCGGCCGTAGGCCCGGATGGTCAGATCTATGTGGCCTGGTCCTTCGGAGGGAAGATCTATTTCGATCGGTCTGCGGATGGAGGCATTACCTGGCTCCGGGAGGACCTGATCGTTACCGATCAGCCCGGAGGCTGGGACATCGATATTTCCGGATTAGACCGTTGTAATGGCATGCCCGTAACGGGATGCGATGTGAGTAAGGGACCGTACCGGGGCCGTATCTATGTGAATTGGGCCGATCAGCGAAATGGAGAAACCGATATATTTATTGTCTACAGTGATGACCATGGGACTACCTGGAGCGATCCGATCCGCGTGAACAACGATGAAGGCGAGGCCCATCAGTTCCTGACCTGGATGGCCGTGGATCCGGTCACCGGGCATGTCTACATCGTCTTTTATGACCGACGTAACCACAGGGACAACACTACGGATGTGTATCTGGCGAGCAGCACCGACGGTGGAGAGACCTGGACGAACGAGCGGATCAGCGAATCGCCTTTTACTCCGGAAAATGGCCTATTCTTTGGCGATTACAACAATATTTCAGCCTATGATGGCGTGGTTCGGCCGATCTGGACCCGCCAGGATGGTCTTCAGACCAGTATTTGGACAGCGATCATCAACAAATAAGGATACAAGATCTGTTTTCCGGAGATCCTCCTACATTTGGTGCTTTAAACCACCTGACACCTTTGGGTCATGAACCTGCTTATCCTATCTACCAGCACTGTTCACGGAAAAGGCTATCTCGAATACATCTTCAATGAGGTAAAGGACTTCTTTGCCGGAGCAGAGGAGATCATTTTCGTACCCTATGCACGCCCGTCCGGGATCTCACACAACGAATACACAGCTATGGCTGCAGGTGTCTTTGAAAGAATGGGGATCAAAGTCCGGGGAGTGCACACGTTCGGAAATCCTGCCGAAGGGATCCATCGCGCCGCAGGCGCATTCATTGGCGGTGGAAATACCTTTTTGTTGCTGAAGCAACTATATGAGAATGGGCTCATTAAGCCGATCCGCGAACGCGTGAAGATGGGCATGCCCTACATGGGTGCGAGTGCCGGAAGCAACGTGGCAGGGCAAACGATCAACACGACAAACGATATGCCGATCGTGTATCCGCCGTCGTTCGAAGCGCTTGGACTAATGCCGTTCAATGTGAATCCGCACTACCTTGATCCGGCTCCGAACAGCAGGCATATGGGGGAGACGAGGGAGGTGCGCATCAACGAGTTCCACACGCAGAGTAAGCTACCTGTGGTAGGACTCCGTGAGGGGAGCTGGTTGCGTTTTTCGGGGGAACAGGTTGAGCTCAAAGGGCCGTTGACTGCCCGTATTTTTCGCGCTGATCAGAAGCCGATCGAACATAAACCAGGTGGGTTAAAGCTCTAAGGCTTTTTTAACGTTGCCTTCGCCGCCGAGGAGCAGTTCGGCGGGATTTTCCACAGCTTCCTTTACCGCAATCAGGAATCCGACCGATTCGCGACCATCAATGATGCGGTGGTCATAACTGAGGGCTATGTACATGATCGGGCGAATTTCGACCTTCCCGTCAACCGCAACCGGACGCTCTACAATATTGTGCATGCCGAGAATGGCGCTTTGCGGCGGATTAATAATGGGGGTGCTCAGCATAGATCCGAAAACACCGCCATTGGTAATGGTAAACGTTCCACCGGTCATTTCGTCCAGCGTAATGGATCCGTCGCGCACTTTTTCGGCCAGGCGGGCAATTTCCACTTCCACACTGCGGAAGCTCATACTTTCCGCGTTGCGCAATACAGGTACCATAAGACCTTTAGGGCCGCTTACGGCAATGGAAATGTCGCAATAGCCGAATTTTACCTGATCCTCACCATCGATCATGGAATTAACATCGGGGAATTCCTGCAAAGCGCGCGTTACGGCTTTCGTGAAAAAACTCATAAAGCCGAGGTTCACACCGTGCTTCAGCTTAAACGTTTCCTTATATTCTTTCCGGAGAGCAAAGACCGGGCTCATATCGACCTCGTTAAAAGTCGTCAGCATGGCCGTCTCATTCTTTACCGAAACCAGACGGGCCGACAGGCTTCGGCGCAGTTTCGACATGCGTTTGGTTTGTCTGCTGCGCTGTCCCTGACCGGGAGATCCCATGGCAGCTACAGCCTTCATGGCATCTTCCTTAGTGATGCGGCCATCGCGACCGGTTCCCCGGACGCCGGACAAGTTGCTCTCATCCATGATCTTTTTAGCTGCCGGAGAAGCTGTTCCCGAAGCATAGGTTTCCTTCCCGGGCGTTTCCTTCTCCGGATCCCTCCTCGTACTTTCCTGCTCCGGTTTTTCGTCTGCAGGCCCTTCACTGGCTGCAGACCTAACAGCTCCTTTCGGCACAGCGGCACCCGTATCGATCAGGCAAACGACCTCACCAACAGCAACGGTATCGCCTTCTCCCACTTTTAGCGTAATGACCCCGCTTCCTTCCGCTGGCAGTTCGAGGGTAGCCTTGTCTGAGTCAACCTCGGCAATAGCCTGATCTTTTTCCACATAGTCGCCATCTTCAACCAGCCAGGTCGTGATCTCAACTTCGGAGATCGATTCCCCCGGACTGGGGACTTTCATTTCCAGGATCATGAGCGTTTAAATTTCAAAGGTTTTGGTAATAATGGCACGCTGACGTTCCATCGCGCGCTTACTGGATCCGGTTGTCGGGGCCGCACTGGCTTTAAGGCTTACGCACTTCAAGGTCGCCTCCTTCGGGAAGTGTTGCAGCAAAAATCCCCAGGCGCCCATATTAGCCGGTTCCTCCTGAGTCCATATATGCCTGTCGGCTCTCTGGTACTTGATCAGCAAGGCCTTGATCTCGTCCTTCGGTAACGGATAAAGCTGCTCAATACGAATAATGGCTACATCCTCCGCCCCGCGTTGTTCCTTCTCAGCCAGTAATTCATAGTACACCTTTCCGGTGCAGAAAATAACTTTTCTGACTTTGGCAGCCTGAGCAGCCGAATCATCCATTACGGTTCGGAAGCGATCTTCCGAGAGTTCCTTTAGGTGACTGGTTGCACGCGGATGACGCAGCAGGCTTTTAGGGGTCATGACCACGAGCGGTTTCCGGAAATTGCGGCGCATTTGGCGACGCAGCAAGTGAAAATGGTTGGACGGAGTGGTCGGATAGGCCACGATCATGTTCAGATCGGCACAAAGCTGCAGGTAGCGTTCCAACCGGGCACTGGAATGCTCAGCTCCCTGACCTTCGTATCCATGCGGTAAAAACAACACGATCCCACTTCGGTTCTTCCACTTATCTTCCGCCGAGCTGATGAACTGATCGATCATGATCTGTGCCCCGTTCGAAAAGTCTCCGAACTGAGCTTCCCAGATCACGAGGGTTTCAGGAGCTGCAAGGGAATATCCGTAGTCGAATCCCATCACGGCATATTCGCTCAGCGGGGAGTTGTAGATCGCGAATCGTCCTTGCTCCACGCCCAGCTCATTGAGCAGGCAAATTTCCTCTTCGGACTCTTCGACTTTCATGATGGCATGGCGATGCGAAAAAGTTCCGCGTTCCACATCCTGCCCGGAGATCCGTACGTTATGTCCCTCCGTGAGGAGGGTGGAATAGGCCAGTAATTCAGCCATTCCCCAGTCGATCCGCCCCTTTTCACCGATCATTTTTCGACGATCGGCCAGCACACGAACCATTTTCCTGTAAAACGTTTTCCCTTCCGGCACCCTGCTGATGGCCAGACCCAGCTGGCGAAGCTTTTCCAGGTCATAGGTCGTATCTGTATTGGCAAACATCTGCTTTATCGAACTGGCAAAGATATAAGGCTCCCACACATGCTCCATGAACGGCGTGATCCTGTTCTTTTTGATCATTTTTGACTCGTCAAAGTCTCCTTCGAGCTGTTTTTTAAAGTCGTCGTCAATTTTGTTGAGGTTCGTCTGATCAATGGTGCCCTCCCGGATCAGTTTGTCGGTGTAGATCTTTCGCGGATTAGGATGCTTCGCGATGATCTTGTACAGGGTTGGCTGGGTAAAGCGTGGCTCATCTCCTTCATTATGACCGTATTTCCGATATCCGAGCAGATCAATGAACACATCCTGGTTGAATTGCTGGCGGTAATCCATCGCAAAGATCATGGCATGTACCACGGCTTCCACATCATCGCTGTTCACGTGCAATACCGGACTCAGGGTCACCTTACCCACGTCGGTACAATAGGTACTTGAACGGCCGTCAATATAGTTGGTCGTAAAACCAACCTGGTTGTTGACTACAATGTGGACCGTTCCCCCTGTTTTATATCCGTCCAGCCTGGCCATCTGAACAACCTCGTAGATGACGCCTTGTCCGGCAATGGCCGCATCCCCATGGATGAGGATCGGGCATACCTTCTGAACATCTTCGTTCCAGTCGTTGTTGATCTTGGCGCGCGCCATCCCCTCCACTACCGGATCCACGGCCTCCAGGTGAGATGGATTTGGGCTGAGGTTTAAGATAACCTCCCTGCCCACTTCAGTCTTATGGTTACTCGTATACCCCAGGTGATACTTCACATCTCCGTCAAACAGTTCATCTTCAAAATCCTTGCTCTCGAATTCTGAAAAGATCTCCGTATAGGTTTTACCGAATACGTTAGCCAAAACGTTCAGTCGCCCCCGGTGGGTCATTCCAACCACAAATTCCTCAACTCCCAGGTAGGCGCCCCGTTCAACCGCAGCATCCAGGGCCGGGATCAGGGATTCGACTCCTTCCAGCCCAAAGCGTTTTTGACCGACGAATTTGCGGTGCAGGAACCCCTCAAAAGCTACTGCTTCAGTGAGCTTCGTCAGGATCTCCATTTTCTGCTGCTTCGAAAACTTCGGCGTGTTATGATCCTTATGCAGCCAATTCTGGATCCACTTGCGCTCCTCCGGATCACGGATATACATGTATTCCACTCCGATCGACTCGCAATACACCTGCCTGAGATGCCCCACGATGTTTTTTAGCGATGTGGCCCCTAAACCGACCTCGTTACCTGCCTGGAAAACCGTATCCAGATCGGCCTCCGACAGATCGAAATGCTCAAGATCCAGCGTCGGTGTGTATTTCCGCCGCTCGCGAACCGGATTTGTCCGCGTAAACAAGTGTCCGCGGGTCCGGTATCCCTCAATGAGCTTCAAAACGCTGAACTCCTTTTTGAGTTGCCGGGTGGCGACACCGCTTGCTACCTGCCCGGTTGCAAACTCCCCTGCCGATCCGTTATACGATTCCTGAGCAAAGTCATATCCCTGAAAAAAGGCACGCCATCCCGGCTCTACCGAATCCGGCGAGTTCAGGTATTGCTCGTAAAGCTGATCAATGAATTGGGTGTGGGCAGCTCCCAAAAAAGAATATCGGTCCATGTGTCGTACACGTCGTCGGGTAATGGAACTTCAAAAATACGAAATCCACACAATGGCCCTACTTTCCAAAAAACATGATGACCGCAAATGGTTCCGATCCCGTTTACCTATCCGTGATCCGCACTACCATGGAGCTTTTGCCGGCTATAGAGTCCATATCTGATCGGTAGGGGCATCAGTGTTCACGCTGCATCAGTGATCTGGCCAGCTCCTGAAGCGGGGCCTTGCGGCCCGATGCGACCTCAACGGCCTCCAGGTGTTTCATCGCAATATCATAAAACACGTTCATTTTTTCACGAGTTTGAGCGGGAATACCAAGCTCATCGTACACCCCTTTCACGACCCTTACTTTATCTGGATCCGTCATTCCGATATATGAATGCAATTTAGTGCGTTGCCCGTCATTCGCCTGTGCTTCGGCAGTCAACCACAAAAAGGTCTTTTTGTCAAACAGGATGTCGCCTCCGACCTGCTTCCCCACCTTGGCCTGGTCGCCATACACATCCAGATAGTCGTCATGCAGCTGAAAGGCGATGCCGATATTTCGGCCAAACTGATACAAATGCCCGGCATCCGTTTCATTGGCCCCGGCAATAAGTGCCCCCATTTTTAGTGCGGCAGCCAACAGTGCAGAGGTCTTGTGCCCGATCATGTGCAGGTATTCGTCCACCGTAACGTTCGTTCGCGATCCGAAGTTCATGTCGAGCTGCTGTCCCTCGCAGACTTCAACGGCAGTTGCATTGAACAGCCGGATAACCGGTGTTTGCACATCGGGCCGCAGGCCCAGCAGAAAATCGTAACATTTCACCAGCATGACATCCCCGGTCAGGATGGCAATGTTCGGATCCCATTTCTCGTGCACTGTGGGTTTTCCGCGACGCAATGGTGCTTTGTCCATAATATCATCGTGCAGCAAGGTGAAATTGTGAAACCATTCCACTGCCTTCGCGGCAGGAAGGGCAGCCTCGGTATCTCCCCCGAAGAGTTCGGTACCGAGCAACACCATGAGCGGACGCAGCCGTTTGCCTCCCAGAGAGAGGATGTAGCTTATGGGCTCGTACAACTCTGCAGGCTGCTCATCAATGGGGTCGGCCAAAAGGGCGTTTGTAAAGTGTTGCCGGAGCTCTGCGACGCGTGGGTGCATCAGAAATTGCGGTTTAGGAGTCGGATGAGGTACTGGCCATAGCCGCTTTTCATAAGGGGTTGGGCGATCTCTTGAAGCCTGGCATCGTCAATGAATCCATTCCGCCATGCAACTTCTTCTATGCAACCGATCTTAAGGCCCTGGCGTTCTTCGATCACCTGTACAAACTGGCCTGCCTGCATGAGGTTTTTAAACGTTCCTGTGTCGAGCCAGGCAGTGCCCCGGTCAAGGATGCCCACCTGCAGATTGCCCCGGCGGAGATATTCCTTGTTGACATCGGTGATCTCATATTCTCCCCGGGCTGATGGCTTTAGGTTTTTGGCGATCTCTACAACACTGTTGTCATAAAAATAAAGCCCTGGTACAGCAAAATGACTTTTTGGGGCCACTGGTTTTTCCTCAATGGAAAGTACGCGTTGTTCCTCATCGAATTCCACTACGCCGTAGCGTTCGGGATCCGAAACATGGTAGGCAAATACTACTCCGCCCCGGGGATTACAGTGCTTCACAAGCAGGCGCCCCATACGGGCCCCGTAGAAAATATTGTCCCCCAGTACCAAAGCGACCGGGTCATTATTGATAAATTCCTCTCCGAGCACAAAAGCCTGGGCCAATCCGTTTGGCACTTCCTGAACCTGGTAACTGAAGCTACAACCGATACGGGATCCATCGCCCAGCAGGTGCTCAAAACGAGGCAGGTCATGCGGGGTCGAGATGATCAACACATCTCTGATGCCGGCCATCATCAGGGTTGACAAGGGGTAGTAGATCATCGGCTTGTCGAAGATGGGCATCAGCTGCTTACTGACAGCGAGCGTGAGGGGGTGGAGCCGTGTACCGGCACCTCCGGCGAGAATAATACCTTTCATGATCGAATACTTTTTTGGGATCTTCCTTCCCTGCGAACCACCAGTTCATCGAGATCAATGTCCTCCTCCTCATCCAGGATATCAATTAATGGCTCCCGAAAGGTCCGGGTCGTGATCCTTCTTTCCAGGGTCAGTAATAAACTCGGGAGCAGGAGCAGGTTTGCCAGCATGGCAATCAGCAAGGTCAGGGAAACGAGCATGCCCAGAGCCTTGGTACCGCCGAATTGGGAAGCTATGAAAATGCTGAACCCGAAGAAAAGAACGATAGATGTGTAGGTCATGCTAACCCCTGTTTCGCGCAGTGCCTGCAACACGCTTTCCCTGATATTCCAATGACGCACCTTCAGTTCCTGCCGGTACTTTGCCAGGAAGTGGATGGTATCGTCCACCGAGATACCGAAGGCTATGGAAAATACCAGAATGGTGGATGGCTTAATGGGAATATTGAAATAACCCATCATGGCAGCCGTAAGGAGCAGTGGGATCAGGTTCGGGATCAGGGATATGATCACCATGCGGGCTGATCGGAACATCCAGGCCATGAAAAAGGCGATGAGCAAAATGGCCAGGGCCAGGGGCACCACCAGATTCTTAACAAGGTAGTTCGTTCCCATGATAAACACCACGGAGGTTCCGGTCATAGTGACATCGTAGCGGTCGGGATTGAACAGGCTGTCGATCTGCGGGCGAAGCGATTCCTTTAGCGCATCCATCTCCCTGGTTCCGATATCCGCAATATTTGCCGAGATCCGCGCATACCGACCGGTCGGATCAACCAGTAGTTTCACTGAGCTCGCTTCGGTATTGGAGCGGCTTATGTATGGAAAAATGAAGTTCCTGTCCTGCGAATTCGGGAGCGTATAGAAATTGGTGTCGCCCTTGTAGAAGGCTTGTTTCGAAAATTTAGCGAGGTCCACAATGGAAAGGGTTCGCGATAATTCCTTTTTCCCGGCCATGATTTTCTGAAGGGCATCCATGCGGCGCAAATTCGCCAGGGAGGTTGCCCCGTTGGCCCGCCTGGTATCGATCATGATCTCGAAGGGCAATACCCCATTGAAATTCTGCTCAAAGAACACGAGGTCCTGATACAATTTTGCATCCTGCGGCAAGTCTTCGGCCAGGTTTCCGGTCTTGCGCATCCGCAGCATACCCCATATTCCGACGGTGATCAGGATCCCGGTCGTAATGTAAATACTTGTCCGTCTGTACTGAACACGGATCAGCATCCAGCTAACCACCTTGTTGATCCATTGACGCTCCAGGTGTTGTACATGACGCGTCCCGGGCGGTTTGGCAAAACTGAAAATGATCGGGATCAATAGGAGCGAGAGTGCGAACACGGCCATGATGCTCACCGAAGCCAGCGTTCCGAATTCCACAAGCACCCGGCTGCTCGTCATCATGAAGGTGGCAAATCCGGAAGCCGTTGTGGCGTTCGTCATCAGGATAGCGTTTCCGATCTTGTGGATTACCCGGCTCAGTGCTTTAACCTGATTGCCGTGCCTTACATATTCCTGGTGGTATTTGTTCAACAGGAAGATACAGTTTGGCACCCCGATCACAATGATGAGCGGCGGTATCAAAGCCGTCAGCAATGAAACGCTGAAACCAAAAAGCACAATGAACCCTATTGACCAAACAACGGCTACGATCACCACAGCCATGCTGAACAGCATAGCGCGGAACGATCGAAAAAAGAGGTACAGGATCAGGGCCGTTACGAGCAGGGCCATAACCACGAACATCAGGATCTCGTGTTCCACTTTCTCTGCGTTCACGGTACGGATGTAGGGAAATCCGGACGTATGCGTTTCGAGCCCCGTTCGTTCCGTAAAATCCGCAATAATGCGGCGCAGGTTGTTCACCACCCGTACCCGGGCCTTATCGTTCAGGATCTCTTTTTCGAGCGAGATAGCCATCAAGGTGGCACCGGTTTTCGGATTATAGAGGATCCCCCGGTAGAAAGGCAGATCAAAGAGCACTCCCTGGAGCGAATCAAGCTCGGCCTGGTCGGCCGGAAAATGGGGCATCACCGGTTTTACGTCGAACGCGCGTAAGCTGTCGTTCCGTTCTATGGTGAGGGCATCGGACAGGATCAGGGTATTGATGACGCCGGGCTGTTCGGCCAGAGTATCGGCCAGATCGTTCCACTGCTTGAAATTCCTGTATTTGCCCAGATCCGGATCCTGGATCCCTACGACAATGATGTTCCCTTCATCGCCAAAAATATTCCTGAAGTTTTCGTAGCCCACATTGGTGGTATCGTCCCTGGGCAGCAACCGCGCGTATTCGTAGTCCATCTGCACAAACTGCGCCTGGTAGCCCATGAAGGTCGTGATCAGGCCTATGGCCACCAGTAAGGCAATTCTGTTACGCAGGATAATACGTGCGACGAATGTCCACATAGGTTGGGAACACCTTAAATTTGAAACGAACGAAAGTACAGATTATTCCCGTCAGGAAAAACGAAAGTTCAGGCGAACAGCCCAGTTATCCCAGAAATCGTTCTTTCCATAAGGCCCATATCGATAGAAGAATCCAACTCCGGCAGTTCTAAGCAGTCTGGTGATTTCGAAGCCTGATTCGAAATATCCCTGATCCATCACCCGATTTCCGATGTTGAGGTGTTTCTCCGGATGCCCATTATCACCCCAGGCTGCCTTGGTCGTCAGCCAAAACCCGGCCTTGTTCTTCCCGTTCCTGAAAATACGTCCGAAATGGTGCCGCAGCACGATCTGTGCGTAGCGGTCGCTCAGGAATTCGTTCCGGTCCATTGTTTCGAAGGCATTGTCGTCGCTGATAGCATTAGGCGCGTTATACCAGCCACCGTAGAGGCGCGAGTACGGCAAATCGCCGCCGGCCCATCCACCCGTCAGGGTGAGATAGAGATCGCCCCAATGGCGGATCTGCCAGCGATGCCTGATCTTCGCATCGGCCCGCCAATAGTCGAATGCACTTCCCCACATGCCACTGAGCCCGCGTACAACCTGCAGGGTATAGATCGGATAGGTGTTTTTGATGGTCATATAGCCGAACTGAGTCTGCATGTAGCGGTCGTTCGGCGCATACTGCATCGAAAGCCCCGCCTCAGTATAGTTGAAGGTCTGCCCCCGGGAGGTCGGATCCGAGGCATCTGACTCGTAGAGATAATCTCCAACGGTGCGGCGTCGCTCCCATTGTCCAAAGAAGCGCATTTTGAAGTTGCCTGATGGCCTCACGGCCAGATAAGCGTGATGGCGCAACGTTATATCGACCTGACGAATGGTAAGCGATCGGTAATCACTGAACAACCAGCTTTGTTGTTCCGCGTAAAAGGGCACTCCACCCGATTCGGGCGTGTCGTAGGAATACTGGTATCCCAATCGGACCTCCTTCTGCCTGTTCAGGATCACCTCTCCATCCAGGCCATATTTGGCGGCAGCATCCCGAAAGCCCCAGCCCCAGAACCCACCTATGGTAAAGTGATTGCTCAACTTTTCATTGGTGTGAAGCCCGAGTCCAAGCCGGACGTTCTCGTAGGCGTTCACCCGGAGAATGCGGTCTACGTCCATACTGACCGGACCAAGGGGGATCCGTTTGGTGGTCAGGACAGACTGGAGCACCTTGATCTTGGCATCCAGATCTATAGCCTTGCCGATGGAATCCAGTACCCGGTAAGTCTCCTTTTCCTTGTCGGTCAAACTGCTATCGATTCGATAGTCCGCCCAGAATTCGTCATCCTGCCTGGTTGCCTTTTCTTCGAGGATCACGGCTGTCGTGGGGATCTTTCGCTTTTCGAGGCCCGGATTGATCCGGATATCCTTCAGGTAGCTGCGCCCGATCACCCGGGGGATCACACCATCTACGATGGGTATCGGAATTACGAAGTCTGTGTTCAGCTGCGTAGGGAACCAGTGAATGCCATCAACCCGTTCGTACATTTGCTGTATCCTGACCGAAAATTGGGTGTTCTCCCTGGCAGGTTCGGCAATCACGTTAGAGATCGCATACTTGTCGGAATTGATGTAGACGATGCCCCTGAGCCCAATAATGTTCGCACGGATCGATGGCTGGTAGGCAATCACAAAGGTGCTGTCGCCCTGCCTGTTGTAGATCGTATCCTGCAACTCGTATACGTACCGCTTAACAGATCCCCTGGCGATCGGATTCAGATAGTCCTCGCCCATCACACTGATGTAATCGTCATAAAAGCTAAAGCTCTGAAATTCATTGGCCAGCGCCACGAAGTTCGGATCCCTGAGGCCAGAAACCCGCGAGGCGATTACGCGCTCATTGTCTCGCTTGTTCCTGATATATTTCCGCTCAGTGATGTGCTCCATCATGAACAGGTACTGATTGTCAGAAAACTCCTTGATTTCCAAGCTAATGCTGTCTTCCTCGGTGATCGGTTCCTCCGGAATGATGAGCGAGTCGGTATCGAGGCTGACGAAAAGCCTGGAATAGGAATTGTACGAAAAAGACTCGTAGTTGGTCGGTTTGTTTTCCTCCTTGTGCGCCACGGCGCGACGGATGATCTGATGGGCTGGATTCCCGTTGGCCACCAGTTCCACTTCGTTGATCAGGAAGGCTTTTGCTTTCATGCGAACGACAAAGGGGCTCTTCGTGCCGTAGGCACCTGGTACGGTTACCGTTTTGGTTTGATAGCCTACAAAGGAAAGCGTGATGGTTTTGGGCAGGGGTTGACTGAGCCAAAAGCGGCCGTCAATATCAGAAATGGTTCCGAGACGGGTACTGTTGAAGGTGATGTTCACGAAAGGCAGGCGTTCTTCCGTTTCGTCGTCGATCACGTATCCGGCCAGGCGTTGTGCGTGTGCGCTGAACGATAAACTGAGGAGCAGAAAGAGCCTGGCCAGGTGTTTCATAGCAAAGCAGAATAAAAAGGCGGCTGTTGGGTACACAATATGAGGTGGTACTGGTCTTCCAGACCCTTTTCTGCCGGGCTAAGTTATCAATTTTTGCCTTACCTTCCTGAAGTTTATTGCAGGAAGCGGATCAGATACGCATGATCTCCTCTTCCTTGCGGGTGAGATACTTGTCTACCTTTTCGTTATAGGTATTGGTGATTTCCTGCACTTCGGCTTCCGCATCCTTGGCCAGGTCTTCGGAGAGGCCTTCTTTCCCGATTTTTTTGATTTTATCGTTGGCCTCTTTCCGGGCATTGCGGATACCGACCCGTGCGTGCTCCGCTTCGGCACGTACCTGCTTCACGAGCTCCTTGCGGCGTGCTTCGGTCAGGGCCGGGATGTTGATGATCACGACCTCACCATTATTTTGGGGGGTAAAACCCAAGCCGCTGTTCAGGATTGCCTTTTCGATCTCCGGGATCATCCCTTTTTCCCAGGGTTGCACAGTCAATGTATGCGCATCCGGGGTATTGATATTCGACACCTGCGCGAGCGGGGTCTGCGTGCCGTAGTAATCTAATTTTACGGCACTTAGTATTTGAGGATTAGCCCGGCCGGCACGAATTTTTAACAACTCCTTTCCGAGGTGGTCCATGCTTTTGTCCATGTCCCTGCGGGTAGCGTCGTAGATCAGTTCCAATTCTTCGTTCATTTTTCCTATCTGTTTAGAGTAGCCTGAGCTATTACGATCCTGTTTCAATCAGTTTCCGACCAGGGTACCGATATTTTCACCGAAGACCACTTTCTTCAGATTTCCGGCTGTGTTCATATCGAATACGATGATCGGCAGGTCATTTTCCCTGCTCAGGGTAAAAGCCGTCATATCCATCACGTTCAGCCCCTTTTCGTAGACATCCCTAAAGGTAAGATTTTGGTATCGAACAGCGTTTTTGTCCTTCTCGGGATCAGCTGAATAGATACCGTCAACCCGCGTTCCCTTCAGGATCACATCGGCTTCGATCTCTACCGCGCGCAAGGTAGCTGCTGTATCTGTGGTAAAGTAAGGGTTGCCCGTTCCACCTCCAAAGATCACGATGCGGCCCTTTTCGAGGTGCCTCACGGCACGACGACGAATAAAAGGCTCGGCAACCTTATCCATTTCGATGGCCGATTGAAGGCGGGTTTGCAAACCCATTCCTTCCAGCACCGACTGCATGGCCAGCCCATTGATCACCGTGGCCAGCATACCCATGTGATCACCCTGCACACGATCGATCCCCTGATCGGCGGCACCCAGGCCCCGGAAGATATTGCCACCACCTAGTACGATCGCCACCTCTGCACCTGAATCAACAGTCTCCTTAATATCCTCGGCATAGGCACGGATCCGTTTTGGATCGATACCGTAGCTGTTTTTACCCATAAGCGCCTCGCCGCTCAGCTTCAGCAGGACCCTTTTGTACTTCATGACATGGCCTTTTAATTCGGTAAAGTTAGGGCAAAAAATAAGGAGTGATCCTGTCCACTCCTTTTTTGAATGTTGGCTAAGGGACTAACCTGTAAGCCCAATACGCCTGAAAGCAATGACCGTGAGGCCTTTATCGACAGAATTGAGGTAATCTGCAACGCTTTGCTTGTTTTCCCTGATGTACGCCTGCAACATCAAGGTATGCTCCTTAAAAAATTTACCCAGGCGACCTTGTGCAATCCGGTCAAGCATTTCCTCCGGTTTGCCTTCCTGGCGTGCCAGGTCGCGACCCACTTCCAATTCGCGGTCGATCACTTCCTGGGCCACATCGTTCTTATCCACGGCAATCGGATCCATAGCGGCGACCTGCATAGCCACGTTCTTTCCGGCATCTTCATGTGAGGGAACACCACTGAAACCGACCAGGCTCGCCAATTTATTTCCGGTGTGGATGTAGGCAGCTACGAAAGGTGCTTCGAGCTTTTCATAGGCAGCTATTTCAATCCTCTCACCGATCACACCGGTTTGTTCAGACAGTTTCTCTTCAATACTCATACTGCTGTCAAAAGGCAAGGCCATCAACCTTTGCTTAGTAGCCGGGGCGTTCTCCATAGCTACGTTCAGGATGCTGGTTGCCATATCAACGAATCCTTCGTTTTTTGCAACAAAATCTGTCTCACAGTTTACACTGATCAGCACTCCCAGGGTATTATTGGCATTGGTTGTAGCCAAAACAACTCCTTCGCTCGCTTCACGATCAGCGCGTCTGGCGGCAACTTTCTGACCTCTTTTACGAAGGATATCGATAGCTGCATTGAAGTCGCCTTCAGCTTCCACCAGAGCTTTTTTACAATCCATCATCCCGGCTCCGGTTTGTTTCCGGAGTTTGTTTACGTCTGCAGCAGTAATGTTTGCCATTTTTTTCTAATTCTCAGGTTTTAAAAGGCTGGTTGCCTTATTCCGCTGCAGGGGCTTCCTCTTTTTTCTCTTCCTTTTCCTCCTTCTCATCAGCAGCCTTATCTTTTTCTGCGTCGCGGGCAGAGATGCCTTCCTTCACAGCTTCAGTTACGTACTCAAGAATGACCTTGATCGCTTTGGAAGCATCGTCATTTCCCGGGATGGCGAAGTCTACTTCATTGGGGTTCGAGTTCGTATCCACGAGTGCGAAGATGGGGATATTCAATTTTTGGGCTTCTTTTACAGCAATGTACTCGCGCATGATATCCACGATGAACACAGCTCCCGGTAGCCGGCTTAGGTCTGCAATGCTTCCGAGTTGTTTTTCCAGTTTCGCGCGCTGACGGGTAACCTGAAGGCGTTCCCGTTTTGACAAAGAGCCAAAGGTGCCGTCGGCGATCATTTTGTCAGTGGTTTGCATCTTCCTGATCGCCTTGCGAATAGTCACGAAGTTTGTGAGCATGCCTCCCGGCCAGCGCTCCGTAATGTAAGGCATATTCAAGCCTTTCATTTGCTCCTCCAGGGTTTCCTTTGCCTGTTTTTTGGTGGCGACAAAGAGGATCTTTTTTCCACTGGCTGCAATGAAAGCCAGGGCCTTACGACTTTCGTCGAGTTTGGCTGCCGTTTTTTTGAGGTCAATGATGTGAATTCCATTGCGCTCCATGAAAATGTATGGGGCCATGGCCGGATTCCACTTGCGGGTCAGATGCCCGAAGTGAACGCCTGATTTTAAAAGCTTTTCGATTTCTATTGGTCGCATATGATCTGATTGGTTTACGTTCTGTTGGACTTGATTTTTGATCAGGCAATCGGAGGGCAGGCCTGAGGCATCCGTCCGATTTAGATACTAAACCATAGGGAATTCCGATTTAACGTTTAGAGAACTGAAATTTCTTGCGCGCTTTCCTTTGACCAAATTTCTTGCGCTCCACCATACGGGGGTCACGGGTCAGCAAGCTATACGGTTTAAAGACTGCCCGATACTCTTCATTGATCTTGCAAAGGGCGCGGGCAATTCCCAAACAAAGTGCTTCCGCCTGGCCGTTGGTTCCACCACCTTCAATGTTTGCCTTAACATCGTATTTACCTTCAATGTCTGCCAGGGTGAATGGTTGCATCACCTTGTAGCGAAGTGTCGGAGTAGGAAAGTAATCGGCGATCTCGCGGTTGTTGATGGTCATGTTTCCCTTGCCTTCACTCAAATAAACGCGGGCAACTGATTTCTTGCGACGTCCGATTGCGTGGGTGATTTCCATATACGTTAGAGTTTGATTTCGTTGAAGTTGATCGCCTCGGGCTTTTGTGCCTCATGAGGGTGCCCAGGACCAGCATATACGTAGAGATTCCCAAAGATCTTACGACCCAGGCGGTTCTTTGGCAACATACCCCTAACAGCAGCCTCAATCAGGAGGATCGGGTTTTTTTCGAACAACTCGCGCGAAGTTAAACTGCGCTGTCCGCCCGGATAGCCCGTGTGGCGGATGTGCTGTTTTTGATCCCACTTCTGTCCTGACAGGTTTACCTTATCGGCATTGATCACAATGACGTAATCGCCACCATCTACATGTGGAGTAAAGTAGGTTTTATGTTTTCCGCGGAGCATTTTGGCAAGGTTTGATGCCAACCGACCCAGCGTTTGTCCTTCTGCATCTACCAAAATCCACTTTTTATTTACCGTGGCGGCATTAGCTGAAACCGTCTTGTAGCTCAATGTGTCCACTCTACTCTGAACTTTATATAATTTATCTGGCTTACAAAGCCTCTCAAAAAACAGGCTGCAAATTTACGGAATTAAATCGTTAGTCCCATTTTAATGGACAAAAAATTATGATACCTCCATTCCTTTCAAAACACCTCTGGTTTTCCTGCTCCGCAGTAATGATAACGGCTAACTGCCTTACGCCCGGAGGTACCCTCCACAACACCCCCTACCTTAGCTTCCTGAAAAGCGGCTTGTCCTTACTACGGGTAGTGCCTGATGCTCCTGGTTTCTCCGTAGCTTTCGATCTGATCCATGGTCCTGATGGCGTTTACCTTTTATTCCAGCCACTATGAACCTACCTGTCCACGCCTGCTCCAGACTATTTTAGGAAGTTAAGCTAAAGCCGACCTTTTGGGGCAATGGCTTCTGGTAAGTTGTCAGCATTCTGTTTGGAACATACATGTTCCTTATTGCCATAAAGATGTATTTTAATAAAGTGTTGAAATATAGTTGTTTATATATCATTAATTACAGAGCTAGCTCTGTAGCTAGCTCTGTAATTTTATCTTCACGACAAGAGCAAAAATGAGCGAATAAAAACAGCTGTTTTACCAACCTGCAAACGACCGGAAGCTGTCCGCTATTATAGCCACTACAAACCTGCTGCCCACGCCTGCTCCAGACTATTTTAGGAAGTTGGGCTACGGGGGGAAGCTGCATTGCCTATGATCTTTTGTCTGCCCGGAAGGGGAACACACCACCAAAGAAATTTGGGTCATGACCCAATGAAAAAACAGATCTTAAAGTTGATGAAATGCACTAAAAAGAATCATAAAGACCTCAAAAACAACTTTCCCCGATCAAAAAAGAATGTGTATATAACAGAGGTGGGCTTATTCAAAGGGTTCTGTAACCCTGCCTTATTCGGCCACCACTTCAAACTCCAGGCTAAGGTGTACTTCACGGTGCAGGCGGATCACCGCTTCGTAGCGTCCGGGTGTTTTTATAGCCCCACCATTGATCGTGATGTACTTGCGATCGATCCGATGCCCCATTTTTTCGAGCTTCGCTGAGAGGTCAGAAGCGGTCACCGAACCGAACAATTTGGTTCCATCCCTGGTCACCTTCGCTTTGATCACGATCTCCACTTCGCCCAACGCTGCAGCAGTCGTGTTGGCATCCTCAACCAATTTCGCTTCCTTGTGCGCGCGCTGACGCAAGGTCTCCTGGAGTATTTTGATCGCTGAAGGGGTTGCCATGATCCCCATTCCCATCGGAATGAGGTAATTGCGTGCGTAACCTGGCTTAACGGTTACGATATCGTCCCTGAACCCCAGGTTCTCCACGTCTTGTTTCAGGATGATCTCCATGGTGATCTCTTATTTGAGCAGGTCACCTACATACGGCATCAAGGCCAGGTGGCGGGCCCGTTTGATAGCTGTGGCGACTTTGCGTTGATATTTTAGTGAGGTACCGGTTAGCCGGCGAGGAAGGATCTTTCCCTGTTCGTTCACCAGCTTCAACAGGAAATCAGGATCCTTGTAGTCAATGAATTTGATGCCTGCCTTTTTGAAGCGGCAGTATTTTTCCTTTTTACCCGTATCAATGCTCAAAGGTGTCAGGTAACGAATGTCTGCCTGACCTGCACCCTTTGACTGGGCTTCTTTCATAATTCCGTCTGCCATGATCAGGCCTCCTGTTTTTGGTTTGACAATCGCTTACGGCGCTTTTCGGCGTACTCCACATGGTATTTATCCATCCGAACGATCAGGAAACGCATGATGCGTTCGTCGCGACACAATTCGGTTTCAAAGCTCGCGATCAGACTCCCCGGAGCCTTAAACTCAATCAGGTGGTAGAATCCACTCCTCTTTTTTTGGATCGGGTAGGCCAGTTTACGCAAACCCCAGTCTTCCGCAGATACAATCTTAGCACCACCGGCTTTAAGCAGATCCCGGAACTTCTTTACCGTCTCCTTTATCTGTTCCTCAGATAAAACGGGATGTAAGATGAAGACGGTCTCGTACTGGTTCAACATCTCAGAATCGTTTAATTGATGATCAATGAATTATAAGTGGTCCATAAAAACGGACGGCAAAGGTAGTTAATTTGTCAAATCTTCAATAACCCGTCGCTCCTCTTTTGTGTTCTGTTCATAAATCATCCGGCCGTGGAAGGCCGGAAACCAGATAGCCCTTTATATTTGCCCTATGGAGCATTTTGTCGTTTCGGCGCGGAAATACCGACCACAGGATTTTGAGAGCGTGGTGGGGCAGCAACCGATCACCCGTACGCTTCAGTGTGCGATCAAAAATAACCATTTGGCCCAGGCGCTGCTGTTTTGCGGCCCGCGCGGGGTAGGAAAAACGACCTGTGCGCGGATCCTGGCCAAGGCGATCAATCTGGACGATGAGCATGCCGCCCTCACGGGCGGAGAAGAGGACTTCCCGTTCAACATCTTTGAGCTTGATGCGGCATCAAACAATTCGGTGGACGACATCCGGAACCTGATCGATCAGGTTCGCTTTGCTCCGCAGCAAGGGAAATTCAAGATATATATCATTGATGAGGTCCATATGCTGAGCCAGGCCGCTTTCAACGCCTTTCTCAAGACTTTGGAGGAACCGCCGGCACATGCGGTGTTTATTCTGGCGACCACGGAAAAACGCAAGATCATCCCAACCATTTTATCGCGCTGCCAGATCTTCGATTTCCATCGGATCGGGGTGGAGGACATCGTGGGGTATCTTCAGTATGTTGCGGAGCAGGAAGGGGTAAGCGCTGAGCAGGACGCCTTGCATATTATCGCTCAGAAAGCAGATGGCGCCATGCGCGATGCCTTATCGATCTTCGATCGGATGGTGAGTTTCTCGGGCAAGGGTAACGAGCTTACGTATGAGGCCGTGATCGACAATCTGAGCATACTTGACTACGAATACTATTTCAAATTGGTGGGGCATCTGGTTGGGCAAGACATCAGCTCGAGTCTGATGCTTTTTGATGAGGTACTGAAAAAGGGATTTGACGGTCATCATTTCGTGAATGGGTTAGCCGGGCATCTGCGGAATTTGCTTGTTTGTCAGGACGAGGCGACCCTGGCCTTACTACAGGTTGGTGAGAAGATCCGGGAGCGATACCGGCAACAGGCTGAAGCCTGCTCCATAACATGGCTGGCAGGCGCGCTGGAACAAGTCAGCAAGGCCGATCTACAATACAAAACGAGCAGTAATCAGCGCCTCCTGGTTGAAATAACCCTGATGCAGCTTTGTTCCCTCAATCCTGAGGCAAAAAAAAAAGTAGTTGAGGAAGCAGGGATCCTGAATCCGGCCGAGGCAAAGGTTCGCTATCGCACGGCTGCTGCCGCAAAGGAACCTACGCCTCCCCGATCCGATCGAAGAGAGGAAACCACTTTGCCCAAAGCAGCTGCTCCAACCCCATCCCCCTCTTCAGAAGGCGAAGAGAGTGCCTTGACAGAGCCGGTTTCCCCACCTTCCTCCGGCAAGGAGGAAAAGGCCTCCATTCCGCCAGCACAAAAAACGCGTCGATCGCGGGTAGCCACACTATCCATCAACACCCTATTAAACGAGCAGGAACAAAAGGAAAAGCCCGCGATCAGATCCGACTCGCCCAGGGATCCGGCCGATCCCTTTGACCAGGAGCGTTTTCAATATTACTGGGACCTCTACTGTGACAAGCTTAGGGAAGAACAAAAATGGAACCTCTTGAATACCCTGAACAAACACAAACCAAAGCTGGAGGCAGGGTTCAGAGTGCGCTTTGAAGTGGAAAACAACATTCAGTACAACGAAATTGAAAAGGAAAAGCCGGAGTTGATGGAATTTCTTCGGACCCGGCTCAACAATTTCCAGATACAGTTGGAAGCCGTAGTGCTGGAACACGAACAAGTGAAGCAACTGTATACCCCTCAGGAGAAATTCAGGCACATGGGTGGAAAAAATCCGGCGTTGCTTGACCTGCGCAAACGGCTTGACCTGGACGTGGATTTTTAACTGCCCGGGGAACATTTCCTATCGGGCCGCGAGGCCCATACAGATTGGACCTGATTTCCTATATTTGGCCCTCTTCAGGAGTCTGACACAAAATCCAATTGAATGAGTTTTGAAAAGATCAAAGTTGCGGATCCGGTGGTAGAGATGGATGGCGATGAAATGACGCGTATTATTTGGCAATTCATCAAGGACAAGCTGATCCTTCCCTACCTCGATATTCAGCTGGAATACTACGACCTCGGGATCGGGAAACGCGACGAGACAAATGACCGGATAACGGTGGAAGCGGCCGAAGCAGTGAAGAAACACAGGGTCGGGATCAAGTGTGCGACGATTACGCCTGATGAAACGCGTGTTAGGGAATTCGGGCTGAAGAAAATGTGGCGCTCACCAAATGGAACCATCCGAAACATCATTGGAGGGACGGTCTTCCGCGAGCCGATCATGATAAGCAACGTGCCGCGCTTGGTGCCGGGATGGACCAGGCCGATCTGCATTGGCCGGCATGCCTTCGGAGACCAGTACCGCGCTACGGATACCGTGATCAAGGAAAAAGGAAAATTAACCATGAGCTTTATTCCGGATGGCGGTGGCGAGGAGCAAATCTGGGAAGTGTACCATTTTAAGAATGGCGGTGGTGTGGCCATGAGCATGTACAACACAGACGAATCGATCTACGGATTTGCACGCAGCAGTATGAATCAGGCCCTGATAAAGAGATGGCCACTGTACCTGAGTACCAAGGACACTATCCTGAAAGCCTATGATGGTCGTTTCAAGCAGATCTTTCAGGAAGTATTCGATAACGAATTCAGGGATCGGTTTGAAGCGGCTGGAATTACCTATGAGCACCGTTTGATTGATGACATGGTGGCTGCCGCATTAAAATGGGAAGGTGCATTCGTATGGGCATGCAAGAATTACGACGGTGATGTGCAGTCGGATACCGTTGCACAGGGATTTGGATCATTGGGATTGATGACCTCCACCCTACTGACCCCGGACGGGGAAGTGATGGAGGCCGAGGCTGCGCACGGAACGGTAACCCGCCACTATCGCCAGCATCAGCAAGGCAAAAAAACTTCAACAAACCCGATCGCATCGGTCTTCGCCTGGACGCGTGGATTGGCACATCGCGGAAAGCTGGATGGTAACGATGCGTTGGTCCATTTTGCGCAGTCACTGGAAGCAGTTTGTGTGGAAACGGTTGAAAGTGGTCGCATGACCAAGGATCTGGCTTTGTTGATCTATGGCAAGCATATGACCGACGAACATTGGCTAACCACCGGGGAATTCCTAACGGCCCTGGACGAAGGGCTGAAGGCAAAACTGGGTGTCTAACGCGTATGATTAGGTGTACGGATTAGGGTTCTTTATTTACAAATATCAGGGTCTTTCCTGTAGTTTTCTGTCATATTCCCATATCCCTGATGGATCTTTTTCCTATTAGACACTTTAATACTCCCCTCTTTTTCGGACCAATGGCTACGTTTGATATTCGTCAAGGGGCATGGCTAGTTAAGGAGATTGTTTCGGAACATGTGCAACGAGCCACGTATATTTGACTGGTCAATCTAAAAAAATAATGCCAGCAGTCCACTATCACGAGGGTAAATTCCCACCGGAAGAACGTCTTGACTGGTCCGTGTTAATTCCGTTGCTCGGCCCTGCAACAGGGGCAGTCATGCGTTACGACGAAATGCTCTCCATCATTCCGAGCCCTCGCGTGCTGTTAGCGAACCTGGCTACCTGGGAAGCGGTACTCTCTTCACGCATTGAGGGCACGCAGGCTACTATGGGCGATGTGTTGGAATTCCAGGCATTAAATGAGGAGACGTCTTCTGAGCCTCATAGCGACGTGCGGGAAGTCACCAATTACATACACGCAATCCGGAAGGCAGAAGAGATGCTGAATGAGCTTCCACTTTGCAAGCGCGTTATCTGTGAAGCACATAAAGTTCTGCTCTCCGGAGTCCGTGGACATGGAAGGGCACTGGGCGAGTATCGGCGCATCCAAAATTGGATTGGACGGCCCGGATGTACCCTGCAGGAGGCCAGATTTGTGCCTCACAGTGCAGGAACACTCACTGATGCCATGAGCAATTGGGAGTCCTATATGCATCAGGACGCACCTGACCGCCTCGTGCAACTCGCGATCTTACACGCCGAGTTTGAAGCTCTCCATCCGTTTTTGGATGGCAATGGGCGCCTCGGGCGTATGCTGGTGCCTTTGTTCCTGTGGCAACGCAACGTCATTAAACACCCTGTGTTCTATATCAGTGCCTATTTCGAAGCCCATCGCGATGACTATTACGAAAAGTTGCTCGCTATTTCGCGCGACGATGACTGGACTGGTTGGTGCCGGTTTTTCCTGGAAGCAGTTCAGGTACAGGCTGAAGATCATCTAAACAAAGCCAATGCTATCCTCAAGTTGTATGACGACCTAAAGAATCGCGTGACGGACTTGACCCGATCGCCTTATGCTATTCGCGCCCTGGATTGGATATTTAAGAATCCGATCTTCAGCAGTACAGCCTTTGTGAAAAAAGCGGATATTCCCGAGCCGACGGCGCGGCGTTTTCTGGCGGTGTTACGCGAGAATGGAATTTTAGAAGTAATGAAGCCCGGCCACGGCCGCAAACCGACCCTTTTCGGATTACCGGACCTTTTGCTTTTTCACATCACAGAAAAATAGTCCTTTGTGACGATTCTATTAGCAACAAAAGCGTTTGTCGATCACTTTTTGGCAAAAGTGATCGACAAACAATTCCCAGCTTTTTTTGATAACCGGACCTTATACTCCGTAGGCATTTTCGAACCCCCTACGTTTTTTAAGGTAGTCGGCTAAGGGTATTCGTGTACCTTCGTCCTCTTTCTTTGCTTCGTCATAAAGCCTTATTTCTATCTCTTCCTGATAATACCTTTCAATATCTCCGAACAAGATGTCAGTTGAAGGAGTTGTTTTCGCTCCTTTACGGTTCCACGTAATATCCCAGGGAGTTCCTTTCTCATGGGTCAGCTGCCTCAACTTCACCGCACTGTGCCCACCGTAAACCTCTCCCAAACTTTATTCAGAAGCTGCTGAATGTCCTTTGCCATTTTCGGTTGTTTTTCTGTATTCCCGATGTTTATCGGACGGTTTTTCGTGGAACCAGAAAACCCCCGATCCCTCAATGGGTTCGGGGAGGCTCACCGTAGATCTCTTCATATAAATGGGCGTATTTCTCAAGAATGGGCTTGCGACGCAATTTCATGGTCGGGGTCAGCTCCCCACCTTCAACCGTCCACTGGGTGGGAGTCAACCTGAATTTCTTGATCTTTTCCCAGCTCCCGTACGATTCGTTCTTCTTCTTCACTTCCTCGCGATAGCGTTTGACGATCTGCTCGTGCCGGATCATTTCTTCGTTTGTGGTATACGCCATATCCTTGATCCTGCACCAGCGACGCAAATGCTCAAAATCGGGCTGGATCAAGGCCGACGGATGTTTTTGCCCCTCACCGATCACCATGACATTTTCGATGAAGCGACTTTCCTTAAGCGTGTTTTCCATAGCCTGCGGTGCAATGTATTTTCCGCCTGAGGTCTTGAAGATCTGTTTCTTTCGGTCGGTGATCTTAAGAAACCGGCCCTCCACGATCCTGCCTATGTCCCCGGTATGAAACCATCCGTCCTTAATGACCTCCCCGGTCAGATCGGGACGATTGTAGTAGCCCATCATAACGTTCGGGCCCTTGACGAGGATCTCACCATCTTCAGCGATCCTAACCTCCACATCATCAATGACGGGTCCGACCGTGCCGATCCGGCGATCCCGATCATTATCACCATTGACTGACACTACCGGTGAGGTTTCGGTTAGCCCATAGCCTTCCTGGATAGGGATCCCAGCCGCTAAAAAAATGCGCGCCAGGCGCGGATTCAGAGCGGCACTCCCCGAAGCAATGGCCTTAACATTGCCGCCCAGGGCCGCTTGCCACTTGCTGAAGATCAGCTTGCGGGCAATGCTCAGCTTCAACTTATAAAAAACAGACTTTCCAACGATATCATACTCTTCTCCGACACTGACTGCCCAGAAGAACAAGGCCCGTTTGATTCCCTTCAGCTCTTCCCCACGCGCAATGATGCGGTCGTACACTTTTTCGAGCAATCGCGGAACGGCCGTAAATACTTCAGGCCGAACATCGCGAATATCGTCACCAATGGTATCGAGGGATTCCGCATAATACAGAGATATTCCGGCATACGTATAAAAATAGGTGATCACCCGTTCGTAGATATGGCAGAGCGGTAAAAAACTCACTCCCCTGGCATTCTCATTGATCAATAATCGGGCGCGGGCGCTCATGACGTTGCTCACGATGTTTCGGTGACTGAGCATCACCCCTTTTGGTTGTCCGGTGGTACCGGAGGTGTAGATCAGGGTTGCGAGGTCTTCGTCCCGGACCCGGTCCATAAGCTCACTGACCTCAGTCTGGTTGCTACCGTCAGTACCGCGCTCAATGACTTCGGACCAGTGCCTGGCACCTTCGACCTGATCAAAGGTGTAGACTTCTTCCAGGCTGGGGATCTCCGGTTTGCATCGCATGACTTTTTCGTACAGTTCCTGGTCGGAAACGAAGCAGAGCTTAATCCCCGCGTCGTTAAAAATAAATTTGTAGTCTGTTTCAGAGGCAGTCGGATAAATGGGTACATCCTGTGCTCCGATCTGCAAAACCCCTATATCGATGATGTTCCACTCGGTCCGGTTATTGGAGATCAGTGCGATCTTATCATCGGGCCGCAGGCCCATACGCAACAGTGCGCGACTGATCTTATTGACCTGATCAATGAATTCCCGGGTTGAAGTCGTAATCCATTTCCCGTTAACCTTGCTCACAAGGCAATCATCCTTTGGATGATGCTCCAGGGCGTGGTACGGGAAATCAAAGAGTCGTTTGATTTCCATAGCAGCAGTATTATCGTGATTCAGTTCCCAAATATAACCGAAAGAATGTTTTTGGTTCACGCGGCATATGATGTATTGGTATTTTTGCCGCAAATATGATGTTGATGACTGATGTGAACATCCGCCCCACGACTCTGGAGGACGCCCGGGATCTTGGACTGTCCGAGTCTGAGTACGAGCTTATTAAGGAACGACTCAGACGCGTACCGAATTTTACCGAACTGCATGTTTATTCGGTGATGTGGAGCGAGCACTGTTCATACAAGAATTCCATTCTGTGGCTGAAAAAATTACCGAAGGATGGTCCGCAGATCCTGGTGGAAGCCGGTGAGGAAAATGCCGGCCTGGTAGACATCGGAGACGGATTGGCCTGTGCGTTCAAGATCGAATCGCATAACCACCCTTCGGCCCTGGAGCCGTATCAGGGAGCAGCAACCGGTGTTGGGGGGATCAACCGCGACATCTTTACGATGGGTGCGCGTCCGGTTGCACAGCTGAATTCGCTCCGGTTCGGAAACCTGGAAGAAGCCCGTACGAAGTGGTTGCTTGAGGGAGTGACCAGGGGAATCGGCGATTACGGAAATGCCTTTGGTATCCCGATCGTGGGTGGTGAGGTTTACTTTGACAGGAGCTACAACCAAAATCCGATCGTAAACGCCTTTTCGGCCGGAATAATGAAAGTGGGTGAGATGATCCCTGCTATCTCAACCGGGATTGGCAACCCGGTGTACATTGTGGGGTCAGCAACGGGTAAGGACGGAATTCACGGAGCGGCCTTCGCTTCGAAGGATATTACTGAAGGGTCGGCAGAGGACCTTCCGGCCGTTCAGGTCGGCGATCCCTTCCAGGAAAAACTGCTCCTTGAAGCCACCCTGGAGTTGGCCAAAACCGACTGCATCGTTGGAATGCAGGATATGGGGGCAGCCGGAATTACCTGCTCAAGTTGCGAAATGAGCGCAGCCGGAGGGCATGGAATGGATCTGTGGCTCGACAAGGTACCAACCCGACAGGATAATATGCAGCCATGGGAGATCCTGCTGAGCGAATCGCAGGAGCGCATGCTGGTGGTGGTTAGGAAAAATACCGGGAAGGAAGTACAGGCTATCTTTAAAAAATGGGACCTCAGCTGTGCTGAGATCGGCGTGGTGACCGGTACGAAACAGGTGCGCTACTACATGAACGGCGAGCTTGTAGCCGAGGTGCCTGCCGAACACCTGGTATTGGGCGGTGGTGCTCCGCAATACGAGCGCGACCATAAGGAACCTGCCTACTACCAGAAGTACAGGGAGTTCGACCTGAAAAAAGTCAGGCAACCGCAGGATCTGGTCCCTGTAGCCAGGAAACTGATCGCTTCGCCGAACATTGCCTCCAGGAAATGGATCTATGAGCAGTACGACTCCATGGTGGGTACCGTGAACATGAGTACGAACCAACCTACGGATGCTGCCCTGGTCAATATCAGGGATACGAACCGTGCCCTGGCCTTTACCGTGGACTGCAACTCCCGATACGTGCATGCGGACCCCGAAGTGGGAGCGGCCATCGCCGTTTCCGAAGCATCCCGGAATATTGTGTGCTCGGGAGGGGAACCGAGTGCGATCACCAACTGTCTGAATTTTGGCAATCCGTATAATCCCGAAGTCTACTGGCAATTTGTTGGAGCAATCAGGGGAATGAGTGCTGCCTGTACGAAATTCCAAACACCAGTCACGGGCGGAAACGTGAGTTTTTACAACCAGAGTGTGACCGGCGACAAAACGGTTCCGATACTTCCAACCCCAACGATCGGAATGATGGGGATTGTGCAGGATAAAAAGAACATCACCCCACTGGGCTTCCAAAAAAAGGGAGATCTGATCTATCTGATCGGCGATCCTAAAGAAAACATCTCGAGTTCGGAATACCTGGTTCAATACCATGGCATCCACGAGAGTCCGGCCCCGGCCTTTGACCTTGAAGAGGAGTTTAAAATGCAGGAAGCTCTCAAAAAACTGATCCGGGCAGGGACCATCACCTCAGCGCACGATGTAAGTGAGGGAGGGTTGTTCGTGGCCCTGGCGGAGGCTTCATTCGTAAATGATCTGGGGTTCGATATCCTGACCGATACAGAGATCCGCAAGGACGCCTACCTCTTTGGTGAAAGCCAGGGTCGGGTCGTGGTGAGCGTGGACCCGCACGAAGAAGAGCATTTCATTTCCATTCTGGTGGCCTCCGGAGTTTGCTTCACCCTGCTGGGTCATGTAACTCAGGGAAAATTCGTGGTTGACGATCAGCCGTTCGGCATGGCAAACGAGTACAAGGAGTTGTACTCCGAAAGCCTTGGCCACAAAATGGCTCACTGATCCACTTCCTGCAAATACTGTAAAAAACGCTTCGCCGAGGTGCGGAAGCGATAATTATAGTGCGTGCTTGCCTCTTCGAGTTGTTTGCGCCAGCGTTTATCCTTGAATTCGATCTTTCTCAAAGCCTCCCATGCATTTTCCCGGGTTTGCCGGTTGTATTTGCCGGAACCATATTCCAGTAGCTGCTTTAGTCCGTTCGCATCGTCAAGCAACGCATAGCGCCACATAGCGCGTCGCACCGCCAGGTTATTCCCGTTGTTTCCAGCGTAATCACTCTCCAGAATATGCGCCATATCCAGTCCGTTTTCGGTAAGCAGGTCATCCATCATCACCTCCAGGAATCCGGGCGACCCATTTGCCATCAATTTCATGTACAAGGCCGTTTCATCAGCCGGATGCTCCCCCATCAGGTACCACGCGGTTTCGTAATCAGCCACCGATCCGGAACTGAACCACGCCTGGGCAACCGTCTTTGCTTCCGGATAGTGGATCATGTTCGGTGCCCACAGCTTCCGAAGCCCTGTATCATCGGGCAAGATCGCCAGCATGTCCTGAACTTCGCCAATCCCCGGAAAGCGCTGCAGATCCTTCAGCGCCTGTGCCCTCGAAAAATAGTGCAGGGTATCCTGCGCAATGGCCAGAAGCTGTTCCCGTGAATATGGATACACAAAGTGTTTCAGCACAATTCCATCCGGATCGAATAGTACGTACCGGATTTCCTGCCCCTCCGGGATCTGCACTTCCCAGCGATGCTCTGCCTGGTCAACGGCCTCACGGCCGGATATGCGACCCCCCCGTTCCAATACGACCTCCCAGTTCCACCCAAAACGATAGATCGAATCATGCTGGTACAAGGTAAAACCATAAGTCGTCCAACCCTCCGATCGGACTGTATCCACATCCACCCGCAGGGTGGGAATGCCCGGATTATAGACCCATTGATCCCAGAACCAGCCAAGTGAACGGCCCGACATATCGGAAAAGGCATCAAGCAGTTCGTCGGAATCGACCAGCCCATAGGCATTGTGGCGTACGTATCCGGAGATCGCCCGGCGAAATACCGCTGTACCAACCTCCTCGCGAAGCATTTCGAGCACCAGGCGGCCTTTTTGATAGTGCGTAAGGGATCCGGCCGCATTGTGCTGGAGCGGATATACCTGACTCGATTCCTTTGTGGTTACGAGTTGATAATCGTGCCAGCGCCGGTATTCACACACCTCCTCACCCAGCATGGCCTTCTCACCCAGTGCGCCGTAGTAGGTTGCAAAACCTTCCTGTAGCCAGTGATCGTGTCCCGTTCGGGCGGTTAACCAATTGCCGAACCAGTGATGCGCCATTTCATGGGCATTGACATAAACGTAGTTTTTATCGATCCGGGCACGTTCATCAACCAGGTAGCGATCGTTCAGCACTACTGCGGCAGTGTTCTCCATAGCTCCGTACAGGAAGTATTCAACCGGCGCCTGCCGATATACGCCCCAGGGGTAGGGAACGCCGATCTCCTCCTCCAGATAAGCCAGCAGCTGATCCGTTTCTGCAAAGGTTGGCTCGGCCTGCCGGGGTTGATCCGGATAGTAGTAATTCTCTATGGTTATTCCGTTCGGACCCCGTTGCTGCACAAGGTCGTACTTCCCGATGATCAGCGCGATCAAATAGCTCGGCTGCGGCTGTTCCATTGCATATTTCCAGCGAATTTTCGAACCCTCCCTCTCTTTCGATATCAGTGCTCCGTTGCTGATTACCGTAAATTCCCTGTCAAAAGCGATTTCAACCGAGGTAATGAGCTTATCGTGCTGCAGGTCGAAACACGGGATCCAGTGGCGGTTCTTGATGCCCTGTCCCTGGCTCCAGATCTGTTTGCGTCCCTTCCCGTTCCAGCCGTTGAAATACAGCCCCTGCTTTGGCGTAGCCACATACTCCACCACCATTTCATTATCGCCCTTAACGGGCGGATGAGGAAAAATGTGCAGCCCCTGATCATCAAGCCGATGGCGGCACATCCTGCCATTGACCAGCACATGGGTCACTTCCATGCTTTTCGCATGCAGAAAAAGTGAATCGATCCGTGGGCGCAGGGCTTCCCACCGATAGGTGGCCACTCCGGAGACCTGTCCTTTTTTCGGCTGAATATTGAGCAGCAGATCAAGGGTTTTGAAATCAACCACGCGTTCGACGGGAATTTGAGTGGAGTCGAATTCCTGTGCACGCACAGTGAGCAGGGTGAAAAAAAACAGGAATGAAAAAAGAAGTATGGCTGGCATGTTCTTAGTGCTCAGCTGACCTTTCACCAGGCTATACATTGGAATAAATGGCCCGATACGGCACTTCAGTGAAGTGTGATGCCGCAAAGCCGCAACACAAACAAAAGTATGATCCATAACTGGAAACTGCGTTATCCGGTTTATACATTCCCTATACGCCTATTTTGTCTTTTTTCCTGAGCGGGGTCATATTGATATTGCTTTCGAGGTACTGAATGATCTTGCGGGCTACATCAATGTTGGTGGTTTCCTCAATACCTTTGAGCCCGGGTGAGGAATTCACTTCAATGACGAGTGGACCGCGGGCGCTTTGAAGCAGGTCAACCCCTGCAATACGTAGCCCTAGTGCCTTGGCTGCCTTGACTGCTGCTGCGCTTTCAGCCCGATTCAGCTTGATGACATCGGCCCGGCCTCCCCGATGGAGGTTCGAGCGAAACTCCCCCTCCTTGCCTTCGCGTTTCATGGCGCCCACCACTTTTTCATCAACCACAACCGCCCGAATGTCCGCCGCTTTTGCCTCGGCAATAAATTCCTGTACCAGGATGTTCACTTCCATGCCCATAAAGGCCTCCATCACAGATTTGGCTGCCTTGCGGGTTTCGGCGAGTACCACTCCGAGCCCCTGGGTGCCCTCAAGCAGTTTGATGATGAGGGGCGCTCCCCCAACCTGCTTGATGAGATAGTCCACATCGTCCGGATGGCGTGCAAAAGCCGTTTTAGGGATCCCTACACCTGATTTGGTCAGGATCTGCAGGCACCGTAGCTTATCGCGTGAGCGCACCAGGGCCAGGCTTGAGCAAGTAGTGAAAACTCCCTGCATTTCGAATTGGCGAATGATCGAACTCCCGTAGAAGGTAATGGATGCACCGATCCGCGGGATAATGGCATCAAGGGCCCCGATCGGATGATCCCCAACATATACCTTGGGCGAGTCCTTTTCCATCACCGTATAGCATTTGGCGTGATTGATCACCTGCACCTCGTGTCCGCGCTGCTGCGCAACCTCCACCAGACGCTGGGTCGAATAAAGCTGGGGACCCCTGGAAAGAATGCCAATTTTCATGATTCAGAATGATCCTTGTCTTTTATGATAGTTTGTGCCTTTTTGAATTTGGCGTTCAGGTTTAGCTGACTTACATCAACAATGAATCTGTTAACGAGTAGTTTTTTCCCAATAAGCACCGGATAGCGCATCCGCTCACGATCAGCTAACGAGAACTCTGTGGAGATGGTTTGCCCAAACAAATTAACCTCGGTCCGGATCACATAGCGATACTCATAATTGCCAAAGCTGTTCCTGATCTTGCGCTCATCAAACTGGTCAAAAACGAATTTCCTGTTACTGTACTGTTCGTGGGTCGGATCCAGCACCCGAAAGGTCAGAAACTCCTGCTCATCCCGCTCGATAACCCGCACATTGGTGCAGTATAAACTGGAGGTATCTGCACCGGTATCGATCTTGCACGGCACATCTTCCAGGTTGAGCTTCGGAAAATCAATGCGATCAACCCTCCCAATGGTCCGTTTCTCCCTTTTCACTGCCATGCCCGAAAAGTAAGAATATTTAGCTTTGTTTCATGCCCGTTCAACTGCATATTCTCAACAGTCCGATCGAGCACCTCAAGGGAGTAGGGCCACAACGCGGGGAGCTGCTCAAATCAGAGCTGGGGATCCGCCGCATGGGTGATCTGCTCTACCTCTTCCCTTTCCGCTATATTGATCGCACGGAGTATCATAAGATTGCCGACCTGCGGTCGGATGTGACCGAAGTACAGCTGATTGGCCGCATCACGCAAGCTAAAATGATCGGGCAAGGCCGGCAAAGCAGACTGGTGGCCCGATTTGAAGATGAAACCGGTGAGATTGATCTTGTATGGTTTCAGGGCAGCAAGTGGGTCAAAGAGCAGTTGCACCTCCATGAGCGCTATGTGGTTTTCGGCAAGCCCAGGCAGTTCAGGAACCGCTACAATATCCCACATCCGGAGCTTGAAAAGTGGGAGGATCACGAAAAATCGATCTGCCCGGCACTTCGGCCTATGTACCCGAGTACTGAAAAGCTAACCCGGAAGGGACTCCACTCCAAAGGGATCAGCAAACTGCAGGAAGCACTTTGGCAGCAAGCACAGGGAACCATAGGCGACACCATGGGCAAGGCCTTTCGTGAGCATCATCGGCTGATGCCACTGGAAGAGGCCCTGCTCAACATCCACTTCCCCCGAAATATTGAAAAGTTGGAAAAGGCACGATTCCGGCTCAAGTTCGAAGAACTCTTTTTCATCCAGCTGGGACTCCTGCGGCAGAAACTGCTCCGCCATCAAAAACTGGATAGCTATACCTTCGAAAAGATCGGTCCGGCCTTCACCGAATGCTACAAAAACGGACTTCCATTTGAGCTCACCGCTGCGCAAAAACGAGTTCTCAGGGAAATCCGGCGCGATGTCGGATCCGGCCACCAGATGAACCGCCTCCTCCAGGGAGATGTGGGTTCCGGTAAAACCATCGTGGCATTCATGTCCATGTTAATGGCTCTCGACAACGGATACCAGGCCTGTTTGATGGCGCCAACTGAGATCCTGGCACAACAGCACCATCAGGAACTGAGCGAACTCATCGGGCCGACAGGCCCACGGATGGAATTACTGACCGGATCGGTAAAAACCGGCGCGCGTAAGTCCATTTTGGAAGATCTCGAAAGCGGAAAATTGCCTTTTATCGTTGGAACACATGCACTGCTTGAGGACAAGGTGAAATTTCAGCAGCTCGGACTGGTGGTGATTGATGAGCAACATCGGTTTGGAGTGGCGCAACGGGCGAAAATGTGGAAAAAGAGCACCTTGCCTCCGCATATTCTGGTAATGACTGCCACGCCCATTCCGCGAACCCTGGCCATGTCGCTGTACGGAGATCTGGATGCCTCAGTGATTGATGAGCTGCCACCGGGGCGAAAAAAGGTAAAGACAGTGCATCGGTACGATTCAAACCGCCTGGGCGTGTTCCAATTCATGAGATCGGAGATCAAAAAGGGCCGGCAGGTCTATGTAGTGTATCCGCTGATCAAGGAATCGGAAAAGCTGGACTACAAGGACCTGATGGACGGCTATGAATCGATCGTGCGGCAATTCCCCTTGCCCAAATACCGGGTGGCGATCGTGCACGGGCAGATGAAGCCCGGGGACAAGGCCTTCGAGATGCAACATTTCATGAGTGGGCAGGCACAGATCATGGTGGCCACGACAGTTATTGAAGTAGGGGTGAACGTGCCGAATGTTTCGGTAATGGTTGTTGAAAGTGCGGAACGATTTGGCCTGTCGCAACTACATCAGCTGCGCGGACGCGTAGGCCGGGGGATTGATCAGAGCTACTGCATCCTGCTGAGCAAGGACAAAATAGGTAATGATGCCAGAATGCGCCTGGAGACAATGGTCAGGACTACGGACGGATTCGAAATAGCAGAGGTGGACATGCAACTGCGTGGCCCGGGCGATTTGATGGGCACCCAGCAGAGTGGCTTACTTGACCTGCACATTGCTGATATCGCCAGGGATGGCCAAATCATGGCGTTGGCCCGCAGGGCTGCGGAGAACCTGCTCCAAAAAGATCCCGGGCTGGAGGGAAGGGAGCATCCCAGGGTCGTGGCAACGTTCAGGCGAAAAAACCGGAAAAAACAACATTGGAGCCGGATCAGTTAAGTAATTTTGCAGGATGCGACGAAAGCTCACCGACCGCCTCAATCGCATGTGGCACCAGTCAATCATTTATCACGTTTATTTCCGACGAAGCGGTTTCTACACCTTCCTCGGCAAAAACAGCATCAAACTGGGCAGTATCCTCGTAGGCTTTACTCTAGCCCTGCTGACCTTTCAGCACTATGTAGGTAATGTGGGTGAGTTTTTTGCCAGGCTCTTTTCAAGCATGACCACTCAATTGGTGCTGGTTTTCTTCTTCATCAGCGAAACCGTCCTCGGGATGATCCCACCCGATTTCTTCATTCTCTGGGCGGGCAGTTTCGACAGACCCATGCGCATGGTTGCAGTACTGGCGGTCATCAGCTACGCGGGCGGATTCACGGCCTATCTTATTGGCCGGCGCATCAGCTACACCAGGCGGGTGAACCACTACCTCAACACCAAATTCAAAGCCCAATTCGAATTCCTGAATAAGTGGGGCGGCTTTTTTGTTCTCCTCGCGGCGATGTTCCCCCTCCCCTATGCCATTGCCTCACTAACAGCAGGCATTGTGCGTTTTCCGATGTTCCGGTTTTTGTTCTTTGGGTTGGCGAGGCTTCTGCGATTCTATTTATACGCACTGGCGTTGTTCCAGATTTCGGGTTGAGAATTGAATAAATCTCACTCACACGCACAGCATGTCCGATTCAGGTAGTCGCTAATAAAGCAGCTTACCTGCAGGTATAGCGGGTGACGACTTCCCCTCCATCATCATATGTCGTAGTGACTTCCGGGTTTCTTTCAATATGCTTCAGATCGTCCTTGCAAAACTCCTGAGGGGACGTTTCTGATTCATAAACCAAATCACCGTCAGCGTTGTATCCCCTTTCTTCAATCTCGCAATCCTTACATTTTTTACAGGAAGTAAATGACATGGCCCCAATAGCCAAGACTCCAAGCATAATGTACATCCTCTTCATCACCTTCTTTTTTAAAGTTAACCTCCGTTCAGCAATCTGTCAAATTGATATGCAAAGATAGGCTGAATTAAACAGCTGTCCAATTTTTTTACCAGTTGTTTCCAAACTCCAGCTCATCAAGCTGATTGAACAGCTCCTCGCATTCGTGCTTGAGTAAGGTAAGTTCCTCATGGTGCTTGTTCTCAGGCTCAAAGATCAAAACAGCACGCCCCAAAAAAGACCTCTTCAGGTATTGATCTGAACAGGATGCAAACTACATTCGGCAGAAAGCCCCGATACCTCTTAATCCCTCTGATGGTCAGATATACAGCAGCTTACCTGCAGGTATAGCGGGTGACGATCTTTTGTTCATATTCAAACCATCCATTATCTATATTGACCGTCTCAGTGACTTCCGGATTTTTTTCGATCCTCTTCAGATCGTCCTTGCAAAACTCCTGAGGGGACGTTTCTGATTCACTAATTAAAACACCGTCCATATATACCGTTTCTTCAATCTCGCAATCCTTACATTTTTTGCAGGAAGTAAATGACATGGCCCCAATAGCCAGGGCTCCAAACATAATACACATCCTCTTCATTACCTTTTTTTTTAAAAGTTAACCTCCGATCCAGCAAGCTGCTGAATTCAGTTGCAAAGATAGGCTGAATTAAGCACCTGGCCAAGATAGTTTTTTGTCGATAGAGATCTCTGCACTAAAGATCGTTGAAAAAAGAATGTAATGTGTTGTATTTCAAAAGTTAATTTATATTATTGCATGATAGTTGTGCATTATAAGAACCAACACAGAATACAAAATGGAATTTTTTGACGTATTGATCGAAAAGCGAATAAATCCATCTTTAAAGGGAAGCTCCTGAGGGGCTTTTCGTTGCTTGCTTTTGGCGAGTCATCAGCATTCTATTTGGAATATGCGTGTCCCTTATGGTCTTAAAAAGTGTATTTGAATAAGTTGCTGAAAAACAAGTTTTTATACAACATTAATTACAGAGCTAGCTACAGAGCTATCTCTGTAGTTTTGCATTCATGGCGAAAGGGAAGTAAGCAGATGAAAACAGCTGTTTAACCAACCTGTGAACAACCGAAAACTGCCCGCTAAATGAAGTCAGAATCCTAGAATTTATTTTGGATAGGTGTGATATTAAATATTTAACCAAAATGAAATTTTTTATATTTTAACTTGTCCCATCATTTAGCGAATTTCTTGTTGCATTATTTTAAATTGATATTAAAGAATCTCGTAATTTCAAAGTTCGTTAAATGAAATAACGCGTGTTATTGTTTGCTCATTGACATCTTGCACATAGCTAACATTTGGAGTTGCACTTCAACAAATTTAAGGGCTTCTTTTAAAAATGTGCATTTTTTCATCTTTTTTCGGTACCGTTATTCCTTCAATGGATCAAAATAATCGTTTTTGTGCTGCATTTCCCTGACTCATAGGGCTTTAAGGGGCTGAACGCGATGCTGGACGAAGCACCTGACCGTTTGCACCTGACGGCTTATCCGGCCGCAGGCCGTGCGAAGCATTCAGCAGTTTGATCTGCCAGAACTGAACGCAAGGCATCAGGGGCATGCAACACGAGGTGATGCTGTATCCGATTTTGTACCTTTGGTGCATGCTTGCCGTAGATAAGCCCAAAAAAAAGATCAAATAACTCAAACAGCCAGCGAAATGACCCTGAAAAGAAGAGCTGAAAGGATCTGTCTATCCTTTCTGACAGGAGCCGTCTTCTGCTCAAATGCAGGACTAAAAGCCCAGGAAACGCCCCTTCCACGCTATATGACCCCGGCCGAAGAGGCCCTGATGGACGCCTATATCGCGTACACCGCGTCCGCGCCCGAGGGTACTCCGACCCCTCCTCCCGGACCGATACGCAGCATGGCCGAGTGGGAAGAAATAGAATACCTGACGATTACCTGGGCCGGGTATCGGGATATTCTGGCACAGATCGTTGACCACGCTCAGGAGGAATGTACCGTGATCATCAACTGCAACGACTCCAACCACGTTATTAACCAGCTTGCGATCCGGGGAGTGCCGAATCAGAACCTCCGCTTTATTGAGCAGAACTACAATTCCGTATGGATCCGCGACTATGGGCCAAATTCAGTATACCTCAACGATGTGGACAGCCTGGTGCTGGTTGACTGGATTTACAACCGGCCCCGGCCGGCCGATGACCAGGTTCCGGGCGGTATCGCCAACGCCTTTAACTACGCTCTTTACACCTCTGACCAGGCTCCGAACGATCTCGTTCACACAGGCGGAAACTTTATGAGCGAAGGAACAGGTATTGGATTTTCCAGTGATCTGGTCGTACGCGAAAACGGTGCCTCCGGGCAATTCAACCTGACCGTGAAAACCGCTGCCGAAGTGGACTCCCTGATGAAGGACTTTATGGCCATTGACCCATACATCCGCATGGATGAGCTGCCTCACGATATCATCTCGCATATTGATATGCACATGAAACTGCTTAACGAAAACACCCTGCTCGTGGGCGAATTTCCGCAAGGGGTGTCGGACGGACCCCAAATAGAAGCGAACCTCCAATACGTGCTGACAAATTTTTCACCCCGACACGGCAGCTGGAACATCATTCGCATACCGATGCCCCCAAGTACAAGTGGAAACTACGCACCAAACGCCCACTACCGCACCTACACCAACAGCATTTTCATCAACAAAACCGTTTTGGTACCCACCTACCGCAAGGAGTATGACACCACAGCACTGCGTATTTACGAAGAAGCACTGCCCGGCTACCACATTGTGCCGATCAACTGCGAGGATATTATTCCGGCCGCCGGTGCGCTTCACTGCATTGCGCACAGTATTGGCCTTCGCAAGCCCCTTTTGATCCAGCACTGGCCAAGGGAGCACTGGAGTACTGTCCACGACACCATTGACGTTCATGCGACCATCAGGCATCATTCGGGAATTTCCAGTGCCACATTGTATTTTCGGTTCACTCCTGACTCTGTTTTTACGCCTCTTGCCATGAATGCCGTTGGCAGCCATCGCTGGATGGGGAGGATCATGAATACCGGTACCTTGATTCCGCCCGATGGCCCCGGACTGGAATACTTTGAGTACTACATCCAGGCCCATTCCCATGACGGAACCGTGGCCCGTCGGCCGCTTCCGGCCCCTGAAGGTTATTTTCGGGCGCGGATCGCCTATGGGCTATTTGCTACCGTAGGGGCTACCAACGTTACTACCTGTGGAGTCAGTGATGGTTCCATCCATGTAAGCATTAGCGGCGGAACTCCTCCGTACAGCTACCTGTGGAACACGGGCGGCACCACTTCATCCCTGAATAATCTGAGCGAGGGAACCTACCAGCTAACAGTGACTGACGCTGCGGGATCTGCCCATTCCCTTCCCGTGAGCATCAATGTCCTGAGCGCTACCGGTGGGGCAACGGATATTACCTGTCATGGGGCGAATGACGGATCCATTGATCTAACCATTAGCGGCGGAACACCCGGTTATACCTATGCCTGGGATAACGGGCTTTCGGCCGGTACTTCACACAGCAATCTAAGCGCCGGGATCTACCGTTTGTCTGTAACGGATGGCAACCAATGTGAGGAGTTCTTTTCATACACCCTTACCGATCCGGATGTTCTGACCGTATCGGAAGATTCGGTAACCAACGTAAGCTGTTTCGGAGGTAATGACGGGGCGCTGGCTGCGAGCGTATCGGGCGGAACCTCTCCATACAGCTATCTATGGAACACAGGGGGTACCACCTCAACCCTGAGTAACCTGACAGCCGGAACCTACCGGGTAACGGTTACCGATTCCAATAGCTGCAGCGATTCCCTTACCATAAGCATTACCGAACCCACTGACCTGGTTGCTACCAGCGTGCCAACCAACATCAGCTGTCATGGAGCAAACGACGGATCCATCAATCTAACCGTGACAGGAGGCAGCTCTCCGTACAGCTATCTGTGGAACACGGGAGATGCCACTTCAAGCCTGAGCAACCTGACAGCCGGAACCTACCGGGTAACGGTTACCGATTCCAATAGCTGCAGCGATTCCCTTACCATAAGCATTACCGAACCCACTGACCTGGTTGCTACCAGTGGATCAACCAACATCAGCTGTCATGGAGCAAACGACGGAGCTATTGATCTAACCGTGACAGGAGGCAGCTCTCCGTACAGCTATCTGTGGAACACAGGGGGTACCACCTCAACCCTGAGTGGCCTGACAGCCGGAACCTACCGGGTAACGGTTACCGATGCCAATAGCTGCAGCGATTCCCTTACCGTAAGCATTACCAAACCCACTGACCTGGTTGCTACCAGTGGATCAACCAACATCAGCTGTCATGGAGCAAACGACGGAGCTATTGATCTAACCGTGACAGGAGGCAGCTCTCCGTACAGCTATCTGTGGAACACAGGGGGTACCACCTCAACCCTGAGTGGCCTGACAGCCGGAACCTACCGGGTAACGGTTACCGATGACAATGGTTGTACTGATTCCATTTCCGTGAGCATCACCCAACCCGGGGTTTTAGTCGCTACCGTAGGGGCTACCAACGTTACTACCTGTGGAGCTGGCGATGGTTCCATCAATGTAAGTATTAGCGGCGGAACCCCTCCGTACAGCTACCTGTGGAACACGGGGAGCACCACTTCATCCCTGAATGACCTGGGCGAGGGAACCTACCAGCTAACGGTGACCGACGTCGCGGGTTGCACCCAGTCCCTTTCCGTGAGCATCAATGCCCTGAGCGCTACCAGTGGGGCAACGGATATTACCTGCCATGGAGCGAACAACGGATCCATTGATCTAACCATTAGCGGCAGTACACCCGGTTATACCTATGAGTGGGATAATGGAGCAACCGGTACGTTAAACAGTGCTCCATATGCTATCTCACGGAATAATCTGAGCGGGGGAACCTATCAGGTGTCGATAACAGATGTTAGCGGATGTGGGGAGGTGTTTTCCTATACCATTACCGAACCGGATGTTCTGACCGTATCGGCAGATTCGGTAACCAACGTAAGCTGTTTCGGGGGTGATGACGGGGCGCTGGCCCTGACTGTATCGGGTGGCATCCTTCCATACAGCTATCTGTGGAACACGGGGAGCACCACTTCATCCCTGAGCAACCTGACAGCCGGAACCTACCGGGTAACGGTTGCCGATGCCAATAGCTGCAGCGATTCCCTTACCGTAAGCATTACCGAGCCCACTGACCTGATTGTTACCAGTGGGGCAACCAACATCAGCTGTCATGAAACAAACGATGGAGCCATCAATGTAACTGTGTCGGGCGGAACCTCTCCGTACAGCTACTCATGGAACACGGGGAGTACCACTTCATCCCTGAATAACCTGAGCGAGGGAACCTACCGGATAACGGTTACCGATGCCAATAGCTGCAGCGATTCCCTTACCGTAAGCATTACCGAACCCACTGACCTGGTTGCTACCAGTGGATCAACCAACATCAGCTGTCAGGGAGCAAACGACGGATCCATTAATGTAACCGTGACAGGAGGCAGCTCTCCGTACAGCTACTCATGGAACACAGGAGACATTACTTCAACTTTGACCAACCTGACAGCTGGGTCCTATCAGGTAACGGTGAGCGACGCTACGGGATGTACCCAGTTCCTTTCCGTAAACATCACCCAACCTAGTGCACCACTTGCTGCTGCTGCTGGGGTAACGAACGTTACCTGTAATGGAGGCAGCGACGGATCCATCAATCTAACTGTGTCGGGTGGAACCTCTCCGTACAGCTACATGTGGAACACGGGGGGAACCACTTCATCCTTGAATAACCTAAGCGAGGGAACCTATCAGCTAACGGTGACTGACGCTGCGGGATGTACCCATTCCCTTCCCGTAAGCATCAATGCCCTGAGCGCTACCAGTGGGGCAACGGATATTACCTGTCATGGGGCGAACAACGGATCCATTGATCTAACCATTAGCGGAGGTGCACCTAGCTATACCTATGAGTGGGATAACGGAGCAACCGGTACGTTAAACAGTGCTCCCTATACTATCCTACGCAATAATCTGAGCGGGGGAACCTATCAGGTGTCGATAGCAGATGTTAACGGATGTGGGGAGGTCTTTTCCTATACCATTACCGAACCGGATGTCCTGATCGTATCGGCAGATTCGGTAACTAACGTAAGCTGTTTCGGAGGTAATGACGGGGCGCTGGCCCTGACTGTATCGGGTGGCATCCTTCCATACAGCTATCTGTGGAACACAGGGGGTACCATCTCAACCCTGAGTAACCTGACAGCCGGAACCTACCGGGTAACGGTTACCGATTCCAATAGCTGCAGCGATTCCCTTACCATAAGCATTACCGAACCCACTGACCTGGTTGCTACCAGCGTGCCAACCAACATCAGCTGTCATGGAGCAAACGACGGATCCATTAATGTAACCGTGTCGGGCGGAACCTCTCCGTACAGCTACTCATGGAACACAGGGGGTACCACCTCAACCCTGAGTAACCTGACAGCCGGAACTTACCGGGTAACGGTTACCGATGCCAATAGCTGCAGCGATTCCCTTACCGTAAGCATTACCGAATCCACTGACCTGGTTGCTACCAGCGTGCCAACCAACATCAGCTGTCATGGAGCAAACGACGGAGCCATTAATGTAACCGTGACAGGAGGCAGCTCTCCATACAGCTACTCATGGAACACAGGAGACATTACTTCAACTTTGACCAACCTGACAGCTGGGTCCTATCAGGTAACGGTGAGCGACGCTACGGGATGTACCCAGTTCCTTTCCGTAAACATCACCCAACCCAGTGCACCACTTGCTGCTGCTGGGGTAACGAACGTTACCTGTAATGGAGGCAGCGACGGAGCCATCAATCTAACCGTGACAGGAGGCAGCTCTCCATACAGCTACTCATGGAACACAGGAGACATTACTTCAACTTTGACCAACCTGACAGCTGGGTCCTATCAGGTAACGGTGAGCGACGCTACGGGATGTACCCAGTTCCTTTCCGTAAACATCACCCAACCCAGTGCACCACTTGCTGCTGCTGCTGGGGTAACGAACGTTACCTGTAATGGAGGCAGCGACGGATCCATCAATGTAACTGTGTCGGGCGGAACCTCTCCGTACAGCTACCTGTGGAACATGGGGAGCACCACTTCATCCCTGAATAACCTGAGCGGGGGAACCTATCAGGTGTCGGTAACAGATGTTAGCGGATGTGGGGAGGTGTTTTCCTATACCATTAACGAACCGACCCCGATTACTATAGATATCACGGTTGTTGATCAAGTGCTCTGGTGCAATAACTATGGATATATTTATTATACGATCAGTGGAGGAAGCGGTACGTATATTGATCAAACGTGGGACAGGGTGAGTCCAGATGGCTCCATAGCTACGTGGACATGGAATACTGCTGCTATAGGTTATCTGGTAGATGGTTTTGCAGGATACATCGGATACCAGTATGCTGTAAGCATAACGGATTCTCAAGGATGCACCAGTGTATCAGATACGGTAACGATATCTGTGACGCCACCGCTTGACATTACGACCAACCTCTGCGGCAGCGTTGGTGCGATCAACAACCTGAGTATTACCGTAAATGGTGGTGGCACCATGCCCTACTCGTATCTGTGGGACGACCCAGATGGGTCAACCACTCCGCAGATCGATAATTTGGCACCTGGAATCTATACGGTAACGATAACCCAATATGAGCCTGGATATGGTGCCCAATGTGATACTACTATAAGCTACACTATTCCTGCTACTGGTCTAACCCTTTTAACCGTATCGCCAGGCTCTGCAACCCATGTAAGTTCGTTCGGCGGTAATGACGGTGCACTGGCGGTGACCGTATCAGGCGGAACCCCTCCCTATAGCTATTTGTGGAATTCCGGGCACACTACTTCACACCTGACTGACCTGACGGCCGGGCCTTACGAAGTAACAGTAACCGATGCCGATGGGTGTCAGCAAGCCTTTTCGTACACCATTACCCAACCAGCACCACCGTCAGGCTTAATTGTCCCCGATGACAACGCCCACAATGACGGTGCAACAAACACCAGAGTAACGGATGGAAGCCTGCCTTACAGCAATGCATGGGAGGTGAATGCAAGTGAATATGCTGATAGTGCGCAAGTAATGGATGTGGGTATGGAAGGATCGGACTTTGCCCGGCACATCAACCTGTATCCGAATCCGGCAACCAGGGAGGTCTTTATTGACTATGACTTCATCAGCGAAGTAGACCTGAAAGTAACGGTGGTGAACCACCTGGGTCAGGTGACGCTGACGGTCAGCGAGCTGAATGCGGTGAGTGGCAAACTGCGTTTGGATGTAGCTGAGTGGGCCAATGGTATCTATAACGTGTTGTTCAGCGATGGAAGCCAAAGCGACAGCCGTAAGCTGGTGATCCAAAAATAGGGAAGGTCCCTTTCAAACGACCCCGGTTTTCAGGGAGTCTTTACAAGGTCACCCCTAGCTCAGGGGAGTGAGCGCTTACAGGACCATCCGGGAGCATTTTGCAGTTTGATCTGTCAGAACTGAACGCAAGGCATCAGGGGGCATGCAACACGAGGTGATGCTGTATAGGTATGGATTTTTGGCGATTCTTCCATCAAGCGATGTTGGGACTATGAAATTTTATACTTCAAGACGAAAATGTGTAAATCTTCTACAAAAATGTTTAAGTGATAATCCTCACCCCTAACTGACCTTTGTATCAAATAGTTCAAATCAAAAAAATAAAAACAATAATCAAATCGCTAATAGGTCTATCGCTGATAGCAGGCATAATAATGATATCAGCATTCACAATTTATAATTTGAAAGAAAATACAATGGAGAAATTTAAAGCAGGTAAAAACAGAGTGATGTTTAAAAGCCAGGGAGTAAAGCTATCAGGGCTAATATTTACACCTGAAGATTTTGACCCAAACAAATCGTATCCCGCAGTAGTCTTCTCAGGACCTTTTAATCAGGTTAAGGAACAAACGGGAGCAGTTTACGCAAAGAAGATGGCTGATTTAAGTTATGTGTTCATTACATACGACCCATATAGTTTTGGTGATAGCGAAGGGGCACCAAGAAACAATGAGCACTCACATCACAAAATGGAAAGCATTCGTGATGCCATTAGCTATTTAGGCACTTTACCTTTCGTTGACAGTGAAAAAATATTTGGCTTAGGTGTTTGTGCAAGTGGTGGATATATGCCATTGGTAGCAGTTACCGATAAACGATTAAAGGCTATTACTACAGTTAGCGGAATGATGGATAATCAAGCTTCATACTTTGGGGCAATGACCAAAGAACAACTAATGCCCATATTTAAGATGGCAAACAATGCTCGTCAAAAAGCTTACGAAACAGGTAAGGTGGATTATTACGATGCCTTGAACATGGGAGGTTTGGAGCTAGATAAACTAGACAAAAAATCTGCCATGTACGAAGGTTACGATTACTACATGACAGAACGTGCAGGAAAGGAAATATACCCTAATTACACACACATGGCTCCAATGACCTTAATGGAAAATGCACCAATTACCAGTGCAACGCTTTATGCTCCTTTCCTTTATACTCCCTATCTGGGAATCTATGGTGAACACGCAGAAACGGGCATCCTGACAGAGTTATTCTATGAAAAGTGTAGTGAACCCAAAGAGATGTTCAAAGTACCAGGTGCTACACATGTAAGCCTTTATGACATTGATAAAGATGTTGATCGGGCTGTAGCGAAAATGGATGAGTTTTTCAAGAAACACTCATAATTTATTACAACATATGTTATCTAGTGTTTATAAATCCTTAGGCACAGTTGGTAAAGAGCGTAAATTATTTCCAATAGGAATTGAGTATTTTAATGAAATGGGCTCCTATTGTGGGCTTTCCGATAATCAAAACACTCCGTAGCAGTTTATTTAATGTTGCTATGATTTTTATAAAAAATTAGATTCATAATGAGGAAGTATATTTTTAACTCAATAACAGAATTTCACAGGGAGAACAATTTTCCACCACCTGAAAATCCGATGTTCAGCATCAGTCATGATCAACTTGCCGAGAATGAAGTTAGCGAATGTGAGGGTGTTCAAGACGAGCCGGTGAGCGTAACATGTGGATTTTATTCGATTACGCTAAAGAACATTTTGTCAGGTGAAATTATTTATGGTCGAACTAAGTACGATTACTCGAATGGGGCTTTGCTTTTTACTGCTCCGGATCAGATTATGATTTTTGAAGGATTGGTATATAGTTCTGAAGCTTATCATGTCATGTTTCACAAGGATTACTTGAACGGCACACCTTTACACAATAAAATTAAGAAGTACAACTTCTTCAACTATAACGTAAATGAGGCACTCCATTTATCACTCAAAGAGGAGGAGCTTATGAGAACGTTATTTAGTAACATTAAAACGGAGTATCACAACAACAACCAGGATGAGTTTAGCAAGGAAATCATTCTTTCACATTTAGAAACGCTGTTGAAATATGCTGACCGTTTTTATAAACGTCAGTTCTTGAACAGACAAGAGATGAACCAGGAGTTATTCACTCGATTTAAGGAGGTTTTGGATATCTATTTTGAAACTAATCTACTAGAGGAGAAAGGCATCCCGACAGTTGAATGGTTGGCTGAACAGTTAAATGTTAGCTATAGATATATGAGTGATACGATCAAAGCTGAAACAGGAAAAACTGCTGTAGATCAGATTAACTTGTACTTGATTGATGAAGCTAAGAATCTATTGCTGATTCCTAACACTTCGATATCCGAAACGGCATATCAATTAGGATTTGAGTATCCTCAATACTTTTCACGATTGTTCAAAAAGAAGGTAGGACTTACCCCAAGAAAGTTCATAGAGAGTCATTCGGTAAATTGAATTTTATGATACCAATAGACTGCAGCAACAGCGCTTAATTAGTTGATCTTAAAAAAATCATTTTTTGAGCCTGAAAGCAAAAAAACAGCCTCTCCCCCATCAAAAAGAATGAAATGCCAAACTAAAGGCTTCCCTCAATCAGGAACGCTCAAGACAAGTCTTCCGCCAGTGCTCTGATGACAATCAAGTGACAAGCTATCTTAATCTTCAGCTAGAAGATCAATAAGTTCTTTAAGTTCCTGATCAGAGATAGTTGATTGTTCAGATTTGTCGTAAATGTCGAGAAGAAATACGATTTCCCCGACAACCTGAGTACGAGTGATGAGCCTTACCCCACCAGATTTTCCTTTACCTTTGGAGGTAATGGCTACTCGAATTTTATGACATCTTTTGCCAAGTGGTACGCCAGGTGTAGGGTTCTCAGCCAGTTCTTCAATAACCGAAGATAGATCTGACTTTAGAGGCTATATCTTTTAGAAAGTCTTTTAAGCTTGCGCTCGAAAGGTTCAGTAGCAAGAACCTCAAAGCTCATTGAGCAGATCTTTAGCTGATTTAAGTTGCTTTTTGCCCTGTTCGTAAAGTTTCACATCATGGAAAGCCTGGGCCAAATCCTGAATAGCCTCGCTCTTTTCCTTGTCCTTCACCTCTTTGAGAACGCTGATGTAATCTAAACTTCTCAATAGTTCCATAAAAAACGGACCCCTTTTATCTTGTATGTCTAAGATTACCTTCATTGTGGACTGTCTAACATAAAGAGATTCTTCAAAGTAGGGATAGCTTTCCAAGTTCAAAAGTACTCTTTTCCCATGGACTTCAGCAGTTTGATCTGCCAGAACTGAACGCAAGGCATCAGGGGGCATGCAACACGAGGTGATGCTGTATCCGATTTTGTACCTTTGGTGCATGTTCGCCGTAGTAAGCCCAAAAAAAGATCAAATGACTCAAACAGCCAGCGAAATGACCCTGAAAAGAAGAGCTGAAAGGATCTGCCTATCCTTTCTGACAGGAGCCGTATTCTGCTCAAATGCAGGACTAAAAGCCCAGGAAACACCCCTTCCACGCTATATGACCCCGGCCGAAGAGGCCCTGATGGACGCCTATATCGCGTATATCGCGCCCGAGGGTATTCCGACCCCTCCTCCCGGACCGGTACGCAGCATGGCCGAGTGGGAAGAAATAGAATACCTGACGATTACCTGGGCCGGGTATCCGGACATTCTGGCACAGATCGTTGACCACGCTCAGGAGGAATGTACCGTGATCATCAACTGCAACGACTCCAACCACGTTATTAACCAGCTTGCGATCCGGGGGGTACCAAATCAGAACCTCCGCTTTATTGAGCAGAACTACAATTCCATATGGATCCGCGACTATGGGCCAAATTCAGTATACCTCAACGATGTGGACAGCTTGGTGCTGGTCGACTGGATCTACAACCGGCCCCGGCCGGCCGATGACCAGGTTCCGGGCGGTATCGCCAACGCCTTTAACTACGCCCTTTACACCTCTGACCAGGCTCCGAACGATCTCGTTCACACAGGCGGAAACTTTATGAGCGAAGGAACAGGTATTGGATTTTCCAGTGATCTGGTCGTACGCGAAAACGGTGCCTCCGGGCAATTCAACCTGACCGTGAAAACCGCTGCCGAAGTGGACTCCCTGATGAAGGACTTTATGGCCATTGACCCATACATCCGCATGGATGAGCTGCCTCACGATATCATCTCGCATATTGATATGCACATGAAACTGCTTAACGAAAACACCCTGCTCGTGGGCGAATTTCCGCAAGGGGTGTCGGACGGACCCCAAATAGAAGCGAACCTCCAATATGTGCTGACAAATTTTTTACCCCGACACGGCAACTGGAACATCATTCGCATACCGATGCCTCCAAGTACAAGTGGAAACTACGCACCGAGCGCCCACTACCGCACCTACACCAACAGCATTTTCATCAACAAAACCATTTTGGTACCCACCTACCGCGAGGAGTATGACACCACAGCACTGCGTATTTACGAAGAAGCACTGCCCGGCTACCACATTGTGCCGATCAACTGCGAGGATATTATTCCGGCCGCCGGTGCGCTTCACTGCATTACGCACAGTATTGGCCTTCGCAAACCCCTTTTGATCCAGCACTGGCCAGGGGAGCACTGGAGTACTGTCCACGATACCATTGACGTTCATGCGACCATCAGGCACCATTCGGGAATTTCCAGTGCCACATTGTATTTCCGGTTCACTCCTGACTCTGTTTTTACGCCTCTTGCCATGAATGCCGTTGGCAGCGATCGCTGGATGGGGAAGATCATGAATGCCGGCACTTTGATTCCGCCCGATGGCCCCGGACTGGAATACTTTGAGTACTACATCGAGGCCCATTCCCATGACGGAACCGTGGCCCGTCGGCCGCTTCCGGCCCCTGAGGGTTATTTTCGGGCGCGGATCGACTATGGACTATCCAAAGAGGAGCTGAAGGCAGAGCTCGGGCAGGTGTACCCGAACCCGGCCTCTGCCATTACCTGTGTGCCGGTCATGGCGCCCTCAGGTGCCCGTGGAAGGGTGGAGCTGTACAATGCCCAGGGGCAAATGGAGGCCCTTTTGCACGATGGCGCCTATGAGGCGGGCCCGAATCGTTTTTTCTTCCATGCTGCCGGCCTCACGGCCGGATGGTACCTGGTCCGTGCAAGGGTGGGGCATGAGGAATTTACCCAAAAGGTGATCGTACAATAGGTTCAGGTACCGGTACGGATTGCCTTCACCGGGTCAAGCCGTGCTGCAGCAAGTGCCGGCAGGGACCCGCTGATGATGCCGATAAGCGCGGAAATGCCCACGCCCATCATCACGTTTCCGATGCTCATAACAATATCAAGATCTGCGGTCATTCGAACCGCAGTGGCCCCTCCGTACACGAGCAGGAGTCCGACCCCGCCTCCAAGGACACAGAGGATCACCGATTCAAAAAGGAATTGGAGAAGGATGAAGGAATTCCGGGCTCCAACGGCCTTTTGGATACCGATCTGATGGGTGCGTTCCCTGACCGAAACGAACATGATATTTGCGATGCCGAACCCACCTACCAAAATGGAAAAGCCCCCGATCACTCCGCCGGCGATGCTGATCACATCAAACAGGCTCTCGATCCCGGCTGAGACCACACTGATCTCGTTTAGCTGAAAATTATCCCTGCCCTTTGGTTTGAGTCGCCGTACACTGCGCATAACTCCGCGCAGTTCGTCTTTGAGCTGCCCGGCTGTAATTCCGGGTTTTGCCTTGGCCATGATGATCGGGTTGCTGTGATCCATTTCGATATACTTCCTCAGAAAATGAATAGGCACCACGGCCAGGTCATCTGGCGAGTTTCCGAATATGCTACTTCCCTGTTCTGCGAAAACCCCCACCACATAGATCTTTTGTCCCAGGATCCGGATCTCCTGCCCGACTGCCCCTCCGTTTGGGAAGAACTTCTCGGCAATGCGGGCTCCGATAATGGCAAAATTGCGTCCTGTGCGGAATTCGAGGTCGGTAAAATAACGCCCTTCGGTGAGGTTGAAGTCCCAGATCTGATCGTAGTTTTCGCTTACCCCGAAGATCCCGGCGCGATCAATGGTGTTTTTTTCGTATTTGATGGTGACCGTGCGCGATGCTGCGAAGGTGGCTGCCAACAGGCTGGGGGTTTGTTTCTGCACCGCTTCGAGCTCTTTGTACTTCACTTCGGGACGTTTCATGTACTCCCACCATTCGTATGTTCCACCGCCTCCGCCCCAGGGCCATTTTTGGATGTACACGATGTTGTCGCCCAGCGAGTTCAGGTCATCCCGCACATTGCGTTCAAGCGAGTCCACCACGGTGAACACGGCAATAATGGCGAAGATCCCGACCGTGACTCCCAGAAGGGACAAGATGGTTCTTAGTCGGTTTACTGCCAGTGCGTGCAGGGCGAACCTGATGCTTTCGCTGAATAGTCGCAGATAGATCACGGCTTCAAATATAGCCCGGCATTCCTGAACTGGCGATTCCCCAGCATTTTATTTGGAGTATGCGTGTCCTTTAGTGCCATAAGCAAGTGTCCATGAGTGGAGTCAGGATCTTAAACAAAACGTTCACTTGCTAAGGCTCAGCTTATGTTTATTTAATCGGATACCGTGATCTGTGGTTGTTGCAATAATAGTATCGCCACTCATGGCAAAGGCGGTTATACGTTGTTCCTTGGGAAGAGTGTCGCAAAAAAACCAAATCTTACCATTTTCGAAACGATAAGATCCTTCGCACTCAGCACACCCGGCATACTTGTAGCAATCAATATAGTGAAACCTGCCGTTATCTTTAACAGTAATTTTGACCATGCTGTTTCCGAATTCTTTAGAATATACGCCGTGTTCTAAAGTTAGTCCATCGTTAGGCAAGTGTTCATTTTGATGGCATCCAAAGAACAAGACACAAATTATGAATTGAATGATTCTGATCATTCTTTTGTAATATACATTTGAAAATTCGATTAGATATTTTTGATTAAATTATGACATCGATAAAAGCCGAATTATGTTCTTTTGATATGTTTCCCATTTCATAAATCAAAAATAGTTGTTTTTTTTAATCGTATTATGCGGTATAGGTCGTTCACAGGGTTTTATTCTTCCGATCCGCTGATGATCGGTATGATCTCATAATTCAAAATATATTTCATTTTAATAAAACATTGAAATACAATATTTTATATAATATTAACTACAGAGCTAGCTCTGTAACTAGCTCTGTAATTTTTCCATTCAAGACAAAAGAAAAAATGAGTGAATAAAAACATCAGTTTGACCAACCTGCGAACGACTGGAAGATGTTCGCTGTCACCAATTTGATTGATAGGCTTGATATGGAAACGATTTATCCTTAAAAGACGCAGCTTAGAAGGGGGGATGGTTATTTAAAGAATTTTTCTTTTCCTGTTTTTAAAATTTGACATTCTTTTTTTTCATTTAAACTTATATATAGATAATTGAATTTTTTTAAATCACCAATATCTATATGATTATCATTATTTACACTTAATTTTAATTGATTTGATTTATCAAGTGTAATACATTTTGCAATACCAATTCTATGATCTGTATAAATAACTTCTTCAATAAAAATTGTGTCTTTTGAAAATAAAACAATGGTATCTTGATTAAAATTAGAAGTAAAACATAATCTGATTTTAAATTTATTTTCTTCAGATTTATTTTCTTCTATTATTTCATATTTGATTTGATTATAATTTGTTTCTATAAAATATTTATCAGTTTTTACTTGATTACATCCAATGCTTAATAAAACAAAATAAAATGATGAAATATTTTTCATAACGAAAATCATTAAATTGTTTATATATATTCTCTCTTTATCGTTTAATATTCATTCACAAATTTTTGATTATTTTAAATTTTTTTGGCTAAGTTCTAAAAAACATATTAAACAGTTGGTGTTTGTGCTTAAACCAAGTGGTGTTTGAAGATAGAGCGATAGTGGTAACGGTAGCCATACGCTGGGTACTATGCTTGATCTTCTCCATGACCAGAAACCAGTTCAGATAGTTCTGAAGGTACTTGGTGGAGACGCCTTGAAAAGGTTGCATAAAATCTCTAAGCCTCTTGCCCATATTGTTGACATGTTGTATATGGTAGATCTGTTCTGTCTTGCGCTGACCCCTGGAGGCGTTGAACTTCTTGTGCGTTGCCTTTATTCCTCTGGCAAAGGCCGTATAGCTTCGGTGGCTGTCACTACAAAGGACTTCGGCCTTGTCCAGCTTACCATCCAGGATTCTTTGCAGGTCCTGTTTGCTGATCCTTCCCCTGGTAGCCACCTTAAAATCCTGATTGCCTGATCGGTCGCAAGTGGCAATCACCGCTACCTGTCCCTCGCTGATCCCTGGCTTAATAGCCTCCCCTCCCCGCTTACGGGCCGGACGATCCAGATTCCTGCTCCCTTTCTCTGAATGCCGAAAGAACAGATCATCGCTTTCGACAATTCCTTCAAATCCTTCAGGAAAAACCGATGAAAAACTGCTCAGCAACTTGTGCCTCCAATCAAAGGAGGTCTGTATCGATATACCTGTTTGCAAGGCACTCTTGCGGATGCTATAACCGGACAGCAGGCAGTACAGGTAGGGCTTAAGTTTCTCCTTCTTCTTCAGAGCAAACCAAAACTTGCCCGTGGTCTCACTGAAGTTCTTCCTACAGGCTTTGCATACGTAACGCTGTACTCCCTTGAGCCGGCCATTGGCTATCGCTTGCTTGCTCTGACAATGAGGGCAACTGACTGCCTGGCGCTCAGAGGTATCCTTCACAGCATCCTCCTTTAGGGAAATCTGCAGTAGTTGATCTACGATCTCTTGTTGCTCAGCAGGAGTACACGCCTGAAAATAATCGCTGAAGTCCTTGGGTATCGCGCCTTTTAGTGTCATAACAGTAGAGTTTTTGATTTTGACAAATATACAATATTCTTTTTAGAACTGAGCCATTTTTTTATATTATTTTTCATGTGTTTATTAATTTTAAATTTATTGCAATATTTTAAACAATTTTTTGTTGAAAAAAATTATTAATTTTTGCATTTCATATTTTGTAGAAATACTTCAAAGGAGTCTCTTATTTTTTTATTAAAATTAAAAAAATGTTGGTTTTCAATTGATCATTTTCGAATTTCCATTTTTGTATTTTTACAGATTGTCTTGGCTCTTTTTGAGATTTTTTCTGTTCTTGACTATTGGTCATTTTTCTTCAACATATTCTTGTTTAATAAAAGTCCCCTGCTCAGTTTTTTAGCTATGATTGTATCCCCACTTAAAGAAAAAGCAGCTATGCTTTCGAGAGGTGAGAGAATATCACAAATGAACCAAATGTCATTCCCTTTAAGTAAATAATGCCCATCGCATCCCAGACACCCATGTGGATAAACGCAAGATTTGTAATAAAATCGATTTTGCTCTTTAATTGAAATCTCACAAAAGCCTTTTTTTGACTTTACGGAATAAGTGCCTAGTCGTATGGACTATATCGCTACTTTCGATCCGAGCTGTCCGACAGCAAACTAGCGTAAGAAGTAAAATGATGAATAAAAAGCGTCTCATAACTACTTCTTGTAGTAATTGCTCGGCATTATGAGATACTTCCCATCTCATAGACCAAAAATAGTTGTTTTATCTATTATGTGGCATAGGTCGTTCACAGGGTTTATTCTTCCGATTCGCTGATAGCCAGCACCATCTCATAATCCCAAATGTAGTTGCTTTTAATAAAGCGCCAGGGGATCGTTGCCGGAAAAACAAAGATGTTGAAAAAATAAGTTGCTGATCATCAGTATATTGCGTATTTTTTGAAATTTATTTTGACAAAAGTGTTGGAGTATTGGATCTTTATTTGTAAGTTGCCCGCTCACGTTTATATATTACGTTATGAAGAGGATCTTTTTCCCTTGTATGCTATGCGCTTTGCCTGCCTATGCTGGTAAGTGCTCAGGTAAGGCCCGATATTTACAGTTTTATTTCTGCGGTAGTATGAGGTCTTTCCGGTTTGTGATAAATGTGAAACCCGTGAGAACAATAGTATTTTTCCTTTCCTTTATAGCCCTCTCGTCACAGGCTCAGGGCCCGTTTTATCAGGTGAACACCGATGTATCGGAAAATATTTACGATATGTTTTTTGAGGACAGTTTGACTGGGTACTGTGTTGGAGGTTTTAGTAACTGGGGAACACCACAAGGTAGAGGGGTTATTCTTAAAACCACGGATGGGGGAGAAAACTGGATGACCATTTTTTCAGCGGATAGCATTGCTATAAATAACATTGCGATAGTTAGCGAAAGTAGTCATAAGAAGCTGTATGCCTTTGCTTTAAAAAATGGGAACAATCCTTACTTGGTTTCCACCACTTTAGATACCCCTTCTCAAACCTGGTCTTTAACGCCCATAAGTTACAGACCTACGGAAGTTAAGGTATACAATGACATCATTTATTTTGCTGATGGGGTTGATTCCAAGCTTAAAAAAATAGACGATGGTGTGTTAGAAACTATTGTAGACACTATTGTAGACACTCAGTATGGAGGTCTTTTTGATGTAAATCAATATGGGCTTGTTTATGTGAGCCAACAAAATATCTTTTATTCGCCAGACTTTGGTGTTAATACAATAAATGTTGCTCCTACGTTCATACCACATATTTTTCCGGTGATCAAACGGATCGGGGATACCACTATTCTAGCGGGGACATACGACTCTCGTGTGGCCCATACCACGGATAACGGGGCAAATTGGACTATCCGTTATGAGCATGTCGGAGCTCCCAATCTAATAACAAATACTTCTTTGATTTTCTCTGGGGGAATACTTTTAACGAGTGATCTGGGGCAGAATTGGATAGCACTTGACACTATACTCTCCCTGCACGATTTTTACCATCTGGAAGAAAGTGATCATATTTTTGCTTACGGAGAAAATGGAGCTATATATAAAGCGGCCAATGCTAAAAGCCTGGGTACGGATAATGACGGGGTACATACTCCAGGAGAAAGGATTAGGCTCTTTCCCAATCCGGCCGGGGAGACCTTGCAAATAGAAGGACATGGGGCAATCCGCTCACTAAATGTACTGGATATTCGTGGCAGGCAGGTTGAAGCAGAGTACCGTAAGGACTCCGGTACGATCAACACCTCCCCATTGCCGGCAGGCATTTATTTTTTGAGGGTCGTTTTGAAAAATAGCCGTATGGAGTCTTTCAGGTTCGAGGTAATGTAAACCTACAATGAGAACGATAGTATTTTTCCTTTCCATTATAGCCCTCTCGTCACAGGCTCAGGGCCCGTTTTATCAGGTGAACACTGATGTATCGGAAACCATTCAGGATTTGTTTTTCAAGGATAGCCTGACTGGGTATGGTGTTGGAGGTTCTGATAGCTGGGGATCATCACAAAGTAGTGGGGGGTTCATTCTTAAAACCACGGACGGGGGAGAAAACTGGATCACTATTTTTTCAGCGGATAGCATGACTATTTGGAGTGTTGCTGTAGTTCAGGAGAACAGCCATACCAAATTATATGCTTTTGCCAGAAAAGATACTAGTCTATACTTGGTTTCCACCACTTTAGATACCCCTTCTCAAACCTGGTCCTTAACGCCCATAAATTACAGACCTAGGGAAGTTAAGGTATACAATGACATCATTTATTTTGCTGATGGGGTTGATTCCAAGCTTAAAAAAATAGACGATGGTGTGTTAAGTACAATAGACACAAATCGAAATGACTATGGATACATTTTTGATGTAAATCAATACGGACTTCTTTATTTGGATGGGACACCTAATGGTCCCTTTGCTTTTGATATTATGCATTCTCCGGACTTTGGTGTTACCACTACAAGTCTTGACTATTTTCCTCCTGGTAGCAATATATTTGGAACAAATCAGCTTGGACATGCGGAGATCAAACGGATTGGCGATATCATCATTTTAAAGGGAACATATTCAAGTAGTGTGGTATATAGCACAGATAATGGTGCTAATTGGAGTTACCATACCGGAGGAGGTGAGGGGCCCAGTTTAATAACCAATTCATCTTTGATTTTCTCTTTCTTATATCCCAGTGGTGGAGAAATACTTTTAACGAGTGATCTGGGGCAGAATTGGACGGCACTTGACACCATATATGCCTTGCACGATCTTTACTATTTGGAAGAAAACGATGCTGTTTTTGTCTATGGGGAAAATGGGACTATTTATAAGGCCACCCAGATCGGAGGGCTAGGTACCGATAATGACGGAGTACATACTCCAGGAGAAAGGATTAGGCTCTTTCCCAATCCGGCCGGGGAGACCCTGCAAATAGAAGGACATGGGGCAATCCGCTCACTAGATGTACTGGATATTCGTGGCAGGCAGGTTGAAGCAGAGTACCATAGGGACTCCGGTACGATCAATACCTCCCGATTGCCGGCAGGCATTTATTTTTTGAGAGTCGTTTTGAAAAATGGCCATATGGAGTCTTTTAAGTTCGAGGTAATGTAAGCCTATATGAGATCAGTTACTATCTTTTTTGTCCTGGCCACTTTTTCGGTGTGGGCTCAGGGCCCGTTTTATCAGGTGAACACCGATGTATCGGAAACCATTCAGGATTTGTTTTTCAAGGACAGCCTGACAGGGTATGGTGTTGGAGGTTCTGATAGCTGGGGATCATCACAAAGTAGTGGGGGGTTCATTCTTAAAACCACGGACGGGGGAGAAAACTGGACTACTATATTTTCAAAAGATAGCTTAACCATTAGAAATAGGGTCATGACTAGTTGAGGGGTTTGTTTCGGATCATTTGCAGGAGTAATTTATACAAATCCTGCAAATGATGTTTTGCTAATAGAAAATATAGTAGATATTCAAATTGATAGTATAGAACTTTTTGATATTGGAGGTAAGAAGATAAAAACGTTTAATAGATCAGATAAAAGTTTGAATATTTCAGGACTGATTTCAGGTCCATATTTGTTAAAGATTGAAACAGAAAGAGGAGTAATGACAAAAAAGGTGATAATTGAATAAAAATTGGGGCATGACTCTAAATTATAGGGGGAAATATATTTTTTATTTAATTTTAAGTTTTTGAAAAATGAAAAGCATATATATTTTAGGCATAACCATATTTAGTTTTTATTCAGCATCTTTATATGGGCAGAATAATTTAGGGTTTGAAAGCTGGATTATTGATCAATCAATAGAAGAACCGGAATACTGGAAAACTAGTAATAATCCGCCTTTTATTTCGATACACAAATCAAGTGATTCCTATTCCGGAAACTTCAGTGCGCTTGTTGAAAGTAATGGAGAGTCCCTTGAGGGTAGAGCGCCGGGCGTGCTATCTGCAACCTGGGCTGGTTTTAGTAGCCCGTTAAGAAATGTTCAGTTAAAGATAAGGGTCGACAGCATATTAAATTTTAGTAATTATTACGCTTCGGCTTTGCTTTGTTTTAAAGGGTTTAAAGATGGTGCAAACATATACAGTGACAGTGTGCGGTTAACAGCCGTTACCAATGGATGGATAAACCAGGTGATCGTATTGTCTGACACCTCTGTAATTTGTGATAGCGTTCAGGTTTTTTTTATTGCCGAATCGCAACTTACTGGTGCCGGATATTTTGGTTATTGTAGATTTAAAGTAGATGATATTTCAATAAACCAACCTATAGGTATTTATGAAAATTCCGATTTAAATGATAAAATAAAAGTATATCCAAATCCTGCAAATGATGTTTTGCAAATAGAGGTACCTGATGATCTGCCATACAGTAAAATAGAACTGATCAGCATTAATGGAAAATCAATAACTGAATTTGATCACGAAAAAATGATCTTTTATGTTGAGGATCTACCTGGTGGTATCTATTTCGTTAAAATAAAAACAAAAGAAGGTATTTTAACGAAAAAGGTTGTAATTGAATGAGATACTCTGGGCTGAGTTCACACCTAATCCAAAATAAATTTCAGAGCATAATTGACCTGCTGAGAGTTAGGTATTGTATTCATCTCTTCCATATCCCTTTTTTTCAGAAGCACCCCCCTCAATAGGATCTTCTAAATGCCAGTTTCAACTGTCCTTTTGGAGGCGCTCTTTCCACTTCAGAGATGGTCAAGCCAGGCAAAAATGATTTATTTTGCAAAGCTGGCCAAACGCAGGAAATGGGACAGGTGGACACCTGTAAAGTCTGGAAATTTTTGTTTGACCGATCCGTCTTTTAATACCGCTCTTTTCACCGCCCTCCAAGCGGTACGCACGCTTTGTCGGTTGCGTCTGGCGAGTCATCGGCATTCCATCTGAAGGTGAGGTGTTTCTTAGTTATAAAATTATAGTTTTTTTATAAAATATTGAATTACAATTATTTATGTAACATTAATTACAGAGCTAGCTCTGTAGCTAGCTCTGTAGTTTTGTCATTCATGACAAGAGAAAAAATGAACGAATAAAAGCTTTTTTCTATCATTCTTTGGTGAAGATGAACGATTGCCCTATCCAAGTCCACAAGGTATGTATTTCAGCTTATTCAGTTTGGGTGCTGGCGTGTCGCTGGATAATGTTCCGGTTCGGGGTCATGAGCCAGTGAAGGCAGATTAGGTTGTGCACGCATTCCTGATAAGATAAGCCTCAATAGTTTAATCGTTTTTGGGAGATGCCTGGCCAGCCAAGATTCCATTTGTTACCTTTGGCACCTTTGATCTTATATGGATGCCAGGAAAATCAAAACCGCCCTTATTTCGGTGTTCCATAAGGAGGGGCTGGAACCGCTGATCCGGTTACTGCATCAGCAAGGTGTTCAGATGCTGTCAACCGGAGGAACCTACGACTTCATCGTGCAACAGGGCCTTCCCTGCGAAAGGGTGGAAGAACGTACCTCGTATCCGTCTATCCTCGGAGGGCGGGTTAAAACGCTTCACCCAAAGATCTTTGGCGGGATACTGGCGCGTCGCCCGCTGCAGGAAGATCGGGATGAGCTTATAGAATATGACATTCCCACGATCAATCTGGTGATCACAGACCTATACCCTTTCGAAGATACGGTAGCAAGTGGTGCCGCGGAGGAGGACATCATCGAGAAGATCGACATCGGGGGTGTTTCGCTGATCCGTGCTGCCGCAAAGAATTTCAATGAGGTGGTTGTGGTTCCATCGCGCCGCGACTACGATTACCTGCTCCGCATTCTGAAGGAGGGTGATGGCTCTACGACTTTGGAGCAGCGCCGTTACCTGGCCGCACGTGCATTCAACATCAGCTCGCATTACGATACGGCCATCCATCACTACTTTCAGCAGGATGAGGCCGCGGGCTTCAACCATTCGATCCCGACCGCACATGTTCTCCGCTACGGTGAAAATCCGCACCAGAAAGGGGTCTTCTACGGTGATCTGAAAAACATGTTCGACAAGCTCCATGGCAAGGAGCTCAGCTACAACAACCTGCTGGACGTGGACGCGGCGGTGAACCTCATGCGCGAGTTCGACGAGCCCACCTTTGCCATTTTGAAGCATAACAACGCCTGCGGAGTTGCTTCACGCGAGTGTTTGACCGACGCCTACAAAGATGCCCTGGCAGGTGATCCGATTTCCGCCTTCGGCGGGATCTTTATCGCGAACGAGACCATTGACCTGGAGACCGCAGAGGCCATTAACGAACGGTTTTGTGAAGTGATCGTTGCACCTTTTATCGCGCCGCAGGCGCTTGAAGTCTTGAAAAGCAAAAAGAACCGCATCGTGCTGATGTGGAAGGAAGCGGAGCTGCCGAAGAAGCTGTTTCGCAGGGCCCTGAACGGGGTGCTGGAACAGGATTGCGATATGTTAACCGACCGCAGGGAGGATATGGAGCCCGTTACGAAGGTGGTTCCGACCGCGGAGCAGCTGGCAGATCTGGAGTTTGCGTGCAAGATCTGCAAACACACGAAATCAAATGCCATCGTGCTGGCAAAGGACCGGCAATTGCTGGCGAGCGGTACCGGACAAGCGAGTCGGGTTGATGCCCTGAAGCAAGCGATCGGGAAGGCGCGGAGCTTCCATTTTGATCTGAATGGAGCAGTAATGGCAAGCGATGCCTTTTTCCCGTTCCCGGACTGTGTGGAGATCGCCGATGAGGCCGGGATCGCGGCTGTGATCCAGCCCGGCGGATCGATCAGGGACCAATTGAGCATTGACTATTGCAACAGGCAAGGCCTTGCGATGGTGTTTACCGGAACGCGTCACTTTAAGCATTAAAATTTTTTTACTTTTAGCGGATTGGATTAAAGCGCGGAGGCGATGGGCTTATTTGATTTCATGACGCAGGATGTTGCCATTGATCTGGGAACGGCAAACACCCTGATCATCCATAACGACAAGGTGGTGGTGGACGCTCCGTCGATCGTTGCCGTGGATTCGATGAGCCGTAAGGTGATCGCTGTGGGCAGGACGGCACAGCAGATGCACGGGAAGGTACACGAAGGCATCCGGACCATTCGTCCGCTCAAGGATGGTGTGATTGCCGACTTTAACGCTTCTGAGCACATGATCCGGGAGATGATCCGGAACATCCCGGCCCTGAAGAGCAAATTTTTTGCACCATCGCTTCGGATGGTGATCTGTATTCCGTCGGGCATCACGGAAGTGGAGAAGCGCGCAGTACGCGATTCGGCCGAGCATGCAGGTGCCAAGGAAGTGTATCTGATCCACGAACCCATGGCTGCGGCGATCGGTATCGGCGTGGATGTGACCGAGCCAAAAGGGAACATGATCATCGACATCGGTGGGGGAACCACGGAGATCGCCGTTCTTGCCCTGGGAGGGATCGTGGCGGATAAATCGATCAAAGTCGCCGGGGACATTTTTACGAGCGATATTGTGTATTACATGCGCACGCAGCATAATCTCGCCGTAGGCGAACGAACTTCGGAGCGCATTAAGATCGAAGCCGGGGCGGCCATGGAAGATGTGGACAGCAAGCCCGAACCATATGCCGTACAGGGGCGCGATCTGCTGACCGGGAAGCCGAAGGAGGTGACGGTGACGTATCAGGAAATTGCGAAAGCGCTGGACAAATCGATCATTCGGGTCGAGGACGCCATCATGGAGGCCCTTTCGATGACCCCGCCCGAGCTAGCGGCGGATATCTACAACACAGGGATCTACATGGCTGGCGGTGGATCCATGCTGCGGGGACTTGACAAGCGGATCTCGCAGAAAACGGAGCTGCCGGTGTTCATCGCCGAGGACCCCCTGCGTGCAGTCGTTCGCGGAACCGGGATCGCCTTGAAAAACGTTGATAAATTTACGTTCCTGATGCGTTAAAATTGCAGATCGTTCCCGATCCATGCGCAATCTATTTCTTTTCCTATATCGACACCAGATTACCCTGATCTTCATTGGGCTGGAGATCTTTTCGCTGTTCCTGATCGCCCGCAACCATAGTTTTCACAGCAGTGTTTTCTGGAACGGCACCACGCAGGTAACAGGCCGGTTGTATGCGTTAGCTGATCATTGGCGCACGTACTTCCACCTGCGGGAGCACAATGAGTTACTGGTCAGCGACAATGCCCAACTGTACAACCGCCTCTCCAACGCTAAATTTGACAACCGCATTGAGCGCGTTCTGCGAACGGATAGCCTCCGCGAGCAGCAATATCAGTTCTATGGCGGGAAGGTGGTCAACGCAACCTACAACAAACGGAACAACTACATCACGATCAACCGCGGGACCAGACACGGGGTGAAGCCGCAGATGGGCGTTTTCGATACGAAAGGCGTGGTGGGAATTGTTAAGAACGTGTCGGAACACTATGCCGTGGTACTGCCCATACTTCATCGCGATGTTATGATCTCGGCCAGGATCAGCAAGACCGATCACTTTGGTATTTTGCAGTGGGATGGCAAAAACTACCGCCGGGCCAGGTTGCACGACATCCCAAAACACGCGCATATTGAACCGGGCAATACGATCATCACAAACGGATTTTCGAACATCTTCCCGGAGGGAATTCCGCTGGGAACCATAGCCGATGCCAAACTGCTGCCGGGAACAAACTACTACGATATCACGGTGGAACTGAGTACGGATTTTAGCAGGCTGCGACACGTGTACCTCATTGAGAACAAGCTGAAGTGGGAGCGCGATTCGCTTGAAGGTCCGATAATGAATGAATAAGCCCAGCCCTCATATCATCCGCTTTCTGGTTCTGGTTTTGGTTCAGATCGCCCTGCTCAATCAGGTACAGTTCAGCGGTTATGTGAATCCGTATTTGTATTTGCTGTTTATCCTGCTGCTTCCTCCACAGATCAATAAATTCCATCTGCTGCTGATCGGTTTTGGAACCGGATTGCTTATTGACGTGTTTATGAGAAGCTTTGGGCTACATGCTGCGGCGACTACGCTGGTAGCTTACCTGCGGCCCTTTGCAATACGGCTTTACGCTGTCCGTGGAGAGGATGAGTGGGAATACCTCGGGCTTTCGACCATGGGAACGACAAAATTTATGAGCTACACCGTGCTGCTGGTCTTTGCGCATCACCTGCTTCTGTTTGCATTGGAATCGTTTCGCTTTTCCGAATTTTTCACCGTGCTGGGCCGGACCATTCTGAGCACCATATTCACGGTTGTCCTGATCTTTCTCGTTCTGGTCATTTTTAACCGGAGGCAATAATGAAGCAGGGTGATATTTTTGAGCGGCGACGGTTGCCGGTCTACCTGATCGTATCGGTCACCGGGGTCATTTTTCTCGCCCGCCTCTTTTTTTTACAGGTCATGGACGACCGCTACAAGCTAAGTGCCAAAGACAATGTGCTGCGCGCCATTACCCTGTATCCTGGCCGCGGTTACATCTACGACTGCAACGACAAGCTCATCGTCAGTAATCAGCCCGCCTATGACCTTATGGTGATCCCGCGCGAGGTGAAGGACCTGGACACGGCGGCGTTCTGCCCGGACATCGGCATTGATCTGACGCAGTTTACTGAGCAGTGGGCTATCCTCCGTGGACGAACAGGCTACTCCCACTACAAGCCATCTGTGTTCATGAAGCAGATCTCCAGGGAACAGTTCGCCGGATTCCAGGAGAAGCTGTTCAACTACCCCGGGTTCTACGTGCAGAAGCGGACCCTGCGTCAATACCCCTACGCTTCTGCGGCAAATGTGCTGGGATTTGTTCGGGAGATATCCGAAAGCGCGCTCAAGGATAACCCCGAATATGCCCGGGGCGATTACATCGGTGCAAGCGGGATCGAAAAAAGCTATGAAGCCGCCCTACGGGGCCAACGCGGTATATCATACCAACTGGTTGATGTGCACAACCGCATCAAAGGCCGTTTTCAGAACGGGAAGTACGATACCCTACCCCTTTCGGGATCGGATATCACAGCAACCATTGACATTGAACTACAGCAGTACGGCGAGGCATTGATGAACAATAAACGTGGGAGTATTGTAGCGATTGACCCTTCTTCCGGAGCGATCCTGGCCCTGGTAAGCAGTCCGACCTATGACCCCAGCCTGCTGGTTGGGCGCACGCGGTCCGAAAGTTTCCGCAAGCTCAACCGTGACACGCTGAACCTACCCATGTTTGACCGCGGAGTCCTCGCCGAGTATCCGCCCGGATCATCCTTTAAGATCGTGAATGCCCTTATTGGATTACAGGAAGGCACGCTCACGGAGGCCACCACGCATTATTGCCATTATGGGTGGAGTTACGGATCGTTTCATGTAGGTTGTCATAGTGTTCCGGGAGCCTATCGGCTCGATAGAGCCATTGTTAGCTCGTGCAACGCCTATTTTTGTAAGGTTTACAAAGACATCATAGAAAAGTATCCGACTGCGGCTGAAGGCGTGGATGCCTGGAGTCGTCATGTAAAGAGCTTCGGACTGGGGCAATATATGGGCAACGATCTGCCGACTGGTCGCAAGGGCCATGTTCCGGATGCCGGGTACTATAACCGGATGTATCCGCCCGGATCATGGCGGGCCGTGACTACCATTTCCAATGCCATTGGTCAGGGCGAATTGCTGGTAACTCCTATTCAGCTCGCCAATTTATCGGCCATTATCGCCAACCGGGGGTATTACTTCACCCCGCACATTGTTAAGGCTATAGACGGGAAGGAGGTTACAGACACGAACTTCACCGTACCCAGATACACCACGGTAGAACCCCGGTTTTTTGAGCCCATCGTGGAAGGAATGCACGGGGTGTATACCGATACCAACGGTACCGCCTACTGGTCGCAGATCAGTGGGATCGAGATCTGTGGAAAAACGGGCACCGCCGAGAACCCACACGGGCAGGATCACAGCATCTTCATCGCTTTTGCCCCAAAGGACCACCCCAGGATCGCGCTCAGTGTTTTTGTAGAAAACGGATACTGGGGATCGAGATGGGCTGCACCGATAGCGAGTTTGATGATCGGGAAGTTTCTGCTCGACAGTATCAGCAGACCTGCTATGGAGCAGCGCATGCTCAAAGGAAGCCTGAAGGAGGAATACGAACGACAAGCCGCCCGTTTTCATGAGAAACGATAAGAATCCTTTTGCCAATATCGACCGGCCCCTGGCAGGCCTTTACGGCCTGATGGTCTTGCTGGGCTGGATCAACATCTATGCGGCGGTGTACAACGAGGGATTTCCGAACATTTTCGATATAAGTCAGCAGTACGGAAAGCAGTTCCTCTGGATCCTCACTTCACTGGTGCTGATCCTGATGATCATCATGGTGGATGGTAAGTTCTTCAGGGCTTTTGCCTATCCGCTGTACGGGACCATGATATTGGTTCTGCTGGGTGTTCTGTTTTTCGGTAAGGAGATCGCCGGAGCACGCAGTTGGTATGCTTTTGGCCGTTTCAGTATTCAGCCCTCGGAGTTTGCAAAGTTTGCCACGGTCCTGGCCCTATCGGCTTTTTTAAGCGAGATGAACTGGTCTGTGGCGACCTGGAAAGATCGGCTCTACGCCCTGGGGATCATTGCCCTGCCGGTGGTGCTGATCATTCCCCAGCCTGATCCCGGTTCTGCGCTGGTCTTTATGGCCCTGCTCCTGGTATTGTACCGGGAGGGGCTTAGCGGGCATTATCTGGTCATGGGGGTATCGGCAGCGATATTGTTCCTGCTTGCCCTGTTGATCAATCAATGGTGGCTGAGCGGAATTTTTCTGGCCGCAGGCCTTGTTTTCATTTATATCACGCGCCGAACCAGGCGGGCATGGATCTTCGTTTCATTGCTGACTTTAGGGGCCATTGGATTTACGCAGAGTGTGGACTACGCGTTCAACAACATTTTGGAGGATCGGCATCGGAACCGGATCAATATTTTGCTGGGGAAGATGGAAGATCCGCAGGGGGTTGGCTACAATATGGAGCAGAGCAAGATCGCTATTGGGTCGGGCGGATTATGGGGGAAGGGATTTTTGAACGGGACGCAGACGAAGTACGATTTTGTGCCGGAGCAGAGTACGGATTTTATTTTTTGTACAGTGGGCGAAGAATGGGGATTCGCGGGATCACTGGTTGTGATCGCACTTTTTATAGCCCTGATCCTGCGGATCGTATACGTTGCAGAACGGCAACGTTCGCATTTTAGCCGGATCTACGGATATGGTGTCGCGAGTATTCTGTTCGTTCACTTTGCCATTAACATCGCCATGACGATCGGGCTTGCACCGGTGATCGGAATTCCGCTTCCTTTCTTCAGCTATGGCGGGTCAAGCCTTTGGGGATTTACCATTTTGCTCTTCATTTTCGTAAAGCTTGATGCCTACCGGATGGCCATCCTGAGGTAAAAGGGCTGTGAGGTGGCCAATACAGGACTTTTGACAGAATAATATCCCGTTTTTTACTGGAAGCGGGCGCGATTATCTACAATGTTTGCCTGATCCTTCAGGGTTTCAAATATGCTGTTCGAAACACGCGTTGAATATTGATTCCCGATCTGTTGTATTTGCGTAGCGTAGTCAGGTTGCTCAGTTGCTTCGGTTCGGCTGGTTACTTCGATCACGAAGACTCCGGAGTTACCGGTGATCGGTTCCGAGATGGTATTGACCGGAAGTGTCATGGCCGTTGCCGAAATCAAAGGTTCGGTTCCGACACCGGAGACACTATTGTTGGCAAAGGTCACTCCACTGGCTGTAAGCACCTGAACGCCCAGGCTTTGAGCTAAGTCGTTCAGACTGCCAACATCCCGCATTCCTTCGCTCAGCATTTCCGCTTTTTTCTCATAGATCACACGAGCTTTGATCTGCGAATGCACGTCTTCCAAATCGGTATAGCCTTCTTCCCTGATGTTGGTCAGGAAAGCGATCACGACCTGGTTCGATACGTCAAAGATCTTCACAGTACCCTCTTCAATCCGTTCCTTGAACGCCCAACGAACGATGCTACGGCTTTCAGCAATTCCCGGAACTGTTTTGTCGAGCGGACGCAGGTTGGTTGCCGGACGGACCTCTGTGCCCAATTCCTGCGCCTTAGCCCGGAAGGCTTCCAATGACTCAGCAGCAGCGGCAGCCAGTTCATTGCTTTTTGCATAGATACGGTCCTCTGTTTCGTTGGAAGCAAGAATACGCTGATCCAGGATCCCCACCTTTACTGCTGAAGAAGCCCCTCCCTGATCGGTGATCTCCACGACGTGGAATCCAAACTCAGTGATGACCAGTCCGATATCCCCTGCTTTGTTATTGAAGGCAAAATTGTTGAACCTGGTGGTCATCGCTCCCGGTTGGAACCACCCGAGATCTCCACCTTTGGTTTTGGTTGGCCCATCAGAGAATTGAGCTGCAAGTGATGCGAATGGTGATGGATCTTCCTTCACGATGTTATAAAGGCTGTCTGCCAGTTCCTGTGCCTGCTGAGGCGAGCGAACGACCTCCTGTCCGGCCCGTTGTGCTCCGGCATAAGCGATCAGAATGTGGCGTGCACGAACAGAATCCGGCTGAATTGTTTTGTCGATCAGTTTGACGGCGCGAAAAAAGTCCTCATCGCGAAAGGGACCGAAGATGTAACCCGGTTCACTGGCGAACATGAGGGAATCGTACTGCTCATCCAATGTTCCTTTGCGAAAATACTCCCCAAAGTAACGGCTCTGCTCGCTATTCGCGTTGATAAAGGTTGAGTCGTCTTCCGTATTGATAAAACCCCGGAGTGTATCGTTTGTCTTTGTTTCGCTGTTGTATACGATCTCGTCGTTCATCAGTTCATTGAAGCGGCTCGCCGCTGCCTTGATGTCCTGGTCAGAAGGAATGATATTAAAGACTGCGTACTCAATGTCGCGGCCTTCTTCCTGCCTGTACAATTCTTCCTTGTGTTCATTGTAGTACTTCCTGAGATCAGCTTCATTCACGGATACTGCGCTGTCGCTAATGGTAGTGAACGGACGATAAACCATGCTGATATTAGCTATTGTGTTGCGCTCGCGATACTGCATTTCACCCTGGATGTTCGTAGCGAAGATCCCGGCCAGGATCAGGTTATTATACTTGGCCTGGAATTGGTTTCTGTACAGCTGATCCTCAAAATCCTTCCATTGTTCCCAGGCTTCCTGCATTTTCGGATCACTAGCGCGCTGTTGATCCAGCACGTCAATATACTGCTTAACTGTTTGCTCATCAAACGCTCCATCTCGCTGGAAGCCCTCATTTCCGGATATACTTGGATTGTTAATAATCACGTCCCATAACTCGTCGCTGGTCACCTGGACCCCCAGTTTTTTGTATTCAGCGCCCAATACATGTTCGCGAAGGATCTCATCATAGGTCAGATCGACGAACTGGTCACGAGTTGCATTGTTCATCCCCGCATCACCGGAGGAGTTCACGTATTCATCAATGCGTTCCTGAACGCGTTGATTGAAGCGGACAGAGCTGATCTTTTCCCCGTTTATCTCGAGGATCGTATTGCGATCACGTTGCAGAATGGACCCCCCGGAACTCAGGAGATCGGTCAGAATAAAGGCAAGTATGGCAAATCCCACCGTTCCCAGCAAAAGCCCGGAACGCTTGCGGATCTTCTGTAGTGTGGCCATTCCTATGGTTTTAAATTAAGGCCACGAAGATACGAGTATTGACGGACTTTGAAACCTCCTATTCTTCGTCTTTCACCTTGAGTATCACCTCATCGATCCGCGTGTGATGCGAGCTTTTGATGGTAAAAATGAACGGGTTCACCACGATCACCTCGTCTTTTTCGGGAATACTTTCGCAGTAGTGGGTAATAAGTCCACCCAGTGTTTCATAAAATTCACTTTCGGGCAGATCCAATCTGTACTTTTCATTGAGGTAATCAATTTCCAGTCGGGCGCTGAACAGATACTTGTTTTCGGTCAGTTGTTCTTCCACGAGGTGTTGGCTATCGTGCTCATCCTCGATCTCCCCAAAGATCTCTTCCATAACATCTTCGATCGTAATGAGCCCACTCGTTCCCCCAAATTCGTCAAGTACAATAGCCAGGCTCCTGCGTTCACGTATGAGCAGATCCAGGACTTCACTTGCCGGCATGGATTCCGGAACCATTAAGAGCGGCAACAGGATCGAGCGAATTTGTTTTGGTTTCCTAAAGAGTTCAAAACTGTGGACATAACCGATTATGTCGTCCAGGTTTTCCCTGTAGATCAGTATTTTGCCCAGTCCGGTTTCGATGAATCTCTGTCTCAAATCCTCTATGGTGTCACTGACCTCCATTGCCACGAGTTCTGTCCGGGGCACCATGCATTCCCGGGCCTTTACCTTACCGAAATCCAGGGCGTTTTGAAAGATCTGCACCTCTGTTTCCACTTCATTGTGGTGGTTTTGATCGCCGATATGTTGGCGCACGTAGTTGTCCAGGTCCATTCGGTTAAATATTGGTTTTTCGTCGTTCATATCTGCCCGAAAGATCGTGTGCAAAAAGAAGCGCGAAATACCCATGATGAATCCGGCGACCGGGTACAATAAATAATACATCAGTAGTACGGGCAAGGCGAATACCCGGAGGAGCTGGTTTGAATACAGGGCGAAAATGGCTTTGGGAATATATTCGGCCATGATCAGTATAAGGAATGTACTCAGCAGGGTCTGAGCGAGGAGTACGGCCACCTCATTACCCAGATATTGGGAGAGCAGGGGCTCCATCCACCTGGCCATAAAAATTCCGTAGACGACCAGGGCAATGTTGTTTCCCACGAGCATCGTGGCGATGAATCGGCCCGGCCGCGCCATGAGGTGTGAGAGCAGGCGCGAGGCAAAATCACCTTGCTTGTTTTGAAGTTCGATCCGGAGCTTATTGGAGGAAACATAAGCGATTTCCATTCCTGAAAAGAATGCCGAGAATAGAATTGACGCCAAAACAATGGCTATCAAGGTAGTGACCATACGTTATGTCTGATCGTCCCGGTTGCGCATGCGTTGTTCCATACGGATGCGCTGTTTGTTACGGAACCAAAACATAAAGATAGCCAAAACCAAAAAACCTCCGAAAATCCACTTTTTGTCACTCGGCGTATTCCAAAGCCGAATCAATTCCATCAGCGATACTGCGGCGATAACGATCCACATGATCTCTATGATCCTAATAGCTGTTTTCATCTTCAGTTAATGCAATAACCCCAACTGGTTTTTTAATAGTGTACCGGGAAAAGGTCTGGTCGGCTTCCAATCCATATCCTGTTAATTGTTCCGTTTCGGTAGTAATGCGAACGAATTGTTCTGTGTAGATCAGTTTTTTATCCTCATCCCAGGTAAGCTGTTCGGTTTGTAGCATTTCTTCCTGTTCGTTTACTACAACCACGTTTCGCTGTGCCTCGGTGACACCCCGTTTTTGGTATTGGATCGCATATTCTGCGCTCAGTCGGTTGGTCACCCCTCCGGAATCATTATAGAAATGCACCTCCAATCCTTTCGGATACTCCACATAGGGTTTTTTCAATGAAGAAAATCGCGCGATCTCAGGGGCACTGAGCATGAGTCGAATGGAAGCACTATCGCTGTACAGGACCTCAATATCATAGGCCTGTTCATCGGGTACCCTGACCGGAGCGCCCTGATCCATGAGACCGTTCTCTGGTTTGCTGCAAGAAAAAAGCATGATCGTCCCCAGGGCGATCATGCTCCAATGATATTTTCCAGGGATGATCAAATTACTCGCGATCCGGGAAACGCACAGTTGCCGTTTCGTTGATCCAGCATCCAACCTGAACCGTACGGGCCTCATGCTTTCCAAAGTTAAAAGCCAATGTGAAGTTCGGCGCATATTGCGCGTAGGTATGGATGCGTTGGTTTGCTGTTTCCAGGGCCTCAGGGTCCACACTTATTGCATAGTAGTACTTGTCAAGGGCCGCCCAATAGACTGTTTTGATCTCAAATTCGTTGCTACCGCAACCTTTCGTTGCCGCGTACAGGTCGCCGATCAAAATGAAGGGATCGCCCCATCCGGCGCGATCGTTCGCGGCCTTACGTGCAAAGGTTCGGGCCGAAGCATTTTGGCCGAGTTTCTGATACGCCTGTGCGATCTTCAGGTTGGTTTCGGCACGACGGTCCGGAAAGGTATCACGCGATGCGGACAGCTGGTAGTAGGCTACCGCCTCGTTCCACTGCTCGCGGGTCATACTCATATTCCCCATGGCAATGCCCGATCCCACTCCGGGGTTCACACTGAAGAGCTGAGCCGATATCCTGAAGTACAAGTCACTATCGGTACACTCCTTAAGCTCCAGCAACTTTGCGCTACGTGCCAAACGGTACTCATCAGTCATGTAGCTGTCATAAACTTCTTCAAACAACGGTATCAGGTCCTCACATTTAAGGTGTGGTCCGAGCATACCGTCAATACCGGTGCGAGCCTGTTCATAGTATTTCCTGTATTTCTCTTCTCCAAACTCGAGGTTGTAATTGATGTGCTCCATCGTATTCTGATAGATCCCGATCAGCTGGAGTTTGTCGATCTTATCATCGTTATACATCATGGCACTTGCTTTAACGTAGTTGAACAGATCTGCTGCTCCGGACTCATTTTCTTCTGCAGCGATGCTTGCTTTCAACAGGTTAAAAGCCTCTTCATAGCTTTCGTCCTTGCGGTATTTCATTAAAATGTTCGCTTTTTCGCTTTGGATGTAGCTTTCCTGTCCGGGAAAATATTCATTACGCTTATCCCACAACATCAGAAGGGTATCCACCAATCCATTCACCACCCCGGAGTTCGGCTCAGCCGCTTTGAGTTTCTCATTCACCAGGCGTGGTCCGATGATATAGATGTTCTTGCTGAAAGTCGGGCAATTGTCAAATGTCCATTTCCAGGGCCCATACGCATCAGTATAATTCTTTGCCTTATAGAATTCATAAAAGACCGATAGTTTTTCCGAGCAGATCAGGCTATCGGCACCGAATTTTTGTGATTGAACCTTTCCAAAGGAAAAGGTCAGGATCAAGGTCATCCCCAGGATGATCTTCTTTTTCATTGTTCTGATCAATTAGTCAATTTTTCTTTTTGCAAACCATCGGTCGTTGAGCGAGAGTCCAACAGTAAACCGCAGATACCGTTCCCGTATCAGGTCGTTTTCGATTGTTCCCTTCCGGCCCAGCTGAACTCCAAAGTTCAGCGTAGACAGTGATTTATTGAGGAATGGTAAGGCCACACCAAAGGTCATGCCAGCGTCATTGATCACCTGCCCACGCAGCTCCAGGTTAGTGGCACTATAGTAGAGTCCTGCCCGGTATTGTACCCGTTTCAAATAATTACCTACGGAACTCCAATCCGGTGTCCAATACCCTCCTAAGGCAAAACGGTAGCTATTGTTCAGGGTATCGCCCAGGTCATTGAGGTTGTAGTTGCTCCAGTTCTTAAACTGATAATCCACTCCCATGAACCATGAGTTGTGCTTTCCGAAGCCAACGCCGATGCTACCTTCGGTAGGATACACAATACTACTGATCCCTTCATCCGAAGCCTGAAGGGTATCCTTAATTCTGATATTACCGAGGACTGTTCCCGCATAACTATAGCTCAGAAAATCACTTTGCGCATTGATTTCTGCTTCAGGCCCGATCGTAGCCCCGACCGTAAAATACTTTCCGCCCGCGAGGGCGCCTTTGTATTGAAGGCCATAGCTCAGGAAGAAGCCCGATATCAACAACGTGTTTTGTTTCCGCATATTATAGAAACCGGTGGAGTCGAATTCCACACTACTGGTGCGATCCTGGCGTCCGAAGAGGTAATTGAAATTTACGCCGATGCTGAGGTTTTTGGCGGGCTTATACGCCACTCCAGAGGTGAAAATATTGATCCCGCCCGAACCGGTGTAGAAGTACCGCACACTGCCTATATCACTGAGCTCCTCGCCCGATTGCAGGTTGTAACCGAGCGTTGTATACGGATAAATGCTGAATCCTGCCCCGAACCGGTCTCCCAATGGAAATCCGACCGCGACGTGGCTCAGGTACGTTGAGTTATTTGTTTCGGATCGCTCACTCGTAGCGAACCGGGTATAGTTTTGCACCGCGCCGAACTCAAAGGCTATCAATTGCAGTTGGGCATAGCTGGCCGGATTGGTCGGATTCACATGCAGGGAATCAACCATAGGCGTCGTGAGCCCACCCATTTGCTGGTTCTGACCGAGCCCATGGAACTGCACTTCTCCCGGCCCGAAACGCGAGTAGGGACTGATGGAACTGGTTTGTGCCCATATACTCCCTAACGGGAAGATGAGGCTCAACCCCAAAAAGACTTTATTAAGTGCGCGCATTATGCCCAAAGATCTCGTTCAACCCGCGTAGAACGAAGAACGGGTCGGCAAAGATGCCCATTTTTTCAATTGACTCAAAGTAGATTGCATCCCCGCCGGTTAAAATAACGTTAAGCTCCTGGTATTCTTGTTTGGCCGACCTGATATAACCCTCCACTTCCAGTTTGTATCCCTTTAGTGCACCAGTCCACAGGGAATTTTTCGTATTTTGTCCGGGCCATTGGTACCTGCTATCCGTGCGTCCGACCAGTGGTAATTGTGCCGTAAAGGTATTCATTGCCTTTAATCGCATGCGAAGGCCCGGGCTAATAGCCCCGCCTAAATACCGCTTCCCTGGTGCCACGAGATCGTAGGTAATGCATGTTCCACAATCAATTACCAGGGAATGGGCATCAGGCCATTGCTTTGCAGCCGCCACGGCAACAGCCTTTCGATCGACACCAAGCGTATGGGGCGTTTTGTATTCCAGGGAAACGGGTACCGGGGTATCTGCCTGTACGATGAGCACGTTGAATTCTCCTTTCAATATAGCGAGTAAGGATCCTGGCTCTGGTCCTCCGGTTGAGGCTGCCACGATGTTCTGAACTTCCAGGGAATGCACCCAGGGTTGCATATCGGCCAGCGTGATGTTCGGCATACGTCCCTGAACCAGGAGGTCGGAGCCAGAGAAAATGCCGTATTTTAAGGCAGAATTCCCCCAATCAAGCGCCAGGGTTTTCATAGATCTATGTGCTTAAACCACGAAAATAGCCAAAATACAGGCTTCACTGAAGTTTCTGAGAAGTAAGCATTATCTTTGCACTCCCTGCGCTGGTACCATAGCTCAGTTGGTAGAGCAAAGGACTGAAAATCCTTGTGTCCCTGGTTCGATTCCAGGTGGTACCACAATAAAAAAGCCGCATCTGATAAATTGCGGCTTTTTTTATAGGTCATGAGTCTCTTTTAATTCCGGAAGAGGTGTATACTTCCCTTTCGTTCATCCCCGTCCGGAGTCCGAATGACGTAGTAGTAAATTCCTTCAGAGCATTCGCCTCCTGAATTGTGTACCTGTCCGTTCCAACATCCGGGATCTCCGTTGTTCACGCATTCCGATCCATAATCCATACTCGAAAACACCGTCTGACCCCAGCGATTAAAGATATACACTTCCGTATTGGGAAATTTATTCAGGCCTTCAATCCAGAAATAGTCGTTAGTTCCGTCCTTGTTCGGCGTAAATATATTCGGCACCTCAAACTCGCAGATCTCGGTTACAATGATTACTTCAACCGAGTCGCGTGAGTCACATTCGTCAAAGGCCAAAGCCAAATAATGCTCTGTTCGCTCATCGTCTGGCTCAACCACCAGGGCGGTACTATCGGTAACCAAATTACCATCCGCATCGTACCATCCGAACACAACTGCTCCACTACCACCGGTGATGATGGCTTCCAGTGCCTGAACATCGCCCAGGCACAGGTCGTAGTCAGTGATGTCAACCTCCACATCAACCGAGTCTTCGGCAAGCAGTTTCACCTGGATTGAATCCACGATCGACAATCCGATACAGGCATCGGTCATTGTCACCACATAGGTTGTACTTGAGTCCGGTGTGTCATACAGGTCAAAACCGGAATGGGTTTGGCCGTTATACTCCCAATCAAAAGTGATTGGAGACACGCCTCCTGAAGGTTGGAAATACAGGTAGAGGTTTTCGGAATCGCACATTACCGTGTCCGGACTTCGGTAATTCAATTGCAATGAATCAATATTGCGCAGCAGCAGGCTGATCCTCACCGGTTGGTATCCCAGACAGATATCCTGGAAGGGAAACTCTATAACCACACTTTCATTTGGCTCATCAATTCCATCCCACAAACCCGTTATCGTGAATTGAACACTGTCCCCTCCGGCAGGAATCAACAATTGTTGTGGAGCCACCACATAGTCCACTCCGTTGGTAGCTGTACCCAATAGCTGGTAGGGTATGATGGAGTCCGTTGGTGTTGCCCTATCCAGTTTTATGGTGATGACTGCTTCTCCGCAGCCTTCCAGAATGGTTGTATCGTTTTCTGCATAACTTGAAGTCGAAACCGATGTCACAGTAGCGCCGGTTGAAGAGAAACTCGCAGCTTCCAGGAATACCCCCGAATCATAAGCCCAATCACCTGCGTCTGCAATAGCGATCTTGATGTGGTAGGTTTCATTGCAGATCACATATGCCAGGGCTGTTAAAGGAACGGTAAACCCATCGTACTGAACGGTTGACCCTCCTGTATTATCTACATAGTATTGGAAATTCGTTATATTATTCACATTATCAATGGTCACCGGGATCGTAGTACCCGGGATCAGGGCAATGTTTGTATCCACGTACTGACCTCCGTTCGGATCCGGCCCGGTGATAAAAAAGGCAAATACATCGTTGTACTGAGAGTTTACGAATTCAGGATACTCCTCTGAACCAAAAACGAATCGAAAACTTGCCGTATCACCTTCGGGGATAAAATCGAACTCCAAAACAGATGCATCATTTGTCGCAGTAGTCGTCAGCAAATTAAGCAGGGGATCACCCGACAGGTTATTACTTGTCGTCTGAGAGGGGCTATTGTTTGGTCCCGGAGCATTTAATATGTCTCCGGTTGTGATCACAATTCCACTATCCAAACCGATATTTGAAAGCGTGCCATTAAAAAATCCGATTGCATTCGGCGCACCGGTAAACGTAACATTGGAGGTTTGGATCCCCTGTCCGATCAAAATATTGTTGACCAGGTAATTGACTGAGTTGTATGGCGGTGCATTGCTAACGGTCAGCTGAGCGAAAGAGAAAAGCGCTAAATGAAGCCCCAACACAACAAAAAAAACGTTTTTCATGGTTTATCTGATTAATTGCACATACCCGGAATACACCGGTATATCATCGGTCAGTGGTAATTGTAGTTCTATGCGGTATAAATAGGTTCCCTGTGGCGCAGGTTTGTCTTTTATGATCCCGTCCCATGGCCTGTTCACGTTTTCCGTTTCATACACCAACCCGCCCCAGCGGTTCCACACCTGCAGGCGATATGCACTAAATCCCCTTCCCTTTCCTCCAAAGGTTTCATTTTTCCCATCACCGTTAGGTGTAAAGGCATTCGGCACGTAAAAGTAGAAATCTGAAATAACTTCCACAAATTGTGTGGTGGAGTCTGTGCAGCCATTTGGCCCCGAAGCTGTTAACTGCACTTCAAAGAATCCCGACTGATCGTAGCTGTGTGTTGGATCCGGATCCGTGGCGGTTTGGCCATCCCCGAACTCCCAGTAGTACTGTGTAGCTCCGGAAGTCTGATTATTGAAGACAATCTGCTGATCTGGCAACTGGGTAAAGGTGAAGTCCACCTGCGGTAGGTTTTCCACCTCCACCATAGCAGTAGCACTTACCTGATTTCCACAGGCATCGCTGACATCCAAAACGATAACCTGTGAAGTCGTTGGATACCATCCAAAGGACGTGTCGATGTGTCCGGTACTCCAGGAAAGGGTCAGCGACGGGATCCCTCCCGTGATCAGTGCCTCCGTAAACAGGGAATCACCTTCACATATGAATGCACTGTCCAGCGATACTGTGAGGGGCGGATAATTGGGCACTTCAATGGTAAAGCTGTCCACGGCCAGCTGGGTGCCGCAGGTGTCGCGCACTTCGACGATGTATGAAGTGGTGGTGGTCGGTGCGAAGGTCCGTATTGAATCCGGGGATCCATCGTCCCACAAATACCTGTAATATCCGAATCCACCCACTCCCTGCGCCTGCACATTGATCGAATCTCCATTGCATAAAATGGTGTCCGGGATATCCACGATCCCGAGTAGCGGTTGATCTATGATCGTCAATTCGATCGTATCGGGCGGATATACTGTACAGCCCTGCCCGGTAATGGAATCGGTGTAAATAAGGATCGTTTCGATTCCTTCCGGAATTCCATCCGCAAAGGAAATAAAGTGGATCTGCAGCATGGAGCTATCGGGCAGCAAAACAACCGTGTCGGGCAACAGGTTATAGTCAACTCCGTTCACGGCCGTACCGGCATAGTTTAGCGGTATTATCAACGAATCATCCAATGCCCCGGTCCGCAGCAGTTCGATGTAGGCCGATCCGCAATTTTCGATCAGCGCCGTGTCAGTGAGTCCCTGCGTAAACGAGCTGTTTGCGTTAATGGTCAGGGTCGGTGAGGTAAAACTACCGGCTTCAAGAAACACCCCGGAATCCAATATTGCATCTCCTCCGTCGGCGATTCCCATGCGAATGGTATAGGTGGCTCCACAAACCACGTAGGCCTCGGCTTGCATCGGAATGGTAAACCCGTCATATTGGATCGTTACTCCACTTCCCGTTCCCGTGCAGTTATAGCTCGGGGCACACATAGTGTTTGCCGGATCATTACAGATGTACTGTACCGAAAAGTTTTGACAGTTCAGGGTGTTGATGCTCACTGGAATTGTGGTGGACCCGATCGTGGCCAGGTTGGCACTGTTGTACATGCCGCCGTTCGGATCCGGTCCGGTGAGCAGGAATGCAAACACATCGTTGACCGTTCCACCCACGAATTCGGGATACTCTTCTGATCCGAAAACGTAATTAAATCGAAGCGTATCGCTTTGCGGAACGAAATCGAACTCCAGGATAGCCGCATCAAAGGTAGGATCACCTGAGTAGGCAGTCAGGTCGGGATCACCGGGCTGGAAATTGTTAGCTGTGGTTCCAGGGTCTGTATTGGGCCCGATGGCATTGTAGATAGATCCTGAAGTGATCACAATACCCGAATCAATCCCGATATTACTATTGGTTCCGTCGAAATACCCAATGGCTATCGGAACCCCTGTATAAGTCCAGTTTGAGGTTTGCACCCCGCCTCCAACAAGAACATTTTCGACCAGATACTGCACATTATTGTACGGTACTGCATTGCTGACGACCAGCTGACCCATCGCGCCGTGAGGCGCCAACAGGAAGGGCAAGGCGGCAAGGAAGCGAATTTTTTTCATAGGATCGGTCCGATCAGGACAATAAAGATACAAAAAAATAGGTTTAGGTGCTTTATAATCCGTATCTTGGCCTTTCGAACTGGCAAAATTAAAGAATATGTCGGCGATCCTGGCATACATTGAGGAGAACAGGGAACGATTTTTAAACGAGCTTCTGGACCTGCTTCGTATCCGGTCGGTAAGTACGGATCCGGCATGCCGGGCTGAGGTGCTGAGGTGCGCGGAAACGGTGCGTGAGCGGCTGCTGGAGGCCGGTGTGGATAGCGCCGGGATCTGCGAAACGCCCGGATATCCGATCGTGTACGGAGAAAAACTCGTCGGTGAGGGGCTTCCGACCGTGTTGGTCTACGGGCATTACGACGTGCAGCCAAGCGATCCGGACGATCTGTGGGACTCGCCTGCCTTTGATCCGGTGATCAGGAAAACCGATATCCACCCCGACGGGGCGATCTTCGCGCGCGGATCATGTGACGATAAAGGCCAAATGTATATGCAGGTGAAAGCCTTCGAAGTGCTGGTAAAGACCGGTAAATTGCCCTGCAATGTGAAATTCATGATCGAAGGTGAGGAAGAGATCGGATCAAAAAGCCTCGGGGGATTCGTGAAGGAAAACCGCGAAAAACTGGCAAACGATGTTATTTTGATCTCGGACACAGGCATATTGGCAAATGATACGCCGAGCATTACGACCGGACTCCGTGGGCTGAGCTACGTGGAGGTTGAGGTAACCGGTCCGAATCGCGATCTTCACTCTGGGTTGTACGGTGGTGCGGTGGCCAATCCGATCAACATTCTGGCACAAATGATCGCTTCCCTGCAAGACCATCGGAACCGCATCACTATTCCGGGCTTCTACGACAAGGTAATTGAACTGAGTGCCGCGGAACGCGCCGATATGGCCCGTGCCCCATTCAGCCTGGAGGCCTACAAGGCTTCCCTGGACCTTAAGGATGTGCACGGAGAGGAAGGCTACGTGACCATGGAGCGCAATTGCATTCGCCCGACCCTGGACGTGAATGGCATTTGGGGCGGCTACACAGGCGAGGGTGCGAAAACCGTGATCCCGGCGAGGGCCTCTGCGAAGATCTCGATGCGATTGGTACCCGATCAGGATCCGGATGAGATCACCCGGTTGTTCACAGAGCACTTCATTAGGATTGCGCCGCCGGGCGTGCGCGTGAAGGTGAGTCCGCACCACGGTGGCTATCCGTACGTGGCTCCGACCGACACTCCGGAATATCTGGCGGCCAGCAGGGCAATGGAGGAGACTTTTGGCAAAACTCCAGTTCCGGTCCGCAGTGGCGGGAGCATTCCGATCGTCAGCCTTTTCGAAAAAGAACTCGGCAGCAAGAGCATTTTGTTCGGATTCGGGCTCGACAGCGATGCGATCCATTCGCCGAACGAGCATTTCGGACTGTTCAATTTTTATAAGGGGATCGAAACGATCCCACTGTTCTACAGGAATTATGTTGAGCGGATGGCCGGGAACTAAGGAGCAGGAACCGGGGGCCGGGGCATCTGAAATGCTTCTGTAGGCAGTTGGCAGGCACCCTCCTGGCAGAGGTAAAAAAGCGTTTTATCATCAACGAACCGATTTCGCAGCAACGGCAGTGAGGATGGACTGGTGCTTCCGGCCGTGAGGCCGTTGGGAAAATAATGCGCATCGGCTTCTTTCCTTTTCGCATGGGCCTGCGGCCCGATGATCACCAGCTCGTAAAACGGACCCAGCTCATGGAGGTAGAGCCTGAGCCAGTTGGAATACCCCTCGCCATAGCGTTCCATCCGGGGTTCCACGGCCCTGAGCATGGCACGTGCGGTGTCGCGATACGGTTTACGGTCGTAGTGTAAACCGAGGCGGTAAAGCTGATGGGCCATGACCGAATTGCTGGCAGGGATAACGTTGTCAGTGGTTTCCATGGTGCGGGCTATGAGCTTTTCGCCACTGTTGGAAGTGTAGAAAAACATACCATGCTGATCGGAGTAGAAGTGATCGAAACAATAGAGCAGCCATTGATGGGCCTGCTGCAGGTATCGCTCGTCAAAGATGGCTTCGTAAAGATCAAGGTAGGCCTTGATGCTCAGGGCGTAATCGTCCAAAAATCCGTCAATGGTGCTGGTACCTTCCTTAAACGTGTGAAAAAGTCCGCCCGTGGTTGTCCCTTGCTGCCGGAGGATCCATCTGGCCGTTTCCACTGCCTGATCCAGATACTCTTCGCGATCGAAAGTGCGATAGGCCGCCACTAATCCACTGACCATCATAGCGTTCCAGGCCGTCAGCGATTTATCGTCAAGCCCCGGTCGTTCGCGACTGCTGCGTGCTTTCAAAAGGCGCGGGAGCACATCGCGCCGCAGGCACCTGTATTCAGGCTTTTCCTCGGTACGATGAAGGATGTATTTGCCTTCCCACTGCTCCTGCGGAGCGATGTGGTAGCACTCGGCAAACAGGTCCCAGTCGTCGGGCGGAACCAGCCTGCGGAGCTCCTCCCCGGTCCAGGTGTAGAAGGTTCCCTCCTCCCCTTCACTGTCGGCATCAAGCGCGCTGTAGAAGCTGCCACTGGCCTTATCGTACATTTCGCGCCGGAGAAAATCAATGGATTGCTCCACGGACTCTCTGTAGAGCGGGTCGGGCTTTTGGCGGTAGGCTATGCTGTAGAGCCCGATCAGTTGGGCGTTGTCATACAACATCTTCTCGAAATGCGGGATCTTCCATTCGGGATCCGTGGCATATCGGGCCCAACCGCCACCGACCTGATCATAAATTCCGGCGAGGGCCATGGTGCGGAGGGTGTGGTGGACGTGTTGCAAGACACTTGTATCATTGAAGTGCGTTGCATAGTGAAGCAAAAAATCGTAGTTGGTGGGTGTAGGGAATTTCGGGGCCCGATTGGGCCCTCCGCGTTTTATATCGAACCGTTCCTTCCAATGCTTTACGATTTCCTGTACAAAACTGGCCCTGGGAGCCAGTGGATCGGGCGGGCGGGCGATCAATTCCATCATTTGAACTCCTTCCGTGAGCTGGGCCGCGTACTCCAGGGCCTTTTCGCGCTCATTGGTCCAGAGTGCTGCAACCTGTTTGAGCGAGCGAACCCACTGATCCCTCGGAAAATACGTGCCTCCCCAAATAGGTCGGCCATCGGGCAGGGCCACACAGTTCAGAGGCCATCCGCCGCGCCGGGTTATGAGCTGCACGGCGTTCATGTAGATCTGGTCGACATCAGGCCGTTCCTCGCGGTCTACCTTAATACAGATATAGTGTTCGTTCATAACTTCAGCCACTTCTTCATTTTCGAAGCTCTCGCGCTCCATTACGTGGCACCAGTGGCATGAGCTGTATCCGATTGAAATGAGCAGTAGTTTTTGCCCGCGCCTGGCCTTTTCCAGGGTTTCGTTGTTCCACGGGTGCCAATTGACCGGGTTGTGGGCATGTTGGAGCAAGTACGGAGAAGTCTCGTGGATCAGGGCGTTCGTATGTCGGTGCCGTGTATCAATGCTCATGCAGGAGGGAGTAATTAGCCATGTTACAAAGGGTATGAGGAAAAGCTTAAAGCTCATAGTAACAAAAGTAGTCGAATTTGAACAGGATCTCCACCTTGAATCAGGGTTCTCCCCTAAAAATGGGATATGGATAAGGCGTTACTGTTCGGGTTCACCTCCGGAAGTACAAATAAAACGGCCCTTCTGAATCCACAGACAGCTATTTTTTTGGGAAAACAGGGATATCAAAGAAGCAAAGACCTGACAACAGGTTTTCTATCTATAGAGCTCATGCTCTGGATCAAGCCAAACAATATAAAATCTGTTTTGGATCAAAAATCCATGTACTCTCCCATGTTCATTGGCACTAAGGGCAAATTGCCAGGGTTTCTCTACAAGCTGATCTTCTCCTGGTATCCCAAAAGAATTCTCAGTTGTTTTATCCCAGTCAATCTCATGTGATCGTAGCGCTTTATTTGTTCGTCTGAATTCGCTGATTTTTATAGTAGAAGTATCTTTCAGTTTCTCCATTAACTTCAAAAAATAGCCCCTTTCCTTCATACAGGAATTTGGAATGCTTTTGCTTTAAGTACTTAAAGGAGAAAACGACCGCTTCACTACTGATATCAGCGGATTCTTCCGTCGCTTTTGAAAATGGCGTGTTTTTTCGTCGCTTATTTTTTTTGGGCTTCGGCATCCTGAATATACTGCGAATAATAAGATTGCATTTCAGTTTTATCTATTACGGCAGTGGACGGCTGGTCCTCAGAAATACCGGCCCTTGCTTTTTTCCAGGGATCTTCACTATGTGTAAGCCTTTCTAACTCATATGTATTTTCCCCAAAATATTCATCAGTCAAATCACGCATAAACTTTTGGGTAGTCCCATCAAAACTCTTCTCTATTTCAGAAAACGAGCCTTCTCCCAGGTCCTCTCTTTCGATAGGCTTCCACGAAAAATGCTTATAATCATCGTATAAGGCCCGAAGTACCGGACCGTGAACCCACGCTTCAAAATCGTCATTGAACAGGGGCCTGTTGTAGATAGCAAGATACCATGCTTGTGCGTAATACAGGAGCTTTTGTAGCTTCAAATTGGTGATAAGGCTTTGCGTTTCATTGGATAAGGCAATGAAATAATCTGCAATTTGCTTATATGTATACTCCGTGTTCATGTCAAAAACGCACGTCAATAAATGCAAAAGTACCATTTTGCCTCATGCACCTCCAAAATAAATTTGTTGGCGGATGGAAAAGGAGCGGAACCGGAACGCGGCAAACGCTTCTTTGCTGTCAAGCACCTTTTTCCAGGCGTCCGTTTCGCGGATGCCCTCTTCAAGAAAATAATGGGTAAACAGCTGGCCAGACATAATAATGAGGGGTCCCTGGGTCGGTCAAAGATAAAAAAGTCCATGGAGCCCATCACGATGGGCAAAAAGCACGGAATTTGTTAAGTTTGCCTTCCTGGTATTGTTAATTATGGGCAAAGATGTTTTTGTTCAAAATAGCTGATTTACAAATTTTTATGCTGTTTATTGGTTAAATACACCCCGAACACCAGTGTTAGATCCTGGCGCTCCGCTATTGAAGTCAAATCAGCTTCTTTGGGATCTCCGCAATAAAATCCTTGAGATAAAAAGGCTCAAAATAGGCTACGTCCTCAAATCGTCTGGATCTGTATGCCGCGTTGCCCAGCCTCACCATATTGCCGGCACTGGGGAAGCACTGGATTATTTCGGGCCGTGAGGCCCTCAGTATTTCGCGCAGTTTTTCGGCCCCATCGCCCACCAGCCATAGAGGTCCATCGCCGCGGAAAGTGTTTTCGCCGACCACCACAGCCTTGATTTCGGACAGCGGCCTGCGGTTTGCGTCGAAGGTTTGTGCGTACACCTCCATGCGGCGCGCGTCAATGACCGTTACGATACGATCTTTGGGCCCGGCCTTCACGGCCGGATGATAGGCCAGAACCTCATTGGTGGTCACCGAAATAAGGGGCTTGCCAAGCGCGTAACAGAGGCCTTTAGCCGCCGACACCCCGATGCGCAGGCCGGTATAACTTCCGGGACCCTTGCTTACACAGATGCCATCGAGCCGTGAAGGCTCCAGATCGTTTCGCCGGAGGATCCGATCAATGAAGGGATGCAGGTTTTCGCTATGCGAATAGCTTTCTGTGGCCTGCTCTTCCAGGTCAAGCAGTTCGCCATCGCGCCCCAGGGCCACTGAGCAGTTCCTGGTAGCCGTTTCGAGATGAAGCAACAGCGCCATTACTTCCGGACCGGATCGTTGTTGAGGAGTTCCTGCGCCACGGTCCGATATGGCCCCGTGATGACCTCAAGGCTGTCGCTTAATCCGCTCAGGATCTCGATATAGGCATCGTCCTGTACTCCGGTTTCCACCACGCGCCTTTTTGCCTTGTCGTTTTCGAAGAGGAACACCACTTCGAACCGTTCGCCGGACTCGCCGAAACGATTGCTGAGTCGGGTTGCTTCGCTGGAGGTATCGGTCCGGGTGGTTACAGCCTGGATCGGAACGGCAGGAACATCCTCCGCCACTTTGGTGATGATGTCCACCGTAGCGGTCATCCCCGGTCTAAAAGGACTTTTGCCATCTTTTTCCAGATCGGCATAACTCGCGCGTACGATGTGGATCTTCACTTCAAAATTGGTCACCTGGTCGGCACTCACATTGGCCAGGTCTGCTGAACTGGCAATCCCGGTTACCACGCCCCTGAATTCCCTGTTCAGATAGGCATCAACCTCCACCCTGGCGGTATCGCCGACTTTGACCCGCACGATGTCCGTTTCGTTAACCTCCACCACCACTTCCATATCGTTCAGGTTGGCAATGCGCATGAGCTCTGTTCCGGCCATCTGATTGGTTCCCACGACCCGTTCACCAAGTTCCACGTGCAGGGCAGAAACAGTGCCGGAATCCGGAGCATAGATCATGGTTCGCCGGAGGTTGTCCTGTGCTTCCTTCAGGCTGGCCTCGCTGTTGTTCATCATGGCTTCGGCCGACTCCACATTGAGCCTGGCCACCTGATACGCCCGAACGATCTGATCCCAGGTTGCCGTGGGGATGACCCCTTCGTTGTGCAGTGGTTCGTTCCGATCGAAATTATTTTCGGCTTCGATCAATTGGGCACGTGCCGAATTCAAATTTGCCTTTGACTGATCCAGGGAGGCCCTGGCACGATCCACAGCCGCTTCGATCAGGTCCGGATTGATCCGCGCCAACAGCTCTCCTTTTTTCACCTGCTGCCCTTCGGCCACCCGCAAATCCACAATCTCGCCGGAAACTTCCGGAGCCAGCTTGATTTCCTTCTCGGGCTGGATCTTGCCGCTGGCACTGACCACCTCCACGATCGTACGTCTGACGACGAGATCTGTCTCCACCCTGGTGGTGCCAGACCCTCCGAACCAACCTTTCCCTTTGCCGATGATACCAATCACCATCAGGACGATAACGGCAAGAATAATGTAGCGAACCGTTTTGCTCATAATTTATCGGAGTTGCAGGTTTCCGTAATAGAATTCGAGAACGCGGTATTTAAAAAAATAGTCGTATTTGGCACGCAGCAGAAACGACTGGGCCCGGGTCAGGTTATTCCTGGCCAGGTTATAATCCACCACGTTCACCGCTCCTACACGGTAACGCTCTTCGGTGTATTTAAAGGCCTCACGGCCTGATTTGACCGAGACCTCTGCCGCCTCATAGGCCTCCAGGGCTGCCACTGCATCGGCGTGCGCCTGCTGGATGCCCTGAAGCAACTGGTTCTTCACCTGCTCACGGCTGTTCACTGCACGGAGATAATTCAGATGCGAGCGGTTCACCTCACTCTTATTCTGGCGACGGTTCAGGATCGGAATGTTCAGGCTCACATTGAGTCCCGCGTTCCAATTATCGCTCAGCTGGTCTCCGTAGGCGTTCTCTTCCCCGGTAATCGGATCCCTGTTCAGGCGGTTTGTCCAAAAAGTCGATAAGTTGCTGTTTACCGAAAGGTTTGGAACATATCCGGCTATCGCGATCTTTTTGTCGAGCTGTGCGCTCTGCACCCGGGCTTCTGCAGCGGGCAGGTCGGGCTGCGTGTTCAGTGCCATCTGATAGATCTCGTAAGCCGGAAAACTCAGGAGCGTAGGCTCCGGCATATCGATCTCCGGGCTTTGGACATCGAAGCCGGTATGATCCTCAAGCTGCAATCGCTGTGCGAGCTGCAGCAAGGTTAAATTCACGTTGTTTCGCGCCACGATCACGTTCTGCTCTTCCTGTGCCAGCTGTGCCTCCATTTCGAAGAGCTCTCCCTGGGGGCTGGATCCGGCCCCTACCAGTTTCGCAATCCTGTTCACCTGTTGCTGTGTTACATCGCGTTGCTCCAGAGCCACGCGCAGCTGTTCCTTTCCGAGCAACACGTTCACATAATCAAGTGCCACTGCCAGGGCCAAATCATTTTTCGCTTTTTCCAGATCGAGCTGCGAAGCCTGGTAATTCACCTCACTCTGCCTGGTTTGATGGTGCGTGCGGCCGCCGTTGAACACGGGCATACTGGTTCCGATCCAGTAGCTGTTTTGCCCGGTATACTCGGTTGTGTTCACGTTGGTCAGTGGATTTGTGTTCAACCCCCATCCGTTATTGTAGCCAACTGATGCGTTCAGGGTTGGGTACCACCCCTGCCTTGCCTGCAAATAATTTTCCTGATCAACCGCGGTCTGAATGGTCTGCGACCGCACCGTGAGGTTATTCCCGATCGCATGTTCAATGCATTGTTCCAGCGACCATTCTGCTGCCCCGGTTTCGGTCTGCGCCTGCAATCCAAAACCGAATGCCGTAAATGCAGCGGCAAGGAGCATGTTCGATTTCATATGTTCCGTGTTTTTTTGGCAGGCAAAGATAGGCCTTTTCCGCTATGGGGCTGAACTGGCGCCTACGGCGCGATGTGAAACGGCGGCATCAAAACGGCAAAGACTATTGCCGAACTGGGCTAAAACTCAAGCAAAAAAAGTATCAATATCTCGCACATGCACCAGCTTGCTTTCTTCAACATCAAAGAACGCGCTAACTTTCGATTTCAAAACGTCATCCGGGGATTGCACAAATATTTTCTTAAAGCTTCCCCATGGGATCAATTCCTTATCTATCTCCCGATTAACAAGTGGGAATGAATAACCAATTATGATCAAAATATCGCATTGTTTCATAGATGTCTTTGCATCTTGAAAATATTTATTATCCAATTCCCTGTTTTCCCAGGCAAATTGGATACTTGTGAGGCTTCCTCCTGATTCAAAGAATTTATTATTTTTTTCGTTTATCCCAATTCTTTTTTTATAGTAGCGATCCAGAATAGTGCGGATTTTTTTTCCTTCTTCTTGGAGTTTTATCACTTCCTGCAAAACATTCATATGTTTTTGATCAGCTGGAGTAACATGAAGGTAGTCGGCAGTACCATTTAATTTATAGCATTCAGCAGCATCATCATACGACCGTGAATAAACGTTTATTCCAGGGTTTATTGCAATTCGAAGTTCTGAGTCATTATAATGTTGATAGGAAAGTTCCAGCTGGGAATCATAATTCCAGGTAAATATCTTTATATTTTTTAACATGTTAGTGAACGATAAAGTAGTCGCCCAGAAATTATCATATCGCTTATCTATATTTCCATACCTTTGCCGGTAAATGAAGTAAAAAGACAGAGCTATCTTGAGTGTTTCGTACTCCAAATTCTTATTACTCATAAGCAACTTTTTGGCAGCAGTATCAACTGTGTTACTCTGTTTTGATATTTTTATGAGCCAATCCAGATCCTGCTCCACCTCTTCACATTTGGATACGGTCTCTTGCTCTTCCTGACCATCAATTTTTGAAATATCCTTTTTAAATTCCCCGATCTCCTTCCTCACCCCGGCAATATCATCAATCAACCTATCGGCCGTGGGGAGGGAAAATGATCCATCGTCCGCTCCCCCGCCAGCGCTTGCACCTGCACCCAAAAGGTAGGCCACCTTTACATCTTTGCTTTCCTCTTTAGTCATTTACGGTCAATTTTTTATTGCTTCAATAAAATATCCGGGCCCAATATAGCCCTTTCCCCCGGAAGCTAATCCTTTTACTGTCCCGTCATAGGCAGAAAACAGATGCCATATCAAAAAAACAGTCGTACATTTGCCATCCGACAAATGACTCGGTAGCTCAGCTGGTAGAGCAACGCCCTTTTAAGGCGTGGGTCCTGGGTTCGAGCCCCAGCCGGGTCACCAAGGCTGTCTGCGGCAGCCCCTGATATTCATTGAAGGTGTTCATTGCCTTTGCCTTGCCCACGTGGTGGAATTGGTAGACACGCCATCTTGAGGGGGTGGTGTCCCCAGGACGTGCTGGTTCGAGTCCAGTCGTGGGTACAAAAAACAAAAGCTCCGGGCCGTGCCCGGGGCTTTTTTCATAGCTTTACCCTATGCGCATCGACATCATCACCGTGCTCCCCGAACTTTTAGCCGGTTATTTCGGGGCAGGCATTTTAAAACGCGCACAGGACAGGGGACTGGCTGAGGTCCACCTGCACGACCTTCGCCCATACGGAATCGGCAAACACCAAAAGGTTGATGATCACCCGTATGGCGGCGGGGCAGGTATGGTGATGCTCATAGAGCCGATCGCTGCCTGCATTAATGCCCTGCGGGCAGACAGAAACTACGATGAGGTTATCTATATGACCCCGGATGGGGATACCCTCAGTCAGGCCATCGCCAACGAACTCTCGCTCAAAAGCAACCTTATTTTGTTGTGTGGACGCTATAAGGGAGTGGATCAAAGGGTACGCGATCTGTTTGTTACACGAGCCATTTCCATCGGCGATTACGTATTATCAGGAGGCGAACTGGCCGCAGCAGTTTTGGCTGACAGCATTATCCGCCTGCTGCCCGGGGTACTGAACAACGAAACAAGCGCCTTGAGCGACAGCTTCCAGGACAACCTGCTCGCTCCGCCCGTGTATACCAGACCACCTGATCATGAAGGACATAAGGTTCCCGATATACTGCTGAGCGGTGACCACAAGGGCATCGGCCAATGGCGTCAGGAACAGGCTGAAAAACGCACGCAGGAGCATCGGCCCGATCTTTGGAAAAAGGTTATGGGGAAATAGGTCAGCTCATAAATAATTCGTAACATTGCGCCCTGTTTTACGACCCACATCCTAAAAGAGTGGCAGCCATGGATCCAGTGCAGTACGTCAACGACGAGTTAGTAGCCAGGAACGATCTTCCGGAATTCAAAGCCGGAGATACCACTACCGTATATTACACCATCCGCGAAGGAAATAAAACGCGTACCCAGTTTTTTTGCGGTACCGTTATCCAGCGTCGCGGAAGCGGTGCCACTGAAACGTTTACCATTCGCAAGATGAGCGGTAACGTAGGGGTTGAGCGTATATTCCCGGTACATTCCCCTATCATTGAGAAAATAGAGGTCAACAAACACGGGGTGGTGCGCCGTGCCCGTATTTTCTACCTGCGTAAACTAACCGGTAAAAAAGCGCGTATCAAGGAGCGCCGTTACTAAAGAGAAAACTATACTCCCTGGCGTACTTCATCATTTGCCCGGTGAAATCGTCCGGATAGTGCACCTCTGCATCTACAATGCTGTCGCCATCCATCACGGGGCGGATCTCCGGGTTAATGAATCCGCTGTATGGAGCTATGTTCAGGGCTTCCGCACGCTCCAGAACCTCGGCGTGCAGTTCGGTATTCACCTGTACCCCGTAGTGCTCCACCAAAGCGCGGCCGGCCTCGTAATCACCTTCCGACTTGATCCGCTGGATCTCGCGAAGTAGCTGTCCAAACAACTCGCGCAAGGCTTCGTAGTCATGCACAACCACGTATGTCTTACCTTCGGTCACGTCGAAGCCCACCACGTTGTCGGCCTTACCTTTTTCGTAGCACCACAGGGCGTTGATCTGGCGGTTGCGCATATGTGCTTCCTCCAGCACCTCGCCCGGCTTCAAACGACGCAGCTGGGTCATGAGTCCGTTCATCATGTAGTTGTCGTACTCAGCCCTGCCCACTTCCAGGCCCGGTATTAATCCGAGTTCCACGAGTTTCGGATCCATAATGAAATACAGTGCAACCAAATCGGCCCGTGCTTCCTCCAAAGTGCTCGCATAATTCTTGAGGGTCTCTTTCGGCGTACCCACTTCATCGTTGAGTTTCCCGGAAGCATGTCCGATCACCTCATGCAGTGCCGTATGCATTTTGGAAGCCAGTTTTCCGTGCTCCCTAATGCGGGCACGTACGGCCTTGTCGTGTACGAACTCTTCCAGGAACTCCTCGCCTGAAATGGCTTCATAGGCCTCAATGATGTTGCCCAGGCTCACAGACTTGGAGCCGTACTGCGCGCGGATCCAGTTGGCATTTGGCAGGTTCACCCCTATGGGTGTGCCCGGCGAGGCATCCCCACTTTCTCCGGCCACATTCACCACCTTGTAGCTCACCCCCACTACCTCGGCTTTTTTGTGCTCATCCATAATGGTTGAGTTATCCTCGAAATATTGAGCGTTTTCCGCCACGACGGCCATACGCTCCGAAGCCTCAAAGTCCTTGATCTCCACAATGCTCTCGTAGCTTCCCTTATACCCCTTTGGGTCGTTGTACACCTCCACGAACCCCTGGATGTAGTCAATATCGCCTTCGGTGGCCTTCACCCAGGCAACGTTGTATTCATCCCAGATCTCCAGGTCGCCGGTTTTGTAATATTCGATCAGCAGGTGCAGTGCGTTGGCCTGTGCTTCGTTTTCGGCTACCGCGGCGGCCTTTTCGAGCCAATACACCACCTGCCCGATCGCCTCACTGTACATGCCGCCCACGCGCCACACACGCTCCTCAAGCTGACCGTTCCCGTTCCTCACCAGCTTGGTGTTCAGGCCGAACGACACATCCTTATTCTCTGCACGGGCCATCACATCGGCATAAAACGCATCCACTTCCTCTTCTGTAATGCCCGGATCGTAGAAATTCGTTGCCGAACCCGCCACCAGCCCTTTGGCCGGATCCAAATTCACCTTCTTGCTGTCCACCTCCGGATCAAACATCGCAACCATGATCCTTGCATCAAGCTCGTATCCGGTCTCATGCAGCAGGCTTTGGAAGTAGGTTTTCGAAAACTCCGGCATGATCTTGCTCATACCATAGTGATGATGGATGCCGTTTGAGAACCACACCCGCTTCGTATAGATCATAAACTGCTTCCAATCCTCCGAATTGCGATCGCCCTTGTAGTTGCCCACGACATGTTCCAGAGCCCGGCGAATATCCAGATTATAGCGATAGTTCTGATCGTAGATCATATCGCGTCCTGCCAATCCGGCCTGGGTCAGATAGTACACCATCACCCGCTGTTTGGGCGTCAGGTGGTCGAATCCCGGCACCTGATAGCGCAGGATCTTCAGATCGGCAAACTGTTCGGTCTGCCATTGAAATTTTTCCATAGGGCTCGTATTAGCGGTATCGTTTTCCGCCTCCGCGGCGGGATCTGAATGGCAGGCGGTCAGCAAATATCCGCCCGTGAGGGCGGCAAAAAAAAGCTTTTTCGTATTCATATAGTCCGTTTAGGACTACTAAAGTATCAAAAATTGTATATTAGCGCCGTTTTAGTCAAAACCTTTATCAAAATGAAAGCACTAAGAATTATACTTATCGTACTCCTCGTGTTGTTTGGAGTATTTGTGATTATCAATGCGGCCATGCCAAAAAATGTGCAGGTTAGCCGTGAACGGGTGATGGACGACCCACCCGAAGCGATCTTTGCCCAGATCAGCGACCTGAATAACTGGAAAAACTGGTCCGTATGGTACCGTATGGACCCGGATGCGGACTACGAATACAGTGATCCGCCCGCCGGCGTGGGAGCCTGGTACAGCTGGGCAAGTGAAAACCGAAGCCTCGGAAAGGGAAAACTGACCATCGTGGAGGCCGAACCGGCCCGATCAATAAAAACCCAGATCGAATTTGGTGAGGGAATGGGTAGCATAGACGGCTCCTGGGAACTCACCCCGGCTGAGCAGGGGACCAAAGTGGTCTGGACCGCCGATATGGAATTCCCGTTCTTCCAGCGTTGGTTTAGTGTTATTATAGAAGGGAAACTTGGACCGCAGCTCGAAAGCGGATTGTTCAGCATCGATTCCGTGGCCAGTGTCATGGGTGTTCCGATCGCTGAAACGGACTACGCATTCGAGGAGGTCATGCGCGAGGAAATGATGGTTTATTACGTGACGATGGAAGATGTGCCCTTTGAGGAAATCAGCCTGAAGATGGGCGAAGCGTTTGGTATCCTGATGCAGTGGCTTGGCGACGATATCAGTAATATGAACAATGTGCCAATGACCGAGTACACCAAGTGGGATACGGAAGCCAGCATGTGCTCGTTCCGCACCCTGGTGAGCGTTCAGACCGACAGGGAACCGGATGTTCCGGTCATGGAGGGAACCGTTGTGGGTGGCCGCTATCTGAAAGGCGTTCACATGGGTGCCTACGAAAACATGAAGGGCATTTACATGGCCGCAGAAGGGTACGTGCCGTCCATGGGTTGGGAAATGACCGGCGGACCGATCGAAGAGTACATTACCGACCCGGGTATGGAGCCCGATACTTCCAAATGGATCACCAATATTTACTGGCCCATTGCCCCGATGTCCGGTGACGATAGTGGTGATGGTGACGAGGGTAGCGAGGGTGACGAAAGCTAAGCCTCAAATAAAATTTCATGGCATGAAAGGTCCCGCCTCACGGCGGGATCTTTTCGTTTAGTCCATCTTTCGTGAGCACAGGTAAAAAAAAGCCCCCTCCCCCTGCTCATGATCCCTTCGGCCTGAGCGGCCGGATCTCCAGATCCACCGGTAGGTAATTATGGTGTGTTTCAAGTAGCTGAATGATGCTGGTGGCGACATCCTGAGCGCGCATCATGTTGTCATGTGCCTGGATCACTTCCATATCATCGAAGAAATGGGTTTTTACGCTACCCGGGTACACAGCTGTAACCTTGACGCCGTATTCGCGGAGTTCCTGGAACCAGCTGTGGCTGAGTCCCGTGACCGCGTGCTTAGTGGCAGCGTACCCGCTGCCTCCCCTGATGCCGTTACGGCCTGCAATGGAACTGACGTTCACGATGTGCGCCTGACCCATTTGCTTCATGGGTCCGACCAGGTTGCGGGTAACTTCGAAAAGCCCGAGCACGTTTACATCGAACATCGCTTTCCAGTCGGCCCACGATTGTTCGCCAAGGTTTCCATAGGTCCCGAATCCGGCATTGTTGATGAGGTAGGAGATCTTTTTGCCGAGCTTTTCGAATGTAGCTGCGGCGGCAGCCTGGATACGCTCTTCGGACCCGACATCGCATTGGAAAAAGTGGAAGTTTTGGTGTTCCAATGCAGGAGCAGTCCGGCTCCAACCGGCAACCACTGCCCCCTTATCAAGCAACTGCTTCACCACCTCTAATCCGATCCCTTTGCTGCCGCCCGTGACAACGCCTGTTTTTCCCTTTAGTTCCATCTGTCTCTTATTTTCGATGTTCAACCCATCCGTATAGAAAAAGTTTACCCCTCCATTATTGCGTTTGCAAACTGCCGAAGAAATCCAGGGAGCTATCGCTGATCCCAGTGCTGTTCGTCAGGAGCGATCAGGGAAAAGCCAGGAACGAATGAAGTTGATGAGTGCCGGGATCGCCTGCCACGAATATGCTATGCCGCAAGGGGCTGGTTCGGGCAACCTCATTGCGCCCGTTCCCGCGCCCGAAGATCGAAACAGCAGGCTCCTGAAAAGACTCCCGGATAATAGTAACCGGCAGAGTGATGGACCAGGTTTTGCCACCGCCTGCCCTGACCAGCCTAGGGGTGTTTTTGTCTTCTGATTTTTTCCTGTAATATGTATAAAATTGCTGCATTAATTACAGAGCTAGCTCTGTAGCTAGCTCTGTAATTAATGATATGTAAAAAATTGTATTTCAATGTTTTTGAAAAGTATTATACGTTTCGCTTCCCTTTTTCATAGACTTTATTGTCCAGGCATCCAGCCTCCTGCAATAAAGCGCTCGTCCGTTAAGGTGTGCAGGAAAGCTACCAGTGCATCCTGCTCGGCCCTGGTAAGACCCAGTGGCCGGATCAAAGGGTCGCTGTAGTTCGAAGCCACACCTCCCGAACTATAGTGCTCTATTACGGCCTCCAGGGTTGGAAACCGGCCTTTGTGCATATACGGGGCCGTTACGCCAACATTTCGAAGGGATGGTGTTTTATAGCGATATCGATCAGCTGGATCTCCTGTTAAGCGCTCCCGTCCGATATCGCTCAAAGCCGTATCCTGCCCATTGTTCCTGAATCCGAAATCGGTAAACAGGAATCCCCCATGACAGGATGAGCAGTTCGTGCGCTCACCGAAAAACAGTTCCCTACCCCATTGTTCCGTTGATGAAAGTGCCGAATGTCCTCCCTGCAGATAGTAATCGTACCGGCTCCCGCCGCTCAGCAATGATCGCTCGAACACAGCAATGGACCGGGTCAGAACAAATGGGTCAAAGCTTCGGCCATAGGCTTCCTGGCTCCAGGCTGCATAGAGCGGATCCTCCCGCAGGGAGTCACAAATGTCCACTATGTTGTGTGCAAATTCATTGTGCTCCTGAATGGGAACCAACACCTGCATCTCGAGCGTTGGCACCCCTCCTTCACGCATGAAATAAGGGTGGTAGGCCACGTTGGCGATGGACGGCACATTCCTGGTTCCGGGCCGGTCAAATGCCCCTTTCGTAGTGGCAAGCTCATCTGCAAAGGCGAGTTCCGGTTTGTGGCATGAGCCACAGCTAACCTGATGGTCTTTGGAGAGGCGTTTGTCGAAAAAAAGCCGGCGCCCCAGATCCCAGCGCAGGGCGCTGTAGGCATTGTCTTCCGGATCCTCCACCGCCGGAAATCCATCCGGGATCCGGTACCCTTCCTCCGCTGGTGCATCGGGTGTCCTGGCGCAGCCGAAGAGTATCCATCCCAGTAAAAACGCCGCTATGTAGTTATTCAAACGGGTTGGCATATTCCTCCTCCGTCAACATCACCTCATCCGTGAATGTTTTCAGGAATGCAACAAGGTCTGCCTTGTCCTGCGCGGTCAGCATGAGCCCGGTCTGCTGGGTATTCGCCAGCGTTATGTCGAGCGTTGCTGAAGTCTGGATCCCCGAATGATAGTGCTCCACCACCTGCTCCAGGGTTTGGAACCGGCCATCGTGCATATACGGCGAGGTTAGTTCAATGTTTCGCAGGGAAGGCACCTTCATTTTTCCCCGGTCAGATGCCAGGCCGGTGGTCAGCTCCAATCCGAAATCGTCCATTTCACTATCCGAGTCAAGGCCATTGTTCATGTACTCATCGTTTTCGAAATTTTTGGGCGAGTGACAATGCGCACAATCGGCCCCTGATTCATCCGGAAAAAATGGATTGTATTCGGCAAAGAACAGCTCGCGTCCACGTTCCTCACTATCTGTCAGGGTCACTTCACCGCGTTCATAGCGATCGTACCTACTGTCCACGGAAACAATACTTATCATGAACTGCTCCAATGCCAGCGAGATCGTGGTCGGATCAATCGGCTCGTTGTCGAAGGCCCGCCTGAACTGATCGCGGTATTTCCGGCTGGCTTTCAGTTTAGCTACAACATTGTCCAGGGTCTCGGCCATCTCCAGGGTATCCTGTATGGGCATAAGCGCCTGGTTGCGCAGCAGCGGGGCACGGCCGTCCCAAAAGAATCCATTCGAGTTCCAGGCCATGTTGAAAACACCCATGGCCTGACGATTTCCGGGGAGTCCGTGAACCCCCAGCGAGAAGCGATCCGGGTCCGAGAAAGCATGCTCCTGCCGGTGGCAGGACGAACACGACATGGAGCCGTCCAGGGAAAGCATGGTCTCGTAAAACAGCATTCGGCCCAATTGAACGCCCTGCTTCGTCAAGGCATTATCCGGTGGCAGGTTCGGCATCGGCAGATCCCCGTGCCTAAAGGCATAGGGTGTTGGGTCGTACTTTACCTCATCAAGGTCATCATCTTTTTCGCAGGCCACCAACATAGCCGGCAGAATGAGCCCGGTCAACCATTTCCTGCTTCGCAATATCCTCATCGCTGTACCATTATCCTTTTCACGGTGATCCACTCCGTACCCGCATACAAATGAAGCAGGTACATCCCGTTCACTTCCGGTGTGGCGATGACCAGCCCTTCCAGGGATCCGGCCTCCACGAGCGCGCCCTGCGTATTCACCCATTCGTAGCGATCCACGGAAATGCCCGCATTGGAAGCGTCAATATGGATCTGCCTCACGGCAGGATTAGGAAATGCGCGGACGACCGACGCGTTTTGCTCAGCGAGGAAAGTGGGGCCATTACCCTCCGAGCTTTCAAAAACACGAAGCGCAAAATTACTCAGGAACCCGGCCGCCTCATGGCTTTCCCCATGTTGGATCATTCCCTGATCCAATGGAATGTTATAAAAAGCTTCGGCGTAATCCGCATAAAGTCTGATCACCAGATCGCCACTGTCTGTTTCTCCGGCCGTCTGGATGTGCTGGTAGTTATAATTACTGTTGCCCAAGGCGTGGACCTCATAGATTTGGTTGAGTCCGGTTCCGGAGCTTCCTTCCATCACTGCGAACCGATATCCGGCCACCCAGCCCCAATGCATTGACGGAGATTTAGGCGCCAGGGGATGCGTCGCGGCATAAGAGGCCGGATCCAGGTGATTCCGCGCACTGTCAACTCCAACCGCAAAGGTGATCGCCTCGATCTGCATGATATTGAAACTGCCGAGGAGCTCGTCAAACGTTTGATTCCCTTGTACCAGAAAATAGGTGTCCGGCAACAGGATCTCCTGGCCGCCATCATGTTCAATCGTAATTCGTGAAATGTAGTATTCCAGCCGGTTCACATCAAAGGCATGACCTAAGTTGTTTTGGCCCTGATCACCCATGGTGAAAGGCTGGCCATTGAGCTGATGGTGGATCTCCAGATACACATTCTGCTGAGCATGCAGCCCAAACACCATCAACATCGATAACAGGAGTAGTGTTTTTTTCATTTTCTTTAAAATTAATGGTTGTGGAGGCCTGCAATATAAGCATTTTTTTTTGCAAATCAACACAAGCCATTCATCACTGTACCCGTTCGCTGATCACTTCAGCTTCCTGTTATGGTGATGACGATGGTGATCACGCTTTGCCTTCCCGCTCATCCGCCGGTCGAAAGCCGCCTGCAGATCCACGCCGGTCTGATTTGCCAGGCAAACGGTCACGAACAACACATCGGCCAGCTCTTCTCCGAGGTCCCTGGCCTTATCGCTTTCCTTTTCACTTTGCTCGCCGTATCGCCGCGCAATGATCCGGGCCACCTCACCCACCTCCTCACTCAGCTGGGCTATGTTCGTAAGCTCATTGAAGTAGCGAACACCATGGTCCTTGATCCAGTCGTCAACTTCCTTTTGTATTTCCTTAATTCCTGCCATTATTCCTTATTCCTTGTGTCCAGCACCAAAGTTACCGGCCCGTCGTTCACCAGCTCCAGCTGCATATCGGCCCCGAATTCACCGGTCTGAACAGGTTTGTCGATATACTTCCCAACTTCCCGCACGAATTGTTCATATAGCGGAATGGCCTGTCCGGGCCTCGCGGCCCGAATAAAACCAGGACGCCTGCCCTTTTTATACTTCGCGTGCAGGGTGAACTGGCTAACCACCAGCACCTCACCTGACACATCGGTCAGGCTCAGGTTCATTTGTCCGTCGTCATCGGAAAAGATGCGCAATTCACTTGCCTTTCGCGCCAACCACTCCAGGTCTTCCCTCGTATCTTCCCGCTCAATTCCCAGCAAGATCACGAGTCCGCGCCTGATGGCACCGCTCACCTCTCCGTCAATACGCACTTCTGCACGGGAAACCCGTTGTATGACTGCTTTCATACAGCTTCGGCCTTAGCCAGCCAGTACCAAAACCAACAACTATTTGTACTCATCCTCCCGATAGGGAGAAGGTTCTTCGTCTTCATTGACCAGGCTAAGGTAGCTACGATAACGCGAATAGGCAATGTCGCCCCGGTCCACCGCTTCCTTCACTGCACAATGGGGCTCATCCTGGTGGAGACAGTTATTGAATTTGCATTTTTGCTTGATCAGGAACATTTCCGGAAAGTAATCGGTCAGCTCATACCGGTCCATATCAACCACCCCAAAGCCTTTGATCCCGGGTGTGTCGATGATGTACCCGCCCCCGGTCAGGGAGAACATCTCAACGAACGTGGTTGTGTGCTGCCCTAGCTCCAAAGCACCGGAAATGTTGGTGGTGCGGAGCTTCAGGCCCGGGTCAACCTGATTGATCAGCGTGCTCTTCCCCACCCCGCTGTTTCCAGACACCAGCGATACCTTATTGTGCAGCAGCTCTTTCAGCTCCGGCACCCCGCTACCTTTCGTAGCTATCGTCCCCAGCACGGTGTAGCCGATCTCCTCGTAGAGGGTCATCAGGTAGCTCAGTTCCTCCAGCTCCTCCTTGTTCAGCAGATCAATTTTGTTGAATACGAGCACAGCCGGAATATCATAGGCCTCCACGGTAACCAGAAACCGGTCAATAAAGGCGGTAAAGGTCTTTGGATAGTTGAGCGTCACCACCAGTAGGGTCTGATCAATGTTCGCTGCCAAAATATGTGTGCGCTTCGACAGGTTCACACTTTTGCGCGCAATGTAGTTTTGCCGCTCGTGGATCTCGCTGATCACTCCGGTTTCCAAACCCTCTTCGCGCTCCACCTCAACCCAGTCGCCTACCACAACAGGATTCGTACTCCTGATCCCCTGCTGCCGGAATTTTCCCTTGATCCGCGCATCAATCGAAGCCCCATCCCCGAGGTCCAGGGAATACCAGCTGCCCGTACTTTTGGTCACGCGCCCTTTCATGGCAGCAAGTTAACTATATTTACCCCATGAGCATTGAAGTCAGGAACGTCAGCAAGTTGTACGGCGGGCAGAAAGCGCTTGATCAGGTTTCATTTTCCATCGGTACCGGCGAGATCGTTGGTTTTCCCGGCCCCAATGGCGCCGGGAAGTCCACCATGATGAAGATCATTACCTGCTACCTGCCTCAAACGGCAGGAAGTGTTGCCGTCAACGGTTTCGATACAAAAACAGGGTCCATGGAGGTCCGCAGGCAGATCGGTTACCTCCCGGAAAACAATCCGCTCTACCCCGATATGTATGTGTGTGAGTTTTTGGCCTTCATGGCCCGGCTCTCAGGCGTGCCTACCCTGCGGGTAGATGAGATGATCGAACGTACTGGTCTCGTACCGGAGAAACATAAGAAGATCCAGGCCCTGTCAAAGGGGTATCGTCAGCGGGTCGGATTGGCGCAGGCGCTGATCCACGATCCCAGGGTATTGATCCTGGATGAGCCTACGGCGGGGCTTGATCCGAATCAGATCGTAGAGATCCGCAACCTTATCAAAAAGATTGCGAAGGACAAAACGATCATGCTGTCAACCCACATCATGCAGGAAGTTGAGGCGATTTGCAACCGCGTGATCATCATCAACAAGGGCCGGATCGTTGCCGATAAACCCACCGGGGAACTCGCACAGATCACATCCCACCGCCAGGTGGTGCATGTGGAGTTTGGAGATCAGATCGATACGGCGGCACTCAAAAAGCTGGCCGGAGTGGAGACCGTACGCGAGCTCAGGAAAAATACCTGTCTGGTGGAATCGGGCAGCAGGCAGGACCTGCGGAAGATGCTGTTCCAGTTCGCTGTGGAGCAGAATACCACTATTCTGGAGATCCGGCAGGAAAGCAAGTCCCTGGAACGCGTGTTCCAGGAACTCACCAGGTGAGCTTTACTGAACGTCCCTATTTTTGGATCACCAACTGACGGCTGTCGCTTTGGCTTCCATTGCTAAACAACAGGTTGTAGATACCACTGGCCCAATCAGCTACGTCCAAACGCAGTTTGCCACTCACCGCATTCAGCTCGCGGGTTGTCAGCACCACCTGACCCAGGTGGCTTATTACCGTTACTTTCAGATCTACTTCGCTGGTGAAGTCGTAGTCAACAAAGACCTCCCTGGTGGCAAACAGAGAAGCGTTGGAGCAGCTATATAAGTCGAAGAAGAAAAATCTGGAGTTGGGAAAACTGTGGCGCATTGAAGAGATATTTGAGGTGGTTGAAGAGGTTAACCCGGAGGGCTATTATCCGGAACCATTGGACGAGAAGAAACTGACTGGAAATTCGACTGTGAAGGCGAATTTAGTGCCCAAGACCGGATCATATCTTACCAAAGAGAAGCTTAAGGAGCTCTATCGTCAGTGCAATAAGCTCGTGCATGCTCACAACCCTTTGGATCAGGATGGAGAAACGAACTACCAAGAATACTGGGATAAAGTGCCGTACTGGAAGCACAATATCATTGAACTTCTAAATACTCACAAGATTAATCTGGTCGGCCATGACGGCTTCTGTCTGGTGCACATGGAAGAAAGGGACGGAAAAGTGCACCTGTACGAATTTGAGAAAGTAAAATAAACCCGGCGGGGCGATCAGAGGGGTAGGCAAATCTGCAGGAAGGGAAAACTTATTCGTACCGCAGTGATTCAATAGGGTCGAGACGTGCTGCCTTCATCGCCGGATAAAATCCCGCCACGGTGCCTACACCCAAACAAACGAAGAAGGCAGTGAAGATCCAGGTCCAGGGAACGAGGAAACTCGCGTTCATACTGAAAGAAAGGACGTTTCCGGCGAGGATGCCCAGAGCCACCCCAAACAGGCCGCCGATCTGGCAGATGATAACTGCCTCAATAAGGAACTGGAGGAGAATGTTACGGGCCTTGGCGCCGATGGCCTTACGGATGCCGATCTCACGGGTGCGGTCGGTAACGCTCACGAGCATGATGTTCATAAGTCCGATCGAGGCTCCGAACAAGGTGATGATACCAATGGTAACGGTGGCCCAGATGATCGCACCGAGCTGATCAATAAACATTTGGGAGAGGTTATCACTCTGCTGGATGTTGAAGCTTTCTTCTTCGCCAGGATGTTGTTTCCGGACTGCCCGCATGAGTCCGCTCGCGTAGCTGATAGCCGCTTTCTTGTCCTGCGCACTGCGGGTCATGACAGAGATCTGGTAGCTCTGATTGGGGTGGGCATACACCTGGCGGGCTTTTTGAATGGGGATAAGCGCAATGTTATCGCCTCCGAACCCGGCCGAGGAACCTTTGGATCTCAGTATGCCAATGATCCTGAATTTCTGTTTGGAGATGGAGATGGTTTGACCGAGCGGGTCTTCCGTTTCGTCAAAGAGCAGCTCCACAACATCGGGTCCGACCACGGTGAATGGTCGGTTGTCTTCGATCTCCTGGTCAATAAAGTTACGTCCACTCTCCAGCTTATATCCGGCCGTGATCAGATAATTGGCGTCAACCCCGATGACCTGCATATTTGGTTTGGTCTCCTTATCGATCCGCTGCAGCTGGGCAGTTCCGGAGGCAAGCATGGACAGGGAGACCGTCGCCGGGAAATTAAATCGCTCCCTGAAACTGGTGGCTTCGCGGATGCTGATGGGTTTGTGCCGTTTGGGACGGATACCATCGTTGTTGAAAATGATGGTCATACCCGCGTTTTGGATGGTAAAGGTGTTGGCGCCCATCCGCGAAAAATTATCGGTAATACTCCCCTTGATCACATCAATAGCAGTAAGGATCCCGACCAGGGCCATGATCCCGATCGCTATAACCGTCATGGTAAGTCCGGCACGTAGCGACTGGCTCCTGATGGAACCAATGGCCTGACGCACATTTTCGAAAAAGACGTACGAGGTCAGCTTCATAGGAGCAAGGTGCGGATGCAGTCGTTAGGATCAAGCTTTGAAAACAGGGAAAAATTTGCTATTTTCGCAGCTCCTTCAGATGGATCACGAATATATAAAAGTTTCCATATGGCATTTGACATCAAAATAATCCGGGAAGTGTACGACCGCATGGCGGCACGTATCGGGAAGGCGCGTGAAGTGGTTGGGCATCCGCTGACACTGGCCGAAAAAGTATTATACGCGCATTTGGCCAATGGCAAGACGACAAAGGCTTACGAACGTGGGAGATCATATGTGCTTTTTGCTCCGGACCGCGTGGCAATGCAGGACGCAACGGCGCAGATGGCCCTGTTGCAGTTCATGCAGGCCGGGAAGGCGAAGGTGGCGGTTCCGTCAACAGTGCATTGCGATCATTTGATCCAGGCCGAAACGGGTGCGGAGGCCGATATGACAAAAGCCCTGAATATCAATAAAGAGGTATTCGACTTTTTGTCCACCGTTTCCAATAAATACGGCATCGGATTCTGGAAGCCGGGTGCGGGGATCATTCACCAGGTGGTGCTGGAGAACTATGCATTCCCGGGCGGAATGATGATCGGAACGGATTCACATACGGTAAATGCGGGCGGACTTGGAATGATAGCCATTGGAGTTGGAGGTGCCGATGCTGTGGACGTTATGGCCGGAATGCCGTGGGAGTTGAAATTCCCCAAACTGATCGGGGTGCGGTTGACCGGAAAACTGAATGGCTGGACCTCCGCAAAGGATGTGATCCTGAAGGTGGCCGGCATTTTAACTGTGAAAGGAGGAACCGGAGCGATCGTGGAATACTTCGGGCCGGGAGCAGAAAGCATGAGCTGTACCGGTAAGGGAACCATCTGCAACATGGGGGCGGAGATCGGTGCCACCACATCGATCTTTGCCTACGACGACAAAATGAGGGAGTACCTGCGCGGAACAAGCCGTGGTGACGTGGCTGATCTGGCCGACATTAATGCCATACACCTGCGGGCGGATGATGCAGTTCTGGCCCATCCCGAAAAGTACTATGATCAGCTGATCGATATTGATCTAAACCAGTTGGAGCCACACCTGAACGGACCGTTTACTCCGGATTTGGCCTGGCCCCTGAGTCAATTTGCCGAAGCCGTTAAAGACAATGGATATCCGCAAAAGCTGGAGGTTGGACTCATCGGCTCCTGCACGAACTCAAGCTACGAAGATCTGACCCGCTCGGCCTCGGTCGCCCAACAGGCCATTGATAAAAAATTGAAACCAAAGGCGGAATTCACCATTACACCGGGAAGTGAGCAGGTGCGCTACACTGCTGAACGCGATGGTATCCTCAGCACCTTCGGAAAAATGGGGGGCGTTGTTTTGGCAAATGCCTGCGGTCCCTGTATTGGCCAGTGGGCACGTCACATTGATGACCCGGACCGCAAAAACAGCATCATGACATCGTTCAACCGGAACTTCGCCAGGCGGAACGATGGAAATCCCAACACCCATGCCTTTGTTGCCTCACCGGAGTTAACCACCGCCTTTGTGATCGCCGGGGACCTGACCTTTAATCCAATGACGGATACCCTGGTCAATAAAGAAGGGGAACACGTGAAACTGGATGAGCCGATGGGAATTGAAATGCCGCCATCCGGATTCGCCGTGGAAGATGCCGGATATCAGGCTCCGGCCAGGGATGGCTCCGGTATTAGGGTGAAAATAGCTCCGGACAGTAAGCGGTTGCAGATCCTGACGCCGTTCAAACCCTGGGATGGGGAAAACATGACTGGGCTCCGCCTCCTGATCAAGGTAAAGGGGAAGTGTACCACCGACCATATTTCCATGGCCGGACCCTGGTTGCGTTTCCGCGGTCACCTGGACAATATCTCGAACAACATGTTGATCGGTGCCGTGAACTATTTTAACGGGCAAACCAATCTGGTTAAAAACCAACTGACCGGGAAATACGGCGCGGTGCCAGATGCGCAACGTGCATATAAAATGAAAGGGATCGGGACGATGGTCGTTGGAGGTCATAACTACGGGGAGGGATCAAGCCGTGAACATGCCGCCATGGAGCCGCGCCACCTGGGAGTCAAGGTGATCCTGGTGAAATCCTTCGCCCGGATCCACGAAACCAACCTGAAGAAGCAAGGTATGCTCGGGTTGACTTTTGATAATGAAGCTGACTATGACAAGATCCGCGAGGACGATACCTTTAACCTCATTGATCTGAAGGACTTTGCTTCGGGTAAGCCTTTGACCATTGAGGTGGTTCACAGTGACGGATCCAGGGAAGTGATCAAAGCGAACCACACCTACAACGAAAACCAGATCGCCTGGTACAGGGCCGGATCGGCACTGAATTTGATCCGTGCCCGGGAGGCTGCCAATGCCTGAGTTCGTTAAAGGCTCAAAAAGGGCAAGACGAGGCTGGGCCTTTTATGATTGGGCTAACTCCGTTTACTCCCTGGTCATCGCCACAGCCGTATTCCCGATCTATTATGGATCGGTCACCGCCGGTGAGGGCAACCATCTGGTCCGTTTCCTCGGGACCGAATGGGAAAACACCGTCATTTACAGTTACTGCCTTTCCTTCAGTTTTTTGCTGGTAGCACTCATATCGCCCATTCTTTCCGGTATCGCAGATTATTCGGGTGCCAAAAAGCGCTTTTTGCAAATTTTCTGCTACATAGGTTCCCTGGCCTGTGGAGGGCTGTTTTTCTTTAACGGTGATAACGTGGGACTGGCACTGGTACTGACCATCATTGCCAGCGTGGGATTCTGGGGAAGTCTGGTCTTCTACAACGCCTTCCTGCCCGAAGTGGCATACAAAGATCAGCAGGATGCAACTTCTGCACTCGGCTTCAGTTATGGCTACCTCGGTGCTTCCCTGCTGCTGATCTTTAATTTGACCATGATCCTGCAGCCCGAATTCTTCGGGATCACCGATGCCGGAGGCGCCTCGCGCATCAGCTTCCTCACCGTGGCCATCTGGTGGGCCGCCTTTGCACAGGTGAGCTTTCGCCGGTTGCCCGATCAAACCAAACCGGGGAGGATCAGCGAAAAGATCCTCGGAAATGGCTACCGCTCCCTGCACAAGGTGTGGACCCAGCTTGCAGGGATGGTTGACCTGAAACGATTCCTGCTCGCATTTTTCATGCTTTCGGTTGGAGTACAAACCGCCATCTATCTCGCCAGCCTGTTTGGTAAAAAGGAACTGGGACTTGATCCAACCTACCTGATCGGGACCATCATACTCATTCAGCTCGTCGGCATCGGTGGAGCTCATCTGTTCTCCTTTCTGAGTCGCCGCCTCGGAAATATCCGCGCGCTCATCATATCACTGGCAGTCTGGGCACTCATTGGGGGTATCGCCTTTGCCCTGCGGGCAGATGATCCCCTGGTGCAGTTTAAGTTCCTGGGGCTGGGTATTGCGGTCGGACTCGTGCTGGGCGGAGTGCAGGCCCTGGCCCGGTCAACCTACAGTAAAATGCTGCCCGAAGATCGTTCCACACACACGAGCTTTTTTAGTTTTTTCGATGTAACCGAAAAAGTGGCCATCATTTTAGGGACTTTTCTCTATGGATCCCTCGAATCCGTCACAGGCGACATGCGCCTGTCGATCCTGACCCTGAGCCTGTTCTTCCTTGCAGCCATGGCCACCCTCTGGCCCCTGCGAAACCGCTTTAAGGCATACGTGGTACAGAAACGTTAGGTAAATTTGCATGGCTATGAAATATGCACTTGCCGCTATCCCTTTTTTTACTGTCCTGATCGCAGGATGTAGCTATAACTCGGTTGAAGATCTGGATCCGGGCAGTTGCGATACCACGAATGTGTCGTATATGGATTATGTGCAACCGCTCATATCCGAAAGCTGCGCCTACACCGATTGCCACCTCGGGCCTTCTGCCGCGGCACAGCTTGACCTGTCGGAATATCAGCAGCTCAAACATAAGGCGGATGATGGATCATTGGCCGATCGGATTAATCGCGCCGCAGGCGATCCTGAATTAATGCCCCCCACCGGAAAGCTGACGACCTGCCAGATCAACAGGATCGAAGCCTGGGTAAATGCCGGGGCACCACAAAACTGATGCGCATGAAAAGAATGATGCTCCTTATTTCGACCTTGCTGATCGGTTTGGACCTACCTGCACAGGACGACCTGATGGAAGTACTTAACGAAAACCGCGAAACCACGAATTACACCACAGCGACGTTCAAGGATTCGCGCATCATCAATGTCCAGAGTAACAAAACCGCCGCTCAAGGGGTGCTGCGCTTCGTGATCAGCCACCGCTTCGGAAAACTGAGCGATGGGGTTTACGATCTGTTCGGACTGGACAATGCAACGATCCGGCTCGGGCTTGATTACGGAATAACCGATGCCATTCAGGTGGGGATTGCCCGGTCGTCCTTCGAAAAAACCTACGAGGGCAACCTAAAGATCAGGCTGCTGCGCCAGAGCGACGGAGCACAAAACATACCGGTTTCAGTCACCTGGTACAGCGGAATGTTCATCAACAGCCTGCGCACTCCATATGATGAATACCAGCCAACATTCACGGACCGTATCAGCTACGCATATCAGGTGATCGTGGCCCGGAAGTTCAGCAAGGCCTTTTCCCTGGCCATCATTCCCACGTATCTGCACGATAATCTGGTACTGACCAACGACATGAACAATGATCAGCTCGCCCTCGGCGCGGGCGGAAGGATCAAGCTAACGGATCGGGTGAGCCTGAATGCCGAGTACCACTACCGTATCATCAGGCAGCTTGAGGAAACAGACCCGTTCAGCAACAGTTTTTCGATCGGATTCGATATCGAGACAGGCGGGCACGTTTTTCAGTTGCACGTGACCAATAGCCGCGGAATGTTTGAAACAGCATTCATTGGTGAAACCTCTGGCCGATGGGTGGACGGCGATATTTACTTCGGATTCAACATCTCACGTGTTTTTACCATTGTCCGTCGGTAAAAACAAAAGGGCATGACCCAAAAACAAATTGCTATGTACGACCTGGCCATTATTGGCGGCGGAATCGTCGGTGCAGCTACCTGGTACGAAATCCAGCGTCGCTATCCGAACAAGACTATTGTGCTACTGGAAAAAGAGGATCGGCTGGCCGCCCATCAGTCTGGAAACAACTCGGGAGTGATCCACTCGGGGCTTTACTATACACCCGGATCCCTCAAGGCAAAGAACTGCGTACGCGGCCGGCAGGCATTGGTGGCTTTCGCACGGGAGCACAAAATTCCGCATGATGTGTGCGGAAAGGTGATCGTGGCGACCGAAGAGCGCGAGCTGCTGCATATGGACAGGATCTACCGGAACGGGATTGCTAACGGTATTGAAGGGTTGGAGGTTATTTCCGGCGATCAGATCAGGGACCACGAACCCTTCGTGGAAGGGATAAAAGGACTCTACGTACCGGTAACAGGCATCATTGACTATGCAGCTGCCACCGCCAGGATGGCCGAGATCGCCAATGCCCTGAATCCAGACAGTGAAATGAAACCTGGCAATGAGGTTCGGGATATTCAGCACTCGGAAGGGTACTCTGCCATCGTCACGAACAAAGGAACGTACGATGCCAAAAACCTGGTCTTCTGCGCAGGTTTGCAGGCCGATCGCCTGGCACGGCGCGATGGTGTGGATTTGCCCGAACGTGTGGTCGGGTTCCGGGGCGATTACTACGAGCTCACTGAATCGGGCAGGCACAAGGTCAGGCACCTGATCTACCCGGTACCCGATCCCCGGTTTCCTTTTCTCGGTGCGCATTTTACGCGCATGATCAACGGGGAGATCGAATGTGGCCCCAACGCGGTACTCACCTTCAGTCGTGAAGGCTACGGCAAAACGGACTTTAACCTACACGACACCTGGGAAGCTCTGACCTACAGCGGCACCTGGAAACTCTTCACCAGGAGCATAGCCTACGGGATCGGCGAATACCGTCGCACGTTCAGTAAAAAATTCTTTCTCAAAACCTTACAACGTATGATCCCGGGTTTGACGATGGAAGACATCCGCCCGGGCAGGGCGGGTGTTCGTGCCTTGCTGCTGGAAGCCGATGGCAAGATATGGGACGATTTCCGGATCGAACGACGCGGCAACAGCATTCACGTACTCAATGCGCCATCCCCTGCGGCAACCGCCAGTTTAGCCATCGCAGAGAACATCGCCGATATGTCCAGGGACTATTTTGGATGGGCCTAACGGCCCGATGATCCACGCTGGAGGGTTTGCACGCGATCAGGCCCAACCGATACCAATTTTACCGGCACACCGCATTCGCGCTCAATGAACTCAATGTAGCAGACCAATGCCTGAGGCAGATCCCTTACATCCGTCACTTGCGTTAGATCTTTATTCCAGCCGGGAAATTCCTCGTAGATCGGCTCAATGAGGCCTTCGTTGAGCGAATAAGGCAGATGGCTGATTTCCTCGCCCCGGTAGCGGTATTTGGTAGCTATTTTCAACGTATCGAAACCGCTCAGCACATCTGCTTTCATCATCATGAGTTCGGTAACACCGTTAACGTTGATCGCATATTTCAATGCAGGCAGATCCAGCCAGCCACAGCGACGCGGACGACCCGTGGTGGATCCGAATTCGTTTCCGGCCACGCGCATGCGCCTGCCTTCCTCATTTTGCAGTTCGGTCGGGAACGGCCCGCTTCCCACGCGGGTGCAATATGCCTTAAAGATCCCGTAAACGTTGTTGATACGGTTGGGGGCAATACCCAATCCTGTACAGGCTCCGGCCGTGATCGTGTTTGATGAGGTCACGAACGGATACGTACCGAAGTCGATATCGAGCAGGGAGCCCTGAGCACCTTCGGCCAACACCTTCCTGCCGGAGGCAATCATTTTGGCTATGAAATGCTCGCTGTCGGTCAGTGTCAGCTTTTTTAAATGCTCCATGCTGGCAAACCATTCCTCTTCGACTTCTTCAAGGTCGTATTCATAGTCGAAATGGTTCAGCATGTCCACGTGTTTGCTGCGCAGGACATCATAGCGCTTCCTGAAATCGGGCAGTTCGATATCGCCCAGGCGGAGTCCGTTGCGACCGGTTTTGTCCATGTATGTCGGTCCGATCCCCTTCAGCGTGGACCCGATCTTTTCCCTGCCCTTTGCCTGTTCCGAAGCCGCATCCAGAAAGCGGTGCGTAGGCAGGATCAGGTGAGCCTTGCGCGAGAGCAAAAGCCTGTCAAAAAAAACCACATTACGCGTTTGCAGTCCGTTGAGTTCGCGGCAAAAGATCACCGGATCAATGACCACACCATTGCCCACCACGTTCAGCACGTCGGGGTGGAAGATCCCGGAAGGAATGGTGTGAAGTACATGCCTGATCCCGTCGAACTCCAGAGTGTGCCCGGCGTTCGGACCTCCCTGAAACCGCGCGATCACATCGTACCTTTTCGTCAGAACATCAACAACCTTCCCTTTTCCTTCGTCACCCCACTGGAGTCCGAGCAATACATCTACCGACATGATCGTGGCTGGCTATGATCCTCTCCCTCATCGGGAGGATTTCTGAGCGCATAAAGATATAGCGAATGGCTTAAAACCTTAACGCCCAGGAGTTCCTCAATAGAGGTTTTTATTTGCTGGACACGGGGATCGCAAAATTCGATCAGCTCTCCCGTATCCGTGCATATGACATGATCGTGTTGCTTATCATAAAAGGAGGGTTCGTACTGCGCCTGATGATTGCCAAACTGATGTTTCCGTACCAGGTCGCAGTGGAGCAGCAATTCGATCGTGTTGTAGAGTGTAGCCCGCGAGACCCGGTAATTCTTGTTCTTCATCTTGATGTAGAGTGATTCCACGTCAAAGTGCTCCTTCTGATCGTAGATCTCCTTCAAAATGGCAAATCGTTCCGGTGTTTTTCGTTGGCCATTCTGTTCGAGATAGGTCATAAAAACCTGCCTGACCTGCTCCTGGTGGTCCTTATTCACGATCAGTCGTTCAAAGTTAAAGGGTAAAAATACGAAATCACGCCCTTTCCTTCTTCAGGATACGTGAAACGGACTTCACTCCATTGATCTTCCGGATCCGTTCGATCAGCTGCTCCAGGTGATGGGCGTCATGGACCTCCACCGTGATCGTCCCATCAAAGATCCCGTCATTCCCCGAGATATTGATCGTTTTGATGTTCACCTTCATCGTGTTCGAGATGATGCGCGTCAGCTCATTGATCAATCCTGACCGGTCAATCCCTTTAATGGTAAGGATCGCCAAAAAATCCCTGCGGTCCGATGATACCCACCTTGCCTTAATGATCCGATAGGCATAGTTGGACTGTAATCGCAAAGCATTGGGACAATCGGTCCGATGCAGCTTGATCCCTTCACTGACAGTAAGGAATCCAAATACGTTGTCTCCGGCAATCGGATTACAACACCTGGATAACTTATACTCAAGTTGTTCCTCATCGTCCCCAAAGACCAGGATCTGCTCTCCTTTCCCGGGATCGCTTTCCGTCACAGAGCGGATACTGGAACCCGAACGGCGGGTGAGCCGTGATTTAAGATAGTTGTAAATGCCGCTGTTGCGATCCGTCACGAACGCTTTCAACCGCTTATTATCAATGACCCCCGTTCCGATTTGATAAAAAACTTCCTGCGAAGTGGGTAAATTAAAATATCGGGTGAGGTCGTTCAATACCTTTTCACTGAATTGGATCTTCAGGTGCTTGAGTTTGCGTACGAGAATTTCCTTTCCTTCCTCAGCAATCGCCTTCTTCTCCTCTTTCAGCGCATTCCTGATCTTGGTTTTTGCCTTGGCCGTAACGACAAAATTCATCCAGTCTTCCTTCGGTTTTTGTTTCACGGAAGTGAGGATCTCCACCTGGTCTCCACTGTTGAGCTGATGGCTGAGCGGAACTAATTTCGCATTGACCTTGGCACCCAGGCAACTCGCCCCTATCTCGGTATGGATCTCAAAGGCAAAGTCCAGGGCGGTTGCTCCCTTGGGTAAGGTCCGCAGATCCCCATTCGGCGTAAAAACAAATACCTCATCCGAAAAGAGGTTGAGCTTGAAGTTATCGATAAAATCAACCGCGTTTACCTCCGGATTTTCCAACAGCTCGCGGATCTTATTGATCCAGCCTTCCAGCTGGCTCTCGCGCTGTTTTACACTGACTTCGGCTCCATTCTCCTTATATCGCCAGTGTGCGGCATAACCGACTTCCGCTATTTCATCCATCCGCCCGCTACGGATCTGAACCTCCACCCAGTGCCCTCCGGGACCCATGACAGTTGTGTGGAGCGATTCATATCCATTGGCCCGGGGCGTGCTGATCCAGTCGCGCAGACGATCCGGATTGGGCTTGTAGAAATCCGTAATGATCGAATACACCTTCCAGCACTCGGCTTTTTCCTGTTCCGGATCACCCTCAATGATGATCCGGATCGCGAATTTGTCGTATACCTCGTCAAAGGTAACGCCTTGCTTCAGGGTTTTTTTGCGGATCGAAAAAATGTTCTTTGGCCGCCCCTTTATAGTGTGTTTGATTCCCTCCCTATTCAATGCCTTGCGAATCGGACCCGAAAACTGCTGTATGTAGCGCAACCGCTCCTGTTTGCTGTCCCGGAGCCGCTGTTTAATATCTTCATAGACCTCCGGCTCCGTGTACTTGAGTCCGAGGTCTTCCAATTCCGTCTTGATGTTGTACAATCCCAGGCGGTGAGCCAGGGGAGCATAGATATACAGTGTTTCCGAAGCGATCTTGCGCTGCTTCCCAGGAGTCACCGACTCCAGCGTTCGCATATTGTGCAGGCGGTCCGATAACTTGATCAGGATCACCCGTACATCATCCGAAAGCGTGAGCATCATCTTCCGAAAGTTCTCGGCCTGAACATTGACGTTCTGATCAAACACATTGGAGATCTTTGTGAGTCCGTCAATGATCTGGGCCACCTTTTCCCCGAACAACCGCTCAATGTCTTCCAGCGTGTAATCAGAGTCTTCTATCACGTCATGCAGCAGACCACATACAATGGAAATATAGCCTAATCCAATATCCCGTGCCACAATTTGCGCCACTGCAACCGGATGATAAATATACGGCTCACCCGATTTCCGACGCTGATCCCTGTGTGCATCCAACGCCAGATCAAAAGCTTTTCGGATCGTCTTTTTCTCTTCCTGGGTCAGGGGGTATTTCGCACTGCGCAGCAGCGACCGATAACGGTTCCGTATCTCCTTCTTCTCCTGCTCTATGTCAAAGGCCTCCTGCATATAGTAAATGTAACAAAAGGGAAACAACAGAACGCCCCGGATGTGCACAATTTTAGCCTCCGATCGCCGGAAGCACCTTGCCGCTCACTTCACCGAAACCAATGCGCACGCCTTCCTTCTCACAATATCCGCGCATGATCACCGTATCACCGTCGTTAATGAATTTGCGCTCGGTTCCATCGCTCATCTGCACCGGTTTACTACCGCGCCAGGTAATTTCGAGCATGGATCCATAGCTTTCCTTAGTCGGACCACTGATCGTACCGCTGGCCATCATATCACCGGCACGCACGTTACATCCATTCACCGTATGGTGTGCCAGCTGCTGTGCCATATTCCAATACATATACTTGAAATTGGTGTTGCAAACCACGGTTTCCCCTGCGGCCTGCGGCCGGATGGCCACGCTCAGGCTTATATCGAAACTTCTGTCACCATCGAATTCAAGATAGGGAAGTGGTTTGGGATCTTGTAAAGGACCTGCGGTCCGATAGGGTTCCAGCGCATCCATGGTCACGATCCACGGAGAAATGGAACTCGCAAAATTTTTGGCAAGGAACGGTCCAAGGGGCACGTATTCCCATTTCTGAATATCGCGTGCGCTCCAATCGTTAAAGAGCACCATGCCGAATATATAGTCTTCTGCTTCAGTGGTCGAAATGGGTTCCCCCATCGGTTTGCCACTGCGGGTGATGAAGGCCATTTCCATTTCGAAATCAAGCAATCGGCTCGGACCATACACCGGCATATCCGAACCGGCCGGAAGAGTTTGTCCCATGGGCCGGTGAAGCTCTGTACCGCTCACTACGATGGAAGAGGCGCGCCCGTGATACCCGACCGGAATGTGCAGCCAGTTCGGGAGCAGGGCATTATCAGGATCGCGGAACATGGCTCCGACGTTGGTGGCGTGCTCCTTGCTGGAATAGAAATCCGTGTAGTCACCAACTGTAACGGGGAGTACCATTTCGATCTCGCCGACCGGAACCAAAATGGCTTTCTGATGCTCCGCGTTTCTTTTAAGGGCCTCATTCTTTTCTTCAAAAACCTCGGCAATGCGGTTGCGCACAGCTCTGTTCGCCTCCTTGCCGAGGCCTATGAAGGCGTTCAGGGTATTCCCGAGAAAAATTTCTTCCGGAAGGTCTATTTCGTGGAAATATCCCAACTGGTGTAGCGCACCTATGTCAATAACTGTATCACCGATCCGCGTACCGATGCACAAGGATCCGTCATTCCGCATAAAAACCCCAAAGGGAATATTCTGAATAGGAAAATCAGAATTTTCAGGAACAAAAAGCCAGCTTTGGAGGTCCGGATCGTTGGCAGCAATTAGGGTCATGGGATGAGCTTCCTGTATTTGGCGCAAAGGTATTTAAATCCGGTGATTAAGGTGTTGGGGACTACAGACGGACCCGTATATTTGTCCTCTTAAATGATCAAATATGCAGGATCGGCAGATCTTTGATTTAATTGAGTTGGAGCGTCAGCGCCAGGCCCATGGGATTGAGTTGATCGCTTCGGAAAATTACGTGTCGGATCAGGTTCTGGAAGCGATGGGATCCATCTTGACGAACAAGTATGCGGAAGGATTTCCCGGGCGCCGTTATTACGGTGGGTGTGAGATTGTGGATCAGGTGGAGCATTTGGCCATTGAGCGTGCAAAAACCCTGTTCGGAGCTGAGTATGTCAATGTGCAGCCACACTCCGGATCACAGGCGAATGCAGCAGTTTTTTTCGCGTGTTTGAAGCCGGGCGATACCATCCTTGGGTTTGATCTGGCACACGGTGGACATTTGACGCATGGTTCGCCGGTTAATTTTTCGGGTAAGCTTTACCGAGCCACGTTTTATGGAGTGGAGCCAAAGACTGGGCTGATCGATTATGACAAGTTAGCGGACAAAGCCAGGCAGGAGCAGCCCAGAATGATCATCTGTGGCGCCTCGGCTTATTCGCGGGATTGGGATTATGCATCATTGCGCGAGATCGCCGAATCAGTCAGGGCATTGCTATTGGCCGATATTTCGCATCCAAGCGGGTTGATCGCGCGTGGACTATTGGAGGACCCGCTTCCCCATTGTCACATGATCACCACAACTACGCACAAGACCCTGCGCGGTCCCCGGGGTGGGATGCTCATGATGGGGAGCGATTTTGAAAATCCTCTTGGCCTAAAAACTCCGAAAGGCGTAGTGCGAATGATGTCCTCGTTGCTCAATAGTGCAGTGTTTCCCGGAACGCAGGGGGGGCCTTTGGAGCATGTGATCGCCTCTAAGGCGGTGGCATATGGTGAGGCCCTGACTGACGGGTTCTTTAAGTACGTCCAGCGTGTCAGGGCCAATGCAGCTCTGCTCGCCCGGGAATTGGCAGATCGCGGATACAACATTATCTCAGGTGGAACGGATAACCACTGTATGCTGATTGATCTTCGAAACAGGGGTCTTACCGGAAAGGATGCGGAAAAGGCTCTGGAAAAGGCCGGGATCACCGTGAATAAGAATATGGTCCCTTTCGATGACAAATCCCCGTTTGTAACTTCAGGCATTCGGATCGGTACACCAGCGATCACAACCAGAGGGATCACCGAAAATGAGATACCGGAAATTGCGCGTTTGATAGACGAAAGCATCCTGGCTGCAACCGAGGAAGATAAACTTGAAAAACTAAAGGGTGAAGTAAGAGCTTTGATGTCGCCCCTTCCACTGTTTACATGGTAAAGGAAAAAAGCTTCCGCAGCCGCGGTGCTTTTTTATTCCAACTTCCTGCGTTCGTCTTATTTCGTAATGATCAGGCGCTCCGTTGAAAGTCCTCCCGGATGCTGTGCATTGATATAATACACTCCTGAAGGCCATTCCGTCAGATCCAGATCCAAATAGTTCCTTCCCATTTGAGCATCAAAGGACTTTTGACGCACTACCTGGCCCAGGGAGTTCGTGATCACGAAATTGATGATCCCAGGTTGCGCAACATCAAAACGCAAACGAGTCTGGTCCATAGCAGGATTCGGCTCCAATTGGCCAAATTCAAACTGTGCACCTGAGTAATCCTCAATGGAAACAATACACGGTGGGATCTGCTCAAAACAGACATCGTCAATAGCCCAACCCTCGCTTCTTCCCGTGAAATTGGACCCGAATCTGAATCGGATCACAGTTGCACCAGTATTCGCGAATTTCACGTCATGTGTGGCGAACTGCCATCCCACACTGGTTCCGGACCATCCGGGGATTCCCGGACTGATGGATCCCAAACCGGTAATGAACTGGCTATCGAACCAGGTCGGTTCGAAAGCCAAACCAATTGTTGTCCACGTAATACCATTATCCTGAGTATATTCAACGGTACCACCATCTTCGTACTCGTCTGTAAAATACCGGTGATAGAAGGAAAGCCTGTAGCAATTCACATTGTTCACATTGAATACGGGCGTGTACAGGGCACTGGAGTCGTTATCCTCATAATCTGAGTTCAGACCGGTCATCCAGGCATTTGTTCCACTATAGGCTCCGTTCAGTACAGTTTGATCTGGGGTCCCGACTTCCCATTGGGTGGTTAAACTGTAATCAAAGGCGTTCAACGTTATCCATTGAGGGGCTCCGCTATCAAAGTCGTCACAGTAGGAAATTGCGCTGGTTGAGTCAAATACGGATATCAAAGTACACAGGGTGTCATCCATGGTATAGGTATCCATGGTTCCATTCGGGTTGGAGGTATGGACGCAAAGCGTATGTGGACCCGGTGAGGCAGTCCAGAGCTGCCCGAAAGTGTGCAGGATACTGTCTCCGTGCGCCAATGGTATTCCGATCGAAACGGGCTCTGAAATAGTGAAGGCCCCATTATCCACATCCAAATTAGCGTCCACAGAGGCCAGGGGAGCGATTCCCGTATTCCGGATCCAAACGGAAACCGGAACGTCATCAGGCAAAACAAAGGCACTGCTCGCCCCAATGTCGTAATCAATTGATGCCGCACTATTCTGGATGGGTACGAAGATCTCAAAATCATCAATGGCCCATCCATCACCACCAAACAAGCCAAAGTTGTCCGAGAAGAAACGGAATCGGAACTGAATAAGGCCCGGATTCACATCATAGGCCGAAAGATCAAAGGTGGTATTTATCCAACTTCCATTGTTTCCGGCCCATGATGGCTGACCGGGAAATCCTGAGTTCGTATTGTACCAGTTCGTACCCAATGGATCATTTAAAAATCCAAGTAATGACCAGGATTGGCCACCGTCCGTACTGATCTCGATTTGACCACCGTCTCCAAATACGTCACAGTCGTATCGATTCGCAAAACGAAGCTCACAGCCATATAGATCCGAAAGATCAAAGAACGGACTGTACAGATAGTCGTTCGAGTTGATCGCATAAAAATCATCCAGATCGATCACCCAGCAATTGGCTGGAGAATTTGCTGCATTGATAGTGAATGTGGAAGGCTGTCCGAGTTCCCATTGCTCAAGTCCGCCTTCAGCCACCCAGCTTCCCTGGCCACTTTCAAAATCGTTGGTATACGGCGGAATAAAAGTCTGGATCCCCGTTGATGACGTGCACATCGTATCATTCAGCGGGATCCCGTCACCGACCAGATCTGTGAAAGCACAAATGCTGAACGTTCCACCCGGTACGGTGAACGGTGTGGTGAAGGTGAAAAAGGCCGAAGTACTCGGCGACAGGTTACCGGTCCAGGACTCGATCACCGGAGCCGAATTGCCGATTATGTAACCGAGATCTATACTGGTAATGCTGTTCGAACCATTGTTGAAAAACTCAACCTGAACCGTCTCAGAGGCACCCGCGACAAGCTGCGAAACCGGTTGAAGTATATCATCCAAAATGGCATCGTCTGCAGCGGATTCATAAATAAGAATGTCGTCAATCGCCAATTCACATCCGAATCCGGCCGTAATATGGGAAATGCGGATCCTGCTGACCTGGTTGGCCAGGGGGGCCAGATCTACGATCGCCTTTTGCCAGCTGTTGCCTTGCTGGCCCGAAAGACTCCAGGCATTCACCCAGGTTCCGGTATTATCCAGATAGTCCACATTCAGGGCCCCGATCCCCGTACCCCACATATGATACCAAAAGTCTACCTTCGGATACGTGTTTCCGGTAAAGTCAAGACAGGGCGAAATAACCCGTGCAACCACAGCTGTAAAATTGTTTTCCGTGTACAGGTAGTTTGCAGAACCCGTCGTGTGATCCCCGTTCGGACCTGTACCTGCGCCCGGCGAAGGTCCGGTCCCCACAGTCCAGTTGTACGAATCCGTATCGTCTTGCTCCCAGAAATCACTAAGCACTTGTCCGCCTGAAGTCCAACCGTCGAAATCCTGAACCAGGTTCATACCGGTCGTCAGTGTATTCGTTATCGTATAATTCGATAGGGTATCGTTGAACGTATTGTTATCACCAGGTAGTGAGGTCCATGCCGTGAACTGATACGTAGTTGCCGCAATGCTCAAATCAGCTGGCACCGAGAAGGTATGAACGATGTCGTCACCGGAGATTACAGTTTGATAAACCGTATCTGTAACCACCGGATTGGCATCAACCTGATAGTTAAAGATCAGCGTGTCCTGATCATCCAGCCCAAAGTTTTTGAACTGCACCGTTACCGGTTCCGCAGAGCTCAGGTCACAACCACCATCTGTCGGAGCCAGAAAAGCCGTCGTTCCGAAATCCCTGTCCTGAGGCAGCACCAGATCAAAACGCATGTTCGGCCGGTCGTTTGAAGGGGTTGCAAAAGCGGAATTGTTCGCACAAAGGTTCGGATCCGTGTCGCTCCGGTAGTAAATGGTCCGTGTACTGCTGTACGTGGTCTGCTGAACGGCAGCATTGTTCGTATATTGAAGCGGATAATTATTGAAGCAGACCTCAATAATGATATTGCTGGCCCCATCCCATTGGAAAGGCATCTGGAAGGCGTGGACATTCCACCCGGCAAATTCCGTGTAGGCCGGAGAATAGTAAACGGTTGACAGGCCACCGGAGACCCAGTTGGACAGGGAACTTCCCGAATAGTTCCCCATTTTAATGGTGAAGTCAGAAAGAGCCGCACCGTTCACATTAATTACGTTAAATGCCAGCGATTGAAAAAAGATCGGAATAGATACCCCGGCATTGTTCATTTCAGCAGCAGTGATCAGCATCTGATGTCGCGCCCCCATGTAGAAATTACCGTACGGTGCCGGATAACTGAATCCGGTGTTGGTCGCAGTCCCATTTCCAAGCTGGATCTGTGGAGGAGCAGGCACAATGGTAAACGTGTTGCAGCTAGTTAAAGGCTCAACGGCCGTATTTGCGGCAGGACTGGCATCAACCGCAAAAACCCGGTAACAAATAGAGTCATCAATAGCCGCTCCCGGAATCGTGTCTTCAAAGGTTGATCCGGTCGTATTGATCAGGCCGATCGTATCATCCGGAGCCCCATTCAGCGAATAGATCACCATAGCAGTATCAATACCCGAACCATCTGTAATATCTGCCGAGATCAGATAGGGACCAGGACTGCTGGTCGGACCCAGCCATACAGGCGAGTTCAGAACGATCGTCGGGGGAAACAACTCGGAAGGGCTAACAGTCACTTTTACATTGTCCACCAGCCAACCGTAGTTCAGATTCGCTCCATTGTTGTTTCCGTCCTCCAGCTTGAAACGAATCCTGGCCTGACTTGTGTTTGACAGGTAGGCCGATACATCAAAGGCCTCCGTACGCCACCAGCTTTGCTGGGGTTGAGTAGCATTGTTCACCGGGTCCCAGGCCAGGTATGAAGCCGCAGTAAATTTGTGAGCCGAACCGCAGAAGGAACTCGTCCCCAGATATTCGCTGCAGGTCGTTAACTGAGTCCAGGTGGTACCACCGTCATTCGATACTTCGATCGTCGCAGCATCAAAGAATTCGATCTTGCAGATGTGATCAAACTCCAGGATCACAAACGTATTCCCAACCGTCGAGAAAGTCGCTGTTTCGAAGCTCGTGCTGGAAGCCTGCGGAGGCGTGTTCAGAAAACTTTGGGTCGGACTCGAACTGTACGCAGTAGTCGTTGCCCACGCCGGTGAACCGGTCGCCGCAATGCTGTCTGGCCCCGATGGAAGATCGAAGGTTTCAATAAATGCCGTGGTCTGAGCATTAATATGCCAAAATGTCAAAGAGAAAATGGCCAGAAATAAAGATTTGATCCGCATAATACTGTAGCTTAATGTGCAACCCCCAAATATATAAAACTTCTGTTTTAAAAACGGTACCTAATGCGTATCCAATGATGTAACACTGTTAGCCAGGAGAGGGCGGATCAAAGCCTTCTCCGAAGAAGAAGCTTAACTATATATCGCGATTTTTTCAAACCACGTCTCATTGATTGCGTGATAAATTATCTCGTGATCAATAATTTACGCATAGTGTGGTGTTCGCCGATCTGCACGTCCACGTAATACATTCCACTTGCTAAGTGCCGGATATCCATCAGGATCTCATTCCTGCCCTTTTGTCCTTCAAGACCGCCATTAAGGACAACCTCTCCAAGCCCATTCAAAATATCCCATCCAATGTATTCCACACGATCCAGCTCAATGTTAAGCGTACTCTGCTGGCTCGTCGGATTGGGCCATAATTGAATTTTCAACGCAGCCGGAGCTTTCTCCACAACCGTTAGCTCACACGGACCAGTGACGTTCTCGATACAAAGATCATCAATCGCCCAGCCTTCGTTCTGAACAGAGAAATCCGCTCCAAAACGCCATCGGATGATGGTTGTACCGCCCTGACTGAACTTAACGGTGTGCTCGGCGTATTCCCATCCGTTCGAAGTGCCGGTCCATCCTGGATTTCCGGGCGATTGTTCCGACAACCCAATGATGTACCATTCGTTATACCAGTCTGCACCCGGGCTGCCGATCGAAGTCCAGGTCTGACCACCGTCCTCACTGTATTCCACAGCTCCACCATCCTGATACGGTTCCGTGTGATATGCGTGGTAGAAACTGATCCTGTAACACGAATCCGGATTAAAGTTCAGCACCGGAGAGAATAAGGCCGAACTGTCACGAACTCCATAATCCGAGCTCAATCCCGTCATCCAGGCATTCGGTGGGCTGTAAGCCGAATTCAAAACCGTTTGAGCCGGAGTACCGACTTCCCACATATTACCGGAAGGCTCATACGTAAGGTAGTTCAGTGATACCAACGGCGCCTGCCCACCGTCAAAATCATTGCAGTAGGGGAAGGAACTCGTGGAATCAAGCACTGTCGCTACATAACAGGTCGTGTCGTCACTAGTATGTTCATCCATCATGGCACTTGGGTTTGCCGTATAGGTGCAAATAGTATGCTGCCCGGGATCCGCCTGCCAGGTCGCAGAGAAGGTATGTGTCATGCTTGATCCTTTTGGCAACGGTACACCAATATACAGCGAGTCGGTCACCACCGTGTTATTATCAATTTCCAGTGTTACCAGCACGCTCGACAGGTCCTGCTCACCGGTATTCGTAATGTTTACGCTTACGGGACTTGCCTGCGGCAAGATGAAGTAGTTGCTCGGCGATACCACAATGTCCGATGTGGCTGCAGAGAACTGCACAGGAACTTCGATCTCGAAATCGTCAATTCCCCAACCGTCATTAGTTGAAAAACCATCCGAGGTAAAGACAAAACGAAATTGTACCAACCCGGAAACACCGTTCAGAAGGTCCAGGGGATAGTACGCATCAACCCACGTGTTGCTAAATCCCGTCCAACCGGGAAGACCCGATGAAAAAATAACATCATCGTTGTACCAGGTTGAGTCCTGAAAGGCGCCCAGCACGCTCCAGGTTGATCCTCCATCTGTGGAAAAGTCGATCCGACCACCATCCCAGCTAAATTCTATATCGTACCAATGTTTGAACTTCAGAGATGTGTTGAGCAGGGTACCGAAGTCAAAGTACGGAGAAAAAAGATACGCCTGGGAGTTGTTGACATACTCGTCGTCCAGATCCGTAACCCAGGCATTAGTGGGTGAGGCTGCAGAGTTGATCACATTTCCTGCAGGCTGACCCAGCTCAAAGAGGTCGGGCGTTCCTGCGGTAGTCCAGCTTCCCTGGCCACTTTCAAAATCGTTGGTATACGGCGGAATAAAAGTCTGGATCCCCGTTGATGACGTGCACATCGTATCATTCATCGGGATCCCATCACCGACCAGATCTGTGAAAGCACAAATGCTGAACGTTCCACCCGGTACGGTGAACGGTGTGGTGAAGGTGAAAAAGGCCGAAGTACTCGGCGACAGGTTACCGGTCCAGGACTCGATCACCGGAGCCGAATTGCCGATTATGTAACCGAGATCTATACTGGTAATGCTGTTCGAACCATTGTTGAAAAACTCAACCTGAACCGTCTCAGAGGCACCCGCGACAAGCTGCGAAACCGGTTGAAGTATATCATCCAAAATGGCATCGTCTGCAGCGGATTCATAAATAAGAATGTCGTCAATCGCCAATTCACATCCGAATCCGGCCGTAATATGGGAAATGCGGATCCTGCTGACCTGGTTGGCCAGGGGGGCCAGATCTACGATCGCCTTTTGCCAGCTGTTGCCTTGCTGGCCCGAAAGACTCCAGGCATTCACCCAGGTTCCGGTATTATCCAGATAGTCCACATTCAGGGTCCCGATCCCCGTACCCCACATATGATACCAAAAGTCTACCTTCGGATACGTGTTTCCGGTAAAGTCAAGACAGGGCGAAATAACCCGTGCAACCACAGCTGTAAAATTGTTTTCCGTGTACAGGTAGTTTGCAGAACCCGTCGTATGATCCCCGTTCGGACCTGTATTTGCACCTGGCGAAGGTCCGGTCCCCACAGTCCAGTTGTACGAATCCGTATCGTCTTGCTCCCAGAAATCACTAAGCACTTGTCCGCCTGAAGTCCAACCGTCGAAATCCTGAACCAGGTTCATACCGGTCGTCAGTGTATTCGTTATCGTATAATTCGATAGGGTATCGTTGAACGTATTGTTATCACCAGGTAGTGAGGTCCATGCCGTGAACTGATACGTAGTTGCCGCAATGCTCAAATCAGCTGGCACCGAGAAGGTATGAACGATGTCGTCACCGGGGACTACGGTTTGATAAACCGTATCTGTAACCACCGGATTGGCATCAACCTGATAGTTAAAGATCAGCGTGTCCTGATCATCCAGCCCAAAGTTTTTGAACTGCACCGTTACCGGTTCCGCAGAGCTCAGGTCACAACCACCATCTGTCGGAGCCACAAAAGCCGTCGTTCCGAAATCCCTGTCCTGAGGCAGCACCAGATCAAAACGCATGTTCGGCCGGTCGTTTGAAGGGGTTGCAAAAGCGGAATTGTTCGCACAAAGATTCGGATCCGTGTCGCTCCGGTAGTAAATGGTCCGTGTACTGCTGTACGTGGTCTGCTGAACGGCAGCATTGTTCGTATATGGAGCCGGATAATTATTGAAGCAGACCTCAATAATGATATTGCTGGCCCCATCCCATTGGAAAGGCGTCTGGAAGGCGTGGACATTCCACCCGGCAAATTCCGTGTAGGCCGGAGAATAGTAAACGGTTGACAGGCCACCGGAGACCCAGTTGGACAGGGAACTTCCCGAATAGTTCCCCATTTTAATGGTGAAGTCAGAAAGAGCCGCACCGTTCACATTAATTACGTTAAATGCCAGCGATTGAAAAAAGATCGGAATAGATACCCCGGCATTGTTCATTTCAGCAGCAGTGATCAGCATCTGATGCCGCGCCCCTCTGTACCAATTACCGTACGGTGCCGGATAACTGGTTCCCGTGTTGGTCGCAGTCCCATTTCCAAGCTGGATCTGTGGAGGGGCAGGCACAATGGTAAACGTGTTGCAGCTCGTTAAAGGCTCAACGGCCGTATTTGCGGCAGGACTGGCGTCAACCGCAAAAACCCGGTAACAAATAGAGTCATCAATAGCCGCTCCCGGAATCGTGTCTTCAAAGGTTGATCCGGTCGTATTGATCAGGCCGATCGTATCATCCGGAGCCCCATTCAGCGAATAGATCACCATAGCAGTATCAATACCCGAACCATCTGTAATATCTGCCGAGATCAGATAGGGACCGGGACTGCTGGTCGGACCCAGCCATACAGGCGAGTTCAGAACGATCGTCGGGGGAAACAACTCGGAAGGGCTCACAATCACTTTTACATTGTCCACCAGCCAACCGTAGTTCAGATTCGCTCCATTGTTGTTCCCGTCCTCCAGCTTGAAACGGATCCTGGCCTGACTTGTGTTTGACAGGTAGGCCGATACATCAAAGGCCTCCGTACGCCACCAGCTTTGCTGGGGTTGAGTAGCATTGTTCACCGGGTCCCAGGCCAGGTATGAAGCCGCAGTAAATTTGTGAGCCGAACCGCAGAAGGAACTCGTCCCCAGATATTCGCTGCAGGTCGTTAACTGAGTCCAGGTGGTACCACCGTCATTCGATACTTCGATCGTCGCAGCATCAAAAAACTCGATCTTGCAGATGTGATCAAACTCCAGGATCACAAACGTATTCCCAACCGTCGAGAAAGTCGCTGTTTCGAAGCTCGTGCCGGAAGCCTGCGGAGGCGTGTTCAGAAAACTTTGGGTCGGACTCGAACTGTACGCAGTAGTCGTTGCCCACGCCGGTGAACCGGTCGCCGCAATGCTGTCTGGCCCCGATGGAAGATCGAAGGTTTCAATAAATGCCGTGGTCTGAGCATCAATATGCCAAGATGTCAAAGAGAAAATGACCAGAAATAAAGATTTGATTCGCATAATACTGTAGGTTAATGTGCAACCCCCAAATATATAAAACTTCTGACATATAAAAACAGTACATCTCGCGAAAAAGTTCCGTTACCTGATTTGTACCCTCAGGTTTCCCTTTTCTTCAAGGCAGCCAACAAGTTAATCGCCGGTCTGAAAGGGTCCGGCTCCAACCGGGGTCCCGATAAAAACCAGCTCACCGTTCTTCCCGGAGCGAAACACAGAAAATTCTGTCCGTACTGCCTTCGGCACGAAGAAGCCCCCTGCGGCACTGCCATCAAATGCCTTGGTATTTCCTCACTGATCCCGCCACGTGCATTGTGTCATTTTCGTCCGACACACGGATCTTTTATGTATTGTTGAATCGGCGCAGTTTGATCCGTGTGATGGTCTGCTTCGTATACAGCGGAAAGTCCGCATCCTGCAGCCAGGTAAAATAGCCTGGGTTCTCGTCCAGGACTTCCTCCACGGGCCGTCCGCGGTACTTGCCAAAGCCGAATACTTCCCGACTGTTCCTGTCGTACACGATGAACCCGGCCAGATCTGCCGGCGCGTTTTTTCGTTGGCTGAACTCGCTCAGGAATTTCACATCGTTCTCCAACTCCTCATATTTTTCGAGCTGACCCAACAAGACCTCGTACGTCGCCCGTGTATCAGCATCCGCACTATGCGCGTTGGTCAATTCCCTGCCACAGTAGAATTTATATGCTGCCGCCAGGGTTCGTTGCTCCATCTTGTGAAAAATATTTTGCACGTCCACGCTGCGAAATCTGCTCATATCAATATCCTGCCCCACGCGCAAGAGCTCTTCAGCCAGCAACGGAATGTCGAACTTCATGGAGTTATACCCGGCCAGATCACAGTCCCTGATGATCCTGATCACACGCGGTGCCAACTCCCTGAACGTCGGCGAATCTTTCACATCCTCGTTGCCAATACCATGGATAGCCGTGACCTCGGGCGGAATCGCCATCTCGGGATCCACCTTCCACGTATAGCTTTCTTCACTGCCATCCGGATACACTTTCAGGATCGCGATCTCCACAATACGGTCCTTAGCGATCTGCGTTCCCGTGGTTTCCAAATCAAAAAAACACATCGGACGATGCAAATGGAGTTTCATAGCCAGTCTTCTTCGGTATTGATCTTCGGCCTGCGGCCGGATGTTAAATTTCGCGGTTCATATCGAACTGCTCCAGGTAATCAGCTACCCGGCGCACAAACAAGCCCCCCAGGGCCCCATCCACCACACGATGATCATAGCTGTGTGACAGAAACATCTTATGACGAATACCAATCAAGTCTCCGTATTCGGTTTCGATCACTGCGGGCTTTTTGCAAATGGCCCCGACCGCCATGATCGCCACCTGAGGCTGATTGATGATAGGCGTTCCCATAACATTGCCGAAGGCCCCTACGTTGGTAATGGTGTATGTGCCGTCCTGGATCTCATCCGGGCTCAATTTGTTCGCACGGGCCCGGTTTGCCAGGTCGTTCACCCTGGCGGTCAGCCCAACCAGGTTCAGCTGATCCGCATTCCTGATCACCGGTACGATCAGGTTGCCATCTGGCAAGGCCGTTGCCATACCGATATTGATGTTCTTGCGTTTGATGATGTTGCTGCCGTCAACCGAAATATTGATCTGTGGAAAATCCCTGATGGCTTTTACGATCGCTTCAATGAAGAGCGGTGTAAAGGTTATCTTCTCTCCTTCGCGTTTCAGGTAGTCGTCCCTGATCCTGTTCCGCCAGTTTACAATATTGGTCACATCGGCTTCTACGTAACTGGTCACGTGTGCAGAGGTTCGTACGCTCTCGACCATGTGATCCGCAATGATCCTGCGCATGCGGTTCATTTCTTCGATCTCGTCGCCTGGCATTACGGGCACCTTGCTGTTTTGTTTCGCCGGGCTTACTGCCTCAGCCGGGGGCGGGGCTGCTGCGGGTGGGCTGGCCGGGGTTTTCGTAGCCGGAGTTGCTGCGGGTTTAACTACCTCTTTTCCAAGGTTCTCCAGATAGTGCAGCATATCCTTCTTGGTCACGCGGCCATGCTGACCAGTTCCGGGGATCCGCTCCAGTTCCTGGAAACTGATGCCTTCTTTTTGCGCCATATTGCGAACGAGTGGAGAATAAAACCGCTCGCTCTCCGCATTCCTGGGCAGAGCTGCGGTCGAAATAGCTTCCTGAACGCGCTCTTCAGCTGCTTTCGCTGCCGTGACCTCCCTTACCGGTGCTTCCGTAGCTGATGCCGGTACCTGCTCCCCTCCTGCACCATCCGTTTCGATCAGGGCAATGGCCTGGCCCACCGAAACCACGTCATCCTCATTGAAAAGGCACTTGACCAACATGCCCTCTACCGGAGAAGGCACTTCTGAATCAACCTTGTCCGTGGCAATTTCAAGTACCGGCTCTTCCAGCTCTACTTTCTCACCTTCTTCCTTTAACCATTTAATGATCGTGGCCTCCGCCACACTCTCGCCCATCTTGGGCATGATCAATTCTTCCTGAGCCATGCTATAGTGCTTGTTCTGCTTTTGTGCAGGAGGTCAAAATTACACTTTCTTTTTTAAGGAGCTGGTTCAATTCCCTGCCCTCCGGCCGAGCCGGCGCCAGTTGCGCCCTACTATCTGTAAGTCTGTCCATACCTGATAATCGCGGGCATACAGTAAATTCAAACGTTGTACCATTTCCAGGGTCTTATCTTCCCGTGAGGGAATCCAGTCACGTACATCCAGGATCCCTCTTGGGCTCAATACCTGCCCTTCCTGCGCGGCCAATCCAACCCAGCTGTAACGACCGCTGAAGACCCGAAGGATATTCGCCCATAGTCCGAAACCGGATAACCATGCCAGAGCGGGCGACAGGATCAGCAGCAGTACGCTTATGGCCAGATCGAATATCCGCTTGTTCCGCCGGGCCGGATTTCGTCGCAATACGTTCAGATCTATCGCGATGAGGTCGTCTGCAGTCTGAATATTCCGGCTGCCGATCATAAAACTCGCCTCGGACGGAACGATTCGGTATTCCACCCCCAGACGTTTCAGGCGCTCCATGATACCGATGATCCGTCCACTGCTTAGATCAGCTCCACAAAAGATCAGCTCCCCGATCCGGAAGATCTTCACGATCTCATCAAGCTGCTCCAGCGAACCTAAATAATGATCGTCCTTCTCCCCGGAGCCTAACGGCTCGATGGTCACGTAGCCAATCCAGCGCTGCCCCACACCAATGCCACCGAACATCGTGCGCACCCGGACAACCTCTTTCGGACTGCCGATCACGATCATCCGCCTGGTGTCGCTATCGAATTCAGATCCCCTCACCCCGAAGGCATGCAGCACGATCCGGCTCAGGGGGATACCGATCATCGCCCAGATACTGCCCATCAATATCAAAGCCCTTGATGTCCGCAGGCTCTCGGGCAGCAGCGAATAGATCACCAGGATCATAACTGATCCACCTGCCAACCCGCGGATGATCCTGGAGATCTTCACCGGCCTGTCATATCCACCCGCCAGGAACATGCCGGCCAGCAAAAGCAGAATATATGCTGGCATGTAGATGTAGTCGTACTCGGGCGAATACCCGCCGCCGTCAACGTACCGGTGGTTATTCTCCCAGTATTCCTTTTGGTATTGCATCCCTCCGTAGAGGAGGAGCGCATCGAACAGAGGCAGGGCAATCCGATCAAAAAAGCGGCGCACCATCGCCAGTCCGGCCCGAAAACAGATCGCCGAATGGATCAGCAGCGAGTACAGCGCCGCGTTCCTGCCGCTGAAATGCTTTTTGGCAAAGATGATCATGGCCTGATAGAACACGAGCACGTAGTTCAGCGATCCCTTTCTGGTACTCTCGCCCTTGTAGTGAATGATCTGCGTGTCTGCAAAGTAGTAGTTCCTGTATCCCCCCTGCACGATCCGGTAGCTCAGGTCAATGTCCTCCCCGTACATGAAATAATCCTCATCAAGCAGTCCCACCTGGTCCAGTACGCTCCTTCGCATCAACATAAAGGCACCGGCCAGGATCTCCACTTCGTTTGTTTGGTCTTTCGGCAAATGCCCCATGTGGTAGCGTGAGAACAGCTTGCTTTTGGGGAACAGATCCGACAACCCGAACATCTTGTAGAAAGCCGTCATCGGCGTGGGCAGCCCCCTCTTGCTCTCGTGCAGGAAGTTCCCCTGGCCATTGATCATTTTTACGCCCAATCCGCCTGCGGCGGGATGGTCATCCATGAACTTCAGCACCTTTTCCAGGGTGTCTTCCTGAACAACCGTGTCCGGATTGAGCAGGAGCACGTACTCAGCCTTACTTTCCCGGATGGCCTGATTACTGGCGATGGAAAAACCGGGGTTGTCGGAATTGGCGATCAACCGAACCCCGGGGAATTTCTGTTGTACCATTTCCACCGATCGGTCCACGGAGTTGTTATCCACCACAAAAACTTCAATGATGTAGGAAGCATTGAAAGCGTGGGCCGATCCTATGGAGCGGTACACCGATCTCAGGCACTGCTCCAAAAAAAAGCACACATTGTAGTTGACAATGATAACACTTAACTTCATCGTTGACCGAGGGAGTTTTCGTACGGTATCCGGTGCTGCAGGGAGTGCCCCAGCGTGATCTCGTCAGCGTATTCCAGATTATCCCCCACCGATACTCCACGCGCCAGGGTCGTTATGCGAACCTCGGAATTGCGCAGTTTTTTGTAGAGGTAAAAGTTGGTGGTATCTCCTTCCGTTGTAGCACTCAGGGCCAGGATGATCTCATTGATCTCACCCTCGCTACAGCGACGTACCAGAGGATCGATATCCAGATCTCCCGGTCCGATCCCATCCATCGGGGAAATGAGCCCGCCCAGGACATGATACCGCCCCCTGTACTGTGAAGTGTTTTCGATGGCCATGACGTCGCGGGAGTCCTGCACCACGCAAATGACCGATCCTTCGCGGTTAGGATCCGAACAGATCGAACACACTTCCGCATCGGAAATATTGTGACAGCTCCGACAAAATTGCACTTCGCGCCGTAGGCGCAAAAGGGTTTCGGAAAGCTGTACCACCTCCGCCTTGTCGCGCTGCAAAAGATGCAGGACCAGGCGTAAAGCTGTTTTTTGGCCGATGCCCGGCCATTTAGCAATCTCGTGCACAGCGTCCCCTATAAGTTTAGAGCTGAAATTCATCCGGACAAAATAAAAGGCCCGACAAATATATCAGGCAAAATGGCACTTGCCCAAATAAATTTTGTTTGTCTGTGCTTCCAATGGCTGTGTTCCACTACCCACCGGGTTTTGCTGATCATCTTGTTGCAGCGCTTGTACCACCTGGCCAGGGGCTTGTTTTCATAGACCTATACATGTTAACTTTTTGGCATTCAATATATTATATTTTTTAACAAATTTTACTGCAAACGTCTTTCATTTACTAATTTTGCGCCGATTTACCATTAGCGAAATCATTAATTCCATGAAAAGACGACTATTATTTACTTCATTTTCAGCAGCATGTGTTTTTTTTTCGCTCACACCAAATACAGTGGAGGCGCAATGTACTACCGTAACAGCTCCCTGGACAGAAAACTTTGATGGTCCGACCTTCATTGTTGGGACCTTTCTTGTCCCTCCGACCTTCGACACCTGCTGGACGACCATTCCGATAAGTACAACTACTGATTACAGCTGGTGGGTGGAAACAGACGATACGTATTCTTCCAATACAGGTCCTTCCGCTGACCACACCACCGGCGTGCCGGGAGCAGGCAAGTATATTTATCCGGAGTCCACTCCTTCTTCTCCCGGCTCGCCACCAGGAGACCAGGCAGAAGTCCGGACACCACTTATCGACATCAGTGGTATCACCAACCCGGCACTCCGTTTCTGGAAACACTTCTACGGTGCTGATATCGACTCATTCTTCGTTGAGGTCGATACGGGTAGCGGATTCCAAACGATCTACGAAACATTTGGTCCCGGTCCGCAAACAGATCATACCGACCCATGGGTTGAGGAAGAAGTCAATCTGACCCCCTTTGCCGGTTCCACAGCACTTCAGATCCGGTTTCGTTCTATCCGCGGTACAAGTTTTCGTGGCGATATGGCCCTGGATGATATTTCCGTGGACCTGGGGCCACCCTGTTCCAAACCGGGTGCCCTTTCGGTGGTTTCGGTTAGTACAACCGACGTAACGCTGGACTGGGTACCTAATTCAGGAATCTCCTGGGAGATAGCCTATGGTGCACCATGGTTTCAACCGGATTCTGCAGTAGGCTCACCGAACGGACCGATCGGGATCGTTCCGACAGGTACTCATCCCTTCACAATAACCGGTTTAACGGCCGGCATAAATTATCACTTCTATGTACGGGAAGCCTGTGCGGCGGTTCCCGGAGCAAACAGCAACTGGAGAGGTCCGGCGGGCACGTATATAAATTGTGTACCTGTAACAGCCCCATGGTCCGATAGTTTTGAAGCCGGATTGAGCTCCTGCTGGATCCAAAGCAGTACGGATCAACTCAATTGGGAACAAAACTCAGGAAGCAGCTCCACGTTTAACACAGGACCTTCTGCCGCGAATGACGGTAGCCAGTACATCTACGTGGGGACTACCGGAAGTTCTGCCGGAGATAAGGCCCTTATCCAAAGTCCGCCAGTAGACATTACAACGGTTACCAATCCAGCCCTGATCTTTGATTACCATATGTATGGTGCAGGTATGGGATGGTTCCATGTGATGGTTGATTCAGCTAACACCGGTAACATCGATACGCTCTTTGCAATCTATGGGGATCAGGGTAATCAATGGAACAATACAATATTGTCACTGGCGGGTTATGAAGACCCTGCCACGGGTGTGGTATCCGTTCAGTTTGAGCTGACCGTTGATGATCAGAATGGCTTTCCTTTCGAGAACGACCTGGCACTTGACCATGTGCGCATTGACGGACAAAACAGCACCCTTATCGCAGGTTTGGACAGTTCAGGCCTGGTGGCGATCGCCTGTAACGGCGGTACTGCATCTGCAACAGTAACAGCCAGTGGCGGAATGCCTCCCTATAGCTACCTGTGGTCCGATGGAAGCATGACGCCAACCGCTACCCTGTCTGCAGGTACCTACACTGTAACGGTTAGTGATAACAGTGCCACGTCCCTGCCTGTTACGGTCAGCCTTACCCTTACCGAACCGGCTGAGCTGATGGTTACTATCGATATTGCGGACCCTGGTACACTAACAGCAAATGTCACAGGTGGAACCCAACCTTACACCTATTTATGGAGCACGATCCCTCCTCAGACCACGCCAACAGCAACAGGGTTGGCGCCTGACACCTACACGGTTACGGTTACCGATGCAAACGGGTGTTCGGATACTGCGCAGATAGACACTTTTTTCAGCATTGAAGAGCTGAACTTTGCCCGGCACATCAGCCTGTATCCGAACCCGACGGCAAAGGAGGTCTTCATTGACTACGACTTTACCAGTGAAGTGGATCTGGAGGTGACAGTGGTGAACCACCTGGGCCAGGTCGTACTCACGATCAGCGAGCCAAATACAGTAAGTGGCCAGTTGCGTCTGGAGGTGGCTGAGTGGGCCAATGGGGTGTACAGTGTGTTGTTCAGCAATGGAAGCCAAAGCAGCAGTCGCCAGCTGGTGATCCAAAAATAAAAGAGGTCCGAAAGGTATCTTTGCTTTATGTCACCGCCCCTGGTCATTGGTCTCCTGCTGGGCTATTTTGCCATCCTCATCGGTATTTCGGGATTAACCGGGAAAAAAGACGACAATTCAACCTTTTTCCTCGGGAGCCGAACTTCGCCATGGTACGTGGTAGCTTTCGGGATGATCGGCGCATCACTCAGCGGCGTAACCTTCATCTCCGTTCCGGGCTGGGTCAAAAGCAGTCAGTTCAGCTATATGCAAATGGTCCTCGGCTACCTGGCCGGTTACGCAGTGATCGCGCAAATTTTGCTGCCACTCTACTACCGCCTCCAACTGACCTCCATCTATACCTATCTCGATCAGCGTTTCGGATCCTGGAGCTACAAAACCGGTGCCTTTTTCTTTTTGGTTTCGCGTATCATCGGCGCCTCACTTCGCCTTTTCGTGGTGGCCACGGTGCTGCAGATCGCCCTGTTCAATGCCTTCGGTGTACCCTTTGAGGTCACCGTGATCGTCACCATCGCCCTGATCTGGATCTACACCTTCCGCAGCGGTATCAAAACGATCATCTGGACCGACACCCTTCAAACCGGTTTCATGCTGCTTGCCGTGGCCGTGACGATCATCCTGCTGGCACAGCACTGGGATTTCGCCTTCGGCGAGATCATCACTGCAGTTAAATCGGACCCGAACAGTAAAGTGTTCTTCTTCGGGGACTGGAAAGACCCGCACCATTTCGTGAAACACTTCCTCGCCGGGGCTTTCATCACCATCGTCATGACCGGACTTGATCAGGACATGATGCAAAAAAACCTCAGCTGCCGCTCACTGCACGATGCACAAAAAAACATGTATTGGTTCAGTGTGATCCTGGTTTTTGTAAACCTGATGTTTCTTTCGCTAGGAGTGCTCCTGTATCAGTACGCTGATGAAACAGGTATCAGGGCCACGGGCGATGAGCTCTTCCCAACCATTGCCACGCAAGGGGGCCTGGGGCTCACGGTCGGAGTTTTTTTCCTGCTCGGACTCATCGCTGCTGCCTATTCCAGCGCTGATTCCGCCCTTACATCACTCACCACCAGCTTCAGTATCGATTTTCTCAACATAGGAAGGTATCCTGCCGCGAGGCAGCCGAAGATCCGAAAGATCGTGCATCTGGGATGCTCACTAATTCTGGTGCTCGTGATCCTGATATTCAGGCAGATCAACGATCAAAGTGTCATCGCAGCAGTATTCACGGCGGCCGGCTACACCTATGGGCCACTGCTCGGACTTTATGCCTTCGGACTGTTTACGAAAAAGGCAGTGAGGGACCGCTGGGTGCCGCTCGTGGCCATCGTGTCGCCGGTCCTGTGCTACGTACTCAATGCCAATGCGCTGGATTGGTTCGGCTCCGCGCTCGGGTTTGAACGGCTGATCATTAACGGGGCCCTGACCTTTCTGGGATTATGGATGCTTTCGAGCCGAAATAAACCAAAACAATGAAACGAATTTTATTCCTTTGCGCGGCTATCGGCCTCGCGGCCGGATGCACCCCCACCGAAAAATATGATCCCGGCATGAAAGCACCTGTGGCGAAAAAGATCAATAAAAAACATACCATTCACGGCGATACGCGGATTGATCCATACTATTGGATGAACCAGCGGAAAAACCCGGAAGTGATTGCCTACCTCCAAGCGGAAAACGCCTACACCAGGGAGCAGCTGGCCAATACGGAGGACCTTCAGCAGCAGTTGTACGACGAAATAACCGGACGCATCCCAAAAACAGATGAATCGGTACCCTTTTTTCTTAACGGCTATTGGTATTACACGCGCTTTGTGGAAGAAGGAGAGTACCCGATCTACTGCCGCAAAAAGAGGACCCTGGAAGCTGAGGAGGAGATCATGCTCAACGTGAACGAAATGGCAAAGGGCTACGATTACTATCAGGTAACCGGATTATCGGTTTCGCCAGACAACAGGATCCTGAGCTACGGAGTCGATACCCTAAGCCGTCGCATTTATACCCTCCACTTCAGGGATCTTGAGATCGGAGAGGATCTGAATGAGCAGATCCCGAATACCACGGGGCAGGCCACCTGGGCAAACGACAACATCCATACCTTTTACAGTATCAGGGACGAAAGTCTGCGCAGCTACAAAATATTCCGGCACGAGCTGGGTACGGCAATTTCGAATGACATGGAGGTATACCATGAGGAGGATGCCACTTTTCACACTTTTGTATACCCGACCAGGTCAAGGAAGTATATCGTCATTGGAAGCGGATCCACCGTATCGAACGAATACCGCATTTTGAGCGCTGATGATCCAACCGGTGCGTTTCGCGTATTGCAACCGCGCGAACGCGATCTGGAGTTCACCATAGCACACTACGGCGACTATTTTTATATCCTCACCAACTGGGAGGCCAGGAATTTCCGGCTCATGCGTACGAAAGTCAGCCAGGGACCCAGGGAAACCTGGGAGGAAGTGGTGCCCCATCGCGAAGAGACCCTGCTCAGCGACATCGAGATATTCAATGGGTTCCTCGTACTGGAAGAGCGTACAGCCGGATTGAACCAGATCCAGATCCGCCCGTGGGAGGGCGAGCCCCACTACATTGAATTCGAGAGCGAAACGTATATGGCCTATGTAGGGAATAACCCCGAATTCGACAGCCAGGTGCTGCGGTATGGCTACGAAAGCATGGCCACGCCGAACAGTGTGATCGACTACGATATGGTGGAGCGCACCCGAGAGGTAAAAAAGGAACAACGTGTGCTGGGCGATTTCGACAGAAGCAATTACGTCGAAAAGCGCATCTGGGCTAAAGCAGATGACGGCACCCGGATCCCGATGTCGCTGGTGTACCGGAAGGGCATGAAAAAAAACGGTTTAAATCCGACTTTGATTTATGGCTACGGATCGTATGGGGCTACCATTGATCCGGGGTTTAGCTATAGCCGGTTGTCGCTGCTCAACCGGGGATTTCTGTTTGTGATCGCCCACATCCGGGGCGGCCAGTATATGGGCCGCGATTGGTACGAAAACGGAAAAATGCTCTCCAAGAAGAATACCTTCACGGATTTCATCGCCTGTAGCAAACACCTGATCGCCGAAGGCTATACCAATCCGGACCACCTGTATGCAATGGGGGGCTCTGCAGGCGGACTCCTCATGGGAGCAGTGGTGAACCTGTCGCCGGAGATCTTTCGCGGTGTGGTCGCCGCAGTGCCCTTTGTAGACGTGGTGACCACCATGCTTGACGAAAGCATCCCCCTCACAACCGGGGAATACGACGAATGGGGAGATCCGAACGAAAAGGAATACTACGACTACATCCTGAGCTATTCACCCTACGATCAGGTTGAGGCTAAAAACTATCCGAACCTGCTCGTTACAACCGGATTGCACGATAGTCAGGTGCAGTACTGGGAACCGGCTAAGTGGGTAGCCAGGCTGCGCGATCTGAAAACAGATGATAACCGGCTGTTGCTCCACACCAACATGGAGGCAGGCCACAGCGGCGCATCGGGCCGTTTTGAGCAGTTCAGGGAAACCGCCCTCGAATACGCCTTTATTCTGGATCTTGAAGGTATCAGCGAATAAGCGGCTCAGTTTTTGCTGCCGGCACATACATGAACAGATCGTTATCGTGCTCAGCATTGAAGCTGGCAGCACTCATGCTAACGCTGAACACCTCCGCTCCTGCCCAAAACATTCAGATCCTCAGCGCCCAGGACCTGAAGCCAATTGAGGATGCCTTTATTTACAGCGATTCCGTTTCAGCCTTGTCTGATTTCAGGGGGCAGGTGCCTTTCCACTTATTTGATCGTGACGCCCTCACGGGCGGAAATGAGCTGCGCGTCAACATACAGCATGCGAGTTACCATACCAGATCACTCACCCTCAGTGAGATCATCGGATCGGACTACATAATTTACCTGGAGGAAAGCAAGGTGAACCTCAATGAGGTGGTGGTGTCGGCGAATCGGTGGGAGCAGGACAAGCGCGATATTCCGATCAGGATCTCGCAGATATCCATCAAGGAGGTGCGGCTTCAGAACCCGCAAACGGCAGCCGACCTGCTGGGGACAAGCGGAGAAGTCTATATCCAAAAAAGTCAGCAGGGAGGCGGGTCGCCAATGATCCGGGGATTTAGTACGAACCGGGTACTGCTGGTGGTTGACGGTGTGCGGATGAATACGGCTATTTTTCGCGAGGGAAATGTGCAGAACGTAATCTCCATTGACCCCTTCGCTGTGCAAAATACAGAGGTGATCTTCGGCCCGGGATCAGTGATATACGGATCTGATGCGATCGGCGGGGTCATGGATTTTCACACACTTGATGCCGGGACTTCTCCCAATGAACTGGCCTACCTGTACGGTCATGGAGCCGTGCGCTTTTCATCGGCCAGTAACGAACGTACCTACCACGGCGATATCCGGTTTAAAAATGATCATTGGGGATCCGTGACCAGCTTTACACAAAGCACCTTCGGGAACCTGCATATGGGCTCGGGAGGATCCGACGCCCTGCTGCGTCCGGACTATCAGGCACGGATCAACGGAGTGGATACCGTACTGGAGAACGACGATCCACGGGAGCAGGTCGGGAGCGGATACGAACAGTGGAATTTTATGCAAAAGCTCATCTATGAACCGGACAGCAGTTGGGATCTGACCGGCAGTTTCCACTATTCTGAAACCAGCAATATACCGCGGTACGATCGCCTCATCGAAACCGAAGACGACGGTTCCTTTACGAATGCCGAGTGGTACTACGGTCCGCAGAAATGGCTCATGTATCACTTTCGCGCACGCTTAAAGGACGTCACGGTCCTGTACAACAAAGCCAGACTTACGGCCGCTTATCAGCATTTTGGGGAAAGTCGGCATGAGCGGAAATTTGGGCGCGACCTAAGGCGCTCGCACTTTGAGGAGGTCAATGCCTATTCACTCAACGCCGATTTTGAAAAAAAACTCACGAACCGCCATCAGATCTACTACGGAGGAGAATACGTGTTCAATCGGGTCCACTCAACCGGGCAAAGTCTCAATATCCTAAGTAACGAAGTGGAAAAGGCACCACCGCGCTACCCGGACGGATCCAGCTGGAAAACAGCTGCCCTATATGCCAGCCTGGAATATAGGCCCAGCGATCAGCTCGTTGTACTTACCGGACTCCGGATCAACTACGTCGGGCTCTACGCTGTATTTGACAGCACTTTCCACGCCTTCCCCTTTGACGTGACCGAGCTCAGCAACAACGCGTGGAACGGCAGTTTTGGACTGGTTTGGCGTCCCGGTGATCGCTGGCAGATCAATACCAATCTCTCGAGTGGGTTCCGGGCACCGAACATTGATGACGTAGGAAAGATCTTTGACTCAGGCGATGGTGTCGTAATAGTACCCAACCCCAAACTGCGGCCCGAATATGCCTATAACGTCGATCTCATTTTCACGCGCCGGGTAGCAAAAAAATGGAAGATCGAAGCGGCCGGATTCCTTACATTTCTCGATGACGCCATGGTGCGGAAAAACGATACCTTCAACGGACAGGACAGCATCGTGTACAACGGAGAGATCAGCAAGGTGCAGGCCCTGCAAAACGTGGAGTCGGCCACTGTCTACGGATTCCAGCTGAGCGTGATAGGCGATCTGAACCGCTACTGGTCACTCGAAGCCCATTACAACTTCACACGCGGTGAAACCAGGGAGGGCGATGCCCTTCGGCACGTAGCGCCAGACTTTGGGAATTTCCACGTGATCTATCAGGCCAGGCGATTCAAAGGCGATCTTTATACCATATTCAACGGTGAACTGCCCTGGGAACGGCTCGCCCCGAGTGAACGAAGCAAACCGACCATCTATCAGCGAAACGGGAACGGTCAGCTGTACAGCCCGGGTTGGTACACCCTCCATTTCAAGGCTTCCTATCAGATCCACCCACGCGTACAGCTCCATGCCGGCCTCGAAAATATCTTCGACGCCCGCTACCGAACCTACAGTTCCGGTATCGCCGCGCCGGGCCGAAACCTGGTTGCTGCCCTGCGGATCGATTTTTAAGCGATTTGATACCTTCGGGCAAAATTAGCCCATGTTTACCCTGATCAGGCCCACTTACCGGATCCTCCTCCTCTGGTTTGTGCTGAATGTGCTCCAGGCTGCCACGACCGGGCTCATGAACGATGAAACCTATTACTGGGTCTACACACAGTTCCCGGCCTGGGGGTACCTTGATCATCCACCCGCCATCATGGCCATGATCTGGCCCGGTGACCTGATCATGCACCATCCGCTCACGACCCGACTGCTCACCATCATCCTCTCCACCGGCTTCCTTGCACTCCTCATGCGCATTCTTCCCGGCAAACGCCCCGATCTCCACACATTCCTGCCACTTTTTCTCAGTTTTCCGCTCCTTCACTTTTTTGGCTTCATCACCGTACCCGACGCACCCCTCCTGTTCTTTACGGCACTTTATTTTTTGGCCCTTAAGCGGTTCCTGCGGAACGATGATCCCCGCAACACCTTTTTATTGCTGGTTGCCGTAACCGGCATGATCTACGCTAAATACCACGCCGTTCTCATCCTGTTTTTCACCCTGCTGGCCCTGCCACAACTCCTCGTCCATCGGCGATTTTACTTTATTGCCATCACCTCTGCCCTCCTCTACCTTCCACACATTCTCTGGCAGGTGAACAACGATTATCCGAGTCTTCAATATCATCTTTTCGAACGGGCTGAGGCTGCATATCGGCTTAACTTCACAACCAAATACCTCTTTACGCAGCTGCTCGTCCTGGGACCGCTCAGTTTTTGGATCGTCCTCCGTGCCGCCATTCACTTTCTCAAACGCTTTCCGATCTATTCCAACGATCCCGAACAACGTTTCCTGCGCGTTATGCAACTCCAGTTCTGGGGCTTTTTTGGATTCTTCTTCCTCATGAGCTTCAGGGGACTGGTTGAGGGCAACTGGACCTGTCCCTTTTTGATCCCGGCCGTGTACCTCACCTACGTTTATCTGCAAAAAAGCCGTTCCAGCAAATGGCACCGAATTAGTGTGCGGTTCTTTATCGCCTCTGCTTTGCTGGTATTGGCCCTCCGTTTTGCTGCCGCCATTCCGATGGGCCATCTCTCCACCAAAGGTCCATTGCGCGAGATCCATCACAACGCCACCTGGGCCCGCGAGGTGCATGAATACTTTGGCGACTTACCCGTAGTCTTCTACGATGGCTACAAGTACCCAAGCGTGTATTGGTATCATGAAGGCATTGCGAGCCATGCCGAGAGCAGCATTACCTATCGCCTCACACAGTATGATTCCTGGCGGCTCGATTCCCTCTTTACCGGCAAAAAGGTCGCCTGGATCGGCGGTATGCCCAAAAAGGAGAAGTTCAGCCTGGAACACAGTTTCGGTGCTGTTTCCCGCTACATGATCGATACCTGCTTTTATTCCCTCAACACCCTGCGGGTGGATGTGCCCGTCCCCCCCGAATGGACGGCTTCCAGGCCCATGCCACTTACCGTAACGGTTACCAATACGCAGCACGATTCCCTCCATTTGCCCGATTCCTATCCATTCGGCATCGCATGGAGCCTCAAGAGCGACAAGCAGGTGGTCGATACTCTTATGATGCAACCTATTACGCAGCTCCATTGGGGTCCGGCCGAATCCCAGACATACGAGGTGCAGGTTGACCGCTGGCCCGATCCGGGCACCTACGTGGCGCGGGTCAGCCTTCAAAAGGCCTGGTTTTTACCGACCCTCAATGGAGATCAGCATAAATTCACGCTGAAGGAATAAGCAGAAATACCTGGTATTTGCACGAATAGTGACATTTTGTCATCTTTTTAAGACATATTGACATGGATTCGCATAAAACACTGTCAATTTGTCAGTTATGCTGCCTTTTTGTCTGGTTATAAGACTGAAAAAATCAGTGGCACACAACTTGAACAAATGAAAACGACTTGAGCATATGAACCTATATATTAACTAAAAACAGAATATCATGACCTTGATCAAACACACCCACAAACCATCGTTCCCAGGTATTTTCGATGATTTTTTCATGCGTAATCTGTTCGACGATGATTTCATGACACCAATGAAAAATACGGTTCCGGCCGTTAATATCGTGGAGCACGACGAAAGCTATGAAATGGCCATCGCTGCGCCGGGAATGAAGAAAGATGATTTCAACATTGAGCTCGATAACGACACGCTCGTCGTTTCGGCCGAAGTGAAGGAAGGGAAAAAAGAGGACAAGGGCAGGTTTACCCGCCATGAATTCAGCCGCAGCAGCTTTGAGCGTCGTTTTATGTTGCCCGACAGTGCGGACATACAAAAGATCGGAGCCAGCTATGAAGATGGCGTATTGAACATTTTACTGCCCAAGAAGGAGGAGGCGAAGGTGCAGGCTCCCCGTCAGATCGAAATTGCATAGGAAAGAGCGCTGCTATAACCTCAGGAACCGCTCCCGGAAAAGCCCGGAGCGGTTTTTTTTTGGGTCAAGAAAATATTTTGGACAGCTGTGTGGCAAAGCATCTATCTTCGCTGCATGTCTGTGATTTCCGTCTTCCATGAGCAGCCTCGCCGCGTGCTTTTGATTGACCTGGCAAGTGCAGGGTTGTCTGCTCTGGGACTGGGCCTGATCTCCACATTTTTCCCGCAAGTTTTCGGAATTCCGATACAGCTCCTGCAGCTATTAATTCTTATTCCGCTGGTCTGCTCATTTCTCGACCTATGGGTCTGGGCTCGCCGCACCGAATTCAAAGGCTATCTGCGCCTTTTGGCCCACCTGGACCTGGGATATGCCCTGCTCATGCTCATCCTGATCATCGTGTACAGGGAGTCAGTTAGCGCCTACGGCGCGATGTACCTTATCGCCCAGGCGTATATGCTCGTGCTGTTGTCACAACTCCATTGGAACACCGGAAAGCATCGGCCTGCCACTTGGCCATCAGGTTGGAATACACTTTCGTGGGTCGTTCCCAGCATGCTTTTGGTCGCCGTTAAGATCCCCGACCTACAACTCGCCTACCACTGGGATGAGGCGTGGTCCTACTTTCCGGCTATTCGGGCTATGAGTGAGGCCGGACCATCGTTACTGCCAAACACGATCAACCCGGAGCTGTACCGTGGCCATCCGACCTTCTTTTACTTTTTGGCTGGATCATGGATGCGTGCTTTTGGCTCCACCATTTCCGTTATGAAGATCCTTCCCCTGCTCCTGACAGTGGGCCTGCTCTTCGCCACCTACCGCTTTGCCAGGCGGCACTTTGGAAGAACGGTCGCGATCCTGGCAGTTTGGCTACTCGCGGTGCAGAAAGTGGTTATTGTTGAAGCTGCATTCCTGCTTCCGGAGGTCCTGTTAAGCCTGTTTTCGGTACTCAGCCTGGATGCCTTTTTGAGGCAGCGCTGGTCGTGGATGACGCTTTGGCTCACTTTGGCCGTGATGACCAAAGAAACAGCTCTGATCCTTTGGGGCGTGCTGGGATTGGTTAGTCTTGTAAAACTGATACCTGTTGGAGAGAAAAGGAACCAAAGAATTGCTCCTCTCCTTTGGCTCGGAGTTCCTGTATGGGTCCTCGGACTCTATCTGTTCCAGCAATGGCGTTTGAATGGCTGGTGGCTATTTCCGAGCCATCTGGCTCGTATCAATACTTCGCAGTGGACCGACCAATGGTTGCTCATTTTAGATTTCCTCTTTTTAGATCAGGGACGTATTTGGGTCACGGCTACAGGAGCTCTCTCCATGATCCTGCTCATAGCCCGCCGACAGATCAGTCTTTTTAGACGACCTGAAGTAATTGTCCCGATCCTATTTATTCTCAGCTATTCCCTGTTCAGCGCCTTTAACTTTTACACACATCGATATACCCTTTCCATGTTACCATTCATTATAGTGCTTCTGGCTATTTTGATCCGGAAGGCTGCTGAAAAAAGGGGGAAAGGTGTTCTTTTACCAGTATTGAGCATGCTTTTGATCGTAGCCGGAATAGATCGGTCCGTTGTATTCGGATGGCCTTTAAAGTTTGATCTCGATTACCGTGATCAAATCAATATGCAAGTCAATATAATACATTTTTGCCAGGACAAAGGTCTGCAAAACCAACCCGTTTTCGCTCCTTTCCTTCTCTCACATTATTTAAGGGACCCAGATATGGGTTACCTAAAAGGTAGCGATCCCTTTACCAGGATCCTACGAAAACTGGACGAAGAGTGTGCTTACGCTGTATTTGCTTCAAGCCCATACGCGAGGTCCGAACATGCCTATGCGCAGGAGCACGGAGAGCTTATGGTTCGCTTTGAATCAGGTCACGCCTGGGCAGAATTATATCAGCTGAGGCGATCCTCAGATACCACACTTAAGGAGGATACCTCACATTTTTTGGGTCATGAATAGCTGAGGGCTTTGGTGTAACCCTCTATTTCAGGACAAGATATGGGGTTGTGTTTACAAAGTAAAATTCAAACGCGCGTACACATACCGGCCATTTGCCCCAAACTGGGCCACCCTCCTTGAATAAATAAAAATATTTTTGGAAGTTAAATCCGGATCTTTTTCGTCCGGATAAATATCGAATAGGTTATTTGACCCGATCGATATGCTCAGAGCCTTGGATACCCTGTAGCTAACTGAAAGATCCGTTATGATCTTCGCACCAAATTCCTGCTTTCTTTCTCCCTCGCTATCGCCGGCATCTGTTACGCTTCCAAAGTACGTATTTCTAAGAAGGAACATCCAGTTTTTTCTCGTTATCACATTGGTCAGGTCGGCCTTCATCCGGGGCATTGCCTCCTCAACAAAAACGCGGCTGCGCTCTCCAAAATATATGTCTTCAAAGCCAGCTAACTGATCGCTCGTCTTAATGTTCTTTGCCTCGGTCCTAAACACGGACAGGGAAAAATTATTGGTCATCGCAAGCCCCTGACTTAGAAAGGCCTTTTGAGCAACCACCATTTCAATTCCCATCGTTTCCGTATCAATGGCATTAGTGAAAAACTGGACTTTTTCTGCATCGGCATTCTCCAGATACCGGGCCAGATCATCTTTCCCCGCGTCTACAAATCCCTCTTTGGTAAACTGATCGGTAAGAATAACACGATCAAAGATCTGGGTAAAGAAGCCGTCTACTGAAATGCTCAACCCCCACGGATCAAAACTATAGGTGATCCCCGCACTGGCGCTGCGCGATGTCTCCTGCTTTAATGGATCAATTCCTAAATTCCTGGCCAGGATACTGTTGTTACGGGGTGTGAGGACCTGAAATCCATTCCCTCCCTGAAATTGGGTGCTGACACTGCTAAAATGCAATTGATGCAGGGATGGTGCCCTGAATCCGGTACTTGCAGAGCCGCGAAGAGCCAGGTTTTTCATCAGACTCAGACGGGCCGCAACCTTTCCATTAAGGGTGGAACCAAAGTCGCTGTAGTGCTCATAACGGCCTGCCAATTCAACTATGAACGACTTGCTGAGGTCTAATTCGGCATCCGCATATACCGCATAGCTTTGACGGAACACATCAACTTCACTTTCCGGTCTGAACCCGGGAAAGGCCTGAGCACCTCCCACCCGGGGCCGGCCAAAGAAATCAACCACTTGCAGGGAATCCGGAAGAAGATTTACATCGCGAACGAGCGCTCCCCTTCTGTCATACAAGCCCCAGGAATCTTCCGAACCAGCGGTAATCTGATAATTCTCAATACGGAATTCACTTCCCAAGGCCAGGTATACGCCCTGAAAAACATGATCCCAATCCCTCGTCAGATCAAAATTCGTAGTGTTCTGGATGAACTTCATGTTCCAGGAATCAAACTCGCTTCCCGAAGCTCCCTGAAGGGAGGCATTGCCGGAATGAGCAGCAACGAATTTAAAGGCATTTAGTCCAAAGGTATTGCTGAGATCTGTATTCCATGCTCCCATTTTATTTTCTATTCCAACGGTCATTGATTGATCAAACACATCGGTGTGGCCTTCCGGTCTGAACCCGTTAATATGCAGGGGCGTGTATGCCCTTGGCCAGCTGGGAAACCTGTAAAAGCCAAATCCGACACTTTTTCTGTGGCTTAGCCCGCCAAAGGCATAGGCGGTGGACGTGCCAAATGGCAGGGCGAGGTTCACAAACAGTTTGCCTTCCCGGTATTCCGACTGACCGACATTCATTTTAAAATCCTCACGGCTAAGTCCGCGGGCTGCCAGCTCCTCATCCGTGAAGTCTCTGAGCTCTCGTATAGAATCATTAGGGTCTTCGGTCTTAAGGTTTGGCTTCCACGGGTAGAAAATAAGGCCAATGTCTTCAATATCGGTAGCAGCAGCGATTGAGTCCTGGAGTGACTGGGAAAAGTGGCCCACCAGAGCAGCATATTGCTTAATGGCATCCAGATCGTTTGGCAGGGTACTCAAATCCGCCCCATCCTTATACGCCTCCCATTCAATGGAGTTATAGCCATGAAAAATAAGATCGCCAGGCGCTTTGGAACGACTGTTTCGTTCCCGGGTATTTATGGAACCCGTTAAGTTAATATAGCCTCCCTCCTTATTGAGCGAGCGTCCATAGTTAACATTCGCCTGAAAGTCGGCACCATCGGTGCCCCCTGCAAAATCATTGGTGTTTGCTCCCACATTCATACCCGAATGCACGGAGATATTTAAGTCGTTGTAGTCCTTCTTCAAAACAATGTTGATCACTCCTCCGATCGCATCCGATCCATATTGTGCAGAAGCCCCATCCCGCAGGATCTCTATCCGTTCAATGGCTGCTACAGGAATGGAATTCAGATCCGTTCCGACACTTCCACGACCTGGCGTACCGTTTACATTGACCAGGGCAGAAGTGTGGCGCCGTTTTCCGTTGATCAGTACCAGCACCTGATCGGGGCCCAGTCCCCGAAGAGATATGGGGTCAATATGATCCGTTCCGTCAGAAGCGTGCTGGGGGGTGGAAATAAAGGACGGAGAAACATAGTTGAGTATTTGATTGACATTGATCTGGGGGCTGTGATCGGCCAATTCCCTCATGTCAATAATATCCACAGGAACGGGAGTTTCCAGAGCGGTTCTGCCCAGCTTCCTGGTTCCAACCAGCACCACCTCGTTCAACGACTCTCCCCTTTTCAGCATGATGTTGAGCGTTGCCTCCTTTGTAACAGGCATTTCCACCTGTTGGTGCCCAACAAAGGAAAAAACAAGTACGGAGCCACTCTCCACACGGATCAGGAAGGCTCCGTCATTATCCGCCACTACTCCCTGCTCAGAATCCTTCACATGGACGGCTGCCCCGGGCAATGGGAGCAGATCATTATCAAAAACCTTTCCTCTAACCGTTACTGTTTGAGCATATGTCAAACCGGAGCAAAAAAGAAATAATATAGACAGTATACCAAAGGGTTTCATAAAAATCAGTATTTAGGTTGACTTAATTTACCGTTGTTGCTGTTCCAACACCGTGAAAACAACTCCTGAGGCCATTACATCTGGCGAGCTTTTTCCTGCCAAAGGTATAGTATTTTGTAAAACAAGCAATTTTTTTTTCATAACCCTGATCTTTGGGCTTATTTGTTGTCCGCCCCTGCCTCTCAGCTATCCAGGATAGCGTTCTGATCTCACGATGGTTTTTTTTTACGCCCTGATTTTCTGGTGTTTATATTCTGAGTGGGGTTCAACTCTGCCAGATCCCTTACCTTTTCCACCATTATCTCTGCCATTTTGCGACTGCTTTCGTGGGTCTGGCCACCGATGTGTGGACTGAGAATGACGCGATCATGCTGGAGCAGGCGGCTCAGTGGTTTGGGAAGCTGCTGACCTCCAAACAGTTCTTCAAAATCACTTTTTTCGTACTCAAGCACATCCAGGCAGGCTCCCAGTACTTTTCCGGAATCAAGCCCGCGCAACAGGGCTGCGGTATCTACATTTTTTCCGCGGGCAGTATTTATAAGGTGGAATGGCTTCGCACAGGCGTTGATGAATGCGTCGTTGATGTAGTGACAGGTCTCCTCCGTCTGAGGCAAATGCAAACTAATTATATCCGCCTCTTCCTGAATTCGTTCGAGGCCGGATTCCTCAATCGTATAGCCCGATGCTTCTGTTAAAAGCGGGGAGTCAAAAGTTAAAAATCCAGACTTGTACTTGTCATGTGCCAGCACCATCACCTCAAAACTCCTGAGTTTCCGGGCGAACCATTCCCCCATATACCCATAGCCGATGATCCCGATCGTTTTTCCGTTGAGTTCGTAGCCCCGGTTTTCTTCGCGTTTCCAGATACCGTTGCGCACTTCCGTATCGGCTCGCAGGAGGTTGTTAAAGAGCGCCAGCAGCATGCCTAAAGCGTGTTCGGCCACGGCATTCCGGTTCCCTTCCGGAGTTTTGAGACAGGAGATGCCTCTGGATCTGGCATAGGGGACATCAATATTTTCCATTCCAGCCCCGATCCGGCCGATCCAACGGAGTTGCGTGCCGGCATCAAGCAGGGGGCGATCCGCCCTGATCCGTGAATGGATGATCAATCCTTCGAACCCGCTCAGTCGCCTGAGTACCTGCGCATAGCTCCAGTCGTAACCGTGAACACAAGTATACCCCAGCGCTGTTAATCCGCCCGTGAGGGCGGGATGATCCTTATCGGTCAGGAGTACCTTACCCGGCATCAGGATCCGAGGATGAGTTTGCCGATGCCAAAGTAGATGCAGAGGCCTATGATGTCGTTGATGGTGGTGATAAAGGGGCCGGTGGCAAGGGCCGGATCAATGCCGTATTTGTCGAGGGTGAGTGGGACAAAGGTGCCGAAAAGGGCAGCAAAGATGATGACGGCATAGAGGGCAATGCTGACCGTGATGGCCAGCATCATTTCCCAACCGATAAGCTGGCTGATGCCGAAGATGAGTACGGAAATGATGGCGCCATTGAGGAGCCCGACCCCGAACTCCTTGAGCAGTTTGTTTCCGATGGTGTCGCGCCTGACACTTTCCCTGGCCAGGGATTGCACCATGATAGCTGCAGATTGCACACCGACGTTTCCGCCCATGGCCGCAATGAGCGGAATAAAAAGCCCCATAATGCCATTTTCCTCAAGGGAGAAGAGATCGAGCATCTGGGCAGCGACCACCCCTCCAAACATTCCGACCAACAGCCAGGGCAGGCGGGCACGGGTGAGGCGGAAAAGATCATCACGCTGCTCCACGCTTTCGGAAATACCACTCGCTATTTGATAGTCGCGTTCGGCCTCTTCCTTCATAACGTCGAGCACATCGTCCACGGTGATGCGACCGAGCAGGTGCCCGAGCTCATCAACTACCGGAAGCACCACGAGGTCGTACTTCTGCATGATGGCCGCCACTTCCTCATCGTCGGTGGTGGCTTCAACGGAGATCACGGTCGGGTTAAAGATCTCCCGGATCCTGGTCCTGGTACTGTTGGTTAGCAGTTTCTTGAGTGAGAGCGTTCCCCTGAGCCGGTCACTGTCATCTACCACGTAGATCGTATGGACCTCCTGGACCTCCCCGGCCTGACGGCGCATTTCGCGAACACAGGTCATAACATTCCAATTCTCCTTCACCTTGATCAGTTCCTTGGCCATGAGGCCACCGGCCGTACCCTCCTCGTAGCTGAGCAGGTCCATGATGGTTTTGGCGTGCCCCGGGTCCCGGATCTCCCCGATTACCTGCTCCCTGACCTCATCGTCAAGCCCGGCGATAAGATCTGCAGCATCGTCAGAATCAAGGTTGTAGATGATCTCATTGGCGATTTCGTGGGTCGAGAGGTGCCGGACAACCCTTTCCCGGGTTTCCTCCTCCAGCTCCACGAGGATCTCTGCCGATCTTTCGTCATTGAACAGCTGGTAGAACGCCGTGGCCTCGGTTTCCCTGAGCTCTTCTATGATCTCTGCGGCATCGGCCGGATGAAGGTTCCCAAACTCACCGGTCAACTCGTCCGTTGATGCAGTAGCCAGACGCTCCTGAATGTGTTCAATATATGCTTTAGTCAATTCCACTGGACTGCACCTGAAAGTGTTGTGTGAGTTCGACAAATTGTGCCACAGAAAGCTGCTCGGCGCGCAGGTTCAGCACATCCAGCTCCTTCACAGGCCCATTGAAGATAACGCTTTTTAAGGCGTTTTTCAGCTTTTTCCTCCGTTGGTTGAAGGCCATTTTCACCAGCCGCCTGAACAGTCCCTCGTCGCAATTGAGCCGCTCCACCCCATTGCGTACGAGCCGGATTACCCCGCTGTTTACCTTTGGAGGCGGATCAAAGCAACCCGGGGTCACGGTAAACAGGTACCCAATATTGTAGAAGGCCTGCAACAGCACGCTCAGGATCCCGTAGGTCTTACTTCCGGGTTTGGCCGCCACGCGCTCGGCAACTTCCTGCTGGAACATTCCCACCACCTCGGGCACCACATTGCGCTGGTCATACACCTGAAAGAGGATCTGCGAGCTGATGTGGTACGGAAAATTACCGATAATTCCGCAAGGTACCGGTAGCCTCCCGGCCAGATGAATTCCAAGAAAGTCGCCCAGATACCGCTCATGCGGGTAGCTGCGGTACTTCGCCTGCAGATATTCGATGGATTCGGCATCAACCTCACTGAAGTACAGGTCAATATCTCCGCGTTCCATAAGGAACCGGGTGAGGGCTCCGGTACCCGGGCCGATCTCCAGCACGGCGCGGTACGAATCGGCCCGCAGGGCCATAGCGATCCTGCCGGCGATCTCCGGATCCTTCAAAAAATGCTGCCCCAGATGTTTTTTCGCACGAACCATGTATATGAACCTTTAGCCTGGCCAGCACGCGACTGGGCAAAAATAATCATAGGTCCGGGTTATCGCCACGCATCTCGCGGTATCGTTTTCGGGCCTGGACCGTGTAGCTGCTGCCCGGATAAGTGGTGAGCATTTTGCCGTAGAGTTCGAAGGCCTTGCCGGGATCGTTGAGCTGCAGGTCGTATAGCTGGGCCAGGTGGTAGCAGGCATCATCGCCAAGCAGATCAAAGCCATAGCTGTCGATGATCTTCTGATAGGCCGCAGCCGCCCGGTCCCAATGGCGCAATTCAAAGCAGATCCGGGCGCGCCTGTATATTACCTCATCAATGAGCGAATGCCCGCCAAACGATTGCTCCATTTGTTCCAGCACCATCAGTGCCTCTTCATACTGCTGCTGGTAGGCAAGTAATTCGGCCCGGGCGAAGGTTTCCAAAGCCTCACCGGTAGTGTCGAGGTTGAGGTTATCCGAAATAAGGAGCGACAGGTTCATGGCGTCATTGGCGATCAGTTTCGAGGTACTTGCCTTGAGCACATCAAGCTGAGCCTGCGCCCATTGGAAATCGCCCTGATAATAGCTGATACGCGCCCGGCGGAATTTTGCCTCCTGACCGATGATGTCTTCACTAAAATCCTTCTCGACCTGACCGTACAGCAGAATGGCATCCCATTCCCAGCCGCTGAGCAGAAGAATGTCCGCCAGTTCCAGCTTGACCCCAGCCAGGTCAAAAGGCCGGGCATTCGTATACTCCAGCGCCTGCTCCAGGATGTTTTGCGCCTCGTCTGCATTTTTTAGGAAAAAAGCCTCCAGATGGGCGAGATCGCGCAAAAGGGTCACGGTGTACTCCGATTTTCCAAATTCCCCGATCGTTTTCACGTAGGCACTTTTCAGTTCCAGCACGTCCTCCTCGGTGTACTGATTGTTTCGGTTGAGCCGCGCCTGAAAAACCCGAAGCCGCCCGATCTCTGCCACCCGATAAAACGGCCCGTCTACGCCGGCATCCTCAATAATATAATCATAGCATTTGATAGCCGCTTCATACGCCTCATTTGTTTCGCAAACCTGCGCCAACTGGTACACCTCCGACTGGTTACCCCGGAGGCGCCTGTCGAGCGCAATGGCCTGCCGAACTGCAGCATCAAAATTCCTTTCCTGCACGTATACCCATGACAGCAGGTCGCTGTAAGCGGGCTGGCTTGTCTCCTGGATCTTTTGGATCAGCGCCTGCCTGAGCATGATGTTGTTTTCATTCTCCGGATCAGTCGACACACTCCGGCTCAATATATTCCGGACCGATGTCAGATAGACCGGGTCCTTTTCCACCAGCAGCAGGTACTCGGCGTACATCAGATCGATCCGCCCCATAGCCGAATAAATGTCTGCGACCTGATAGTGCAAATTCATTTTCGGATTGGCCTCCTGCGCTATCCGATACATCCGCAATCCATCCCCGAACCGTTGTAATTCCACATATTTTCCGGCAATGCCCAGTGCCTGCTCCGGTTTTTTCCTCACGTTTTTATCGATCTCCTCCCAGACCCTATCGGCCTGTTTCTGATCACCGGCTGCCTCCAGGGCCGATGCCTGGTCCACAGCATAGCGCAGTTGATTGGTCCACTTCGCAAAATCCCTGGCCAGCTTTGCTGCCGCCTCATGATCTTCCTGCACCATACAGATATGGTACAGCGACTGGTAGGTATTATTATTTCGCTGCAGGTCGTAGGCCTCCCTGAGCAAGGTCCTTGCCTTGGCATAGTCGCCCAGCCCGAGGTACTGCTCCCCAAGCGATCTTTTTTCCTTCCAGTCCTGGCCTGCGGCCAGATGTGTCAGTCCGAGCAGTATTCCTGTAAAAAGGAGTTTTTTCATATTCGTTCCCTGATCTGTGGGTGAATGAAATAATAACGTTCAAGGGCACTCCGGAGTATTTTCCGGATCGTATCGGCCCGCGCGAGCAGTTTCCCGGCGTGTTTTTCTTCCTGTATAAGGAAGGTGTCAATTTCCTCAGGCCTTATTTTCCCGCGTTCGGCATCGGCCTTGAGGTTGTTTAGCTGACGTTTGGAGTAGTTGATCTGTTTGTTCAGCAACCGGAGCTGACCGGGCAGCTGGTCCAGCTCCTTATAGGCCTGCTGATACTGCAGGAGCCATTCGGACAGGAACAGGGTATCGGTTGTATCCCTGTAGGCCATGCGTATTGCTTCAAGAGAGGTATTCATTCGGCTCGTGATCCAGCGAAGGCTGTCGGCCGGTACCGTGGCGATGGATGCTTCAAGGTGATGCAGGACAGAGTCGAGCCGCGAGCGGCGGGCTTCCTGGTTCGCGCTGAGCTGGAACTGGCACGATGTAAGGAGCCATCCGCCCGTGAGGGCGATAAGGAGGCGAAACCAGGCGAACTTAGGTACCTGCGGCATACTCAGATCTTGTCACTGCCGAAGAAAGGGACCAGGGCGCGGGGGATGCGGATACCATCGGCAGTCTGGTTACCCTCAAGCAGTGAGGCTAGGATACGAGGTAATGCCAAAGCGCTGCCATTGAGCGTATGGGCCATTTGCGGCCTGCTGTTGTGGTCGCGATAGCGGAGCCTGAGGCGGCGGGCCTGGAAGGTTTCAAAATTCGAGACGGAACTTACTTCGAGCCAACGTTTCTGGGCAGCGCTCCACACTTCGAAGTCATAAGTGAGGGCAGAGGTAAATCCGAGGTCACCACCACAAAGGCGAAGGATGCGATAGGGAAGTTCGAGCTCCTGCAGCAGACCTTCCACGTGGGCCACCATTTCATCAAGGGCGGCATAGCTGTGGTCAGGGTGCTGGATCTGCACGATCTCTACCTTATCGAACTGGTGCAGGCGGTTGAGCCCGCGTACATCCTTTCCGTAGCTGCCCGCTTCGCGACGAAAGCAGGCGCTGCAGGCCGTAAGTTTTTGGGGTAGCTGGTGCGCTTCGAGAATAACGTCGCGGTAGAGATTGGTCAGCGGCACCTCGGCGGTCGGAATAAGGTAGAGGTCATCAACCTGCAGGTGGTACATCTGACCTTCCTTATCGGGCAGTTGCCCGGTTCCGAACCCCGAATCGGCGTTCACTACGAGCGGGGGCTGGATCTCGGTGTAGCCTGCAGTGATGTTGCGATCGAGGAAGAACTGGATCAGCGCACGCTGGAGTTTCGCTCCGGCACCCTGGTATACCGGGAACCCGGCTCCGGTGATCCTGACCCCGAGCTCAAAGTCAATGAGGTTATAGTCGGCTGCCAGTTCCCAGTGCGGTTTTGCATCGTTCTGCAGGGAGGGTTTTTGGCCAGCCTCGCGCACTATTTCATTGTCGGCATCACTGCTGCCCTGGGGTACGATGCCGTTGGGCACGTTGGGCACCTGAACGAGCAAATCGAAGAGTGCGGCATCCATTTTGTTCATGTTATCCTGAAGGGTTCCGGAACGCTCTTTCAGTTTGGCCGTTTCTGCCTTCCTGGCTTCGGCCTCTGCAGGTTTACCCTCTTTGAAGAGCCTGCCGATCTCCCTGGAAATGCGGTTCAGGGACGCAAGTGTTTCATCAAGCCTGGCCTGCGTGGCACGGCGCTCGTTATCTTTAGCGATGATCTGATCCAGGATCCCGGGCTGGCTAAAATTCCGTTTGGCCAATCCGGCCAGGACAGCCTCTTTTTCCTCACGAATTCGGGCTACATGTAGCATGAAAAAAGTAGTTGTAAAAACAGCTCCTAAGTTGATAAGTTGAGGCCGTTAAAGGTATGCAATTTCCATTCATGGAGGCATGGGGTACCTCCAATTCCCGAACCGGCAAGGCTTCGTTCCCGGCCGCATGTACACCGATGTTTTTGAAAAGCGCGGCCTCACTTCACAGGTCCTCAGCCGTACCCTGGAAGATTATTGCCCGGCTTCCAAAGGAACCCGAAAACGATCCATCAGGATTTTAAACGGACTGCCACCAGGCGCTTATGCGAAGGGGCATCAATAGAGAACAGCAAATGAAGATCCTGATAGTTTTAAGCGTTCCTGATCAAGGGAAGCCTTCGGTTCCCATTTTTTTGTACCTTGCAACCGGATCCGGCAGAGCACCGGGATTAATTGATCCAAGGCAATGAAGATAATAAAGAGAATGGGCATCATATCTGGCTTCCTGGCCATTGGTTCGGCTTTGTTTACTTCCTGTGAAAAATGTAAGCACTGCCAGTCGGAAATAAGGGACTATGATGATAGTGTTCTGGTCAGTGAACTGCAATATGGTGATCCGGTAAGATATTGCGGGGATGAGCTGGACGAGATCGAAAAAAGCCCGGACCTTGTTCAAACTCATCCCTTTGGATACCAGGTTACCAGCATCGTTTGCAGGTAAGCGGATATAGTCATGTGTGGCCCGGGTGGGCACAAAGGGAGACGATTATTGCGGATCCCCGTGCTGGTTCACTGAACTTGTGCTCAAACCAGCACGCGCTATCAGAATTTCACCCCCACACCGATCCGAAACTGAAGCATTCCGATCGACAGGTCGCGACTTAGGTGGTTCACGGATACCCTGTGTGCGAAAGGTAAAAAGCTAGAGCCAATATCGACCTTGATCAACTCATCGTAGCGCACGTGGGCAACGTAATAACCGGCCTCGGCACGCAGGGTCAGGGCGCTCTTCGGCCTAAAAACAATGGCCAGATTTCCGCCGTAGGTAAAGGTTGTGGTTTGTTTCGGATGAACCCTTGCGTTACTTGCCGTATAGACCTCGCTGACCTGCCAGTCGAGCCCAAAGGACTGAAGCCTGGCGATCACATGACCGCTTTTGTCGATCCTGGGTTCGGTGAAGAACAGTGGTCCACCCTGCACCCCGAGGTGAATATCGAAGGATTTCAGAGGCAACCGGGCCGTGGGACCCAGGGTGAGGTAGGCGGCTTCGAAAAAGGACCACTCCGATCCGACTCCGAGGGTCTCCAGTTCAAAGGGTTGTATCACCTCTTTCAGCAGCTTGTTAAAGCTGGCATTGAATTCGGCACGGAAAAATCCCACACCGGCCCGAAAGTCCACACCGACATTCGGATGCGGATAAAATCCGTAGAGGATCTCCCCGTTGTACCCGCCTTTTGCCTTAGTCCCGGGTTCGTCGCTGTCGGTGCTCCAGTCGCCCCGTGCCCGGCTCATCCCTGTGCCCAGCACCAGGAAATGCCGGGGCTTAACACGGTCCTTCCGGTCCTTCGGTGCCTTTTCAGGCTCCTGTTCCCGGAAGGTATCAACCGGCCCCTCGCCATAAAGGATCTTTTCCTCATCGTTTAGGGTGATCCGGTCCTGTGCCTGGAGCGCAGTGGCTCCCAACAGGAGCAATACAACTGCTGCCGCGACCCGTTTTTGCCACAGGTAGCCAACCTGTTCCAATAACTGCCGAAGCGGTTGCTTTTTATATGCCTGGGGATCTTGCTTCATGTTGCCCTGATTTGCGAATGGTTTTCCAAAAAAGGTATGGATCGGGTTGTCATTGCCGGGCATTGATACCTACCGGACCATCCACTGAACCGTTTGCTCACTGTCCCCAACCCGGAGGGTCAGCAAATAGGTGCCCGAAGCAAGGCCTTCCCTGCTCAAACGTACAGCCGAAGACTGCTCATCCAGGGCCATGTGGCCAACCAGCCTGCCGGCCATATCCCGTATCCGAACCGAACCCTTACCCTTTACCCCCTTCCAGGAAAGCACACTGGCCCGTGCAGTGGGGTTGGGCGAGAGGGCTACCTGAAATCTGCCCACACTCCTTACCGGGGTGGGCTGCCAGTCAACACCAAACAGGCTTCTGGGCTGGGGCAAATGGCTCTGACAGTTCTCTATATCGGTATGGAAATCCTCCGGTGCTGTTTCCCCCTGAAGAAGGGCCTCCTCAGCCGTGCAGACACAATCCCAGTAATCCGTTCGGAAGATCTCTTCCGGATCGGCATGTCCTGCTGCCGCGGTAAGGGCGGTGAAGGCATAGTCGTAGTGCTCGCTCATCCGGTAAACATGTGCCCGGTCCAGCTCCAGTTTAAAAAGCAGGTGACTGGCCTGCGGATCACTCAGGTCCACATCCTGTATCGCAGCCGATATATAGTTCCCTATTTTTTGCAGATAGCTGTTTTCACTGGCATTTTCCACGGCCCGGTTCCGGGGCACCAGCTCATAGTCCAGTGCCATGCCATAGGCCTGCACCATCAGTTTGAAGGACAGGTTGAGCAGCTCCCTGTCCGTAGCGGTCAGCCCTGTGTAGGAATAGCTCAGGATCTCATCAAAGCGGTCAATGGCCAGGAGCAGATCGCCCCCGAGGCTGTCGTGCTTCAGGTAAGGCAGGGTGTTTTCAATAGCCACCGGAAGCAGCTCGCTGCTGATCAGGCTTGTGCTGATCAGCTGATTGCTCGTGCTTGATTGCAGCAGTCCGGATATTTTTTCCGTGCTGATATCATCCCAGTCCGGCGGATTGATAATAATACCGTAGCAGCTGCTGGTAACGTACGTATTGTCCAGCAGCAGGGTAATGGCACTGTTGTCCGGGCAGGAGGTGAGCGATACCTGAGTGCCTGAAACGGTGGCCGGCAGGTTACCGGTGGCATCCAGGCTTGCTCCGCTCAACCCTGTTGCCTGACCAGAGAAACAACCGGCCAGCAGCAAGCCCGTGCTGCTGGTGTTTGAAAAAATGTTGTTCCCTCCGGCCAGCTGGAATTCATAGCACTCATCAATTTCGATGTTCACCGTACCGTTATTCTGAATAATATTCCCGGCATCGTTATTCATATAAAGCGAGCCCAGCTCACTGCGCAGGCCGAAGTTGGACTGGTCTTCAATGGTGTTGCAGGTAAGTGTTGCGGAGGCCTCCACTATTTCAACCCCATAGGTGTTGTCGTAAACGTCGTTTTTGTGCAGTTGCAGCTCCGTGCCTGTTTGCCCATGGAATTTCACCCCCTGCTGGTTTTGGTACAGGTCACTGTTCCCTATACGGGAGGTCCCGTCCATATCCTCGGCATAAAGCCCCTCGTTATCGCAATCATGAACCCTGCAGTACCTCATGTCCACACTTTTCCCATGGAGCCAGATGCCCGTTCCACAGTTGCTGATCTCGGAAGTCCACAGAGAGAGGTCGTAGCCATAGGTGGTCAGGTTGGCTTTGATGCCATACTCCCCGTTCTCAATATCGCAGTTATGCAGGCTTACATTGTTTTGCCCCCAGAGATACAGTCCGCCATGGCGTTGTGAGCCGGCCTTATCGATCAGCACATCTTCCAGGTCCAGCGGCGCGTCATGGCTGATGTACAGCCCATTGTCGATAACGATCTGCCCCTGATAAACGGTTAAGCCTCCGAAGTCATTGAGCTGCGGCAGGCTCTGGTTCCGGAAGCCAAAGGTGCCGTCCTCAATGCGCAGGACCACGTCGGACTGCCCCGACCCGTGCAGATACATGGTACTGTTGGCGCCATAGGCCCAGCGCTCCTCATAGGGCACGCTGTCAGAGGCCCGGTAAACGATCTCTCCCGCTCCGTCAAAGTGGAACTCCGCGCCATCCTCAATGCTCACCTTTCCTTCCAGCACCAGCCGGGCATCGGTGGAGAGCAGCTCAATGGTGGCGTTTGGCCCGATGATCAGCTCTCCGCCTGGTTCAATAACCACCTTACTGCCTGCATATACCCGGAGTGTGGATCCTCCCCTGAGGTCCAGCACGGCTCCCTGGCGTATCCTCAGGGTGGCTGTATTGTTGCCCTGTGCATCGCCAACGCGCAGCTCTCCGCCATTATCGATCCTGATGTAGGGAGGCGTACAGTTTATATTGGCCGTACGCAGGGTGAAATCGGAATTAGCTGCTGTATTCCCAAAAGTACCTCCCCTGTAGAGCGCCCCCGTTTCGTTCACCTTCAGCTGGCCCAGGACCTCAATGGAGCCAATATGCCTCAGTGGCGGAACGTTGTTCCCATCTGCCGGTTGGCCATAGTTAAATGATTCGTTGGCAGCCAGCACCTGCAGCCCGGGCTGCGGACCGGAGGGGTCGGCCTCCACCGCATCCAGGGTGCTCATGATCCAGCTGATGTTGCCATCGGTAATGCGCACATGCTCCTGGTTTGGCGAGGGACCACCACTAATACCCGGGAACCAGATGTGGTCAAAGGGGATCAGGCCAGTTACGTCGTTCAGGTCCCACTCATTTCTAACATGAATCCACAGATCGCTGGTGTCCATATCCAGGGCCGAGACGGTGGCGACAAAGGAGTGGTGGGCTATGTCGTATTCTATAATATCACTGCCTACTTCTTCCTTCATCCTGCGCTGTGTTGGAACAAGGTCCCCCGGAATATGGTCCTGCGCCTGGTGGGTGCCTGTTATGTAGCGGTCATGGTTGCTGCTCATATCAAAAGTGGCATCGTGTATCGCTCCATCAATAACAGCAGGGATCAATTTCATGGCAACGATCCCTGGAGCGAAGAGTACTGAAGAGAAGGGTAACAAGACACCGAGGGCAATGATGGCAATGACGGCAAGCACCAGGGCTACTACGATCATGATCAAGTGACTCGCCCCCCAGGCGAGGTGATAGAAGGCATGGCCCGTGCGGTCCAAAACCAGGGTGTTTCCATTGGGGCCCTGGGTTTTATCAGCATAGGCCTCACCTCTCATCACCGGCCACTCGGTCACATAGGAAAGGGGAGGGGAGGTGCCCTTAACGATCTTTATTATTTTCTCCGCCTTCACCAGCAGCTCGTTTTCCTGCAAAAAATCACCGTTATCATTTTGGCCAATGGAGGTGGCACTCCCGTTGGTCAGGGCAATACTGAGCAGCTCTTCGGGGTGGCCTCCCGCCTGAAGCGTTTGCATCAGCTGTGCATGGGCCTGGCCCCCGTTTATATGATGAACCAGCATTTGCTTTGCCGCCGGGCAGCTTAGTACCTTATCAAAAGTGGTGCGTGCATCCTTCCCACGTTCCCATGTGGCCAGTTGGTTATGTCCCAGCTCATTGAACAAATGCTGGATCCCCAGGGGAATATGGGCCCCTCTGTGGGGGGTCGAAAAAGTGCCGTGAAGCACCACATCATGGCAGCAGCCTGCCTGTTCCAGGGTATTGAGCGCAAACCGGGTGATCAGGCCACCCATGCTAATGCCCACCATTCTGATCTGCTCATCGGAATTGGCTGCATTGAGCCTCAACTGAAGGTCGTTGGTAATAAAATCAATCAGGGCATATCCGTTCTTTTCGATCTCGGCCCCATTGGTTCGGAAGTCTACAAAGATCACGTCGTAGTCTCCTTCGTTGATCAGCAGGTCTACAAAATCCCTGCTTTTGGCCATCCAATCGGCCCGTCCTTCGAAATCGCCCGTGGTAAAGGACTCGAAGTTGATCCCCCCAAAGCCGTGGGTCGTATGCCGGGGGTCGTTGATCTGATCTTTAAGCTTCCCTCTTGGACTCCGGTCAAAGCCCTCAACCACCACAAAGGGCTTGCGTACGTTGCTACCGTCTTGCAGCAGGTAGGTTGCCATGCCCTCTCCCATGCCAAAAGGGGGAGTAATACCACAGGGAAGCGTGCCCAGACCAAAAATATCCACCTCATTCGGGGGGCCGAAGGGCAGTTCCCGGACCTTGACCGAAACCGAACTTTTGATAAATGCACCATCCTGGTAAGGGCTCGGCCGCCTGATCCTGATGGTCTTCTCTCCTTCCGTGGCATAGGATACCAGCGTGAGGCCATTGACAAAACCGGGACCATGGATCGGCCGGTATCCCAGTCCGTCATCCAGGTCGATCTCCGTATGCCCTGTCTGGCCATTGTTCGAAAGGATCAGGTCCGGGGGAAGGGCAATAGCGATATTGAAGAGGTCCTCCACATAAACGGTTTTGTCCAGGCTGGCCAGCAAAAACACCTCATGCATATCAAAGGTGCCCGAAAGAGCTTCCTGATAGCTGGGGTTAAAGGTGGTGTCTGTTACCATGATGCTGCCGGGCGGGATGTTGGTTATCCCCAGGGAATCCAGATAAAGGGTATCCACATACTGAAATCCCTGATCGTTGAGCCTGAAAACGCTGTCTGTCTCATCAAAATAGTAGTAGCCGTAAAGAAAGCCGTCGTTGCTAAGGGTGTTGACCTCCATATCGATATAGCCCAGCACCAGGTCCGAAACCCTGGGGATGGCCATTTGCTGGCTGATGGATAAGCCCGAAAGAGACTGCCCATAGGCCGTTCGCTCATAGCGGTCGTAGATGGAATCAGAGGGAAGCTCAAAGTTCACCTTATCGTAGCTGGCCTCGTGTAGGATGGAGAGGATGCGGGAGTAGTCTGTCCAGTGCACTCCGGTATCCTGCACTCCGTTGTGCAGGTGCACGTTAAAGGCCGAGCTGTCTGAGGTCACATAAAAGGAGCTCCTGTCCAGCAGTATTCCGGTGGGCACATGTGCTCCCAGGCTGTCGTATTGGGGGAGCACCTGTGCGGTGGTGGTGGTGGAAAGCAGCAGGCCCAGGGCTGCGAGCGTGTGGACCGGCAGGCCTGAAAGGATCGTTTTAGTCATAATGTTTATAGTTAAAAGGTTAATATTTAATAAATGATCGTATGATAGGTCGTGTCAAAAGGCGATAAATAGATGGTATCGTAGTACCTTGTGTCAACCTCGTTACTATATACCAGATAGGTTATTGGCGTTTCGCCGTTCCAATAGGAGCAATCGTAAACAGTCTCGTTTACTGCACCATACCTTTTGATAGCCCCCCCCCCTATGGAAGGAATGGAAATGAAATCCCCGGGCAGGGGGTCTTCATTGATCAGGTGGTAGCCAATGCAGGTACGGGGCATCAGGGAAATGGTTCGCTCGGCACTGGTTCCCTGGGGCACCGGATCGGAATCGCCCTGGTAGTAGGAGGAGTGACGCGGCACATCGGTGGCAACCCCCACTAAAAAATCCTCATCCAGGCAGTCGGTAACGGTGGAAGTAAAGCGATACGCATAGGGCGGCCCTATCAGTTTGGAGTCAACCACCCAGCCGCTCGTAATTTTCGAAGTAGACTTCCAAAGGGTGACCTCCAGCATACCGTCCCAGGCGAGGGAGTCTTCCCTGAAGGTCACCACCTTGCCGTGGATCACCGTGGTGGCCTCCGGCGCATGTTCGGGGCATTCCTTAACGCAGCCGGTCAGGGCAGGCAGCAGGGCCATCAGGCAGATGGGGGCAAAAAAGACTCGTGTTATTTTTCTTCGTTTCATTGCTTCTTAGTTTTTCGCTACAAACATAGGGCGGGGGTTGGTTGCTCCGACACCGAAATGGCTAAGGAAAAAATACAAAATGTTCTCCACTTTGGATAAATTTTTACAGCCCTGCCTCTTATCCGGGCCGGGCCCGTGACAAAAGGTTGTAACGCCGGCGCAGTATACGCATCTTTTGGCAAATGGGCAAATGTTGCCACATGGTTGTAGGGGAGCACCTGTGCGGTGGTGGTGGTGGAAAGCAGCAGGCCCAGGGCTGCGATCGTTTGGACCGGCAGGCCTGAAAGGATCGTTTTAGTCATGGTCTTAAATTTAAATTGTTATGTATTCAGTAAATGATCGTATGATAGGTCGTATCAAAAGGCGATAAATAGATGGTGTCGTAGTAGGTTGTCGGAACTCCGTTACTATAAACACCATAGCTTATTACCGTTTCGCCGTTCCAATAGCCAAAATCGTACAGGATTTCGTTGGATACCCCATTAATGGTATAACCCCCCCCCCCTATAGAAACAATTGAGATATAATCCCCGGGCAGGGGGTCTTCATTGATCAGGTGGTAGCCAATGCAGGTACGGGGCAGCAGGGAAATGGTTTGCCGGGCACTGGTTCCCTGGGGCACCGGATCGGAATCGCCCGCATAATAGGAGGCGTGACGCGGCACATCGGTGGCAACCCCCACTAAAAAATCCTCATCCAGGCAGTCGGTAACGGTTGAAGTAAAGCGATACGCATAGGGCGGCCCTATCATCTTGGAGTCAACTATTCGGTTCGGGAAACGCGAAGTAGCCTTCCAAAGGGTGACCTCCAGCACACCGTTCCAGGCGAGGGAGTCCTCCCTGAAGGTCACCACCTTGCCGTGGATCACCGTGGTGGCCTCCGGCGCATGTTCGGGGCATTCCTTAACGCAGCCGGTCAGGGCAGGCAGCAGGACAAGGGCTGCGATCGTGCGGACCGGCAGGCCTGAAAGGATCGTTTTGGTCATGGTCTTAAATTTAAATTGTTATGTATTCAGTAAATAATCGTATGATAGGTCGTATCAAAAGGTGAGGTATAGATGGTGTCTATATATATTGTTGAAGCACCATTGGTATGTACGGTATATTTAATAGGCGCTGGTCCATTATAATAACCAAAGTCATATAGTACCTCATTCGGCACTCCGTTTATAGTATGTGCCCCCCCCCCTATTGCACGAATGGAAATAAAATCCCCGGGCAGGGGGTCTTCGTTGATCAGGTGGTAGCCAATCCAGGTTTCGGGCATCAGGGAAATGGTTTGCCGGGCACTGGTTCCCTAGAGCACCGGATCGGAATCCCCCGCATAATAGGAAGCATGCCGCGGGACATCTGTTTCCACGCCGATAAGGAAGTGCTCGTAATGCTCATCCCCAACCTCCGTTTCAAACGAGAAGTTGTAGGGCGGATCAATGATCTTTTTTTCCACGATATAACCCTGAACAACAGAGGAGGACTTATACAGGATCACCTCGATGGGCTCATCCCATAGGAGGGACTCTTCCCGAAAGGTCACCACCTGGCCGCTGATGCTGGTTTCCATATCCGGCTGTGAACAGCCGGCCAGTACGGAGAGCAGGGGCAGCAGGCAGAGGGGGGCAAAAAGGCCCTGTATTATGGCTTTTCGCTTCATTACTCCTTTTTTTTTCGCTACAAACATAGGGCGGGGGTTGGTTGCTCCGACATCGAAATGGCTAAGGAAGAAATACAAAATGTTCTCCACTTTGGATAAATTTTTACAGCCCTGCCTCTTATCGGGGCCGGGCCCGTGACAAAAGGTTGTAACGCCGGCGCAGCATACGCATCTTTTGGCAAATGGCCAAATGCTGCCACGCGGTTGTATTGGGGGAACACCTGTGCGGTGGTGGTGGTGGAAAGCAGCAGGCCAGGGGCTGCGATCGTGCGGACCGGCAAATAGCTTAGGCCCTGAAATTTATTTTGGATCAGGTACGTCGCAAAATGAAAAAGCCTACGCTCAACGCATAGGCCTTTAACCCGTTTCGGTATGGCTCAGTGAGTAGCCAGGTAATCGGCCACTCCGTCGTGGGAAGCCTTCATACCCTCTTCGCCTTCGCTCCAGTTCGCCGGGCAAACCTCCCCTTTCTCCTCAAAAAACTGAAGGGCGTCCACCATGCGCATGGCTTCATCCACGCTGCGCCCCAATGGCAAATTGTTGACCAGTTGGTGCTGCACAATTCCCTCCCTGTCGATCAGGAAAAGTCCCCGGTACGCGATCATTTCATTATCTGCTTCCAGTTCGTTTTTGTCGTTGCAGAAGTATTCACCGGTTAACACGTCATAGTTACTGGAAATGGTTTTGTTGGTGTCGGCAACGATCGGGTAGGTAACTCCCTGGATCCCTCCCCGATCCCTACTCACCTGCAACCAGCCCCAGTGCGATTGCTCGGTATCGGTGGAAACGGCCACGATCTCCACTCCCTTCGCCCGGAAATCAGCCAGACGCACCTGGAAAGCGTGCAGCTCGGTTGGACAGACGAAGGTGAAATCCTTCGGATAGAAGAACATGATCACATAATTCCTGCCGAGAAACTGATCCAGCGAGAAGTCCCCTACGATCTCCTTTCCGTTAATAACGGCAGCCGCCTTGAATGAAGGAGCTTTTCTTCCTACTAAAACGCCCATTTTTATCTGTTTTTAAAAAATTATACTTCGTGTTTCAGCCTCCAAAATTAAAAAACTCATCGGGCGGGAGCGGATCCGGGCCATCAAATTTTTGGCAAACCGTGTTTATGCCCTGTAAACAGCTAAAAAACGACGGCTGCCCATCCGGCCGCGAGGCCGGTTCCTACAGAAAGCAACTTAACGGCATTGAAACGGTGTGATTCGGCCGATTCGTACAGAATGGTTGTGGCAATGTGGAGGAAGATCCCCAGCACGAGCGCACGAATTTCAGGAAGAACGGAGCCTAACGGCTCAATGAACGCCGCAAGGTGCGCACCGATCGGGGTCATAAGGGCAAACAGGGTCATGAGGATCGCGATCGTAAGCGGCCTGATCCTGTTGATGCGCAGAAACTGGAAAAGAATGAGCGCCACCGGGATCTTATGTGCAATGATGCCCCAAACCAGGCTGTGTGGCTGCTCCCCGGCCGGATCCACGGGATGGGGCGTTTCAACTAACGGAATGCCCTCGAACAACGCATGCAGAAAAAGCCCTGCAATGAGCAAATACGGTACCCGGCCGTGTTCGTAATCGTACAAATGAACGTGTCCGTGTTCCAGGCCTTTCGAAAAAAAATCGAGCACGATCTGCAGGAAAAATCCGGCCAGTATCCAGAAGCCAGCCTGTGTGCCCATTTGTACGAAGCTCTCCGGGATCAGTTCAAGGAAGCTGATCGAAAGCAGGAATCCGCCACTAAACGCTGTAAAATGCCTGATGCCCCTTCCTTCGGCCGAAAAAAGAAAGGCACCCGCAACACCCAACGCCACTGCCAGCAAAAGAAGTGCTATGTTCATGATACCTGCTTTTTTGCGATGAGTATCAAACGGTCCGATCCGAGCGCGTGGAAAGCCCCCAGTTCATAATCTCCAAAGGTATCGGCGATCTGCAATCCAGCCTCTTCAAAAAACTCCCTGAAATCGACCAGTGTCAGCGCCTGCACCTGCTCGTGGTATTGGTGCCGCTGACCGTCCGCTTCAAAGGAAATATGCTTCACAAAGGCCTCATCCCTAAATTCCCGCTCAATGTTGAAGGCAATCCCGTCCACCGTTTTCACCTCACGGTGGACCAGGGTCCTTTGGGCTTTTTTGCTGTTCAGGAAATCCACCACGATACAGCCGCCCGGATGCAGGGCATCGGACAAATGCCCGATGCTGATCCGGTTTTCCTGTTTCGTTTTAAAATAGCCAAAACTGGTGAACATGTTCAGGATCACATCGTACCTGTATCTGAGCGGATCCCTCATATCGCGGACAAAAAACCGCAAACGCTCATTCTCAAATTGTTTGGCACAGGCAATATTTTGTTCAGACAGATCAATGCCGGTGACATTAAAACCCTGCCGGTTCATGTAAATGGCATGACGACCCTTGCCGCAGGCTACATCAAGCATGCGCATGTCACCCGATACCTGCAGATACCCGAGCAGGCGGTCAATAAACAATTGTGCCTCCCTGTCATTGCGATCCTGGTACAGCAAGTGGTAGTAAGGAGTATCGAACCAGGATTCAAACCATTCCATTTATTTGCTGTAAAACTGTTGTTTTTTTCATTGCGAAGCGCATCACCATAAATCCGGCCACCGCTGCACCCCAATAGATCAGCGAATCATTTAAGCCGAACAACAACCATTTTCCGGTGCCGAAAAGCACGGAATAGGCTAACACCACGGCTCCGATCCATGCCAAAAAAAGATAGGCCATGCTGGGTGTTCCCGAACCCTTTGCCTGCTGAGGCCACCATCCTCCCGGGCGCACCCGATCCACAAAGGCCTGCAAATGTTCCGGACAGTCGGGCCGTGTCAGGAAGGTTACGAGCAGCCAGGCCAGGGTGGTGATCCCAACCGTAAAGAAAAACGAGTTCGGAAAGGTCCGGTCCAAAGCGAAATGAGCCACCGAATAAGCCACGACCGGCATCACCGTTGCACTGATCTCGCTCCACGCATTGATCCGCCACCAATACCAGCGCAGGATCAGCACCCCGCCCAGCCCGGCCCCGCACTCGATCAGGAAGCTCCATACACCGCTAATACTGTTCATTTGGGTGGTTGCATACAGGGCAATGGCCATGAGCACCAGCGTTGTTATGCGGCTCACCCTCACCAGCTCCTTTTCTTCGGCCTGCGGCCTGATGAACCTCTTGTACCCATCATTCACCAAATAGCCCGCTCCCCAGTTCAACTGCGTGCTGATGGTACTCATATAAGCCGCGAGGAAGGCCACCAGTAGCAATCCCCGCCACCCGCCGGGGAGGTAGTCGCGCATGGCCATTACATACCCCAGTTTCAGATCTCCGTCGCTGAGTTCCGGATACAGTACCAATGCAGCAAGCCCAACCAGGATCCATGGCCAGGGGCGCAGGCAATAATGGGCGATCTGAAAGAACAGGGTGGCATAGAGGGCCTCTTCTTCCTTTCTGACGCTCATCATGCGCTGGGCAGCATATCCGCCACCGCCGGGCTCCATACCCGGATACCAACTGGCCCACCACTGCATACCGGCGTAGGCGAAAAAGGCACCCACAGAGATGCCAAGCGCGCTGGCGGTGTTCATCGCGCCGTTAAGGCGGGGAAAAAAATCAAGGCTCCAGTCAGGAACCTTTTCGGTAAGTCCGCTCAATCCGCCGATCCCGGGGGAATTCAGTACGAGGACGGCCAAAACAACCGTTCCGGTCATGGCGATCACGAACTGGAATGCATCGGTGACAGCCACGCCCCAAAGTCCGCTGAGCGAACTGTAGATCGCGGCAATGAGCATGGCTCCGGCCGTGCAGAGCAAGGCAGAGGATCCGCTAAGGCCGAAGAAGATCTGGAGAAGGGACATCAGGGCCAGATTGACCCAGCCGATAACGAGGACATTCATAAAAAGACCGAGATAGACAGCTTTGGATCCGCGAAGGAAAGCGGCCGCCTTTCCGGAATAGCGCAGCTCAATGAATTCGACTTCGGTGAGGATATGGGCACGGCGCCAGAGGCGGGCAAAAAAAAAGGTCGTAAGCATGCCGCCCATCAGGTAGCTCCACCAGAGCCAGTTTCCGCTGATCCCGTGCTGGCCCACGAGTTCGCTAACGGCCAGGGGGGTGTCAGCTGCAAAGGTGGTGGCCACCATGGAAAGTCCGGCCAGGTACCAGGGAAATTGCCGACCGCCGAGAAAGAACTCCGTCATATTCTTTCCGGCACGTTTGCGGAAGTAGAGCCCGACCCCTGTCGAAACAGTAAAAAATACGATCAGCAGGATCCAGTCGGGGATCGTTAAAATCATGACCTCAAAGCTATACATTTACCTACATTTGGCCGATGCTGCCGCAAAACAATGAATTGAGGGAGATGGTGGCCACCACCATGCAGGGCCTGGAGCAGATCCTCGCCCTTGAGCTGCTGCGCCTGGGAGCCCAGAAGATCGAGCCCCTGAAGCGGGCGGTGAAGTTCCACGGCGACCTCGGGTTTATCTGCAAGGCCAATCGCTGTTTGCGAACGGCCCTTCGGATCCTGGTGCCTGTGCACCAGTTTCAGGCTGCAGATGAAGCGGCCCTCTACGAGGGTATTAAAGCCTTACCCTGGTCTGACTGGATCGGGCTGGATCAGACCCTCATGGTGCGCACCATCCTGGTAAAGGCACCTGTGACACACTCCCATTTCGTAGCGCTCAGGGTCAAGGACGCCATCGTTGACCGGATCCAGGCCGATAAGGGCCGCCGACCTTCAGTGGATACGCGCAAGCCCGATTGGAACATTCATGTTCTATGGAGCCGGGACCGCGTGCAGGTTTCGCTCGATAGTTCCGGTGATCCCCTCCATAAACGCGGATACAGGGTCCATCGGGGTCAGGCACCATTGAATGAGGTGCTCGCGGCCGGAATGATCCTGATGACACACTGGGACGGAAAAGGGGATCTTATTGACCCGTTCTGCGGATCCGGAACCCTGCTGACCGAAGCGGCACTGATCGCCAGGAATATTCCCGCCAACGTGTTCCGGTCCCGCTACAGCTATCAAAACTGGCCCGTGTTCGAAGAGGAATTGCAGAACAGGATCTGGGAAGGAGCCATGAACCGGATCCGCGATTTCGGGTACACCATCCACGGTTCCGACCACAATGGGCGGTCCATTCACGAAGCCCGGAAAAACCTGGAACAGGCACTGCTCAATGACTACGTCAGGCTCAGCACCTGCGACTTCCGCAAGGTCAAAAAAACGGCACCCTTCGGCTTCATCATCACCAATCCGCCGTACAACAAGCGCATTTCTGCGCACACCGAAGCACTTTACAGCAGTATCGGAACCTGGCTAAAGCATGAATTCTCCGGCTGGAATGCCTTCGTTCTGGCTCCGAACGGAGAACCCCCGGCCAGCAAATACATCGGCCTGCATCCGGGCCGCCGTGTGTCCATGATGAATGGCGCCATTGACTGCCACTACCTGGAGTTCAAGCTCTTCAGGGGCAAGAAAAAAGAACAATGAGCCAGTTTGCCGACATCATTGTGCCTTTGCCATTGCCACGGCTCTTTACCTATGCCATTCCGGAAGGTGCCGGCCTCACGGCCGGAAAAAGAGTGCTGGTCCCCCTGGGCCGGCGAAAGATCTATACCGGGGTTGTGGCGCAGGTACACAGCGAAGTACCTGTGGACTACAAGGCCAGGGAGATCATCGGAGTGCTTGATCCGACCGCCCTGATCGGCGAAAAACAGCTCGACTTCTGGATGTGGATAGCCGATTACTACGTCTGCTCGGTCGGAGAAGTCATGGCCGCTGCCTTGCCGGCCGGACTCAAACTGGAGAGCGAAACACGTGTCAGGTGGACTTCCGGTGAAGCCATTGATCCGGAAGAGCTCACAGACCATCAGTTCCTGGTCGCCCAGGCCCTCGAACGGCAGGATGAACTGAGCCTGGCCGAGATCGCCGAGATTATCGGTCAGGTAACCGTTCATTCACTGATCGGGAGTATGATGGATCGCGGCTGGATCGAAGTGGTGGAACGGGTGGAAGAGCGGTACAGATCCAAAACGAAGATCCTCTGGCGCCTGGCTTTTTCGCCCGGGAATGACGACCTGCTCAAACAGGCGTTTCAGGCCGTGGCACAGGCTCCAAAACAACGAACGGCTTTGTTCCATATGCTTGATGACGCCCGTGCCCTGCACCCCGGAAGAACGGCCAATGAATGGCAGAAGTCTTTTGGACTCAGCCGGGCCATACTAAACGGACTACGGGCCAAGGGAATCGCCCAAAGCTATGAACACGAGATCACGCGTCTTTCCTTCGGGGCCGAGGGAAAAGAGCGATCCAGGGAGCTCAATACCGAACAGCAAAAGGCTCTGGAAGCTATCCGGAAGGGCTTGTCCGGACATCAGGTCCAGCTCCTTCATGGTGTAACGGGAAGTGGAAAAACCGAACTCTATATCCATTTGATCAGGGAGGCACTGGAACAGGGAGAGCAGGTGCTGTACCTACTGCCTGAGATCGCGCTCACCACGCAGATCATTCAGCGCCTGAAGAAATATTTCGGCGATCAGGTTGGCGTGTTCCACAGCCATTACAGTCAGAACGAGCGAACCGAAGTATGGCAGGCGGTGGTGCGTTTTCCGGACAGGAACAGCTACCCCATCGTGCTCGGCGCCCGGTCAGCGGTTTTTCTGCCATTTCAGAAGCTGGGCCTGGTCATTGTGGACGAGGAACACGAATCGGGCTTCAAGCAATTTGATCCGGCCCCGCGCTACCATGGTCGCGATGCAGCAGTATATCTGGCGCGCCTTCACGGCGCGAAATGCCTTCTGGGGTCCGCCACACCAAGCCTGGAGAGTTTCCACAACGCCCGCACCGGCAAGTACGGATATGTTCCCCTGCAGGAACGCTTTGGCAACCTTCCGTTGCCGGAGATCCACTTTATTGATCTGGGGCTCGAAAAACGCCTGCCGGGTCAGCCCCTGATCCTCTCTGAAGTGATGAAGAAAAAAATAGCGAACACCTTAAGCGAGGAAGGACAGGTGATCCTCTTTCAGAACCGCAGGGGCTTTGCCCCGATCGTTGAATGTCAGAGGTGCGGGTGGGCACCTCAGTGCCAGAATTGCGACGTGAGCCTGACCTATCACAAGCATATTCACACCCTGAAATGCCACTACTGCGGCTCCAGCCAGCAATTTCCAAAGAAATGCGGTACATGCGGACACACAGAGCTGCGAACCAGGAATTTTGGTACGGAACGGATCGAAGAGGAACTAAGGCTCCGTTTTCCATCCGCCCGTGTAGGGCGGATGGATTGGGATACAACACGCCGAAAATATGCCTATCAGGACATTATTGACCGGTTTGCGCGGCAGGAGATCAATATTCTGGTGGGGACGCAAATGCTGACAAAGGGGCTGGATTTCGATCATGTGCGCATGGTGGGCATACTGGCAGCGGATACCATGATGCAGTATCCGGATTTCCGGGCATTTGAGCGCGCTTTTCAACTGATGGTCCAGGTAGCCGGTCGTGCCGGCAGAAAAAAGGAGCGCGGCCAGGTGTACATCCAATCGTATAAGCCCAAACATCCATTGTTGCTTGATGTGCAGCGTTCCGACTACGGGCATCGGGCCGAAGAGGAATTGAAAAAGCGGAAAAATTTTCACTATCCGCCGTATTACCGGCTGATCCGGCTGAATGTGCGGCATCGGAAAATAGATCTCGTGAACAGGGCTTCCGAAGCCCTGGCCCGGCCCCTGCGTAAGCGATTTCCCAGGGAGGTGCTGGGGCCTGAGTTTCCGGCCATCGCACGGGTGCGCAATCAGTACCACAAGAACATCCTGTTGAAACTGGCCACGGGAGAAAGCCTGCAAATGGCCAAGGAGCTCATACGCCAGCTGATCGAACAGTTAAAGGACCACGGAGACTTTAAAGGGGTGCGGATCGTGGCAGATGTGGATCCGCAGTAAGCTCACCTGTTTTTGCTCAGGCCCTTGCCCGGGCTAGCCCGTTAGCTCGTCCAGGCACTCGCGAATGACCCTGCAGGCCCGGTTGATCTGCTCGTCCGTAATGACCAGCGGCGGGGTGATCCGCAGTGCATTGCCCCTGAACAGCAGCCAAAACAGGATCAGGCCTTTCTCCATGGCCCGTTTCACGACCTCCTGCGCCAGTTCTGCACTCTCCAGATGCGCAGCCAGCATCAGTCCCTTTCCGGTCACGGCCTTCACGGCCGGATGAGCAAGTCCCGCCCGAAAACGAGCTTCCTTTCCGGCAATGGTATCCGTCACCTTTGTTGCGTGCAACAGCTTTAGGTGAGCCAGTGCGGCGGCAGCTGAAACCGGATGCCCGCCAAACGTGGTAATGTGCCCCAGCATCGGATTGCGACGCAGTACAGCCATTATTTCGTTCGAACTGATGAATGCCCCGATCGGCATTCCTCCACCCAGGGCTTTTCCGACCACCAGAATATCCGGAACGACCTCGAAATGCCCGAATCCGAAGAACTTCCCGGTCCGACCGAAGCCCGACTGGATCTCGTCCAGGATCAATAGGGCACCGGTTTCATTGCACCGTTCACGAACATGCTTCAGATAATCGTTTTTGGGCAGCACAAAGCCATTTGCCCCCTGGATCGTCTCCAAAATAACGGCCGCCGTATGTTCATTGATCAGCTCCAGATCTTCCTCCCGGTTGAATTCCAGAAACCGTACTCCGGGTAACAGGGGCCGCATGGAACGGGTCCAGTCGTGATTTCCCGTCACGCTCAGGGCACCGTGTGTAGCTCCGTGGTACGCTCCCTGGGCTGCAACAATTCCCGTTCGGCGCGTAAATCGTTTGGCCAGTTTGAGTGCTCCCTCAATGGCCTCCGCACCGGAGTTGACCAGGTAGGTTGATCTGAGGGGGGCAGGAAGCAGGGAGGCCAGTTTCCTTGCAAGTTCCAGTGGCCTGTCCTGAATGTACTCTCCATAGACCATCACGTGCAGGTACTGATCTATCTGCTCCCTGATGGCCCTGTTGATGGCCACGTGCGCATGTCCCATATTACAAACAGATACCCCGGCCACCAGGTCAAGGTATTGCTTTCCGTCGCGATCGTAGAGGTAGCATCCTTTGGCGTATGCTACTTCAAGGGCCGGCGCGTAGTCTGTCGTTTGCGCCTGATAGGTAAGAAAATCATCTTTCCGGCTCATGCCGTAAATATACGGCGCTCAGCAGATCAATGCCGGAATCGGCCGCGTTCTCCGGGGCGGCAGTCTTTTTGGCATCGCATCCGTTCGAACAATTTGCGTTTAAATTCGTGCTCGCTTCGATACAACCTGGCCACCTGCCTGATCTCCAGTACTTCACTAAAGCGTTTGTGATACGCCTTCTTCAGGTTGAGCTCCAGTTGCTCCATTTGAAAGCGCTGCTGCATCATTTCCTCAAGCTCTTCATCCGTCAGGTCATCAAGCTTCCTTTTCTCATCGCCCTCCGGGCGGATAGACTCCAGCTGCTCTCTTCGGGCCTCCTTCAATTTGCCCTGATACTCATTGTAAACAGGCCAGAATTCCTGTGCCTGCTGAGGTGTCAGATCTAACTGCATCGTGATATACGACACCCGTATGGCATCAACCTTTTCCCTTGACATACGCGTGGAATCAGTCTTTTCCCTAAACGCTTTCAGCTTCATCCGATCCGGACCCTGAGCGCTGGCTCCCAGTCCGATCAAAAGCACCCATATAACCAGGGTCTGTTTCATGTCTTTCTTTTTTGTAAGTGTTTTTATTTCTGTATCAAATGTCTATTTCCCAATAACTTTCCACATCTTCAATATCCTGCAGGTAAAAGACCTCAAGGAGGTCGTCCGCACTGCCTATATCGTCGAACGAAGCGTAGCGGATCTCCTCATCAAAGGCCAGATCTTCTATCATCCAGGCGCCCTCATTTTCCAGATACAGCACCATTTCCCTGCCTGTAAGCCCGGTGGACGATCTTCCCGGCAAAAGCAGTGCCACTGATACCAGCAGTGCAACGACTGCCACGGCCACCCACCAACGATAGCGTTTCAGGGGGTATACCTTCGGTTTGGCCATGGAAGGGATTGACAGCAATCGGGCTTCCAGATCCTTCCAGTAGCTCTTATCTGGCTCGAAATCCAGTTTCGGATAGGTGCTTTCCTCCTTCATCATGTTTTGAAGATGCTATCAACCCGTCAGGGTTTAATCCGTCGATAATTTATTTTTCAGCTTTTGCACGGCGTGGTGGTAACTCGCCTTCAAACTCCCGACGGTACCGCCGAGCTGCTCCGCCATTTCCGCATAGGTGATATCCCCGAAGTACTTCATCGAAAAAACCAAACGCTGCTTCTCCGGCAGGTGCTCAATAGCCTGCAAAAAACGCTTTTCGCCCTCTTCTGCGTTCCAATAGTCCGGAGCCTGCGGCTCAATGTGGGCCACGCCGTCCCTATCTTCCATCCCGTTCGATACCGTAGATATGCGCGTCCTGGTCTTACGCAGGTGTTGTAACACTTCGTTGGTGGCGATGCGTCGCAACCACCCTTCTATGGAGCCGGGACCCCGGAATGAATGAATATTCTTCCAGACCTTTAAAAAGGTTTCCTGCACCAGATCATCTGTCTGCGAATGATCAAAGAGCAGGTGTCGGATGTGGAAGTAGATCGTTTTGGCATAATGGCGCACCAGTGCCGTATAGGCACGCTCAGCGCCATCTGTTTGCCGCAACTCCAGAAATTCCCCGGTATCCAACCCTGATGGTTTTCCCACACGCAAAGATGTACCCTTTGAGCAAAAGTTTAACGGGCCAGGACCCGATCCACGGTGTAAACCTATTTCAGGATTATTCTGGCAAGCAACCGGTGAATCGCCAAAAGCAGTTGATCAGGTCTCCCCGCCGCCCAGCGGAAAGAAGTTCGGTGATCCATTCAAAGGCAACGGTACAATGGCAGCCAGCGCCAGTCGGCTACCCACCGCCTGCCCTGACCAGCTTGCGGGTGTTTTTATCTTCCGGTTTTTTTCTTGTTATGTGTGCAAAGTTGTTGCATTAATTACAGAGCTAACTCTGTAGCTAGCTCTGTAGCTAGCTCTGTAATTAATGTTTTTTATAATATTGTATTTCAACGCTTTATTAAAAGTAGCCTGGAAGGGCTTAACCGGTACATGGATTAAACCCAGATGAGAGCGATTGCCTAATGTGCTGCGAAGCCCATTGCCTGTATCACGCAGGGAGGGTGCACCTGCCAGATGGCCATGCAGCATGCTGACCAGCTGATCCCATGTACGGATGCCCCTGGAATGCTTGTTGGAGCTGTACTTTTTGACCATCCGGTCAAAAATCATTTTGAACAGCTGTGAAAAAAAGGGAAATATGTCTTTTTTGAATTAATTTTCAGGTGCAGTATTTTCAATTGAACTTCCGTCTGATCTTTTTGTTAAGGTTGTAGAACAGACCAACCGAAATATATGAATTTGCGTCTGCCGAATTACTGTTGAAAACCAGACCCGGGATATCCATCTGTCCTCTAAAGCCAAATAGGTTCATAAACTTACCATGTCTCATGAAAGCTGCCTCTACAGCAATTCCCAATTTATAGACCTCACCAAAGGAAGCGTTAGTCATCGTATAATGATCATCTCCAGATTGTGCTGTTCCCCGACGAATAAGAGCAGAAATTTGTGGACCAGCTAGCACATATAGCTTTTTATCGCGTTTTGTGTTAACACTAAAACCAAAAGAAAAAGGCAGCTGCAGGAATTCCTCATAGGACGAACCATTGTTAACAGACGGAGAACGGTAGTAGGTATAAAATAAGCCCGTCTTGATTAGGTATGTGTTGTTAAGATCAAAAACGCCAGTTATACCTGCCTCTGAGTTTATGCGATAATCAGAAGAAACAGGAATTTCATTGTTTCCTGGTTGTACTGTATACGCTGAGAGCCCAACTGATATTCCAATATACATAGTGGGGGTGGTATCATTTTGGCCTTCTGCTATAGTTGCAACAAAAAAAGCAACTGCCAAAAGAAGTTTCATACTCATGTTTTTTGTAATAGTATTCATGATATTTAAGTTTGACTGGTAAAAAGTTGAGTTCCAAAAAGCATATTAAATGGTTGGTTCGTACCTGATGTTCGAGGTGATCCGGTTGTCTAAACTCTTCAGCTAAGTTATCAATTTTTGCGCCCCGTATCGCCAAAAGTCCAAATGTTTTTTGGCTGGTAAAAAGAAAAAAGGATGTAGTTGCCTAAAAACCAGTTCTTTTTGTTTAGTTGGTCTTTTGCAGCGACAGCAAGGTTTTACCTTGTTCGCCAAGCAAGAATAGGAGCTCCTCATCGCGCCGATAGGCGCTTACACGCGAAATGGCATTTAAAAACGACTCCTCCACTGAGGCCGGACAGGCCTTCTTGGTCATGACCATTGCCTCTGCCAACCGAAGCAACCCTTCCGATGCTTCCAGTTTCACATTGAAATGGTTGCACCCAGTGTATCCACTGACACGGCCTTCGGCCAGATAAAAACCGATTCGCGGTTCTTCACTTCCCTTCGGTATGGGGGTGGTCCCGATCGAATAAACGACCCACAGGCCATGGAGGTCCTTTTCGACCTGATCCGGCCCGACCGGCTTTTGACGGTAGGTCAGAGCGACCTCTCCATCGCGGTAGAGCAGTAGTTCCTGACCCCTGATCCTGTAGCCGTCCACGTTCATAAACCATTCCCTGAACTGTTGGCCGAAATCGTTCCCACAGTACATCAGGGTATCCGGCCCGGGCCGAAACAGGGGCCTGTTCGGCTTCATGGAAAGATCTCCACCCATACTGTTGCAACCGTCTGTGGCCGAATATCGGCCGAACAGCAGGTCGATGCTCAGTTCAGGTATTGATGGTGCCTCCCTGAGATCATTGCCGGGCATTGACGACAGGATCCACATTGATCTAAGCTCCATGGCTTCGCCCTGGAGGTGTCCGCAACCGCTTAGCTCAGTACGGTCGTCCAGCACGATCTGTACCTTGTAGGGGTACGATCCATCTGTCCTGGTGACCCGGCAGTTTTCCTCCCTGATCCTTATCACTATATGATGCGCCCTGGTCTGGGCATCCAGTACCAGTTCGCCCGTTTTTTTGTCGATCGTTCTTCCCGGGAACGGAGCACGTACCGACATCTCTTCTTCTCCCGTCTGACGCAGTTGAAGTCCCTGGTCAGGATCAATGGTCAGATCCCACACAGGGTTGCTGCTTTCGGCGCGGAAGCTAAAGGGAAAGGCGTTCAGGGACTGGGTGGCAGTATTGCTCAGCGATTCCTGCGGACCATTGCAGCCACTCAGGAACCATCCGGCCGTGAGGCCGATAAGGAGGGAAAAGGGAACTTTTTTCATGTACGCTCTATAAACATGCGTCGGATCTCCATTATGCGTTCTGTACCCATGCCCTTACGGGCCGATGTGTCACTCCCCGGTCGGTTGGCTGGCCCCGTTTTGGGGGATGGGTGATTCGTTCAGCGGATAGCGGTACACGGCCCGGAGGCTGAAGATCATGCCATTGCGGAAATTTGGGTTTTCCGGCTCGGGCCGATCGTCGCCGACCATCAAGGTCAATATGCCCCAATGCACTTTATCCTGGTCGTCGTAGATCTCGTATCTGCGTCCGACCGTAAACCCGACCCCCGCTTCCAGGATCAGCGATCTCAAAGGCTTCCAGCGTCCGTACAGGAATAGTTCCTGGCCATTCTTTTGCAGGTACCCGCTATTTTCTATAAAGGGGGACTGGTTGAGGTTATAGGTCCGCACGAAGGTCCCGAAATGCGCCCCGGCACTCCAATGGTCGCTAAGGCGGTAGTCGGCGTTGGCTGACAGCGGAAGGGTGAGGTCAAATTCCCATCGGCTTCCTGCACGGTGGTAGTACACTCCGAGCAGCGGCACAAAAAACGGTCCAAACAACTCGCTGTTATAGTAGAGCCCATATTTCCATTTGAGCTCGTTGCTCCGCGCGTACTTGGCGAGGACCACTCCGCCGAGCTGGATGTTACCGCCCCCGATGAAATCCGACGCGATCTTCGGCAACAGCACATACTGCACCGAAAAGCGGTTGTTATATTTTACGTTGAGCCCCACCTTGAGCGTAGTGGCATACACCCGGGTAATGTGCGGATCGTCTGGCTTGAACTGCGAGCTCAGCGATTCGCCAATAAACCCGGTGATGATTGCGTAGCGATCGTTCAGCTCAATGGGAGCAGTGAGGTCCAGAAAAAATTCATTGATCTGCGACTGGCCTTCATCCACACCTTCATAGTTGGTTGGCGGGGTGCTCTCGTACCGGAGTTTCACGAGGTCAAGGTAGTTTTGGGCAGGTGCCGGAGCAACGATGATCGGCCATAACATCAGGGCTAGCTTTAGTCCGGACGAAGGAAGGAACAGAGGTCGGTATTTCATGATATCAGCATATTTGCGCCACAAGGGGCATGGTTCTGTATTGAGGGCGGTTTTATTTCCTTTCTGCACATGCCAGGGCCAATATTCCCACCTCCGCCTGCGGCGGGATGGCCAGGCGCGCACTTTCCAGGGTGCTTCCGGTAGTGACCACATCATCTACCAGCCAGAGGCTTTTTGGAATGGGTTGGTTTGGCCACCTCAAAGAAAACGCATTCCCGACATTCCGTTGCCGTTCCCAGGCATTTTTTTTCGTTTGCGTTGAGGTGATCCGCGTTCGCCTGAGTCCGTTCCATACAGAGATCCCGCTCGTTTCGGAAATACCCCGGGCGATGATCCCGGCCTGATTAAACCCTCGTTTCCGGTGTTTACGCGGATGCAGGGGTATCGGGCAAAGGGCTTCGGGCCGGAAGGTTTCCAGGCGCAGCCGCCTGCCCAGTTCGGCTCCGAAGGACCATCCGGCCGTGAGGCCGGCATGGTATTTAAGAGCGTGCATCAGCGAACGGGTGGGGCCACCACTGTCGAAATACCAAAGTGCCATGGCCGAATGGATAGGTACGCGACCGTCAAAAAGGCGATGCAGCTCGTTGCGATGCACCAAGTGGTGATCCGTGTAATGTAGCAGGGAACGGCACGACCCGCAAAGAAAGCGCTCGGCTTGTAGCAGCCCGGTCTTGCAACAAGTACAGTGATCGGGAAAAAGCAGAAAACCCAGTGCCCGGATGGATCGGCCTGTGGAGCGGAATACGTGCATACCTGAAAAATTGTTGCAGAGTTCCAGGGACGCCTTATCTTTATCGCCGCCAATTGAATAACAAATTTAATTAAAAAAGGAGTTATGTCTGATCAATCGAGCCGTGGCAACCGCATTATTATCATAGTGCTGTTGGTTGCGTTAATAGCAGCCGTTGCAGGGCTATACTTTCAAAAACAGGAAAAAGATGCTGTGGTAGCCGATCTGACCGGGGAAAAGGAGGCGCTCATCGTTGACCTTGATGAGTTGGCCGCTCAATACGAAGCGTTGATCCTCGAGAACGAAAATGTGAACAGCGAGTTGGTCGTTGAGCGTGCCCGGATCATTGCGCTGAGGGATTCCGTTGTGGACCTGCAGTCCGACGTAGCCCGTCTGACCCGTTACCGCAATGAAGTATATAAGCTAAAAAAGGAAAAAGCGGCGCTGTTGGCAAAGGCCGACTCGCTGATCGTGATGAACGAGCAGCTGGCGATGGAGAAATCCCAGGTTGAGGAAGCCCTGAGCGAAGAGAAGGAGCTGACCAATGTCCTGAACCAGAAAAAGACCGAGCTCGAAACAAAAATATCGCGCGGCCAGGTGTTGAATGCCGTGGAGATCATCGCGGGTGGAATTAAGAAAACGGGCAGCGGCGAAGAAAAGGAAGTAACCAAGGCCCGCAAGGTTGACCGCATCAAAACTTGTTTCGTACTCGCCAGGAATGAAATCGCCGGAAGTGGTGAAAAAGTGATCTACCTACGGGTGACCGATTCGGAAGGAATGCTGATCGGAAAGGGTATAGAGGAGTATGCCGTGAACTACAGGGATCAGAAGATCGTATGCTCTGAAAAGCAAACCGTGATCTACAACAATGAGGCAATGGATGTGTGCATGTACATTGATCGTGCCGAAGGTCAGAAGTGGATCGAAGGAACCTACCAGGTTGAAGTTTACACCGAAAACGAACTGATCGGAAAAAGCAGCTTTACGCTGGAAAGCGGACTGTTCTGAGCTGGGAAGTACAAGGACAAGTGTGTCCCTTAGTATCGCCCGGCTCCCTGGATCAGAAAAAGGCCTTGAGTTGGATACTGCCGGTATGCGTGACTGGTACCGTTTCGCTGGTACGTCCGTCGTAGAGGAGGTTAAGTTGGAGGTGCCTGGCAATGTTGCTTTGGAGCGTGGCATTCCAGGTAGCGTTTTGCCCCGGCTGGAGGCCTTCCAGCATAGCATAGGCGACCGGGGTATTGGCTTCTCCGGAATAGTTGTTTCGGATGAGGTTCAGGGTTACACTGATCAGGGCTTTGGCGGCCAGGTTGTAATTGAATTCAAGACCCGTGTCGAAAGCCGCAAGCTCTTCAGCCAGTTCACTGTCGTTTAGGGAGATCCTGTAGCTTGCAATAAAGCTAAGTTTCCATTGGCGACCCGGCTGAAAGGTGATTTTTTGCTCGGTCCGCTGCTCGGTGAAGTTATAGCTGCGGGCATTGAAGCCTTCAGATCCATTGACGCGGTTTCGGGTGCCGGCCTGACTGTTCCAGATCCAGTTTTGAAACAACATCCAACGCCATTGAAATTGGTGTTCGAGCGTACGTTGCGATTCGAATCCGTAGCTGACCAGGTTGCGGCTTTGGTTCTGCGTAAAAGTGTAATCAGCTCCAAAGGAGGCCTTGCTTCGCTGGAAAAACAGACTATTGCGCCAGCCCTGATCAAGGGCGATCAGGGAACCATCGAATTCGATAGCCCGGAAGGGGTTGAGGCTCTCTGCCAGATTATCGCTTTGCGTTTTGCGTTCGGTGTTGTAGATGATCTGAACGGAAAACTTGCTGAGCGCTTTTTGGATGCCGTCCTTGTTGCGCCAGATGGCAGCCGGATCCAGCATAAGGACCTGTGAGAATTTGTTGAAGTTGGTGCGCACATATTGGTTGCTTTGCTGGAATACACGGACGTACCTGGCATCGGAAGGGAACTGGGCGATCTCAAATTCACTGAGCTGCTGGATCCCGTCGCCGTTGTAGTCAACCCAGGCGTAGAGGCCCTGGCCGGAGGCGACCTCGATATAGGCGAATTCGCGACGGGCTTCCTGGCCGGAGCCACTCTCGTAGAAGGTGGTTATATCGACAGCGTTTTTGAAGAGGCGCTGACGGTATTGGAATCGACCCGTAAGGGTCCGGTCCTGTGGATCAAGGCTATCACTTGAATTTTTTAACAACCGATAGGTAAAACCTGCTTTGATATTGCCTGTTTGGGCAATCCGGGCCCGACTGTCAAGCGTAAAGGCGTTGGCCAGGGTGGCCAGCCTCAAACTTTCGCCCCCCGGGGCGTAATCGCTCCGATTAAAATAAGTGAACCCGAGCCCGTTGGCCAGCGAGTCATTGTTTCCAACGAAAAACTCCCACTGCTCAAAGCGGTAGCTTCCGGACTGAAGCGAATCGGTCCCGGCATTTTGCTTCTCGTTAAATTCGCTTTCGCTCTGCACTCCAAACTTCAGCCACTTCCAGTACTGGCGGTAATGCGTTTTTTGACGGATAAAGCGCTGACCAGCACCTTCCACATCGGATTCGAGCCAGCTCGCCTGAACCTGGACCAGGGTTCCCCGGTAGTCGACATCGCCCAGCAAGTTATTCCGAACGGCTGCGTAATCGGGGCCATCGGCCAGGAACTGCAGCGCATAGGTGAACCCGCCCAGGTTTTGTTTCCGGTAACCCGCCCTGGTGGTAACGTAGTGCTGATCGCCATCGGCCAGCGTATCGCTCAGGTTCCAATCGCGCTGAAACTCCACGCTCCGAAAGCGCTGGATCGGCCTAAACCGATCCTGCACGTATTCGTAGTCAATGCCGGTTTCCCAGCCGGAGGTCCACTTTTTGTCGGCAAAGACGTTTACAGCTGTACCCACATCATCGTCGCTATCCAGTTCACTAAACGTATTGGGATCGTAGCGTGAAACCGTTAGCTGCGTACCGATCCTTCCCCCGGTTTTGTTGTAGGAGAGTCCGCCCGAGGTCAGCTGTAGCTTTCGCGGTGTGATGACCTTTCGGATCGGAGCATATTGGCCCTGGCGGATCCCGCCGTCAGGCGGCACCCACTGGAATACCCGCCCGTTCACCGCTGCATCGGAAAGGATATAATCGCCGTTGCCTTGTCCAACGTTGCTAAAGGTGGCGCGGTAGAGGGCCCTGGCCGGGTCTGTGGAATAGACCAGTACGCTGTCGTATCCGAGCGAATCGATCAGTGCGTACCGGATCTTGCCCTCTGAGTAGCCTACGCTGTCAATGGCCCGGATCACAGCGGCCTGGAGGTTATCGCCGATGACCGAAAGGTGCTGCTTGTCCTCATCGGACAGATCCTGCTGCAGGTTCTGGTTTCGGGCATCCTGCTCGGAATAGATCCCGGCTGCCCACTGCCAGGGTCCTTTGGTTTTTGCCACCTCGCCTTCGAGCAGCGAACGCGCATAGCTTTGATCCGTATACTGGAATTCCACAACGATCCGCCTCACATTGGTGATCTGCTGAAGTGCTGTGAAGGTGATCTCGCCCGAATTGTAATCGATCACATAGTCGTGGTTTTGGCCGCGGGTCATGGGCTGGCCATCAATGTAGACCCGCTCAGAGCCGGATACGATAATGATGAACTGCTCATTGTTGGCGCCCACGAGCTTGTAGGGACCCTGGTTACCCTCAATCCCAAAAAAGTAGTTCCGTGCGAACTGGCCCCTTGAAAGGGCTGCCGAGGCACGGACTTCAATGCCGGGGTCGTTATAGTGTCGCCGGAAAGTGGCCCCGCTCAGCTTTTTGTACCACGGCATAAAGCGGAACCGGTCTGCGGTGACTTCGTAATCCCCGGCGACTATCGTGCCGAGCCGATCGTTCTTGAGCTCAATGTATGCCCGGTCGAATTCGCGCAGCTGCTGCGTATATCCATCGGCCTGGATGGGCACGTTGTCATCTGTAATGGAAGCGCGGATGTAGGTGTTTTCGTTGAGCCGGCCCGAAAGCTGCAGATCAAGGCTCGAGTTCAGGACCAGGTCCTGCCGGTTTCCGACGGTAACGCCCCGGCTGATCGATCCGTTCTTATCGAGCCCCTCAAACGGCTCAAAAGGGGTCTGGCTGCCCGGGATCTCATAGTATCCGGGGGGGCGATTATCGAGCAGGCGAATATGCAGCAGGTTGGTATCTTTCCGCGCCTGCGTTTTACCGAGATCGTATGGCAAAACCGTATATCCGATCGTCAGCTGCCCGCTGTCCCCTGGGGCCACCCATAGCTTGCGGGTCCTGAAATCGAAGGAATAGCTGGCAGGCGGCAATGTTTCGCTTCCCGCCGTGAGGCGGAGTGAAGAAGGTACCACCGAAAGCGAGTCGAGCAGCAGGGAATCAACCGGCCACGGAATGGTCATCAACCGCCGGTCGGGATCGTTAACCTGAGCCCACAAAAGCGTTAGCGACATCAGCAGCGCCAGTGTGAACGCCAGCTTCAGTGTCAAAAGCGAATGGAAACGCCAACCCCTCATAGGCGGTTTATTAACGACAGATTGTTGGTTTTGTTAAGTGCCTGCTAAAAAACAAACGTTTCCATCACTTATCTTAGCCGCAAAATAAGGTGCCATGAAGAAGTTTTTATTGTTTTTGATCGTTTCCGGCCTCGCGGCCGGATGCGTTCCGATCAGGAAATTCAAAGAGTTACAGACCAGCTACGATCAGAGCCAGGAAGAGTTGGCCCGGTTGAAGATGCAAAATTCGGAGTTCTCGATGACCCTGAAGGAAATTGAGGCCGGGCGCAATCGGTTGTTGAGATCAGTAAAAGCCCTGGAAGCAGATACTACGTCCAGGGGAAAGCAGCTCCGGGTACTGAAACGCAGCTATCAGGAGCTGAACGATAGCTATGAGCTGCTGATCGAGAACAACAGCTCGCTGATCGCACGGAATGCGGAGGAAAACCGACGCCTGCTGGAAGAGATGCAGGTGCTGGAAGCCAAACTGCAAGGCAAAGAGGATTCGCTTCGACTACGGGCCGGGGAAATGGACAGGATCTCAAATGCCCTGATGGCACGTGAGGCGAAGGTGAACGAATTACAGCGGATGCTAACCGAGAAGGATTCGGCTACCGAAGCGCTGCGAAAGAACGTGGCGAACGCATTACTTGGATTCAGGGGCAAAGGTGTAAACGTGGAGGAGAAAGACGGACGCGTCTACGTGACCCTGGACAACAGTCTGCTGTTCGGATCGGGCAAGTGGGAGGTGGAAGCGGAAGGTATCCGGGCACTGGATCAGCTGGCGACCGTGCTGGCAGAAAATCCGGATATAAACATCCTGATCGAAGGTCATACCGACGACGACCAGTACTACGGCGGGCAGGTGATCAGGGATAACTGGGATCTCAGTGTGATGCGGGCAACCAGCGTGGTCAGGATCCTGACCAGGAATAAAGGGGTGGATCCGACCCGTGTGACCGCGGCCGGAAGATCGGAATATATTCCGATCGCTTCGAATGAGTCTGACGGGGGAAAAGCAAAGAACCGTCGGATCGAGATCATTCTGATCCCGGACTATCAGGCGCTGCTCAACCTCATCAACGAGTAAGCCGGAATTATACAAAGATCGCAGTCCCGAAAAAACCGGGCACCTTGTTCATCGCGCCGTGAGGCGCAAAAGGAATAGCCATGAAGCTAAAGGCCAGCATCAGGAGTGTCAGCGAATTTTTCCCCTCACTTTAGCGTAGTGAAAAGTCGGCAGATACAGATGGTGGTGCTCCTCGGGGCACTTTCGATCATTGGGATCATTTCGGCCCAGGTGTTTTGGGTGCAGAAGGCCTATGCCTTTGAGGAGCGGGAATTTAATCAAAAAGTGACCGGGGCGCTCACGACGGTGTCACATCAACTGGCGGAATTCAACGGGCACGAGCCGAATCGCGGGAACCCGGTGCGGCAGATGGAGGATGACTATTTCGTGGTGAATACGCAGGATTTCATCAACGAGCAGGTGCTGGAATATTACCTCTGTAAGGAGCTTGATCTTCAACATATCGATATCGGCTACGAATATGCGATCTATGACTGTAGTTCGGATCAGATGGTTTCGGGTGCCAAGGTGGAGAAATCGGCCCGCCCGGTAAAGATCGATCCGGCCGATATGCCCAAGACCCGGGAGTACCTGTACTATTTCGGGGTCCGCTTTCCGACTAAGAATCAGTATTTGAGGGCTTCGCTGGGGCCCTGGACCTACGTCACGTTGCTGGTGTTCATAGCGACGATTTTCTTTAGCTACGCTATTTTTATTATTTTGCGGCAAAAGCGCTTAAGCGAGGTGCAACGCGATTTCATCAACAACATGACACATGAGTTCAAGACACCGATCAGCACGATCATGATCTCGAGCAAGGTGTTGAGTGAGGAGGAGATCAAGGAACAGCCTGAGCGACTCAAAAGCTATGCGAATATCATCGCCGACGAAGCCCAGCGTTTGAACACACAGGTGGAGAAAGTGCTGCAAGTGGCCAGGAGCGAGAAGGAGGAGCTGAGCCTGAAAAAGGAATGGCTTGATGTGCATGAGGTACTGGAAACGGCCGTGGATAAACTGAACCTGAAAAGCTACGGAACTGATGCCAAAATTACTTCGGACCTGAAAGCCACCCGTCGGTTTATTGAAGCAGACAAGATCCATTTTATCAATGTGATCTGGAATTTACTCGACAACGCCGTGAAGTACAGTAGGGATCAGGTCGATATTTGTGTGCGCACTTCAGATGAAGACAAGTTATTGCGGATTTCGATCCAGGATACGGGTATCGGCATGGCGCCGGATCAACTCAGCAAGGTCTTTCATAAATTCTACCGGGTTCCGACGGGAAATCTGCATAACGTAAAGGGTTTCGGACTGGGACTTTACTACGTAAAAAACATTGCTGCCGCGCACAAGTGGAAGCTGGATTGCGACAGTACAGAGGGTAAGGGCAGCAAGTTTAGCCTGCTCATTTCAGACGCTGAAACGAACCTATGAGTTATGTCGGAGCGCACATTCTATACGTGGAGGACGATGCCAATTTGAGTTTCGTCACAAAGGACAATCTGGAAAAACACGGTTTTAGGGTGACCCATTGTCCGGACGGGGAAACAGGGAGCAACTGTTTCAAAAAGGGATCCTACGATCTGTGCCTGCTTGATGCCATGATGCCGAAGATGGATGGATTCGCACTAGCGGAGGTCATTCGGTCGCAGAACAGAGATATCCCGATCATTTTCCTCACTGCCAAAAGCATGAAGGAAGACCGCCTGGCGGGGCTCCGTACGGGAGCCGATGACTACCTCACCAAGCCCTTTAGTATTGAGGAGCTGATCCTGAAGATCGAAATGTTCCTCCGCCGCAGCAAGTACTCCGAACCGGCGAAGGAGGAGCAAAAGCAGTTCCGGATCGGTTCCTTCCACTTCAACTACGGAACCTATACCCTGGGCCGGGCTGGCGAAATGCAAAAACTCACACGGAAGGAAGCACAACTCCTGTACTATTTCTGCACACATCCAAACAAAGTGCTTAAGCGCGATGAGATCCTCCTGAAGATCTGGGGAGAAGATGATTACTTTTTAGGGCGCTCGCTGGACGTTTTCATCTCACGCCTTCGCAAGTACCTCAAACCCGAGTCCAGGATCAGGATCGACAATGTGCACGGGGTGGGATTCGTTTTCAAGCTCTGAGCAAAACGACCCTTATAAATGGCTTTTTTATAGCTACAGGGTCCCGCGCAATTTTTGCTCGCGCTCAATAGCTTCGAAAAGGGCCTTGAAGTTCCCTTTACCGAAACTCCTGGCTCCCTTGCGCTGAATGATCTCGAAGAACAGGGTCGGCCGATCACTTACCGGCTTGGTGAAGAGCTGCAACAGGTAGCCCTCATCATCGCGGTCGATCAGGATACCGAGCTCTTTCAACAGCTCCAGATCCTCGTCGATCTCCCCTACCCGATCCAGTACGGTTTCGTAGTAGGTCCCCGGCACGCGCAGGAACTCCACACCGCGATCATGAAGCTGGGTCACGGTTTCGATGATGTTATCCGTAGCTACCGCGATGTGCTGCACCCCAGCACTGTTATAGAAATCAAGATACTCCTCGATCTGCGACTTTTTCTTTCCTTTCGCCGGTTCGTTGATCGGGAATTTGATGCGTCCGTTACCGTTCGTCATCACCTTGCTCATCAAGGCGGTGTATTCAGTTGAGATATCCTTGTCGTCGAAGGAAACGAGCTGCACAAAGCCCATCACCCTGGCATAGAATTCGACCCAGGTATTCATTTCGTTCCAGCCTACATTCCCAACCATATGGTCAATATATTTCAGGCCGACCTCAGGGGCCACATAATCCGGCTGCCATTCCTCATATCCCGGCAGAAAAACGCCGTTGTACGCACTTCGTTCAATAAAAATGTGTACGGTGTCGCCGTAGGTATGGATCCCGGAACGAACCACTTTTCCATGCTCATCTTCGATCGTTTCCGGCTCCATGAAACTCCTGGCGCCACGCCTGGTGGTTTCCTCCCATGATCTGGTGGCATCATCAACCCACAGGGCTATGGTCTTTACTCCCTCACCGTGCTTGCTCAAATGCTCGTTTATTGGTCCGCCCTCGCACAGCGGAGTCGTCAAAACCAAACGGATCCTGTCCTGTCCCAATACGTAGCTTGCGCGGTTCTTCAATCCGGTCTCCAGTCCACCATAGGCCACCGGCTGAAATCCAAAGGCATGCTGATAGTAGTGCGCCGCCTGTTTCGCATTGCCAACGTACAGTTCAACGTAATCCGTTCCGTTCAGCGGCAAAAAATCCTCTGCCTCGGGAAATACTTTTTTGAGTTTCAATGATGTCGTATCGGTTGTCATGGCTATTCCATTTAGTTCCTTAGATCCTGTTTTCCTTCCCCATTACCGGCCTGCGGCCGGATGAGCCTGTTTGCCCTCCGTTTCCTGTTTTCCGTTTTCACTTCCCGATCCACGAATTCCAGTAGTCGCCATCATCCAAAGCTAATGCATCTTTGGTGATCCACAAGGGCCTGAAGGTGTCGATCATCACCGCGAGTTCTTCGGTTTCGGTCTTACCAATACTCCGCTCATAGGCTCCCGGGTGCGGACCGTGTGGAATTCCTGCCGGATGCAGACTAATATATCCCTTATCGATATGGTTCCGGCTCATAAAGTCGCCGTCCACGTAGTACAACACTTCATCACTGTCGATGTTGCTGTGGTTGTAGGGTGCCGGAATGGACTGCGGGTGATAGTCATACAGTCGCGGCACAAAACTGCATACCACAAAGGTATCCGTTTCAAAGGTCTGATGCACGGGAGGTGGTTGATGCACGCGTCCTGTGATCGGCTCAAAATCGTGAATGCTAAAGGCATACGGATAATTGTATCCGTCCCAGCCCACTACGTCGAAAGGGTGCGATGCATAGGTCAGGGTATGTAAATGATGCTGTTTCCTTACCTTGATGATGAATTCACCCCTCTCTTCGTGCGTTTCCAGGTCCTGTGGACGGCGAATATCGCGTTCGCAGAACGGGCTATGCTCCAGCAATTGTCCAAAACTGTTTCGGTAGCGCTTTGGCGTGTACATCGGGCTATGGCTTTCAACAATGAACAAGCGGTTGTCCTCCGTGTCGAAATCGATCTGGTAGATCATCCCGCGAGGGATCAGGAGATAATCCCCATATGCAAACTTCAGATTGCCCACCAGGGTCCGGAGCGTTCCGGAGCCCTTATGAACAAAGATCAACTCGTCTGCATCGGCATTTTTGTAAAAATAATCGCGAAGCGATTCGCCCGGTGCGGCCAGGGAGATGTTCAGGTCCTGGTTCACCAGCACCGGTTTCCGACTCGTCAGGAAATCGGCCTCCGGTTTCAGGTTCCATCCTTTCAGCAAGCGGCTGGTCATGTTGTGCTTCACCGCTACGTCAGGTGTTACATCAACCGGCTCACCCACGGCAGACACCATGGTCGGACGCTCAACGTGGTACAAAAGGCTCGACATACCGATAAACCCGATCGTCCCAAACAGCTGTTCATAGTAGAGCGACCCGTCGTTTTTTTTGAAGACTGTATGTCGTTTGTGCGGGATCTTTCCCAATTGGTGGTAAATAGGCATTATGCGTGTTTTTGTGCAGGCAAATGATCGAATTTACGGTGCGAGTGAAACCGGTGCCTCGTCCTTTGTCCCTTTCGCAACTCCTTTTGCTTTTCTTCCGGTAGCGCAGCCATCTCCGAGCAGGTATCCGAGCAGCAGCAGGCATACTCCGCTGCACACTCCTCACACTGAATAAAGAGCAGGTTACACATCTTGTTCGCACAGTTCACCTGTGTGTCACAAGGCTTACCGCATTGGTGACAGCAAGAGATCACTTCTTCCGAGATGCGCTCGCCCAAACGATCGTCGAACACGAAATTCTTTCCGCAGTATTTGTTTGGCAACTCCTCAAATTTCAACTGACGCATATAGTCGATAATTCCGCCGTGCAGCTGATTCACATCCCTGAATCCGTGATGCTTCAGGTAGGCACTGGCCTTCTCGCACCGGATTCCCCCCGTGCAGTAAAGCAGCACCTTCCGATCCTCCCTGCCCCTGAGCTTTTCCAACACTTCCGGCAGCTCTTCCCTGTAGGTTTCCGCCTTCGGCGTGATTGCTCCCTCAAAGCGCCCCACTTCGCTTTCGTAGTGGTTTCGCATATCAACCACAATAGTCCCCTGCTGGTCCAGTGCTTCATTCCATTCCCTGGCGCTCAGGTGGCGGCCGACGTTTGCCACGTCATATTCATCGTCTGCCAGCCCGTCTGCAACGATCTTCCTGCGTATCCTGATGATCAGCTTCAAAAAGCTGCGACCGTTCTCCTCTACGGCGATCTTGAACGGAATATGCCTGAACTCCGGAATGGCGTGCAATTCCTCTGCAAAGGCGTCCCACTCATATTCCGGTATGCTCATTTGCGCATTGATCCCCTCACGGGCGATGTAGATACGGCCCAGACAGCGGCGGGCATCCCATTTCCGATACAACTCATCGCGCATCGCGACCAGATCCTCAATGATCACATAGCGATAAAACGAAACAGTAATGCGTTTAAAGTCCTCGGTATTTAGCCGTTCCTGCAGCTGCTCCCTGCTGAGTTTGTTACAAAGCCCGTTTTTACCTGAATTCGGATCCATTTGTTTAACGCTACCTGCTCCAAAAGCAAAAATACGGAAATTAAAACGGGCTGCGAACTAACGGATATCGCATATCTTAGCGTTCCACTACACGACACCTCTCATGAGCAGGAATATTTTGGTGATCGGCGCGGCCGGGCAAATCGGCACGGAGCTCGTTATGGAACTGCGCAAGGAATATGGCAATGAAAATGTCGTCGCCGGCGATATTCGTCAGGCTCCGGACGAAATCACGGCCTCCGGCCCCTTCGTACCGATGGACGTTACCGACTGCGTCCAGCTTGAAGAGATCATTGAGCATCACGGGATCGGTATCGTCTATCAAATGGCGGCCCTTCTCAGCGCCAGGGCCGAACAGGAACCTCAGCACGGATGGCAGCTGAACATGACCGGACTCCTGAACGTTCTCGAGCTCGCCCGTCAGGGTAGGATCCGGCAGGTTTACTGGCCTTCCAGTATCGCGGTTTTCGGTCCGGCCACCCCCAGGGTAAACACCCCGCAAACAACGGTCTGTGACCCGATAACGGTCTACGGCATTTCGAAACTGGCCGGCGAACGCTGGTGCGAATACTACCATCAACGCTATGGGGTTGATGTCCGCAGTATCCGATACCCCGGGATCATTTCGTGGAAATACAGGCCGAAGGGAGGGACGACGGATTACGCCGTGGAGATCTGCTACGATGCCCTCGGGAAAGGCTCCTATACTTCCTTCCTGGCGGAAGGAACAAGCCTTCCGATGATGTACATAGATGATGCTATTCGCGCCACGATGGAACTCATGAAGGCTCCATCCGAGGTGGTCGGGATCCGTTCCAGCTACAACCTGGCTGCGATCAGTTTTGCTCCGGAGGAGATCGCTGCAGCCGTGGCCAGGGAAATTCCCGGATTCAAAATGAGCTATGAACCCGATTTCCGTCAGACTATTGCAAAAAGCTGGCCCTCCAGCATTGACGATTCCGAAGCCCGCAACCATTGGGGCTGGGCGCACGAATATGACCTCGACAAAATGACCCGGACCATATTCCGCAACCTCAAAACAAAACCGGGCGTTTGAATGATCTGATCTTCCATCTTTTTTTGAAGACGTACATCATCAGCCAGATCAAAAAAGACTGAAAAAGTTATACAGGGAAACTCAACCGAACAGGTCGTATCCCGGTTCAGCTACAGGTTTGCGTACTTCTACTCCCCCATATTGATGTAATCCAGGAACTCCTTTCGCACTTCGGGATCCTGAAACCTGCCGCCGTATTCGGCGGTGACCGTGGAGCTATCGACATCGCGGATCCCACGGGAGTTCACGCAAAGGTGCCTGGCATCGATCACGCAGGCCACATCCCTTGTATCCAGCACTTTTTGCAATTCCTTCACGATCTGCATGGTCAATCGCTCCTGTACCTGCGGACGGCGCGCGAAGTAATCAACGATCCGATTCGTTTTGGAGAGCCCGATCACCTTCCCACTGGAAATGTAGGCGATGTGTGCCTTCCCCACGATCGGCAGCAGATGATGCTCACAGGTCGAATACAGCGTGATGTTCTTCTCCACCAGCATTTCGCCATACCGGTACGAGTTTTCGAACGTCGACATCTTTGGTTTTGTTTCCGGCCGCAGGCCGCCAAAGATCTCATGCACGTACATTTTCGCGACCCGAAACGGCGTACCCTTCAGACTATCATCGGTCATATCCATGCCCAGGGCATGCATGATGTCGTACACCTTTTCGGAGATAATGTCCATCTTCTGGTCGTCACTCAGATCAGAGGCATTGTCGCGCATCGGGGTTTGGGTAGCATCCCCGGCGGCATGATGATCGCCTATCTCTTCATACGACGCATGCTGCGCATCTATATCCTGTTTCAGGCCCATTTTTTTCTGGTTTTCCGTACAACGCCCTGCGGGCGGAAAGGTTCCGCGGTACCGCCGGGTCTGAATGAAATTAAAAGTGCAAAGATACGAATTAGTGCTCCATTGCGGAGAAGGTCTGCTTTTGGAAGAGAATGATCAGGGCAATTCCAATGGAGATGGCGCTATCGGCTATATTGAACACCGGCCTGAAGAACACAAAATAATCACCTCCCCAAAAAGGGATCCAGTCGGGCAGGTAGCCCTTGCAGATCGGGAAGTAAAGCATGTCCACAACCCGCCCCTGCAGAAATCCGGCATATCCCCCTCCTTCAGGCAGAAAGGTGGCGACCTGGCCATAACTCTCGCTGAACAGCAATCCGTAAAAGGCAGAGTCAATGATGTTGCCCAGTGCACCGGCCATGATAAGGGCTAAAGCAACCACAACGATCTGCCTGACCTGCCTGCCGATAAGTAATTTAAGGTAGTATCCGATGGCCACGACAGCTCCTATGCGGAACAAGCTCAAAGCCAGCTTCCCCCAGAGGCCTCCGAACTCCAATCCGAAAGCCATTCCGTTGTTTTCGGTAAAATGTATCCGCCACCAATTGAACACCCGCACCTCCTCTCCGAGATGGAAGTGTGTTTTGATGTATACCTTCACGATTTGATCGATCAGGAGTACCGCGGCAATAATGAGGCAGGCTTTTCTCAACGGATAGGCGCCTTAGCGCTTGTTCATTTTTTTGGCCTTGATGCTCATGGTAGCGTGGGGAACGAGCTTCAGACGTTCCTTGCTGATGAGCTTGCCGGTCACGCGACAAATTCCATAGGTCTTGTTCTCAATGCGGACGAGCGCGTTCCTGAGGTCGCGGATGAACTTCACCTGACGACTCGCCAGTTGCGCGTTCGCTTCCTTACTCATGGTACTTGATCCTTCCTCAAAGGCCTTAAAGGTCGGTGAGGTATCGTCCGTTCCGTTGTTCACGTCGTTCACATACGTTGCCTTGATCGCGGCCAGATCTGCCTCGGCCTTGGCTATTTTCTCCAAAATGATCTTGCGAAACTCTTCGAGCTCTTCGTCGCTATAATGCACTTTTAACTCCTCTGTCATAATTTTGCACTTTTTGAATCACAATTTCGGTCTTAACGTCATCAAATTCCACGAAAGCACCTTTCTTCGAAAGCTGGTCTGCCACTTTCAGGTCTTCGGCTAAAGTTTCGCTACAGATATACGACCGGTTATTCTCTACAGCGGCCTCCAGCGCCGGGTGTTTCCTCAACTCCAAAAAAATACGGTCGGTGATCTCCAGACCCAGATCTTTCCGCAAATTCTGGATCCGGTTCACCAGCTCACGCGCGGTCCCTTCCTCCCGCAGGGAGTCGGTCAAGGTCACATCCAACGCAACCGTGAGGCCGTTTCCGGAAGCGACCAGCCAGCCTGGAATATCCTCGCTCGTGATCTCGACATCATCCCTGTTTAAAATAACGGTTTTTCCGTCAATTTCCAGATGATACGTACCGGCCTGTTCGATTTCGCGTATCTGATCCTGACCGAATTGGGCAACCGCATCGGCAATTTGCTTTATCAACCTACCGTAACGAGGCCCTAATATCTTAAAATTAAGCTTAACCTTCTTCACCAGGACCCTGTTATTTTCGGAAATCAGCTCAAGTTCCCTCACATTGACCTCCGACAAGAGCAGATCCTGCACTGCAGTGAGCTGACGAGCGCTCTTTTCGCCGGAAACCGGCACCATCACCTTTTGCAGGGGCTGGCGCACGCGGATCCTTTCCTTTTTGCGCAAACTCAGGATCAAGCTCGTGAGGGTCTGGGCTTTTTGCATGCGATCCTCCAGGTCGCAATCCACTTCATCTGCCTTGAACAGCGGAAAAGTGCTCAGATGCACACTTTCATGCGCTTCCCTGCCGGTAACACCATTGAGGTCGCGATACATCCGCTCGCTGAAGAACGGAGCAATCGGTGCCATCAGTTTGGCAACGGTTTTTAGGCAGCGATACAGGGTCTGGTAAGCCGCCTGCTTGCTGGGGCCGGACTCCCCTTTCCAAAATCGGCGACGACTCAAACGCACATACCAGTTGCTCAGGTTTCCGGTCACAAAATAGCTGATAGCGCGGGCCGCCTTCGTAGGCTCATAATCGTCGTAAGCCTCTTCCACGGTCCTGACCAGGGTATTGAGCTCCGAAATGATCCAACGATCAATATCGGACCGCCCGGCCAAGGGTACCTCAGCCTCTGAATCGTTGAAGCCGTCAATATTCGCGTATAGTGCAAAAAAACCGTAGGTGTTGTACAGCGTTCCAAAGAACTTGCGCTGCTCTTCGGCAATTCCTTCCAGATCGAGCCGCAGGTTATCCCACGGCTGTGCGTTGCTGATCATATACCAACGCGTAGCATCAGCGCCGTATTTCCTGAGGAGTTCAAAGGGATCCACGGAGTTGCCAAAACGCTTCGACATCTTTTGACCGTTCTTGTCGAGTACCAATCCGTTCGACACGACATTCTTGTACGCCACACTATCGAAAACCAGCGTTGCGATGGCGTGCAGGGTAAAAAACCATCCGCGGGTCTGATCTACCCCTTCAGCAATGAAGTCGGCCGGATAAAACATGCGCTGATCGATCAATTCCCTGTTCTCGAACGGATAGTGAAGCTGGGCATAGGGCATGGATCCTGAATCGAACCACACATCGATCAAATCCGCCTCGCGTTTCATGGGCCGACCCTTTTCGCTGATCAGGGTGATCCTGTCCACATGGCTCTTGTGCAGGTCAAAGACCTTATAGTTATCATCGTCCATGTTCCCCGGTTCAAAGGAATGGAGCGGATTTGATGGCATGACCCCCGCCGCAACGGCCTTGTCGCATTCGGCCTTAAGCTCCTCCATGGAGCCGATACACCTGGTTTCGGTGCCATCCTCGGTACGCCAGATCGGGATCGGGATCCCCCAGTAACGGCTCCGGCTCAAATTCCAGTCGTTCAGGTTTTCGAGCCAGTTCCCAAAACGACCCGTTCCGGTGCCAGGCGGTTTCCAGTTAATGGTCTTGTTCAGCTCGATCAGGCGATCCTTCACCGCTGTGGTCCTGATAAACCACGAATCAAGCGGATAGTAAAGCACCGGCTTATCCGTTCGCCAGCAATGTGGATAGCTGTGTTCGTACTTCCCGACCCTGAAGGCCTTGTTCTCTTTTTTCAGTTTGATGGCGATCTCGACATCCACGGATCTGTCGGGCATCTCATCGTCTGCGTAATACTCGTTCTTCACATACCTGCCGGCGAGCTCGCCCATCTCCGGGCGGAAACGCCCCTGCAGGTCTACCAGCGGAACAGGATTTCCGTGCTCATCTTCCACCAGCATTGATGGAACACCGGCGTCGGCTGCCACCCTGGCATCATCGGCCCCGAAGGTCGGCGCTGTATGCACAATTCCGGTACCGTGTTCGGTCGTCACGAAATCGCCCGGGATCACGCGGAAGGCCTTTGCTGGATCTTCCATCGGTTGAGCATAGGGTAGCAGTTGCTCGTAGCGCAGTCCCACCAGATCTGCCCCTTTCCACTCACGGGTCACCAGATACGGGATCTTCTTATCCCCAGGCACAAAGATCAGTTCCTCTTCCGACCCGACGGACACGAACCGGTCGTTAAACTGGTATTCCACCAAAGGTTTGGCCACGATCACCTGGATCGCATCACCCGTGTATTGGTTAAAGCTCCTGACGAGTACATACCTGATCTTGGGTTTGACCGTAAGCGCTGTATTCGACGGCAAGGTCCAGGGGGTCGTCGTCCAGGCCAACAGGTGCACATCACCTTCAATGCCCTCCAGCATGCCGGCATGCTCATCCCGAATCGCTTTGAACTGAGCCACCACCGAAGTATCCCTTACTTGGCGATAGGTTCCCGGCATACTGAGCTCATGCGAGCTCAATCCGGTCCCGGCCCTGGGACTGTAGGGCTGAATGGTGTAGCCCTTATACAGCAGGCCCTTGTCGTAGATGTTCTTCAGCAACCACCAAACGGACTCAATGTACTTGTTCTCACAGGTGATGTACGGGTTGTCCATATCGACCCAGTAGCCCATCTTTTCAGTGAGGTCATTCCATACATCTGTGTAACGCATCACCGACTCGCGACAAGCTTTGTTGTAGTCCTCTACAGAGATCCTTTTGCCAATATCCTCCTTGGTGATCCCGAGTTCCTTCTCCACAGTCAGCTCCACCGGCAATCCGTGCGTATCCCAGCCGGCTTTTCGCTTTACCTGATAACCCTGGAGGGTTTTGTAGCGACAAAAAATATCCTTGATCGTCCGCGCCATCACATGGTGGATCCCCGGCATTCCATTCGCCGAAGGTGGCCCCTCATAAAAAACAAAAGGCTTTCCGGCCGAACGCTCACTAATACTGCGTTCGAAGATCTTCTCCTCCTTCCAAAAGGCCAGTACCTCATCGGTCAGGACGGGCAAATTCAGCCTTTCGTATTCGGGATACTTCTTCATGATTACTTCCCGCCCGGGGATTTAAGCGTGCAAAGCTAAGAAAATAGCTTGAGCATCAGCGCTGATGCCAGTACCGGTCCTGCAGAGCTAACACTACCGCAAAACGGCCATACACTTTAACTCGATCGCAATAGGCGTCGGCAAGGAATGGATCCCAACCGTGGTCCGGCAAGGCCGATTGTTTCGGAAATATTCGGCATAGATCCGGTTGAAGGTCCTGAAATCGCGCTTCATATTCGTCAGGAACACGGTAACATCAACGATATCTTCCCAATCCGCCCCGGAATCTTCCAAAATCGCCTTCACATTCGCAAACACACGGTGCACCTGCGCCTCGAAATCGAACTCCTCGAAATGACCATTGTGATCAAGCTTCAGGCCAGGCACTCCGCTGTCGTGCGGGCCGCTTTCAGCCATCCGGGGCCCTACCCCACTCAGGAACAATAAGTTACCCACTTTCCGCGCATGCGGATATGCCCCCACTGCCTTCGGGGCCCTGCTACTTTCAAATGTGTCACTCATAAGTGGTATCTTTAAAAAACATATTGGCCCGTGTGGCCGTTGCTAAAATACAATGAAACGATTGCTTTTGCCTCTGTTCACGATACCTTGTGCCTGCGGCACGATGGCACAGGACAGCATTGTGCTCCGGCAAACCGTTCTGGACGTCCGCATCGTGACCAACAACCTGCACATTCCCTGGGAACTCCGGTGGGGTCCCGATGACCACCTGTGGTGCACCCTGCGCGACGGATACTTCGTGCGGATACATCCTGCCGCAGGCAGTATGGATACTATTCTGGATCTTACAGCAACCATTTACGCCTACGGCGAGAGTGGCTTGCTGGGCTTTACCTTTGATCCGGACTGGGCCGCTGGGGAAACTTATGTGTACCTGGCATACACCGCCAGTGATCCGTCCAATAACCATGGCCAATATTACGTCAAAAAGTATTTCTACAACGGTTCGGCCCTGACGGCACCGCAGACCCTGGTCGGACCTGTTCCGGCGTGGTTGATCCACAGCGGATCGCGACTGATGTTCCTGCACGATACATCACTGCTGATCACTGTCGGCGATGCCAATATCCTGGATGCCCCCCTTTCACTTGATTCCCTGAACGGTAAAGTGCTGCGCCTGCGGCGCGATGGGTCCGTTCCGCCCGACAATCCAATCTCCGGGTCGCCGGTTTGGAGCTATGGTCACCGCAATGCACAAGGGTTGGTGCAATTGCCCGACGGGCGGATCTTCAGCAGCGAGCACGGGCCCGATAGCGACGACGAACTGAACCTCCTCATGGCCGCATATAACTATGGATGGCCCGAAGTAGAAGGATTTTGCGATATGCCGTGGGAGCTCGCCTACTGCGGAGAAAATTCCGTGGAGGAACCCGAGATCGCCTGGACACCCACCCTGGCCGTTTCGGATCTCGTGTATTATGATCATCCCATTATTCCAGAGTGGTACGGGAGCCTGCTGATGACCACCCTGAAGGAAATGGACCTGCGACAGATCGCGGTCAATGGCGATACCGTTGAGGAAGTGGCAACCTGGTTCAATGGACAATGGGGGCGATTGCGCGATATCTGCATAGCGCCGGATGGAACCGTGTACATCGCTGCCAATCATTTCCAGGGCAGCAATCCACACCTGCACAATCATCCGATCATTGAGCTGAAAGCCCGCCGCAACAACCAGCCGACCACAGGGCCGGAGCTCAGGATCTACCAAAAAGGCAGGCAATTGCATGTGGAAGCGCTCCGTTCGTCCGATCAGATCGCAGAATGGCAGATGAGCACTTCAGCGGGGGCCATCGTGTTCACCAGTGACCGAACCGTTGATAGTCCACCAGCACATCTCGCCACCGGGATCTACCATGTACGTGTTCTCCTGCGTTACAGCGGGAGCAACAGCCGCCACCTTAGGTTCAGGCGCGTATTTTGGGTGAACCACCCTTAGCTTTATATGCCTAACCGCGTCTCCGGCAAGAACTTCCTGATTTTATCTCTTCCACTGCCCTGAAACCGGGCAGAAGTGTTACTGCGCCCCCCGGGATCCGCCATTCCCGAGGCTTCCAGAGCCCGGTAGTCTGTTGCTTCCATCATTAGGGCGTGAACTATTTCTTCCCTGGTGGCCCCTAACTTAACTTCCTAAAACAGTTTGGCGCAGGCGTGATAGCAGGTTTGTAGTGGCTATAACAGCGGACAGCTTCCGGTCGTTTGCAGGTTGGTAAAACAGCTGTTTTTATTCGCTCATTTTTGCTCTTGTCGCAAAGATAAAATTACAGAGCTAGCTCTGTAGCTAGCTCTGTAATTAATGTTATGTAAAAAGCTATATTTCAACACTTTATTAAGGTGTAATTTTATGATACTAAGGAACATGTATGTTCCAAACAGAATGCTGACAACTTACCAGGAGCAATTGCCCCAAGAGGTCGCCTTTAGCTTAACTTCCTAAAATAGTCTGGAGCAGGCGTGGATAGCAGGTTTGTAGTGGCTACGCTTGCAAGATGTACATTCAATGCAGCAAAGTAAAACGCAAGGGAGAAATCAGCCGCAATCGCAGGTTGGAAGTATTATTCCAATGAAAAGCGTCGTCTAAATTTCCAGAGCACTTTCCATAAGAACGGCCCGGGCATGGATCACGGCTCTGTCATAACAGGCGGGGCAGCGCTCCCGGAGGGCAGCTAATTTCATCGCAGCAAGGTAATGGTTCCCTTTTGCTCCATGAGCCTTCCGCCTGATGCAAACGCCCTTGCCACAACGTAATAGGTCCCTTCCGGTGCATCACCCCCATCCCAGCCACCAAATGAAGCAAAGTCACCGGTGTAGGTAAAAACAACCTGCCCCCAGCGGGAGTAAACGGATATTTCCACCTGGCCGATATCCTTCCCTATCGGTTTCCAAAGATCGTTTTTGGAATCTCCATTCGGCGTAAAAACATTGGGAAGCTCCCATTCCGAGCAGTCCTCCACTGTAACGTAGGCACTATCGGTATAGGTATCTCCCCTGAAATCGGTGTATTTCAGGTAGTACCAGCCCTGTTCCGGAGCATCGGACTGCCAGGTGCTGGAATCGGACAGCAGGGTATTCCCAAAATACCACTGGTAGTGGATATCGCTATAGCTTTCAACGGACAGGGTCAGCGGGTCGGAAGAGCAAACCGTGGTGTCTGCAACCTTTAGGGAAAAACCACATTTCGTTAACGAAACATCGTCTACGAAAAAGCCTGCACCTTCAAGTTCCAGCGGGTTGTTGCTGTGATTTAGTACGAAATTAGTGGCGCTTAAGGGAGCAAAGGAGCCCAGGGTAAGGTACTGATCGCCCGCCTCGGCTGTAACCTCCATGGACAGGTGGATCCAGTTCATTGTATCCACCGGGATGCCATCGGCATAGCCATCGGGGCTAAGGGCTTCAAGATGGGAAACATTAATAAGCGGCTTGTCCTTGGTGAGTGCAGCATCCAAGCGGTCCATCATATACTTGGGCAATTCGGGAATAGAAACAAAAAGCTTCAGGCAATAGACACCGGCTTCAAGCTCTTCCGTAAGCCGGACCGTTATTCCTTCGGAATATGCCGCTGTATCACCTACCCACGCAACTTTATTCTTGCCAAAATGAGCATATTTATCGCCGTCATATGCGTGTTGGAAGCCAAAATTGGAATGAGGCAGCTGAAGCCCCGGGTAAAGAGCACAGTAGGCAAATAAATCGGCCCCTATATCTAAAGTATTAGGATTACTCCAATGAAGAGCATCGGCTATATTTCCAGGCCACGTTGGGCAGTCGGGATCACTTAACTCAAAGCTGCCGTTGGGCACCAGGTTCTGGGCCTGAACTGGGAGGCCCGGAACCAGGAGAAACAGAGCTGCAGCTATTTTACCGACCAACCACCACTTTTTCCAGCTGATAATAGTCATCCCCCTCCAAATGAATCAGGTACATTCCAACGGACAAGGACGATAGGTGAAGCCAGGAACCCTGTTCCGATGGCCCTTCGGGCCGATCTGATCCGGTGAGCGTTAGCCAGCGTCATCGCAGCAAGGTAATGGTTCCCTTTTGCTCCATGAGCCTTCCGCCTGATGCAACCGCCCTTGCCACAACGTAATAGGTCTCTTCCGGTGCATCACCCCCATCCCAGCCACCAAATGAAGCAAAGTCACCGGTGTAGGTAAAAACAACCTGCCCCCAGCGGGAGTAAACGGATATTTCCACTTGGCCGATATCCTTCCCTATCGGTTTCCACAGATCGTTTTTGGAATCTCCATTCGGCGTAAAAACGTTGGGAAGCTCCCATTCCGAGCAGTCCTCCACTGTAACGTAGGCACTATCGGTATAGGTATCTCCCCTGAAGTCCGTGTATTCCAGGTAGTACCAGCCCTGTTCCGGAGCATCGGACTGCCAGGTGCTGGAATCAGACAGCAGGGTATTCCCAAAATACCACTGGTAGTGGATATCGCTATAGCTTTCAACGGACAGGGTCAGCGGGTCGGAAGAGCAAACCGTGGTGTCTGCAACCTTTAGGGAAAAGCCACATTTCGTTAACGAAACATCATCCACAAAAAAGCCTGCATCCTCAATTCCCAAAGTGTTGTTGCTGTGATTTAGCATGAAGTTAGTGGCACTTAAGGGAGCAAAGGAGCCCAGGGTAAGGTATTGATCGCCCGCCTCGGCTGTAACCTCCATGGACAGCTGGATCCAGTTCATCGTATCCAGTGGGATGCCATCGGCATAGCCATCGGGGCTAAGCGACTCCAGGTTGTATATGGTCATGTGCGCGGGGGGGGGCATTGGTCAGCGCAGCGTCTAATCTGTCCATCATATACATGAACAGCTCAGGAATAGAGACAACAAGCTCCAGGCAATAGACCCCGGCTTCAAGCTCTTCTGTAAGCCTAACAGTCATTCCTTCAGATGCCGATTCTCCATTTGGTCTCGGATTTCTAGCCTTAGCAAGATGAGCATACTTGTTTCCGTGGTATGCATGCTGGAAGCCACCCTGAGAATGGGGCAACTGAAGTGCCGGATAAAGAGCACAGTAGGCCAATAGATCAGCCGCGCCGGGTAAGTTGGAAGTATTATTCCAATAAAGAGCATCGTCTAAATTTCCGGCAGGGCCAACTGGGCAATCGGGGTCGGTTAACTCAAAACTGCCATTAGGCACCACGTTCTGGGCCTGGCCAGGGAAGCCCGGAAGCAGGAAAAACAGAGCTGCAGCTGTTTTACCGGCCAACCACCACTTTTTCCAGCTGATAATAATCATCTCCCTCTAAATGGATCAGGTACATTCCAACGGACAAGGACGATATGTCAAAGGACTTAAAGTAATCCTTCGCAACTATGTGTCCGCTGAATACCAACCGCCCGGCCAGGTCGGTGATCCGGACCGACAGGTCGAACTTACTTTCCTTCGACTTAAGCACATAAAGATGATCACTGGCCGGGTTTGGATAAACCCGAACCCATACCTCTTCCTCATCGGCCACCTCAGCCCCACTCCTTCCCGTTGGGTTAAGGGCATATTCACAGCTGTTGGGGGTGTAGTCAACCGTATCGATCATGTCCAGCACGGCCCGGGCATGGATCACGGCCCTGCCATGATAGGCAGGGCAGCGTTCTGCCAGATCAATGAGCTGGGTAAGCTCCGTGTCGTCAAAAACAAAAAAGCTGTCTCTTTCGCCAATATGGTCCACGTAAATATCGTAGAACTCCTTGTAACCCTGGACCGGGTATTCCGAGGCCGTCCACAGGTCCCACAGGTTGTTTCCGTTAATACCGGACTGAAGCACTCCCGTTTCATAGTATACCCGAACCAGGGAATCGATCTGCTCTATATCGCCAAACTCTTCCTGCGAGCGTGCATTAAAGAAGGTGGTCAGGTTTTGATTGGAGGTAAAATCGGTGGTATCGTTCAGGAGCTCAATGTAGAGGGCCTGCTGCTCAAGCCAGTGTTTGGCTGCCTCATCGGGGTTGAACATATTGACCGAGGTGGTATCCAGCATGATGGCTATCGCCTCCTCATCGTTTAGCGGCGTGTTGGGGTTCTCCGGCAGGCCATTGGCCGCCCACACATTCCCATAGCAGGGCAGCACCAGCGAAGGCCCGGTGAAGCTTAAAAGCGTGTAAGGTACAACTACTGCCATGCCAGCCAATCCACTGTTAGCCATATTCATATTCCATAGCGGGTTCGGGCTATTGCGGTAGTAGAACCGGGACAAAGAGCCATCAGAGTTGTTCGCAAAGGTATAATAGGTGTTTTGTGACCCAATGCCGATCCATTCGTTATCCTGCGGTCGCAACCAGCCGGGAGGGGTATAGAAATCAAATTGCGGGCCAATGACCCCATTGTTGAGAAATACCCCCACCGGGCAATCCTCAATTTTGTTGGCCAGCAGCTTTGAATTTTGCTGCATCGCATTGGCCTGAATGGCCCTTCGGGCCGATCTGATCCGGTGAGCGTTAGCCAGCGTCATCGCAGCAAGGTAATGGTTCCCTTTTGCTCCATGAGCCTTCCGCCTGATGCAAACGCCCTTGCCACAACGTAATAGGTCCCTTCCGGTGCATCACCCCCATCCCAGCCACCAAATGAAGCAAAGTCACCGGTGTAGGTAAAAACAACCTGCCCCCAGCGGGAGTAAACAGCGATCTCCACCTGGCCGATATCCTTCCCTATCGGTTTCCAAAGATCGTTTTTGGAATCTCCATTCGGCGTAAAAACGTTGGGAAGTTCCCATTCCGAGCAGTCCTCCACTGTAACGTAGGCACTATCGGTATAGGTATCTCCCCTGAAGTCCGTGTATTCCAGGTAGTACCAGCCCTGTTCCGGAGCATCGGACTGCCAGGTGCTGGAATCGGACAGCAGGGTATTCCCAAAATACCACCGGTAGTGGATATCGCTATAATTTTCAGCGGACAGGATCAGCGGATCGGAAGAACAAACCGTGGTGTCTGCAACCCTTAGGGAAAAGCCACATTTCGTTAACGAAACATCATCCACAAAAAAGCCTGCCCACTCAATTCCCGAAGGGTTGTTGCTATGATTTAGCATGAAATTAGTGGCGCTTAAGGGGGCAAAGGAACCCAGGGTAAGGTACTGATCGCCCGCCTCGGCTGTAACCTCCATGGACAGCGAGATCCAGTTCATCGTGTCCAGCGGGATGCCCTCGGCATAGCCATCGGGGCTAAGGGCTTCAAGATGGGAAACATTAATAAGCGGCTTGTCTTTGGTGAGTGCAGCATCCAAGCGGTCTATCATATGTGTGGGTTCCTCGGGAATGGATACAAATAGTTTAAGGCAATACACCCCGGCCTCAAGCTCTTCTGTAAGTGCAACCGTTACTCCTTCGGATATTGCTTCTCCATTTAGCCCCGGGTTTTTCAACTTGCCAAAATGAGCATATTTACCGCCGTCATATGCATGCTGGAAGCCAACAATGGAGTTTGGTAGCTGAAGTTGTGGGTTAAGAGCGCAATAGGCGAATAAATCGGCTGCTCCAGGCATTCCAAAAAAAGGGATCGTATTATTCCAATGAAAAGCGTCGTCTAAATTTCCAAGCCCCATTGGGCAGTCGGGATCACTTAACTCAAAGCTGCCGTTGGGTACCAGGTTCTGGGCCTGAACTGGGAGGTCCGGAATCAAGAAAAACAGAACTGCAGCTGTTTTACCGGCCAACCACCACTTTTTCCAGCTGATAATAATCATCTCCCTCTAAATGGATCAGGTACATTCCAACGGACAAGGACGATATGTCAAAGGACTTAAAGTAATCCTTCGCAACTATGTGTCCGCTGAATACCAACCGCCCGGCCAGGTCGGTGATCCGGACCGACAGGTCGAACTTACTTTCCTTCGACTTAAGCACATAAAGATGATCACTGGCCGGGTTTGGATAAACCCGAACCCATACCTCTTCCTCATCGGCCACCTCAGCCCCACTCCTTCCCGTTGGGTTAAGGGCATATTCACAGCTGTTGGGGGTGTAGTCAACCGTATCGATCATGTCCAGCACGGCCCGGGCATGGATCACAGCCCTGCCATGGTAGGCAGGGCAGCGTTCTGCCAGGTCAATGAGCTGGGTAAGCTCCGTATCGTCAAAAACAAAAAAGCTGTCTCTTTCGCCAATATGGTCCACATAAATATCGTAGAACTCCCTGTAGCTCTGGACCGGATATTCCGAGGCCGTCCACAGGTCCCACAGGTTGTTTCCGTTAATACCAGCCTGAAGCACCCCCGTTTCGTAATATACCCGAACCAGGGAATCGATCTGCTCTATATCGCCAAACTCTTCCTGCGAGCGTGCATTAAAGAAGGTGGTCAGGTTTTGATTGGAGGTAAAATCGGTGGTATCGTTCAGGAGCTCAATGTAGAGGGCCTGCTGCTCAAGCCAGTGTTTGGCTGCCTCATCGGGGCTGAACATATTGACCGAGGTGGTATCCAGCATGATGGCTATCGCCTCCTCATCGTTTAAAGGCGTGTTGGGATTCTCCGGCAGGCCATTGGCCGCCCACACATTCCCATAGCAGGGCAGCACCAGCGAAGGCCCGGTGAAATTATTGTACAGGATGTACGGTACAGGTGCAGGTGGCGGAGTCCCAAACCAACCACTATTAGCCATATTCATATCCCACAGCGGGTTTGGAGTATTGCGGTAGTAGAACGGGGATAAATTGCCATTAGAAAAAAAGGCAAAGGTATAATAGGTGTTTTGTGACCCAATGCCGATCCATTCGTTGTCCTGTGGTCGTAGCTGAAAAGGCCACCATCCTCCTCCAAAATAGAAATCGAACTGCGGGCCAATGACCCCATTGTTGAGAAATACCCCCACCGGGCAATCCTCAATTTTGTTGGCCAGCAGCTTTGAGTTTTGCTGCATCGCATTGGCCTGGATGGCCCTCCCCACATCCATGATGTGGTTGTTGATCACCCTTTGCTCAATACAATGGGTGGAGCGCACCCCGGCCACGGTGAAAAAACTCGTTTGGGAGGGAGTGGTCATGCCCGATATTCCATTACATTTCACCCGAGCCTGCAGGCAGTTCTCGATATGGATCCCTTCGGTCAGGTACTGATTATTCATGTGCACGTTGTAGATGTCATTTCCCTCAATTAAGGGAGCGTGTTGGTTTCGGACCACAATGCCGTGGCCAAAATCCCATATCTCATTTCCGTGTATCGCGGTTCCACCGTTTCCGGAGGCCGTGGTATAATTGGACTGAAGGATGGCATAACTGCTATGCCCTCCGATGGGGAATTCGAAGTGGTTATCCGTAATCCGCACATGAATGTTATGATTTCCCACAATCCGGATCCCTCTTTTAAGGTTGTAGAAGTTGTTACTGGCTATTCTCTTGAACTTCTGACTGGAATGGAATAACAAGATACCTGCACGGGAAATATGGTTTACCAAATTATCCAGAAACTGGAAGTTACCCCCATTGTTCTCCCTAACCGCATATGAGCAAAACTGAAAGGTGTTGTCAGTGATCGTATGCCGGTTACTGTGGAAAATTTGTATTGCTCCGGGTTGGAAGAAGAAAGGGAAAGGAGGACTGTTTGAATACGAAATTTGGTTGAATGAGCTGTTTCTAACGGACAACTCCTTATCGTTTCCCCTGGAAAAGACCCCGATCCGTAAACTGTCAAAAGTGCATCCGGTTGAGGGGCCGATATGTACGTAGTCCAGGCAATCAATTGCCTGAATTCCCGAATAGCCTGTTTGATTGGCATACGGCGGCAGCAGGTTTGATGTTGAGGAGAAATGACAATCGTTAATATTTGTTACGACTGTTCTGTCTAACAGGCGGATCCCTGTATGGTTATTTGTGAAATGGTTGGTGCCGGAGATCGTAAAGTTACAGCCACCATGGATATGCAATGCCGTAACGGCTTCCTTAAAAGTGGAATTATTTACACTCAGGGTGCTGTTGGTTGTGGCATATACCCGTCCCCACAGATCTTCACAGGCCTGTAGCGTTGAATGATCGATAGTCAATGAAGCGCCATTGGCAATATGGATCTCCGCACCGGTGCCGAGGTGAATGGTTGAATTGCTGATGGAGAAGGCATTGTCCACCACAAAGGTGCCATAAATAACGCGCTGCGTGTTGTTCCAGCTGGTGGTTGGTAGGGCAGAGCTGGTACCTCCGAATATTTGCGTAACCCCGGGAAGATCACAGCAATCGTACACTGATAGCTCAAAATCCACCGTATATGAATGGGTACCGTCGGATATGGACAACCCGTACATACCGCTGTTACTGATCAGGACCTGACCCAGATCCAGGGTCGTACTGGTTTCTCCCACAAGCAGCATGCCCTGGTTATCGTACCATTGGAAGGTCAGCCCGGAGGCAGACAGGTTTGGAAAGCCAATGGTTACATCATCTCCCTCACAGGCCTGGAGGCTGGAACAATTGCTAAAGCTATGGACGGAAACATCATCGATATACACATAGGCCAGGTGGGCTGTCGCGGAGTTATTGATCGTGGTATAGGTCAGGTTCGAATCGGCCTCAAAGGTCCCAAGAGTAATGTGGTCCAGGTCGGAGCCAGTGCTGTTTTGAACGACTTCAACCACCTGGGTCCACCCAGGGGGGATCTGTGTGTTGTAGTCTATCTCGATGGATCCGGTGGGAGGGGCAATTGGGCCGGGCCCAACCTGGTTGATCACCCCGTGGGAAAGGACGGCTGCAAAGTGGTCTGTTGCAAACCGGTAGTAATGTGTCGGGAGCGGAGAAGGGATGCTGTCCCCAAAATGTGTTGCGGTTCGGATGTAATACCGGACCACGGCCACGTCGCCAGGTGGTATGGGAGCCCCCAGTTCTGTGTATAGGTACTCCTGCCACTCAAACCCCGGGGCATTCATTCCGGCAACCACCCCGGCAGCCCCGTCCGAAGCTCCCAAGGCGCCAAAGTTGGAACCGGCACCAAACCAATGGTCAGGGGATTGGGCAAATGGTGCTGATGTATCCGAAACCCTGACCCAGGGACAGGCCCTTTCTATGTTGTATTCCACAAATCCAGTACCAAAGCCACTTCCGCTTTGTTCAAACCCTCCGTTGCACACCTGTTCACAGGGAGCTGGTTGGATGATGCAACCGCAAGGTGTTGGCTGTTGCGCAGAGGAGACGTATGTTATGCCCGGGGCATCGGAAGTCAATACCAGGTAATAGTAGGTATTTGCCGAAAGGCCCGAGAGCTCCAGGCTTACCACGTCAAAAAGCCGGGGAAATGAAATGGGCCCCTCAATGGTGGACAGGGAGCCGCAGGTGCCTGAAAAGACTTCAATGTCTAATTCCGGCGTTTGCCTCAATGGCAGGCCTATATTCAGTTGGTGTGTGTTGCCGGATGCCTGGAACCTGAACCAGACGGACGAACCGGAAAAAACAGCGGTATCGCCTCCTGAGTTGCCCATATTCAGAGCGGACAGGCAGGATGTCTGGGCAAGGGATCTTTTGGTGAGTATGGAAAAGGTGATAAGCAGGACCAGCAGGGCGATCCTCTTGATATGGAAGGATACGGCCCTTTGGCCTATCAGGTGAGCAGCTGCTTTAATGGGTTGGGAGGCAGTAGTCATAGCTGATATGGTTAAAATTATGAGGTATATTGCCGCAAGTTAGGCATTTTTTTCAAATGTCAATATGGATCATGGATTTTTTTGCCTGAGATATGAAAATTCACATTTTCCGCAGCTTTTATGGTTGCATATCAGGGTGTATCAGATCAAAAACTACGGAGAAACCAGGAGCATCAGATGCTATTCGCAGCAACTGCAAGCGGTTTTCAGGAAGTTAAGTCAGAGAAAGCCCGGCGCAGATCTTCGATCAGATCATCCGCATGCTCCACTCCAACGCTCAGTCGGATCAGTGAGTTGAACACCCCGGCCTTAGTCCATTCATTGGCCGGAATAGCTGCGTGGGTCATACTTGCGGGATGGCTGATCAGGCTCTCCACCCCGCCGAGTGATTCGGCCAGAGTAAACAGCCTGGTTGATGATACCAGCCTGAAGGCATCTTCCATGCGATTCCCTTTCAAACTGAAGGACAGCATACCTCCGGATCCGCGCATCTGTTCTTTGGCAACGGCATAATTCGGATGGTCCTTGAAACCAGGCCAGTAAACATGGTCCACAACATCCTGTTCCCGCAAAAAGTGTGCTATTTTTTCACCATTCTCGCAATGGCGCTGAACCCGTAGATGCAGGGTCTTGATACCGCGCAGAACGAGAAAGCAGTCCTGTGGTCCGGGAACCGCGCCCGAACTGTTTTGAATAAAGGCCAGCCGCTCATTCAATTCCGCATCATTCACGATCAGCCCACCCATCACCACATCCGAATGCCCACCTAAAAACTTGGTCATGGAATGCATCACCATATCCGCCCCCAAATCCAATGGATTCTGCAGACAGGGGGTCGCAAAAGTGTTGTCTACAGCAAGCAGGATGCCGTGCTTCCTGGCCAGCCTGGAAAAAGCCCCGATATCGATGACATTCATCATTGGATTGGTCGGGGTCTCGATCCAGATCAATCTGGTACGCTCGTTGATCTGCTTTTCAGCAGCGCTTAATTCATGCATCGGCACGAAATGAAAAACAATTCCGTACCTGGCAAAAAGCTTGGTGAAGGTCCGGTAGGTACCTCCATAAAGGTCATTGGTCGAGATCACCTCATCTCCGGGCTCCAGCAATTTGATCACTGCATCAATTGCCGCCAGCCCACTCGCAAACACCAGGCCATATTTTCCATTTTCGATCGCCGCCAAATTGCGCTCCAGGGCCTGGCGGGTCGGGTTCTGCGTACGGGAGTACTCAAACCCCTTGTGATCGCCTGGACCCGCCTGTGCGTAGGTTGAGGTTTGGTAGATCGGGGTCATCACTGCTCCGGTGCCTTCATCGGGCTCAACGCCCGCATGGATCACCTTGGTTCCGAATTTCATAAACTGATTTTTCTTGCTTGATTCGATGGTTCAAAGGTATGAAAATGACCTACCTTTGAAGGCCAAAACCACCTCTTATATGACCAGGATCTGTTACCCCGCCGCCCGTAGTACCTGCAAGCGATTGATTGACGATTGGCAACCGGGCAAGGATGTTGGAGTACAAGACTCTCTCCTCAGGTGTCTGCCCGTCATCCCCGGTGACGGGAACTTTATCGGCAACGTGCCCCAAACGGCCCTGGAAGTCCGCCACGCCCTCTGTGCCTAAGCAGTACCGCGCCCATATCGCCCTGTTCATCGTCAATCTGATCTACAGCATCAACTACACTGTGGCCAAGGGCGTAATGCCAGCTTATATTGAGCCGCTGGGATTTGTGCTGCTGCGAGTCACCGGTGCCGTTACCCTCTTTTGGTTGATCAGCGCCGGCTTTCCAAAGGAGAAGATTGCCCGCAAAGATCTCCCCCGCCTGCTCCTCTGCGGTCTTTTCGGTGTCGCCGGCAACCAAATGCTCTTTTTCGAAGGTCTCAACCTTACCACACCCATTAACGCCGCCATCATCATGACCGGCAACCCGGTTCTGGTCCTCATCATCTCCGCACTCCTTATCGGCGAGCGCATCACCTCTGTCAAGATCCTGGGCGTCATTCTCGGCGCTGCCGGTGCCATCATCCTTATCACCGGCAACGGTGGCCCGGTACATTTGCTCAGCGACGAAAAACATCTCGGAAATCTGCTTGTTTTCATCAACGCCACCAGCTACGCCATCTACCTTGTCATTGTAAAACCGCTCATGAGTCGCTACCGGCCACTCACCGTGATCAAATGGGTGTTTCTCTTCGGATTACTTTTCGTTACACCCTTCGGGTGGATGAAGTTCGCCGCCGTCAGCTGGTCCACCATGCCCATGAACATCATCCTCGCGGTTGCTTTCGTGATCTTCGGCACCACCTTCCTCGCTTACCTGCTCAACATCTACGCCCTCAAAACAGTGAATCCGTCTGTGGTCAGTATCTACATCTACTTCCAGCCTGTTCTGACCACACTTTTCGCCCTTGCGGTCGGAAGCGACCAGCTCACCCCCATGATGGTGATCAGTGCTACGATGATATTTGCCGGAGTTTACCTGGTCTCCACAAAACGAAGGAGCAGATCGCGCCGTTAGGCGCCATTCCAAAGGTTCCTGGCTTCGGGGTGAATAAGCAGTTTTAGCGAGCTCCATGAGGCTTGCGCTTCCAGCGCAGCCACCCCTGCTTCACTACAGGCTTTCCCTGCTCTTCGCCAACAGACAGATGGTAGGTAATCAGAGGTTTTTTCGGTTGTTCGCAGTATTTGAACTCAATCGTTACCGGCTCTTTTTAAAAGCCGCAGCACAGTCATGGTGGTGAAGTTAGGGGAGGCTCCCTAACCTCTTATCATGCCATGCAAATGCCCTGGTCACCTGAGCTATAGCCCCAGGCGATGGTTAAGTGTAGTCCTTTTGACCGGGTTGTGCAACTTTACTGCCTGGTAATCTGCCTTGTTTTACTGCCCGAAGTTGTTTGGAGCTCAAGCAGGTATGATCCGGCCGTGAGGCCGGCCAAATCCAAACGGATCTGATCGGTTGAGCTGAAAGCCTGGTTATGCAGGCATCTTCCGGTGAGATCATACACCCTGGCTTGGCCTGAAGTGGTTTTGCCAAATTCCACGTGCACCTCCTGTACGAATAGCGTTGGATATATGTTCGCTCTAAGTTCCTGTTCCACTAGTGCGCTGGTAGAATCTGTATTTTCATAGAAATAGAACGATGCACTGCTATTAATTTGGTCATATTCGAGCGTGATCAGGTCCATATCGCCATCGGCATCCATATCGCCTATTGTCGGGAAAGCAAACAATATGGCAGGAGAAAGACCGAAGGGATTCGTTTGAGATGCAGCAAATACAGGCGATGTGGGCGAACCGGTATTTTCGTAGTAGTGGAATGTGGCTTGATTGCTCAAGGTATCGCTTATCGTAGTACAAAGCACGTCAATATCACCATCCTGATCCAGATCTCCAACGGCGCTAACGCTATTGTAACCCAGTGGTGATGCTGAAAGATTGAAGGGATTAGCGGTCGGGGTCGCAAAAATGGGGTTACTTGCTGTTCCCGTATTCTCAAGGTAATAAAAGGCTAAACTTAAAAAAGAATAATCAACCCCCAATCCTAAATAATCAAAATCGCCATCAGCATCCATATCGGCAAGCTCGCCCAAAAGTAAAACATCGCTTCCATCAAGCCCAAACGGATCTATTTGAGCTGGTGCATACGCCGGGGCATTTGCTGTTCCTATATTCTCGTGGTAATAAAACAGGGTTTCAATGCCATAATAGTCAATATAGCCCAGCGTACCAAGTACATCCATATCACCATCATTATCGAGATCTGCTACGGCACGCCAGGCACTGTAGGTTCCGCTCAATCCGAACGGGTTCACCTGCCTGGTGCCAAAAGCTGGTGAACTAGCCGACCCGGTGTTCTCATAGAAAACAGGTCTTGCATAACTATAGTCATATCCGAAAACGTCCAGATCACCATCCTGGTCAAGGTCAACCAGGGTTGGAATCACCTCCTCATCGTTTGTTCCCAGGATCAACCCAAAAGGGTTCTGAACAGGGGGTAAAAAGTTCTGTGCCTGGACTGCGGTAACTCCAAACAGGACGAATCCAACAGTCGCCATGGCACGTTTCCATTCGCTCCGGCTGAAGTATCCGTATATCGCTTTATAAAGCTCTTTGACTTTGCGGGTCAGACGACTGCGCACGGAGGTGTTGAGGCTGTCCCATTTTCCATTTTGCCGCAGGCGATCAATCTGCTCGGACAATCGCTGGAATTGTCGCTTTTTACGTGCATAGTGATTTTGCTTCATGTTGCTTTATCTTAGTTACTTCCCGAGACGTTCGTCTCTCAAACTTAAACTGTTCAATATGTATGCATTTTCGGTAGGATCGGCCCTGCGTAGCATCAGGCAGATATGCCAAGACCCTGTACACGCAGGTAAAAGTATAAATTTTTCCGAATTCCATGCGAACATCCTGCCCGAATGGTGCCGGACATACCTTCATTTCGGTTACCTGCTCACCAGAGCCTTGCCGAATAGTTCGTACCTTCGTTAGCTGAAATGGAACAACTGAAAAAAGTCGTCCCGTACGGATCTGCCGGCAAATCAAAAAAGGAACAAATAACAGAGATGTTCGACAACATCTCAAAGCGGTACGATTTTGTCAATCACTTTTTGTCATGGGGGATTGACAGGGGCTGGCGGCGCAATGTAGTTCGCCTGGCGAAGGCCGAACGGCCGAAACGCATCCTGGATTTGGCCACAGGCACCGCCTGCCAGGCCATTGCTCTACGCGCAACCGGTTCGGAAGAGATCACAGGGATGGATATTTCGGAGGGCATGCTGGCGATAGGACGCGAAAAAGTGTGCAGAAAAAAGCTCGACCACCTCATTACCCTGTCTCCCGGGGACTCAGAGGACCTGCCCTTTCCGGATAATCACTTCGACGTGCTCACAGTGAGTTTCGGCGTGCGGAATTACGAGAACCTCAGGAAAGGTCTGGCCGAAATGCTGCGGGTTATCAGGCCCGGCGGCAAGGTCATCATCCTGGAGCTCAGCCAGCCGGAAAAGTTCCCCATAAAACAGTTGTTCCGCTTTTACATCAAGCATATTCTTCCGGCCGTAGGCCGCCTGATCGGAAAAGATCCGTACGCGTACACCTACCTGCCCAATTCGGTCGCTGCCTTCCCCCAGGGTACCGCCTTTACGGAAGTCCTTGAACGCCTCGGCTACCGGGATACGCGCATCATACCGCAGACCTTCGGGATCGCGAGCATTTACACGGGAATGAAATAAATGCAAAAGCCAGATCGTTCCCCACACATAATGCTACGTTGCTCCCATATTATGCTGTTCCTAACCGCCACCCTCACGGGTGGATGGGCCAGCGCGCAGAGACCATACAACTACGAAACCCACCAGTTACGCTCACCAAAATACGACTTTAGAACGATCCACTTCGGATTCGAACTGGGGATCAATTACTATGACTTTCACGTGGAGCCGGTGGAGAACCTTCAGAATATTCAGGACCATCAAAACACCTTGTACAGCGTGGATTGTATCGCCTTTCCGGGATTCACCTTGCTCCTGATCTCGGATCTGCGGCTGACAAGCTGGCTAAACCTGCGCTTTACCCCGGGTATTAGCTATACACAGCGCGATATGTTGTTCGACGTGTACAACGATTTTCTTTCCGATTTCTCCGTGGTCAGGCGGCAGGTTGAATCAACCTTCATCGAATTTCCGATGTATCTGAAACTCCGCGGAAAGCGGGTTGGCAACAGCCGTCCCTATTTGATCGGCGGAGTCAAGTACATGATCGACATGGCCAGTCAGGAGCTGGTGGAGGATCCGCGCCTGTTTCGGATCAGGCGGTTCGATTTCGCCTATGAATTCGGTTTTGGGATCGATATTTACTTCGACTTCTTTAAATTTAGCCCTCAGATCAAGGCAACCACCGGAATGCGCAGCATGATGGTACCCGACGACACTATTTATACGCAGGGGATTGCCGATCTGACCACACGCTGTGTCCTGATCAGCTTTCAGTTTGAATAATGAGAGTTATCCTCCTTTTTGCCGCCCTGCTGTTCCTTGTGCCGCAAGCACCAGGGCAAACCGACCGGAACAGGGCGGAAAAGGATGCCGCTGCCGATCGCAACCCGCAGCAGGAAGAAATTCCACGCTCTCACCTCGGAATGAGCTATGCCCTGAATATCGGGGTCTACTTTGCGAACAACAGTACGGCGAACTACTACAACGGGTATCCGAACGGTGCAAATTCCATTCTGCAATTGTACAGGAATCCGAACACCTACGCGCAGATCCGCGATCAGTACGGCGGAAACGATTGGTACCTCGACGGGAACAATCTGCCTTTCGACATGAGCTACAGCAGGCCCATGTTGTTCGGAGCTAATTTTCAGTACTTCTGGAAGGAGAAGCTGGGGGTTTTTCTCGATTTCAATACGGCGCAACTGATTTCGGGCGGATACGTGACGGTACAGGTGGAAGATCTGACCGGCCCGGTAATGGAGCAGCGGATCGAACTGGAGGAGATCTGGGGGGAAGAGGGTCGCATACACGTAAACCTTGGTCTGACCTATATTATCAGGAACAAAAGCCTGTTCCAGCCTTTTATCAGCGCAGGGATCGATTTTCTGCATACTGAAGTGAAATCGAACAAGGTCAAGTTCGGGAACCGCACCTACTCCATTCTGAACCAGGGACTCAACGGTTTTGTGAACCAACCTCAGGGCGGGATGGGATGGGGCTGGATGTTTACTCCGGGATTCAAACTTTGGTTGAATGCCAGTTTTTCGGTGGACGTCGGCTGGACCTTCTGCAACACCCAGGTTCGCCTGGGCGACTACAGGGAGCGCAATATGAACAGTGCAGCCTTCCTCAGGCTGGTCTACTACGACTTCTAGGGACCTATTCACTTACTGAAGAAGAACCCTGCCTGAAGTGATCCAGGAGGATCCCGGTCGCAACCCCCACGTTAAGACTATCAATAGGGTTGCCTTTACCATGTTTCGGTATCGTAATGCACCTTTGGAGGCGGGATTGTGTATCCGGCCGCAGGCCGTGCGATTCCGAGCCCATAACGAGAACCATTTTTTCCGGCGTTTGCACGGTATACAGGGACTCCCCATCCATTTTAGCCCCGATAGTGACGAAACCGTACGCGCGGGACGCATCGAGAAAACCGGCTAACGGCTGCTCAATGACCTCAAGCCGAAACAGGCTGCCCATGGCACTTTGCACCACTTTCGGACTCCAGGGCTCGGCGCAATCAGGGCTCAAAATAATCTGCGTTAGTCCGAACCATTCGGCCAACCGCAGAATGGTTCCCAGATTTCCGGGATCGCGCACGCCGTCCAGGGCCAATATGAACGGCCGGGTCCAGTCGATTTCCGCCTGCGGCGGGATATGTGCCACCGACACCACCTCGTTGGGCACACTGAGCCCACTGATCAGCTCCAGATCTTTTTTCGGGATATATGTTACGGCGCAATCCTTGCATTTGAAGGAAGGGAGCCCAAAGAGCTCATCCACCCGCAAGGGTGAAACCAGCAATTCCGAAACGACTTTGGGTCCTTCCGCGATGAAACGCCCATACTGCGTGCGGAATTTCTTTTGCCGGAGGGAGCGGAGATATTTCTTTTGGGCTCGGGTGAGCATGCAGTGAAGAATGATAATTTTGCGAAGTTAGCAAATAGGGACAGCGCCGTTGAAAAACCTCTTCCGTCTTACTGCATTGGCCTTGTGGGCTGCCGCGATGTTGCCGTCGTGCAAGGCGACGAAATATGTGCCGGAAAACGGACACCTGCTGATAAAAAGCGAGATCACGGTGGACGGCAAGCGGTTGCAGGGAGGCAAGGAATACAGCTACCTGCGTATTCGGCCGAACCGGAGGATCCTGGGGTTTCCGCTTTATCTGAGCCTGTACAATGCGGGGAACCCTGAAGCCGGGAAGGGATTTGGCCAATGGCTGTCGGGCCTCGGGGAAGCTCCGGCTGTGATCGACTCCGCGAACATCAGCAAGAGTACAGATCAATTGCGGTACTACTACTTCAACCAAGGCTATTTCGACGCCGAAGCCAGCTACCGGGTGGAGTGCAATAACCGAAAACGGGCCAGGGTGTACTACAGCGTAGAGAAAAAAAAGCCCTGTTTTATCCGCAATATCGATTATCAAATGAGTTCACCGGAGTTGGAGGAATTGGTGGAACGCCAGATGTCTGAGCTAGGTTTTCAGCCTGGGGATCAGTACAACGCTAAAGTGCTTGACGAAGAACGGGGTCGGTTGAGCGAGTTGTTTCGGGAGCAGGGATTTTACGATTTCAGCAAGGAGTTCATTTACTTCGAGATCGACAGCAACCTGCCAGGGCAGTTGATCGATATCACGATGGGTATTGAAAACAAGCCGGTTCAGTCAGGTGATTCCATTATTTATCACGAACATACGCGATTTAAGCTGCGGCAGGTCAATGTGGTTTATCGGTACGAGCCCGGGAAGCCGCCGGGCGATCGCGATTCCACTTACCTGAACTACCGCTTTCTGTACCACAACGAATTGGCGTTTCGACCGCGGCTGGCCAGCGATGCCATTCTGATAAAGCCGGGCGATCGCTACAAGCAGTCAGACGTGGCCGTGAGCTACCAGCACCTCATCAACCTGAAGGTGTTCTCAGGGGTAGACATAGAGTTCGTTCCCGCAGAGGGAGACAGCGCCAGGCATTGGCTCAATGCCTATGTGCTGCTGCGCCCTTTCAAAAAGCAATCGCTCGGTCTGGAAGTCGAAGGCATCCATACCTCCGGGAATTTTGGTACCGGAGGGAGCATATTCTATCGAAACCGGAATATCTTCAAGGGCGGACAGCTCCTTGAAGTTCGGTTGAACGGAGCGCTGGAAGCCCAGCAAGTGAGTTCGGATGCGGACGGGGTATTCAATACCATTCAGCTCGGAGCCGGAGCCACCCTGCACCTCCCCTACTTTCTGCTGCCTTTCGACACGGAGGGATGGATGCCCAAGCGCTACCAGCCTCAGACCGATGTCAACGCAAACTACAATTACCAGATCCGGAGCGATTTCAATCGTTCCATCATCAATTTCAGCATCCATTACACCTTTGATGAGAGTCAGGCCAAGCGCCATGTTTTTGAATTGCTTGATCTCAATTTCGTAAAGCTGACGGAAATCCGCGATTCAAGCAGCATTGACGGGAACCGTATTCGGACCGGCTTCCGCGATGCCTTTATTCCAACCATTGGCTACACCTTCCTCTTCAACAACCAAAGCCTGACGACTCCCAGACGCAATTACCAGTTCTTTCGCGGGCATGTCGAATTCGCCGGAAACCTGCTCAGCACCCTGGCCCGGACTTCCTTATGGCAGCCTGGCGATGGCGGGCAATATCAACTTCTGGGCAATCCTTTCGCGCAGTATGTCAAATTCGATATCGATTTCCGCCACTATCAACCCGTTTTGAATTCCCGTCGTCTCATTTTCCGCCTTTACGGCGGGATCGCCTATCCCTACGGCAATAGCGACGTGGTTCCCTTTGAGAAGCAATTCTTCGGTGGGGGTGCCAATGACAACCGGGGATGGGTAGCCTACACACCCGGACCGGGAGGCGACACGACCGGACTCAACGTCAACACAGGTGATATCAAGATCATGGTTACTTACGAATACCGCTTTTCCCTCTTGGGTAATCTGAACGGAGCGCTGTTCGCCGATGTTGGAAACATCTGGACACTTGAACCGATTGAAGAGCAGTACAACACCGATTTCTCGCTGGACCGGTTTTATAAGGAACTGGCGATCGGAGCCGGATTTGGACTTCGGTATGATTTCGGGTTTTTCGTCTTTCGTTTGGATGCCGGATTCAAGCTCGGGCAACCATCCAGACCGAACGGCAGATACTGGATCTGGAATCAGACCGGACCCGTAAAAACCGTTTGGAACATCGGGATCGGGTATCCGTTCTAACAGGGCTCCAATTGCTATATTGCATACCTTTGATCTGGCTCTTCGGACCAACTTAACCCCAAATAAAATGGCTTACAAGAATATCGTTTCTATTCTGGACCACCAGGCCGACTACCTGCTCGGTCACAAATCAAAGACCATTCCCAAAGATCATCTCCATCAGCCAGGACCCGATTTTATCGACCGCATTTTCATCAACGGGAACCGTTCCAACCAAACCTTGCGCAGCTTACGAACACTGTACGATCATGGTCGTTTGGGAAGAACGGGATATTTGAGCATTTTGCCCGTAGATCAGGGAATTGAGCACTCAGCAGGAGCTTCCTTTGCGCCGAATCCGGCTTACTTTGATCCGGAAAACATCGTGAAACTGGCTATTGAGGCCGGCTGTAACGGGGTGGCTTCCACTTTTGGTGTACTCGCGGGCGTATCCAGAAAATATGCCCACCACATACCGTTCATTGTTAAGATCAACCACAACGAACTTTTAAGTTATCCGAACACCACGGACCAGATCATGTACGGCACAGTGAAGGAAGCTTGGAATATGGGGGCTGTTGCGGTCGGAGCCACGGTCTATTTCGGAAGCGAAAATATGGATCGGCAGTTGCAGGAAGTAAGTACAGCATTTGAATGTGCGCACCAACTCGGCATGGCGACCATACTGTGGTGTTATACCCGTAACCCGGCTTTCAAAACCGCTGGGGAGGACTACCATACCGCGGCCGACCTTCAAGGTCAGGCCAATCACATTGGCGTGACCATTCAGGCCGACATCATCAAGCAAAAATTACCGACCACGAACAGAGGGTATACCGCACTGAAATTTGGTAAAACACACCCAAAAGTCTATTCGGAACTGACCTCGGATCATCCGATTGATCTGACCCGATATCAGGTGGCCAACTGCTACATGGGACGTCAGGGTCTCATCAACTCAGGAGGTGGTAGTGGAGACCATGACCTTCAGGATGCGGTGGTGACTGCTGTAGTGAACAAACGGGCAGGCGGGCAAGGACTGATCCTGGGTCGAAAAGCATTCCAGCGTCCGATGAACGAAGGGGTGAAACTTTTGAATATAGTTCAGGATGTGTACCTTGCCAACGAAATTACCATCGCCTAATCCATAATCCATGACCTGGTTCCAAAGAAAAGAGAAGGGGATCACGACTCCAACCCAGGAAAAGAAAGATACCCCCAAAGGCCTCTGGTACAAAACCCCTACCGGAAAGATCATTGACGCGGAGGAGCTGAAGGCTAACCTTTATGTATCTCCGGAAGATGGGTACCACGTTCGGATCGGTTCCAACGAGTATTTTCAGAATCTGTTTGACAACGGTGTTTTCGAAGAGCTCAATGCCGACATGAAATCGGCAGATCCGCTGAATTTCGAAGATACCAGGAAATACAGGGATCGCCTGAAGACCACTATCGGGAAAACCGGTCTGAATGACGCCGTACGTACAGCAGTCGGAAAACTCGACAGTCATGATATCGTGATCGGCTGTATGGATTTCACTTTTATTGGCGGATCCATGGGATCGGTGGTCGGTGAAAAAATTACCCGGGCAATTGACCACAGTCTAAAAAACAGGATCCCTTTTCTGATGATCAGCAAATCAGGTGGTGCACGTATGATGGAAGCAGCATTTTCCTTGATGCAGTTAGCCAAGACTTCTGCAAAGCTGGCAGAGCTGGATGAAGCCGGGGTGCCGTATATTAGTTTATTGACGGATCCAACCACGGGCGGGGTCACGGCGTCGTATGCCATGCTGGGAGACATCAACATTGCTGAACCGGGAGCCTTGATCGGATTTGCCGGGCCCAGGGTGGTGCGCGAAACCATTGGCAAGGACCTGCCGGAGGGATTTCAGACATCCGAATTCGTACTGGAACACGGATTTCTCGACTTCATCGCCAACCGGAAGGATTTGAAAGCGAAGATCTCGCAATTCCTAAGGTTACTGGGTAATTAAAAAAGTACCATGCCTATGGAAATCAGAGCCGATCAAACTCGCTAAAGAAGACTTCATGCGATCAAAAGACCACCTCAACTGATGTATACCGGATAGGTGGATCCGGGGCAGATCACGGGTTTTTTATTGTAGCTTGAAGTTGATCGGTACTGTAAAGGCTACCGGCACCGGCTTACCGCGTTGCTTCCCGGGAGTCATTTTTGGGAAGGTGCCTACGATCCGAAGAGCCTCCGCATCAAGGTGCCTGTCTACATTACGGGCAACAGTCGCTTTGATGATATTTCCTTCCTGATCAATTACAAAGGTTACAAAAACCTTCCCCTGGATACCCATGTCCTTGGCAATCGGAGGATACCTGAATACGTTGCGAATGTGTTCGGCTATCTTCCGTTGAAAGCAGTTGTATTGCTTATCCGCATCTTTCAGGTTTTCACAACCTGGGAATATCGGCTTTTTTTCTACGACCATGAAGTTCATCGGCTCCAGCACCTCTTCCTCCGGTTCCTCAATGATCTCGATCACTTCTTCTTCATCAAAGTCCTGATCCAGGATGTCGATATCGTCTTCAACCTCCACATCATCTTCCACCACCTGAATTACCACAGGAGGAGGGGGAGGGGGAGGGGGGGGAGGCTTTTGACGGATGGTTACCGGGACTATTTCCTCATCGAGCTCCATATCCAGACTACCCAGGTCCATTAATTCGCGCTCGTACGTTTTCCATTCAAATGCGAAGATCACAACGCCCAAAGCGATAATTAATCCTATCAGGGTGAAAACCGAACGAGAGCGTTCAAGGTCGGCCTGTGGATTTTTTTTCTGTCTCATTTCATTGCCTTTCAGAATTGAACATCAAAAATAGTCAATTGGGCCAAGTACTCCAAAAAGTGCTGCCCATTTTTAAGCAAGGCCTCCACCGCGAAACAGGCGATGCACCGGATAAGCGAAGAGGGATCCCCCCATATTCGCCAGTACGTCAAGTACTTCAGCCTTTCTGTCTTTGATCAGGTAAAGCTGAATGAGCTCAAGGGCGATTCCAAACAGCATGCTTATAATAAACGCCAGCAGGAATGATCTATTGTACCAGACTTCCCTGTTATGCTGTCTGATCCACGCCCGGGCCAGCAAGATAGTCAGCACGAAGTAAACGGTCAGGTATACCGGGGGAATTTCACCCCCAGCCTCTCACAGAACCGTAGGTGATAGTCTTCCATCACATGTAAAAGTAAACGGTCAGGTCAAGTAGTGTCTATTACACTTCATACGATCAAAAGACCGCCCCACCTGATGTATACCGGATAGGTGGATCCGGAGCAGATCACTGGGCTTTACTGTAGCTTGAAGTTGATCGGTACCGTAAAGGCTACCGGCACTGGCTTACCGCGTTGCTTTCCGGGAGTCATTTTCGGGAAGGTGCCTACGATCCGAAGAGCCTCTGCATCAAGGTGCCTGTCTACATTACGGGCAACAGTCGCCTTAATGATATTTCCTTCCTGATCAATTACGAAGCTTACAAAAACCTTCCCCTGGATACCTATGTCCTTGGCAATCGGAGGATACTTAAATACACTATGAATGTGTTCGGCTAACTTCTGTTCAAAGCAGATATCTCGCTGATCCACATCTTTCAGATTCTCACAACCTGGGAATATCGGCTTTTTTTCTACGAGGATGAAGGGCACCGTATCCACCGGCTCTTCCTCCCGTTTTATTTCAATGAACTCAATCACTTCTTCCGGACCAAAGTCCTGATGATCCGGGATGTCGATATTGTCTCTGACATCAATATTCTCTTTCGCCACCTTAAATACACATATAGGGGGAGGAGGAGGGGGAGGGAGAGGCTTCTGGCGGACGGTTACCGGGACTATTTCCTCATCAATTTCCAGACCCAGACTACCCAGGTCTATCAATTCGCGCTCGTACGTTTTCCATTCAAATGCGAAGATCACAACGCCCAAAGTGACAATTAATCCTATCAAAGCAAAAACCGAACGGGAGCGTTCAAGGTTGGCCTGTGGGGTTTTTTTCTGTTTCATTTCATTTGTCTTTCAAAATTGAACATCAAAAGATAGTCAGTGCGCCCGCGTACTCCAAAAAGTGTTGCCCATTTTAAGCAATGCCTCCACCGCGAAACAGGCGATGCACCGGATAAGCGAAGAGGGATCCTCCCATATTCGCCAGTACGTCAAGTACTTCAGCCTTTCTGTCTTTGACCAGGTAAAGCTGAATGAGCTCAAGGGTGATTCCAAACAGCATGCTTATAATAAACGCCAGCAGGAATGACTTATTGTACCACACTTCCCTGTTATGCTGTCTGATCCACGCCCGGGCCAGCAAGATAGTCAGCACGAAGTAAACGAAGGCATGGGCAAATTTGTCGGAAAAGGACAGCCGGGGCAGAGGGATATCGCTTCCCGGAGTCATGCTCGCCAGGAGGATCAGTCCTGCCCACAAAAATGAGGGGGTAAACCGTCGAAGCCAGCCAGTGTCAGGCACCGATCATCTCCTCATACGCTTCTGCATCCAGAAGTCGGTCAAAATCATCATCATTTTCGGCCTTGATCTTGATCATCCAGCCATCGCCATATGGATCTTCATTGACCTTTTCCGGATGCGATTCCAGGTCTTCATTGAATTCTATAACCTCTCCGGCCAGTGGCATGAACAGATCTGAAACAGTTTTCACCGCCTCCACCGAGCCGAATATTTCCTCTGCAGGAAGGGACTCGCCCCCGGTTTCAACCTCCACATAAACAATGTCGCCCAACTCGCCCTGCGCGAAATCGGTGATACCCACCACATACAAGGCTCCTTCCTTTCGGATCCACTCGTGGTCTTTCGTATATCTTAGATCCTTCGGCGCGTTCATTTTCTGTATAGCCATTTTGTGTGGTGCTAAAATAGATATTCTTCCATTACTGACCCAGGGTGAACCGCATCTCGATCCCAAAGTTGGTGTTCGCGGTTTCAAACGCTGTTATCGAGACCTTGTAATTCGTCACGACCCGATCGAAAAAAAGTCGGACATTGAAACGACGCGAAATCACATAATCTGCTGAAAGCTGAATTTTGATCAGTTTCTGTCCTCCCGTAGGGAGCACTGTTTCTTCCACGATCCGTCGGATCAGCGTACTGTTGTCCCGGATCGATACATCTGCCTGCACATTCAGATCCGAAACGATCCGTCGGGTCCGACCGCCACTTTTCACGCGGAATGGCACATCACGAAAGCGATATCCCATTCCGAAGACGTATTCCAGCCCGGCCACCTCCGTGATCTGATTGTTGGCAAAACTCATGGTTATGCTTCGATCACGGCGCATTTCGACCCGTGAAGTCAGACTGTTGTTCATCGTTACATCCACCTTGATCAATGGCGAAAATTGCTCGCGGATGGCCACGGTCTGGATCTGATATTCGGCGTAGTAGTTTCCACCGGGATCTTTACCATCCGGGTCGTCCTGGATCCGAAGGTCGGTCTGAAAGCTTCCCACCGTGTAGCTTGAACGATAGGCATGGCTCAGGGTAACCGTTCGGAAAGTCTCGCGGATCCACGGGATCTTCATGAGCCCGTCGTAGGTGATCCGCCAGTTTGGCATTGGTGTTTTTCGGATCGTGGCCAGATTATAATCTGCGGCATCACGCCCCTGGTAGGCTGCCAGAAAAGCCGGGATCAGCACATCCTGCTGGGTAGCACCGTAGCCTACCGGAAAGCCCGTGGAATCAACCCTCATGATCACTCCGTCCCGCTCCAGGGCCAACCGATCTGCGATCACGATCCGGTTGTCCAGAAACTCGTTGTACGCATCCGAGTCGTAATCATCATCCGATATCTTCTCAAAGGCTGTGGCCCAGCTCAGAAAACTGATGCTCAAATTCCCTCGGTACATAGGATTGAGATCCTTAAAGCTATCGTCCTCCGGATCATAGCGGAAAAATGATTCAAAATCCTGAGCATAGGTCCGGTTACCGGTCAGCTCGATCCGAAAATCACGGATGGGTTCCAGATTCAGACGCAGGTTCAGGTTTTGAGAAACGGTTTGCGCATACCGATTCGGTTGCAGGGTATCGTTGGTAATCCAGCCATTGAGCGCGGCCTGCGGCCGGATGTCTTCCTGGCTCCCAAATACGAATCCCAGGGTCGGAGCCATGCTTCCGTTGTGAGAAGTCATACCGAAATAGGAAACTCCCGGCAAGTAGCCCGGCAATAGCGTTCCATTGTTCTCGGTATAGCTGATATTTCCGTTTTTGATCATCATCAGGAAGCGCAAAATAGCTTTGCCAACCTCACCTTCTTTTTTCTCCTCCTCCTCTTCCTCTTCGTTCTCATTCGATTCCTGGGTCCTCCGCATCGGCATCCGACGCTGGTTGTTGTTCCGTTGACTGGCTTTTCGCAGGAATCCGACCTTGTTATACAGCTGGGTGAAATTGAATTGAAGGTTGTATTGCTGGGTATTGCTGTTCTGAATAGTATTTCCAAAACTCAGCCGGGTGATCGAGGCAGTACTCCAATCGTAGTTGCTCGTGTATCGGTAAGTTGCGTTGGTCCAATTAAGAATGGGGATCAAATTGACCGGAGCGTTCCAGTTGAGGTTCAGGGTCTGGTGAAATCGGGTTGATCGTCCGCCACGCCAAAAATTAGACCAGATACTATCCCGTGCCGCGTCATCGATCTCGCCCTCGGGCTCATCGATCCGATTGTTCGACGTCGCGGTGTAGTCGATCTTGATGTTCCTAGTCAGATCATACTTGAGGTCGTAGATCCGATCCATTGTGAAGGCCTTGTTGTAATTCGGTTCAATGAGCAGGATGGCATCGCTGTTGTTCCGTAGTTTTGTCTTGGCGTAGTCGCGCCGGATATTTGTCTGGAAGGCAAACCGGCTGGGCAGATAGTTGAAATTCGCTTCACTAATGATTTTTAGCCATTTCGAATTCCGCAGGAAGTTCGCATTTCGGAACGGACGCACAGTCTCCGGCCGCGTATTAAAATTATAAGCCAGCTGCCCCTGGATATTTTTCATCAGCGAGTATTCGGTATTTACATCGCGATGATAAGTCTCGTTGTATGAATAGGTCACCGAGAAGTTCTCAATATTCCACGGCATCTCCTTTTTTGGTGTTTGCTGCACCGGAGTTCCCAGACCGCGCGACATGCCCGGTTTTCCCATTCCCTGTCCGGGCGCTCCCCCCCTGGTACGCTCCTTCCGAACGTTTGTAAAGTTAATGCTGGTTCGTCGGGTGTAATCCTGAATGACCGATTTCAGGGAATCGCGCTCCTCCTTTATATCGAGCTCGTTATATGCATCCTTCGTCTCAATGTCTGTATCGAGCTCATTGAACATCGGGTTAGCGATTCGTTCTCCGTATCCGAAATACATTGGAATGCGAATACCTGAGTTGCCAAAGAATTGACCCAGGTTCAAATTCGATTGGAAGTTATATTCAATGACCTCTTCCTTATTCCGTTCCTGCACTGCTTTGTCGATCCCTCCGAATCCGATGGTACTGTAGTTCCCGGAAAGGCTCACCGTGCCAAAGTCCGCCAGCTTAGCTACGGCCCGAACAGTCGCCGCATATCCTCCCCGCTGGTCAAAATCTGTTAATCGCAGCTCGTTAAACCAAAATTCCGCACATTTATCCATACCATCATCCGGATCGCCTGGCCCCAGTTTTTTCGGGTTTCTCATCCCCAGCATAATCGTTCGCACGTTCCCTAAGCTCGGATTCCCTACAACCGTAATTCGGTGTCCCTTTGCGTTAGTTACGGTAAACGGAGTGGTCAGGTTCAAATCCGGATTCCCTCTGATAGCGTCGTTCCGCGCCAGTTTCGCCCGCTTGATCTCCTCAAAGCTAAAGTCGAATTCATTGGCCTTCGGCCAGATGGCATTGGGGTCGGATGTTCCCCAGGGAGTCACCTGCACCGGAATTTCGTATTCGTAGTAGTGTTGCGTGAAGTCAGCCCCCAGGCGTATGAAAGCGGTCAGATCTCCATCTTGCAGGTTATCTCCCGTTCCGACCTCTTCAGCGTGAACGAACATTTTAATGCGATTATAATTTCGCATGTCCATATTGATATTTTTAAAGGCCGCCCGTGCATCTCCGTCTTCCAGTCCACAGCTGCGCAGGCTAATAGACTGCTCGTTCTGTGCCTGAAGGTTCGTGGTTCCAAACAATACCTGACGATCGATCCCAGGAGGGATCACATAAGGGATCGGGCTGCGCTGGGCATTCTCTTCCAGGTTCACCGCCGTCAGGTCAAAAATGGTATTGCCATCAGAATCGTCATCCAGGTTTTCGCCCGGAACAGCCAGGTTATCCGAGTAGCGTCGCCAGTCACTTCGAACAAATTCGAGTCGGGCAAAGCGCGTGATCAAAGAATCCTCAAAGCCCGTATAAACCATACGCATAAACCGGATGCTCCGGAAATCAAAAATATTCCCGATTACCTTATCCGGCTCGAAGATGGGTACCTTCAATTGATACCAGGTCACTTCGCCGGTCTGGCCATTTTGCAATTTCACGGATGTGAATACCGAATCGGTGATGTAGTTTGTACCTACCCGCATGTCTTCCGGACGCAAGCTGATTCGATATTGATAGTAGGCCTCCGTTTTACTGAGCGTTTGATCCTGGTTGATGTCCTCTGCATCCGGAAAGGTGGTGGCTGCAGTTGGATAGGATTCCACACTGTTGCCTACCGGTGAATTGCCCTGCGTGTTGTTGTACTGCTTGTATCGGTCGAGAATAGAAACTTTATCCGCATCATAATCCGAGCCCCGATAGTAATGGTAGTCGTCGTTCCCCGGATCGTTCAGTGCTTGCTGGTAGGCCCCCGAATTGGTGCCATAGGCTGCGGCAACAAGATCCAGGTACGACGGTGCGCCCTGATCATTATTATACGGCCAGGTAGATTCCAAATCGTTATTCAGCCCATCCAGCCCAATATCCTGTCGCACCCGTGCATCCGGATCGTTCGCAAAGGCATTTACAATGGACTGGTTTGTGGGTACATGTCCCCAGGCAGTTGAATCCACTCCCTCAATGACCGTTTCCTTCGGCAAGCCATTCTCGAAGGCCTTGCGGTTATCACGCAGGATGTCCTCTGAAATATTCCCCAGGTGAATATACAGATCCCCACCCTCCTGGTTACGATCGTACACAAAGGGGTCCATCACCCACATTTGAATGAACTCGATATTGGCGGTCTCGAAGTTTGATTGCCTGATCGCCCGCATAATCCCACCCCATCGTGTTTCGGGCTGAGCCAGGGAACCATCCGGGTTTAATCCGGCCGAATAGGCCGTCGGCTCAACATCAAAGTTGTAGGGCCCGCGTTCGGAAGGATAAAAGGCCATATTTAATACGGCCATGTTCGTGGGCTGACCGGAAGGAATGTCCTTTGCCGGAAAAAGTTCCGTGATCAGTACTTCGCGAACGAAGTGACTACTCTGTTGGTCGGGGTCATTGCGGATGTGATCCGGGGTAAGGGAGTTGTTTCGGTGGAACAGCGGATCGATCACATACCAGGCCAGCCTTGCCCGATTGAGCCCATAGCTCACATCGTTGCTTTCTGAGGCTTCCGGCCATAAATTGGGCTGACCCTGAGGTGTGGAGGCAATTTGCCATTGTGTAACGGTTCGGATGTCGATCGTGGTCTGACTGTTCTCAAAGTCGTCAATATAACTGGTTCCGTTCCCGTCGATCTTGATCCCTCTGGGTGATCCGGGGATCAATTGCGCAAATTCACCCGTTACATTGAGCGTTGACGTGGCTTTAGTACTGATTCCGGGCAGCGCATCCACCATCCGGGTCAAAAAACGCGGCTCGGCCGTGTAATTCCCATTCAATCCCCAGATCGTGTTGTTGATCGGCTCATCGCCCATATTCACCTTCTGCGTGAGCGGACGTTCCCCGAGGTTCAGGATGGTTGCCCCAAGCATCAGATCATCGCTGACTTCGTAGTCCGCATGAGCTCCCATGAACCGCTTCTTCTGGAAGTTGAAAAGAGAGTTGTTTTCCAGGGAGATCTGGATCGGCGTTCCGGAATTCAATAGCCCCTCGTCAATGATCCTCACCCGCCCCAGGTTGTAGTCCACAGTATAGTGTTCGTTCTCCACGAGCTGTTGCCCTCCTGCAGTTACGGTCACCGAACCCTGCGGTACGTTCATCGCATTCAGCGGGATCTCACTGCTACTGCTTGATCGATAGCTTCCCCTAAACAGAAATTTGTTATGCACCGCATCCTGCTGTGCCACGAACTTGGTACTGTCGTACAGCCAATCATAAACGTACTCCTCCGCCAGGGCCTCCTCTCCCGGAGCAAACTGTTCCCGCAGGTAATCCCCGAAGGGTTCCACGACCGGGAAAATGATACGCCCGTTATTCGGGATAATCGTAATGCCGGGCACGAAGTCGTATACTCCATCCGGCTGCGGATCATTGTTATTGTTCAACTTATCCAAGGCCATCACGCGCAGCAGGATCTTATTGCTCAAACTTCCTTCCGGCAGGAAGTTCATGGGCTGGCCCGTTTCGTCATTGGCGTAGAGAATATCTAAGCGAAAATCCTGCGGATTGATCTGAAACGCCCCGATATTGTAGACGTTCTTCATCATCAGATCCCACATAGGTTGGTTCACGGCCACGATAACGCTCTTCAGCAATTTCAACATCAGGGTTTGCGGCGCATCGATACCGTCGTTCGAGAATTCCCCAACCTGATATACTTCCCCGTTGTAGGTGTACTGGAAGGCAACGGCCAGGATCTCATCTGCGTTGAGCGATTGGTTTAGCGATATGTAACCCAAATTCGGGTGGTAGGTATATTCATTCGATCGCAGGCGACGTGCCGTTTCAAGTTCAGCGTAATCGATCTGTTCGCGGAATCCGAGAAAATTCAGTTTATCGTTTACCTGATTAATATTGCGTATCTCCGGATGGGCGTTTACAAAATCTTCAGGATTCAGGGTGTTGATCGCATTGTCCGGTAAGGTCCCGCCATTATAGGCAATCGCAGTATTGTTGATCTCGCGTTCACCCAGGTCCATAAAACCAACGATGTTCCGCGTATCGTCGGTTACATTGGTCCGGTTGGTAACCCAGACTTCGATCTTGGTGATCTCCACCCCGGAAACGACTACCGGAAGCTGCGAAAGTGCCATATCGTACTGATCGCGGAAGAAATGGCTCAGGAAAAAGTGACGGTTGGCCTCGTACTCGTCCACCCGAATTTCAAATTCCTGGGCACGGGCACCTCCTTCCACATCAATCGTGCTGGTTTCGCTATTTTGATCGGAAAAAACAGAGGTGACGGTGGTCCTTCCAAAGCGAGCCTGCGCCTTGATCCCGAAGAGGCTTTGGGCCCCGGTAATGAGCGCGGAATTCAGGGGCAGACTAACATTACCGACCTCAAGGCGCTGGATGATCTCGTCTTCATCCCCCGTATATTCAAGCTTCATTTGGTTCTCGAAGTTGAAAGTAGCTTCGGTATCGTAGTTCGTTGTGATGCGTAGTTTATCTCCGATACTTCCTGTGACGTTCATCTGGATGCGCTCATCAAAGTTGAAGCTCGCAGTACGGCGGTTCCGTTCGGGCAGGGCCGGGTTGTCTGTTTTGTTGATCATGACCCCAAAAATGAGTGAAGCCGAACCCCGCGGACGAATATCTACGGTATTCCCGCCGAAGAGGCGGTCAAAATCTTCACCCCCTATCTGAAACTGTGGGAGGAGCCCGCCCGCTTCCTCCAATCCACCTCCAAGTCCGCTATTGCCTCCCTGGCTGGTCTTGTTGTTCCAGTAGTCTTTGTTCTGCTGACTGAAAACGTATTCCTGGTATTCAGCCGGTGAAAGGAATTGAGGTGGTCCGATGGGGAAGTCACCCATCATGCGCTGAATGACGTATTGGTTCGATACCGGATCGTATTCGACCTGTTCCGTTACGTTACCTGGCTCGTCAAGGATCAGGTTTCCCTGGTCGCTGCCACTGGTACCGGAGGTATCTGTTTGGGCCCATCCTGCCGCAGGCAGAAAAACGACAGCAGCTAAAAACAAAAATAGCCCTCCTGGGCCCCGTTCCCTATGACCTGATGACCCCTTCAAAATACGCTCACATGTTGTTCAATGCCTGCTTGATCAAGACCTCCACACCCGAATCGGGGTCCGCTTTCAAAAGTGCATCCACTGCCTTTTGTGACTTCGCCCTGGGAAAGCCCAGCACGTCCAGTGCAGTTAACGCCTCTTCCCGGGCTGTATTGCTCGCCGGCAGGGAAATTTCTCCGTCCGGCCTGAGGGTGGCAACCTTGCCTTTGAGGTCAATAATGATCCGTTGCGCTGTTTTGGCTCCGATGCCTTTGATGCTTTGCAAGGCCGCAACGTTATCGGTGACGAGTGCGCGCTGGAGTTCGGTCGGATCCATGCTGCTCAGGACCACCTGAGCCGTGCTGGCCCCTACGCCGCTTACACTGATCAGCAGCCGGAAGAAGGTCCGTTCGATCTCATCCGCAAATCCGTATAGTATTTGCGCATCTTCCCGCACCTGAAGATGTGTGAAGAGAAAGACGGCCTCATCGGCCGGAAGCTTCTCATAAGTGTTCAGGGTGATGAAGAGCTGGTATCCGACCCCATCGCATTCCACAACGACATGGGTAGGCGACTTCCCGATCAGTTTTCCCCGTAAATGTGTGATCATCGGTTTTTCGTTTCAGTCCGCCCGCCTCCGTTCCGGTTCAACTCCTGAAATACGTTTGTAGGAGCCCTGGATCGCTGTTCGGAAGGAGCAAACACATTAGCTCCGTACTTTGCGACATCCGGGAACAGGGAGGCTTTCTGTACGAATTCAACGCCCAAAATGAAGCCACATTGCCTCTCCGCTCTGGTAATCGTCCAATAACCGAAGAGTCAAAGCGTTCGAATGACAAAAAAGCATTCAGGAAAATTCCAGCTCTTTGCGATCTTTTGAAGATCCAGGTCCAGACTCTTCCCGAATGGATCAAGGGGATTGAAGGTATTAACGTTTCAATACTCGTTAGTCCCTTCTGGCTAGGTTCCAGGAAGCGTACTGAATAGTTGTTTTTTGGGGAAGCCTTCACCTCAGCCGGCCCATGCGCACACAAGCGTGACCTCCTTTATGATTTCCAAATGATCATTCCCGAAAAATTTTATCCAACTTCTTTCCGGCTGCCAACTCATCAACCAGTTTGTCCAGGTATCTTACTTTCTGTGTTAACGGATCCTTGATTTCTTCTATACGATATCCGCATATTACTCCCTTAATCAGTTGAGCATTTGGATTTAATTTTGCTTTTTGAAAGAATGTTTTAAAATTTGTTCCTTCATCAATGAATTTTTGGATCTCTTTTTCATCAAAGTCAGTCAACCATTCAATGACCTGATGTAATTCCTTTTTTGTCCGGCCTTTCCTTTCTACTTTTGTGACATAGTGCGGATAGACTGACGCAAATTTCATATTAGCTATTCTCTCATCTTGTTTGGATGTTGTTTTCATTATATTATCCTTGATAATTAAAAGTAATAAGGAGCGGTTGCCTGAAAGAGCGATATTTTGGTACTGACAATACAGGGGTATCCGTGCATGGGATCACCTGGTGAGCATGCTGTATAGCCATTTGGCAGGTGCGCAATAAAACGAATCGCACCGGCATTAATAAACGATCTTATGGTAAGTGGTGTCAAAGGGCGAGGTGTGGAGCGTATCGTAGTGCGTTGTTTCAACTCCGTCACTGTTGGTGACCTCATACCGAATGGGGGTTTCCCCATTCCAATAAGAACAGCGGTATACCGTATCGTTGGACGGAGACGCATAATGGGCGACACTCAACCCAGCTACCGGACCATAGATTATGATATTGTCACCAAGGCTGTCGGTGATCAGGTGGTAGGCGACGCAAGTGCGGGGCATCAGTGAAATAACCCGCTGGACATCAGCCCCCTGAGGTACCTCAACAGATACCCCTCCTAGCCCTACAGCATGTCCGGGAACGGCTGTCTCCACTGCCACCCGGAAGCCCCACGAGAAATCGAACCACTCATATCTATCCTCCCGTCCCTCAATCACAAATGAGAAGCTATAGGGTGGGCCAATGTTTTTTCGTTCCATAGGAGGATCAATAAGAAAAAGTGAATTTGGGGGGTATAAGACCACTTCAACTTCCCCGTTCCACAGGAGGGAATCTTCCCGAAAGGTCACCACCTTACCTCTTATGCGGGTTTCCCCGTTCTTTTTACAGCCCGCTGAGGCAAGGAGCAGGGCCGCCAGGCAGGTAAGAATAATAACCGGCCGCATTATTTCCTTTGACTCCATCATCCTTATCTTTTGTTTCCGGTCAGCGATCCTCATTCTCCTTACTCCGGGATTCGTCCCCGAATCTCCAGCCAATGTTAAGGGCAAGCCCAAAATTATTTATAGGTAAAACAGCAGGGTCAGGATCGCTGTTGGTCAGGTACTGCCTGCTATTCATGAAGTGGTGGCCATAGCCTGCTGCCACTTCAAAAATGAAACCGGAGTTGGCTACAAATTTAAACCCTGCGGTGATTCCGGCACCCACGTTATGCGCCGTCTGTCTGAATTCATTGATAATGATTTCAATTGAGTAAATTTCTGAGATAATTGACTCCCTGGTATTCCTATAAGTGAGGAAGGCACCTGCAAAAAAACCTGTGGCATTATGATCACCCGGGCGGAAATAGCAGCGAAATTCAGGCGTAATTCGAAATCCGGAATAGTCAAGATCAACAACGCCAGCATAATAATCGTGACTTTCAATGAATTGAACATACGTTCCCGAGATCAAAACACCCATGTTTTTCCTGATGACATACTCATAGGTCCCTATGACATGTCCTTCGTACATTAGAAAATCATTCCCTGTGCGAAGGGCTAAATACGTATCAATCACATAGGCTGCTCCTGCTAATGAGCCACTAACTTTAACATCGTGCTGGGCATTTGTCCTCGGCATGCCCACGGAACATGCAAGTAAAACAGCCAAAAAAAACTTCATGGATCGGTTCATCATGTTAAAGTATCAATCCACAGGATGTTCAGGGTATCCCGATCGCAGTCGTAAAAGAGTTCGTTACAGGGATCCGGTTCAGGGGCCGGCACGGGCGGGTCCTTTTTACAAGCTGTCAACACGAGCAATCCCAGTACTAAATTCAACAGGAGCTTCATTATTCCTTCCACTTTGCCGGAATTTCCACGCAGATAATGGCATAGCCGTCGGTAAAGTACATCCGGTTGTTTGCCTCATCTATCAGTGGAGCAGTGTACCGTTTGGTACCCCCATGGTAGGGCAGCCAGCCCTTGTGCAGTATCTTGCCCGTGTTCAGGTCCATCAGCTGAAAATCACTCCTAGCTACTATGCATCGGTTACCCCAGGCCTCAATACGTACTGGAGCTGCATCATCAATATTTTCCCGGTAGATCAGCTCGCCGGTATGTTTGTTGACCGCTATGGCATGGCCCCGGTCATCTATCCACACCACCTTGTTTCCATGCAAGATGTAATTGGATGAAAGCATATTGGTATGGGCAAAATATAAGCGCCAAAGCTCCTGACCATTGCTCAGATCATAACAGTAAAGGGTTTTGTCGGTCATCACATAAACCCGGTTGTTCTCCAGGTCGATCTTAGGATAACCCACCTGGTTCAGCAGACCGAGCCATTGATCTTCATGCCCTATATCCAGCACCTCCCATACCAGGCTGTCCTGGGTATAGTTGTAGCATTTCAGGTCAGACAAGTCCTCATAATCCCCTTTATCTATTCCGACGATCAGGATCAGATCGCCCGAAACATTGATGTAGGCCGAATGCGCCCGTATTCCCACGCCATCACGATTACCTGTTGCATATTCCCGGAAGGCCAGGTCGCACTGGCCCGTCAGGGCATCGCATACCAGTACGTCCACACTGTCTGAATAAATAGCGTAACGTTTGGACGTGATATAAAAGTCACCGATCAAAAAGCTCATAGGTACCCCATATTCCGTATCAAAACGCCAAAGCTCCTGGCCATTGGCCAGGTCTATGGCATGGTGTGACCCCAATGCGTTAATGAACGCATAATGGGAATTGGAAAAGGAACTCGTTTCTTTATCATAAATATTTTTTGGTATTGACCCCGACTCCCATTCCACCTCCCCGCTGTAGATGTTTCGGGACTGCAATGCGGATAGCCGGTCAGCTGTCCTGTAACTATGAATGATGCTGTTGCCCACCTTGATGATCGGGATCGTTGAAAATCGCATTCCCGTGGTCGTTAAAGTATCGATCCACAGGATGTTCAGGGTATCCCGATCGCAGTCATAGAAGAGATCGTTACAGGGATCCGGATCAGGTGCCGGCACGGGCGGCTCCTTTTCACAACCTGCCAGCATAAACAATCCCAGTAAATTCAACAGGAGTTTCATTATTAACGTGGGGTTAGTTCGAACTCCTTGCCCCATTCTGCGTCCTCAAAAGTCCGCTCTTTCAATTCTGATTCCAACTCCTCCCCGTTCCTTGCCTGCATGTGGGAGGTGTCTTTCAGCTTAACGTTGTCTTTAGCATTGGGGTTGCCCGTTTGCGAGGTAGCAGGAAGGATGCCATCCGATTCGCCCTCTTCCCAAACCACCCGTACGCTCGTATAGCTCATGGGACCTTCGCATCCCTCCGCGCAAGGGGTGTTGGCATCCGCCACTAATTCACACCAGCCGAAGTCAGAACCATCAATGGGGTCGCAACAGCAGAAATGTATCGTTGAAGTCACATCCTTATAGAACCCTGTATGCCCAATAATGGTTTTCCACCAGGGATTCAGTTTGTTAATATACCACTCACCCAATCTGTAACCGTCGGCGATAAAATCATACTTTCTTCTTTTGTTTCCGTGACCTCATATTGCATCATGGTCACGACATTGTTCAGATGTGGAACCATCTGAGCGTTCAGCTTCAGGCAGGCAACCAGCAGGCCTGCGTTGAGTACTGTGAAGATTTTTTTATAGCCTTGAATTTTGTTAACCTTCAAAGGTATGCAAAGGTATGCACAAATCAAAATTTTTTCTCACGCATGGCCAGTTGTACTATATCAATAGGCTAAGTTACTGATATTCATGAAAAAGATATTCACAAAAATTTTAGCGATCGGTAAAAAACGGTTATGGAAGTGAAGGCCTCCCTTTATGGACGTGCGTGCGGATAACTCAGCAAAAGTGAAAATTGGCGGAGAGGGAGGGATTCGAACCCCCGGTACCTCTCGGTACGTCGGTTTTCAAGACCGGTGCATTCAACCACTCTGCCACCTCTCCCTGGTTGGCGGGCAAAATTAAAGGATCTCCCTAAAATACAGCAACTCAAAAACGGATATACGAACTATTTTCGTACCTTGCTTCCATTAAAGGCATTATTCAATACACTATGAAGCCATTTCTACTATCCACGGTAGTGTCCATTGTGACTATATTCCCAGGTTTTGGGAAAACCCTGTCTGTATTTATGGATTACGCGACCTTTTATGCGGAAGGACAATCGCCCTATGTTGAAATCTATTTTTCGTTCGTGGGGGAATCGCTTGAGTGGGTTGCGCTGGAAAATGACACGGCTTATCAAAGTGCTGTTGAGGTACTGATCTCGATCTCGCAGGAAGACTCCGTGGTGTTCCTGGATCAATATCGCGTAATTGCTCCGGCTATCATCGATACGATCGGTCGAATCGACAATTTTTTGGATCAGCAGCGGATCCCACTCAAAAACGGAAGCTATAGCATGTACGTGGAGATCAACGATGCCCATAACCCGGAGAGTCGTATCAGCTCCATACTACCGTTGAAAATTGATTATTTCGACGAGCTGGCCCGGTTCAGTGATGTGCAGCTGGTGGAGCACTACAAAAAATCAACGGTGCCGGGTATCATCACAAAAAGTGGTTACGATCTGATCCCTTTCCTTCCCTACTACAGCTATTTTTATCCGGAAGAGATAGGCCAGATGCACTTTTATGCGGAACTGTACCATATGGATGTGGCATTAGGAGCGGGAACGCCCTACCTGATCCAATACTACATTGAGTCGCAGTTAAGCGGTGAAATAGTGCCCCGGCTTGCCTGGTATCAGAAGGTGGAGGCTGTTGAAACGACCCCGGTTATAGCCACTTTCAACATTGCCAACCTGGCCACGGGAAAATACCGCCTGGTCCTGGAGGCCAGGGACGGAGAGAATAACCTGATCACGAAAAGTTTGATCGCTTTTGAACGACATAACCCGGCCCTGGATATCGATCTCGGGCACAATGAAATGCTGGTCGTGGAAAACACCTTTGTTATGGCAATGACGGATCCCGACTCCCTGGCTCAATATATTGACTACCTATATCCGATCTCGGGACGACTGGAGCGTCAGCTGGCGAAGGAAGTTATCGCCCGCAGGGATGTAGCGGAAATGCAGCGGTTCTTTTATGGATTTTGGAGCAATCGGGATAAATACAATCCGGAGGAATTGTGGAATTCATATTTCAGCCAGGTCAGGCTCGTCAACCGGATCTACCCAACCCGCCTTCGAAAAGGATACAATACGGACAGGGGGAGGGTACACCTGCAATACGGAGCTCCCGATGATCGTGACGGCAGACCGTTCGAACCCGGAGCCTATCCGTACGAAATATGGATGTACTACACACTGGAACAATATCAGCAGCGCAATGTGATCTTTGTGTTTATGAACCGGGGACTTTCGACCAATGGTTATGAATTGATCCATTCCGATGCCATCGGAGAGCTCAACGATCCAAACTGGCAAATGGAAATCGTACAGCGCGATGTTGCCAACCGCAATATGGATGTTACCGATGCCCCTTTTCGCTGGGGTTCCTCCCTGCAGAATAACATCATTATTCCGAACCGATAGCCACTGTTTATTGTGTAACTTTGCGCCCTAAACGCCTCCGGCCCCTTGTGCTGTAAAATAGCCGTCGTTATTCTGAACTGGAACGGTCGTTCCTTGCTGGAGCGATTTCTACCTTCTGTCCTCGCCCATTCACAGGGAGAAGGTATTGGCATTTTTGTTGCCGACAACGATAGCAGCGACGATTCCGTATCCTGGCTCAAAGAACACTTCCCGGAGGTCAGGGTGATCCAAAACCCGGATAACGGAGGGTATTCAAGAGGGTATAACCAAAGTCTGAACCAGATCAATGCCGAATACTACGTTCTCCTAAACAACGACATTGAAGTAACGCCCAACTGGATTGGTCCGGTCATTGAGCTTATGGATGCCGACGCTCTGATTTCCGCATGCCAGCCAAAGATCAAGGATCTGGATCGCCGCACTCATTTCGAGTATGCCGGCGCTGCGGGCGGGTTCATTGACCTCTTTGGATATCCATTTTGCCGCGGACGAATTTTCAGCACTTCGGAAGAGGATCACGGCCAGTACGATGAGCCAGCAGAGATCTTTTGGGCCTCGGGAGCATGCCTCTTTGTCCGTGCCAGTGCCTTCCGGGATGTGCACGGACTCGACGAACAACTCTTCGCACATATGGAAGAGGTTGACCTGTGCTGGCGCATGAAGAATTTGGGATACCGCATTATGTATTGCCCGGATTCGGAAGTCTTTCATTTGGGTGGAGGAACATTACAAGTGGACAGCCCGAACAAGACTTTTTTTAATTTCCGGAACAACCTGTTTATGATCTTCCAGAATATCCCCAGGGAATATTTGATCTGGGTACTGTTCCTTCGCCTGGTACTTGACGGGATCGCCGCAATGAAATTCCTTCTGGGCGGGAGGCCACAACACTTTTTGCCGGTTCTCCGGGCACATATCGACTTCTATAAAAACCTGAAAAAACTAACACAACGTCGCTTGCAGAACCAAGTATGCTACCGCCGGATCAAATTCTACAACGCCTACCGCGGCAGCATCGCCCTGGCCTATTTTATTTGCGGGCGCCGCAAATTCTCTTCGCTCAGAATACGTCGTTCTTATCGCTGACGCTCTGTCAATGCTTCAATAGCCAGCCGGTAGCTATCGAGCCCAAAACCGGTGATGACGCCAAGCACTCCATGGCTTAGCCGGCTTTCGTGCCGAAAGGTCTCGCGGTCATACACGTGCGATATATGTACTTCCACTGCCGGCAGTCCCACACTGCTCAGCGCATCCCCTATCGCAACGGACGTATGGGTGTATCCGCCTGCATTGATCACGATCGCATCCACAGATCCCAGACCATGCTGGATCGCCTCCACCAGCTCACCCTCGTGGTTCGACTGAAAATATGTTAGCCCGTGCTCCGCAAAACGCGCCTTCAGCTCCACAAGATAATCCTCGAAACTCCGTACCCCATACCTCTCCGGTTCACGAATTCCGAGCAAATTTAGATTAGGTCCGTTAATGATCCGTATCTTCATCGCATCGCAAAGATAGGCTATGAAGTGGACGCCTGCATTGACCGGGTACGCATCGTATCTCAAACTGGAAAAGGGCCTCAGCCCCTTATCTGTCAGCGCCTATCGGCGCGATGTGAAACAGCTCGCGGATTTTTTCCCCGATACCTCACCGCTCAGGATCACGTTACACGACCTGCGGGCATTCATCAACGAATATGCCTCGGGCAAACGATCGCCCCGTTCTCAGGCCCGGCTGATCTCCTCAATACGATCCTTTTACGGATACCTGCTCCTCGAAAAGCTCATCAGCACCAATCCGGCCGAGCTGCTCGAAACGCCCAGGGTGACGCCCAGGCTGCCTGATACGCTGAGCGTGGAGGAAATTGACGCCATTATCGGGGTGGTGGACCTATCCTCCCGTCAGGGAGAAAGGAACCGGGCTATTTTGGAAACCCTTTACGGCTGCGGCCTGCGGGTGAGCGAGCTGATCGGGCTGCGGCTGAATGATCTCTATCCAAAACAGGGGTATATCAAGGTGATCGGAAAGGGAAACAAGCAGCGCCTGGTACCCCTGGCCGATAGCACCTACCGGTATATCCGGATCTATGTGGAGGAGGTTCGCGTACACCAAAGCCCCGGAAAAGGCCATGAAGGCATCGTGTTCCTGAATAACCGGGGTACACGGCTTTCGCGGGTGATGATCTTCAAGCTGGTGAAAAAGATGGCTGAAGCGGCCGGGATCCGCAAGAATGTGTCTCCGCATACCTTCCGACATTCCTTCGCGACACATATGGTTGAAGGAGGGGCCGATCTGCGATCAGTACAGGCAATGCTCGGGCATGAAAGCATCACAACGACCGAGATCTACACGCACCTCGACCATTCCTACCTTTCCTCTGCCCTCAGGCATCACCCCCGGGCCTAGCCGGCATCCGGCGTTTCGGGAATTTCGGGTCGGCTGATCATACCCGCTTCAAAGGCCCGTATCAGAATGTTCCCGATCCAGGCATCCTCCCGGTTGTGTTCCGGATCAAATTCATATTTCAGGTCGTTGTCGTATACCCTGGCCATGGTCTGCCAAAAAAGCGCATTGATACCGCCCCGATATTCCTTAATGATCTCGTGCGTTGTGCGCTTTGTCTCGCGATTTATCAACTTCACCAGCAGCACGCCTTCGCTCCGTGTCAGCTCCTTCAGGTCGTCTTTAAAATGATCTTCCAGATAATGGGCGATCTGCCTGGCGTATTTCTTTCGTTTCCGCCGCCGATGCTCCCCCTCCAGGGCCGCTTCCATCGCGTATAGCTGTTCCGTGGCTTCCTTTGCGTAGGGCCACACCTTCAGTACTTTCCTTCGCAGGATGTAGTAACGGCTCCGGTCCTCATCAACGCTCAGATCAGGCAGTGCCGTCACGGAAACCTCCGGCAGCAGGTTCACTTTCAGCGTATCGTAGCCATTGAGTCCCAGACTGTCGGGCTGTGCCTGCAGCGAAATGCCACTCCCAAGCAGGAGCGCGGAAACGGATAGGAAATGAAAGACTTTCATGTGAATAATAACGCCCTCACGGGCAGATTGATTTGAAGACCTTGCCCTCATCAGCATACAAATGAAGTGATCATCCGGTATGGGCAGCCCGCCAAAGGCCGGAAGTTGTTCATGGATCCCATACCGGAGGGGGCATCACCGGACGAGCCCAAAAAGCAATTCAGCCGCCCTGAACGGGCTCAGTTCCCGATCCAATACTTTTTTCTCCATTGATCCGATCCCGGCCTTCACGGCCGGATGCTCATAAAAGTTGCGGTGGAGCCGATCCTCCAGATGTTCGCGAAACCAGTACCGCGCTTGCTCATCGCGCCGCAGGCGCCTGTAGTTATTCGCGGTGGTCGTTTTCTGGTACTCCAGGATCACCTCGTTCCAGAACCCGGCGATTCCCTCGCCGGTGAGCGCGGAACAGGACCGCACCTGAGGGGTCCAGCCGCCCGGATGTGCAGGAAACAGGTGTAAGGCCCGCTGATAATCAGCCTGAGCCCGACGCGCATTGCTGCCATTGTCGCCGTCGGCCTTGTTGATGATCACGCCCTCGGCCATCTCCATGATGCCGCGCTTGATCCCCTGAAGCTCGTCGCCGGCGCCAGCCAACGCAAGTAGCAGAAAAAAATCAACCATTGAATGTACCGCCGTTTCGCTTTGCCCGACCCCGACCGTTTCCACGAAAATGATGTCGAACCCGGCTGCTTCACACAGGATGATGCTTTCGCGGGTCTTTTGGGCCACGCCCCCAAGGGAACTTCCGGCCGGGCTCGGCCTGATGAAAGCGCGGTTGTCGGTACTCAGCTTTTCCATCCGGGTTTTGTCGCCCAGAATACTGCCCTGACTGCGGGTCGAACTCGGATCAATGGCCAGTACGGCAAGTCGGTGCCCTTCACTGATGAGGAAAGTTCCCAGGGCCTCAATAAACGTTGACTTGCCAACGCCCGGAACTCCCGTGATGCCCACACGAAAACTATTGCCGGAATGGGGAAGGCAGGCCTCCATGATCTCCCGGGCCTTCTTCTGATGATCGGGACGCGTGCTTTCGGTCAGGGTAATGGCCCGGCTCAAAAGCATAAGATCTCCCGACAAAACACCCTTCACGAATTCTGCCGTTTCCGGAAGCCTGTGCCTGGAGTTTTCCTCGTTCGGATGCGTACGTTCCTTCGCCATGCCGGGTTTATTCAATAGTTGCGATCAGTTTGGTCAAAATGTCGGCCGCTGCTTCGGCTATTACCGTTCCCGGCCCAAAAATGCCCACCACGCCAGCTTCATAGAGGTATTCATGATCCTGCTGCGGAATAACGCCACCGGCAATGACCAGAATATCTTCCCGACCTAAATCCTTTAGTGCGGCAATGACCTGAGGAACAAGTGTTTTATGGCCTGCGGCCAAACTCGAAACGCCGAGCATGTGGACATCATTTTCGACGGCCTGCCTGGCCACCTCCTCAGGTGTTTGAAAAAGCGGCCCCACATCCACATCGAATCCGAGGTCAGCAAAACTGGTTGCCACAACCCGGGCGCCGCGATCGTGCCCGTCCTGCCCCATTTTTGCCACCATGATGCGCGGACGTCGTCCTTCCCTTTCCGCGAATGTATCAGCCAAAGCCTGTGCTTTTCTGAATTTACCGTCCTGATTGATCTCTTTACTATACACGCCGCTAATATTTTGGATCCTGGCCGTATGCCGGCCAAAAACTTCTTCCATGGCATCGCTGATCTCCCCGAGGCTGGCGCGCAAACGGGCTGCTTCCACTGCCTTGTTGAGCAGGTTTCCCACACCACTGCGGGCACAGGTGGTCAGAGCCCTGAGGGCCGCCTGAACAGCTTCTTCATCACGCGATGCCTTCATTTCATTCAACCGCCTGATCTGTGCGTCACACACAGCCGTATTATCCACATCGAGAATATCCACCGGGGTGTTGGTGTTGGTGCGGTAACGATTCACACCCACCACAATGTCCCTGTTGCCATCAATCCGCGCCTGCTTTCTTGCTGCTGCTTCCTCAATGCGCAATTTGGGTAATCCGTTCCCGATCGCCCTGGCCATTCCGCCCAGTTCCTCCACTTCCTCAATAAGCTTCCAGGCCGCTTCGGCAATCTCAGCTGTTTTCCGTTCCACGAAATGGCTACCGGCCCACGGATCCACGACCTGGGTAATGCCTGTTTCCTGCTGCAGGTAGATCTGGGTATTCCGGGCGATCCGTGCACTGAAGTCCGTAGGCAGGGCAATTGCCTCATCCAGGGCATTCGTGTGCAGGGACTGCGTGCCACCAAAAACGGCTGCCATCGCTTCGATCGCCGTGCGGGCTACATTGTTGTAGGGATCCTGCGCGGTCAAACTCCAGCCGCTGGTTTGACAGTGCGCCCGCAAGGCCATTGATCCCGGATGCTGCGGATCAAACTGCCTTACCAATTTAGCCCATAGCATCCGGGCCGCACGCATTTTAGCAATTTCTGTAAAATGATCCATCCCGATCGCCCAGAAAAAGCTCAATCGTGGAGCAAAGGTATCGATATCCAATCCGGCCGCGAGGCCGGCGCGCAAATACTCCAGGCCATTGGCCAGCGTATAGGCCAGTTCTATTTCGGGGGTGGCGCCCGCTTCCTGCATGTGGTAGCCGGAAATGGAAATGCTGTTGAAGCGGGGCATGTGCTTTGCCGTGTAGGCAAAAATGTCGGCAATGATGCGCATGCTCGGCTGAGGCGGATAAATGTAGGTGTTCCGCACCATGAATTCCTTGAGTATATCGTTCTGAATGGTTCCGCTCAGCTGCCTGGGCGACACGCCCTGCTCGCCGGCGGCTACAATGAAAAAAGCCATGACCGGGATCACGGCGCCGTTCATGGTCATCGACACGGACATCTGATCAAGCGGGATCTGATCGAAAAGGATCTTCATGTCAAGCACACTGTCGATCGCCACCCCGGCTTTTCCAACATCGCCCACCACGCGCGAATGATCGCTGTCGTAGCCGCGATGTGTGGCGAGGTCAAAAGCTACGGACAGGCCCTTTTGCCCGGCCGCGAGGTTGCGACGATAAAACGCGTTCGATTCCTCAGCCGTGCTAAATCCCGCATATTGCCGAATGGTCCACGGACGGCTAATGTACATCGTAGCGTAGGGCCCGCGCAGGTAGGGTGGAAATCCGGCTGCAAAACCTTCATGCGCCTGCGGCGCGATGTGTTGTTCCCCCACCGTTTTTGGTCCAAGATCAACGTTATGGAAACTCCTACGCTTCATCGTTTAGCCTTTTTGCCTCCAAAACCTCACTCCGGCGCTGCATGCGGATGGGGGCTACCTCCGTATCGCCCCGCCGGTTTGAACAAAACATGGCCCGTTCCACCTGGCCGGCCATTTTTTCGCCCTCCTTCAGATAAAGGTTCACGCCCAGCACCTTTTTTTCGCCGGATGTCACCTGTTCGTTTTCCGCTGCGGCCTGCGCATGCACGAGTTTTTGTAACCGGCCTGATCTCAAAGCGGCTACATAGCCACCCTGCGATTCAATATCCCTGAAAATATCCCAGGCCTTTTGTGCCATTTCTTCGGTCAGGGCCTCCAGAAAGTAGGAGCCCGCGGCCACATCTCCCATTTCGCCGAAATAGCTCTCATGGTGCAGCACCAGGGGCACGTTTCGTGCGATGCGTTCGCTGAACCCGGTTGCACCCTTAAAGGCAGCATCATGTGGCTTCACGCTGATGCTTTCGGCCCCGCCAATGATCCCGGCCATGCTGGCCGATGTGTTCCGCAGCATATTGTTATACGGATCGTAAATGGTTTTATCGCGCAGTCCGGTTTCCACGTGTAAGGTCAACGGATAGGCCTTTGCATTGGATCCGTATTGCTCCAGCAGAAAAGACCACAGTTGACGAATTGCCCTCAGCTTGGCAATGTCGTGGAAATAATCAGTCCCCACGGCCATGTTGAGCCAATGCGATCCTGCTGCGACTTCCCCAAAACAGGCCAGGTATTCGTGCAGCATGCTCAATGCGATCCCCACCTGGGTCGCGGGCGTGGCACCAGCGTTGTGGAACAAATTTGCGTTGACGCAGAGGGTTTTCCACGGAGCAAAATCAACCCGATTGACCAGCGCGGTTAAATCGTTCCAGTCCTCTTTCTCGTTCCTAAACCAATTTCCGGTTCGCGCCAGATTTTCAAGCATGTCCATATTGATGGATCCCCTGCATTTTGTAAGGTCATATCCCCTGGATCCGTAGTAAGATCGAAGTGCTTCGGCCAGCAGCAGTCCCTTACCTCCCTGCACAAAATGGAGTTGGACGTGTTCCGGATGGATCCCCTCCAGCAACTGGGGCAGGTTTGCGTTCGGAAGCAGGTAAAACAGCAGGGCCGTAGCACCCTGGTTGAGATGATCCAGGGATCGGCTGTTCGCTTCAGCTTCGTCGGACACCAGGACTTCCTGCACCACATGATACACTTGGTTGGACCGTTTCCACAGGGCAGTTGATGGGGGCTGGTCTTCCGCTGTGTAGTATGGCCGGATCGTGATCCCGTCGGTGTCGGTATGTTCCAAATTGCTCCATGCGCCACTGCGCAGGTCCCGGGTCACCTTCGCTTGCCAATCTGACCGTGAGGTCGGCGAAAATTCGGAAAACAGGCCGGGATCGCTCATGGTCTAGGCTTTACCCGAAAATTGCTGCTCCCTGTGCTTGAAAAGGATGTTGAAGGTGGTAAAACTTCCGTAGCAGCGCGTGATGTATTGCTGCAGATCAATCTTTTCCTCGTCGCTTAAATGCTTGTTGCTGTTGATATGCTGCTCAAGCACGCGAAGCCGGTCGCGCATCATCACGATCTTGTGGAAAAAGGTTTCAATGCCGATCTCCTTGCTTTGCAGTTCCGCATTGGCCGGCTTCAGGATCATGGTGCCGCCTTGCCAGCGCTCGCCAAGCTCCACAACTTCCTGCAGGTGGCCAAAACGGTCAAGGGTGTCTGCGATCACCCGCTCAAGGTCTTCGAGCCGGATGCCACTGCCTGCGGCACGATCTTCACCGCCCGGGTTGTCCATGGTTTCGATGATCCTGAGTTCGTCATTGTGCTTGCTGACATCCATTTTGCCCCCACGCTCAAAAAAGATCTCGTAGGTGCTAAAATTCACGGCGCTGATCACGCCTTCTCCATATCGCTCGTGCTCCACCCGGGAGCCGACGCCCACATTTTCAGTATCCATTACTTCGATTTCTCATTTGTTGGTTCGGTAATGATGAATAACTCTTCGTTTTCCTTCTTCATTCGGTAGCGTTCACGCACGTAGCGCTCCAGTGCTTCCGGGTTACTGTCAAGCTCGTACAGCAAAGTGCTGTCGTGTTCGATCTCGTTCCGGTAATGCTCCGTAGCCTCCTCAAGTTCCCCGATCTCCTGATCCAGTTCGCGGTGGAACCACCACGAATTGGTATCGACAAACAGCATCCACACCAAAAAGAACACCCCCACCAAAAAATAGCGGTTTTTCAGCCAGGATGGTATTCGGTTAAGCCATTTCCTCATGCTCAGCCCATGAAGGGATAACGGTAATCAGTCGGCGGCACAAAGACCTCCTTGATGGTCCGTGCACTCACCCAACGCATGAGGTTCATTATGGATCCGGCCTTGTCATTGGTTCCCGATCCACGGGCACCTCCAAACGGCTGTTGCCCCACCACTGCCCCGGTTGGTTTGTCGTTGATATAGAGGTTGCCGGCGCAATCCACCAGGGCATTGGTGGCCTCTTCCACCGCGTAGCGATCGCGACTGAAAATAGCACCGGTCAGAGCGTATGGCGACGTATTGTTCACCAGCTTCAGCATATCAGACCATTCCGTATCCTGATAAACATACACGGTCAATATAGGTCCGAACAATTCGGTTTCCATGGTCACATAGTTCGGATCCGTTGTCAGGATCACCGTTGGCTCAATAAAATAACCGACTGATTTGTCGTATCCGCCACCGATGATCACCTCTGTATCCGGATCTTCCTTCGCCCGGTCAATGTATCCGGCCAATTTATCGAAGGCGCCTTCATGGATCACGGCATTAATGAAGTTTCCGAAGTTGAGTGGAGAGCCCATCCGGAAGCTGCTGACCTGCTCTTTCAGTATCCCCAGGATCTGCGATGCCGTTGATACAGGCAGGTAGGCACGGGAAGCTGCAGAACATTTTTGTCCCTGGAATTCAAAGGCCCCGCGGGCCAATGCGGTGGCTACCTCCGTGGCATCGGCGCTCGGGTGCACCACCACGAAATCCTTCCCGCCCGTTTCACCCACGATACGCGGATAACTGCGATAGGTGTCCATGTTTGCACCGATCTGTTTCCAGAGCCCCCTGAAGACCGAAGTGGAACCGGTGAAGTGAATACCGGCAAGATCGGGATGACTCAGCAAGGTTCCGGTGATCATGACGGGATCTCCGTACACCATATTAATGACCCCATCCGGCATACCGGCTTCCCTGAACAGGTCAAGAATAATACGCGCGCTGTAAACCTGGCTGTCCGACGGTTTCCAAATGTTCACGTTCCCCATCAAAGCTGCTGAAGAAGGCAGATTTGCCGCGATCGATGTAAAGTTGAACGGCGTAATGGAATACACGAACCCTTCAAGCGGACGATACTCCATGCGGTTCCATATACCGGGAGACGATTCGGGCTGATCCGCATAGATCCGTGCCATGTATTCCACGTTGAAGCGGAAGAAATCAATCAACTCACAGGCTGCGTCGATCTCGGCCTGAAAGACATTCTTACTCTGACCGATCATGGTAGCCGCGTTTATTTTCGCACGGTACGACCCGGCTAACAGATCAGCCGCCTTGAGGAAAATGGAAGCACGGTGCTCCCAACTCATCCCTGCCCACCCTTTTCGGGCCGCGAGGGCCGCTTCAATGGCCTCTTCAACCTGTTCCTTCCCGGCGAGGGAGTACTGACCCACCACCCTGGCATGATCGTGCGGCGGACGGATCTCCATTTTACTGGAGGTACGGATCTCTTTCCCACCGATGATCATGGGGATATCGGCCATTTCCGACATCTGGCGCCTGAGCTCCGATTCGAGCTCCGCACGTTCCGGTGTGCCGGGGGCATGGGTCAATACCGGTTCGTTCGTGGCGACCGGCACGTCAAAAAATCCTTTAAGCATTTGTTTGATATTTAAGCTCGCAGCGTGAGCGTGTCAGACCACAAATTTACGAAACATTGGGTTCAAAAATGCGCGTTGCCACCGTAAGGATCCTTAAAAGCCGGGGAGTTTAATTGGTTGTTGTTCACCTCGGACAGGCCATCTTCGGTGCAGCAAGCCCGCTCAGGGAATGATCCTCACAAACATTTGAAATAGTCGAACGGTTCCAGGCAATCGTCGCACCGGTAAAGTGCCTTACACGCTGTAGAACCGAACTGGCTTACCATGTGCGTATTTCCAGATCTGCACCTGGGGCAGCGGATCGCATCGGGGTCTCCAAACAGCATTTTTTTATCAACACTGCCTGCGGCAGGAGGAGCAATGCCATAAGCTTCCAGCTTTTTCCTGCCCCGATCGGTCATCCAATCGGTCGTCCAGGCCGGATCCAACACGGTCTTCACCTCCGCGTCCTCATACCCGTGTTCCGTCAGCTTTTCCCTGATCCCGGTCTCGATCATGCTCATGGCCGGACAGCCACTGTAGGTCGGGGTGATCGTCACAACCGGCCGCCCACCATCCATGACTACATCGCGCACGATGCCCAGGTCCACCACGGTCAGCACAGGGATCTCCGGATCGCTGACCTCTTCCATCCACTGCCAGATGTCTTCGGTCACCGCCATCTTGTTTACCATTTTGCGTTGGGAATACTACGCTGCAGGTATTGCAAATCAGAAAGTACATAGCCCAGATGTTCGGAATGCACACCTTTGCGTCCACCCGAATGCATCCAGCCACTTTCCGGTGGCTCCAACGCTGCTTCCTTTAAGACTTCTGCCACCTTATCTTTCCAGGCAGGTTCCAAAGCGCCTAAATTCGGCGCGATGTGCATCTCCGCCAACACTTCATCCACCTCATCTGTTTCGAACAACTCACCCGTGTAGGCCCAGAGCTCATTCAACGGTTCCTGAACCCGTCGGTGGCTCTCCCCGGTGCCATCGCCCAGGCGGATCATCCACTCGCTGGAATAACGTAGGTGGTAGGTCACCTCCTTCAGTGATTTACGGGCGATCGCCGCGAGATGCTCGTCCGCACTTCCGGCTAATTGCTCCAGCAATAAATAATGGAATACGTCGAAAAGGAACTGACGCACAATGGTCTGGCCAAAGTCTCCGTTCGGAAGCTCCGTCAGCAACACATTGGTAAATTCACGCTCGCCGCGCAGGTAGGCCAGGTCGTCCTCGGTCCGGTCCCTACCTTCGAGTTCGCCGGCATAGGTGAGGTAATGACGGCTCTGTCCGATCAGATCCAGTGCCACATTGGTCAGGGCTATGTCCTGCTCCAGAACTGGCCCGTGACCACACCACTCGCTCAGTCGGTGCCCCAAAACAAGGTTGCTGTCGCCCATGCGAAGGGCATATGTAAAAAGGGCCTCCCTGATCTCCATAATGGATTACATATGTCCGACTTCCTTTGGGACCTTGTAGAAGCTCGGATGCCGGTATACCTTGTTGTCAGCTGGCTCGAAGAGGGACTCGCCTTCAGCGGGATTTGAAGCACAGATGTGCCTTGATTCCACGACCCAGATGCTGATGCCCTCGGAACGACGCGTATACACATCGCGGGCATTCACGATCGCCATCTCCGCATCCGCGGCGTGCAGGGATCCCACGTGTTTGTGGTGCAGTCCTGATCTACTGCGAATAAACACCTCCCACAGAGGCCAGTCGCCCGGGTTTTTTTCACTCATGCGGTTTCGGCTTTTCGATGACGACGCTTCCGCGCATAGGCATTAGCCGCCTCACGTACCCACATTCCTTCTTCCTCTGCTTTCAACCGGGCTGCTATCCGTTCCTTGTTGCAGGGACCATTTCCTTTGATCACGTTGTAGAACTCTTCCCAGTTGATCTCCCCAAAGTCGTAATGACCGCGCTCTTCATTCCACTGAAGCTCGCTGTCGGGTACACGCAACCCTATGAATTCGGCCTGCGGTACGGTTTTATCCACGAACTCCTGACGGAGCTCGTCGTTGGTTTTTCTCTTGATCTTCCACCTGATGCCCTGAGCTGAGTTTGGTGAATCCTTATCACTCGGACCAAACATCATCAGTGACGGCCACCACCAACGATCCAGGGCATCCTGCGCCATTTCCTTCTGCTCCGGAGTTCCGTTCGCCAGGGTCGAGATGATCTCATACCCCTGACGCTGATGGAAACTCTCTTCCCTACATACCCGGATCATCGCACGGGCATAAGGTCCGTATGACGTTCGGCACAAGGGCACCTGGTTCTGAATGGCCGCACCGTCCACCAACCAGCCAATGGCACCGATATCGGCCCAGGTCAGGGTAGGATAATTAAAGATACTGGAATACTTCGCTTTTCCGGCGTGTAGATCATCAATGGTATCCTCGCGCCTGACCCCCAGGGTTTCCACGGCACTGTACAGGTACAACCCGTGTCCGGCCTCGTCCTGGACTTTCGCCAACAAGGCAGCTTTACGACGTAGCGAGGGTGCCCGGGTGATCCAGTTCGCTTCCGGCAGCATTCCCACCACTTCACTGTGCGCATGTTGTGAGATTTGACGGATCAGGGTCTTGCGATATGCCTCCGGCATCCAGTCCCGCGGCTCAATTTTCTCCTCCCGGTCAATCTTCGCCTGAAAGGCTTCCTCTAACTTTTTCTCGTTCATTAGTTTTCGCTCTAACCAACCTGCAAGTATACAAAAAACGATTGAGGGCCCCGAATTGTTTGATAACCGTAAAAACCTATTTTTGCTCAGCTTAACCGACAGATCATGCCTCATTTCCACACGCTTGCGGTCAGGGAAATTCGCCGCGAAACCAAGGAGTGTGTCAGTATCGCCTTTGACGTGCCGGAAGTGCTGCAAAAAGATTTTCAATACATTCAAGGTCAATACCTGACCCTCAAAACGGATCTCAACGGCGAGGAAGTACGCCGGTCGTACTCCATCTGCAGCTGCCCGACCGGCCCGGAATTGCGTGTGGCAGTAAAGCAGGTACCGAAAGGTAAATTCTCCACCTTCGCCAATCAGGTACTGCAAGTTGGAGACACACTTGAGGTTATGACACCGATCGGCAAGTTTTACACCGAACTCGATCCGAATAACCAAAAACACTACGTGGCCTTCGTGGGCGGATCGGGCATCACACCGGTCATGTCTATCATGAGATCAGTCCTCTGTACCGAGCTGAAAAGCCATTTTACCCTATTCTACGGGAACAGGAATTTCGATAGCATCATCTTCCGCGACGAGATCGAAGCACTCAAGAACGAATACCTCGAACGATTGAGCGTATACCACCTGCTCAGCCGGGAGATCACCGATGTACCTCTTTTTAATGGTCGCCTGACCGGCGAGAAAGCTTCCTTGTTCTGCGACCGGTTGTTCAACTGGAAAGAGGTTGACGAATTCTTCCTCTGCGGACCGGGCGAAATGATCATGGACATCAAAGACACCTTGATCGGAAAAGGGGTTGATAAGAAAAAAGTGCATTTCGAGCTCTTCACTACCCCGGGTCAGGCCGCACAGGTTTCCAAACCCAGGGTCAGGAAAAAACAGAGGGACGACGACAGTCAGATCGAAGTCACCCTTGACGGGATCACCTACCTCTTCGGTCTCGATCCAGACGGCCCCAGTATTCTTGATGCGGCCCTGCACCACGGTATTGACGTGCCCTTTGCCTGCAAAGGAGCGGTATGCTGTACCTGTAAGGCCAGGGTGCTCAAAGGCCAGGTAGCAATGGAAATGAACTATGCCCTTGAAGATGACGAATCCGAAGCCGGATATATACTCACCTGTCAATCCCATCCACGTACCGATAAGGTAGTGGTCAGTTTCGATGGATAGGATCTGCGACCTGCCCACATTTTTTGTGCCTCACGGCACGATACGGCCCCCTGAGGCCTTTTTCCCCACCCTCACTGCATATGGCAAAACATAAAAAAGGCGGCAACCTCAAATACAGGAAGAAGGAACTCCAGCGCCGTGTCCTTCGCATCTACCGGGAGAACGCCGGTAAAACACTCAACCACAAACAAGTTACCGCCAGGATCGGCATTGCCAATGCGCACGACCGCAATCTGATCGTACAGATCATTACAGCCCTGGCCGCGGAAGGAGTCCTTGAACAGATTGATCGCGGCAAATTCCGGCTTAGGAGCCACCAACGTCATTTCAGGGGCTGGGTCGATATGACCAGGAGCGGAGGCGGATACATCATTCTGGAAGATACTGACGAGGACGACCTGTGGATCTCTCCGCGCAATATGAAACATGCCCTGCATGGTGACTATGTAAAAGTGTACGCGCATGCGCGACGCCGAAACAGGAAGCCCGAAGGCGAGATCAAAGAGATCATCAAGCGGGCACGGACTGAATTCGTCGGGAAGATCGAAATATCCAGGCAGTTCGCCTTTCTTGTGCCCGATAACCCGCGAATGCACACCGACATCTACATTACAACCGATAATCTGAAAGGGGCCACCCACGGTCAAATCGCTCTCGTTAAAATGACCGACTGGCCTGATTCGGCCACTTCACCTTTCGGAGAAGTTATTGACGTTCTCGGAAATCCGGGGGAGGCTGATGCCGAGATGCATGCTATACTCGCCGGGTATGGTTTACCCTACCGGTTCCCCAAAGAAGTCGGGGAATGGGCCGCCAGGATCCCCAGGGAATTGGATCCCGACGAGCTCGCGCATCGCTGCGATATGCGGGATATCACTACCTTTACCATTGATCCACACGATGCCAGAGACTTCGATGATGCACTTTCAATACAGGTCCTTGACAACGGAAACTACGAGATCGGCGTCCACATTGCCGACGTTTCCTACTACGTTCGCCCGGGTGATCCTATTGATCGTGAAGCCTATGAGCGAGCCACATCGGTCTATCTGGTTGATCGCGTTGTTCCCATGCTTCCGGAAGTCCTGTCGAACGACCTCTGTTCCCTGCGCCCCGACGAAGAAAAATTAACTTTCTCGGCGGTTTTTCAGATGAACGATGAAGCGCAGATCCTCCACTCCTGGTTTGGTCGCACCGTCATCAGATCGAACCGGCGTTTTGCCTACGAAGAAGCTCAGAAGATCCTTGAAGGAACCAAAGATGATCTGGAAAACGAATTGCACCTATTCAATCGCCTCGCAAAAAAAATGCGCGCTAAACGAATACGTTCGGGTGCCATCTCTTTTCACAGCGCTGAGGTAAAGTTCCAGCTCGACAGTCAGGGCCAACCTACAGGAGTCTACTTCAGGGAATCTAAGGACGCCCATCAACTCATTGAGGAATTCATGCTCCTGGCCAATCGAAAAATAGCTGAGCTTATCGGACGTACTCCGGAAGGAACTTTCAGTAACAAAACCATGGTCTATCGGGTGCACGATGAACCCGATCCGGCCAAGGTGGCCGAATTCAGCAGCTTCGTAAAACAGTTTGGTTACCGCATGACCCTTACCAACCGGAAAACGATTACCAATTCGCTCAATGCTATTCTTGAGGAGGTCAAAGGGAAAGCCGAGGAGAATATGATCGAAAGGCTTGCGGTCCGAACCATGTCTAAGGCGATCTACTCCACGGAAAATATTGGTCACTACGGGCTGGCCTTCGATTTTTATACACATTTCACCTCGCCTATCCGGCGCTATCCGGATGTCATGGTACATCGGCTCTTACAGCATTACCTGGATGGCAGGGATCAGCCCCGGGATGCCAACAGGTACGAAGCGCGCTGCGAGCATTCCAGTGAACGCGAAAAACTTGCGGCAGAAGCTGAACGGGCGAGTATCAGGTACATGCAGGTACTCTATATGTCGTCCCGGATCGGCCAGGAATTCCCGGGTGTGATCTCCTGGGTCACTCAATGGGGTATCTTCGTGGAAATTAACGAGAATAAATGTGAAGGACTGGTTCGTCTGTCTGATATCGGCGACGATGTCTATACCTTTGATGAAGTGAATTTCTGCATCATAGGGGAGTACACAGGCAAGATCTATCAACTGGGAGATACGGTTATGGTACGCGTACGTTGCGCCGATCCTGATCAGAAACAGCTTAATTTAGAACTGGTACCCGACGACGGGGAGGGGTAAACAGCTACGGATCTATGGACAGTGATTCATCAAATTGCCCAGGCTCGCTTCCGCAATACCATTTTTAACGGCCTGTTTGGCTACTCCGCAAATCTCGCCCGTGCGACCCAGCGTTTCGAGGATCTTTCCCTTTGTCAGATAGGGGCTCACTCGTTCTTTGTCGAGCTCAATGGACCTGTTGACGTCAATGAACCCAGCCACGGCATTTCCTTTCTCGTAGAAGATCCGGGCACGTTGTTCATAGGCCACGGCATTATTGGGCTCGACAACGATGAGTTGGTTACAGTAGTTCATAGCCTCGTCGAAATTATCTTTCTCTATCTCCATTTCGGCCAGCAGGCGCAGGAGGTCCGGATCGTTTCCGCCCTCCCGGCGCAAAACGTATTCAAGGTCCTTCACGGCCGGGTCCAACTCACTGGCATGGATGTACAACTCTGCCCGGCCCAATCGGGCCATACGATTATCCGGATCATTTTTTAATACGCCCGTATAAAGTTCAACCGCTTCGCTATAATATCCCATGGCTGAAAGCCCGCGTGCCTTGGAGCTCAGGAGGTCCGCATCGGTAGGAAACCGGTTCAATCCTTCCTCATAATATTCCAGCGCTTTCGGAACCTGATTCAGATCTTCATAAAATCCCCCGAGCTGTGCATACAAACGGGCATTATCTGCATCATTTGGAAAAAGCTCCAGACATTTCCTGATCGCCACAATGGCGCAGGCTTTGTTGTTGCGTTTCAAACAGCTTTCGATTCCGGCCAAATAAGCACTGCGGGATTGAGCAGGGGACGCAAAGGATACGCCCAGGAATGCAATCGCTAACAAGGAACATTGTAGCATTCGGCTCATATACAGGGGCTCGGTTTGATTCGGCTAAGGTAGCAAATAATTTTGATTTACCTTGACCTCCGTTATCATTTTTGCAAATCTCAAACGAACTTGTGCCCACGCCCCGTCATTGCTCCGCCTTATCAGCAAGGCGGAGCGATTCTGAATTGATGCAGAAACGCAGTCCGGAGGGAGGTGGTCCGTCGGGAAAAACGTGCCCCAGGTGAGCGTCGCAAACGTTGCACAGGACCTCCACACGGTCTATGCCGGAAGAGGCGTCTTTTTCGTACCTGATTGCTCCTTCGGCCACCGGTTCCGTGAAGCTGGGCCAGCCGGAGTCCGAACTGAATTTCACAGTGGAATCAAACAGGGGTTCATCGCAGCAAATACAGTTGTACTGCCCTGCCTCGTAGACTTCGCAGTACTGCCCTGAAAAAGCGTGCTCGGTATACTTCATTCGGGTGATCCGAAATTGCTCGGGGGTAAGTTCCTGCTTCCAGTCGTCGTCGGATCTTTCGACCCGATATGGCGGTTCAGGAGATCCGTGGTTGATATAGCGTACAACATCGCTCCAGTTCATGATCGTTACTTTGAGATGCCTTCAAATATCGAATTAATACACTGACTAACTTCGGGACAAAGCAAAAGTTTTGGAGTCGTAACAAATTGACCGGTTTGTTCTGGCTGAGCAACTTCACTGGTCTGGAATTTCCTAAGAAACCGCTTGTAGTTGCTATTAACAGCATCTGGCATTCCTGGTTTCGCCTTGATCTTTCGATCTGATCCATGGCCCTGATGGCGTATTGCGCCCATAAAAGCTATGGGGAGTAATGAATTTTCACATCCCGGGCAAAAAAATTCACGACCCCTGAACTATGGAAAAAATGCCTACCTTGCAGCATTGCTGCTTAAAAACGCTCATTGGCATCTAAACGACAAGCACATGAAAACGGTTAAGACCAACCCAAAACCACCATACTCAACTATTTGGTAATATGCCTTGAAGGTACGGAACCTATGCCCTCGTCCATATATTTGATTAGTTTCATGCTCAATATGATGGATGCTTTAGTATTGTGTTTTTCTCAAAGGATTTAGATATAATGTTTTAAAAGAAAGATAAAATGAATTATGCTCAATTATTACATAATATTATGACAAGTCCTGTCATTTTAATCTCTCTGATAGTAATCATATTTTTTAAAGCATACCCTCCAAAAAAAATAAATCCCTGGTATGGTTATCGAACTGTTAGATCTCAGAAAAGTGAAAGGAATTGGCATTTTGCACAACATTATAGTGCTCATCTTACTTTATCTTTGAACATTATTCTTTTTCTTTTACAAATAGCCCTATATATTTTAATTAAGAATACTGTCTATGTAGATTTAGGAATTATTGTAGTTTGGGTTTTAGGTATGGCTATATGTATATATAAAATTGAACAAAAACTTAAAGAAATATAGTTATGAAAATAAAAACATATTTAGATAAAAAATTCTTATCTATAATTCTACTATTTTTATTTTTCATAATTCAAAATAAATCTTTATTATCTCAAAATATAATTGGAAAAGAATTTTTACTCTGTATTAATGAAACTGATTATTATTGTGCTCATGAAAAATTTGAAAAAAACTTAGCTGATAAACTCTCCATTGATGAACTCAAAAGTATTTGGGAATCTATATTAGTGTATAGTGGAAAATTAAATTCTTATCGGTTTAACTGTTCTGAATCTTTCAATAATAATGAATTTCAAATAGATTATTTCACCTGTGAATTTGAGTTAAAGACAATTGATCTCAAAATAGTGTTGAATAAAAATGAAAAAATAGCTGGCTTCTTCCTTGTGCCTATACATCAATGTAATATTGAAAAATCAAATTATACAGCAGCACCATATCATAATCAAAAATTGTATCGTGAGTCAGATATTGAGATTAAAAATGACACTCTTCTTTTGAAGGCATCCCTCTGTTTGCCTATAACAAATAAAACTCATTCCATTTGCATATTTATTCATGGTTCTGGAGCATATGATAGAGACGAGACAATTGGTGAGAATAAACCATTTAAAGATATTGCACACGGCTTAGCATCCAATGCAATAGCCTCCATCAGATTCGATAAAAGAACGTTTTCATACAAAGAATTACCTTCTGAAATGACCATTAAAGAAGAAGTAACAAATGATGTGGAATCAATCATCAAATATATACTAGAAGATAAGCAACTTAAAGAATTAGATATGTATTTGATCGGTCATAGTTTAGGAGGTATGTTAGCTCCTAAAATTGCATCGGAAAATAAAACCATTAAAGGATGTATCTTAATGGCTGCCAATGCCCGGCGGCTGGATCATTTACTCATTCCCCAAATGGAATACCTGGCGAAATTGGACGGGCAAGTTGATATTGATGAGCAAAACCAACTAAAAAGAGCCAGAAAACAGCTAAATTATTTGAATGATAGTCTTTCATTGAATGCTCCTTCAAATAAACTTCCGCTAAATCTTCCAGCGAGCTATTGGATGTCGTTAAAAGAATATAATCAAACCGAAACAGTACAGAACCTTCAAATTCCTATCCTATTCCTTCAGGGAAAACGGGATTATCAAGTAACTATGGATGATTACAGATTATGGAAAAAAAGTGTTTCGAGTAAAAAAAAGGTGAAATTCAAATCTTACAAAAAATTGAATCATTTATTTTTTGAAGGTAAAGGTAAATCAACTCCTAAAGAATATCTGGAATATGCTCATGTTCCACATTATGTTGTAAAGGACATGGTTAAATGGCTAAACAGCAAGAAATGATCGTCTTTTTTGATGGAGATTGCCTTTTATGTAATCGTTTTATTCATATTCCAATGAAATATGGAAGGTCTAATTTTGTATATGTCAAGTCATTCTGAAAAAAAGAAAAAACAGGTACCAGTATAGGAATGTCGCGTACCACTTTTTCTACGGAATGCTCCTCATTGAAGGCCGGTATCACAACCACGATCTTCTTTTTTATTCACTGCAGGCCATAGGTTACCCGTATCGGCTGTGCCTATCCATCCCCCTCCACGCTTTTGTTACCAATGGTAAGGGGTTCTCCCGGAGCTCCACATGGCGCTCAGCAACTTTCAAAAAAACTCAGTCGTTTGCAGGCTAATTTTTCCCGGGGGATCTTCGGTTACCATACGAACTAAAATTAACTTTACTGTTTTTTCCTTATTTTTGGCCAGTTCATGATTTGCAAACCGGTTAGGTAAGAAAATCAGTCAGCGCACTTAATTTTATCCTTTTAATGTCGCTCGTAGCTTATATACTCATTTTTGTCGGTACCTTTTTCGGCATGGAATTCATAGCCTGGTTCACGCATAAATACGTAATGCACGGCTGTCTATGGGTCCTGCACAAGGACCACCACCAGCACGAACCCGGATTTTTCGAGAAAAACGATGCTTTCTTTCTGATCTTCGCTATCCCCAGCTGGCTCGGCATCATGCTGGGCATCATGTACCAGCAATACTGGGCAGTGTGGATAGGCGCTGGCATAGCAGCCTATGGATTTGCTTACTTCCTGGTGCACGACGTGTTTATTCACCAGCGCTTTAAATGGCTCCGCCGCAGCGAACATCCCTATTGGTGCGCAATCCGAAAAGCCCACAAAGTCCATCACAAGCACCTCGGCAAGGAACATGGCGAATGTTTCGGTATGCTCGTGGTGCCCATGAGATTCTACCGCGAGGCCTTTCGTTCTATCCAGGCGCAAAAAAAATGAACGAGCACTATTATTACCTGCTCATCAATGGCCTCACTCTGATCTTCCCCCTCATTCGTAGCTTCGAACCCCGAATCGCTTATTACAAAAGCTTTCGCGCCCTCTTTACCGGTATCGCCCTCACGGGCGGATTCTTCCTCATCTGGGATGCACTATTCACTGCGCGGGGAGTATGGGGCTTTAATCCCCGCTACCTCAGTGGTATCGAAGCCTTTGGCCTGCCTTTAGGCGAATGGCTTTTCTTCGTGACTGTGCCCTTTTCCTGCGTTTTTATTTACCGGGCAGTCAATTATTTTTTTCCAAAAGACCCTGCGGGTCGATGGAGCCGCTACCTGACGCATTTTCTCATCTTCTTTTCGCTGGCCCTCGCGATCATCAGCTACAGAAAGGCCTACACCTTCTGGACCTTCCTGCTGCTCGGACTCACCCTGAGCTACCTGCACTACCGAGGCGCCAGGCATCTCGGATATTTCTATCGCGCCTACGGTGTTATACTGATCCCTTTTTTGATCGTTGACGGGCTTCTTACCGGCACGGGGATCAAGGAGGAAATTGTTTGGTACGATGACACAGAGAATTTGGGCATCCGCATCGGGACCATTCCGGTTGAAGACGCATTTTATGGGATGTTACTGATCCTCGCAGTGATCACCATATACGAATCCCTGCAGTTCAGGGATTCGCATTCCTGATTTTGATGAAGCGCTTAAGAATAAGGCATGATCCCGGGTTTTACGGTGCAAAACAGGTTGGTACGTATATAAAATCACTATCGGCTTGTATATCGGACCGTTAGCAAATATCAGCAATAGTGAATAAGCTTCCGCCAACGAATATGCAGTCCTCCTCTTCTGCCTGACCCTCTGAAATTACCTTTGCTTCCCTGACATCAGGTATGGCCAGGCCGCGGATCTGATACCCTTCAAAAAGATCCCGCAATAATTCACATTCCATCGCTCTGGGCACATTTGCCTGCGTAAAGTAGTACTTCGCCCGTTCTCCTGGAAATAGCGGAATAATTTTCGATAGATCCTTATCATTTACAAAGCTCAGTATAAAATGTATGGTGCCCCTGGTCTCCGTTTTCAGGCGCTTGACCAGGTAGCGTATTGCCTCTTCGTTATGGCCTCCGTCAAGTATAATTTTTGGGGCCTTTGAAATCACTTCCCAGCGACCGCGTAATCCAGTGGTTGATCGCACTTGCATTAATCCGGTAGCAGTCCTTCCATCCTCCAGGGGATAAGCATTTTCCAATGAGCGATACACCTCCAGGGCCGCAGCAACCGTCTTTAAATTCCCAGGCTGATACGGTCCGTTCAAATCGCTCTCCGGAACAGGGAGGTCCAATTCTTCAGCAAAAGTGATCGGAGCACCCATTTGTTCAGCTTTCTCTCGAAATACAGGCTCTGTTTCCGGATGTTTTTCGCCGATGACGACGGGAATGTCTTGCTTGATGATCCCAGCCTTTTCACCGGCAATTTTGTTTAGGGTATCGCCCAGGAATTTCTGGTGATCGTGGCCTATGTTCGTGATGATGCTCAGATCTGGAATAATCACATTGGTCGAATCAAGCCGACCGCCCATGCCTGCCTCAATGATGACCATATCGGGTTGTACCTTCCGAAAGTAATCGAAAGCCAATCCCACGGTCATTTCAAAGAAGCTACAGCGATATTCCCCGAACCACGACTTGTGCTTGGCCACAAAGTCTGCGACCTCCTCCTCCGGGATCATGGAACCGTTGAGCCGAATACGCTCACGGAAATCCTTTAAATGCGGAGAGGTGTACAATCCGGTCGTATATCCATTAGCCTGAAACACACTGGCCAGGGCATGACTCACACTGCCTTTACCATTGGTACCAGCCACATGAATGGTCTTGAAGGTACTTTCGGGATAACCCAGATACTCCATAAGATCCCAGGTGGCCTGTAGATCATGCTTATAGGCAACGGCACCTACACGCTGATACATAGGCATTTGCGCGAAGAGCCATTCAACGGTCTCCTGATAGGTCACGGCAGGGTCATTTCCGTTGGAAACGATAAATAATGCGGCCAATCTGCTGCTCCGGAGCATTAATATCGCCCTGCCACCTGGTCTTCAGAGCAGCTTCCTTAGCCTTGCTTAACAAGCATTGGGCCGCATTCGTGGTTCCACGGTCTCCGGGCTCGGCACGAGTTACATTACCTTTTCGGTCAACCCAGATCTTTACTACAACCTTACCTTCTTCGTTGCAGGTATATTCCGGCTTGGGCCTGGCCAAAACGGCACGATTTCCCAATTGGTAATCACCGCTGTTTCCACCTCCCTCGTTGCCCTGGTAGTTCGGAGCGTTGGGATTCCCGGTCGGATCACCCATATCGCCTGAACCCTGCGCATCGCCTTCATTACTGCTGTTTGTGTTATTGAAGAAATCATTCAAAGCCCTGTTCAACTCATCGCTCGGCTGGGGCTCTTCGGGCTGATTTTCCTTTTCCGGTGCCACTTGTTCCTGAGGCTTTTCGTCGCCAATACTAACTGTTTCGATCTGATCTTGTGTCACCACCTCCTCAACCGGCTCCACCAGTTCACTTTCTATCAGAACTTCCGGAACATCCCGCTCTATTTCATTTGTTTGAGCAGACTGGGGTTTTGTAGGGCCTGGCGGCCCGAATGCGGCCTCTGCATTACCGAAGTTTATTGCAATGCCATCTTCGGGAGGAGGCACTATATACTTCAATCCCACAAAAAAGAATAGAATCAACAGCCCTATGTGGATCCCGAGGGTCCAGTAAAGTCCTTTTCTTCTGTCTTTTTTGTCACCAACCACTTTTTCGATACTCGATTTTGAATTCGTGCCTCTTAATAGGGGCCCGATCGGTCAAAGGATCCGGAATAAAATCACTTCGGATCTGTTGCCAATACGATCTTGAACTGGTTCCTGTACGCAATGTCCATGACTGTAACAGCATGCTCAACCGGGACTCCCTTCTCCACTCTTAATACGATGGTTGACTCATCATTTCCTCTGAGCTGATCAACCAAAACCGATTCCAGTAATTCGGGCTCAATCCGATCTTTGTCAATATAATAGTTCAACTTCGCATCAATGCTCACGCTCGTACTCTGCTTCTTAACCGTTTTGGCCTTACTCTGCGGCAATACCAGGTCCAAGGCATTTGTGGTCACCAGAGTAGAAATGAGCATGAAGAAGATCAGTAGCAGGAACACGATGTCCGTCATCCCCGACATCGAGAAGTTGGCATTGACCTTATTTCGGCTGCGCAAATTCATCAGGCTATCGGTTCGTGCAGGAGATCAAGGAATTCTGTGCTCCGCGCTTCCATTTTAAATACTACTTTCTCAACCCGACTCACGAGCAGGTTGTAGCCGATGTACGCTACGATCCCCACGATCAGACCGGCAACGGTAGTGGTCATAGCGGTGTAGATCCCCTGGCTCAGCATCTCCACATTGATTTGTCCGCCTGCATTGGCCATTTCGTGAAATGCCAGGATCATCCCGATCACCGTTCCCAGAAATCCGATCATTGGCGCCGCACCTGAAATAGTCGCTAACGTGGCCAAATTGGTCTCCATTGAGTAAACTTCCAATTTACCGGTGTTCTCGATCGCTGCCGAAATATCGCCCAATGATTTTCCGATCCGGCTAATCCCCTTCCCGATCATTCGCGCAATAGGTGTATTGGTCCGCTTGCAAAGGTCCTTCGCACTATCCAGACGCCCTTCCTTCACATAGTCGCGGATGTTGTTCATAAAGTTTTCGTCCTCCTTACTTGCTTTTTTGATGGCATTGTGACGCTCTACATAGATGTACACAGCAATGACCGATAATACGAACAGTACCAGCATGATGATATTTCCACCGATGCCACCGCTCGTTATGAGCTCAATAATGGATAGGGTTTGCTCCTGAGACGTCTGCGCCGTACTGGTATCCGCATTCAGGCTGTTAATCTGTAACAAGTTCACGAGATCTGTGGATTAGGTTTGTTCGTAAAACGGCCGAAACGCTCCGGCTATTGTGCCTTAGTCCCGGACACATCCGTTCAACGTCCTTTTCCAATGTGAGGCAATAATGGCAAAACCGTTACCTTTGGTCCTTATTGAGCACGACATCACCCCCAGTATTTTTATTGATGAAGTTCAAATTGACCGAAGAGCACAAAATGATCCGCGATACGGCCCGCGAATTTGCCCGTACCGAGCTGTTACCGGGAGTGATCGGGCGCGATGAAAGGCAGGAGTTCCCTGCAGAGCAGGTCAGGAAAATGGGTGAGCTCGGGTTTATGGGCATGATGGTTGATCCGGCGTATGGCGGTGGTGGTATGGATACCATTAGCTACGTGCTTGCGATGGAGGAAATTTCCAAGATTGATGCCTCTGCCTCCGTGACCATGTCGGTCAACAACTCACTGGTTTGCTGGGGGCTCGACAAATTTGGAACCCCGGATCAAAAGGAAAAATACCTGAAGCCGCTTGCCTCCGGTGAAATTATTGGCGCTTTCTGCCTCAGTGAACCTGAGGCGGGATCTGATGCAACCTCCCAACGCACTACTGCCGAAGACAGAGGCGATCACTACCTGCTTAACGGAAACAAGAACTGGATCACTAATGGAAACAGTGCTTCGGTGTACCTGGTGATTGCTCAAACCGATCGCGATAAAGGTCATCGCGGGATCAACTGCCTAATTGTGGAAAAAGGGATGGAAGGATTCGAAATCGGCAAAAAAGAAGACAAAATGGGGATACGTGGGTCCGATACGCACAGCCTTATGTTCACCGATGTAAAAGTGCCTAAAGAAAACTGCATCGGCGGGGACGGGTTTGGATTCAAGTTCGCTATGAAGACCCTGAGCGGCGGACGTATCGGAATTGCGGCTCAAGCCCTCGGAATCGCCTCCGGAGCCTTTGAATTAGCCGTTCAATACGCCAGGGAGCGTACTACCTTTGGTAAGCCGATCGGCAACCATCAGGCCATCGCTTTCAAACTGGCCGATATGGCAACGCGCATTGAAGCCGCCCGTCTCTTGATCTATAAAGCCGCAACCCTCAAGGACGCCGGTGAAAATTTCGACAGGGAGAGCGCCATGGCTAAGTTATTTGCTTCCGAAACAGCTATGTGGGTGACCACCGAAGCGGTGCAGGTCCACGGTGGCTACGGCTACGTAAAGGAATACCACGTGGAACGACTCATGCGCGATGCCAAGATCACCCAGATCTATGAAGGAACCTCAGAGATCCAGCGCATCGTGATCTCACGCTCGTTGTTGAAGGATTAAGGAATTTGCCCCGAAACCCGTTAGCATCCCTCAGTTTTTCTATCGCTGCCCGATCAAAAAAATGCTGCACCATCACAACCTGCTAACGGACATTAAGCCTGAGACAATAACTCCGTCAGCAAAATTTATAAGTGGGGGAGAAGCTGCTCCAGGGCCATACCCCTTGAGCCTTTGATCAAGATTGTCCGCTTTTTGGGTGCGTATTGCTTCAGATGCGCTGCGGCTTCGTGTGTCGTTGCAAAACTCATAAAATGACCAGGGCGCCTGCAGGCAGCAAATAAAGGGCCCACCAGTATTACCTGTTCAATACCTTCCTCCTTCAACAGCCTGATCACCCGTTCGTGCTCCTTACCGCTATCTGCCCCCAGCTCCAGCATATCGCCCAGGATCACTGCCGGCGCCTCGAACTTGCGCAGATTTACAATCGCCGCACTCATATTATCCGGATTTGCATTGTAGCAATCCACAATCAGATCGTTCCGCGCTCCCCTTTGATACTGCGACCGATTCAGGTTCGGCTGATAACTTTCGATCCCGTTAGCGATTTCTGCATCCGTTACACCGTAATATCGTGCGATCAGCACTGCATAGGCCAGATTTCTGTAATTATAGGCACCGGTAAGCTGCGACATTGCCTGTTCCTGTTGCCATGTCAGGCCTAAAAATTTTCCATCGGCCTGCGGCCGGATGTGCAGGTCCCCGGTCTTTTCACCAAAAGTGATGCGCCTGATCCCCCTGCTCTGTTTCATCTGTTCCCTGTCATCAGCACACACGAAGGCGAGTCCACCTATAGCCCTCAAATGGTCATACAACTCACTCTTTCCCCTAACCACGCCTTTCTTCCCTCCGAAACCTTCCAAATGCGCCTTGCCGAAGTTCGTGATAAATCCGACATCGGGCTGTGAAATGGTGCAAAGAAACCCGATCTCTTTCCGATGATTGGCCCCCATTTCGATCACGGCCATTTCGTGTTCGGCCCGAATTTCCAGAATACTCAGCGGCACGCCAATGTGGTTGTTGAGGTTTCCTTTGGTTGCATAGACCTTGTACTTTTGTGCCAGGGTACAGCGCAATAGTTCCTTGCTCGTCGTTTTTCCATTTGACCCTGTGAGTCCGATCACCGGGATCTTCAGCTGCCGACGGTGATATCGGGCAAGGTCCTGCAGGATCTCCAATACATTCCCCACCAGCACTCGATTTGCTCCCGCAAACTGAGGTTCATCAATCACGGCATAGGCTGCACCCCTGGCCAGGGCCTCTTCAGCATATTGATTCCCGTTGAAACGCTCGCCCTTCAGAGCAAAGAAAATGCATCCCGGACTGATCTTTCGGGTGTCGGTACTAACGGCCGGATGCTTCCGGTACAGTTCGTAGAGGTTTTCAATGGTATACATAGAAAAATCCCCCGGAGTTGGCCGGGGGATAAACTTTTTAACTCTTTTTTCTAATTCCCTCGTGGGTCACCTACACGGTGCATCGCACAGCGAAACCCAATATCATCAGTAGCCATGTCTTCTTCAAGGTAGCGACGCGTACCCGGAGCCAGCCAATAAACGCGGTCTTTCCAGGAACCACCCTTGTACACACGTACCTGGTTGTTGTACAGACTCGTACGGGCATAATCGTACATTGCTGCTTCTCCTTCCGGCACCTGACTTTGATCGTAGTAGTAGATTGAGGACTCCACATCACCGTCAAGATAATCACGAACATCGGCACGCTTGTAATTGCGGCGTCCGAGTACTTCCTCATCGGTCACTTCGCGTTTCACCATGTTGCCGAGTGAGTCGACAGGCTCAATGTATCCTTCTTCATCGGTTGCCCATGTCTTGTACACATTACCACGGTAAGCGCGAAAGTCATTCATGTCTTCCATGCTGAGCGGACGATAAACATCGGCTACCCATTCGTTCACGTTTCCGGCCATGTCGTACAGTCCGAAATCGTTTGGCATGAAACTGCGCACCGGAGCGGTAATGTCCCATCCGTCGTTTAAGTATCCACCGATACCCATATTGTCTCCTCGTCCGCGCTTAAAGTTGGCAAGCATTTGGCCTTTATACTTGTCCTCGGAGTTACGTACTCCGTGTCCGTCCCAGGGGTATTGACGTTTTTCGGTTATGCGTTCATATTCCGTATTTCCAATGAGGGCTCTCGCCGCGTATTCCCACTCTGCTTCTGTGGGGAGTCGGTACCTGGGTAAAATAATTCCGTCTTCCATTTTCGCAGGGCGTCCGGCATCTCCGGCTCCCTCCGGATTCAGGTCCGGCAAGTTCCTTTTCACCTCACCCACATACTGACCATAGAGGTAGGCATCGGTATCAAAGTTATAGTCTTCGTATTGGTTCGGATTGGTACGCAGGATCCCTTCCGCGATCAGGATCTGCTCGTTCACGCGGTCCGTACGCCAGGCACAGTAATCGTTCGCTTGCAACCAGCTCACACCTACGACCGGATAAAAATTGTAGGACGGGTGACGGAAATAGGTTTCCACGTATGGTTCGTTGTACGCCAGCTCCGAGCGCCATACGAGCGTATCGGGCAATGCCTTTTCATACACCTCCGGATAACTATATGAGTACACGCGGTTTAGCCAGTAGAGGTATTCGCGATAAGCAAGGTTGGTCACCTCAGTCTCATCCATATAGAAGGAAGAGACGGTCACACGACGGGGGATGTTGTCCCAATCGTACATCACGTCTTGTTCCACACGACCCATCGCGAAGGTTCCCCCTTCAACGAATACCAGGCCGGGGCCGGTTTCCTGGCCCCTGTAATTCAAATTCGCCTCAAAACCACCGTTCCTGGGATCGTTATAACTCCAACCGGTTGTTTCACTCTGCTCAGTACACGCCGTAAACACGGCCATGGCACTAAAAGCCAGGACAAAACGCGTTAGATCTTTGGTTTTCAAAATCATTAGGATTTAGGTCATTTTGCTGCACAAAGGTAAACTAAAACTTCGGGCAGTTTATTGTTTTGAATTTCTTCTTCTTCGGACGGCAATTGAATTGGCAGCTCAAAGAAAACTCATGTGCTCCGCCTTCCTGGTTGGTGAATTCACTTACCGTGTAGTCGTAACTGTAACCAATGGCCAGCCCATCGCTCAGCTGGAATCCGATCAGGACTACCAGGGCATCGGCATTGATTTCGTTGAAACGAAAGGCCAATCCACCCGTGAGCACTCCCCGGGTCACGGACAGCAAAAAGTTCCATTGCTGGAATCCACCCTGGTATTGATACAGGATCCCCGGATTCAACATAGTCGTGGATCCGGAAGCCAAACGCCTGCCACCTCCGATCGGGATCTGTGCACCTCCATGAAAGGTCATCTTCAGCGGAAGGATTGATGAAATGAGGAAAGGATCATTGGGTTGGGTCAAATGGTGGAAAGCACCGCCCAGATAGAATACATCGGTATAAAGCAGGAATCCGGTCGACAAATCCGGGTGTCCGATCTGATCCGCACCCTGAACCTCTTGTGTGGGTTTCACAAATCCGTACAGGTTGTGGATCTGATCGCCAAAGCGCAACGAACTCCAGTCAAGTGTACGCTGACGATACCCGGCCTGAAATCCCACCAGCAAGCTTACCTCACGCGACACGGTGAGGTGATAACTGTAAATGGCATGCACTTCTGTGATCCCGAGTGTTCCGGCTCCGGCATTGTCATTGGTTAACAGCAGCCCCAAACCGCCACTGATCCCGCTCACGAACTGATCGTACGAAGCGCCGATCGTGCGAAACGCCCCCAGAGCCGGATACTGAAGCCGGTAAATCATGTTCACCCTGGGGCATTTGGTCGCACCAGCCATCGCCGGATTTAGGTACAATCGGTTGGCGTAGAACTGCGAGAAGTGCGGATCTTGCGCATACACGACCCCAGTACCGATTATAAGTGTACATCCTAATGCTAACAAGTGTTTCATCTCAGCAGGTTAATGAGCCAACAATAATACAAATTTCTTTATGATTACGAACACAAACCACAAAAAAAGGGTTGGGATAAAAGTTCCTATTGGGGCTTTTTGTCCCCGCCATATACTACATGGAGCGTTCGCATCGTTCCAAGGAGACAAACACTAATGCTTTAGTTCTCATGCGGAAATTATTTTTATCTGCGTTTGCGGTCACAGCCCTCGCTGCAATTGCTCAGAACCAATATGTGGAGCTCAATTGGCAAGCGCCAACAACGCTGAGCAGTGGCAAAACATCAGTTCGTGCCCTCTATTTCAAAGGTGCCCACTACAACATGCCCGACGACGCCTTGCCCCGGGTTTTTCTCAAACAAGATCTCAGCGGGGATCCGGCCGATTTCGAGGTGAAGCTCCTTAATACCGCCTACGAGGCACTGACAACTGAAGAGCTTCAGGTATTGGGAGACCAGGAATTACCGAACCAAATAGAAATACGCCCTACGGTCGGATGGATCCGCAAGCAACCGGTGGCCCGGGTTGACCTGCTTCCCCTTCGCAGAAATCCAGCCACGGGGCAAATGGAAAAACTGACCTCTTTTACATGGCGCATTACCGAGGTACGATCGCGGAACGCATCGGGCCGTGAGGCCCGGAACAGTAGTAGCTGGGCCACGAATTCCGTGCTCGCGACCGGCCAATGGTATCGGATCGGGGTAACGAAAAAAGGAATGTACAAACTTGATCGTGATGCGCTGAATGAACTTGGACTTAACGTAAACAGTTTGAACCCACGGACGCTGAAGGTTTACGGAGGCGGAGGCGGAATGCTGCCGGTACGGAATGAGGACCCACGTGTGGATGACCTGCAGGAGCTGAATGTGCGGGTAGTCGGTGAAGCAGACGGAAGCATGGATGCCGGTGACTATCTGCTGTTTTATGCGGAAGGCCCCGGGAAGTGGACACTAAACGAAGATGGACGGTTCGAATATGAACACAATGTGTATTGCGATACCAATTACTACTACATTACGTCGGGCGGTGCAGCCGGAAAACGAGTGACACTGGTGGCTGATGATACGGGCACGCCAACGCACCAGGTGTCCACCTTTGTGGACTACACACATCACGAGAACGACTGGACGAATCTGGTGGCATCGGGCCGCAAATGGTTTGGGGAGTATTTCGATATAACACCGAGCTATAATTTTACCTTCGGTTTTGATAATCTGATAATTTCAGAGCCCGTTTGGGTACGGGCCCGGGCAGTAGGGCGATCCTCCAACGAAACGGCCATTACTGTTACTTCAAACAACCAAGCCACGCCGATCATCCGACTAACCTTTGACAGAGTTGGTTCAGGTACATACGATGACTACGTCAGTGAAGCTGAAGGGACGGGGACCTACATCAATAATTTGTTTGACAATGTGATCCTGACCACTACCTATCAGGACATGGGCGTTCCGGGTAGTATTGCCTGGCTCGATTTTATTGAGGTGAATGCAACGCGATTGCTGAAGCATACGGGTAAATTCATGGGAATCATACAGCCTGATGTGATCGGGTCAGGTAACCTGGCCGAGTACACACTGCAGAATGCGAATGGTGTGACCCTCTGGGAGGTGACCGATCCCTTCAATGTCAAGGCACTCGCCGTGAATCACTCCGGCAGTTCCCTCAGCTGGAAGCGATACGCTACCGTAATGCGCAGCTATGTATCATTCACCGGTAACGATTTTCTCAGGCCAGCACTATTTGGAAGCGTGCTCAACCAGAACCTGCACGGGACTCCGCTGGCTGATATGTTCATTGTGGCTCCGGGCGAGTTTTTCGAAGAAGCCCGACGTTTGGCTGATTTCCATAAGCGGGTTGATGGTATGTCGGTTACCGTAGTGACCCCCCGGCAGATCTATAACGAATTTAGTTCCGGAAGGCAGGACGTCAGTGCCATTCGCGATTTTATGCGAATGTACTACGAGCGCGCCACAACGCCTGCTGAGCTTCCTACGCATCTCTTACTCTTCGGTGATTGCTCCTACGACTATAAAGACATTTTGAGCGAGAACACCAATTTCGTACCGACCTTTCAGAGCCAGCCGAGTTTCAACCTGGTCAGATCTTTCTGCACCGACGACTTCTTTGGCTGTTTGGATCCGACCGAAGGTAGCCAAACTATATTTGATGCCCTTGACCTCGCGATCGGAAGGCTTCCTGTCAAGACCGTGGATGAAGCCCGTGCGGTGGTGAACAAGATCATACAATACTATGATGAGTCGAGTCTGGGCGACTGGACCCAGCGCGTGCTGTTCGTGGCCGACGATGTGGATTCCAACTGGGAAACCGATTTGATAGGTGGCGCGGACCGGTCGGCCATGGAAATAGATACCCGGTATCCGGAGTTCAACATTCAAAAGATCTATTCCGATTCATATACCCAGGTCACGAATGCCGCCGGGGAGAGTTACCCCGATGCGATGATTGATTTGCGCAACCAGATCGAACGCGGTGTCTTGCTGATCAATTACGTCGGACACGGCGGTGAGACTGGCTGGGCGAGTGAAGGAATTTTAAACGTGAGCGACGTGCGTGCATATGAGAACTTTGAGAGGCTGAATGTGATGCTGACCATCACTTGTGAGTTTAGCCGGTTCGACGATCCTGGCCGGGTTTCGGCAGGGGAGTTTGCCCTGCTGAATCCAAACGGTTGCTCGGTAGCCCTGTTCAGCACCACGCGGGTGGTGTGGGTGGGAGAGGGTAATGACCTGAACGGCGATTTCTACGAATATGCCTTTGAAAAGGACGCTAACGGAAACGACTACACCTTTGGTGAGATCATGCGTTTAACCAAGAACCGCGCCGGAACAGACAAGATCCGTCGCAGATTCGGACTGCTGGGCGATCCGGCCCTGCGTTTCCTGCGTCCGGAATACGATATTCGGGTCACTACGGTGAACCAGACTCCGGTGGCTAGCTTCAACGATACCTTGAATGCCCTGAGTCTGGTGCAGGTAAGTGGAATTGTAAATGAGCCCGGAGGAGAGGTTAAAAGGGATTTTAACGGGATCCTGTACGCAACGGTCTACGACAAATATAGTGAGTTGCAAACCCTGGCCAACGACGGGGCGGCACCTCCGATTGACTTTGTTTTGCAGCAAAATGTTATATTTAAAGGAAAGGCATCAATAAATGAAGGAAACTGGAGCTACAACTTCATTGTACCAATTGACATCGCCTACAAAATTGACTACGGGAAATTGTCGCATTATGCTATTCGGGGAACAGATGATGCGGCAGGTGCCTACGAAGATATTTTGATTGGAGGAACCAGTGATGATCCTATTACTGATGGCGAGGGCCCAAAGATCGAATTATATATGAACGACGAAACTTTTGTGTTCGGTGGTCTGACTGATGAGAGCCCGGATATCTTTGCCCTGCTGTTCGATTCCCTCGGGATCAATGTAGTAGGCAATGGAATCGGTCACGACCTCATTTCGGTGCTTGACCGCAATAGCTCAAGTCCTATCATACTCAACGATTTTTATGAAGCGAATGTTGATGATTATACAAGCGGATCCGTTCGCTATCCACTGCGGGACATTGCATCGGGACGACACCACTTGTATATGAAGGCCTGGGATGTGGCGAATAACTCTGCTGAAGCCGAGACCGAATTTGTGGTGGCCGAGAGTGCCGAATTGGCCTTGGATCACGTATTGAACTATCCGAATCCCTTCACCACATACACCGAATTCCATTTCGAGCACAATCGTCCAGCCGAACCGCTTGAGGTGCAGGTACAGATCTTCACCGTGTCCGGAAAACTCGTCAGGACCCTCAACGCGAATGTCACCTCCAATGGTTTCCGCGTGTCGCCCATCACCTGGAACGGTCTTGACGAATACGGTGACGAAATCGGCCGGGGCGTATACGTCTACCGATTGAAGGTCCGCTCCATGGCCGACAATTCCGCCAACGAAAAATACGAGAAGCTGGTTATATTACGTTAGCCCTCAGAATGATTGAATTGGCTTATATTTGCAGCCCAATACTAACTTCATGAAATTTAGTAGATTAGCCGTGCTATCGGGGTTTTGTTTCCCCCTTTTCCTCACAGAGGGATATGCACAGAATCAGAATGCCTTTGGTGATCTGGACAACAATACCATCACCACGGCTGTACCCTTTTTGCGGATTTCTCCGGATTCCCGCTCCGGAGGTATGGGAGATTGCGGGGTTTCGACTACTCCGGACGGAAACTCCATTCACTGGAACGCTGCCAAGTTGGCCTTCCTGGAAACAGGTCAGGGGCTGAGCTTATCGTACACACCTTGGCTAAGCCGCCTGGTTCCAGACATCAATTTAGGCTATTTGAGCTATTACCACACCTTGGGTCGTCGTCAGGCTTTGGGGGCATCCTTGCGTTACTTCTCGTTGGGAAACATTAATTTCACTGATGAACAGGGAAATCCTATTGGCCAATTCAATCCGAACGAATTCGCCATTGACATAGCCTATGCACTTCAGCTTTCCCGGAAATTGTCGGCTGGGGTGGCCTTGCGTTACATCTACTCGAACCTGACTGGTGGTCAGTTAGTACAAGGTTTCCAAAGTCGCCCGGGTCAGTCTGTAGCCGCCGATATCGGTTTGTACTATCGCAGTGAGCAATTCAATGCCGGAGATATGAAGGCTGAATGGACCTGGGGGATTGCGATCACCAACCTGGGTGCGAAGATCAGTTATACCGAATCAGGTGAAGCGGATTTCATTCCAACGAATTTGGCTGTTGGAACCGGCATGTTGTTCGAGGTTGATAAGTATAACATGTTTTCGGTCCACCTGGAATTCAATAAACTTCTCGTTCCAACTCCGCCCGAATATGCACGTGACAGTACTGGTAGGTTCATTCGTGACGCCAACGGCAACTTAGTCATCGAAAATGGGGAGGATCCCGACGTTCCGCCCGTTCAGGGCATCTTCCAGAGTTTCTCGGACGCTCCGGAAGGATTCCAGGAAGAGCTGAACGAGATTAATATTTCGGCGGCGGTTGAATACTGGTACAACAATCAATTCGCTGTGCGTGGTGGGTATTTTTATGAAGCGCAACAGAAAGGCGGACGTCAGTACTTTACCCTGGGGGCAGGGATCAGGTACCATGTTTTCGGGCTTGATTTCGCCTATTTGATTCCGGCCACGAACACGATTCGAAGTCCGCTCGAGAACACCCTTCGCTTTACCCTGCTCTTTAGTCTGGAGAACCTGGCGGGGTTGTCTGAAAACGAACAATAATAGTGGCTCCGTTTCGGATCGGGTTCGGTTACGACGTGCACCGCCGGGAAGAAGGGGATGCGTTGTGGCTGGGTGGGATCCGAATTGAACACACTCACGGCCTGAAGGGGCATTCCGACGCCGATGTGTTGATCCATGCCATTTGCGACGCTTTGCTGGGGGCTGCAGATCTGCGCGATATCGGATATCATTTTCCCGATACGGATACCCGGTACAAGGGAATCCGTTCCAGGATCCTGTTAAAGGAGGTAGCAGCTTTGCTGGCTAAACGCGGATGGGAACTCGGAAACATTGATGCAACAATAGTGGCCGAGCGCCCGAAATTGAATCCGCATATCACGGCCATGAAAGAATGCCTGGCGGAAGTTCTGGATGCAGAGCCTGGCCAAATTTCACTGAAGGCGACCACAAGTGAACGGATGGGATTCGTTGGTCGTGAGGAAGGAATGGCTGCACATGCAGTGGCGCTGATCGTCCGCGACTTAAAGTAGTCATAACCTCCAAACTGATTTGACAAACGGCATTTGTCGGAATAAAAAACGCCATTGGTCAGACACAAGAAAGTTAATAACTTCGTATCTTATTTGTGTCATGTGAATATATGTTGCTGTTTTATAAGCATATACGCAATGCGTGGAGAGAAATGACCTTACTGAATACCTTTAAAAGCGCGAACCGACCCCTGTGGATCATCACGGCCGGGCTTCTGACAGTTCTGGCCTGCAACAACAATCCGCCGGCAGAAAAAGAAACTGCCACAGAAGCTCAAAAAAAGAAGATCGCGAAAGCGAGTATTTCGGATGTTGAAGAAGGGATCCGGAACTATATCCGAACCAAAACCGGTGAAGGGGGTGGCTATTTCCAGCTTGAAGATGATTCCCTCAATCTGAATATGCGCCTTGTCCGGGTACATACCGAATATTTGTCCGTTCTGGGACCTAAAAGCTATTTTGCTTGTGTGGACCTGGCTGACAGTACGGGAGATGTTTATGATGTTGATTTCTTCCTTTCCGGCGAACCAGGCCATATGGACGTAACGCAGACCACCGTGCACAAACGAAACGGAAAGCCCTTCTATACATGGAAACAGGATGAGGACAAGACCTGGCGACAGATGCCGGTCAGGGATGCTTCGAATGATCTGCTTGGGATCATTGAAAGCGAGGATCACTTTAGGTTTCGGTACAAGGTTGTGCTCCCAAACATCAATGGGTCAGCCAGAATGTGGATCCCGGTACCTCAGAGCGATCCATTCCAAACCGTAGTCCCGGATTCGATCCGCATCCCGTTGGAAAACAAAATGTTGGAAGATGAGTTCTTTGGAAATACGATCATGTATTTGGAGCTGGAACCAAAGCACAGTGGAGCCATTGTGGAATTGGTCTATAGCGTAGACCGGGTCGAAAAAACGCCGTACACTGAGGTCAATGCAGATCTGGAACCGTATCTGGTTTCCACGGCATTGCTTCCGACGGGCGGGAGGTTCTCTGTAATCGTTGACTCAGTATTGAACAAAAAATGGGACCAGGGCCAATTGGTTCAGGCCCGTGCGCTGTACGATTACATTATTGACAACGTTCGCTACACCAAACAGGGAACCTATGGAACAGGCGATGCCAATTATGCCTGTGACTCGCGATCCGGAAACTGTACGGAGTTTCATTCATTGTTTATATCCCTGGCCCGAACGGCTGGGATCCCGGCTCGATTCGCCATCGGTGCAGCAATACCGTCAAGCCGAAATGAAGGTGGAGTCAGTGGCTACCACTGCTGGGCGGAATTCTACGCCGAAAACAAATGGTGGCCGGTGGATATTAGTGAGGGAAATAAATATACTGCACTCGCCACCTACTACTTCGGGCACCACCCGGCCAACCGGATCGAGTTCACCCGTGGGCGGGATCTCAAAGTAACGCCAGGTCCGACATCAGGACCAATTCCGTTCCTGGCCTATCCGGTATTGGAAATGGACGGAAAAGAACTTGAGGTGAAGCCTGTTTTCACCTTTACGCGAGTAAGCGAACCGTGAAATTTGAGCGGCTCTTATTTCGGATGCTCACTCTGATCATCATCAGCCGAATGCTCTTCGTTTGAAGTATCGGGCTCAGGACCGCTCTCTCCTGATGGGTGCTCATGACCTCCTGATGGATGCTCGTGGCCTCCTGATGGGTGCTCATGGCCAGCAACATCTCCGTTCTCCATTACTTCTTCGGTTTGGTTGGCATCCTGGCCGCTCTCAGATCCTCCTCCTCCACACGCGGCCAACGACATGACTGCCATAACACTAAAGGCAAAAACCGCCAGTGTAAACAAACGAGTGTACAATAGTGCCTTCATGGTTTTTTCTTTTAAGGTTTTGGCGGGTAAAGGTAACAAAAAAGGCATTCCCACATTTTTTTAACCTGAAAGTGTCACCAACGGGTTCCCGGCAGAACGCACCACCAGTCGGTATATTTTCTACTGAGCGTCAAACTCAGAGAAGTAATCGCACAAATCCTCAAAAATGGGGCAGCCATTTAAAAAATTAATCCGACTTTCGTGCAGCATAACTGTTGAATTGAATAACCTGAAAGCTCAAAATTGAATCCCATGAAAAAATTATTGATGCCCCTGACCTTCACTTTAGCCTCCACTGCACTTTTTGCGCAAACGCCCGGTACTGAGAGCATGGAACCGGATCCGGTCAGGCAAACAGAGCAGTTGATGAAACAACTTGTGGCCAGGACAGAATTATCGGACGGGCAAATAGCCAATCTAACCGATATTCACAAAGATTTTTTCACCCAGGCAGACCAGATCATTGACAGCGGAACCCCGGATCAACTGAATAAGCTGATCAAGGAAAACGACAGCAGGATCTCGGAAATCCTGGGGCGTGAGGATTTCATCCGGTACAAGGAAACCACCAAGCAAACCATCGGAACCTTGTTCGATAAAATAAAGAACAGGTAGACGGCCCTACCCGGAACGATATGCCCATTCGCGAATGCGTTCTGCTTCCAAATCGGAATACAGCTTCCCAAGCCGCTCATCTTTGACGTTAAACGGCTCTTTTTTGGGCAATTGCTCCAAACTGCCCGGACGCTCCATCACGACCTGCGGCCTATATCCGTGCCTTTGCATTTCGTCATATGCATACGCTTCAATATACGCAATCTGATCTTCGGTCAATTGCTCCATGAACCGCGGAGTATACCGATTTCCGATTGACAGCGTACTGAACGACGAATTGGCCCTCCACGGCTTGCCAAATTCATCCGGAAGGTCGTTCTGAAACCAATGGGATTCCGGGGCCTCACGGCCCGATAAATCAGCCGTGATGCGATTTAGTTCCTTTTCGGGATGCCGCAATAACAGCTCGAAATGTACTCCAACCACACCGGGGCATTCGTAAAACCGTACTGATTTGCGCCAGTTTCGAATGTGGAACAGGGTCGGCTTGACGGGTCCTGTATATTCCTGCCCCCCGGTGGTATTCATTGAAGCGATCACATCCCGGGGATCTCTTAAAATAACCCGGACTTTCCATCCTTCCGTGAGGAAGTAGGGAATAAATTCCTCCACATAGATTTCCTTCAGCGCCAGGAAATCGTGCCTCTTCGGAAAGAATCGCCGCAACAAGCCTTCCAATACCCCGCTCAGGGTTTGGCCGCTCAATACGCTGGCCCAGCCGGCGGGATCGTCGTAAACCCGATGCTGCCCTGAATACGAGTCTGCATTGGTAAATACGCACTCCAACACCTCGGCCGGGATCCGGAAACTGCGCAGAAATCCGGCCAGATCCTCAGGCGTGTAGCGTGTTTCCCCGAAAAGGTGGTTCAAGACGTAGTAATTCCCGGGATGGCCGATCTCGCGGTAAAAGATCTTCTTGAGCTCAATGAACAGCAGTGGAATGGGTTGGGAAGCGGCCTTCCCGGCCGGATGGTTCCCGAGATACTTGTCAAGCAATGTGGTGCCCGATCGCGCCATACCGGTAATGAGCACATAATTCATGTGCCGGCTGATTCGCCTTTTTCTTCCCTTATCAAGTAGATTGGTCGGCGTTCCACGGTATTGATGATCCGGATCAGGTATTCACCCAGTACCCCCAAACTGAACAATACCAGGCCACCGATGAACAGTACGCTCACGATCACGGAGGTCCAGCCCACGGTGGAAATATCAAAGAACAGTTTCTTGTAAATAAAGTACGTTCCCAGCACGAAGCTCAGCGATGCAATCGTGATACCAATGTTACCGATATACCGCAGCAGGAGGCTCGAATTATTGATCAGCAAGTTTTGAAACAACCTGATCATACTGCGAAACGTATAGCCAGTCGTTCCTTCTGATCGTTCGGAATGCGCTACCGGTACGCCCACCACATCCCTGGTGGCATAGAATATCATGGCCGGAATAAAAGGATATGGAGTACCTTTCAGCTGAAGCATGGAATTGATGGTTCTTCGATTGATCAAACGAAAAGCCGAAAGCTTCAGGTTTCTTGGCTTGCCCAGAATGATCTGGTCAAACCGCCCCTTGATCTGACTAAAGATCCGTTTATTCAAGGTGTGTTTCTTCTGCAGCAGTTCTCCAATCACTACATCGTGTTCCTTTCGGGTCAGGAGTTTTGGGATCTCTTCAGGCACGTGCTGTCCGTCATCGTCCATCGTCAGCACCCACTGCCCACGCGCTTTCTCGAAACCGCAGATCGTTGCGGGCTGCTGACCGAAATTCCGCATAAACCGAACGGCCCGCACGTGCGAAAGGTTCGACAGGTCTTTGAGCTTGGTCCATGTATCAGGATTTGGGCTGGAATCATCAACGAAAACGATCTCGAAAGTCGCACCCATGGAAACGAACACCCGTTTGAGCCGGTCCGCAAGGTCTTCCAGCGATTGAACACTGTTATACACGGGAATGACAACGGAATAATCAGGTTGGCCCATGAGGCTAAGATAGCTTTTGTCGCCAATATCACACCTGCAGGAAATCCGGGAACCGATCCGTAGTACCGATCACGTAGCCGCTTCGATCAGCGCTGGACAACCATTCCCGGGTGGCAGGCAGATCAAATCGGTCCGACTGCTCCGGCCGGTACGCATACCCCGCCTGCTCAAAGGAATCCTGATCTTTCGAATCACTAAACCACTGGATAAAGGCAAATTTTGGGGGAACCTGGGAGGCAATGTGTACTTCCCTGCCCATGGCGATCTGTACAGCCAAGCCCAGAAAATCCGTGCCATAGGCCAGTTCCACCAGTTTATTGCGAAAATCCCCACCCATTCGCGCACCGATCTCTATAAAGCAAAAGTCCCCGCTGTCGTCATTCATGCGCAACTCCACATGAGAAACTCCCTGCCCGATCTGCAGGGCCGTCAATGCCCGTGCACTTAGTTCAATAGCCTTGTCAAGGGCGGCTTTCTCCATTCGGCCGGGCATCACATGAGCGATTTCCACAAACTGAGGAGGTCCGGTAAAGAATTCTTCGGTGAGGCCAATAAACTGATGCCGGCCTGATTGGCTCACAAATTCCAAACTAAACTGGCGCCCTGCAAAGAATTCTTCAAGCAATACTTTTTTGCTGAAGGAGACTTCCTGTGCATCGGAAACGGCCTTTTTAAACTGAGTCCGGTCGTGTACCAGGCGCACTCCCCGGCTGCCTGACCGGTCCGTGGCCTTGACCATGAACGGAAAATCGAATGGGAAGCCTTCGCCGGGCTGCCATAACCGGAACCGCGGGATCGGTAATCCGTGCCCGCGCAACCGCTCACGCATCAGGTGCTTGTCTGTGGAGTTGCATGAACATTCAATGGAGTTTCCCGGCAAACCCATACGCTCAGCTATGTAGTTCACGGTCGGAATCGCAATATCGGAGCCGACCGTCATGATACCCCGTATACCGATTGACCTGCATCTGGCCAGAATGGCTTCTTTGTCGAGAATCGATATCGGATAGTAGCGGTGAGCTATATCCTCCGCCAAATTCCCCTCTTTCCAGGCGAACACATGGGTCCGATACCCCAATGCATTGGCACGCGCCACAAGAGGTCGCTGCAAATAACCCGCTCCTAGAATCGCCAGGTCCAAACAGTCGTAATTAAAAAGTCAGGCGTTTTTTATGGATTTAGCCTTTTGCGAAGCTAAAAAAAAGCCGCGATGTTCGGCACCTGCAGTCAATGCAGAATCAAAATTTCAGAAGCTTTTGGCTTATGAGAAGCCTCGTCCCAGGCGGGTTTTATTTTGGTATTTTTGCGATTTAGCCCGACATTCATGGATCGGATACCCTTTAATAAACCCTACTTCACCGGAGCTGAAACCACGTACATTGAAGAAGCGGTACGCAACGGTAAGATCAGTGGAGACGGCACCTACACGGCACAATGTCAATGCTGGTTCGAGGATCGGTATGGGTTTGGCAAGTGTTTGCTAACCACGAGCTGTACGGATGCGTTGGAAATGGCCGCCCTGCTGATAGACCTGCAACCGGGCGACGAGGTGATCCTGCCCTCCTATACTTTCGTGAGTACGGGCAATGCCTTTATCTTGCGGGGAGGGCGGCTTGTTTTCGCTGATTCGCAGCCAGATCACCCAAATATTGATCCGACCGAAATTGAAAGGCTGATCACTCCCAGGACCAGGGCCGTGGTGATCGTACACTATGCCGGGATGGCCTGCAATATGGACCGGATCCTGTCTATCTGCCGGGAGCATAACCTCTTCCTGGTGGAAGATGCCGCACAGGCAATCGACAGTTTTTACAGGGAAAAAGCCCTGGGTTCCTTCGGCCATTTTGCCACCTTTAGCTTTCACGAGACCAAAAATATTATGTCCGGCGAAGGCGGAATGCTCGTGATCAACGACCCCAGTTATATAGAACGAGCCGAGATCATCCGTGAAAAAGGAACCAACCGAAGCGCTTTTTTCCGCGGTGAGGTTGACAAGTATAACTGGGTCGATATCGGATCATCCTTTTTGCCCTCCGACATTATTGCAGCAGTACTCTTTGCCCAGTTGGAACACCTCGGCGAAATTCAATCGCGCCGTAAGGCGCTCTGGGAAAAATACAACGCCTTACTTCGTCCCCTGTCGGGATCTGGCCGTTTCGAAACACCGGACATTCCCCCAAACGCGACAAATAACGCCCATATGTATTACCTGGTTGCATCCGACCTCACATGGCGTAACAAGATCATTGCCGCGCTAAAGGAGGAGCAGATCCAATCGGTCTTCCACTACCTGTCCTTGCATAAAAGTCCTTATTTCCGGGACAAGCACAACGGGCGTATGCTACCGAACAGCGATCGGTTTACGGAGGGGCTCCTGCGTTTGCCGTTATATTTTGAATTGCCGGACGATACGGCTGAGCGCGTAGCCAAAACCATCAGGCGTTGTATTCAATGAAATTCGATCTGAACAAGATCAGCCCATGGCTGGCCGTTCTGGCCGTTCTCCTCTTCGCCGCGTCCATCCCGAACCGATGGATGGACCACGACGAGGCCATGCTGGGTGAAGTATCCTACTGGTGGTGGAAGATCGGCTACTATCGGTCTATCCTGCACTACGGACTCCCGAACGGGTGGCACGAAATTCAATACTCAACGCACAAGGCTTTCGTTTTGCTGGGAGCCGGACTTGTTTCCGTTTTCGGATGGTCGCTAACGGTGCTCCGAATAGTACCGCTGTTCTTTACTGCCGCATTGATCCTCCTGATGCGATCGTACCTCCGCCACCGCTTTCCCAAACAACGCTCATTGGCCGGATGGGCCATTGCCTTGCTTTTTTTCCAGTCCATGTTCCTGGTTGCCGGATTTCGCTATCGGCCCGAAACCATGCTTATGACCCTTGGTTTCCTCCATTTCTGGATGCTTGAGAACTACCTCCTTGAACGGAAACTAAAGTACCTGATCCTTGCCGGCCTGGCGGCCGGATTCGGGATTTTCACACACCTGAACGGTATTGCGTATCTGGGTGCGGGCGGACTTCTCCTATGGTCGTACCGCAGGTTCGGTGTTTCCTTTTTATATGGTTTCCTCGCCCTGCTGATCGGATCCCTCTATTTCCACAACATGATGGGGCCGGGTGAATTCCAGGCCTTTCTAATCCAATACCGCAGAAATCCGAATCTAAGTGAAGCCGACTGGCAATGGTACAGTCCGATCGTTAAACTGCTCAGCGAACACCTCCGTTTTTTTCATTCGGCCCGCGAGGCCATTACGACCCTGTTCTTTTTGGTCGCGTTGATCGGCTCATGGTCCACCCTTCGGTCCAGGCTTACCCCACTGCTTCGATACCTGCTGTTTACAATCCTCTTTCTCGGGGCTTTAACACGCCAGACCCCGATCTACTATCTCCTCTACCTTCCCTACATAGTGGTCGTGGTAGCGGTTCACCTGCAACGCTGGAGCGCATTTAATCCGGTGTGGAAAGTTACCACCCTGTCCCTACTGGTGACCTTTATAGTCATCAATACCACTTTCTCGATTGACTTCATCAAACGGCGGGTCAATACTGTTGCGCGTACGGCTGAAATGACGGCTTCGCTTCCTGACGGAGTCAAGGTCCTCGGTCCGACCAGTCTCTTGTTCAACGGCCTTGACGAAGGTTATCAGATCCGTAGCTTCAAGGCATTCAAATTTCTGGTACGCAATGATTCCTGTTATCCCGACACTTATGAGGGCCTCATCCAATTTCTTAATGATAACGACAACGAGTTCCTGATCCTGGACCACATCTGGTACAATCAGGATGAATTCCATGAATATCGCAATCCTGCGGATCTCGCCGCAGGCGAAAAAATAGGAGCATATGAGGTAACGGAAATACATGGCGACTGGACCCTCCTCAAGAGGGTGCAGTAGATCTTTGCCACCCTCATGTATCCTGGGCGAGATATGAAGGAAGCACCTTTAGCTGGTGACCGCCTTCACGGCGAGACGCATCATGCCAATGACACGGCCAGCCACAAATTAGTAACACTACGGACAAGCCCTCTTGTGAGCTGTTTACGCCAACTGTGGGGCTGACGAGAAGAGAAAAAATGAATACGATAACCAATTGTTGAGCATACTCTGTAAAAGATTACCTTTGCGGCATTTAATTTTTGCTTTTTATTATGAATATTTTTGTAGGAAATCTTCCTTTTCGCCTGGATGAGTCTGAATTTCGCGGCATGTTCGAGAAGTATGGGGAAGTGGCTTCGGCCAAGATCATCGTGGATCGTGAAACAGGTCGCTCACGCGGCTTTGGTTTTGTGGAAATGCCAAATAATGCCGAAGCGAATGCAGCTATTGAAGGCCTGAATGAGGCCGAAGTTCAAGGTCGCAACATCCGTGTGAATCAGGCAGAAGAACGTGCAAATCGCCCACAGCGTCCGCATCAGTAACCCGCCGTTCTCATTGGATTGTTCTGCCGCTCTCTTTTGGAGCGGCTTTTTGCCAGAGGGTGCTGACGCGTGCGGCTCGCGGGATCATCCTCTATAGTGGTTTGGCTGTAGCGTAAACCCTGATGCCCCATTCTGCCTTTATTTCAATAAACTTCGTATTTTTTCGGCATGGATGGAATGCTTGAATTAGCTGGTATCCTGATTCTGGGGGTTTTTGCACAATGGCTCGCGTGGCGGATCAAACAGCCGGCAATTCTGCCGTTGATCGTAATCGGATTGGCGGTAGGACCCATTGCCAGCTTGTTTACGCCTGATGGCGCGAAACTGCTTGACGGTGATGCGATCTTCTCCGGAGATCTGCTGTTCTCTTTTGTGAGTATTTCCGTAGGCGTGATCCTGTTTGAAGGCGGCCTTACCCTGAAACTGAGCGAAATACGGTATCAGGCCAGAACCGTACGCAATTTGCTGTTCTTTGGTCCTGTCGTTACCCTGGCCGGAGGCGCCACAGGTGCACACTATCTGCTCGGTACAAACTGGGGCATTGCCACGCTTTTCGGTGCTCTGATCATCGTGAGTGGCCCAACCGTGATCATGCCCATTCTCCGAAATGTCCGCCCCAATCAGCGGATCAATACCATTCTCAAGTGGGAGGGCATCCTGATCGATCCCCTGGGGGCCTTGATCGCAGTACTGGTGTACGAGTTCATTCAGTCGGGCCACTTCGGTGAAAGGATCACGGCCGAGGCACTACAGGAATTTGTTATTACCATTGCCTCCGGAATATTTGTGGGCGGACTTGCGGCACTGTTTTTATGGTGGACCCTGAGGAGAAATCGGTTGCCGGAATACCTGAAGAATGTGTTCACGCTCGGATTGGTGATCTTTGCCTTTACCGTATCGGAAATGGTACAGAAAGAGGCCGGATTAATGGGCGCCACCTTTATGGGAATCGTATTGGCCAACATGAATGTGCCCGACCTGAAAAAGATCTTGTCGTTCAAGGAAGATGTGAGCCTGATCCTGATCTCCGTACTTTTTATTCTCCTGAGCTCAAGGATCAATATGGAGCAGATCGAAAAGCTGGGCTGGGAAAGCGTGGTGCTTTTCGGTTTGGTCGTCCTGGTGATCCGCCCACTCGTCGTTTTTCTCTCCACAATCGGCTCGTCGCTCGGTTGGAATGAGCGTTTGTTTCTCGGATGGATCGGTCCCAAGGGAATTGTAGCCGCTGCCGTGGCCTCCCTCTTTTCCATTCAATTGATTGCTCATGCCCCTGATCCCATTACTCAGCGCCAGGCTGAGTTCATTCTTCCGCTCACCTTCCTGATGATCGTGGGAACCGTAGTGCTACAGGGTTCCAGTGCCAAGTTCGTCGCCCGGCTGTTAAAAGTCGAACGGGCCAATCCGGTCGGGATCATCATTGTCGGAGCCAGCGATGTGCCCCGCTTCTTTGCCCGTTACCTGCAAAAAAAGGGGGTACCTGTACTGGTGGCCGATGTATCCGAAAACAACATTGAAAAGGCCAAGGCAGAAGGGCTCGACACCTTCCAGGGAGATGTGCTGGCCAGCGGCGTGCGGGACGAAATGGATCTCACACAGATCGGCCGTTTAATGGCGATGACCTCAAACTCCGAGATCAACCAGCTCGCAATCAACCGTTATGAAGAAGAATTTGGCAGGAACGGGGTGTACCGCATTCCGTCGCGGAGCGAAACGGAGTTAGATGATTTCTCATCAAATCACAACCTCCTCTTTGCCCAGAAATCAGACTATCTCTTTCTCGCTTCGTTTATTCGCATGGAACCCACCTGGAGTGAACAGCCGCTGGAATCGCAGGAACAATTCGAAAGCCTCCTCAAAAAGGAACGCAACCGTCAGCTTCCCGTATTCATTCGGAAGGAGGATGGGCGCTACGAACTGGTCAACACCAGGGAAAGCATCGTAAATAAGGGAGATGTGCTTATTGCCTTACGGCAAGAGGATTCCCGGCCGATGTACAGTTAAGTTTCTTAACTTAACCGCCAGGAGGTGGCTACCTAAATTGTCTGGGAGTATATGAGGGCATGCAGGAGCGCTGGTGCCACCTTGCCGGATGCGCGGTCAAAAGTACCGGATTGGTAACGATAGGCATACTTGCAAAAGAATTATTCTTATCTTGGCCTCGCATAACTGTATGAGCCATGAAAAAAATACTACTCCTTGGAGCCGCCTGGGCAACCCTCCCGGGTTCCGCCCAGACAGGGATCGCCTGTGACGGTGTTGACGATGTAATGACTGTGGCCAACGCCTCATCACACTTCCTTAATGACGACATATCCATGTCCTTTTGGGTGTACCCGACCAACCCGAATCCGGGATTTCCAGATTTCGATGGATTTGCCGGTTTCCGGAGCGAATCGAATTTCGACTTTTACATCCTTCAGCTAACAGCAACCCAGGTGGAGTGCCGCTACCGAAACAACAGTGGAGTGGTATACGACATTCTGTTCAACGGCTTGTTGATGAACGCCTGGAACCACTTCGTATTCACTTTCAACGGCACCCAAACCGAAGTTTTTCACAACGGCGTGTCCGTTGGTACAACCCCCGTGTCGGGTACCATCACAAACGGGAACGTGCCGTTCGAAGTCGGAAAAACCCAATTTGGCCCTCCTTTCTGGACCACCGGAAAATTTGATGATGCCGCCCTTTGGTCACGCGCCCTGACGGCCTCAGAAGTCGCTTCCCTCTACAACTCCTGTTCCGTGGATCTCTCCTCTCCCGACCTCGTTCTCTGCTACGAATTCGAAGATGGGCAACCCGGACAAAGTAACACTGGGGTTACCGTGGCCATAGACAGTAAGGGAACGCAAAACGGGGTTTATTCGGGTTTTGCCATGACGGGTACCGCCTCCAACTTCATCAACGGAAACGGTCCTATCTATTCTGCCGACACGGTTACGGCTTGCTTCTCATTCACCACCCAGGGTGGGCAAACATACACGCAAAGTGGGTTCTACACGGATTCCCTTCAATCCGTAACCGGATGCGACAGCATCCTATCTCTGGACCTCACCATTAACAGTATTGATTTGACAGTGACCCAAACCGGGGATACCCTCTCCGCCAATCAAAGTGGGGCACTGATCTACCAATGGATCAATTGCGACTCCGGGCAGCTCCTCAGTACGGATCAGCAATTCACAGCCACACAGAACGGCAATTATGCCTGTATTATTACCTACAACGGTTGCCAGGATACTTCCGACTGTATCACGGTATCCGGAATTGATTTGAACGAGGGCCTAACGGCCCGATGGGCCCTGGCACCAAACCCTGCCCAAAGCAGCTCCATGCTTCATTTCGCCACTGTGCAGGAACAGATTGAAATACGGATCGTGGACGTGCATGGTCGGATTGTCCGGGAAAAACGAGCTTCGCACACACAGAAGGTTCTCCTCCCAAATGTATCCAGGCCCGGCCTGTACTTCGTAAAGGTGCACACCGAAAAAGGGCAAAAGGTATTCCGCTGGGTCGTTCGCTGATCAAAAGCGGTAGAATAAGCTGATCTCTCCGGTTGAGTGGAAACGTGATCGGCTTGAATGAATGTCGAATTCATCCGGGTCAATATCGGAATAATCCAGATCCCTCAGGAATCCCAACCCAAGATTGAAATTCATTCCTACATGATCATTGAAGTTCGACTTTATTCCGCTCACGATATAGCCACCCAAAAAGTCATGACGATAGGTGTGAGTAATTCCCAAAAAATCATCGGAATAGGAATCTTCCCGGATCGAATAGATCACAAGCGGCCCCGTATAATAGCTGGTCCTGCGCTGTCCAAACGGATAGAACATAAAGCCGGCCCCGAGGCCAAAAACATTCTGATCCCGATCTTGCTCAGCATCCAGCTTTGCAAAACGGACTCTCACAGGCATGTGGAACACAACATTCTGGTTCTCTCCGAGCAGGTACTCATAGGTCAGAGAGAAGTTTAAGCTGAACAGATCCAAATAGTTAAGTCCGATCAGGTTTCGCTTCATAAACTCCATTTTGGTCTGTGCTATATTGAACTGCTCCACTGTTCCGTTCGCATACTCGATCCGTTCCACTGATCTGCGGTTTTTCGTATACAAGGCGCTGCTGAGTTGATTATAGCGGCGGTAACGGATCTCCTTTTCCGTAACTTCCTCCAATACGACTTCTGTGCGTGTGCCATTTTTTAGCACAAGAATATCCTGTGCCAGGGAAGAGAACACAACAACTACCAGAAAAGATAAGGTAAACAGGTCTTTTTTCATGATGATCTAGCTTTAAGTTCAAAGGCACTTCTATTCAGAATAGAAAAGTCCTTTGAATGGTTTTTGAATAATTAAACTTCTTTGTTGACAAAATGTAGTGATCGGTTCCATAGTCTTCTGCCCGGCAGGATCCTATAGAACAGGTCCTTTCCTTTTTCTACTGCACAAACAAAGGGAATAGCAAAATACCCCTGACATCAAAATGGCTAAGTAAAAAATACAAAATGTTCTCCATTTTGGATGTTTTGGCCCGGGAAAAGTTGTTTCAACGCCTTGGATAAGGTTCCAGGCCCTGTCCAAAACAGCTCATGCTTCATTTCACCACTGCGCAGACACAGGAAGCTCTCTTCCCAAATGTATTCAAGACCGGTCTGTACTTCGTGAAAATGCACACCGAAAAAGGGCAAAAGGTATTCCGCTGGGTCGTTCGCTAATTTAAAAGCGGTAGAACACGCTGATCTCTCCGATCATGTGAAAACGTGTTTGAGGGGGTACTTCGTAAAAGCGTTCATCAATATCGGAATGATCCTGAACCCTCAGGAATCCTGTCCCAAGATTAAAATTCATTCCTACACGATCATTGAAATTCGACTTTATTCCGCTTACGATATAACCACCCAAAAAGTTATGGTAGGAAGTGCCCCTATGCCGAATAAAAATATAGGCGGGGCGGCGGCTAATTCCCCGGATTGAATAATTCACAAGCGGCCCCGTATAATAGCTGGTCCTGCGCTGTCCAAACGGATAGAACATAAAGCCGGCCCCGAAGGAAAAGGCATTCCGATCTCTTCGTAAAGGCAGAGCCGGCTCTGCAAAACGGACTCTCACAGGCATATAGAACAAAATTTTCTGGTACTCTCCCAACAAGCGCTCATAGACCAGCGAGAAGTTTAAGCTGAACAAATCCAAATAGTTAAGCCCGACCAGGTTTCGTTTCATAAAATCCATTTGGGTCTGTGATATATTGAACTGCTCCACTGTCCCATTCGCGTACTCAATCCGCTCCACTGATCTGCGTTTCTTCGTATACAAGGCACTGCTGAGTTGATTATAGCGGCGGTACCGGATCTCTGTTTCCGTGACTTCCTCCAATACGACTTGTACGCGTGTGCCATTTTTTAGCACGAGGATATCCTGAGCCAGGGAAGAGAACGCGGCGGCTACCAGAAAAGATAGGATAAACAGGTCTTTTTTTATGATGATCATATTAGCTTTGGTTCAAAGGTACGTCCATTCTGAATAAGGTATTCCGCTGGGTTGTTCGCTAATTTAAAAGCGGTAGAACAAGCTGATCTCTCCGGTCACGTCAAAGCGTGTTCGGCTTGAATGAATGTGGAATTCATCGGGGTCAATATCGGAATAATCAAGATCCCTCAGGAATCCCAACCCAATATTGACATTCATCCCCACACGATCATTGAAGTTCGACTTTATTCCACTTACGATATAGCCACCCAAAAAGTTATGACGATAAGTGTAAGTAATAAATCGAAAAAGATCGGAATAGGAATAATCCCGGATCGAATAGGTTACAAGCGGGCCTGTATAATAGCTGATCCTGCGCTGACCAAACGGATAGAACATAAAGCCAGTACCTAGTCCAAAGACATTCCCCTCTGTAGACTCATCCTTTGCAAAACGGACTCTCACAGGCATGTACAACACAAGGTTCTGGTTCTCTCCGAGCAGGTACTCATAGGTCAGCGAGAAGTTTGAGATGAACAAATCCAAATAGTTAAGCCCGATCAGGTTTCGCTTCATAAACTCCATTTTGGTCTGTGACATAGCGAACTGCTCCACTATCCCGTTCGCGTACTCAATCCGCTCCACTGATCTGCGTTTCTTCGTATACAAGGCACTGCTGAGTTGATTATAGCGACGGTAACGAATCTCTGTTTCCGTGACTTCCTCCAATACTACTTCTATGCGTGTGCCATTTTTTAGCACGAGGATATCCTGAGCCAGGGAAGAGAACACGACAGCTACCAAAAAAGATAGGGTAAACAGGTCTTTTTTCATGATGATCATATTAGCTTTGGTTCAAAGGTACGTCCATTCTGAATAGAGTCGGCCTTGCAAAGTGGCTCTGCCGTATGGGCGCCTGCGGCGCGATGGAAAAAGTACCGTCAAAACCAGCAGCATGGGCTTTTACCTTATTCACGAACAAGATGGAATAAGATACGGAAAGGTTGCTTTGCTAATTTGTAACCCCTTGTTGATTTCACCTGCCTGCATACCTCAGTGAGCAACGTGCAGACCATTAAATGCGTGCCTGATATGGACGGTCAATACGCCGGAGGATCTGATCGGCTGGATGCTTGTTTTTAGAAAAAATGTAATTTAGAGGCCCATGAAAGTGGAAGACTACGTAGGAAAACTCTTGTACCGATACGACTGTGTCATTGTCCCGGGCTGGGGAGGACTGTTGAGCTCGTACAAGCCGGCGTCCATACATCCGGACACTCACATTATGGATCCGCCCGCCAAGGCCCTTTCTTTCAACCAGCTACTGACGAATAATGACGGATTACTGACGAATGAGGTGGCGGTCGGAGAAGGCTGCAGCTACGATGAAGCCGCTCAGCTCATCGGGCGGCATGTGTCCGCAATGTGGAACGAGTTGCGCGCGCATCGTTCTGTGGACTGGGAACACATTGGTGTTTTCCAACTGGGCGAAGAGCATAAGATCATTTTTAAAGCACACCATAAGGTCAATTACCTGACCCATGCCTTTGGACTGAGCCTGTTACGCTCATCAGCCATTCAGCGCGAGCAATGTAAAACGGCTGCGGCTACCTTGAACAAGGAGGATCCCGTACTGTCGGTAGCCGTCGCGAAGATCTTGCGCCGCAGATGGTGGCGGGCTGCTGCAGTGATAGTGCCCCTGGCGGGAATTGCCATCCTGGGCTGGTGGCAACGTGATGCGGTAACCGGGCGCATATATGCCGGAGTGCTTAGTTTCACTGCGACCGGACCGGAACTGTACGAGCCGCGGATTGAGGAAACTTCAACCCTGACTCCTTTGAAAGAAGTGAAAGTCGAAGACTGGTGGGCCATTGCCCACAAAAATGCCACGGGCCCAATAGAAATTCCGAAGGGAGAAATTCGCTCCAGAACACATCCGGTAGCCAAAACTACTACGACCGGCCACTATCACGTTATTGCCGGTTGCTTCGTGAACGAGGCCAATGCAGACAGACTCCTGGCCCGGTTGCAGGCCAGGGGGGTTCCCGCCCGACGGATCGGTACCACTTCAAAGGGCTTGCATATAGTGACCTATAACAGTTACCCATTGCGCCGTGAGGCGCTGAAAGAACTGGCCCGGATCAGACTTGAATACAGTACGGACGCCTGGCTCCTCCAAAAATAAAAGGCTATGACTGGCTAACCAATCCTTAAAAAGTGTCTCGTCCTAAAATAAGTTGTGGTAGTTACTAATTCAATCTGATAAATGGTTAATTTCGACACTAAAAAATATTATTGTTTTCATAATCAGTCGATTAGATTGAATTTAAGGAGTGGTTAGTTAAACCGGATCGCCCTTGCGGGCGGAATATGGGTGACGATGTAGGAGGGGAGGAGGAGCACCAGCAGACACAGCACCAGGGTACCCAAATTGATCGCGGCCCATTGCCATCCGTAGATCAATATCGGTGCTTCCCGGACATAATAAGTGCTTTCATCCAGGGTCACCAGCCCGAACTGATCTTGTAACAGCAGCAGTCCGCCTCCGACCAGGTTTCCCCAGAACAATCCCCAGCTGATGAGGTACAAGGCATCGTACAGAAATATCCGCCGAAGACTCCAATTCCTGGCCCCTAAGGCTTTCATGATACCTACGAAGGACGTCCGCTCCAGAATCAGGATCAGTAGGGCAGTGGACATATTAATGGCTGCCACGGTTACCATAATAGCCAGTACAATAAATATATTCAGATTGAACAGTGCCAGCCATTCGAAAATCTGCGGGCTTTTTTGTTTGGCTGTACGTGCGATCAAATCATAGTCGATCATCGCATTCAGTTGCCCGCCCATGACCTCCAGCCTGTCGAAATTATTGATCTGCAGCTCAAACCCGCCTACCTGATCCGTGCCCCAGTTGTTTAACCGTTGGATATCACTTAAGCGACCCATCACATATAGCTGGTCGTACTCCTCAAAGTCAGTTTTGTAGATACCGGCCACCGTGAACGGCAGACGGCGCGGATTCCCCGGCGGTGGCTGCACAAAGTACAATAACACCTTTGATCCCACATCAAGCCGCAGGCGCCGGGCAAAATAATCGCTCACCAACAACTCCCGATCGGCCGTATCGCTGAGTGACGGGAATTTTCCTGCCGTTAGGTAGGGAACAAAAGCCGCCCAATTATACCCTTCGCCAAGCCCTTTCAGCACGATCCCCTCAAAATCGTCACGCGTCTTCATCACACCTGCCTTTGTGGCATAGCTTTGGATGCTAATTATCCCGGGGAGCGTTTCTACTTCCCGTACCCAATTGGCATCGGCTTCAATCGGAATAGGCTCGAAACTCGAGTTCTGATCGAAGTTGGTAATTTGGATGTGCCCGGTAAAACCGATTACTTTGTCGCGGATCTTGACTTTGAGCCCGGTGCCCACGGCCACGGTGATCAGCATCACGACGAAACTCAGGGCCACGGCTGCTATCGCCAACCGAATGATCGGACCACTGATGCTTTTATCCTTTGCCCCAGCCCTTGACAACCGGCGCGCCACAAACCATTCAAACCGCATACGGATGCTCAACTTATCGCGTGCTAAAGGTATAAAATTGACCCTCCTTATCGGGTTGCTCTCTTTTATGGCCTACGGCCAGATGATCACGCCGGGTGCCTGGCAGGTGAATCGTTACCGCCCGCTACTATACGGTAGATCAGTGGCTGTAGTGGCTAATCCGACCTCCATGGTGGGCTCAACGCACCTGGTCGACACTCTGTTATCACTCGGGGTCAATGTACAACAAGTCTTCGCTTTGGAGCATGGGTTCCGTGGCGATGCCGATGACGGTGAAAAAATTACAGACGGTAAAGATCCGCGAACCGGAGTGCCTGTTGTAAGTTTGTATGGAAGCCACAGGAAACCAACTTCCGGGGACCTGACCGGAATTGATGTGGTGCTCTTCGATATTCAGGACGTCGGAGTCCGATGCTACACCTTTGTCAGTTCCATGAGCTACATTATGGAGGCCTGTGCCGATCACGGAATCGAAATGATCATACTTGATCGGCCAAATCCGAACGGTTTCTATATTGATGGTCCCCTGAATCGCCTTCCGGAACCCTCGTTTATCGGCCTGCACCCGGTACCGGTAGTATATGGACTTACTCTGGGCGAGTACGCACAGATGGTCATTGGGGAGGGATGGCTGAATACGGAAAAAGTACTCAACCTGACCATTGTGCCCTGTGCCAACTATACACACGAGTCGTTATACGAACTACCCATTGATCCATCTCCAAACCTGCGGAGCATGGCCGCTATTTATCTGTATCCATCCCTGTGCTTTTTCGAAGGAACGAGTGTTAGTGTGGGACGTGGGACCGACAAGCCCTTTCAGATCGTGGGCGCTCCATGGATGCCGGAGGGTACCATTTCCTTCACGCCGCAAGGCGGTTATGGCTCCGGACATCCAAAGCACGAAGGTGTACTTTGCCAGGGTTATGATCTGACCATTTTTGGTCGCGATTTTATTCCGACCGATCGACAACTGAACCTCTTCTGGCTACTTGACGCGTATCGGCAGTGTCCGGAAGGGACTGAATTCTTCTCACGAGCTGATCATTTCGATTTGCTTGCGGGTGGGCCTACCCTGCGGAAGCAAATTCAGGCTGGCATGTCGGAGAAGGAAATCCGCGCGGGTTGGGAAGTGGAGCTGCGCGATTTTAAATACCGCCGAAAAAAGTATTTGCTATATCCGGATTTCGGAAAGTGAAAAAATTTTTAATTTGCGCTGCTTTTTTAGATATTTGCAGTCGTTAATTTTATAAATATAATCTTTTAATTTTGATCTATGTCTAACAAGTTGACTCCTAAGATTCTCGTGGCAAAAATACGCGAGAATCAAAACAGTAACGGAACACTTAAGGCCACGTTTGCCAATCAATTTCTCAGCAAATTCGAAGAATCCGAGCTGAGCGGGCTATCTACCAGTATCGAGAAGGAATTAGTTAAAAGGAGCGAGGCCCGGGCTCAGGAAATGAAAAAGGAGCTTGAAGCACTCGGGTACGAAGTCAGAAAGAAATAGACTCCCATTTTCAGAAATTCTGAAGGTAGATGGTTTAGCAACCGTGGACGGTAAATTATTCGATATCTGAATTTCCGTTCCATGATAAAAACACGCTGCGGATTCAGTCTGGCTTTCAATAGTCAAAGTGGCCACGTAAGCCATCAGGGGGAATCAGGACGGTATCGGAGCTTTCTGTCGAATGGAGTTTACATCCTGTCAGACCAATACCTGGAAGAGGTCTTTTCAGGAGCATGCTGTTTCGATCTTTGAGCGTGAGGACAGTTTAATGAGGAACTCACCTCACTCAAGCACGAGCGCGAAGAGTCGCTCAGACAGCTTGATAAGCTCAAGCTTGAGAACAGCAGGAAAATGGAGGTGATGAGCTCCGTAACTAAATGTGTTTGGCTTGGTGGCAGGATAAAAGATTCCTGTTGCCAGGCAATGCCGAATGCTGGGTCTCTCCCGCAGCTGTTTTTATTATCGATTTGTGGATATAGGAGCTCCGGATGATATGCCCCTTTAGATGAGTTTTATTTGGATAGCTCAACTCAGTCCTTTTGCTGTTTAAATTTTCTAAAGCACCTGAAGGCACCTAGTCCCTCCTGATATAAATTCGTTTATATTCAGGAGATTTGTCGTATTCTTTCATATCCAGGTCATCAACTTCAAAATCATGATGCACAAAAACAATTCTCGGTCGGTGCTTTTTTATCAGTGAGGCCGGGTCGTAATCGTACTCGCGAAAACTTTGATAGGTGTCCAAACATTTTTTCGGCTCAGTGCAGAACCAGAAAAAATCTACGTCCTTTCTGAAAAGATTAATTTTGATGTTTTTATGTCCGACGAAAAAAAAAGCTTCTCCTGGTTCCGAAACGGATAACACATATTCCATATTCGATATCGAGTTTTTTTTCAGGTTCCCTTCTTCCGCATCTCTTATCAGATAGCCGGCACAAAACAGAACAAAGATCGTGAGGCAGATATTCCTTGCTTTTATATCTTTAAAAAGGTTCAGCAAAGAGCAGGCGGCAACCATGGAAACAAATGGAAGAGCAGGCAGAAACCACTGAGAAAAGGGCATTTTGGCTAAAAATATTGAGGCTAACAATCCGGCTCCTAAAAACACCACCAGCCCATGAAAACTTCCAGATTTAAGAAAGCAGCCATGGATAAACAGTAAAAAAAGCCCTGCTCCCAAAGAAAAATATTTTAGAGGAAAAAAACTTTTTAAATACTTCATGTTTAAAAGCCAGTTGAGATCAAAGTAGTTTCCGAGGGTTCCGGAGGCAAGCAGGTAACTCAGCCAAGCAACTGGCAGAATGAGGAAAACCGACCAATAAAAAAGAAAGTCCTTTTTCGTGATCTTCCCTTTCCAAAGCCAATACAACTGAGCAGCACCTATCAGGGAAACGAGAAAAATCGCTTTCTGAAGGGCAAGAAAAGACAGGGACAGAAAAATAGCGCTCGCGACGAAATACTTCCTCTTTCCCCCATCCATCATGTGAATCGTGAGCAGATAAAACGAGGCAAGACCGAAAACAGTCTGCAGGATATCTGGCCTGATTTCCGTTCCCTTCTTAATAAAGAATGGGTGCGAAAGCAGAAGAATGATCGATATAAGAGCCGTCTTTACGTCATATATTCTTCGGGCGAGGAGAAACGCGATAACCGTCATGGCCGCGAAAACTGCAAACGCAAATAACTCTGCTAAGGACAGGGTTAGAAGAGATTCCCCTCCGAGTTTTATGACGGGGACGAGCAGGTAGTAAAGCAAGGGATGGTGATGTTGAAAAAAATCTTCGTATATCCTCTCGCCGACACTTATCTTCCAGGCAGTGTGAACAGCCTCTATTTCATCAACATTATATCCTCCGAGCACTCCGTAATAGACCGCGACGCAGCAGATAAAGCCGATCAAAAAATAAAGGTACCAAGGGGGATCAGATGTATTACTTGTATGGCTAATCTTATTGTACAAATCATCAGATCTTTTCAGGAACGAGTCTTGCGCCTTCATCAGAATCTTTTTGTTCTTCATGGTACTCGGCATCCTGATTTACTCTCCAGACATCGTAAATTTGCTCTCCGGCAACAATGTTTTCAACCGTAAGTATCGCTGTCATCATGGCGTGGTCCTGATTATTGTACTTGTGCATACCGTTTCGGCCTACAAGGCAAAGCCCTGGATAGGCCTCTTCAATTGAGCGGCGCACGACATTCACGTTTTCCGCATAGCTATCATCGTAAACCGGATATGCTTTTTTTTGCCGGATAACGAACCCGTCGGTTATATCTCCTGGCTGGGCAAGATCAAGGCGAATCAGTTCGTCACTCGCAAGTTCTACCAGGTCCTCATCCGGGCTAGTCCAGAGCCCGTCCCCCTCAAAACAGAAATATTCCATCCCATAGCAGTTTTTCGCTGGCTCGGGAACCATCTCGGGAGACCACGACTTAAAGTTTTGTATCCTGCCTACTTTCACTTCAGGGTCATGAATATAAATCCAGTTATCATCGAAGATATTCCTGTCTCTTACGACAAGACCTACCACGAGAAAGTCCCTGTAGCTAAGCGCCGCTGCCGCTGATGCGACATCTCGGGGCACGGCGGGCTCAATGATTGTAACGAGTTCCCTTATCGGTGCGGAAGATATCACGAAATCCGCCTTGTGGAGTGTCTCGACTCCGTCGTGTGACCGCGCCACGATATTCCATCCGTTTTCGTTGCGGCGAAGGCTGATAACTCTGTGTCCCATCAATATCTTTCCTCCCTGCCGTTTTATCTGCTCCCCGGCTTTCTCCCACATCATTCCCGGGCCCTTTCGGGGGTAGTGAAAGAAATCAATCAGAGTTTTTATAACCTCTCCGCCGGATGAGGATCTTTTGGAAAAAAATGCGTTTTTGATCGCGGACATAAGAGAGAGCCCTTTTATGCGCTGTGCCGCCCAGTCGGCGGAAATTTCAGTACACCTCATTCCCCACACTTTCTCTGTGTAAGACTTAAAGAAAATGGAAAACAGCCTGCGACCGAATCTGTTGCTCACCCATTGCTCGAAATTAACGGGGTTAGGCACAGGAAACAAAGACGCCTTTGCATACGAGAGCACGCAGAGGACGGACTCGACAACCCCGAGATTTAAAAGCGCATTAGCAGGCTTGAGCGGATAGTCAAAAAACTTTTTCTTGTAGTAAATGCGGGACTTTCTGGGTCTTCTGACAAAGTCTTTACCGATAATCTCCCTCCAGAGTTCATTTACCTTTTCTGACTTCGAAAAAAAACGATGCCCGCCTATGTCGCAGAGAAATCCGTTGTGCGAGACAGTCTTGGATATGCCACCTAAATATTCCGGATCAGCTTCAAGAACCTCTACTGTAATCCCTTTTTTGGAAAGCAGGTACGCTGCAGTAAGTCCTGCAGGGCCTCCGCCGATACACACAACCTTTTTGTTTGACAGGGACATGTGATCTACAACCTGAGAAGCGGTCTTCAGCTCTTGGTTTATACTCATAGCTATTCCGTTCTATCTCACTCAAAAGAGTTTTGTTTGCTGTGCAGGTATACGAGGCATGCAGACAAGCAGGCAGATTCCTCCCTCCTCAAATAAGGATTTCCTCAGATATCGGGTCCAAAAATTCGGTTCCATTTGGGGATACAAATACTTTTCACTCATTGTTGAACGACCATAATCGTTGGAAAGCGATTAGGATTTGGTCAGAGCAAAACTAAAAAAAAGGCTGTACCAATGCGTACTTGTCCAAAATAAATTTCGGATCAAAGGTAAACTTCTGATAATTAATTTTTTATCGAGTGCTATAGAGCAACACCGAACCAGTGATCGGACACTAAAAATGCCATTTAGGCCAAGTTAGAATTACCTCCACGGAAAAAATGCAGGCCGGATGAACGCTATATTTGCCGCAGCTGAACGAAAAAGACGGCCCATGACTAATGCTAAACATAGTTTAACTTTGCTCAAAGGCAGTCATACCAATGCAAAACAAATATGTATATCGCTCGAAAAATCAGAGGCAAAATCCAGGGAAGTCCTGAGGCTCTTTGTGGATCGGGATAGCGCGATACATTCAGATAAACGGGCCGGCTATATATGATCTGGTTGACCTAAGGCTACAAAAAGCACTGCCGGCCGGGTTAGATCATAGTGAATGATGAATTTGTCCGTGTCCGGGCGCACATAAACGGGATAGAAGGATCCTGGGAATGTGCCAAAACACCTTCTATCTCCATGCAAAGGAAACCAGGCTCAGGTACAACTACAGAAACCAAGATCTACTATAAATTGCTCTTGCAAATGTTCCGAAACAAACTAAAGGCTTCACTTAACTAGCCATGACCCAAAAAGATTATGGCTTCTCATGATTAGATTATAATGCGGCAGAGTACTGAGAATAACATCTTGAGGCTCTTAATAGTGCGAATTCCCACGTCGGTATTCACACTTGGCTATATCATTCTTTTAACAAGAATGCTGGGTGCTGAACGATATGGTCTCTACCAGTATATCAACACCAACATCCAATTTATGATCATGCTCTTCGGTTTAAACGCCTCAAGCGGATTAGTTGTTTTTTCTTCCCGTGCCAACATATCGTTAGCCGCTTCCAACAAGCTGGCTTTAAAACTTCTTCTGTTTGGCGGTTCACTTACCCTGATCCTACTTTTTTCCTTCTCTGCCATTGATTCCCTTCGCCATTTCCTCATCCCTTCTGAATATACCGGGATCTATTGGTTTATTTTCTTTTTCCTTAGTTACCTATTTCAGAAGGGGACTATATTTTTAGAAAGCCTGATGAAGGGACATGCCGAGTTCTCAAAATACAATAAAGGTACTTTTTCAAATTCTGTTTTGGCAACGGCTCTATATGGGGCGGGATTTGTTTTGTTCCGCTCGGATACGCAACCGATTTATCTGTTTTCATTAATCCTGATCGTTCAATTAATGAGTATGCTGATCATGCTCATTCTTTGGCAAAATAAAAGGCAACAACCAGTAAACGACCCGGAACAAAAAAAACAGGTCACCTTAGGTGAATACTGGTCGTATATGCGCGCTGGATATGCGAGTTACCTAACCCGTTTTGTCAATAAAAGGTTAAGCGTATGGCTCATCAGATTTTTTGAGGGATTAGCCCCTCTCGGCTGCTATCAGCTGGCAGCGTCTTTTAATCAATTCGTGCTTGATGCGATCCAACCGGCAAGCCAGATGCTCATGAAATATCTGCATCCGGATACTTTGGAAAAAGAACGGTACATTATTCATGTAAGAATGCTGGGTTCCGCAGTATTAATAGGTTCGTGTATACTCATAATCCTTTTCCCGTATATTATTCCCTGGTTGTTTGGCGAAGCCTATCATGAGGCCATTCGACCAGCTCAAATCCTCGGTATAACGTCGTATTTCGTTTTCCTGACGAATAACCTAAGTCTGTATAATTATACTCACCAAAGGCTTCGATTTTCCTGGTTTGCCCAACTTATCGGGTTGGCCGTAACCATTGTTTTAGACTTCATCCTTATTCCGGTTTACGGCATCATCGGAGCAGCCTGGGCCTGTTTCATTTCATATGGATCCACCGCCCTTTATATGCTACTCACCGTGCCCAGAGCCATGAACCTACCTATCCATCAGTTTCTGATGCCTTCCCGAAGCGATCTGAAACGATATTTCGACTAATTCTTCGGAAGTCGAAAAAACCGATTGCAAGCCATATAAACAGTGCAGATAACGAAGCATATGCACCTTGGCTGGCACCTTGTGGAACAAAGTACAATTCGACCCGGGCATTTACAACAGGAGTCACTGGAACTGCAGTAAACCCGAACTGTCCGCGAACCGGAGCCACTCTTTTCCCGTTGATTCTGGCCTGCCAGCCATCATCAAATGGTATGGTGAAAAATAACCACCCCGTCCTGTCAGTGGTTAATATCCCCTCAATTCGGTTCTGGCTAAAGGAGGTCATGTCGAAACTCCCGGCTTCACTCTTTTTTTGAAGGATTTCCTGAAGTTGGATAATCGTCAGGTTTTTCAATTCAATCTGTCCGATTTCCGCTTCCGGACCTTCAAAATCGTCCCGATCCAAAACGATGTGTTCATACAGCTGAAGAGCACGCTGATTGGGTGGCAATTCAAGTAACGTGTTTTCCGAAATGGCCGTTGAATAAAAAGAACCGAAAGGTATTCGGTGACTCGACTTATAAATGTTAATGTCTTCAACCGACCCAATCATCCGGTAATTATTTGCCAGGATGGGATCCTTTACCTCAGTTTTACGCAAGAGGTAGTCAACCCCCGCAAAAGGGAATAACAGGGCATTTTGCTCTACCCCGATTGCCCAGCGCGTCTGCGATTCCTCTGTGGAATCAATCAAGGCCATTTTGGTTAAAAAACGAATATAATTGGCCTGATTAAAACTCGAGTATTGTGTGGTTCCGTAAAACCCAAATACCCGCCCTTCATTCAATGAGCGGTGAATACTGTTTGCACTCGCATAATCCTTGGTCAGGCGGAAGAAACCGTTGTCTTGCTGATAAATGAAATCCAGGGCCTCTACAGTGTAATCGTTATACCCTATACGCTGATGCAATTCACGCCGGGTCATTGTCTCACGCCCCGAAAAACTGAAAGCCGAATTGAATCCGAGATCTAAAAGCATAACGAACAATAAAATGTACGGAACAGCCCTGCCCAGCCTGTGGAATTGTACACCGGCCAAAATACCGGTCAGCAGGAGAACAACGAATGTACTCATTCCCTGCACACTTTTTACTAATTCCAGGCGCCCTCCGAAATAGGGATAGTGCAGGGAAATAAGTAAGAGCACACTGGTAATCAGGAGTCCCCCCAGGTGAACCCTCTTTTCCCGCATAATTAGCTCCAGCGATTTCGTGCCTGTAAGTACGAGGATCAATGGAACAAAAAGACTGAGGGCATTTTTGTAATAATCACCTTGAAATAGGTAGATCGCATATCGAAAATATGGAAAGATCAGGGGGATCAGAACCAGTCCCAGGACCATTCCCCAAAGGCGCTTTTCTTTCCGAGCTCCCAGCAAGAACAATTGTGGCAACAGTACGATCATCAGAATAGAGCAATAAAAAAGCGGGGCTTCAAGGTAATTGTTCCAGCCCAGGAAATTGCTTCCGCTACCGAGCAAGTCATTACTTAAAGTCCGCATCCACGTCGTGAGCAGATGACCTCGGTCATGCACAGACAGAACAGCCTGCTCGCTAAGGTCATTGGAAAGTGAAGCCGCCGTAGACATACGTGCACTGTTTGTCACAGTGGTCACCCGGGAAATGAGTCCCGTGGAATTTCCCAAAAAACCCAACGCTGCCAATCCAACTGCCATAAGTCCCTGCTTCACCCAAAGTATCGGTTTCCAACCAAGTTCAGCACCCCGAATGGCAAAATACAGGAGGGCGAACTGAAAAAAGAAAAAAAGCTTTGGATTCACACCAAAGTTGTACATCGCAAGCGGAAGCAACAGATAGCTCTTGCGAGACCATAGCAGCTCAAGCCCTAAAAGAACAAATAAGGAATTCATCACGAATTTGTCGTGCGCATACCAGGATCCCCCCACGATCGTATATCCACTGAATGCAAGGGCTAGTGCACCAATCAGGCTGATCCATTGGTTATGCAAACGCAGCCTGGTCCATTCATAAGCAAAAACGGCGATAGTCAGCGTCTTTGCCCAAGCCATCCAAGCGATCCGCTCTGCCGTACTTCCCGTAAAAAGTGTGAAAAACCAGTTGAAAAACCCTTCAATCCCGAAATACCACCCGGAATACATGTTCTGTCCCATACCAATGTAAAAGGACCAGGCCATCGGAAAGCCTTCTTCCCGCAAATAGCGATCGAAGTGAACCAGATTAGGATACTTCAGGTTCATCGTATCGCTCCCAATATCTTTAAAGATGTACAAATCGTTCCCAAACAGGAATGGATAAAAAACAACGAATCCCAGCAGCGCAGGTATTCCGACTACCCATAAATAGGTATTGTACGGCAGCCTCTCCGGAAGAAAAAGGAACGATGCAATATTTTTCTTCTTTTCCGTTTTTTTGGAAGTTAGTTTCTTGGTCATTTGGGGACTTCGGTAAAATAGATGCTCCTGGATTTAACCCTTTACTCCATACTTCTCTTTAATTCGTGACGCCTCGTTTTGATATGCGCGTACCAAGTCCCTACCCCTGACCAGCATTTCGCCCTTAAAATCAGGGTAGATAGTCAACAGGAATTCCTGCACATCATTTCTCCGGGGCTTGGTCGTTAAAAAAATGTAAAAGATCTTCTCTGGATTTCGCTTTCCTAAGTCCCGAAGCTCCTCCATCGTGGTCTCCAGCCTCAAGCTGTACGACGGCACCTCCGGATAGTAATGCTGCAACAGCTCCGCCTGTCCCGAAATAAAAATAACTTCGCGACCCTGAGCATAAATATTGTTCAACTGGCTATCCGTATACCTGATCAAACCCTCATCGTACCGGGGTATCAAACTAAAATCCTGTTTGTCTGGTGTAAAGGGAGAGAATATATTGCCTACGGCAAGATAGGCAAATGCAGTGGCCCCGACAAGCAGATAGCTCACGCGCACCTCCTTCTTCAATAACTGAAGCAGCCGGTCAAGTAACATGTACACAAACAAGCCGATGCTGATCAAGTAGGAAACGTGCAAGATCAAATAGTACCGGTTAAAGCCATAAGGAGGCTTAAAAATGCCACCCATGAGCATGGAGTATAAGATGAGGGAAAACAGGAAAAATCCCGCCGTGAGGCGGAAAAAACGACCATAAAAATCGGACCGCTTCAACGATAAATATCCACCGCCAAATAATACGATCAGGTTGAATAAGGACCAGCTCCCCCCTTGCGGGTTATTGACTTCCATGTAATAGCCGGCCGCTTGCCAAAAGGTTGAGGGATCCCACTCGCGAAAGAATCGTTCAATAGCGAAATTTAAGCGGAATGCCGGCACGATAGCTACAATAACCAGCAACACCACCAAACCAACCGCTCCCAGGATCAGATTTCTGCGTCTGTACCTCTTGTAGAGTCCTGAAGTGAAGAAATCAACCCCCATGGCGATGAGTCCAAACCCGAGGATCGAAAAGAGGGTCTCGTGAAAGAGTCCCGGCAGCAGCAAGATCAATAGGGCTACCAGAACCCGCAGCAAGTAGGGCCGGTTTGAGTAGTATATTCGGTACGATGCGTATGCACACAAGATCCCGAAGACATACATGAATCCGTAGTACCTAATGAAATGGAGTGATGAAAGGGGCCAGCTCGAGAGAATTGTGGGCAGGAAAAGTACCAGCAATTCCTCAGGGCCCGGGTCTTTTTTGCGAGTCCATAAAGCGATCAGCAGGATGATCATGCTCACCACAAACGGCCAGCCACCGTACCATTTCTCAATTGACCCACCTATGGCTTCCACAACAAAATAAGCAGGAACGTTGAAATAGATGATGAATTTGTGCGAATCGTATACCGGATAAACACTGTCCGGATCGAACATCACACTCTCGGGTCGGGGCGCCCTGAGCGGCACGCCAGTTTTTGCCGCGTGTACCAACCCGTTGTAGGTCAGTATTTCATCGCTCAGGTGCAGATATTTGTCCAGATAATTCACTGTGGAAATACCCGCATACAAGGCAATAAGCACCCCCAGGGATAGTATGGTTCTGTGAATAAATACGTTCTTTGGCTCTCTCATCAAATAATCATTCCTGCCGCAACTGTTTCGTTCGTGCCCTCATCTATGAGGATCACGCTTCCGGTATTTCTATTCTTCCGATAGCTGTCCGTTAATAATGGCCTGGTCGTGCGCAATCTAATGCGGGCAATATCGTTCATACCAATGCTTTTGTCGGCCTCATCGCGCTGTAGTGTGTTGATATTCACCTTGTACACAATATCCTTGATCATGGCATGCGCTTCTGTTGTAGTATGGCGAATAGCGTATTTTCCACCGCTGATCATCGGCTTATCGCTGAACCAGCAGATCATAAGATCGGGATCCTGTGTTGATTCGGGTTGATTATTCACGCGGCAGATCATATCGCCCCGTGTAATATCGATATCGTCCCTTAAGGTCACTGTGACGTTCATCGGTGCAAAAGCCTCATTCACTTCATTCTCGCCATCGTAGATCTTGTCGATCGTGCTTGTAAATCCACCCGGCAGGGTGATCACATTATCTCCCGGCTTCATGATCCCACCTGCTATCTGACCCGCGTAACCGCGAAAGTCGTGGTATTCGTTGCTGTGTGGGCGAATAACGGTTTGTACCGAAAAACGCATATCAATGTGGTTCTGATCAGATCCGATGTGGATGGTCTCCAAAGTATTCAGCAGGGTGGAACCGTTGTACCAGGGCATATGTTCGGATCTGTTTACTACGTTATCGCCATGCAGGGCCGAGATCGGAATAAAACGAATATCACCGATCTCCAGCTTCGCACTGAAATTCTTGAATTCCTCAACTATCTTCCCGTACTGCTCCTCACTGTAGTTTACCAGATCCATCTTGTTGATGCACAGAATCACGTGGGGGATCTTCAACAAGCTGGCGATAAAACTGTGGCGACAGGTTTGTTCAATTGCTCCTTTACGCGCATCAACCAGGATCAAGGCTAAATTTGCTGTTGATGCTCCGGTTACCATATTCCGGGTATACTGAATATGTCCCGGCGTATCGGCAATAATGAATTTTCTCTTTGGTGTCGCAAAATAGCGATACGCCACGTCAATCGTGATCCCCTGTTCCCGCTCATCCCTGAGCCCGTCTGTAAGCAAGCTCAGGTCTATGTGGCTCAGTCCCCGGTTTTTACTACTCGCCTCCACGGCTTCCATCTGATCCTGGAAAATACTTTTAGAATCGTACAGCAAACGGCCGATCAAGGTTGATTTACCATCATCCACACTCCCCGCCGTGGTAAAGCGGAGCAATTCCATATCTAAATACCCCTTTGCATTCATTAGATCTTCCCTTTACAATCCGTTCGCCTTTATGCAAATAAAGTTCCTTTTTTCGTCTTTTGCCGCAGATAAAGCTGACTCAGAAATAGCCTTGCTTTTTGCGATCCTCCATGGCGGTCTCGCTTCGCTTATCATCTGCACGTCCACCCCGCTCCGTCACGTGGGTTGATGCCACCTCTTCAATGATCTTCCCGAGTGTATTGGCATCGGATTCCACCGCGCCGGTGATGGTCAGATCTCCCATGGTCCGGAAACGAACCACTTTTTTCTCCGGTTTCTCGTTTGGTTTCAAGGTGAGGTAGTCCGACGTACTTAAATACTGTTTATCGCGCAACACCACCTCGCGTTCGTGAGCAAAATAAAGGCTCGGAATCTCGATATTCCCAAGCAGAATATACTGCCATACATCCATCTCGGTCCAGTTTGAGATCGGGAACACCCGGAAGTGCTCACCATAATTCTTTTTCCCGTTGAATAGGTTCCACAATTCCGGACGCTGATTTCTGGGATCCCACTGTCCAAACTCATCACGGTGACTAAAGAAACGCTCCTTTGCACGCGCCTTTTCCTCATCGCGCCGCGCTCCCCCTATGGCTGCGTCAAATTTTTTTGACTCAATCGCTTCCAGCAAGGCCGGTATTTGCGCACTGTTCCGACTGGCATTGGCACCTTTTTCCTCAATCGCCCTGCCCTCATCAATGGCTTTTTGCACCGAACCCACTACAAGTTGTACACCGAGCTTTTCGACCAGCTTACTGCGAAATTCAATGATCTCCGGAAAATTGTGCCCCGTATCGATATGCACCAGCGGAAAAGGTATCCGCGCTGGCCAAAATGCTTTTTTGGCCAGATGCGTCAGGACAATACTGTCTTTTCCGCCCGAGAAAAGCAAGCAGGGGTTATTAAACTGTGCGTAAACCTCACGAATGACATAAATTGACTCCGCCTCCAGTTCACGGAGGTGTTTTAGGTAATAACTAGGCATCCTCCAACGTGATTTCAGGAAGAAGATAGTCCAGCACTTGCCGAACGTTTTCCTCCACGTCATCTTTGTCCGTATCCACGCGAATTTCCGGATCTTCCGGCGCTTCGAACGGACTGTCGATTCCCGTGAAATTCGTGATCTCCCCCTTCCGCGCCTTAGCGTAAAGTCCCTTGGGATCCCGCAATTCCGCTACTTTAAGCGGGCAGTCAACATAGACTTCCACCATTTCGCCTACGGCGAGAAGATGGCGCACATAGGCCCGATCCGCCCGGAAGGGCGAAATAAAAGCCGTCAGAACGATCAGGCCGGCATCCACCATCAATTTACTGAGTTCGCCTAGGCGTCGGATATTCTCGACCCGGCTCGCTTCTGTGAAGCCGAGGTCACTGTTAAGCCCGGTGCGTACATTGTCACCGTCAAGCAGGTAGGTGTGGAATCCGCGTGCCATGAGCTCCTGCTCCACCTGATTGGCTAGTGTGGACTTGCCCGAACCGGATAATCCGGTAAACCACAGCACACAGGGGTTTTGACCAAGAGCCCGACTCCGATCCTCCTTGGTGATCTTGTGGGCGTGCGGAATTATATGGAGCTTTTCGCTCATATCCATCCGTATCTTATCCATACAAATGTAAGGGAAATAACGGCGTAGATAAAGGACAGAGGCGCACCAACTCTAAGAAAGTCCCTGAACTGATATCCTCCCGGACCCATAACCATCAGGTTGGTCTGATAACCCATCGGGGTCATGAAGGCACAGCTGGCTGCAAAGGCGATCACCATATAATAGCCACTGGTTACAGCGCTGGCACTGGCCGGATCTGTTCCGGTGTTCGCCAGGGCATAGGCAAAGGGAAACACAATGGAAACCGCCGCTGCATTCGTTATGAAGCTCGTTAGGATAAAAGTGAGCAGGAACAGGGCAGTACTGATCACGATCGGACCGCCATCGGCAAGGAAAATGCCCAGGAAACCAGCCAGGGCGTCTGCCACACCGCTCCGGATCACCCCCTTGCCAAGAGCCAAAGCCGAAACGAGGATGAGCAGGAGCTTTACGTCCATCTCTTTCTTCATACCATCCATATTCACAAAGCCCAGCAATAACAGGGCTGCCAGGATGACAAGCGTTGCCATAAAGAGATTGACCATGTCAAAGGCTCCGGCCGCTGCGACCAGCGCTACGACTGCCATGAAGACAAGCCTGGGAGGCGATTTCTTTAAAACCGGTTTTTTGACTTGACTGACCATGTACAGGTTGTTGAAGCGGAACTGATTACTGGCGAAACTACGCCCGGTCGAAAGTAACAGCAAGTCACCAGCCTGCAGCCCGATCTCACCGATCTTTCCGCTCACACGTTCACCATTCCGGTGGATAGCCAAAATTCCAGCCTGATAACGCTCGCGAAAGTTCACTTGCTTAACCGTAAACCCGATGAGTGAGGAGTTGGCGGGGATGACTGCTTCCACGATCTTTCGGCCTTCGGCCGGATTAAAACGCGTGTGCCTGCTCAACTCCAATCCGTTGGATCTGTCGATCAGCTCTACAATCCTGTTCGTTTCCCCCACGAACATCAGCGAGTCACCCTGTCTGATTACCTCGTCCGGTGCTACGGGCGTGATCACGCGATCGCCCCGTATGATCTCGATAAGGAAAATACCATCCAAATTCCGCAATTCAGCTTCCTGAACACTTTTCCCGATCAATCGGGAGCCTGGGCGTACCTTGGTCTCAACCACATATTCGCGGGCCGGATCGGCAAGCTGGTCCAATGCATCCTGCCGTTGAGGCAGCAGTTTGGGTCCGGCCACAACCAGGTAGATCATTCCACCTGCAGTCACCAGCAACCCCGGGATCAAAAAATCGAAAAAGTTGAATAAGGGTTCGCCATTTTGCTCCAGGAATCCGTTCAGTACGAGATTGGTTGAGGTACCGATAAGGGTGATCATACCGCCAAGGATGGCTGCGTAGCTGAGCGGTATGAGGAGTTGGGAAGGGTTGATATGGCGTTTTTTGCTCCACTCTGTGATGTAGGGAATCATGAGTGCCACGATCGGTGTATTGTTGAGTACGCTGGAACCGAAGGCCACAATACCAGTCATCCGGACCATCATGCCGCGGACCGATGTGGCGGAGCGGAAGGGGCGGTCAATCAGGCTCAGCAAATTAAAATGATCGCGCAGCGCACCGGTAATGAAGATGAGTATGAAAATGATGGCGATCTGACGATTGCCAAAGCCCTGCAGGAATTCGTCAGTGGTGATGACACCCGTAACGATGAGGATCAGCACGGCGATGAAAAAGATCAGGGCAGTGCGATTGCCCCGGTGCAGCAAAGCGGCAATAAGCCCGATCAAGGTCAGGGCAACAACGTGCATATGGTACTCAACCGGGATCATGTTATTTCCGTCGAACGATGAACCAGGGGTTAAGGAGGTTTTCCTTGTTGTAGGTCAGTGGTTCCCCGGTATCGCGCCGCACCACCTCACAGCCCGACTGCAGCGCGATTCCGTGTCCGGCCCCTGTGTCCCATTCCATCGTCGGTGCGAATCGCGGATACATTTGGGCAGATCCTTCCGCAACCATACAGAACTTCAGGGAACTTCCGCAGCTCAGCATACCAATATTCCCATATTCCTGTTCAAGTTCAGCAATAAAGGCCTCTGTCTCCGGGCTCATGTGACTTCGGCTTCTGACCACGGTGAACGTTCCGTTGTTCGTTATGGGAAGCTGTTGCCCATCGGTCCGTAAGGACCCGATCGTATGCCTGTTGTGCCCCTGCCCGGACTTGTACGCTCCCACCCCCTCCGCTGCGGCATAAAGGGTGTTGGTTACGGGAACGTAAATGACACCTAATACAGGTACCCCTTCCCTGATGAGGGCGATATTCACCGTGAATTCGCCATTGCGCCTGATAAATTCCCTGGTGCCATCAAGCGGATCTACCAGCCAAAACGTGTGCCAACCGGCCCGCTTACTGTAAGCGGTTACATCCCCTTCCTCGCTCAGCACCGGATACGCTGTATCGCGCAGATATTCCATGATCTTTTTGTGGCTTCGGCGATCTGCCTCCGTCAGGGGGCTCGAATCGTCCTTGATATCCACGGAAAACCCGGTCCCATACACTTCGAGGATCTCTTTTCCGGCCGCAGTGCTTGCTTCCATGCCGAGCATGAGGAGGGATTCCAGGTTCATAAAGGTTGAATTTGGGTCAAACTTACAAAATAGAGCAAGCTTCCATTTTCCAAACCGGCTGAGGCAATTGCGTCAGGCGCCGATCGGATGCCAGGTTGTTTTGTATTCGACATAATCAGTAATGGCCTCAAGCGCCTCATCGGCCCGAAGGGCGATAACCCGTTTCACATTTTCAGCGGCGGCTTTTTTTACGTCTGGCGTTGGCAACTCCATGGCCAGCGCGTTAACATCCATATGCGAGGCCATGTGCGGCAGCAGCTCATCAGCCCTTCCCGTGAGCAGATTCACAACCCCGTTCGGAACATCACTTGAGTGGATGATCTCGGCCAGTGAGATCGCCACGTGTCCAAATCGCTCATCGGCCAGCGTTACCACCGTGTTTCCCGACACAATTGCCGGAGCCAGGGTGCGCGTAAGCCCCCGCAAACCACTGGCCTTCGGGGCCAACTGTGCAACCACGCCCATCGGTTCGGGCACAGTGAAGTTGAAATGGGAGCTCGCGACCGGATTTACGCTGCTGGCCAGCTGCTGAAACTTATCGCACCAGCCGGCATAGTAGACCCAGGTGTTGAGGGCATCCATCACTTCCTGTTTTGCAGCCTTTGGCGAAATGCCTGCTGCCACAAGCTCCTCAATAAACTGCGCAGCACGGCCCTCCAGCATTTCGGCGATGCGATAAAGGATCTGACCTCGGTTATAGCCGGTACGCCCGGCCCAGTCAGTCTGCGCTTTTCGGGCCGCAACCACTGCATCGCGGAAATCTTTCCGCGAGCCCAGGCACAGGTTTGCAACTACCCCTCCCCTGCTGTTTTCCAAGGTGTAGTACCGCCCGCTCTCCGTCCGCAGGAATGCCCCGCCGATGTACAGCTTGTAGGTCTTTTTTATATTGATCTGAGCCATGTCCCTGATCATTTTATGTAAGACATCAGGCCTTGAAGGCCACCTTCCCGTCCGATCCCACTCTCCTTATAGCCACCAAAGGGGCTTGCCGCATCGAACAAATTATAGGTGTTTGCCCACACCACTCCGGCCTTCATTTTGGAGGTGAGTTCAAAGATCTTTGCTCCTTTTTGGGTCCATACCCCGGCGCTGAGGCCATAAGGGGTATTATTCGCCTTGGTCACCACTTCATCAAGCGACCGGAAAGTCTGTACAGCCAATACCGGTCCAAAGATCTCTTCCTGTACGATCTGATGACTCTGCGCCGTTTCCAGGAACAGGGTCGGTGCACACCAATATCCTTTCCCGGGCAGGATGAACTTGGGCACATACATTTTAGCTCCTTCTTTCCTGCCCAGTTCGAGGTAGCCCTGAATGGTCTTCAGCTGTTCCCTGCTGTTAATTGCTCCGATGTCCGTGTTTTTGTCGAGCGGATCGCCCACCACAAGGCTTTCCATTCGCAGCTTCAGCTTGGCGATCACTTCCTGAGCCACTGCCTCCTGCACAAACAGGCGTGATCCTGCACAGCACACGTGGCCCTGATTAAAGAAGATCCCGTTTACGATACCTTCCACGGCCTGATCAATCGCTGCATCGCGACAAATGATATGTGCCGCTTTTCCACCCAGCTCCAGGGTCAGTTTTTTGTCTGTTCCGGCCGTAGCGCGCTGGATGATCTTCCCGACTTTCGTGGAGCCCGTAAAGGCGATCTTGTCCACGTCCGGATGCTCCACCAAAGCCGCCCCCGTTGTTCCGGCTCCTGTGATGATGTTGATCACTCCGGCCGGGAAATCACAGCTGGCCACCAGTTCCGCCAGTTTCAACGCGGTAAGCGGTGTTGTTTCGGCCGGTTTCAGCACTACCGTATTTCCGGCCGCCAGGGCCGGAGCTATTTTCCACGCGGCCAGGAGTAGCGGAAAGTTCCACGGGATGATCTGCCCACAAACCCCTAACGGTTCCGCCCCTTTCGGGAACGCATATCCGAGCTTATCGGCCCAGCCGGCGTAGTAAAAGAAATGTTGTGCCACAAGCGGAATATCTATATCACGACTCTCGCGGATGGGCTTCCCACCGTCCATACTTTCAATTACGGCGAATTCCCGCGCCCGTTCCTGGATCATACGGGCGAGCCGAAACAGGTATTTTGCCCGTTCCTTTCCGGGTATCTTGCTCCATTTGCTAAAGGCCCTGCGGGCCGATGCGACTGCCGCATCCACATCTGCATCATCAGCCTCGGCGATTTGGGACAACGTACCTTCCGTGGCCGGATTGATCGTGGTGAAGTATTTTCCCGCCGCAGGCGGGACAAATTGGCCGTCGATAAAAAGCTCATATTGATCATTCAGTGAAATGTGGTCCGAACTTTCCGGCGCCGGGTGATAGGTCCAGCCGCTATGAAAATCGAATGCCCTCCCTGTTGCCATATCAATCAATTGAAAAGTAGTTCATACTCTGATAATGACCACTGCGTTGCTTCACAAGTTGCATAAGCACGTCGTTGGCGAGGGAACTGGCCCCAAAGCGGAAGAGCTCCGGTGTGAGCCAATCGGCCCCGAGGGTTTCCCTGGCCATTGCGAGGTAGTGGAGGGCCTGTTTGCTGTTACTGATCCCGCCTGCAGGCTTTATACCGATCCTGCCCCCCGTTTTGAGATAGTGGTCACGAATAGCATACAGCATGGCAAGTGTAACAGGCATGGAGGCTGCTTTGAGGATCTTACCGGTGCTGGTCTTGATAAAATCCGCACCGGCCGCGATGGCGATGTCCGAGGCGAGTCGTACATCGTCGTAGGTATCGAGTTCACCGACTTCAAGAATGACCTTGAGACGGGCTTTTCCACAGGCTTCCTTCACTGCGGCGATCTCATCGTAGACATAGTCGTATTCCCCGGACAGGAATTTGCCCCGGCTGATGACCATATCAATTTCACTGGCACCTTCATCTATTGCAAATTTAGTATCGTCCAGCCTGACCTGGAGGCCCGACTGACCCGAGGGGAAACAGGTCGTTGCTGCGGCCACACTGATGGGCGCATCACCGAGGGCTTCGCGCGCCACCCGGACCAGAATGGGGTACACACAAACAGCGGCGACCTGAGGTAGGTCGGGATAGGTGCTGTGCAGGTGCTGGGCCTTATAGCAAAGCTGCCGCACCTTTCCGGGCGTATCCCTGCCCTCCAGGGTGGTGAGATCAATCATCGAAAGGACCTTTTTCAGGCCTTCGGTCTTTGCTCCTTTTTTGATACTGCGGGTTTGGAAGCGTCTGGCCCGCTCCTCCAATGCGACCTGATCAATTGATGGAGACGATTCAAAGGGAAATGCCAAAATATGCGGAATTCAAATTTGATCCTGATCTATAAAATGATAGCACCCCAAAGGGTGTATGGAGAGGACTTCCAGGCTCAAAAATATTCTTTTTTTTCTTTGATCCCGTTTATGTGTGACCTGCCACGGGCAAACTCATCATATCCACGGTTTAACTTAACTTCCTGAAATAGTCTGGAGCAGGCGTGAGCAGCAGATTTGTAGTGGCTATAATAGCGGACAGCTTCCGGTCGTTTGCAGGTTGGTAAAAAAGCTGTTTTTATTCGCTCATTTTTTCTCTTGTCGTGAAGATAAAACTACAGAGCTAGCTACAGAGTTAGCTCTGTAATTAATTATGTATAAAAATCTATATTTCAACACTTTATTAAAATACAGTTTTATGGTACTAAGGAACACGTATGTTCCAAATAGAATGCTGATAACTTATCAAAAGCAATTGCCCCAAAGGTCGGCTTTAGCTTAACTTCCTAAAATAGTCTGGAGCAGGAGTGGATAGATAGGTTTATAGTGGCTGGAATAAGGGTAATAACGCCATCAGGACCACGAATCAGATCGAAAGCTACGGAGAAACCACGAGCATTAGGCACTATTCGTAGTAACTACAAGCCGCTTTTTAGGAAGCTAACCTATCAGGCAACGGCAACCGATGCCCATGGATGTACTATTGACAACCAGGTCGATATTACCGAACCGGCTGAACTGAATATCATGGTGGACGTCCTTCCCCCTGACGCGGCAGTTGCCAACGTAACGGGTGGAAGCCCTCCCTACACCTATGTGTGGAGCACAAACCCTCCCCAGACCACGCCAACAGCAGCAGGATTGTCACCCGGCACCTACACGGTTACAGTTACGGATGCCAATGGCTGTTCTGCTACCTGGGATTTCATGATCAGCATGGAAGAGCTGGATCTTGCCCGGTACATTGACCTGTATCCGAACCCGACGACGGATGAGGTCTTCATTGACTACAACTTCACTGGCGAAATGGATCTGGAGGTGACGGTAATGAACCACCTGGGTCAGGTCGTACTCACGATCAGCGAGCCAAATGCAGTAAGTGGCCAGTTGCGCCTGGAGGTGGCCGAGTGGGCCAGTGGCATCTACAACGTATTGTTCAGCAATGGAAGCCAAAGCAACAGTCGTCAGTTGGTGATCCAAAAATAGGAAAGGCCTGCCCCTCCCCCACAGCCTTCCAAATACGATTTTCGGGAGTACGCTAAAATGCAGGCTACCGTTCGGAATTTCCTTTGGATCGGGCCTGAAACTCTGAGAACTCAGCCCACCTTAATTGTTTTTGAACAAGGGTTCAGGGCTTTGCAGGCCACATCTCGTGCTTTGTTTTTTGCAAAGAAAGTTACTAAATTTGACGCTGGGCTGTCATAAACCGACAATCATTAATTCCATGAAAAGAAGACTATTATGGCCCTCATGGTGGGCAGCATGGGGCTTCTTATTATTTGCACCGAATACGGTGAAGGCGCAATGTATCAACACCTTACAGTATCCGTATCCGTTCGCGACCACCACCCTTGATCAAACGACAACCACGCCTGTTACTATTAGCACTTGTAACTCTACAACGGAGTATTCGGTGGTTCAGGTAAATTTTCCGGGAGTCTATGCCTTCACGGTAACGCGGAATTCTAGTGGAACTCCGGGTTACGTAACCCTGACCGATGACTTGAACAACGTGATCGCTCATGGCCCCTCACCACTTCAGGCATCAATCCCGGGAACAGGTCAGTACCGTACACACTGGACCGATGACGCGGCGTGTAATGGTTCTTCGACTTGTTTTACCACAATGGCGGTATTCAGCAGTTCCCTAGGATGTATCCCGCCACAGGGCATTACGGCCACAGGTATTACGTCCACCTCAGCAAACGTCAGCTGGACGGCTTCCACATCAAATCCGGCCAACGGCTATGAGTACGTGATCACTACGACTTACGGCACGCCAACGGGTTCCGGTACACCGACGACGGCCACTTCCTTTACTGCCACTACTCTGGCTCCGGGCACGCAGTACTTTGTATACGTTCGCGCCATGTGTGCAAATAACACCTCGCTCTGGAACTTTTCAAGCTTTCTCACGCCTTGTTTGGCTGTAACGGCTCCATGGACAGAAGATTTCGAAGGTTCGTCCTTTGCCCTGAACAATACTTTCGACTCCTGTTGGACAACCATTCCAGTGAGTGCACAATACCATTGGGATTACAGTTGGTGGGTGGAAACGTATGGCACGCTTTCTTCATTTACAGGTCCTTCCGCCGACCACACCACCGGTGTGCCAGGAGCAGGTAAGTACATCTATACAGAGACTAATAAAAACTCGGCAGGTCAACAGGCGGAAATTTGGACACCGCTGATTGACATCAGTGGCCTTACCAGCCCAGAGCTCCGCTTCTGGAAGCATTTCCATGGTGCCCATATTGACTCGTTCTTTGTTGAAGTCGATACGGGTAGCGGATTTCAAACGATTTTCGCAACACATGGCCCCGGCCCGCAAATAGCTGAAACCGACCCATGGGTTGAGGAAGTACTCAGCCTGAATCCCTTTTCCGGCTCCACGGCACTTCAGATCCGGTTCCGTGCTATCTCAGGAGGTGTTCTCGTTGATCTGGCCTTGGATGATATTTCTGTAGGTCCACCCTGTTTCCTGAATACTAGTGTTGCAATTAATGCCAGTTGTTTCGGCACTGATAATGGTACAGCGGCCGTAACGGCCAGTGGCGGAATGCCTCCGTATAGCTACCTGTGGAACACGGGGGACGTCACACCGGCTTTGAGCCACCTGACAGCTGGGCCCTATCAGGTAACGGTGACCGATGCCGGCGGTTGTACAGCAAGTATCACTACTACAGTTACACAAAACACGGCCATTTCAACGATCATAGTGCAGGACAATGTGAACTGCTTCGGTGGATCAAACGGATGGGCCAGCCTGAATGTATCAGGCGGAACCCCTCCATACAGCTACCTGTGGAATACAGGAGGCCTCACTTCAACCCTGAGCAACCTGACAGCCGGGCTCTACCAGATAACCGTAACCGATGCCCATGGATGTACTATTGACAACCAGGTCGATATTACCGAACCGGCTGAACTGAATATCATGGTGGACGTCGTTCTCCCTGACGCGGCAATGGCCAACGTAACGGGTGGAAGCTCTCCCTATACCTATGTGTGGAGTACAAACCCTCCCCAAACCACGCCAACAGCAACAGGATTGTCACCGGGCACCTACACGGTCACAGTCACGGATGCCAATGGCTGTTCTGCTACCTGGGATTTCATGATCGGCATGGAAGAGCTGGATCTTGCCCGGTACATTGATCTGTATCCGAACCCAACAACAGATGAGGTTTTCATTGACTACAACTTCACCGGTGAAGTGGATCTGGAAGTAACGGTGATGAACCACCTGGGTCAGGTGGTGCTGACGATCAGCGAGCCAAATGCAGTAAGTGGCCAGTTGCGCCTGGAGGTGGCCGAGTGGGCCAGTGGCATCTACAACGTATTGTTTAGCAATGGAAGCCAAAGCAACAGTCGTCAGTTGGTGATCCAAAAATAGGAAAGGCCTGCCCCTCCCCCACAGCCTTCCAAATACGATTTTCGGGAGTACGCTAAAATGCAGGCTACCGTTCGGAATTTCCTTTGGATAGGGCCTGAAACTCTGAGTATCCAGGGGTACTCTCCAATTCCTGGATCAAAAATGGGAAAGTACTGCATTCAACCACCCAGGGTTCCCGGGAATGCTGACCATGATCAGTGTAGCGCCTCAGACAAATGGTGCATTTACTATATTCGCCGTGAAAGGAACGGCCATGGCCAAAAAAAATACACCAAAAGGGCGCAAAAAGAAGCAAACTGCACAGGGATCGGCCAGACGCCTACCCTTGATGGAACTCATCGCGGGTCCCGCTATCATCATTGTTCTCACATGGATCACCTACAGTGGAGTTGAGCAATACGACTGGACCAATTTTGACGATCCTCCCTATGTTTTCGAGAACGCCTATGTGGTTAAAGGCCAGTTCAGCGAACTCTGGGATCCGGAAGCGTTTGTCATGGGAAATTACCACCCTGTTACCATGTGGACCCTTACCCGTGACTGGAAAGAGTACGGTAATGATCCGGCTGCCTTCCATCGCAGCAACGTGTTCTACCACCTGCTTGCCGCGCTCTTTGTTTACTTTTTCTTTTGGCGGCTCACCAGATCGTTCCTCGCAGGAGTCTTTATCTCTCTGGTCTTTGCGGTGCATCCGATGCACGTAGAGTCCGTTGCCTGGATCGCGGCCCGAAAAGACCAGCTCATGGCCCTCTTTTTTTTCGCCGCCCTGCTCAGCTACCTTTACTATCTGGAAAATCAAAAACGACGGTGGCTCTGGTACGGCCTCACTCTGATCCTATTTGTTGGCTCCATGCTCAGCAAGGCCATGGCTGCCCCCTTCCCCTTAGTGCTTCTGCTGGTTGATTTCTATAAAGGTCGTTCCTTCAAACTACCTGCCTGGCTGGAAAAACTTCCCTTTTTTGCCGTGTCGCTTCTGCTCGGATACTGGGCCATCATTGCCCAACGCAGTGCCGAATCCCTTACTATGGAAAACTTCCCGCTCTCCGAAAAGTTCTTTTTTGCCGGCAATTCGCTGATCGTGTACCTTGTCAAATTCCTGGCACCATTTAAGCTTTCGGTCTTCTATCCCTACCCGGACAGCAGTGTGCCCCTCCCCTTCTACCTCAACACCTTCCTCGCCCTGGTCCTTGGGGTAGCGGCTGTCTGGAGCGCCCGCAAATCCAAACTCTACCTCTTCAGTTTTGGTCTTTTCCTTCTCATGATCGCCCTCGTGCTCCAGTTAATGTCAGTTGGTGCCGCCATAATGGCCGATCGCTACACCTACATTCCCTATGTCGGACCGGCTTTCCTTTTGGCCGCAGGCTTACAAAGATTAAATACACTTCGGCCTGCGGCCGGATGGGTAACAGCCGGGGCAATTGTGCTTGTATTTATCGGGATGACCCGTCAGCGGATAGTGGTATGGGAGAATACGGTTACGCTGTTTAGCGATGTGATCAGGAAATATCCACAGGTGCCGGTGGCTTACAATAACCGGGGAAAGTATTACGGATTTCAAAAGCAAGATTATGAGCGGGCCTTTGCAGACCTGAGCAAATCAATTGAAGTGGATCCTGAATATCCGAATGCCTATGTCAATCGCGGGAATGTATTCAGTATACGGGAAGAATATGACAAGGCCCTGAAGGACTACAACCGGGCACTGGAGCTACGTCCGGTCTATTACGACGCACTAGTTAATCGTGCCATTACGAATGCCCTGATGGGAAATTATGACCTGTCATTGGCCGATTACGGCCGAGCCCTTGAGATCCGGCCATCAAACAGCCAGATCTACTTCAATCGGGGCTACACTTATTTTCAGATGGGCAACTGGGACGCGTCCTATGCCGATTATAACAAGGCCATCCAGCTTGATCCGAAAGATGGTAGGGCCTATTATTACCGATCAATGGTGGAATCCCAGCGAGGGGATCTGAATGCCGCCCGTCGCGATGTCCGATCGGCCCGAAGCCTTGGGTTCGCAGTTCCCGACTCCTACGCCCGCCAGCTTGGAATGTAGCCTGCCGTTTTCCCATCGTGCCGTTAGGCACAGGCTCATGGGATCAATTATAGCATGCGCAAACCGGGACGCTGGGAGATCTCGTGATAACAAATGACATCCCTGACAAAATAGTGCAGCACCATACTCTTTCGGGTGCTGTTTTTATTCAGGATCAATTCGCCTCCGTATTCCACAGCAAAAAGCTGTAGATATCGGCCTGCTCTTCAATGATCTTGGAAATGGGCTTGCCTGCTCCATGTCCGGCATCGGTTTCGATGCGGATAAGTGTGGGATTCGGGCCACTGTGGTTTTCCTGGAGTGTCGCAGCAAATTTAAAACTGTGCGCAGGAACAACACGGTCGTCATGGTCGCCCGTAACAACCAGGGTTGCCGGATACGCAGTACCGGCTTGTACATTGTGCAGGGGTGAATATCCGTATAGGTACTGAAACATTTCAGCGCTTTCCTCACTACTGCCGTATTCGGGCACCCAGCCCCAACCTACGGTGAACTTGTGGTAGCGCAACATATCAAGCACTCCGACGGACAGAACAGCAACTGCAAACAGCTCGGGCCGCTGGGTCATGCATGCACCAACCAGCAAACCGCCGTTGCTCCCGCCCATGATGGCCAGGTTTTCAGAGCTTGTATACCCTTCGGCTATCAGGTACTCCGCAGCCGCGATGAAGTCATCAAAAACGTTCTGCTTTTGCTGGAGCATGCCAGCCCGGTGCCATTCCTCCCCATACTCACCCCCACCGCGCAGATTGGGCATGGCAAACACCCCTCCACTCTCGAGAAACATCAGGCGGATGCTACTGAAGCTGGGGGTGAGGCTAATGTTAAAACCGCCATAACCATAGAGCAGGGTGGGATTTGTGCCGTTGAGTTCCAGGCCCTTCCTGTGGACCAGAAACATCGATATCTCCGTTCCGTCCTTGCTCTTGTAAAAGACTTGCCTGGATTCATAGTCTTCCGGGTTGAACTTCAGTTCAGCCTGGTAGTATATCTCTGAGGATCCGCTCGCCACATCGTAGGCGTAGATACTACCCGGATCTGTAAAGCCGGTATAGGAATAATAGAGTGTTTTCTGGTCCTTTTCTCCGCTAAAACCGCCGGCTGAACCAGCTCCGGGCAAGGCGATCTCTGCTGCTTCGCTACCGTCGTAGTTCATGCGGTAAATTTTGGACACAGCCCTTTCCAGGTATTCTGCAAACATCTGCCCTCCTCCGGTGCTCACAGAGGCCAGGTACACGTCGCGTTCGGGAACAATGGTCTGCCAATGGGCAGGATCTGGCTGCCTGGGATCAACGGCCACTACCCGGCGCATCGGTGCATCCAAATCGGTAACCAGGAGAAACCTGCCATTCTTAAAGTCAACCACACTGCTTTTGGAAGCAAAGTCATTAGTGAAGGGAATAAAGCCTTCATCAAGCCGCTCCGGCTCCTGGAAATATACATTGACCCCCTCGGTTCCCTGGGCTTCGTAAAAGATAAAATACTCGTTGTCCTCGGTCATGTAGCCATAGTGGTAGAGCCGCGGATTGTCCTCATTCCTGTAGATCAGTTGATCGGCACTCTGTGGGGTGCCGAGTTCGTGAAAATAAACTGTGTGGAAATCACTGGTGGCAGACAGTTCCGTGCCTTCGGCCGGCGTTGGATAGCGGGAATAGAAAAATCCGTTTCCGTACCAGCTGGCACCGCTGAACTTACACCATTTTAATACATCACCCTGCTCCGTATTCGTTGCAATTTCGCGTACATGAATGGTACTCCAATCGCTGCCAGCTTCGCTCATGCTGTAAGCGATGTAGCGATCGTCATCGCTCGCTCCAAGTAAGTTCACGCTCACTGTACCGCTTTCGCTCATGGCGTTGGGATCCAAAAAGACCTGTTCCTCTCCATCATCGCCCTTTTTGTAATAAATGACGGATTGATCCTGCAGTCCGTCGTTTTTGGAAATGAAAATGTAGTCTCCCACCTTGATCGGCTCTCCAACACGGGGGTAGTTGATCAACTCGGTAAGGCGGTCGGCCAATTGCTGGCGGTAGGGGATCTGTGCTAAATAGGCCTGGGTGACTTCGTTTTGGGCATGTACCCAGGCTTCTGTTTCAGCACTGGTGTCGTTTTCCAGCCAGTTGTAGGGATCGGGCACTTCCGTACCGAAATAAGTGTGTACCGTATCGACTTTAGGAGATTCCGGGTATTCAAGGGCCATGGGAGAGGTTTCGTTTTGAGGCGTGGGGTTGCACGATGCAAAAAAACCAACAGCAACGGCAATCGGGAATATATTCTGATTCATAGCAGAGGTTTTGAATGTGGAAAAGTATAAAAAAAGATCTTGCATCAGCTGGAAGAGGAAAACATATCTGACTCCTCTTTTTTGAGTTTTTTTTGCGTCCTTTGGTGGCCTGATACTTAGCATAATGTCACAGCCTCATGAAGGTAATGCAACATGAAGGTTGTGGTTGCCTGTCGTAATCGGTAGCAGGTCCCTCGGGATTTGGAAGTTTTGTTAAATTAAACGCTGATCTTTATGAAACCCTTTGGTATACTGTCTATATTATTTCTTTTTTGCTCCGGTTTGGCATATGCTCAAACAGTAACGGTCAAAGGAAAGGTTTTTGATAATGATCTGCTCCCATTGCCCGGGGCAGCCATCCATGTGAAGGATTCTGAGCAGGGAGTAGTGGCGGACAATGACGGAGCCTTCCTGATCCGTGTGGAGAGTGGCTCCGTACTTGTTTTTTCCTTTGTTGGGCACCAACAGGTGGAAATGCCTGTTACAAAGGAGGCAACGCTCAACATCATACTGAAAAGGGGAGAGTCATTGAACGAGGTGGTGCTGGTTGGAACCAGGAAGCTGGGCAGAACCGCTCTGGAAACCCCCGTTCCTGTGGATATTATTGACATGAGGGAATTGGCCGATCACAGCCCCCAGATCAATGTCAATCAAATACTCAACTATGTTTCTCCGTCCTTTATTTCCACCCCCCAGGTGCTTTCGGATGGAACGGATCATGTTGACCCTATATCTCTTCGGGGACTGGGCCCCGATCAGGTGCTGGTACTGGTCAACGGAAAACGGCGCCATACCTCTGCCCTGATCCATGTAACCGGTACGCCGGGTCGTGGAAGTGTCGGAACGGATCTGAACGCTATTCCTGTAGCAGCCATTGAACGGATAGAGATCCTGCGGGATGGGGCTTCTGCACAATATGGATCGGATGCGATCGGAGGAGTGATCAACGTTGTTTTGAAGAAGGACTATAACGACTTAAATATCTCCGTGCATTCGGGCAGGAATTGGGGAGCAAACACCAATGATTTTGCAGGGGGCACCGATGGTGCCGACTTTCAGGCGAATGTTAACTATGGACGCTCGCTCAATAAGGAGGGAGGCTATATTAATTTAACGGGTTCCATAAATACCCGGGACCGAACCAGTCGTTCCAGAGCGTATAGCGGCCTTATTTTTCATGGCTATAACTCCATTGAATGGGAGGCGTATAAGAATGGGGCGGATTTGAGTGCCCTGCCAACCGATCTGGATGCCATTAAGCAATATGCTGCCCTAGTGGATTACTTCTCCTATGACGACAGTGTGACTATCGCCAATGCCCCCAATATTGAAACCATCCAGAATTTGTTCTTCCCGGAGGTGGTGAACAAGGATGGAGATACTGTAAGAGAGCTCACAGACTTCACGGATGAAGAGCTGGCAGCCCGCGGACTTAGCCGTGAGGATTTTAAAATGAATGTCGGTCAGTCGGAATACCGGGAAGGCAAACTGTTTGTGAACCTCGCCCTGCCATTTGGCACATCCACCGCCTATGCCTTTGGCGGATTAAGCCACAGAAAAAGTGTCGGGTTTGCTTTTTACAGACTGCCCAGCTGGGAAAGGGCATACACGCCCCTGCATATTAACGGATTCAGACCGGAAGGCCACACCGACGTGTTTGATCAATCAATGACCGTTGGAATAGAAAATAAAATGGGAGCGTGGAATACGGATCTCAGCAATACCTTTGGTTTGAGTGCCTTTAAATTCGTTGCTGCTCATTCCAGCAATGCCTCCCTGCAGGGAGCTTCGGGAAGCGAGTTTGATTCCTGGAACATGAAATTCATCCAAAATACCACGAATTTTGATCTGACGAGGGATTGGGATCATGTTTTTCAGGGCGTATATCTGGCCTTGGGAAGCGAATTCCGTATTGAGAATTATCAGATTACCGCTGGTTCGGAAGACTCCTGGGGCTTGTACGACAGAACGGGAGCGCTCGTTCGCGATGTAAATCTTCTTCCGGACTCCCTGCAAGTGGTTGATTTCTTTGGCCGGCCCCGGGTGGGAGGTGCTCAGGCCTTTCCCGGGTTCAGACCGGAAAGTGCAGTTGATGCGTTCCGCCAAAGCTATGCGGTATATGCGGATGCCGAATTCGACCTCAGCAAGTCGTTCATAGTTGAATTGGCAGGCCGTTATGAACACTATAGCGACTTTGGTTCCACCCTTAATGGAAAGGTTGCGGCCCGTCTGAGCCTGATGAAAAACCTGGCTCTTCGCGGCTCTGCAAGTACCGGGTTCAGGGCACCATCCCTGCATCAATTGTATTTCAGCAGTGTCAGCACCCTGTTTGTCGGATCGGTTGGCTCCCAGGTCCTCACACCCCGTAACAACAGTATCCTGGCCAGGAATTTAGGGATTGACCCATTAACGCAGGAGACATCGCGCAGCGCCAGTGCGGGAATCACCTATAGTTTTGATCCGTGGGGGTTGAGCATTTCAGTAGACGGCTTCTTTACCCAGATCTTTGACCGTGTTATTCTTACCGATCTGTTTACCAAAGAGCGATTTGAAAACGAGGGGAAAGATGATCTGGCCCGGTATCTGGAGAATGCCGATGCAGAAAAAGTCCAGTTCTTCACTAATGCCATTGATACGGAAACGATGGGAATTGAAATGGTGGTTGCTCAAAAGGCCTTTCTAAGTCGGGGGCTTGCGATGACCAATAATTTTTCCCTGTCCGTGTTTAGGACCGAGGCAAAGGACATTAAGGCAAGCGATGAGTTAGCTGGCTTTGAAGACATATATTTCGGAGAGCGCAGTCGCATTTTTGTTGAGGAGGCAATGCCCCGGATGAAGGCCGACCTGACCAATGTGATAACGAGAAAAAACTGGATGTTCCTTCTTAGAAATACGTACTTTGGAAGCGTAACAGATGCCGGCGATGAAGAAGGCGATGATACCCAGGAGTTTAGCGGGAAGGTCATAACGGATCTTTCAGTTAGCTACAGGGTATCCAAGGCTCTGAGCATATCGATCGGGTCAAATAACCTATTCGATATTTATCCGGACGAAAGACGCCCGGATCTGACTGCTGGTGATCAGTTTATTTACTCAGTAAGAGTGGCACAATTTGGATCAAATGGCCGGTATGTATACACGCGTTTGAATTTTACCCTGTAACAAGCCGTTTTTGCATCAGTATCAGAATCGTGATCAATATGGCCGATAATGGGGTTTGGGTAAAGGTTTCCCCTGCCCATCAAGGTGGGTATAGGAACCGGGAGAGGCAGCGATGAGCTGATGTAACAATACGTGATCAGCTGTATCGCTTATAAATGATCTGCCCCCTTTTCAGCATCACCACATCACAAGTGGTGAGTGGCCATCTGCCCGTGAGGGCAATAAAAAACAGACATCTCTTTTACCGTACTTTGGCCTTGCGGATAATGTAAGCGAAGAGGTTAGGGAAGAATCGCTTGATGTAGATCCCGAGGGTTTCGCGACTGCCGATGTAGACTTCGTTTTTACCGCGTTCCATTGAGCGAACCATGATAGCTGCACATTTTTCGGTGGGCATGCCGTTAGCCTGGGCATCGTCCATCTGACCGAGTTTTTCGCCGCTGCCAGTAAGCGCATTCACGGAAATTTGCGTGCAAATGAATCCCGGGCAAAAGATCGTGACCCGGAGGCCCTGATCGTGCAGTTCGGCCCGCAGGCTGTCGTAGAAACCGTGCAGGGCATGTTTGGCCGCGGCGTAGGCCGAGCGATACGGGCTACCGAATTTTCCGACCAGGCTGGAAGTTACGCCGATGTGTCCGCCTCCGTTCCGGAGCATACCGGGCAACACCGCCTTGGTCAGAGCCACGGCTCCGAAGAAATCGATCTCCATGATGCGGCGATCCACTTCAAGCGGAGTGTTCAGCGCTTTGTCGCGCTGACTAACGCCACCGTTATTCAGCAGCACATCCACTCGTCCCATCTGTGCCAGCACTCTGTCAGCCGCCGGGTACAGGGTCAGCGTATCGGCCAAATCCAGCGTTTGCACCATCACCTCGGGCGCGCCACAGTCCTTCGCACGGGTCGCCACCGCTTGCAATGGCTCCTTTCGCCGGGCCGATAGCACCAGCCGTGCCCCCCGCCCTGCAAACTCATATGCCAGCGCCTCGCCGATCCCCGATGTAGCCCCCGTGATCCAAACCACCTTGTTCCGGAAACTCATAACCACGAAAATACTGTTTTGCCGGAACCCTTTATCCCCTCCGTAAGTATTAGTTTTGCGCATGATGAAGAACATAAGACGGATTGTAGTGATCGGCCTCGCGGCCGGATGTATTCCCGGGACCTCAGCTCAGATCTGTAATAAGACCAACAGAAGATCCCTGGCGCAATTCGAGGAGCACGTCCATTATCTGGCCTCTGACGAGCTCGAAGGTCGCGAAGCAGGGACCGACGGAGAGGTGGCAGCGCGCAGGTATATCGTATCACAGATGAAGGCGATCGGACTCGAGCCGAAGGGAACAAAAGGCTATATTCAACCCTTCCCCTTTCAACATCTGGCCAGGGTAGATAAGACCTCCACCTTTATCCGCTGGAAGGGACCCTACCTCCAGCTAGACCAGGATTTTTATCCGATCAAGTACAGTAGTAATGGTCAGGCCGGAGGCGATGGAATAATGGTCGGTTACGGAATCGAAGCACCGGAATTGGGCTACACTGACTATCGCGATACCACCATTGACTACCGGGGGAAGATCTTCCTCATGGATATAGGGTCACCGGATGGGACCCACCCGCACTCAAAATTCCGCGCCTATCACGATGTACAGAAGCGGTTGGAACTGGCCGTAGAGAAAGGAGCGGCCGGGATCATCCTGTACAACACCGACGAGCATGCGGATGACCCGGAACGATCCTTCAAAAACATCGTGCCGCTAGGCATTCCTATTATTTTCTGGACTTCGTATGATAACGAAAATGACCTCCCGCTCAGGAACATCGAACTTTCTGTGAAGGTCGCGGAGGTTTCAGCTACCGGATACAATGTGATCGGCTATCTTGATCGGGGAGCTGCCAAAACCATTGTGATCGGGGCGCACTACGACCACCTCGGATACGGCAGTGAGGGATCGCGATACAGGGGTGAGGAGCCGGCAATCCACAACGGAGCTGATGACAATGCGAGCGGTACGGCCGGGATCCTGGAGCTGGCTGCGTACTACAGCAAAAAAGGCAGGAAATACCAGAATAACAACATCCTGTTCATCGCTTTCAGTGCCGAGGAAAAAGGACTGCTGGGATCCAGACATTTCGTTGAGGATCCGACCATTTCACTGAGCTCAGTGAACTACATGATCAACTACGACATGATCGGTTCACTGGATGTGAACGACGGATTCGTGATCAACGGTGTGGGAACCAGCCCGCAATGGAAAGATGCCCTGGCCGCGGTGGACTGTGACCTCAGGTATACCACCACCGAATCAGGCATTGGGCCGAGTGACCACACGAGCTTCTACCTGAAGGGCATCCCGAGCATTCATTTCTTCACCGGTGCTACGCAACACTATCACAAACCGTCAGACGATCCGCAAACGCTGAACATGGCAGGTGCAATGCGCATCATCGGGTTTACCAGGGAGCTGATCAACAGGCTTGACGATCAGCCGGCTTTGACCTTCAGCAAGACCGCGCACGAAGAAAGCATGCACGTGCCGAAATTCAAAGTGACCCTCGGGGTCATGCCTGACTACTCCTTTGAGGGACCGGGCATGCGGATCGATGGCATTATTCCGGATCGTCCGGCACAGCGCGCCGGTTTGCAGGATAAGGATATTATTGTACAGGTTGGAGACATGAATGTCATTGATATGCAAGGGTATATGAAGGCCCTTTCGGCTTTCAACAAAGGAGATGAGGTAACCGTGCGGTTCATTCGCAATGGGAAAGAAGGAACCACCCAACTCACTTTTTAATGGGAGGCACTCCAAAAATAGCTGTGATCGGCGGAGGTAGCTGGGCCACTGCCCTGGTAAAGATCCTCACCGAGAATAATGAGCGGATCGGCTGGTGGATGCGCAATAAGGAAGCCATTGAGCATATCTTTCTGCACGGCCATAATCCGGGTTATCTCAGCTCGGTGTTCCTTGACCCGCTTCGGCTTGATCTTTCCACAGATCTCAATGCTATCGTACGGGGTCACGATATCCTGTTCTTCGCCGTACCGTCCGCATTCCTGAAAGAAGCTCTGGAGCCACTGGGCGAATCGCTTGATGGAAAGGTCGTGGTATCTGCGATCAAGGGAATCGTGCCGGATGAAAACCTGATCGTGGGCGAATATTTTCATCACAGGCACAACGTCCTGCTATCCAACATTGCTGTCGTCACGGGGCCTTGTCATGCCGAGGAAGTCGCCCTGGAACGGCTCAGCTATTTAACGGTTGCCTCGGAGGATGAGCAAGTGGCCCGGCTGATCAGGAAAAATCTTTCCTGCGATTATATCAGGGTTGCCACGTCAGATGATATTATTGGAACCGAATACGCGGCAGTAATGAAAAACATCATCGCGATCGCGGCCGGGATCTGCCATGCACTTGGGTACGGCGATAATTTTCAGGCTGTATTGGTGGTCAACGCCATCAGGGAAATGAAGCGTTTCATCAGGAATGTGTGTCCCGGCAAGCGCGACATCACCGACAGCGCCTACCTCGGAGATCTGCTCGTGACCGCTTATTCCCAATTCTCGCGCAACCGCACCTTTGGGAACATGATCGGAAAAGGATACCCGGTCCGGTCCGCCATGCTCGAAATGAACATGGTGGCCGAAGGCTACTACGCCGTGGACTGTATCAAGAAAATGGGAAAGCTGCACGATGTCCGTATGCCGATCTGCAATATGGTATACAGGATTGTGTACGAAGGAAGATCACCGCGGAAACAGGTGGCAAAACTTGCCGGGAAAATGAAGTAGGCAGAGAGCGGAAAAAATAGCTGATCATTTGAACGGTTATGCGTTCAATGCTTACCTTTCGTCAAAATACAAGCAAATGTCGACCAAAGAAAAATTCCTCCCCTACTCCCGTCCCTATATTGCTCCTGAAGAGATGGTCCTACGGACCGATGAGTACTTCCGCCACATGGACCAACGCCGTTCCCTGCGGTTTTTTTCGGACCGCAAGGTCCCCCGGGAGGTCATCGGAAACCTGATCCGCACGGCCTCCACCGCTCCCAGTGGCGCCCACAAGCAACCCTGGACCTTTGTAGCCGTACAGGATCCGGAGACGAAGTCCAGGATCCGCGAGGCGGCAGAACGGGAAGAGTACGAAAATTACAACGGCAGGATGTCCACGGAGTGGCTCAACGACCTCAAACAGTTTAATACCAGCTGGGACAAGCCCTTCCTGGAGATCGCTCCGTGGCTGATCGTGGTGTTCCGACAGAGCTATCGGTTCAGGAAGGACGGTTCATCTGGGTTGCACTATTACGTGAATGAGAGCGTCGGCCTCGCGGCCGGATTTCTGCTGGCCGCAATCCATAACGCCGGGCTCGTGGCACTGACCCACACACCTTCGCCCATGAATTTCCTGCAGAAGATCCTCAACCGACCCGGAAACGAAAAACCCTTTTTGCTGATCCCGGTGGGTTACCCCGCGGATGATGCGGTCGTACCGGATCTGACCCGCAAGGGGCTCAATGAAGTAGCTGTGTTCATATAGCAAGATCACACAAATCCCTAGCGCCAATAGCTTTTTAAGGTCGGATCCGTTTCCCCGGACTTAATGTCGGCCATCTCGGTTTCCAAACGTCTGACCATTGTCGACAACCACTCTTCAGCTCCCTTTTTTTCGCTGCGCTTCCTCAAGGCATCACACAAGTTTTCCAGGCTGGTCATCGCCGTGTAGCGCAAACGCCAGGGCGAGGCATTGCGTGCAGCATTGGACAGGATCGGATAGCCATCCCCGACCACTTTCTCTTCCTGTTTGGCCAGGTAATCGGCGTAGATCAGGCGAATATTGGTGGCATCAGATCCGGTGGCCATAGAGGCTTGTTCCTTCATGAACGGCGCATCATCCTTACTTCCGTGATCTGCGATGATGCGCATGCAGGTACTGACCAGGTAGGATTTGGCATCCGGACCTAATTTACGGGCCTGATCCAGAGCCATATCCACATTTTTATCTGCTATCGCACGCAGGGCCGCAGCATTGACTTTGTACGAGGGATCGTTGAAGCAATCCAAATAGAACTCAGTATCTGATTCGCCGAAGTAATGAGCCATGGTCTCAACGGCCACGGCACGAACGGATGATTCCTTGTCCGCGTAGGCCATTTCCTTCACATGGTCCTTCAGGGCTGACATCCTGGAGGCATCGGCCCGGTCCATCGCACGGAGGGCCTGAATACGCAGGTATCCATAGGGATCGTTCAGAGAAGCCACGACCATCTGCGTGGCCAAAGTGGTATCGCCACCCGACAAAATGGCGGCCTGAGCATCAATGCGATCCATCAGCCTGGATCCGCGCATGTACAGGTTCATGTATTCCTGAAAAGTTCGATCTTGCTCAACCTGCGCCAGCAGCATACGGTCGCCATCAAAGTTGACGAGCACCGGCTTTTGATCAACCTTAAATCGAAACTCCTCTTCGCCCTCGTCAATCACGACTCTATGCCGAACCACATCGTCGGCGAAGTACAGGTCAATGGCTACGGGTAGCAAATAAAGCGGCGTACGTTCAAGGTCCTGTACCTGCCTGACCCGAACGATTTGCTCGTTGGTTGAGTTGGAATAGGCATACTCAATCTCGAGTTGTGGATGACCGGAGGCCAGAAACCACTGATCAAAGAACCAGTTCAGGTCCTTTCCGACAACTTTTTCCATGGCCAGGCGCAGGTCGTGGATCTCTGCCGGCTGAAAAGCATTATCGCGCAGGTAGGTACCCAATCCTTCAAAGAAAGCGTTGTCACCTAAGTAGTTGCGGAGCATGTGCAAGATCCGGCTTCCCTTGGCGTATGAGTGCCTGTCGAACATCGCTTCCCTATCGCTGTAGTCGAAGCGGATCATGTCGACTTGCTTACCACTCTGATATTCGCTCAGGTAGCTCCTGAGATCGTTCCACAGGTGGTAATCGGCGCTTTCGATCCCGTAGGCATGTTCACGCCAGAGGTATTCGCCATAGGTGGCAAAGCTTTCGTTCAGCGGCAAGTTTGACCAGCTCTCACAGGTAACGAGATCTCCGAACCACTGGTGAAACAGTTCGTGGGCGATGATATCGTGCTGTGGACGGTCCAACACGGTTCGATCATCCTGGTAAACGAACGCTCCATGGACCGTTGCAGAGGTATTTTCCATAGCTCCGGACACGTAGTCGCGCACAATGATCTGGCTGTACTTATCCCACGGATAATCCACTCCAAGTAGTTCGCTGTAAAACCCGATCATATCCGGTGTTTCGCCAAAAATGGTGCGGGCATAGGGCTCGTACTCATCCTCCACATAGTAGCTCACCTCCATATCGCGCCAGGTATCACTGACCTTTCTGAATGGTCCGATGCCCAGCATCACGAGATAGGGTGCATGGGGTTTATCCTGCTTCCAGTAGTCGAGTCGTGTGCTGTCGTTATTTTCCAGGCTGTACACCAGCAATCCGTTCGAAAGAGTATGGTATTTGCTGTCGACCGTCAGAAAGATCTCTTGTGTCATTTTCTGATTTGGCTTGTCCAGGGTGGGAAACCAACAGCTATTCGATTCGGTCTCACCCTGTGTCCAGATCTCGGTTGCCTTGTTTTCTTCCTCGCCAGTCGGATTAATGAAGTACAAGCCCCTGGCTCCGGCAATCGCGGCCGATCCAATGCGGTTCAATTCGTTGGGCTTAGCCACGTATTCGATATAAACCCTGAGCGTATCTTCACGGCTGTATTCCTGCCCCAGGTCGATATCGATCACGAGGTTGTCGTACGTGTAGTTCAGGTCAGTATGCACGATATTTTCCACGAGCTGCACCTTGTACAGCTCAAACCCTTTCGCCTCCACCTTGAAATGGTCGGTGGCGTAGAACCAGGGCTTTACATCAAGCCATGCGCGTCCGATCACGTGTTGATTTTCCCAATCGAATTTCAGGTCGAGTTTCGTGTGGATCAGATCGAACTCCCTGGTGGCTTCAGCCTGATATACGGGTCTCTGCGCAACGATAGGCTCAATGAGCTCGATTTCTTCAAGCATGACCGTATCGGCTTTTTTTATCCCGCCGCAGGCGGAAAGCAACAATGACCCTAAGGCGGGGAAGATCCATTTTTTCATTCGGGAGGGACTTTAGTCAGGCCAAATATAACCGACTTTTTTGCAGCAGGGGAAAGAGCACTAAACCGGTTATATATCGAACTGAACGAGGTCAATGAATTCCTGCAAGCGTCGGCGGAGGTCTTCGCTGCTGAGTTCAAGGAGCCGTTCGGGGCCAAATTTTTCGACGGTAAAACTGGCGAGAGCCGAACCGTGGATCACCGCACGCTTCATGTTGCGAAAGCTCGTGTCACGAGTTTGCGCGAGGTATCCGATGAATCCGCCTGCGAAGGCGTCGCCGGCGCCGGTCGGATCAAATACTTCTTCCAGTGGGAGCGCCGGAGCGAAGAAAACTTCGTGCTCGCTGAAGAGTAATGCACCGTGTTCGCCTTTTTTGACGACAAGCACTTTGGGGCCCATAGCCAGGATCTTCCTGGCCGACTTCACAAGGGAATAGTTATCTGCGAGTTGACGCGCCTCTTCGTCATTGATGATGAGCACGTCAATGCGTTTCAATACTTTTTTTAGGTCGCCCATACAGCTGTCCATCCAAAAGTTCATGGTGTCGAGCGCCACCAGCCTGGTGCTTCCGTTGAGCTGATCAAGCACCCGGGCCTGAACGTTGGGCATGAGGTTGCCGAGCATCACAAATTCGGTGTCTTTGTACGATTCCGGAAGCACCGGGTCAAAATCTTCCAACACGTTCAGTTGGGTGTCCAGGGTATCGCGCGCGTTCATGTCCATATGATACCTTCCTGCCCAGAAGAATGACTTACGTCCCTTGAGTTCCTGAAGTCCTTCCAAATTGATTTTGCGCTGTCGCATTTTCTGCAGAAATTCCTGGTCGTAGTCCTCCCCCACCACGGAAACCAGGCGGATTGGAGGGCTGAACTGGGATGCGGCCATACTAAAATACATGGCTGATCCACCAACGATCCTGTCTGTTTTTCCAAAGGGTGTTTCGATAGCATCGTACGCAACGGTTCCTACAACGAGCAGACTCATATCCGGAGCTTTAAAATTTTCATGGCAAAGGTATTGTTTCCTTAGAGATCAAAGCGTATATTTGCCGTCCGCTTTTGGAAGCTATTCCTCCTTAGCTCAGTTGGTTAGAGCATCTGACTGTTAATCAGAGGGTCGCTGGTTCGAGTCCAGCAGGGGGAGCAGACACAATGATAAAACGGTTATACTATTGATAGTGTGACCGTTTTTTTTATTTTAGACAACATATGAATCCCAAGACCATTTTGTATATAGCAATGTCCGAAGACGGTTTTATTGCTGGTGAAAAGGACAATATCGACTTTCTAAATGAGTATCAAGTTGAAGGTGAAGACTATGGATATGGAAAATTTATAAATACGATAGGATCAATTATTGTTGGAAGAAAGACTTATAAAAAAGTAATTAGCATGGGGTATCCTTATCACGAGGATAAGGATGTTTATGTAATCACGAGGAATTCAAAACCTTTTTCAAATCGTCTTCATTTTTATGATGGTGATCTTAATTTATTAGTGAATAAACTTAAAAGTGCAAATTCAGGGAATATATATTGTGATGGTGGGGCCAAATTAGCAAAATCTCTAATTAGCTTAGGTTTAATTGATGAAATAATACTCTCAATTATCCCTGTTGATCTGAAAAAAGGAACCTTACTTTTTCAAAATGGAACTATTCCTTCTGAATTTGAATTGAAACACAGTAAGAAATTTCAAACTGGTTTAATTCAATACACTTACCGTTTAATGTCAAATTGAAAGCTTTCGAATTGGATGCAACTATGAATAATAAGAGGAGCAAGAGTACAAAGGGGGTAAAACAGCATTTGAGCTCTTTTTTGTTTTGGGTTTTATCTTAACTTCCTAAAATAGTCTGGAGCAGGCGTGGGCAGCAGGTTTGTAGTGGCTATAATAGCGGACAGCTTCCGGTTGTTCGAAGCTTGGTTAAACAGCTGCGTTTTATTCGCTCATTTTTCTTCTTGTCATGAATGCAAAACTACAGAGTTAGCTCTGTAGTTAATAAGCTATAAAACATTGTACTTCAACGCTTAACTCATATACACCTGCCTACATCTATGAGATGGATCCGGTCATCAGAAGGATGGAAGAACAAAACCTTGTGAAGGTTATACCTATGCCGCATAATACAATTAAAAAATCACTATCTTTGATCTATGAGGTGTGGAGCATCTTATAGAGTTCTATTCACTATTGTATTATTACTAATCTTTATCAGTTGTCAATCTCAAAACAAGATTGGTGGTGTAGTTTATTCCAAAATGAATAGGAACCCTGTTGGTTTTGTCAATGTTGTAGTAAAATCAGGAAATACAGTTATAAGTGGCACAAATGCCAATGAGTCAGGTCAATTTGAAATTAACTTGAAGGATACACTTGATAGCATCAAAGTCGAACTGTTTTTGATAGATTACAATTCAACTGATACCATTTTAAAAAGACAGGATTTTAGCAAAAACATTAAACTATGGTTAGGTGGAATTAATGAAGCAGGCCTGTTATTTGATGAATCTATCGCTAAAAAGGATTTAGAAAATAAAATTGTTAAGATTTACTTTTTAGGTTTGCCCGCATACAGTTTCAAAAAGATGAATAAAATAGCTCAAGAGTATGGATTTCAATACGAGTTTTTGGGTTGTTCAGAAGTCAGCGAGGAAAAACTAGAAAGTGTAAGAAGGTATAATGCAGTAGTCATGGATCATCTTTCTAAAACAAATTCACCAAATTGGAAAGAAGACCTAATGAGAAAGATAAAGTATCAGCCTTCGATGGAGCAGCTGGTGGAGTAAAGATTAAGTGAAACAGATACATTCCGGAAATGACACATGTACATTTCAGTTTGTTTCTTCCCCTTTTTCATTTCACACCCTCCATTGAGGCTTTTCCCGGACAGAAAGCCAAGTCCCAAGAGGCAGTGGTAATCGAAAAGTGGAGAGTATTACAAAACAGAAATGGCATTGAAGGTGGAGACTAATATTCTTGTAGTAATGTTGCTAAATATTTTTACTTTTTCATGTAAACATAATGATCATGAAAGATCTACGATAAAAGAAAAAAAATAAGTCAAAAACTTTTAGGGGTTGATTCTGTTTTGAATAATAAAGCTTTAGAGGATGAAGTGGAAATCTTTTAGCTGATACTTACGATGGAAGTGATGATGTAATTACTGCTCCAGATGCTGAAGTATATGATTTCAAGGAATTGGTAAAATATACGTCAGATAATATGTTGAATTATAACTCTTGGAACGACAACATAAAAGTGAGCTTCCTTGGTTTTGAAACAACTAATGAAATGAATGAGCTTCTTGACCAGTTAAACTCACAATGGCCTAGACAAAATGCAATAAACTATATCCAGAATTCGGCTGCAGAGAATGCGGCAGCCTTTTCATTTAGTAAAGCATTAAGTCAATGGACAAACCCTTCTTTAGTCATTGGTGGGCTATCTGCTGGAGTAGCTGGATTTACAGCTAAATTGAATGTTTATCGTGTTTATGGAAATGGAGCTAAATCAGGAGGGTTTTATTGGATTACCGTTAATTCAAATACAGTGATAATTATAGGAATGCGGCAGGACTTCCAAACGTAAATTCAGGACGTTTTGTAATACAAGGGAAAGCAGGCTTAAATGATGTCATAAAATCTATAAATGCGCTATCACTGGATGGAAATGTTGGTGAATTACCTGAGTTGATTATCAATCGAAAGAACGTTAAGATTAATAACGTATCAGGTGTTAATCCTAATTTTTAGACAATGAAGTATGAAGGAATGACAGTTAATGAACGCCTTTATTCAAGCGGACTATCTAACAAGTTTGATAAAGCAGTTGCTCGTAAGAATATCGAAAGGGTAAAGGAAATCCTGAAAGAAGTTGAATTAGCTGAATCAGCTATTTTGGATGTTCTGGAAACATTAAGACTACTGGATAAAAAAGAATAGGTTATTTTAACAAAGCCTTACTTCGGTGGGGCTTTTCTTTTATCCAGCCAGTTCCTGAACTTCTACGTTTGGTAATAAAAGCATCTAAAAAAGGAAAAGAAAGAACAGGCTCTCTGAACTCCAAGAGCAAAAAAACGGCCCCCAAAGCGGTGCCAGAACGCAAGCTATCCGGAAAATAAAAAGGCGTCTTCACCTACTTCCCCCCTTTCGCCATAAATGCAAAACTACAGAGTTAGCTCTGTAGCTAGCTCTGTAGTTAATAATGTATAAAACATTGTTTTTCAATGCTTAAATCATATACATCTGCCTATATATATGAGATGGTCCCGATCATAAGGAGGTCGGAAGCATAGAACCTTGTGAACGCTATACCTACTACCACATGATACAATTAAAAAATCACTATTTTTGATTCATGAGATGGGGAGTATCTCATAGAGCCTATAGGAAAATTCTGTTACGTACAAATCACGATACTACACCCGTTTATGCTAAAGATAACTCATAAAAGTCATGAGGAAGTATAAATACGTGTTATCTGCATTGGAATTATTATTGTTCTTGTTTTCTTTTTGGTTTTTTCTTCTGAAGGATGTAAGAGAAAATCGTCTTATGAAAGAAGGGAACAAGATTGTGGAAAAAGTAGAAGCATTTAAGGAGGAGCATAACAGACTACCAAACTCATTAGTAGAGATTCGTCTTGAAGAAATGGACGGATCAGACGTGTTATATTATGATAAAAGAGACCATTTGAATTATATAGTTTCGTTTGAAACAGCACTTCTTAGTAGTATGAGTAACACAACATAATTATCAATGAAGATGGGACCTATAAGTAATTTGCTTGTATTCTCAATAATTTTAAGTAGTTGTTTTGTCGATAACGAGAAAAGCGAGCTTATACAATTTAATAAAAGTAAAGAGAAAATGCCTTCTATTCAACGAATTAACGAATGGCAGAAAGATAGCATAGGCTGCTTAGGGCATAGAACTTTGATTCTTGCACAAGAAATGGTTGAAGAACACAAACTACTGGGTAAGACAAAAGAAGAATTTATCAAGTATTTTGGAAAGTCAAATAGTGTAACTCGAAAGGAGCAACACACCTTTCTAGACTATTATACAGAAGTACGTTGTAATGATAATGGAACTATTGATCAAGAGGCAGATAAGTGTTGGATACAATTTGTTTTTAAAAAAAACAGGTTGGAGAAAATACCAGAAGTCTTTGCCTGTGAATAATATAAGAACCCTTTGAATAAGGCTCTATTACACCCACATTTTTTCTTGATTTGAAGAAAATTATTTTTTGAGCATGACATTTCCTCATTTTTTAAGCCCATTCCGCTTATTTTCTGCGCTTTTTTGACTTTTTTGGACAATTGAGAACCGTTTTTACTTATGGGGCTATAATTTTGTTCCCTTATTCAAAGGGTTCTATAATTGAAGCCTTTACCAAAAATGTCGAAATCAATATTTTTAACCGTTCCTGTTTTAGGGGAAGCCTTCAGATTGGCTGGTGTCCTTAAAGAAGGAACGCGCGAAATATGAAAATTCGTCGATAAGAAGTACATTTGATAACCAATAACATGAAAAAGCTGTCTGTTTTATGCGTCTTTTGCTCTTTCAGCCTAAGCGGCTGGACACAGACCAACCCCTATGAAGGGTTGGGAGAGCAAGGTGAAAAGCTCGGAAGCACTATTTTAACCTTGAGTAACGGGAGGTACAACGAGTTTTTCGATGCCGATACCATCGTCCGGATCGGAACGATCCTCTACCATGTCGTTACCCAAAAGGTTGTCGGGTTTGTGGATCATGATGTCGCTTACTCCGAGAATAGTCTAAAGCCGGAAATCGTTAGCATGTGGCTCAGCCCCGATCCTCTGGCGAGAAAGTTCCCAGAGGTATCTCCCTATAATTTTGTGAAGAACAACCCGCTTAGGTATGTAGACCCAGATGGGAGATTTCCGATAGATATTCATATTAGAAGTTTTGCACCGTACAAATTATTTGGCGGTGTTAGGCTATTGGCATGGCACGGTGATAATAGAGGGTTTAGTAACTTGTTGAGTGCTTCTTCAAGAATAGGACAAGTTTCCTCTTATGAGACAACCACCCGTTCTGGGTTGACTAAAGCTTATGGCAATATTTCTTCAAGCACATATGGAGCATTTGCTTACTCAGAAGCGTATGTAAATGGTGGTCAAAATGCTCCTATTGAAAATGGCAACATCAATACACACTTATATGGGAATAATGATGCTCTTTTCGTAACACCTATGGGTATGCCCTTGGACGGTGGACCATCGTGGGACATTGATGTTCATTCTAATTTGGATATTAATGTTACTAACGGCGAAAATGGAAATCAGATTTTAAGTATTGTAGGTGCTATTAGTGGAGACCAATTCCCTAATGCCGAAGGTTTTGTTAATGACGCAGATGGTAATTCCATTTTTCTTGGAGCTTTTGCCACTAAATCGAGACCTGATATAGGCCCTTTTGTAACCTTAATGGGAGACAAGAACAAGCAAATGTTCAATGTCAATATTTCTTCAAGTTAATCAAGACGGTATCTTTCAAGGTGTAATGCAGGGAGATAAACTAATTTCAATTGATGATTGGAACAAACAATTCAATAATGACTAAATCCACAAATGAATATAGATAAAATAGAATTTTCGTTGATTTTAACGGTAATATTGATTTTGTCGGCATTTATGCCTATATTTCATATTTTGATTTTATACTTAAATGCGGCATTGCTATACATATTCGGAGACAGTTGGAATGCTCATATCTGGATAAATTTAATATTATCAATTATAGGGTTGACATTATTTTATAGAAATAAAAAACAAGCAAAATCGATAATAGCTGGAATACTAACTTTAATTTTTCTCTTACCCTTTTTTATGTATTCCCTTGCAGATAATTATTCAGAAGATACACCATATCTTTCACATCCATTAATAAGTGGATCATTAACAGGATTGGTGATTATGACTGTTGAGTATTTCAAACCGGTAGCGAAAAAACGGCCCCCAATGGTGTCAGAACGCAAGCCGTCCGGAGAATAAACAGGCCTTTTCATCTACTTACTCCCCTTTCGCCATAAATGTAAAACTACAGCGTTAGCTCTGTAGTTAATAATGTATAAAACATTGTTTTTCAATGCTTAACTCATATAAATCTGCCGATATCTATGAGATGAATCCGATCATCAGGAGGTCGAAAAAACAAAACCTTGTGAACGCTAACACCTATGCTGTATGGTACAACTAAAAAACAACTATTTTTGATTCATGAGATGGGGAGTATCCCACAAAAGCGTGTAAAAGAATGAAGTTTAAGCAATTGGTAATCGTAATATTATTTGCAATTCCACTATCCGGTTGTTTTGATAGTTCTACAACATTAATTGATGGATATCGAATTTATCCGCAAGATGAATTTGGAGATGGTCATTACTTAATATGCAAGCTTGGCTGTGAAGGAGATCCCAAAATACAGGATATTGCTTCTGTTAAATGGAATGATCGCTTTATATTTGTTAGAAAAAAAGATGATCAGAAGCCTTGGTATGTAATCAAAGCCAAAGTTGAAAAGCTAAAATGCTGTAACGGAGATATTTTGACAGGCCCTTTATCAGAGCAAGAGCTTAAAAATTATCTTGAAGGTAAAAATGTAGGTAAATTGAAAGAAAAAATCTTTTGAATAGTGAATTAAAATTCAGATAATCGAGCTTTTCATTTTGGAAAATTCTATGAACGCTATACCTATTACCACATGATACAATTAAAAAATCACTATTTTTGATCTATGATACAGGGAATATTTCTCAGTGTTTTTGATTTACAAGACTTTTATTCTAACAACTTAGGGCAGCAGTTCTACGATTCAAACTTTTATCAGGAGACGTGGATTTTCTCAAGTCTTGGATAACTTCTTTCAAAAATAGATCTGAACCATCATTATGAAGCGATATAAAAAAAAGTCATTTTGGGTATTTGGAGTTTTGACTGCCATGGTTTTATTTATGGTGGTTAAATGTTCGTCACATCAAAATCAGACTCAGAATAACGTCCAAAATTGTGAGAAAGTTGATATAGACATGTCCATGGAAAAAGTGATTGAAATTATGGGAGAGCCAGATAACGTAAAAACTTATCAAGGAAAGATAAACTACGCTGACATGGAAATAACCAGGTATTATTATGATGCTCCTTCAGGTTCTTCAGTAGGTGTAAATATCTTTTTCCATGCTCAGTCAAAGAAAGTAGTACACACGGAATGTAAAGACTAAAGCAAGAAGAAATCCTTTGAATAATCGAAAGCCTGCCAAATCCGGGCTTTTTTTATTCTACATCTTTAAATGTGGTCTAAGGGGCTGTTTTATTCGCTCATTTTTTCTCTTGTCGTGAATGTAAAACTACAGAGCTAGCTACAGAGCTAACTCTGTAGCTAGCTCTGTAGTTAATGATATATAAATAATTGTATTTCAATTGTTTACATAATATTATGGGTATAGGCCTATGAGATGGAACATATTACAGTTCAACTTTCCTAAACCACCTCAGGTGGACTACAGGTTTTAAAATGCCAATGAATATTTTTATAGAATACCCCTCCAAATTTCTGCATTATTTACAAGTTAATCTATACACACATGGTATTACCAAAAGATTAAGCAAGGTAGCTGACAGCAATCCACCCAGAATGACAACAGCCATAGGGCTTTGAATTTCATTGCCCGGTTCACCACCTTTCAAAGCAAGCGGAATCAGTGCAAGACCTGTTGTGAAGGCAGTCATTAAAATGGGATTGAGCCTGTCCAATGCTCCGGTTTTGAGCAAGTCAAATCCTTGCAATCCTTCATGCTTCAAATCCTCATAGCGAGATACCAACAAGATCCCATTTCGGGTAGCTATACCAAACAGGCTGATGAAACCAATCGTAGCGGCTATACTGATGATCCCTGATGTGAAATACACAATTAATATCCCACCAATCAACGCCAATGGCAAATTGATCAATACAATGAATGACAGCTTCACCTCCTGAAACTCGTAATAAAGTAAAAGGAAAATGATCAGAATCGCCACAGCAGCCGTAATGAGCAATAATTGAGAAGCCTTAGCCTCACTTTCAAATTGTCCTCCGTACGCTACACGGTAGCCCTCAGGCAGATCAATATTCGCCTTTACTACCTGCTGAATTTCATTCACCACTCCACGCAAATCACGTCCCTGCACATTGGCTGCTACCACAATCTTACGCTTCACATGCTCCCTCGAAATGGTATTGGGTGAACTGACCGTACTTACAGCCGCCAATTGATCTAGCGAAACCTCACCGCCATTGGGCAATGCTATCAAAGCGTTTTGAATAGCATCCATGCTATTTCTGGATCCTTTTTGAAATCGGACCACCAAATCAAAATACTGCTGGCCTTCATGGATTTCACCTGCTTTTTCTCCTGCAAATGCAATATTCACTTGTTCCATCAAATCACCCACAGTCATACCATAAGCAGACAGCATTTGCCTTTTTGGAGTAATGCGTATTTGTGGCACTTCTATTTGTTGATCTACTGCCACATCTGCTATTCCTTTGATCGACTTAATATTGGACTCGACATTTTTACCCAACTCAAACAAACGTTGTAAATCATCGCCAAATATCTTGATGGCGATATTGGCACGAGTACCCGAAAGCATGTGATCTATCCGGTGAGCTATTGGTTGGCCCAAAGTGATATGCACACCAGGCACCACACTCAGCTTTGTTCGTACCTCTTCAAAGAATTGCTCTTTAGGTGTATTATCAAGAGTAAACGGCGCATCTATTTCAGCAGCATTGACACCCTGCGCATGTTCGTCCAATGCTGCACGTCCGGTTCTGCGTGTCACCACATCCACCTCAGGCATTTCCAAAAGCAGTTCCTCAATTAACTGGCCGTTTTTATTGCTTTCTTCCAGCGACATGCCAGGTACTCCAACAGCACTGATCACCAACGACCCTTCATTGAACTCAGGCAAGAAACTACGGCCTAATTGAGTCAGCAAGATCAAACTGATAAAAAAAGCCCCAACCGTCAATCCAATTACCGTTTTTGGAAATCCGAGCACACGTTCCAGGATACCTGCATATTGACCTTGAAGCCAACGTTCGACTTTCGTTCCTTCCGCTTGCTTGTTCAGTACTTCCTCACTGCTAAGCAAATACGAACAAAGCACGGGTGTCAACGTGACCGCCACAATCAGGGAAGTCAGCACGGAAGTGATAAACGCTATCCCAAGTGGCTGCAACAATCGCCCTTCCATACCACTTAGGAAAAACAAAGGCACAAACGACACCATGATGATAAGAGTAGCAATGATGATAGAACTACGAATTTCCACCGAGGCATCTTTCACCACGGTAAGTACAGGTAGCTGTTCCTCTTTAGGCTTTCTAGTGTTTTCTCGCAAACGCTTAAAAACATTCTCTACATCAATGATAGCATCATCTACCAACGCACCAATAGCTATGGCCATACCACCCAAACTCATGGTGTTAATAGTATATCCTAACAGCTTTAAAACGATAATGGAAACCAACAGGGAAACAGGGATCGCCACCAATGAAATAACCGTAGTTCGCCAGTTCATCAAGAAGATGAATAATACAACTAAAACAAAGAAAGCCCCTTCCAGTAGCGTCTCATTCAGGTTGTTGATGGATGCTTCAATAAAATTGGCCTGACGGAAAATATCACTTTCGATCTGCACACTTTCAGGTAACGTATTGTTCAAATCGGCAATCGCTTCATCCAATCGTTCAGTCAATTTAAGCGTATTGACATCTGGTTGCTTCGAAATGGTTAGGATGACTGCAGGAGCAGCATTCAACGAGCCATCACCAATCTTGTCGGCAGCTCCAATCTGAACTGTTGCCACGTCCTTGACCTTGATGGATTGACCATTCACATTTTTGACAATCGCCTCTTCAAGATGTTCAACTGTATGGGCTCTTCCACTTCCTTTGATGATGTATTGATTACCATATTCATTCAGGAAACCACCCGGGGTATTCACATTACTTTCCTGCACTTTTTTAAAAAGTTCGCCAATGCCCACATCATAATACTTCAGCTTCCCGGGATCAGCCAGGACCTGATATTGCTTGTAATCACCACCAATCACAACCACATTAGCGATACCACCTATGGATTTGATTCTGGGCCTAATCGTCCAGTCTGCAAGTGTACGCAGTTCCATTGGTGACAAATTATCCGAACGAACCCCTAATAACATCACTTCACCCATTATGGATGATATGGGAGCCATTGTAGGTGTACCCACAACGGAAGGCAGGTTTTCACGCACCATCGGGATGCGTTCACTCACAATTTGCCTTGCCCGATAAATGTCCGTTCCCCATTCAAACTCTACCCATACAATGGAAATTCCGGCAGCAGAAGACGAGCGGATTGTACGAACATTGGGCGAGCCATTCATGGCTGTTTCCAGTTGATAGGTAACCAGCTTTTCAACCTCTTCGGATCCCATTCCGTGAGCTTCAGTCAGAATAGTAACCGTTGGAGCTGTCAGATCGGGGAACACATCCACGTTCATTTTTCGAGCAATATACAAGCCTGCAATACTCAGAACCACAGCAGCCAAAAGCACCATTAATCGGTTTTGTAGTGAAATCGATAATATCTTATTCAACATGATTCCGACCCTTTAATGTGTATGACCATGAGCGGGAGCCTGACCTGACATGGAAGCCATCTTAACCTGATACGCTCCTTTGGTTACGACAACTTCGCCCAATGACAACCCCCTGGCAATTTCCACTTCACTGCCGTTTCGCTTGCCAATCGTTACATTTCTACGCTCAAAACGCTCTCCTGACAATTGAACCATTACAGAGTAATAACCATAGTCTTCCATCAGACAGGAAGCTGGAACAACCAGACTTTCAGTTGTAGTGCCAACAGCCAATTGAACTTCCGTAAAACTACCTTCGGGCATTTCTGAAGGCTTCCCTTAATTAGGAACGCCCAAAACTAAGGATTTCCATTTAATGTTGGTATTGCGCAGCAGTGGCGAAGGAGCGTAGCTCCGAAGACGCTGCTGCGCAAAAGGTATGGGCGGTATATAACCCAGTGCTTTGTGGGGCCTTTCGTTATTATAGATCCATAACCAGGCTTGTGAAAGCACTTCTGCTTCTTTTAACCGTCCGAAGGAAAAGGCATCTAACACTTCCTCCCGGTAGGTCTTGTTAAAGCGCTCCACATAACCGTTTTGATATGGTTTGCCCTTTTGAATAAACTTTAGCTCTATGCCCAGTTTGCCCGACCATTCTTTCATGGCATGTGCTATGAACTCCGGACCATTGTCCACCCGGATCTTTTCTGGTTTACCGCGCCAGGCTACCAGTTTATCCAGCTCACGAATGACCCGTTGGCTATTGATGCTGGTATCAATGGTGATATTCAGTGCTTCACGATTGTAATCGTCAAGAACATTGAACGAACGGAATTTGATACCGTTTGCTAACGTATCGTGCATAAAATCCATGCTCCAGGTCAGATTGGGCTGTAGGGGCTGTAGCAAAGGCTCCTGAACACGCATGGCAAGCCGTTTTTTGCTCTTTCTTCGCAGATTCAGCCCCATCTCCGTATAAACGCGGTACACGCGTTTGTGATTCCATGTGTAGTTCATACTCCTAAGCCGATGATGCATCATCCAAAAGCCCCAGCGTGTGTGCAACTCCGCCAACATACCCAACTGCTTACGTATGAGCTGATCCTCATTAGCTTTTGGACGGTAATAATACACTGAGATATGAATGCAAAACAGCAAACAGGCCTGCCGTAGGCTAATGCCATGATTCTTGCGGGAATAGTCCACTAACTCCCGCTTTTCGGCAGGCCCTAAAGCTTTTTTTCAAGCACATCTTTTAATACCGTGTTGTGGAGGGTGAGCTCTGCCACGATCTTCTTGTATTGACCCACCTCACGCTCTAACTCCTTAAGCTTTTTGAGCTGGTTGATTTCCATGCCAGAGTACTTGCTCTTCCATTGATAAAACGTGCCCTGGCTAATTCCCCCCTCACGGCACAGGTCCAAAACCTTCTCACCACCTTGGTGACGGCGTAGTAAGCCAATGATCTGGCTCTCGGTAAGCTTGCTCTTCTTCATCTTACTTCCCTTTTTTCAAATGAACGTTATTTTTCTATTTTTAACCGTTCCTGTTTTAGGGGAAGCCTTCATTTCCACACCTTCATTTACTTCTGCAAACACAGAGATTAAAGGCTGATTGGATTCCACCTCCTTGCCAACCGACAAGATCTTACCAGCCTGCTCATTTAGGCTTGACCATTTGCCTGTCTTAGGCTGATACCAGATATTTCGGATGTTTTGCAGTTCAGCACTGTACTTAGGACTTACCTGTACTTCGAGTAAACTACTCTTATGGCTTGTTACCGTCGCCAAAGCATCCCCCTGATTAGCAAAGCCACCATTCACAGCCTGAATGGATTTGATAAATCCATCCATAGGAGCGATGACCTGTTTGCCACCGGCACGATAGCCGCTACTCAACGTCTCATAGTTGGTTTTGGCTACCTGATACTTTTGCTCTACCTGTTCAAATTCGGCCCTAGAAACAATCCTGGAATCATACAACAGCTTCTTTCGCTCATATTCCGATCTTGCTTGTTCAAAGTCAGCCCTGGCTTTCTGAACCTCTGCACTCAGGTTATTGGAAGTAAGTCCAGCACCACTAATCGTCATCAAAACCTGGCCTTTCTTCACAGGACTTCCTTCGGTCAAAACTCCTGAACTAAAATTCACCCGCCCGCTTGCAGGAGCAACCAGTGTTTGATAATCAGAAGGAGCCACCTTCCAAACACCTGATGTAGGAATGATTTGATAGACTTCCTTTTTCAACACAGGAGCAGTTTGAAATTCCATCTTCCAGGCCTGCTCTTTCAAAAAGGAAATGGCATTACTATTTTCTTCTTCACCACCCAAAGCCTTTTCAGCTTCTGCAACCGTAGCAAAAACAGGAATATCATTCAGTACAATGCGATCTGAATATGCAGGAGTTTCCAGGTCAAAAACCAGTTGGTAATTCCCTGCTTCCCTGGGTTGCAGTGATGGTCCAAAAATTCCAGGTGAAGAAGGCGCATCTACAGAGTGCCGAATACCTTTACCTCCTTTGATCAAACTCGCCGTCACGTTTCCTTCTCGCACAGGTTGATGACCATTCAGTAGCGTAAAATGAGCTGCAAAACGACTTGTCTCACCCACCACCAAAGCAGGGAACTCCACAAACAATTCAGTCTGATCTGTCCAGATTGTATAATCAACAAAAGGCTTTCCGTCACTCGCACGTGAATGACCACCTTCATCATCATGCTTGTGAGCATGATCATCCGTTGAATGGCATGAAGACACAATCAACGAAAGCAACACTATTAAATATCGCATATCAACTGTCCGTTTTAAAGATTAATGGTCGTGATGAGAGCTACCATCCTCATGTGTATGTGTTCACCAGTCTCATTATGCGGATGTGCATGCGATTCTGTATCATGAGCATGTCCGCTATTATTTTTCTTGTCTGTATCAGCTATAAATGATATAAAAGCCAATGCTATAAGCATTTTTGACAACTTCATTTTAATATGTTTTAGCGGTTTTACAATTGATGTTTTAAAAATTGATTTTGCGATACATAAAGTTGGTATTGCATGTATAACATTGCGTCATAAGCCTGTCGGTAAAATTGAAGCTCCATGTAATATTCAAGGAATGACAATTCTCCCAGCTGATAGGCCTGGAGCAATAGTTCTTCGCTATTCAGTCCTGATAATGTAGCCTTATACTCGTGAAATTTGGAGAGCATCATTTCATAATCATTGTATTGCTTTTCAAATGACGCAAGGCACTGAAGTATCTTTGCAGAAGTAAACGACTGCTGATAATTCACCTGAGCCTGAGCAGCCTTGACTTTATTTCGATTGCTCCAAAGTGGTATGGATACTTGAGTATAAATGCCGGAAAATCGTTCACCAGCCACTCCCTGACTATTATAACCTGCCGTTAAATTGGGTAGCCCTTTATTTTTGGCAAGAGTCAAAGACTGTTGAGCAATCAATTCCTGTTGCTTCCATTGCATCAGTTCAGCATCTTGCATCAGTTTTTCCTGCCAAACAGACTCCTTTGAAGGCAAAACTACAGAAGCTCCATATTCCCAAACAGTTAAATTGATCTCCGTTCCACCATTCATGTTGGTCAATTGCAGTAATACATTCTTTATGTCCATTTCAATTTGCTGAATTTTGAACTGCTCTTGCATCCAGGCTACTTTAGCTTTGTTTAACTCCAGGATGCCAACCTGTTTTTTATCGAATAACTCCTGCACCTGATCAAAAACCTGTTTTGCCTGATCAACTCGCAGAGTTTCAGTCTCCAGTCTCTTATTCAGATAAACAAGATTTAAGCAATGACCCTTAGCCTGGGATAATATTTCCTTCCTTTTTATTTGGTAGTCCAGCTCCAATTGTGCGAATTGTTTATCGATAAGACTACCTCTTGCGCTGTACACCGTAGGAAATTCAAAAGACTGAGTAATCTGAAACTCGGTATAATCACCCATACTATGTTCTGTAAAAGGAAGAAAATAAGCTCCCAATTGTGGATCGGGTAAGTTATTGCCGGATTTCAACTCAAGACTTTTACTCCTGACATACTCGGACAGAGCCTTTAACTCCTGGTTGTTTTGTTCAACCTGCCTTAGGATGTTATCGATAGCCGTGGATTGGGCGATTCCACCAAACGAAAGCAAGCATCCACACAGGGCGAACACCATTTTTTTATACATGTAAATTGATTTTTAAGTGAATCAAATTGAAGGCTTCCCTTAAAACTGCGCTACTTTGTGCAGTAATAGATGATCTCGCGGCCGGGTAAGGCATAATAGCGCTGTTTTTCTTCACCGAGTTCTTCGAGAAAATGATCTTCACGCACGTTGAATCCAGCCCTGGCCAAACGCTTTCCATAGTCTCTTCCATATAGCCGCACATGATCGCTTTGCCAGTATATGCGTTCACGTTCCCTGGGATCGGTAATGGCTGGATCTTCAAGGGTTTCTTCACGGTCATAGTCTTGTGGCACCTGCATAATGGCCCATCCGCCTGGTTTGAGGACACGGCAGATCTCGCTCATACACCGAATATCGTCGTTTACGTGCTCCATCACGTGGTTGCACATGACCGCGTCAAAGCTGTTATCCGGGAAGGGGATGTCATGGATATCCATCCTGACCCTGGCCAGAGGCGATTCAATGTCGCCAGTAATGTACTCAATATTGGATGCCTCCTCGAAATGATCCATAAAGCATTGCTCCGGGGCAATATGGAGCAGGCAGATCTTTTCGTTGAACAAGTTGGTCTTTTCCTTAAGGAACAACCAAAGTAAGCGGTGGCGTTCGAGGGAAAGGCTGCCCGGACACAAGGCATTCTCCCGTGGTTTCAGTCGGCCATAGGGCATGAATTTGCGGTAGGTGCGCCCGATGATGGGACACTCGACGTTGCTACCACGGTAGAAGACCGAAACCAGACCTAATCCAATATGGCTCACACGCTGCAGATGGCGGCGCGGAACATAACGGATCAACCAGGAAATGATCTGTTTCACAAGGCACAAAAATACAAAAGCTGAGCCGCTCAGCCGCGGTAGGTTTCGGCCCAGGTGAGATAGCGTTCCCTGCCCAGAGTGATCCACTTCCAGAGGGAATAGGCAAATCCTGTTCCGTATCCGTACATCTGAATGGTGGTGGTGATGACGGAGAAAACGCCGACCTCCACGGAGCGATTTCTGATCGCAGCGTCGAGCTTGACCAATACGAAATAGAACACATATAGGATCAAAAGCCACCACTGACCGAAGAAGACCAGCGGAGCGCTGAGGAAAAATCCGGCCGTGAAGGCCGTGGGTAAGAGAAAAAACACCTTGAAGGTATCCGGATAGAGGACCGAGATAACCATGCGTACGAAACCGAAGCGGTAGACCTGGCGGCGGAACTGCCTGAGGTTGGTGCGGCGTTTGTGGAAGACATAGGCGTTGGGAATGAGTGCCGTTTTAAACCCGCCTTTGATGATCGTGATAGCGAGGATCATGTCCTCTCCCGGGTGGAGCTTAGTGTCCGGAAAACCACCGGTTTGTTCGTAGACCTGGCGTGAAAAACCGAGATTAAAGGAGCGCGGGTGAAACTTATCGACCTGTTTTTTTCCGCCGCGGATACCCCCCGTGGTGAAGAAGCTGGTCATGCTGTAGCTAATCGATTTCTGCAATACGTTAAAATTCTCATCGGCCCGATCAGGGCCGCCAAATGCCCCGACATCCGGATGCGCGGCGAGGTACTGACGCACTTCCGCAACGTAGTGCCCGGGGAGAATGCAGTCGGAATCGACAAAAAGGAAGTAATTGCCCTGCGCCCGGGCAATACCGTAATTGCGGGCGATGGACGGCCCCTCATTCTCCTTGAAGAAATAGCGAATGGTAAGCTGATCGCTGTACTGTTCAACCACGGCTTTACTGTCGCGGTCCGATCCGTCCTCAACGAGCACCAGTTCAAAATCGGGGTCGGATTGATGCGCCAGGCTGACCAGCAACTCCTTAACCTCATCGGGGCGGTTGTAAACAGGAACAATAAAGGACAGGGACAGCTCGGCCATGACTCACCAGCCGATTTTTTCGGCGACGTTGTAGCGGTTGCGCTCGCGGTTGTTTCGATGCACCATTTCTGCAATGAATCCGGCCAGGAACAACTGTGTTCCAAGGATCATGGTGGCGAGAGCGATGTAGAACCACGGATCTTCAGTTACGAGTTCCGGTTTGAGTCCGGCACTGAGTGCCCAGAGCTTGTATCCGCCGATCCAGGCCGAGGCCAGGAACCCGATGAAGAACATGATACTGCCAAGTAACCCGAAAAAGTGCATGGGCCGTTTGCCGAAACGCGAAACGAAGTAAAGCGACAACAGGTCGAGGTAGCCATTCACGAACCGGTCAAGACCGAACTTGCTCTTCCCATACTTCCGCGCCTGGTGCTGCACCACCTTTTCGGTAATGCGGCTGAAGCCGGCGTTCTTGGCAAGAAACGGTATGTAGCGATGCATTTCACCATAGACCTCCATGTTTTTTACTACTTCGTGCCGGTAGCTCTTGAGCCCACAGTTGAAATCGTGCAGCCGGATCCTGCTGATCCGCCGGGTAGCCCAGTTGAAGAGCCTGGTCGGGACCCTCTTGGAGACAGGGTCTTTCCGCTTTTTCTTCCACCCGCTTACGAGATCGTATCCTTCCTCATTGATCATACGCATAAGTTCCGGGATCTCTTCCGGACTATCCTGAAGATCGGCATCCATGGTGATGACCACTTTTCCGGCCGCGAGGCCAAAACCTTCATTTAAGGCGGCGGATTTACCGTAATTGCGACGGAAGCGCAAGCCCTTGACGGCAGGATATTCGGCACGTAACTCCCCGATGACCTTCCAGGAATCATCGGTGGAGCCGTCGTCTACAAAAATCACTTCGTGCGTAATATCATGACTGACGCACACGCGGTTGATCCAGGCTGCGAGCTCGGGCAGGGACCTTGATTCGTTCAGTAAGGGAACAACAACTGATAAATCCAACAGGGAGCTTTTTAGTTTTCGCCCGACCCGGCATCGGTGTTCGTGAACTCGGGTGCTTTTTTCCTGGTAAACGCTGCGATGATCAAAGAAAGTATCGCATAAAAAATAAGGCTGAACCCAAATCCTTTTATCTGGTTGCCGACACCAAATTTACTGCCCTGGGCTTCCATTTTTTCCATGGTTTCAGCAATAGCCGATTCCGGTGTACCGAATTTTTCCATTTGGCTGACCGTCATTTCGAGGATAGCCTGATCCAGTTGTTCGGCATAGCCCGGATCAATCACATTGAAGATCAACATATTGAACAAGATGCTAATCACTCCGGAGATGAAAAAGATCATGAAACTCACGGTGAAGGCTTCCCTGAAACTCATAAAACCTCCCTGCACATTCCTGTATTTCTGTGCTCCCATGGCAACGATGGCAATACCAACGATAGCGATCAATATTCCGATCCACCAGGTGGTGAACATCTTTGTATTCCCCGTTACGTAGCTGATGGTGGTATACAATACACCGATCACAGCGTTGATCAGTGCGTAGTTATGAATAACCTTTTTCATATGTTGATCCATGGTACGAAGGGTTTAGTAATGGGCAAATATAACCAACTATTTCCGTACTTTGCCGCCCAAGGGGCAAGTCTCATGCGGCCAGCTCCCTCTGAATCCCCCAGGACCGGAAGGTAGCAAGGGTAAGGGGTTGTAGCGGCGCGATATGAGCAGCTTGCTCCTTTTTTTCATAGTTGGGAGCGGTGTGTTGGGGGCGAAGAGCCCGCTCTCTGCTCTTTGCCCTCTTGCCCATGACTACCGAGATCCATCTGTTTGGCACCCTTATCCAGGAGCCCACCACGGCTTTTACCAACTGTCTTGCCGCTGCTTTCTGCTGCGCCTTTGCCATTCGTCTCAGCCGCTCCCGCAGGAAACTCGCCCGCCTCTACGTTTTCGTCTTTATTTTCATGAGTCTTTCGACCTTCGCGGGCGGAATCGCACATGCATTCAACTACGAACTTGGGCGTCCCTTTCATCGCCTGCCCTGGATGCTCAATGCCATCGCCATCTGGCTCTTCATGGTTGCCTCCAACAGCTATTTCCGCGAACGCGGCATCTGGCAGATCTGGGAATGGGTCCCTACGGCCTACCTCATCCTTTTCCTCCTATCCATCCTCTGCACCCTTGACTTCACGGTAGTTGCTATTTTCACGGCGACAGGTATCCTCGGATACATATTACCCCTGCACTTATTAAACCCACGGCCTACGGCCGGAAAAAAGGAGTTCTTCTCAGGACTCGCCTTCCTCATAGGTTCGGCCATTGTGATGGTGCTCAAGCTGGCTCCTTCCCCCTGGTTCAACCACAACGATATCGGTCACCTGTTCATGATTGCCGCACTTTATCAGTTCTTTAAAGGTGCGAAGATCCAGGTAGCGGATGCGCTCTGATATCTTTAACTTTGTCGTTCACCCAAAACCCATCTTATGAAGTTCTTCATCGACACCGCTAACCTCAATCAAATTCGCGAAATCCAGGAGCTCGGCATACTTGACGGTGTTACCACTAACCCGTCGCTCATGGCGAAGGAAGGCATCACCGGACAAGAGAATATCATCCGGCATTACGTAAGCATCTGCGATATCGTTGACGGAGACGTGAGCGCCGAAGTGGTGGCGACCGACTTCGGAGGCATTGTGAAAGAGGGAGAGGCACTGGCCGCCCTGCATGAGCAAATCGTGGTGAAAGTACCGATGATCCGTGAAGGGATCAAAGCGATCAAGTACTTCAGCGGCAAAGGGATCCGTACCAACTGTACTCTGATCTTCAGCGCAAATCAGGCACTGCTGGCTGCCAAGGCAGGGGCAACCTACGTGAGCCCGTTCCTCGGACGTTTGGATGATATTTCTGCAGATGGCCTCCAACTGATCGAGGAAATTCGCATGATCTTCGATAACTATGGATACGATACCGAGATCCTCGCCGCAAGTATCCGCCACCCGATGCATATTAAAGAATGTGCCATGATCGGTGCCGATGTGATCACCTCTCCATTGAGTGCCATTGCCGCACTGTTCAAACATCCGCTGACCGATATCGGACTTGAGCAATTCCTCGCCGATCACGCCAGGGGTAAGTCATAAAACAATCGTTATTCCAAGCCTATGTCCGAATTGCTAAAAATTTACCCGGAGTCCTCACACGATCCTGCCATCAACAAGGTGGTGGGCGTGCTTCGGAAAGGTGGCATTGTGATCGTACCTACTGACTCTGTTTATGCTTTCGCCTGTGACCTGAACCAGACCAGGGCCATGGAAAAACTGGCCCGGCTGAAGGGTACCAAGCTGAAGGATGCCCATTTCTCCATTGTGTTCAATAACCTCACGATGTTGTCGGATTACACCCGGCCGATCCCCACTTCAGTATTCAAGTTGCTCAAACGTACCCTGCCCGGACCTTACACTTACATCCTCAACGCCACCAACAAGATCCCCAAACTGTTTCAACACAAAAGGAAAACGATCGGGATCCGGATCCCGGACAATGGAGTACCCCTGGCAATCGTCAAGGCACTTGGAAACCCGATTGCAGTGAGTTCCATTCATGATCCGGACAATGTGGTTGAGTACACAACCGATCCGGAACTGATCTACGAACGCTATGCTCATATGGTTGATATTGCCATCCATGGTGGCATCGGAGATAATGAGCCCAGTACCATCATTGATTGTTCCGGAAGTGAGCCGATCCTTGTACGGGAAGGAAAAGGGCCGATAGCTGAATTATAAGGGGCTATTTCTGAGATACGTTCCGATTCACTCTTCTTCGTGCAATAGAGCGGAGACAATTCGGGGCGTAGCGCCAACCCGATCGCGTACGTAAGCCGAGGCCCGCTCGCCCCATGCCTTCCATTCACCCGGGTCGGGAAGCTGTTGCCAGTCGTTCGGCCCTTCAATGCTCATTCCTCCCTGAACGGCAATGAGTTCTGCGGCTTCGGTGAATTTCCGGTAATTCGGGCCAAAAAATACCGGTAATCCCCACGAAGCTGCCTCCAGGGTATTGTGGATCCCTTTTCCGAATCCACCTCCGATAAAGGCGGCATCGCCGTATCGATAGATCATAGCCAGCTTACCTATCGTATCCACAATGATCACACGGGCAGAAAAAACTCCTCCGGAACTGTAGCGCTGGCTGTCGGGAAATAACCGCCTGATTTCCGCAATGCGTGGTTCGTGCACTTCATGCGGTACAATGATCAGGGCACCTTTCCAGTGTTGCGCTACGATGGACTCATCCCAGGGCCACGAACTCCCTAATACGAGGACCGGTCCTTTCGGCTCCCAGGCCTCAAACTGTTCATCGGCGGGAGCATCCTGAACAATTTGTGCAACGCGGTCGAATCGCGTATCTCCAGCTTTTTCAACACTTTTCAGCCCCAGGCTGAGGGCGGCAGTCAGGCTCTTATCGTCTTGCACAAAGATCCTTTTGAATCCGCCCAATGCTTCTCGAAAAACGGCTCCATACGGTTTAAAAAAGACCTGATCAGGGCGAAAACGGGCATTGATAAGGTAGCGTGGGATGTGGCGTCGATCAAGTTCCGATTGCAGATAAAGCCAGTGTTCGTATTTCACAAAAATGGCAACGGTCGGACTGAGTTGTTCGATAAAGTCATGCGCATTCGCGGGGGTATCAAGCGGGAGGTAAAGTACAGCATCAGTGCCGTTGTAGTTCTTGCGGATCTCGTAACCGGACGGGCTGTAAAAGGTGAGTACGATCGGAAGATCGGGCCGCGAGGCCCTAAGTGCCTCTATGACTGGTCGGCCCTGTTCAAATTCGCCGAGGGAAGCACAATGAAACCAAATCGGTTTGTGGATATCACGGAGCTTCCCGGTATATATGCGACGCCAATCCCTACGGCCCTGGATCCAGTGACGTGCTTTCGGGTTCCATCGCGCCGCAAGGCGCATGGCTGCTCCGTACGAGAGCAGCCCGATACGGTACCAAAAGGGGATTTGGAAACCCATTAGATTAAGTCAGGCCTGTGCGGTAGGCCCTCCGAAATTCAGCGGGATGTTTCCGCGGTTGTCCTCCTGGATCTCTCCGAACTGCTGTTCGTATTTCTGAATGTTATCGTTCAGTGCGCGCAACAATCGCTTGGCGTGTTGTGGCGTGAGCACGATACGGGATTTTACTTTTGCTTTGGGCACTCCCGGCATCATTTTTACGAAATCCACGACGAATTCGGCCGGACTGTGGTTGATAATAGCCAGGTTGCTGTATGTTCCCTCGGCAATCTCTTCGGGCAACTCAATGTTGATCTGGTTGCCCTGATCCTGATTCTGATTAGACATTTTGAGCTTTTTCTTCTACTTCCTCTTTCCCGACTAATTCGGCAGCGATCGTTTTTTCCATCAGTGCCTCGTACTCCTTTTTATTTCCGACGATCAACTTGTCATACTCGCGCAAACCGGTACCTGCCGGGATCTTGTGACCTACAATCACATTCTCTTTCAGTCCTTCAAGGTAGTCTGTTTTTCCACTTACCACGGCCTCGTTCAAGATCTTGGTCGTTTCCTGGAAGGATGCAGCTGAGATGAAGGACTTGGTTTGCAGCGATGCGCGGGTGATTCCCTGAAGTATCGGGCAAGCGATTGCTGGCAAGGCCTCCCGCGTTTGTACGGGTTCTTTGTCATTGCGCTTCAGGAAGGAGTTTTCATCGCGCAGCTCACGAGCAGTGATGATTTGCCCATTGCGTAGTTTTTCGCTTTCTCCCTGATCCGTTACGACCAGCTTGTTGAAAATCCAATCGTTCTCTTCCATGAAGTCGTACTTATGTGCAAGCTGATGCTCAAGGAACTTGGTATCGCCAGAGTCAACGATCTGAACCTTACGCATCATTTGACGAACGATGACCTCAAAATGCTTATCGTTGATCTTTACCCCCTGCAAACGATATACCTCCTGGATCTCATTTACAATGTACTCCTGTACGGCAGTCATACCCTGAATGTTCAGAATGTCGGTCGGAGTAATGGCTCCGTCGGACATCGGCATACCGGCACGTACATAGTCGTTCTCCTGTACAAGGATTTGCTTGGAAAGCGGAACCAGGTACTTCTTGATCTGTCCACTGCGGCTTTCGACAATTACCTCACGGTTACCACGCTTGATCTTACCATACGATACAATGCCATCTATCTCAGAAACCACAGAAGGGTTTGATGGATTACGTGCTTCGAAGAGCTCTGTTACACGAGGCAGGCCACCGGTAATATCCCCGGCTTTAGCACTGCTTCTCGGAATTTTCATAAGCACTTTGCCCGCTTCGATCTTATCATCATCATTTACCATAATGTGCGCGCCTACCGGGAGGTTGTAGGTCCTGATAACCTCACCCTTATTGGTGGTGATCTGAACGGTTGGTATCTTTTTCTTGTCGCGCATTTCGGAGATCACCTTTTCCTGGAATCCGGTTTGCTCATCAATCTCCACCCGGTAGGTAATTCCTTCGATAACGTTATCAAATTTGATGGTACCCGTTGTTTCCGAAATAATTACCGCATTATATGGATCCCATTCACACAGGACATCTCCTCTTTTGATCTTTTGTCCCGGCCTAACGGACAGCTTGGCTCCGTAGGGAATATTGTTAGAAGAAAGCACGTGACCCGATTTTGGATCCACGATGCGCATTTCGCCGGTACGACCGATTACGATGTTCTCTGGTTCCCCGGTTACCAGGTCTTTTGCTCCTTCAACTGTACGCAATTCATCAAATTCGACGGCTCCTTCAAACCGGGCAATCATAATTGACTCCTCGGTAATGTTCGAAGCAGTACCTCCAACGTGGAAGGTACGCAGGGTTAGCTGGGTGCCCGGCTCACCGATTGACTGGGCAGCGATCACGCCGACAGCTTCGCCCATCTGTACGCGCCCATTGGTTGCCAGGTTTCGTCCGTAGCATTTTGCACAAATCCCCTTAGCCGATTCACAAGTCAACGGAGAGCGGATCTCTACCGATTCGATCCCGACATTGTCGATTTCTTCAGCAATACTCTCGGCAATCAATCCACCCGCTTCAACGATCACTTCATTGGTATCCGGATGATGGATATCTACCAATGAGTTTCGTCCGACGATACGGTCGTACAGGCTCTCCACAACCTCCTGGTTCTTGAGGAGTGCTGTGATATTTAATCCACGTAAAGTTCCACAGTCTTCTTCGGAGATGATCACATCCTGTGCGACATCCACGAGGCGACGGGTCAGATAACCGGCATCTGCCGTTTTAAGAGCTGTATCGGCCAAACCTTTACGCGCACCGTGTGTCGAGATAAAGTATTCAAGGATGGAAAGCCCTTCCTTAAAGTTGGAAAGGATCGGGTTCTCGATGATCTCTCCACCCGAACCACCGGACTTCTGTGGCTTGGCCATCAATCCACGCATACCGGAAAGCTGACGGATTTGCTCTTTGGAACCACGAGCTCCGGAGTCAAGCATCATGAAGATGCTGTTGAATCCCTGATTATCCGCGGTCAAACGCTCCATCACACGTTCGGTTAATCGCGCGTTGGTGTTGGTCCAAACGTCGATCACCTGATTGTAGCGTTCATTGTTGGTGATCAATCCTATGTTATAATTTCCTGCGATTCCTTCGATTTGCTCAATCGCGCTCTTCACCATCTCCTCTTTTTCTTCCGGAATGATCACATCGCCCAGGTTGAACGATAGTCCACCACGGAAAGCCATCGTATATCCCAGGTGCTTGATGTCATCCAGGAACGTAGCCGCTTCGGGCAAGCTGGTTTGCTTCAGTACCCGGGCGATGATCCCGCGAAGCGCTTTCTTTGTAAGCACTTCGTTGATATATCCCACCGCAGGTGGCACTACCTCATTGAAAAGCACGCGGCCTACTGTAGTATCGATCATACGCTTCCTGATCTCTCCATCAACGAGATCACGGGTACGCACTTTAATTGACGCGTGGATATCGATGCGGTTTTCGTTGTACGCGATATTCACTTCCTCCGGAGAGTAGAAGGTCAATCCTTCTCCACGAACCGCTTCATCTTTAGTGCTATGGCGCAGCTTGGTCATGTAATAAAGACCGAGTACCATGTCCTGTGAAGGTACGGCGATCGGCGCACCGTTTGCCGGATTCAAAATGTTGTGCGAAGCCAGCATCAACAATTGTGCTTCCAGGATTGCCTCATTGCCCAATGGCAAATGAACGGCCATCTGGTCACCATCAAAGTCAGCATTGAATGCCGTACATACGAGCGGGTGCAACTGGATCGCCTTTCCCTCAATTAATTTGGGCTGAAATGCCTGAATACCCAAACGGTGAAGCGTCGGGGCCCGGTTCAACAGAACAGGGTGCCCTTTCAGTACATTCTCGAGGATATCCCATACCACAGGGTCACTGCGATCAATGATCTTCTTCGCAGATTTTACCGTTTTCACAATTCCACGCTCAATGAGCTTACGAATAATAAACGGCTTATAAAGCTCTGCAGCCATTCCTTTTGGAAGACCACATTCGTACAATTTCAATTCCGGTCCAACAACGATCACCGAACGAGCTGAGTAATCCACACGCTTACCAAGCAGGTTCTGACGGAAACGACCCTGCTTACCCTTCAGGCTATCCGAAAGCGATTTCAGTGCCCGGTTGCCCTGAGTCTTCACCGCACTGGCCTTACGGGTATTGTCGAACAAACTGTCCACAGATTCCTGCAGCATACGCTTTTCATTACGCAAAATCACGTCAGGAGCCTTGATCTCCAGCAAGCGTTTCAAGCGGTTGTTACGAATAATCACACGGCGGTACAGATCGTTCAAATCGGATGTCGCGAATCGCCCTCCATCAAGAGGCACCAGTGGGCGAAGATCCGGTGGAATCACCGAAATCACCTTCATGATCATCCATTCGGGATTGTTCTCCATCCTATTATTTGCATCACGAAAGGCCTCCACCACCTGCAAACGCTTCAACGCCTCGTTCTTACGCTGCTGCGAAGTCTCTGTGTTCGCCTTGTGACGCAATTCACTAGACAAAGCCAACAGATCGATATTCTTCAACAGATCGTACAATGCTTCTGCACCCATTTTGGCGACGAACCTGTTCGGATCCGTATAGTCAAGGTATTGGTTCTCGGCTGGGATCGTATCCAGAATATCCAAATATTCCTCTTCAGTCAGAAAGTCCATCATCTGCAGGGGCTCGCCATCCGCATTTTGCGCAATACCCGGCTGAATCACTATGTAGCGCTCGTAATAGATGATCATATCCAGTTTCTTGGTCGGCAACCCGAGCAAGTAACCGATCTTGTTCGGCAACGATTTAAAGTACCAGATGTGCGCCACCGGCACTACCAGATTAATATGTCCCATTCGCTCACGACGCACTTTTTTCTCGGTCACCTCCACACCGCATCGATCGCAAATGATCCCTTTATAGCGAATGCGCTTGTACTTACCACAGTGGCATTCATAATCTTTGACCGGACCAAAGATCCGCTCGCAGAAAAGGCCATCCCGCTCCGGTTTATGTGTACGGTAATTGATCGTTTCCGGCTTCAGGACCTCTCCCCACGATTCCTCAAGGATCTTCTCCGGGCTCGCCAGACTGATCGTGATCTTTGAAAAGTTACTGTTGTGTTTGTTCTCTCTTCTCATCGCCATGATAAAGATGTTCCATTATTAAAAGCTCCCCGCCTCACGGCGGGATGATAAACTTTGTCAGTCAAGCGCTACATTCAGGCCGAGTCCTTTCAATTCGTGCAACAACACGTTGAGTGATTCAGGGATTCCCGGTTCAGGCAGTGAATCTCCCTTCACGATCGATTCGTATGTTTTGGCACGACCGATAACATCGTCGGACTTCACAGTCAGGATCTCACGCAGGATGCTTGAAGCACCAAATGCTTCCAATGCCCATACCTCCATCTCACCAAAACGCTGACCACCGAACTGAGCCTTACCTCCAAGCGGTTGCTGTGTAATGAGTGAGTACGGTCCAATTGAGCGAGCATGCATTTTGTCATCCACCATGTGTCCGAGTTTCAGCATGTAGATAACACCTACTGTTGCCGGCTGGTGGAAACGCTCACCGGTACCTCCGTCATACAGGTACGTATGCCCAAATCGGGGAAGGCCTGCTTCATCCGTATAGCCGTTGATGTCATCCAACGAAGCTCCGTCGAATACCGGCGTGTTGAATTTCTTGTTCAGGCGTTCTCCAGCCCATCCGAGTACTGTTTCGTAGATCTGGCCCAGGTTCATTCGCGAAGGAACCCCCAGTGGGTTCAATACAATATCCACAGGTGTTCCGTCCCCGAGGAATGGCATGTCCTCGTCGCGTACAATTCGGGCAACGATCCCCTTATTACCATGGCGTCCGGCCATCTTATCCCCAACTTTAAGCTTGCGCTTCTTCGCAATGTAAACCTTTGCCAGGCGGACGATCCCAGGGGGCAGCTCATCACCTACGCTTACCGTGAATTTCTTGCGGCGGTATAATCCGCGCAAATCACTCACCTTGATCCTGTAATTGTGAAGCATATTGCGAACGAGCTTATTTCTGTTCGCATCGGTTGTCCACTTATCCTGGCTCAATACGGTGAAGTCCTCTATGCTGTTTAGCAATTTCTGAGTGAACCTGGTTCCCTTCCTGATAACTTCTTCATTCAGTTCATTTACAACTCCCTGGCAGGCGCGACCGCTCACTACAACCAATAATTTGTCAATCAATTTGGCTGTCAGTTCAACCATTTCGCGATTGAGCTCCCCATCCAGTTGCAACAAAACTTCCTTATCCTGTGAGCGGGCCTTCCGATCCTTGATGGCAGAGGAGAAGAGCTTTTTGTCGATCACCACACCGCTCAATGAAGGTGGCGCCTTCAACGAAGCATCTTTCACATCCCCAGCCTTGTCACCGAAGATGGCACGAAGCAGTTTTTCTTCCGGTGAAGGATCACTTTCTCCTTTCGGTGTAATTTTACCGATAAGAACATCCCCCGGCTTGATCTCAGCACCAACGCGAATAAGTCCGTTCTCATCAAGCTCCCGGGTGGCCTCTTCACTTACGTTCGGAATATCCGCGGTTAGCTCTTCCTGACCAAGTTTTGTATCGCGAACCTCCAACGCGTATTCATCAATGTGGATAGAAGTAAAGACATCTTCGCGTACGACGCGCTCACTTACCACGATCGCATCCTCGAAGTTGTACCCCTTCCAGGGCATAAAAGCCACCTTCAGGTTACGTCCCAAAGCCAATTCGCCCATTTGGGTAGCATAACCTTCACAAAGTATATCTCCCTTGCTCACGCGATCGCCTTTACGTACGATCGGTTTCAGATTGATGCTCGTTCCCTGGTTGGTCTTCAGGAACTTGGTTAGCCAGTAGGTCGTGTTTTGTTCATCAAAGCTCGCGAGGATCTCATCCTCGGTGCGATCATATTTGATCACCACTTTTTGCGCGTCGACATATTCAACCATACCTTCCCCTTCTGCATTGATCAGGACACGGCTGTCACGTGCCATCTGACGCTCCAATCCGGTACCTACGATCGGAGCCTCCGGACGCACCAATGGTACGGCCTGACGCATCATATTTGATCCCATCAAAGCACGGTTTGCATCATCGTGTTCCAGGAACGGGATCAGGGAAGCGGAGATCGAAGCGATCTGATTCGGTGCTACATCTATGTAGTCAATCTTATCCGGCTCCAATACGGGGAAGTCCCCTTCGTCACGGGCAATGATCCGGTTGTTCATGAACCTGCCTTCATCATCAATCGGGGCATTGGCCTGAGCAATTACCTTGCAATCCTCTTCTTCCGCAGTCAGGTACTCTGCCTCCGAGTTCATATCCACTCTGCCTTCATTCACTTTGCGGTATGGGGTTTCGATAAATCCCATGCGGTTCACTTTGGCAAATACACAAAGTGAGGAAATCAATCCGATGTTTGGACCTTCCGGGGTTTCGATCGGGCATAAACGGCCGTAGTGTGTATAGTGAACATCACGAACCTCGAAACCTGCACGTTCACGCGAAAGACCGCCAGGACCCAGAGCAGAAAGGCGACGCTTATGTGTGATCTCCGCCAGCGGGTTGGTTTGGTCCATGAACTGTGACAACTGGTTTGTTCCAAAGAAGCTGTTGATCACAGATGAGAGCGTTTTCGCATTGATCAGATCAATCGGCGTAAACACCTCGTTATCGCGTACATTCATCCGCTCCCGGATCGTACGCGACATGCGGGCAAGCCCGACCGAAAACTGATTCGCCAGCTGCTCTCCCACGGTACGTACGCGACGATTACTCAGGTGATCAATATCGTCGACATCCGCCTTGCTGTTAACCAATTCGATCAAATACCTGATGATCAGGATAATGTCATCCCTGGTCAGTATCTGTACATTGCTGTCGATTTCCAGGTTCAGTTTTTTGTTCAGGCGGTAACGCCCTACTTCTCCGAGGTTGTAACGCGACTCTGAGAAGAACAATTTGTCAATGATCCCGCGTGCAGTTTCCTCATCGGGCGGCTCTGCGTTACGCAGCTGGCGGTAAATGTGTTCCACCGCCTCTTTTTCTGAGTTCGTCGGGTCCTTTTGAAGCGTATTGTGGATGATCGCATAGTCGGAAGACTTGATGTCCTCCTTGTGCAACAGGATCATTTTCACATTAGCCTCCAGAATATCTCCGATGTGCTCCTTTTCCAGGGTGGTCTCACGATCCAGAACCACCTCATTACGCTCAATAGATACCACTTCACCGGTATCTTCATCTACGAAGTCTTCCACCCAGGTTTTTAATACACGAGCAGCCAGCTTACGCCCCATTACTTTTTTTAATCCGGTTTTGCTCACTCTGAACTCCTCAGCCAAATCAAAGATCTCGAGGATGTCCTTATCGCGCTCATATCCAATGGAACGCAGCAGGGTGGTTACCGGCAATTTTTTCTTGCGGTCAATGTAGGCGTACATTACGTTATTAATATCCGTCGCAAATTCTATCCAGGATCCCTTGAACGGAATAATACGTGCACTGTACAGCTTGGTCCCATTGGCATGGAACGATTGTCCGAAGAAAACACCCGGTGATCGGTGCAATTGCGACACAATCACGCGCTCGGCCCCGTTGATGACGAAAGTACCGCGCGGGGTCATGTAGGGGATCTGACCAAGGAACACATCTTGAACGATAGTCTCAAAATCCTCATGCTCAGGGTCCGTACAATAAAGTTTCAAGCGGGCTTTCAGCGGCACGCTGTAGGTTAATCCCCGTTCGATACACTCCTCAATGGAATAGCGGGGAGGGTCAATAAAGTAATCAAGGAATTCCAGGACAAACTGATTCCGGGTATCAGAGATCGGAAAATTCTCCGAAAATACGCGGAACAGCCCCTCAATACGGCGATCCTCTGTTTTGGTATCCAACTGAAAGAAATCGACAAATGACTGAAGCTGAATGTCGAGGAAGTCAGGATATTCGAGCTGACTTTTTATACTTGCGAATGAAATTCTTTCAGGAGTGCGTGTCGTTGCCAATGGACCTAAATTTAAATTAATGGAGAATGAAAGGAACTAAACACAAAAGGGGTCAGACCCTACGAAGGCTTTTTGCCTCCAAAAAGACCTAAACCTTTATATCGGGTAAAGCCCGCAAGCTCATTTAAGCTCTACCTCAGCACCGGCCTCTTCAAGCTGAGCTTTCAGGGATTCCGCTTCGTCTTTTGCAACACCTTCCTTTACAGGAGATGGAGCATTGTCAACGACTTCCTTGGCTTCTTTCAATCCCAGCCCGGTAAGCTCCTTAACAAGTTTTACAACTGCCAGTTTAGAACCACCAGCTGCTTTAAGGATTACATCGAATTCGGTTGGCCCGTCAGCGCCACTTTCCACACCATCACCTGCATCCGGATCAGCTGTGGCAACAGCAACAGCTGCTGGCTCAATGCCGTATTCTTCCTTCAGATAATTAGCCAATTCGCTTACTTCCTTTACGCTAAGGTTTACCAGTGAATCTCCGAGTTCTTTAATATTTGCCATTTTAATAACTAATTTTAATTTATGATCTCTCTATAATGGGATAGCAAGAGTGCGTACAAATTTACTGTGCCCGTTCTTCCAAAGCCCTGAGCAAACCGGCAATTTTTTGGCCACACGCGCCCTGCAATCCGGAAACAACATTCCTGATCGGTGATTGCAACAATATGATGATATCTCCGACCAGCTCTTCCCTCGACTTCAGATCCGAAAGCATATCCAGCTGATCGTCTCCGATGTAGATCGTCTCTTCTACAAAAGCTCCTTTTAAAAGGGGCTTGTCGTTCTTTTTACGGAACTCCTTGATCAATTTCGCAGGAGCACTACCTGCTTCAGCGATCATGATCGACGTATTACCCTTCAGCATATCATACATCGGCCCTAAATTGAGGCCTGATCTTTCTATTGCCTTTTTAAGAAGGGTATTCTTTACAACGCTCATGCTCACTTTACGGTTAAAGCAAAGGCGGCGCAAGCGGCTCGTTGCATCGGCATCTAGCCCTGAAACATCTGCCAGGTAGATATTCCTGTTCCCAACCAGCATTTGAGCAAGATCCTCAATGACCTGATCCTTCTCTTCTCTTGTCATGATGAATACTATTTCTATTATCCGGTCGCTACTTCTTCACTAATCGATTTCGGATCAACCGCAATACCGGGACTCATGGTGCTGTTCATATAAATGCTTTTTACATAATCACCTTTGGCTGCCACTGGCTTCAGTTTAATGATCGTTTGCAATAACTCACGAGCGTTCTCCTGTATCTTGCCCTCTTCAAATGAAGCCCTGGCTACGGAAGCGTGGATGATACCATAACGATCCGCCTTAAAATCGATTTTACCGGTTTTTACATCGCTCACTGCTTTTGCAATATCCACGGTTACCGTTCCAGTTTTCGGGTTTGGCATTAAACCCCGCGGTCCGAGAATGCGCCCCAAAGGTCCGATCTTGCCCATTACTGCCGGCATGGTAATGATCACATCTACATCAGTCCAACCACTTTTGATCTTCCCGATGTATTCGTCCAATCCGACAAAGTCCGCTCCGGCTTCCTTTGCCTCTGCTTCCTTGTCGGGAGTAACCAATGCCAACACCTTCACATTCTTACCCGTTCCGTGTGGAAGAGTAACAACACCACGTACCATTTGATTTGCCTTACGCGGATCAATCCCCAGGTGTACCGCAACATCAACAGATGCGTCGAACTTTGTTTTACTGACCTTCCTGATCAAGCCTGAAGCGTCTGCCAGCGAGTAGAGCTTGTCTTTTCCTATCAGTTCCTGTGCTTCCTTTTGTTTCCTTGTCAACTTCGCCATGCCACTAATTTAAAACGGAGCTTTTCCGGTTACGGTCACACCCATGCTACGCGCGGTTCCAGCTACCATTCGCATAGCACTTTCCACCTCAAAGGCATTCAGATCCTGCATTTTATCTTGAGCGATCGCACGTACCTGATCCCAGGTGATCTTAGCGACCTTCGCAAGGTTGGGCTCTCCCGACCCTTTTTTGACTTTGGCCGCTTCCATGATCTGAACGACAGCGGGAGGGGTTTTAATCACGAAGTCGAACGACTTGTCTGCATATACAGTGATCACCACCGGTAGCAGTTTACCCATTTTATCCTGGGTACGCCCGTTGAATTGCTTACAGAATTCCATGATGTTCACCCCTTTCGCCCCTAGGGCAGGACCTACAGGTGGGGACGGGTTGGCAACACCGCCAGGGACCTGAAGCTTGATTAACCCAATTACTTCTTTAGCCATTCCTATCTTAGCATTAGATGCTGAAGTTTTCGTCCGGGGTGCCAGGAAGCATCGCACCACGACTTCCACTCCAATGGTTCATGATTCCTTTTCTACCTGCATATAACTCAACTCAAGCGGCGTCTTACGTCCAAAGATCTTCACCATCACTTTCAGTTTGCGCTTTTCTTCATTGATCTCTTCAACGGTCCCGTTGAACCCGTTGAAAGGCCCGTCAATAACCTTGATCGTTTCCCCAACGATGAACGGAATGTTGATTTGTTCGCCGGTTTCGGCCAATTCGTCCATCCGACCCAACATTCTTTTCACCTCATTCTCGCGAAGCGGAACAGCTCCTCCTTCCTTACCTCCCAGAAATCCGATGGCTCCCGGAATTCCCTTGATCGCATGCTCCACTTCTCCAACCAAATGAGCTTCGATCATGATGTAGCCAGGATAGTGGGTACGTTCCTTGCTTACCTTTTTACCGTTTCGGATCTGGAATATCTTTTCGGTAGGCACCAATACCTGGGTCACCAGGTCTTCCATTCCCAACCGGGCCACTTCCGATTCGATATACCCTTTCACCTTTTTTTCCTGTCCACTGATGGCACGAACGACATACCACTTTCTATGATCACTCATCCTCCTAACCTCCTATCCGAAGATACTGTAATAGAAACTCAGCAGATTACTGAACGAATAGTCCATGATGTACACCAACAAAGCGATGATCACACTAGCTACTGCTACCAACAGGGAACTGGCTTGCAGTTCCGACCAGGTTGGCCAGCTTACTTTATTCACCAATTCGTCGTACGAATCCTGGAAATAGGTTCTGATCTTCTGCATTTCCTCTCTTCCATTTGCACGGGTGGTAAGACTCGAACTCACGACCTTTGGTTTTGGAGACCACTGCTCTACCAGCTGAGCTACACCCGTTTACGGTCAAAGGAAAAGCGCTTTATGGCGCTTTTCACCTTGTCTTATTCCTGTCCCTGATCCACCAGAGCTACTCTATGATCTCCGTTACCTGACCTGCACCCACTGTGCGTCCACCTTCACGAATAGCGAAACGCAGACCTACGCTCATTGCCACAGGGGCAATCAGTTCAACGGTAATGGTCAGGTTGTCACCTGGCATTACCATTTCAGTACCTTCCGGCAATTTGATCTCTCCAGTTACGTCTGTTGTACGCAAATAAAACTGCGGACGGTAACGGTTGTGGAACGGAGTGTGGCGGCCACCTTCTTCCTTCTTGAGAATATAGACCTCCGCTTTGAATTTGGTGTGCGGAGTTACTGAACCTGGTTTACAGATCACCATGCCACGTTGGATATCGGTTTTCTCAATACCGCGCAACAACAAGCCAACGTTGTCGCCAGCCTCACCGCGATCCAGGATCTTACGGAACATCTCTACTCCCGTGATCGTAGAAGTCTGTTTCTTTTCTCCCATACCGATGATCTCAACCGGGTCTCCGGAATTGATTATACCTGTTTCGATACGGCCGGTAGCTACAGTGCCACGACCGGTGATAGAGAATACGTCTTCGATAGGCATCAGGAAGTCCTTATCTATGTCACGTTCAGGCAATGGAATGTGCTCGTCAACCGTTTTCATCAGCTCGTTTACAGTGTCAACCCATTGATTTTCACCGTTCAATGCACCCAAGGCAGAACCCCGGATTACCGGCAGGTTATCTCCGTCGAATTCGTAGAACGACAGCAACTCACGTATTTCCATTTCCACCAATTCCAGGAGCTCTTCATCGTCTACCATGTCTACTTTGTTCATGAAAACAACGATTGCAGGTACCCCTACCTGACGGGCCAGAAGAATGTGCTCACGGGTTTGTGGCATCGGACCATCGGTAGAGGCAACTACCAGGATCGCTCCGTCCATCTGGGCAGCACCGGTTACCATGTTCTTTACATAGTCAGCATGACCCGGGCAGTCAACGTGCGCATAGTGCCTGCTTTCAGTCTCATACTCAACGTGAGCTGTGTTAATGGTAATACCACGCTCCTTTTCTTCCGGCGCATTATCGATAGAATCGAATCCACGTGCTTCACCAAGACCGGCGTCTGCCAATACTTTAGTGATGGCAGCAGTCAGCGTTGTTTTACCATGGTCAACGTGACCAATAGTTCCGATATTCAAGTGGGGTTTGGAACGATTGAAATTTTCCTTTGCCATGATTGATCGTCTTTGTTTATAGTTAAATGTTAAAACTTACTTGCCAAAAATCCCGGATATTCCCGAAAAGCACCGAGATCTCATTCCTTTCACCTGAGCCAATGACGGGATTTGAACCCGTGGCCTCTTCCTTACCAAGGAAACGCTCTACCCCTGAGCTACATCGGCTTACAACCCTGCACCCCGGAGGGCTCCGAGCGGAAGACGGGGGTCGAACCCGCGACCTACAGCTTGGAAGGCTGTCGCTCTGCCAACTGAGCTACTTCCGCTTTACGTCACTCCTACAAGCAACCTGGTGGGGAGAGCAGGATTCGAACCTACGAAGCCGCCGGCAACAGATTTACAGTCTGTCCTCGTTGACCACTTGAGTATCTCCCCATTGCCTTCAATAAACCGGAGCCGATAGAGGGACTCGAACCCACGACCTGCTGATTACAAATCAGCTGCTCTAACCAGCTGAGCTACATCGGCCTTAAGCTCCTGTCTGCAATGGCTTCGCTACAAAAAATACAGCCCCGTTTGAAAAGGGACTGCAAATGTACAAAAAGATATGAAACTGAAAACAACTGGAATTCGAAAAAATTCCTCCTTATGCTCAGACCCCGCGAACGCGTTTTCTTTTGCGCTTGTTCAACTGACGCTTCAATACACCTACACTCCGGTCAATCGCCTCCTCAAAACTCCTGCGCTGTTTCTTTACGATCAGATCATTTCCCGGAAGATTCACACGTACCTCCGCCTGTTTATCAATACCGTCAGCAACGTTCTCTACCTTTAAATAGACTTCCGCATCAACAATTTGATCGTGAAACTGATCCAACTTCTGAAGTTTGCTTTCCACAAAGGCAAGCAGTTTCGGTTCTGCATTAAAATTCACAGATTGAATGCGTATGTTCATGTGATTGTTTTTAGTGGCCCCTTGGATGAGCCTGATTATACACCTTTTTTAGCTGATCCGCCGAATGGTGGGTATACACCTGGGTAGCCGATAAACTAGCGTGTCCCAGAAGCTCCCTGATGGCACTCAGTTCCGCCCCCGCATTCAGAAGGTGCGTTGCGAAACTGTGGCGCAGCACATGGGGGCTCCTCTTTTCAACGCTACTAACATAGCTCAGATAACGATTGACCACCCGATATACAAGCTTCGGATATAGTTTTTTGCCTTTCTGCGTGACCAATATTTCGCCGGCCTCAACGGCCGGATCTAGCCTCCCCCTTTCCAGCCGATAGGCTGTGATCGCTTCGGCCAATTCAGTCTGGACCGGAATGATCCGCTCCTTGCCCCCTTTACCCAGGACTTTCAACTGAGCACGGCCCAAATCAACATCCCTTTCCTGTAGCCCGATCAATTCAGCCCTACGTATGCCGGTGTGGTACAGCAGCAATATAATGAGCCGATCCCGCGTGCCTTCAAATCCCTCCTCAAAAAACCGCTGATCCAGCAAGTGCCCCATATGCTCCTCCGGTACCACCACCGGCAAGCGTTTGCGCACCTTCGGAGTCTGTAGCTGCACAGTCGGGTTTTTACCGATGTGGCCCTCACGCAACAGGAATTTATAATAGGTTTTTAGAGAAGTGGCCTTCCGCTGAACGCTCCGGGCCTCATAATCTTCGTTCATCAGCGAAATGATCCAAGAACGCACCATCTGATCACGGACTTCCGTCAGGTCCGACATATTGTACACCACCTCCAAAAATCCGCGAAACTGAGCCAGATCAGTCCGGTACGCCCGCACCGTATGCTCACTGTACCGACGTTCATTGCTCAGGTAGCCAAAAAAGGCCTCCTCATTCATGCCCACAAGATAAAAAAAAGTCCGTCCAAATGGACAGACCCGGAAATGATCTCCAAAAAAGGGCTATCTATGCCTCTTCCTGATCCCGTAACTGCTGAATGTAAGCAGCCTTCAATACCTGCTCACGACGCTGAACAGAGGGCTTGGTAAATTGCTTGCGCCGGCGCAATTCGCGCATGGCACCTGTACGATCGTATTTGCGCTTGTACCGTTTCAGCGCGCGATCAATGTTCTCTCCATCTTTTACCGGAATAATGATCATAGGCATAGCTCCTTTTACTATCTGAAATTTTTGGGCTGCAAATATGCAACCTTTTTGAATTCCATCAAATTACCTGAGCAAATGTTTTGATATCACCAATTTCTGGATTTCGCTCGTTCCTTCCCCGATCGTACACAATTTACAATCGCGGTAATATTTTTCCACGGGAAAGTCCCTGGTAAAGCCATATCCTCCGTGAATTTGAACCGCCTCGTTCGAAACGCGTACACACACTTCACTTGCGTAGTACTTGGCCATAGCTGCAGATACGGTGGTCCTTTCTCCACGATCTTTTTGCGCACCAGCCTCGTAGGTCAAGAGTTCGGAAGCTTCAATTTCGGTAGCCATATCTGCCAGCTTGAATGCAATGGCCTGAAAATTGGCGATCGGCTGCCCAAATTGCTCACGCTCCCTGGCGTATTTCAGGGCGTGATGATACGCCCCTCTGGCGAGTCCGACCGAAAGTGCTGCAATGCTGATCCGCCCGCCGTCAAGCACTTCCATGGCCTGAATAAAACCATCGCCTTCCTGCCCGATCATATTACCATGCGGCACGCGACAATTCTCGAAGACCAATCCCGTTGTTTCACTGGCCCGCATGCCGAGCTTATCTTCTTTTTTTCCGGCCGAGAACCCCGGAGTTCCCTTCTCCACCAAAAAGGTAGTCATACCATGGCTGTCATTCCTCTCCCCGGTCCGAACGATCACTACTGCGACATCTCCGGATTTCCCGTGGGTGATGAAGTTCTTGCTCCCATTGATGATCCACCCGTCACCATCCCGTACGGCCGTGGTGTTCATATTGCCTGCATCACTTCCGGTACCCACCTCAGTCAATCCCCAGGCACCGATCCATTCACCGGTAGCTAACTTCGGCAACCATTCCCTTTTTTGCTCTTCGCTGGCACAGTACAAAATATGACCGGTACAAAGTGAGTTATGTGCGGCAACACTCAAGCCGATGGACGGATCAACCCGGCCGATCTCAGAGACCACCATGATGTACTCGCTGTAGGTTAGTCCGGCCCCTCCATATTCCTGCGGCACCAGTACTCCGAGCATCCCGAGTTCGCCCAGTTTTTTCATGACATCAACCGGAAAATGTTGTGCCTCATCCCACTCCATGATATGTGGCTGAATTTCACGTGCACAGAAATCCCGGAGGGTTTCCCTGATCATCTGTCGTATTTCTGATACCTCATTATTCATTGTGTGGTGTGTAATATATGACGGTTATAAAAGGCATTCCTCAATATTCGATCAGGGAATGTATACGCGTGCTGTATTTTTGCAAAACCTCCTGGCCGTTTAGAAAGTTCAGTTCCATAATAAAGCTGAACCCGGGCAGGTTCGCCCCAAGCTGTTCCAACAGTTCAGCACCTGCCGCCGCCGTTCCTCCCGTAGCCAAAAGGTCGTCGTGTATCAGCACCCGATCCCCGGGCCGAATAGCATCCGTATGGATCTCCATCGTCGCTGAACCATACTCAAGCTCATAGCTATGCGCGATCTTGTCATAGGGTAGTTTCCCGGCCTTTCGGATCGGCACAAAGGGCAGGCCCATCGCATTGGCGAGCATCATCCCGAATAAAAACCCCCGACTTTCGATTCCAGCTACGGCATCAATCTCCCAGTCACCCAGGGCTTCCAGCAAATGCTGCAGGACCGCTTTCCGGGCCTTCGCATGCCCCAGCAAGGGTGTGATATCCCGGAACAAGATCCCCGCCTTTGGAAAGTCGGGAACCGACCGGATATGCTGCCTGATCTGCTCTATGGTCACTGTACCGACAAATAAGGTGCAATTTTATAAAATATCGAATCGGTCATCAAATAACCCTTACGAACTTCTTCAACCCGCGTAAATTTCCCCACACGATCCCGATAGCGAACCCATTCCCGGGCTATCGGGGGTGAAACATAGGGGTGTCGCCAAAACCGTACGATCGTATCGCGGTTCAGGAAGAGTGAATCAAGCGGCGCATCATCTTCCCGAACACGTTCGTACCACACCTGAGCTGTATCGATCCCATACACTTCGCCCAACTGTTCCTTTTCCGCATATCCGCCCAGCAGCGAGCGGTACTTCAGGATCCTTCGCGCAAAGGTTGGCCCGATGCCGGGCAGGGCCTCCCATGCGAAGGTGTCCGTTTCGTTGAGCAACACGGTAAAGGGTTTGGAATATGCAGATCCCTTCCGTTCCCGGGACTTCGTATTTTCCTCCCTTGCGGGAGGATGATCAGCTGCACGGGCATGAGCCTGTACCCGGATAGTATCATAGATGACGTGGCGCTGCACATCCCGCCGTGGAGGCGGGGATAGGGAACGGGAAAGATAACCGAAAGCTTCAACCAGAATGAGGAGGAATATCAGGGCAAACAGGGCTTGTCGCTCTCGCCTGGAGAAGCCCTGGGGACGCCGGTATTTTAAAGGCATGTCATGTTACTTCGCGCGCTTTTCCGGGTTTAGTAAAGATCTCTCCGGATCTCAGCATCCGGAGGTAGGACCGAAGATCGGACCGTACTTCACCGGACAGGAGCAGAAGTCCCATGATGTTGGGGAAGGCCATGGCCAGGATCATCATGTCGGAGAAATCAATTACCGCTCCCAAACTGACGGAGGAACCGATGACGACAAAGATAAGAAAAATGAATTTGTAGATCAATTCCGTACGGTTGTTCTCACCGAGGAGGAAGGTCCAGGCTTTGAGGCCGTAATAGCTCCAGCTGATCATGGTGCTGAAGGCGAACAGGAAGATGGCGATCACCAGGACCAGCGGGAACCAGGAGATGACCGTTCCGAAAGCGTCGGAAGTCAGTTGAGCGCCAGCCACATCCGTAACCAGGTGCTTATCGGTAAAGATCAAGACCAAGGCTGTCAGGGTGCATACGACGACCGTATCAATGAAGGGCTCAAGGAGTGCTACGAACCCTTCCGCTACCGGAAACTTTGTTTTGGCTGCAGAGTGGGCAATCGCTGCAGACCCGATTCCGGCTTCGTTCGAGAAAGTGGCTCTCCGGAATCCCTGAATAAGTACCCCGATGAATCCGCCGCGCAGTGCTTCCGCACTGAAAGCCCCGTCAAAGATCGCAAGGAATGCGCTGTCAACCTGGTGAATATTCCGGAAGATAATGACGAGTGCCGCAATCACGTAAAGCGCGGCCATGAAGGGAACAATTTTTTCCGTAACCCGAACGATTGATTTGAGTCCTCCGACGATCACGATCCCCACCAGGATAGCGAGGATGGCTCCGAAGTATGGTCCGGCTCCCTGAAGGGTCGGGAATTCACCCGACAACTGTTCGTACGCCTGATTGGCCTGGAACATGTTTCCACCACCTAATGAGCCTCCCACGGCAAGCAGTGCAAAGATGACCGCCAGGACCTTTCCCAGCCCTCCCATATTTCGGGCCGCGAGGCCCTTGCGCAGGTAGTGCATCGGCCCCCCTGAGACGGATCCATCCTTATTGATATTCCGGTACTTGACCCCGAGTGTACATTCGACAAATTTCGAAGACATTCCCAGAATGCCGGCCAAGATCATCCAGAACGTGGCACCGGGGCCACCCACAGATATCGCTACAGCCACCCCGGCAATATTTCCGAGGCCAACCGTGGCCGATACCGCCGTAGCCAATGCCTGGAAGTGCGTTACCTCACCCGGGGCATTCGGTTCATCGTGCTTGCCCCGTACGAGATTGATCGCATGCCGAAATCCGCGCACATTGATAAAACCCATTTTGAAGGTTAAAAAGAGGGCACCAAAAATCAGCCAAATGACAATAAATGGAATGGATTTTAGCTTAGGGGTACCGTTCGGATTTCGTATCGGTTTGCCCCTGGCGTCATAGATCTGATTATCATACAGGTTCAGAGCCGCAAATAAATCAAACAACAGTACATCCCCCACGAATCCCACGAGCGGTGTAAATACCCCATTGAATTTTTCAGCTGTGCTTTCAGCCGGAATTTTGATGGATCTCTCCACCTCATTTCCGGCCGCATCCCGAACCCGAACATGATGCGAAATCCCTTCAGTTAGCCCGTATGCAAAACGACTGGTGGTGTCAGTATTCGCATCGCTCCAATAGAAGTGATATGGAGGCTGACCGCCATAAACCGCGATCTCAACTTTCCCGTCATTGATCTCCCTGCTCGGATTTGCAACTGCAACGTGTTCCATGATGAGCGTTTCCTGAGCAAAGGAAAAACAGGACAGCGCTATGGCTGTCACCATAATAATCAGATTCTTCATGCGTGTAGTCTTTTTAACTTAATGAGCCGCAATAATCAAAAAAATTAGTGCGGTATGCAAATGTGCATTATTTCAGCTGCTTTTCGATCAACGCCAGGCCCTGCTCAAAACTACGGGGCTGGTAACCCAGGACCGATCGGGCCTTGTCAATATAAAAACCCGTTGCAGGTGGTCTTGCAGCCCGCTGGTTTAAACCGATGGAGGTCACGGGAGTCAGGAATCCCGTATCGTAGCCATAAAACTTTCCTACCCGTTCAACCAGCTCATAAATAGACATGAAATCATCTCCCGAAACATTGAAAACTCCCCGTTCGCCCTTTTTCGCACAAAGGAAACACCCCATGGCCAGGTCTTCGGCAAGGGTAGGGGTCCGAAATTGATCATGCACGATGTTGAGCGGCCGGCCTTTCTTTAAAGCCCCCCTGGCCCAAAGAACAATATTGGAGCGGCTCATGTTGTCGGCCACACCATATACGAGTACCGTGCGAAGGATCGCCCACGGGCATTTCGCAGCCCTGATCAATTCCTCGCCCCGAAGTTTGGAGGCTCCATAATAGTTGACGGGGTTGGGTTTATCATCCTCCCGGTACGGACCGGCTGTACCGTCGAAAATGAAATCCGTGGAAATATGGATCAGGTGCGTGCCCACCTGCTCACAGGCCTCTGTCAAATAACGGATCGCATCGACATTCAAGGCATCACACCTGGGTTTATCGTCTTCACATGCGTCCACATCGGTCATGGCGGCAGTATTGATCAGCACATTTGGCTCGTGTCCGAAAATGATCTCAGAAACCTCTTCCCGATTGGTAATGTCCATGGATTCGTATACGTAGCCTTCTTTTCGGTTCGTACGATTCTCCCCTCTTGAGGTAGCGATCAAACGCACATTCGGATCCTGAACGATAAGATGGATAAGCTTTTGACCGAGCAATCCGTTGGATCCCGTTACCAAGATCCTCACGTTACCACGTTTTTGGTTTCACCAGAGCTAAGATCAGATATACCAGTACTGTTGATCCAATACCGAGCAAGGTGACGATGATCCATCCCAGGCGCATTCCGGAAACATCAAGTTCAAATCGGTCCGCCAGCCAGGCGCATACGCCCAGTAATTTGGATTCGGTCATGATGATTCGTTTTTACCGAGCCTGAACAGGTTGTTCAGTTTCCTGATTTGGTCCGGGACACCCAAAACGAACAATTTGGAATTAGGTACGAGTTTGGTGTGCGCATCCGGGTTAATGACATAGTCCCCTTCCGGGGTTTTGAATCCAATCACGTTGCATCCCGTAACATCCCTGATCCCGAGTTCAAAAAGAGATTTCATTTGGTACTGCTCCGGGATCTGGTCCACGGGCACCTCTTCCAGATTGATCGCCGCACTACCCTCCACTGAAATATGGTCCAGGAACTCGACTACATCCGGCGTCACTACCAGGGAAGCCATATGCGCCCCACCCACTTTATCCGGCATGATCACGTTGTTCGCCCCCGCCGCCTTGAATTTCCGTTCACTATTCTCGCTGGATGCGCGGGCAATGATGGTCATATCTCCGTTGAGCTCCCGGGCACTAAGTACTACGAACAAATTCTCCGCATCCGATGGCAAGGTGGTGATGAGCGCACCCGCACGCCTAACTCCTGCCTGCTCCAAAACACCATCGCGGGTACTGTCTCCATGAATACAGGCAACCCCTTCGTTCCCCAATTGATCAATGCGTTCCTCATCGCGCTCGATCACGACAAATTCCCTGCTATAGGCCTTGAGTTTTCGAATGGCCTGACGTCCGTTTCGACCATATCCGCAAACGACCACGTGATCCTTCAATTTGTTCAGTTTTTTGTTGAGTTGACGATGGATCAGTGCCTGCCGGACCTCACCGTTCAGTAAGCTTTGACTCAGTACGGTCAGGGCATAGGCAAAAGTACCAAAACTGGTGATGATGAGGAAAATGGTGAAGATCTGCCCGTTAGGGGATAAGGTCCTCACCTCCGCAAATCCTACCGTGGATACTGTAATTATGGTCATGTACAGGGCATCCACAAAGCTGTAGCCCTCAATCGTCATGAATCCGGCGATTCCGATCAGTACCCCGCCCACCAGAAAGATCAGGGCGATGCGCAAGCGGCTGTAAAAAGATGGTGTATTCAAGGGTTGGCCCTATAGATCAAATGCCGATACTTTTCGTTGTAAAAGATAATCTTTGGTTCGCATCATAAAAGCAAGAATGAGATACAATATCACCGGTGATCCGAAAGTGGCAAAGGAGGTATAAATAAAAAACAACCGAATGAGATCCGGCCGTACTCCGAAGCGCTGGCCAAGGCGGCTGGACACCTCAAAACCGTTCTTCTCAAAAAAGGATCGTATACTCCGAACCATTCATTATCTGCTTAATACGCGTTTCCCCACACCGCAAATTACGCATTTTTTTTGGCGACAGTAATGTCGGAACTGATGCTCCGCAGCCTGACTATCCAATGCGTTTTGTATCGGAACACCACGATCCTGAAACGATTTAATGATGTGATTGTTCTCTGCATGGCACTGTTCAAGCCAGCCGAGGCTTTGGCGTATCAACCGTTCGTCGCCTTTCCACCGGCCCAGATAAAACAGGTATGGTACCAGGGCATTCAGCAGAACAATCCGGGCCTTTTCCTTTCCGAATCCACTCCCAATGGCTGACTTGCAAAAGGTAAACCAATCCCCTGCCTGTTCCATGTAGGTCAGATCCGTTGCCAGGTAGGGAGTGTTATAGAGTAGCCTTCCCAATTGCAGCATGCGCTGATCCGGATGATTGGCTGGCCGCACCCCGCCAAACTTCCAGAGATTGGGGTCTATGGGGCTCAGATGGTATTTCTTTTGCAGTAATCCATAAGCCTTTTTGTAATCGCCCCGAATGCTTCTTCTGCTCCTTTTGGTTGTCCAACCGGCCTGCCCTACCAGCAGGGCCTGCACATGGAGCAGCGAATGTGCCTCCCTCCGTATGAGGCGCAAAGGTGTTCGAAGGGCCACTTGTTCAAATAGATCGGCGTTTTCCTTGAGCCCGAAGGAGCGCGACAGGAACTGGTAAAACGTTTCTTCCCAATGATAGTGATTCTGATGGAGCCGCAACTCCCAGGCCCTTTCCCGCTCTTCCAATCGCGTGACGGCCATGCGCTCCCAATGCCCCTTCCAAAACAGTTCATCCAAATCGCCTATAAAGGGCTCACACGGTATCCAGTGCATATCAGCCTGCAGTTCCTTCCAGCGATCAAATACCCTTCGGTGGATCCTTCCCTGCAGCTCAATCGTCGGGATCGCTTTGCCGTTTTTTGATCGAACCGGCCGATCATCTTCCCAAACCACGTGAAGGATTACCCGATCGTAATTCGGATCATGTTCATGGCCATGTGCATACCAATCCGCACTCTTCACATGGATTTCCACTGCCCCAACCCATTCAAGGCCATCAATCCGGATCCGGCCCATCCGAAAATCAGGTCCTGCCGAGGTATGGTCGTATCCGGGATGAATGATCTGAAGGGAATGACCCTCACGGGTCGATAGGTCCCTTTGGTTGAAAAGTTTGTTCTTCCAGATGAAATGAAGAAAGAATTCTTCCATGGCGATGATGCAAGATCACCGCACTGACAAGCGGGGTCAAATGTACGGTATCAGCAGTAAGGTGCCATGCTCAGGGCCAACTTTTTTGCTGCAGCCCGGGTGTGGTCCACGAAGGTATCGCCCGTTCCGGCGTACAGGATCCCTCCGGAGCTGTTTACCAGCAAGCCCACATCATCATTGATCCCGTACCGGATCACCTCTTTCAGTGATCCGCCCTGGGTCCCCACTCCAGGGACCAAAAGGAAATGATCCGGAACAATCTTCCGCACCCTTGTCAGGGCATGGGCCTGGGTGGCTCCGACCACGAACATCATCTGCTGGGGGGTTGACCAGCTTGCCGAGGTATGCAGCACTTCTTCAAAAAGTTTCTGTGAGCCCAGATCCTTCTTTTGGAAATCGTCGGCTCCACTGTTCGACGTCAGGGCCAATACGATAGCCCACTTTCCATGCCCCTCCGCGAGGAAGGGCTGCACGGAATCAAACCCCATGTAGGGAGCCACGGTCACGGAATCAAACCCCATCTCACTCAGAAAGGCCCTGGCATACATACGACTTGTGTTGCCGATATCACCGCGTTTGGCATCGGCAATGGTAAAGTGGCAAGGGTACTTTTTGTTCAGGTAGTTGATCGTGCGCTGCAAACCCTCCCAGCCACTCAGGCCATACGCCTCATAGAAGGCGGTATTTGGCTTGTAGGCAACACAAAGGTCATGGGTGGCATCAATGATGGCTTTATTGAACGCGAAAACAGGGTTCTCCTCCTTCCGTACGGCGTCCGGCAAACGATCCATATCCGGATCCAGGCCGATGCACAGGAAGGTTTTTTTTAGGCGGATCTGTTCTACGAGCTCTGCCCTGGTCATGATCCTGTAATTTCAGCGTGTGCCTTCATTTTTTCGGTGTTCTCAACGAGCTGCAGTTCCTCGCTGATCCTGGCCAGATCGCCGTTCATAACATCGCTGAGATTATACAGGGTCAGATTGATCCGATGGTCCGTTACACGTCCCTGGGGGAAATTGTACGTTCGGATCTTCGCTGACCGGTCACCGGTGCTGACCATGGTCTTTCGCTTGCCTGATATTTCGTCGAGACGCTTTTGCCATTCCTGTTTATAGATCCGATTGCGAAGCACTTCCAGGGCCTTATCGAAGTTCTTGATCTGAGATTTTTGGTCCTGGCATTGTGCCACGATACCGGTGGGGATGTGTGTCAGGCGAACAGCGGAATAGGTGGTATTGACCGATTGTCCGCCCGGTCCGGAACTGCAATATGTTTCCTTTTTGATATCATTCATGTCGAGCCTGACGTCAAATTCCTCCGCTTCCGGAAAAACGGCTACTGTAGCAGCCGAGGTATGGACCCGGCCCTGGGCTTCGGTAGCGGGAACCCGTTGAACACGGTGTACGCCCGATTCGTATTTGAACAGTCCGTACGCATTGTCCCCGCTGATGTTGAAAATGATTTCCTTGTATCCACCGGCAATACCCTCAGTGCAATTGACCAGTTCCGTTTTGAACCCTTTGTTCCCGGCGTATCGTGTGTACATTCGGTACAAATCGCCTGCGAGCAGGCTCGCTTCATCACCACCTGTACCTGCGCGGATCTCCATTACGGCGTTCTTGCGGTCTTCCGGATCTTTTGGGATCAACAGAATCCTGATCTTTTCGATCCAGGCATCTTCCTGCGGCACCAGCTCTTCAAGCTGAAGCCTGGCCATTTCCCTGAGTTCCGGATCCGTTTCGCTATTCAGGATCTTCCTGGCTTCCTGGATTCCTTCGATCAGAGCGCGGTATTCCTTACCCGCCCTCACAACCAGTCCGAGCTCTTTGTACTGCTTGCTGAGCTCCACATAGCGCTTCATATCTGATATCACCTCCGGATCACTGATCTGTGCGGCCAGGTCATTATAATGTCGCTCAATTCCCTCTATCTGCTCCAGTAGCTGCATAATTCCTACTCATAAATAAAGGTGCCGTGGTTACTCTTAATGGTGAGCTTCCTGGCTCCTTCCTCCACTCTTCCGATGACCCGCGCCGGAACACTAAATCCTTCGGATATTTGAATGATTCGTTCCGCCTCCTGCTCAGGTACATACAACTCCATTCGATGTCCCATATTGAACACCTGATACATCTCCTTCCAATTCGTTCCGCTCTCCTCCTGGATCAATTTGAAAAGCGGTGGCGTTTCGAACAGATTGTCCTTAATGATGTGATACTGATCCATAAAATAAAGCACCTTGGTTTGTGCTCCTCCACTGCAGTGGATCATGCCATGGATATCGGATCGCCCCCTCTCCAAAATGCGTTTAATGATCGGTGCATACGTGCGCGTTGGAGATAAAACCAGCTGGCCTGCGTCCAGGCTCATGCCATTTATCCTATCCGTCAATTCTTTGGATCCGGAGTAGACCAATTCAGCCGGTATATCCGGGTCAAAGCTCTCCGGATATTTAGACGCCAGTTTCCCGGCAAACACATCGTGTCGTGCTGAGGTAAGTCCGTTGGAACCTATCCCGCCGTTATAGGCGGACTCATAAGTGGCCTGTCCAAAGCTCGCCAATCCGATGATTACATCGCCGGGCTGAATGCGGTCATTCCTGATCACCTCATCGCGTCGCATCCGGCAAATCACCGTGGAGTCGACAATGATGGTTCGCACCAGATCTCCAACATCAGCCGTTTCTCCTCCCGTACTGTACATTCCGATACCCCATTCCCGAAATTGCGCCAGGAGTTCTTCGGTTCCGTTGATCAAAGTGTCAATAACCTCCCCGGGAATGAGCTTTTTATTCCGACCGATGGTTGAGCTCACCAGGATCTGATCGGTGGCTCCCACACACAGCAAATCGTCAATGTTCATGATCAGGGCATCCTGCGCAATCCCCTTCCATACACTCAAATCACCGGTTTCCTTCCAATACATGTACGCCAGGGCTGATTTGGTGCCGGCACCGTCGCTATGCATCACCAGACAGTGGTCCCCGCTTCCACTCAGATGATCCGGGATGATCTTACAGAAGGCCTTCGGGTAAAGGCCCTTGTCCATATCCCCGATGGCGTTGTGTACGTCTTCTTTGGACGCACTCACCCCTCGCTGATTATATCGCTCCTGCCGGCTCATAGATAAAAAACATCCCGGACAATGCCGGGACGCCTTTCAAAATATAGCAATGCCTCTATTGGTTTTTCGGTACATAGTTTCGGCTCTTCACCTGGAAGTCGGTACGACGGTTAAACTGACGGGCGGTTTCATCTGCTTCATCTCCATGTTCTCTCTGAAGCCGACGAATGAATGCTTCTGTCAAACGGTCACCGGGCTTCAAATAATCCGGACCCTTATATGACTCTTCAATGACATAAGGTTCCTTTTCACCCATACCCACGGCGATCATCCGATCCGCAGCGATTCCTTTGGATATCAGGTAGTCCACGCAAGACTGGGCACGACGTTGAGAAAGCCTCTGGTTGTCCGGATCACTCCCGATGTGATCAGTATGTGAGCGGAGCTCAATCGTAATGTTCGGGTTGTCTTCAAGTACTTCAACCAGTTCGTCAAGGGACTCCATCACTTCAGGACGCAATTCCCAGCTGTTGAAGTCGTACTCCACTTTCGGCAGCACAATCGGTTTGCGAATTGGATCCAATTCCTTGTTCATCACCAGGGTATGGAGGAATCCGTCTGAAGTTTCTTCGAAAGCGGACAGTGGGATACCAACTGTCGTTACACTACCCGACTTGGTCAGGTACTCCTTGACTTCAAAGTTCAGGGTGTAATTGACCCCCTCCGCCAATTGATCAGCTCCGAAGAAGTAGGCTCCGGTTTCATCTGTTGTGGTTTGCAAAGCCGTGCCATCACTACCCACGAGTTTCACCGTTACACGGTCAATGGTACGACCCGTTTTAGTGTTTGTAACGACCCCTTGCAAAGCAAAGAGCAGTGGTTTCAGGCGTACGGCATAGATGTCGTCACCCCCACGACCCCCCTCGCGATTCGAAGTCATGTATCCTGTTTCGGTCTCTGTTCCTTTAAAGATCAGGGCAAAATCATCTGCATTCGAATTGATCGGAGATTTCATGTTCTCCACTTCACCAAAACTTCCGTTAGGATTCATTTTGGCACGGAAAATATCCCATGCCCCCATTCCGAGGTGTCCATCCGAAGTAAAGTAAAGGTAGCCGTTATGTACAAAAGGATAACCCTCGAATCCGACCGTATTGATCTTCGGCCCGAGACTTTTTGGAGTACCCCAGGTACGTCTGCGACGTTCGTAGGTAAGTTTGTACAGGTCACGACCTCCTTCAGTACCTATGTCGGCAGCGATGATCATGGTATTTTCGTCAATCAGGCAAGGGTGACCAATGGAAGTTAGTGAATCCACGTTAACATTTACCAATTCCGGTTCATCCCAGGTCTTTCCTTTCCTGCGTGCCATGTAGATCCGGCAACCCAGGAATCCTGAATTTTTCAGATTCTCGCAACGGGTGAAGAAAAGCATGTTTCCTCCTCTTCCGCCCACAAAAGCAAATCCTTCGTGTGCCTGGGTATTGATCTCTGCAGGCAGCGGAGCAGGAACGGACCAGGTCGGAGCTTCGTTTTCGGCACCACTTTGACTTCGGCGACCGCCACGACGCTTGCGCTCCTCGTGTGTTTCATAAAGGTCCATGAACCCCTGGTTAGTCCATCCATCAATATCTTTTCCGGCACCGTCTTCACGCTGTGAGGTAAAAATGATCGACGTCTGGTTTTCGTTACCCCACGCCGGAGCAAAATCGTTTTCACGGGTATTGAAGTCGCGCAAATTTTCCAGTTCGTAGCGAGATGGCGACTCCAACCACTCCAGCGCTTTTTTACAACTTTCCACCCCTTCACGTCCACGGGGGTCCGAAGGCGCTTCGGACCGATATTCCTCATAGGCTATAATGGCCTCGTCATACTCCCCCTGGGCCTTCAGCATGTCTGCATAGTAAAGCTTCACCACCGGGTCCGAATAGCGACGCTTGATCGCGCGACTATAATAGCCTTCAGCTTTATTCCAATCCCCCATCATGCGGTAGCATTCCCCCATCCGGAAAGTGATCTCTTCCTTGATCTGACGATCCTTTTCCGACGAGGAGGCCTTTTTGTATAGCTCCGCCGCCTGGGCATAAAGCTGTGCCTCATAGGCCTGATCTGCCTGAATGGTGTATTTGGTTTGCGCCGAAACGTTCAACATACCAACAAGGAAAACAGCACTGCATACTGATCTGACTCTCTTCATATTGTATAGGTTTAATTATTCCTTACGACGTGCTAAAATAAATAAAAGTCCAACAACAGCAAAAAAGTGGTTGGCTTCGAATTCGCTAATTTACAACTATTTCACAAACTCAGCGGGTAAACAGCATTTCGCGATACTTCGGCAGCGGCCAAAGTTCATCGTCAATCATTATTTCCAGTTTATCAACCTCGTACCGAATGGTATCAAAGTACGGTTTTACCTTTTCGTCGTATGCGATCGCCATGTCCCGCAGATCTTCCAACGCATTGGCTTTCCTTCGCTCCCCGATCATTGCATCCACGCCCGATTTGATCTTAGCCACCCGGGCCGAGATCTCCTGGATCATATCCAGCTGTTCCTTTGCAGCGGTATCGTACGCCGATTTCGGAAGCACCGCCTTCAATCCACGCACATTATCGATCAAGGTGTTCTGATAGCGGATCGCAGTCGGAATAATGTGATTCTTCGCCAGATCCCCCAGCACCCGCGCTTCGATCTGAACAGCCATCTGGTATTGCTCCAACATCACCTCATGACGCGCGTGTATTTCCGTTCTGTTCAAAACGCCCAGATCCCCGAACAGGGCCATGGATTTCTTCGACACGTAATGATCCAATGCCTTCGGAGTTGTCCTGATGTTCTCCAGACCTAGTTTCTCTGCACGCTCTTCCCATTCCTTGCTGTATCCGTCGCCCTCGAACCGAATTGGTTTCGACTCCCTGATATAATCGCGCAGCACGTTGAAAATAGCCCCGTCCTTCTTCAATCCGCTCGCGATCAGCGCATCCACATCCTTCCTGAATTTGCGGAGCTGCGCCGCCATAATAGCGTTCAGAACGGTCATCGGCAACGAACAGTTCGAACTGGAGCCTACGGCTCGAAACTCGAACTTGTTCCCGGTAAAGGCAAATGGTGAGGTACGGTTCCGATCGGTATTGTCAAGCAATACATCCGGGATCTTTCCGACCACATTCAATTTAAGATTTGAGCGTTCTTCAGGAGAAAGGGCGCCTTTCTTCACCTCTTCCAGTTTGTCCAGGGTGCCGGTCAGCTGCGATCCTATGAAGGTCGAGATGATTGCGGGAGGAGCCTCGTTGGCACCCAGACGGTGATCGTTGGATGCCGATGCAATGCTCGCTCTCAAAAGTCCTGCATGTTCGTGCACGGCTGCAATCGTATTAACGAAGAACGTCAGGAACTGAAGGTTCCTCTTCGGGGTTTTACCCGGCTTCAATAAATTCACTCCGGTATTGGTCCTCAGCGACCAATTGTTGTGCTTCCCACTTCCGTTCAATCTGGCAAAAGGCTTCTCGTGGATCAGGCAGCGGAAATGATGACGTCGCGCAATCTTGTCAAGCAAATCCATCAACAGCGAGTTATGGTCTACCGCCAGGTTGGCTTCCTCGAAGATCGGAGCTACCTCGAACTGGTTTGGAGCCACCTCGTTGTGACGGGTGGTCACCGGAATACCCAACCGCATTGCCTCACGTTCGAACTCCTTCATAAAGGCCATGGCCCGTGCCGGGATCGATCCAAAGTAGTGATCGTCCAGTTGCTGACCCTTCGCCGGTGCATGTCCGAACAAGGTGCGATTGGTCAATACCAGATCCGGACGGGCGTTATACAAAGCCTCATCCACCAGGAAGTATTCCTGCTCCCAGCCGAGCATTGCGCTCACGCTGCTCACGTTCCTGTCGAAATATTTGCATACGGCGGTTGCTGCCTCATCCACCGCGTTCAGTGCGCGCAACAAGGGAGTCTTGTTATCCAACGCCTCCCCGGTGTACGAGACAAAAATGGTCGGAATACAAAGCGTATCTTCAATGATAAAGGCCGGTGAGGTCGGATCCCAGGCCGTGTACCCGCGTGCTTCAAAGGTGTTTCGGATGCCTCCGCTCGGGAAGCTTGATGCATCCGGCTCCTGCTGTACCAGCAAATCGCCATTAAACCGATCAATCGCACGTCCGTCGCTCAGAGGCATAAAAAAAGCATCGTGCTTTTCTGCCGTAGCTCCCGTCAAAGGCTGAAACCAGTGCGTGTAATGGGTCGCTCCCTTGCCGATCGCCCAATCTTTCATGGCCGAGGCTACCTGATCAGCAATCCCGCGATCCATTTTTTTTCCGGAAACAATGGCTTCCGTCACGCTCTTGTAGGCCCCCTCCGGAAGATACTCCATCATGGCTCCGGTGTGAAATACCATTTTCCCGTACAGGTCAGACATTTTGGAACCTCCCTCGAAACCTTTGACCGGCTCGCGTTCCATGGTTTGCTTCAGCGCCTGAAAACGAATGTTGGATGACATATGTGGTAACGTTTGAATGATGCCGCCAAAGATACGAACAGCCCGGTAAAGTATGCTCTTTTTTATTAACAGGCTATAAAAGATGCAGGGATATGCAAATAAAATACGTTTTTAGAGCCACTTAACTTGTTTTTCAGGGGGCAAAAACAAAATAAACATAAAATATATAGGCAATGAGCAAAATACCGCCCTGCCACGGGCGGATGTGCCGTCCGGGACTCAAATAGAGAAATGGGGCCAGGAGCAGAGCCATCCCAAGCATCCACCAAATATCGAATTGCATGAGCCGCGGATCAGCCAGTTCCACGGGACGAATGATAGCTGTGATGCCCAATACGGCCAGAATGTTAAAGATATTGGACCCGATCAGATTCCCGATCGAAATGGCCTGCTGCTTGCGAAAGGCAGCGATTAGCGATGCGGCCAATTCAGGAATGCTGGTCCCAACCGATATCATGGATACCGAAATGACCCGTTCGCTGACCTGCCATTTTCGCGCCAGGGTCACTGCTCCGTCAATGAGCCATTCCGAACCGTAATAAAGCGCCAATCCGCCCGCAATGAGAAAAACAAGGATGCGCCCAGGTGGATCGGAAACAGCTCTTCCCTTTTCATTCGTATGGTGGAGGCGGCAGGATTCTTCGCGCCGTGAGGCGCGGATCAGGAAAATGCAAAAAACGATCAGAAGCACGACGAAGATCAAACCTTCGAAAATCCTGAGGTAGTGATCAAAGAAGACGAAAGCTATGAAAAGCAACGAGGCAGTAAACATCATGGGCCAATCGAACCGCAGGCTGTTGCGCGAGATGGCCAAACCGAAGATGGTGGCAGTAAGCCCAAGGACCAGACCGATGTTGGCGATGTTGGAGCCGATGACGTTGCCAAAGGTGATGTCGGGGTGGCCCTGGAAGGCAGCGTTGAGGCTGATAAGCAGCTCGGGACAGGAGGTGGTAAAGGAAACGACCGTCATACCAATGACCAGAGTGCTGACCTTGAGCCGGACCGCAAGCGAAACCGCCCCGCGAACCAGAAAATTGCCGCCGAGCGTAAGCAAAGTGAGCCCGGCCAAGAGAGAGATCCAGGCCATTTATTCCTTGTTGAGAGCTTGCCTGTCCGGGATGCCCGGCTCCCTTTCAGAGCCGGAGTCGGATCGCGGCTCAGGCCCGGGCTTTGGCGCGTTTCGGGCAACGGCGCCTTTGAGGTCCCGTACCTGCTGTTTGATGTTCTGTTCCATCTGTCGACCCAGACTGGCCGGATCGTCCGTAGCGTCTTTGATTTCGCGCTGAATGTCACTGGCGGCGTTGCGAATTTCGCGCATCCCCTTCCCCAGGGCGCGGGCTGCTTCGGGAATGCGCCTGGCACCGAAAAGCAGTATAAAAACCAGGAGAATGATGAAAATTTCTCCGCCTCCGAAACTGAACAGCAAGTAAAGGTGTGCCGGCATGGGCACAAAGATACGAATTGAAAATACGGCTTGTGCAATGGGCATGCTCCGTTCCCTGAGGCAATTTCTGCAGTAGCGGCCAGGGCGTTTGCCGACCGCACCTCACAAAAGCCATCATGAAATTCATTCGCGTACCTTTGCATTCCTTTTGGCCCCGTAGTAGAATGGATACTACGTAGGTCTCCGGAACCTAAGATCCAGGTTCGATTCCTGGCGGGGCCACCATTGCCGCTTGGCCAGCGGACTGCTTTGTAGTGCTTCGGTGATGATCCGATTCAGCCTTACCCGGCAAAAAGTAACTTGCCATGACATTGAAGCAGGCAACAGAATTGATGGTTAAGGAATGCTGTTGGTAAAGTGTTATGCGTAGTGCGCAGCTATAAAGTAAGGTCGTAGGTCATAAGGACGGTGATTCGGAAAAATATGAAGAGCATGCTCAAAAAGAACTCATGCTGGAAGGAGAGAAAAATAAGCGGCTGAAGAAAATATGGGACGAAGTAGTTAAGGGGTAGGCTGAGAAAAATATCCTGCCGATTTCACAAAAAAAATCACACTTTCATGATCCACAGGGAAGGATATACCATCGTTGCAGGAGCACTTATGGGAGTAATCATATTCTCATGGGGGCTCAACAGCCTGCACGACATCTACGGGATAAAAATACTCACAACCCTTGCATTGTGGGGGGTGTTTTTCCTGATCCTCCGGTTCTTCCGGAACCCCCGGAGGAATGTGGACCAGCATCAGCCGAATGAGGTAATCGCTCCGGCAGATGGCAAAGTGTTGGAGATCAGGGAGACCGAAGAAAAGGAGTACCTGAAGGATCGGCGCATTCAGGTGAGTATTTTTTTGTCACCGCTTGACGTGCATGTAAACCGAAACCCCATTGGCGGTGAGGTCAGGTATGCAGCATACCACAAGGGTAAATACCTCGTAGCCTGGCACCCCAAATCATCTGCCGAAAATGAGCATACCACAGTAGTGATCGAGAACGAAAACGGGCCCATCCTCTTTCGCCAGATCGCGGGAGCTGTCGCACGCCGCATCAAATATTACGTACAAGCCGGAGATCAGGTGCAGCAGGCACATGAAATGGGGTTTATCAAATTCGGTTCCCGGGTTGACGTTTTTGTTCCACTCAACGCTGAGATACTGGTCGAAAAAGGTCAAAAGACCCGCGGAGGCGAAACGGTCCTGGCCCGGCTCACTCCGCAAACCGCATCATGAAAGCAATGGAGCATCGCAGTCCGCATGGCCAAATACTGCTTAGGAAGCAAAGAGCAGCTCCGGGTCAATTGGCGTACTGCGCATGAATTCAAGTGTTTTCTGAATATCCGCTCCCAGGAAACGGTCATCTTCAACGAAAGGCACCTTTTCGCGATATTGGGCCAGCAACTTTTCGGGCAACGAACCCGTTTTCGCTGGCCTGCGGAATTCAATAGCCTGGGCCGCACTCATCCACTCGATCGCCAGGATCCGCTCCAGATTGCCGAGCACGTGCACCAGTTTCGTAGCACCGTTCGCACCCATACTCACATGGTCTTCCTGACCATTACTCGAAACAATGGAGTCCACAGAGGCTGGCGAACAAAGCTGTTTATTCTGGCTCACAATGCTCGCCGCTGTGTATTGCGGTATCATAAACCCACTGTTGAGTCCGGGATGGGCAACCAGAAACTCGGGTAAGCCGCGCAATCCGCTTACGAGCTGGTATGTTCTGCGTTCCGAAATGTTTCCGAGCTCTGCCATAGCAATGGCCAAAAAATCAAGCGCCAGGGCAATGGGCTGACCGTGAAAGTTCCCGGCCGAAATAATTTGGTCTTCATCAATAAAAATAGTCGGGTTGTCTGTGACGGAATTGATCTCGGTCAAAATCACCTTGGCAGCATGCCTGAGGGTATCCTTGGAAGCGCCATGGACCTGCGGAATGCAGCGGAATGAGTAAGGATCCTGCACATGCGCTTTTGTTTGCGCAGCCAGTTCGCTGTCTTCCAGGATCTCGCGAAACCGGGCAGCCGTGTCGATCTGTCCCTGATGGGGACGTACGAGCTGGATTAGCTCATGGAAGGGGCCGACGCAGCCATCAAAGGCGTCCAGGCTCAAGGCACCGCAGAGATCGGCCCAGTAGTTTAGCCGGTACGATGCAAAAAGAGCGTACAGGCCGTGCGCACTCATAAACTGGGTGCCATTCAGTAGGGCCAGTCCCTCTTTGGAACGCAGCCTGATGGCTTCCCAGCCGAGGGATTCCAATGCTTCGGCCGAACTCATGTGCTGTCCGCGAAATAGTACTTCGCCCTGACCGATGAGAGGGAGTGAGAGATGGGCGAGCGGGGCCAGGTCGCCACTGGCACCGAGAGAACCCTGCTCAAATACCACCGGGATCATCTCCTCATTGTACATATTGGCCAATCGCTCCACGGTAGACAGCTGAACGCCACTGTAGCCAAGTGCCAGGGCATGGATCTTGAGGAGCATCATAAGCCGAATGATGCCGGCATCCACTTTGTCACCGGTGCCACAGGCATGCGACATAACCAGGTTGACCTGTAGCTGCTCTATATGCTCCTGGGAAATGGAAACCCTGCACAGGCTTCCAAAGCCGGTGTTGACCCCGTAGATAGGGTCATCGGCAGACCGGATCCTTTTGTCCAGATATGTTCGGCAATTGGTAATACGTTCCTTAGCCCGGTCAGACAGGGCAATATGCTGACGCTCGTTCCAAACCCTGAAAAGGGTGAGGAGGTCCAAGGGCTCCGGACTGATTTCGAACATAGACCATTAATTCTATGCGGCAAAACGCAGTATAACAGATCCGCAACGATCAATTGTAGTGTATGACTCCCTCCACCGAACTGATGTTTTCGTCACTGTCCACAGCTGTGATCTCGATCTTTAGACGCAGGGGATCCTGACCAAAAACGGACTGTTCAAATAGCAGGGGAGGCAAATCACCCAGATCATACAGATCTGTTCCCATCCCTTCCAGATCCACATCCTCTTCGTAGTAAACGGTACCGTTTTCACTCTCCACAACGACCACTATTTCGTGGATCTCATCATTGTCGGTCACCGTCCCCTCAAAAGCTAAGATTTCCCCGAAATGAAAATACGACCCATTTTCCATATCAGGCGTAATGACATCAATAACAGCCATATCCGAATTGCGCACCCAGAAATCCACTTCGCGAAGATCTCCATTGTTCCCTGCAGCATCAACAACCTGTAAAACAGCATGATAGGGGCCGGCTGTTGCATCTTCCGGCACCTCAAAGGTTTCGGTCAACTCGGCATTCTTCCCCCCCACATCAACGATCCGAACGGTTTCCCAGGGTGTTCCCGCTAATTTTTCATGCCCGTGTCCGTCAAACAGGTCATGGATCTCGAATTTCACCTGCTTCAGGGCCTCATTATCACTAACTGTGGCCCCCACCCTCAAGTTTTCACCGGCCAGCACTTCATTTGGCTGTACCGACAACGCGTCAATCATCGGAGCGGTCGTATCCTCATCATCCGAGTTACACCCTGCAAATACCACCAGCAGCACGCATCCCAGCCAAATATTCCTTTTTATCATAATACTTCTTTTTATCATAATATTCGTTTTTACCATTTAAAATAGAGTTGTGCCACCCAGTTACGTCCGGGCTCAGGCAAATGTAAAAATCGGTACCTACTCAGATGTTGTAAGTAGTCCGTATTTAAGATGTTCCTACATTCAACGCGCAATCCCCACAAAATATTGTCTTTGGACCATTCATTGCCTACGGCAAGATGGACCATATGGTAGTCCGGGGTTGGTTTTTCGTTGCGGTCAACCTGATTCTGCGCACCGGTGTAACGGTATTGCACCTCCGTTTCCCAGTCCTCCGAACCGAAGAGGTGTAAGTGCCATTCGCGTTTCCAACGGGCCAGGGCGCTAAACGGCGGCATAAAGGGAAGGGGCAGGTTATCGTCCATATTGAACCCATAAACGTATTCCATCCCTATATCTACGGACTCTATTGCTCTCGGCAGCCAGGTTATCATTGCTTCGGCACCGGTATGCACCGCCCTGGTCTGCCCGTATCGGAATATTTGCCCGGCTTCAGGCAATAAGGAAAATTCCGCGGTCGGACGCAAAAACAGGAAGTTGGTAAAATAATTAAAATAAGGGCTCAGCTCAAAGCGCCCCTTCCGATTCGTGTAAACAGCCTCCAGGTCGAATTGGTACCCGATCTCGGGGCGATTCGCTGAACTTCCGATCTCGTGTCGAAAAGTCCCGTGGTGAACCCCGTTCGCTGCCAGCTCAGCTATGTTGGGAGCCCGGAAAGTGCGCGCCACATTGAACCGGGTGGTGAACAGATCGCTCCAGTGGTACCTCCAGCCGAAGGCTGCACTCACATTTTGGTAGCTCACCTCCTGCCCAGGCCCATACCGTGCCACATCAAAGCGGATACCGGCGTTAAGGGTGTAGCGGGTAAAGGTCCATTCATCCAGGTAGTAAACGCCGCCGAGGATGCGCTCGTAGCTGGGGATCAAAAATTCGAATCCGTCGTGCCGGTTAACCTGGTACTCGGCCTGAACACCCCATTGGTGCTTGTGCTGGCCTGAATACAGAAAGCCCCTCGTGTTCAGAGTAGCAGTGCGGAGGTCAAGGTCAAGCGCAAGAGAATTGTCCGGATCCGTGGTATCGCCGTGAAGGTGTGGCACGGAATGCTCCTCCCGCTGGTTCTTCTGGTATCCCATATCTGTGATCCACTGCCAGCGTTGGCCCTGATAGCGATGATGGGCACTCACCCGGAGGTGGCTGTTGTGCTGGTAGGGAAGATCAATGTTGCGCCGGTCGCCATCGTCAGCCAGGTTGTATGCCCGCGGGATACCAATAGCCCCCGGGAAAATGCCTGTTCGCTGTTCGTAGTAGCTCAGCCTGCCCTTAAAACGGTGCTCGCGGTATAAGGCCCCGGCGGCGATCTGCCCGCTGACCTGCTGACCGGAGGTGTTCTTCAACTGCCTGTTTCCGATCGGAAGCACGTACGTATTGTAGACAAATGTATCAGCCGGAACGCTGTAGTCGCCAAAATCCTGTCCCGAGAGACGCCCGCGCAGCCAGATCCTCTCGCCCCGGTAAGCGGTCTGAGCCGTCACGCCGATACTTTGGTTTACGGATTGATACAAGCCCGTGGCTTCTCCACTCCACCTGGCGGTGGGAAGCGTGGCCGGCCGCAGGTTCACAACTCCGCCCGTGGCATCAGGTCCATAGGCCAGGGCCTGAGCCCCCCTGACAACCTCAACCTCTTCCACACTGAACGGATCAATGTCGAGCCCGTGATCCATTCCCCATTGCTGCCCCTCCTGTTTGATCCCGTGATCGTTAACCTGTATCCGGGTACCCAAAAAACCCCTGATCACCGGCTTCCCAATACCTACACCGGTGTTCATGGACTGCACACCGGGGATACTGAGCAGGGTGGCAGACAGGGTGTTCGACCAGTTTTGGCGCAGTTTTTCCCGGTCGGCCAGCACCACGGTGGCGCTTGAGGAAATGGCAGCGCTTTTTCGTTCCACAGAGACCGTTACTTCATCAATGGAATAGCTTTCGGGATCCAAAGGGATCCGCAAACTGTCCGGGATCGTGGTCCATTCGGCATGAGCATGCCGATACCCAATGGCCTGAACGTGCACGTGAAAGGGTACGTCGTGCACCGAAATAATAAAGTAGCCGTTCTCATCGGCAGTCCCACTCTCATGATCATGCCCGTACTGGATCAGGGCAAAAGGCACACCCTTGCCGGTTTTGTCATCAACAACCCGTCCCGGAACAGGCGTTTGCCCGCAGGCCATCCAGCCCGAGAGCAGCAGCATTCCAAATACCGGCCCGCGTTGCATATCAGGCGTTCCGGATGCGCTTAAGCACCTCTTCCGGAGTACTTTCGGTTTGCTGTCCACTGCGCATATCCTTCAGGGCCATACGGCCCGATCCCATTTCCTGACTTCCAACCACAGCCACGAACGGAATGGCTTTCCGGTCGGCATAGCTCATCTGCTTTTTCATCCTGGCTGTTTCCGGATACACTTCGCACCGCACGCCCGAGGCCCTCAGCTCTTTGGCCCATTTCAGGCATTGAACAGCTTCCTCCGTTCCGAAATGCACGAACAGCAACTGCGTTTCATTGTCCACCGCATCCGGGAACCGGCCGAGCTGTTCCAGTACGAGGTAAATGCGGTCAAGCCCGAAACTGATCCCCACGCCGGGCATTTCACTTCCGCCAAAGGCGCCTGTAAGATCGTCGTACCGCCCACCTCCGCCGACCGATCCCAGCTCCACTTCCGTGGAAACCACCTCAAAGATGGGGCCGGTATAGTAATTCAGGCCCCGTGCCAGGGTCACATCCCACCGCAAGGTGGCGCGTCGCAAGCCCAGCTCTGTTGCCGTTGAAAAGAGAAAACGCATATCGTTCAGGGCCTCACGGCCCGATGCGAAACCGCCGAGCATGGTATCAAGCACGTCAAACTGCGCACCGAAGTCGGCTGGCATGTCAAAAAGGGGGGTGAGCTGCGCGATGGCCCGCTGGGAGATGCCGCGTTCGCGCCATTCGCTTTTGACCCCTTCGCGACCGATCTTGTCGAGTTTGTCGAGGGCCACGGTCAGGTCAGCAAGCTTTTCCGGTGCTCCGATCAGCTCGGACAGCGCGGTAAGGATGCCACGGTGGTTCACGCGGATCTCGACCCCGAGTCCCAACCGGTCAAAGACCTCGTCGTAAATATGTACAAAATCCACCTCCTGGAGCAAGCTCCTGCATCCGACCACGTCGGCATCGCACTGATGAAATTCCTGGTAGCGCCCTTTCTGTGGCCGGTCAGCGCGCCAAACGGGCTGTATCTGGTAGCGCCTGAAGGGAAGCGTAAATTCGTTCCGGTGCATCACAACGTATCGGGCAAAGGGCACGGTAAGATCGTAGCGAAGCCCTCTCTTTGAAATATTTTCCGTAACTTTACTTAAGTCCTCTGCAAGGGGGTTGCTGCTTCGGTCGCGGAACGGGCTCAGGTAGTCCCCGTTGTTGAGAATCTTAAAGATAAGCCGGTCACCTTCCTCTCCGTATTTGCCCAGAAGGGTCGTCAGGTTTTCAAAACCCGGTGTTTCGATGGGTTGAAAACCGTAGGACTCAAAGATCGTGCGAATGGTCTGTATAATATATTGGCGCCTGTGGACTTCGGTCGGACCGAAATCTCTGGTTCCCTTCGGAAGTGATGGTTTCTGGGCCATGCAGAAAAGTTTGTGCAAATATCGGAAACTCTTTCTGCCTGTTCCGGGCTACTAAAGGTGATCAGCGATACTCTTCCTTCAGCTTGTCGGCAAACACCTTCTTTAATTTCTCCACCTTTGGATTGATCACATAGGTGCAATAGGACTGTGATTTGTTGAGGTTGTAGTAGTTTTGGTGGTAGTCCTCAGCCGCATAAAAGGACTTGAACTCCGAGATCTCTGTAACGATCGGATCCGGAAAGACGCCTTCTGCATTGAGCTGTTGCCTGTAGTGCCTGGCCTTTGAGCACTGCTCTTCGTTATGGCAGAAGATCACGCTGCGATACTGCGTTCCCACATCGGCTCCCTGGCGATTCATGGTCGTAGGGTCGTGTGTTTGCCAAAAAACCTCCAGCAGTTCGTCATAAGTGATCACCGCAGGATCGTAGGTCAGCTGGATCACCTCGGCATGACCCGTTCGGCCGGTTGTGACCTCCCGGTACGCCGGATCCCTGACCTTACCGCCGGAATAGCCGCTACGCACACTTTCCACACCTCTGAGCCGCTGAAAAACAGCTTCCACACACCAAAAACACCCGGCTCCGAAGGTTGCCGTTTCCAAAATTCCAGGTTGTTCCTGCATGGATCTGTCCTCCAATCGTTCTATGTTACTGAATACCGCTTCGGCCGCAGGGCCCGTTTGGCCGAAGGCCGCCAGGCTGAAGGTCAGCGCCCCGAATATACCTGTTCGTTTCTTCATTTGGGTCATTTTTAGCTACTCAAAACCAGTGCCTCACGGCACGATGAGCCAATCGCCCCACTTAAGGGGCTCCTTACTCACTGTTTGAGACCTTCATTCATCAAACGCCTTTCCTACCCTTTTTCGTACAGGAACTTCGCTCCGGCTACGCCTCCGCCCAGGCACCAGGGCGATAAAAGTGCAAAGTTGGGGATTATTTTTGTGGCAGCTACTACCTGATCCGGCCATCTTGCCTCGTATCCAGCAGCACTTCGTGTTTTTCCATAATGTTTTTATGAAAGTTTTCGGGGAGGTTATTCCAGTCAAATACCTGTATGAGAATAGGTATGTTTGATTCGCTAAGCTCTTTTTTGAATTGCATGAGCTCGGCCGGATCAATCCCTACCAGGTTATGGCTACGCAGAACAATGTCCAGATCGCTGGCATCGTGGGCGTTGCCATCCATCACGCGACTGCCATAGATCCATATCTCCAGCGGTGTGCGAAAGCTGTTACGGGCAATGGCAATAAGCCGTTTTTTGTCCTTATCGCGCAGCCGCATCGTGCCTGTTGATGAGGTCCACCAAAGCGTGGGCATCGCGAATAAATGCTGGCATCAGGGTTAGTGTCTGTTCGGCAAACCCCTTACCGTAATCGTGGGCGGTGTCGTTGCGATTATCCCGGTATATCAACCAGCGCTCCACATCTTCGATCGTCATCAGTCCATGATTGCCCGCCTGACGAAAGATATCTTTGAAATATAATTCGTCTACGGCTCTTGCACTGTGAAAATAGGGCTTGAGGCATTTTTTCAATAGCCTGCCCGCCTGTTCCAGAATAATCTCAAATTCCTTGATAATGCCGCTGCGACACAGATCAAAGGCAATGTCGTCCCGATCATATTCATTGAGCTGCTGCAGGCCCAGTTCCAGGGTCTTGATACACCGTTCCAAAAAGCGGGTGTCGATCGTCATGATATTATCTTACCAATAAAAGAGGCCTGAACAAATCCTGCTGGTTTTGCACGACATTTTTCCCCAACATGACTGCAAGGTTTTGATCTCAAATTGCGCATCTTCCTGCAATATCAACCGCATATTAAACCCATTTTGTGTTGAACTATCAATAACCTGGGCTTTTGTTATTCAGGAGCGACCCAATTAAGTGTTTCAGGAGGGTTTAGTGGAGCTAAGGGGATTCGAACCCCTGACCCCTTGCATGCCATGCAAGTGCTCTGGCCAGCTGAGCTATAGCCCCATTGCGAAAGGCAAATTTATTACTTTCTGCAGAATTCCTGTATAGCATGCTGCTTTGTGATCCGAATTGCCTTATGCCCAAAGTTGCTTCGGGTTCGGAAAGACATAATTTGATTGTCTGATTTAAACGTTCTGTTATCAGGCTTAAAAGACAGCTTTCATACACCCCTTACGGGACAGTGGCAAGAAAACATAAAGCGCTAAGAAAGAACCGTATGAAGTACGTCAAGACTTTTGAATACGACGAAATCATCAAGGTGTATTCGGAAATAGCTTTCCAGGGTTTTGAGGGCGGCGAGTCGTTCACCGGAATTCAGGGGTTGATCTTTTGCTTCAGTCCATCCGAGGGAAAGCAGGCTCATCAGTGATTGACCCGTACGTTCATCAGCGAAGTCCGGATGATCTGGTTTTTCCGATAAAAATACACCTGCGCGAAGGTCCAGTATTTTTCCGCCCGTGAGGGCGGAAGGATAAAAACCGAGAAATTCAGTTAGCTTAAGGGTGAAGTAAAGGGGTAAGTTCCCGAGCTCCTGTATGGGCCCGTGAAGGTGTTCAATGCATTGGCGGGTAAACTCGTATAAGCCGGGATGCGGTTCCTGGTCTTTGCCGATCCGCAGAAGTACTTCGGCTATGAATTGGGCGATTGAGGTCGTAACGGGGTGGGCATGAGCCTGTTCAATACGGTTGATACACCGGGCTTCTTTGAGGCGCCCAAGACGTTTTTCCTGTTCGTAATGGCAGGCTACCAGTTCGAGTTCCTGGAGGGGGAGCATCAGAGCCGGGGAGAGCGGGGTTTTTTTGCTTCGGACCGAAGGGATAAAATAGGACTGCAAACCGGCCTCGCGGGTATACATACGTACAATGATGCTTCGCTCGCCGTAGGGAAACCGGTGGAGAACGAGGGCCGGCGTTTTGAGAAGCATTTTAACGGATGATCATGATCTTGGTAACCGCCGTTTCGGAGCCGTCGTCATTGGCCGTGAAGACCAGGTAAACCCCGGTACGTACCGGGGTTCCGGCGAAAGACCGGCCGTTCCAAACAGCTTGCCCACCCAACGCAGTGGTTTCAAAGACCAGGTTTCCGGAAATATCCGTGACCTTGACATGGGCGTTTTCGACCAGCCCCTTAATGGCAATGTCGCCTAAATAACCCGGACGGACCGGATTTGGGAAAACGAGTACCTCTTCGAAAGTATCAAAGCCCTCTGTTGCACCGCTCCGGTACGTGATCAGCCCTTTTCCGGTTGCAATATACACCTCTCCGTGGTCGGGATTGACCGATATGTCTTGAATGGCATTGGCAAAAAGTGGAGAGTTTTCCTCCGTGAAATGAAGAAGCTCCTTAGTTCCGTCCGAAGACATTAGAAATACTCCACTTCGGGCGGTTCCAAACCACTTACGGTTAGCCCCGTCAACGGCGATACATGTTACAGCTTCGTTTTCCAGGAGCTTGAAGAACGTGCCGTTTTGCTCAATTAAAACGTGTTGTGCATCGTAGTTCTGGCCCGAAAAAATGTTCCCGGGAGAGAAAAAGGTAACAACACCCTGGCCCGTACCGACCCAAACCGCTCCATTCCTGTCCGTGGCCATGCTGAGCACGGAATTCGAAGATAAGGCTCCCTGGTTCGTGGCAGTTGTCAATTTAGTGATCTGGTCATCATTTGTATTCGCGAGGGTATTATTGTGGTTGTACACAACAATTCCGTTATTCCGCAATTGGATCCATAGCTGATCAATGGGATCAACCATGATGCTTTTGATTGGCAGGGTGGAAGGGGCAAATCCGCTCAAGGAATAGTTAAACCATTCCTCATCATCGCTGCGCGGTCGGACCACTAATGGAGCATCCGTGCTTGAATTGGTCATCCACAAGCGTCCCTGGCTATCGAAATCCAAGCCTCCAATATTGGTAAATCCGGCTTGTCCTTCCTTCTCTTCCAGTTTGGAGTTCGTATAGTCGTACCTGCTGTGAAACGAACCATCTCCGTTCCAGCGAATGAGGCCGCGGCTGTAAGAGGCTCCCCACACAATACCACGGTCAATTGGATCAAAGGCCAAATCGATAATATCGAAGGCAGAATCCTGGATACCTGGATCACTAGGTATCCAGTTCCCTTTACGTTTGATTTGGATCGGTGACCGGTTGAAGAGGTTTTGGAATGATCCATTCACCCCACCTGGAGCCACCCACAGCTCATTTCCCCGTGAGATCATGCTAAAGATATTCCGCTCCTGAGGTCCCTCAGGCACATACCTGGGCGCATTGAACCCTCCCCAATAGCGGACCAATCCGGATTCGGTCGTTCCCAGGAAAAATTCATTGAACTGTGCGTCGCCTTGTACGGCCGTCGTAACTTCAAAAGGATAATCAAGTGAAGATTGCGTCATGTTACCACTTAGCTGCAATTCTGAATTGTATGCCGAAAAGCTAAATTTGGTACATACCATTAAAAAATCGTTGTCAGAAGTAAGGCTATTCCGTCTCCAGTACAACAGCTCATGGAGCGGTTCCCAATTGCCGGATTTATTGAAGTAAACCGTATCGGTTTTAGTGTCCAGATCCTTTTTATTGACATACAGGGCTCCGTCGAAGTAGGTGAGTGTATTGATGGGACCCTTTAAAAAAGGATCTTTAGTCCAGGCATTGAAGTCACGCAGGTTGGGATCATTGATGTCTGCGGAATAGAGACCGTCTTCGGCCGCCGCGTACAGATATTGCCCATCCGTAGTCATTTCATAAATCACTACCTTACTCCCGTTCTCTCCGATGAAGTAAGGGCCATTAAACTCCTTCGCTAGAAAATCGAATTCGGCAATCCCATAGCCGCAACTAAAAAAAATACGATCTCCGATGGACAAAATATGATTTATTTTCCTTTCGCCGATGATATTAAAGCGCTGTATATCGAAGAAAGATGTCTTTTGTTCAGCCCGGATCAAATCGATAATCTGATTATCATAAGCAATGATCAAGGTCTCCGAATCCCTATGTTCGGACATAGCTGTGATGCTGACACCGCTTAATCCGTCAATAGTGCTTCGAGGCTCAACAGAACGAAGCATCCGGTCAAAATAGAAAAGACCGTTTTCGGTTGCAACGGCTACTTCATCAGAATGAACGACTATGTCGACAACGTTGCTGTATGGCAGTTCGCTTGCCCATCCACCCAATTCGATATTGGGCTGGGCGATAGTCAGCATCGATATCCAGGAAAATAAAATGGCCAAAGTATCTCGCATGGTTCAACGTTTGGTTAAAAGAACGGGCTTTTCGTCCGATTAGTTTGGGTATTCAAAAAATGAAAGGAAGTAGTTCAGGCGCCGAGCGATAACAAAGACTTCGTTATTCTGCATCAGAGCCTTGCCTTCGTGTCTGTTTTTTACAGGAAGCAAAAAACGCTCAAAAAGATCTAAAAAAAGGGCTCCTCCTATTGTTTCCTAAAAATATAGAGCAGGCTACTCCATTCACTTGTTTTTCTGGCCGATAAATTAGAGCGAATGCCACTCAGAAGAGCTCTCAGAGGTTGCATACGTCCCGATTTGTATTTTTCACTAAGCAGGCTGACATAAAACGAATCAAAAACCAGTGGGAGGGTACGGTGGTGAGCAAATCCCTGTGCTGAAAACATATCTGTCATCCCTGCCTGACTAAAATGGAAGAGATGTCGGGGAACGTCATATGCGGCCCAGTGTTCCTTGTAATATCCCGCGTCGTATGAAAGAAAATTAGGCACTGCAATAACGGCGAGGCCACCAGATCGAAGGATCCGATAAATATGCCGTACTGTTTGAACGGGATAGGGCACATGCTCCATTACATGCCACATAGTGATCACATCGGTAGAATTGCTTTTGAGGGACTCCAGTGACTGATCCTGGGAAATGGACGTGTTTAATTTTTTTTCAGCCCGCTCACGTGCCCCTGAATGAGGCTCCATTCCCTGAACATCCCAACCGTGCTGTTGCATTTCACTCAGAAAATCCCCCGTTCCACATCCTATGTCGAGCACCGTTCTTTCCGCCGTTTCAACCTCAATGAGCCGACGCTTTTTATTCAGAGAATAGGAACGGACGAATTGATAAACGAGATCCACGAGCGAGCGCCTGGAGTCCGTATGGGAAATGTACTCGGCAGATTCGTAGTAAGCTCCCAAATCTGCTGTTTCGGGACGCGGATTCGTGACAAGAACGGTGCCCGTGGCATTAGCCATAATCGAAAATTTTTGCTGTGAAACAGTGAAGTCACGGCAGGTGAGGTACGAAACAAGTGGCGTACCTGTAACGGGGCATTTATGCAGTGTTTCTATGTTTGATGTTTCACGTGAAACACTAACGACCTACATGTACCAGTAGTACGTTAATGTCTGCCGGATTTACACCGCTGATACGACCTGCCTGAGCCATGTTGGCAGGGCGGATTGCGCTTAATTTTTCGCGTGCTTCCAAACTAATGGCCTGAAGTTTCGTGAAGTCAAATCCCTTCGGAATAGTGATGTTTTCAAGTCGGTGGAGCTTTCTGACATTCTCTCTTTCACGATCAATATAGCCTTTGTACTTCAACTGGATCTCCGATTGTTCCAAATCCTCTCGCGAGACATGGCGATCAGCAACGTACCTGGCCACATCGTCCAGTTCCACCAGATCGTGAATACTGATCTGTGGTCTTAGTAAAAGCGCGTCCAGTTTCCTTTTTTGGTCTATGGGAGCTGTTCCCAGTTGTTCGAGTATTGGATTAACATCATTCGGTTCCACACTGGTCTCCTTTAAAAAACCGAGAAATTCCCGGGTGTTCAATTGCTTTTGCCGAACCTGTTCCATTCTGTTTTCAGAGGCCAGCCCCATTTCATAGGACAGCGGAGTAAGCCGGAGATCTGCATTGTCCTGTCTCAGAAGGATTCGATATTCTGCCCGTGAAGTGAACATGCGATAAGGTTCTTCCGTACCTTTTGTAATCAGATCATCAATGAGAACACCTATGTAGGCATCGGATCGCTTAAGGATGAAGGGCGGGGCTCCGTGTACATGTTGATGAGCGTTGATCCCAGCCATCAGCCCCTGACTTCCGGCCTCCTCATAGCCTGTGGTACCATTGATCTGACCGGCAAAAAACAGGCCTTCCACCAATTTGGTCTCAAGGCTATGCTTTAACTGGGTAGGAGGAAAATAGTCATATTCAATAGCATAACCCGGACGGAAGATCTTTGCGTTTTCAAATCCCGGTATTTTTTGCAATCCTTTGTATTGTACTTCTTCGGGCAATGAGGTGCTAAAGCCATTCACATAAACCTCCACGGTATCCCAACCTTCGGGTTCAACGAAAATCAAGTGCTGGTTTTTATCTGCAAACCGATCAATCTTGTCCTCAATGGAAGGGCAATAACGGGGGCCAATGCTTTGTATGCATCCGTTGAACATTGGAGACCGATCAAACCCTGTTTTAAGGATATCATGCACCTCTTCATTTGTATAGGTAGTCCAACAGGAACGTTGTTTTTGAAGCGGCCGGGTGGCGGTAAAGCTGAACTTTTTGGGCTCTTCATCTCCTGCTTGCTCCGCCATTTTTGAATAGTCTAAAGACCTGCCATCAACCCGCGGGGGGGTTCCCGTTTTCATTCGGCCGTGGTCAAAACCAAATTTGATCAGATCTTCTGTAATTCCTGTAGCTGCCCGATCGCCGGCACGACCTCCTCCAAAGTTCTTGTCACCAATGTGGATCAGGCCGTTGAGAAAAGTGCCGTTCGTGAGCACTACTGATCTTGCATAAACTTCTAACCCGAGTCCGGTACGGACCCCTTTAACGCGTCCTCCTTTGACAATGATCCCCGTAACCATGTCCTGGAAAAAGTCCAGATTGGGTGTTTGCTCCAACATCAATCGCCATTTTTCGGCAAAACGCATACGATCGCTCTGCACCCGAGGGCTCCACATAGCGGGGCCCTTGGAGCGATTCAACATTCGGAATTGAATGGCAGTTTCATCCGAAACGATCCCACTATAACCGCCCAGGGCATCAACCTCACGAACGATTTGGCCTTTTGCGATGCCTCCCATGGCCGGATTGCAGCTCATCTGCCCGATCGTCTGAAGGTTCATCGTAATCAATAGGGTTGAAGACCCCAGATTTGCCGCCGCCGCCGCCGCCTCGGACCCAGCATGTCCCGCCCCAACTACAATGACATCATATTCTTTGGCAAACATCTGTCCTAATGTTTCACGTGGAACAATTCGAATGACCCACACCACACTAACTGTCGCTCACCGCGTTCAGCTCGCTGATAGTCAGCACCACCTCACCCAAGTGGTTCACCACCGTTACTTCCAGATCTACTTCGCTGGTGAAGTCCTGGTCAATAAAGACCTCCCTGGTTGCCAGGTTCGGATACACGTTGATCTGCCGCGCAAAGACCGGATCTTCCACGCTGATCATGAAACCCCAGGTAGCAGAACAGTCATTGGCATCAGGTATAGGGCATTACCCGATACCGTTATTCCTATTTGGCCATCCGCACCATCATTACATGTAACATGCTGATTGACTGACAGCGTCACATTCAGTTGTTGCGCATATGCCGCTGCCCCATCAATAAAAAAACTACTGCAGCTATATAACCGACAGTAGTTTCTTCTTTCTTAAAGCAATGTGGACGGCCATAATCAAGCCCTTTTAAAAAACGCTGGACCACAATTAGCCATCTTAACTAAAGTATCAGTTAAATAGCTATCAAGCTGCAAAATTAACACTTTTGGCTAAACGGTTTCGATGGTGGGCTTCCAGATGCTGGCATTGGTCTTAATTTTACCCGGACCAGCTTCAGGAACTCCTGCCAATCTGCCAAAGCATTTAATCCTGCCCCATCTTATGGAAACTCTGCTGAGTTTTCTACTTAGGTCCAATCCCAGACCTGTACATTTACTTTTCTAACAGTACAAAAAGAGGGGATGCCTTTTTTGAATGGTCGGTGAATGCTCAGTTCACCTTACTGTTCAAGTCAGCACCAGCTTTAAATCTCACTACGTTTTTAGCCGGGATCCGGATGGTAGCACCCGTCTGTGGGTTACGGCCCTGGCGTGCGCTACGCTTTGATACGGAGAAGGAACCGAATCCTATTAAAGAAATACGTCCGCCTTTTTTGAGGGCGCTTGATACATTGTCAGCGAAAGATTCCAATGCTTTTTTAGCAGCGGATTTTGAAATTCCGGCGTCTTCCGCCATGCGATTGATCAACTCAACTTTGTTCATAACAAATCGAAATTAAAAGGTTAAACTGATTATTTTGGTTTCAATGACCAGCAAAGATAGGCCTGTAGCGAGATCATGCAAGAGATGCCCCCTAAATCCGCCTGTTTTGTTGATAATTGCCTGAAATTGTTAACAAACTCGCCTCAATCGTAGTGCCAGTAGGGGGAATCAGGTAAATTGGAGAGCCTTTTTGCCCCTCAAACCGTTGATGAAATCTTCGGCCGACATACGCCTTTTACCTGCCGGTTGCAATTCCCGTACTTCCAAAAGTCCCTCGCCCGTTCCCACAAGCAATTCCCTTCCTTCAACCCGCGCCAATCCGGCTTCTGCACTGCCTGCGGCAGGATGTGTTCTGCAGATCTTTACTTTGGTTCTTTGCCTGTCGTTCAACCACTCGGTCCAGGCGCCCGGAAGAGGGGAGAGGCCGCGGACCAGATTATGGAGTTCCCGTGCGGACCTGTTCCAATTGAGGTGACCCGTCTCTGAATTTATCCTGGGCGCGGGTTTCAGATGTCCGGACCCGACCTGAGGTTTCGCCTCAAGTGTCCCGGCTTCCAGTCCATCCAAGGTCTTCAAAGCCAATTCTGCGCTTTGATGCATAAGGCGCTCCCGGAGGTCTTCAAGCAGGTCATCCCTTCCGATCGGCTGCTCTGCCTGCAGCAGGATATCCCCTGTATCGATCTTTTCATCAAGTAGAAAAGTGGTAACCCCTGTTTTGGCCTCCCCGTTGATCAAGGCCCAATTGATTGGCGCTGCCCCACGGTATTGTGGCAGGAGGGAGGCATGAACATTGAAGGTCCCTTTTGGAGGCAGGCTCCAGACCGATCTTGGGAGCATGCGGAATGCAACGACCACGATCACGTCGGGCGACCACGATTCGAGCCGTGCCTGAAATGCCGGATCGCGCAATTTCCCGGGCTGCGCCAGGGGCAGGCGGTGATCCAAAGCGTACTCCTTTATAGCTGAAGCCTTCGGGTTACGGCCCCGGCCGGCCGGCCGATCAGGCGCGGTGACTACACCCACCACCTCGTGCATACTCTTATTGATCGTGTCCAAAGTTGCGATCGCAAACCCGGGCGTACCCATAAAAACAATTCTCAATTCTTCATTTTTTAAGGGTCATGATCTTTGTTTGTAATGTTCAATGGGGCCCTCCGTTCCTTCGCTCTCCTCCCAAGGCTTCGGCCACGATAATTTCCGGACCTTCCCACTTTAAGCGGCCCGATTCGATCTGCAGACGCAGCCATTGCCGAATTTCATCGGCCTTCCCCGGAAATTCGGCCATCACCGCATTCCATTCCCGGGTCTTCCCGGTCAGATAGCCCCAAAGGGTTGATTCGTCCAGGGGGCTCCGACCCAGACAAAGGTCGCATTTTCCGCAGGCTTCTGCCTCCGTCTCCCCGAAATAAGAGAGAAGTGCCTGACTCCGGCAGCCGTCCGATCCTTCTAGATAGCCGATCATGGATCGAATGCGCTCTTTTTTTCGTTTCCGCAACTCCAGTAAGGCTTTTCGATCCCACGGCAGGCACTTTGCATGCTGTCGCGGTATGATCATCCAGAGTCGGTCCGCTGCCGGACGACCCCGATATTTCCAGCAATTCTCCCTGGCTCCAAATTCCAGCTCGGAACGTATTTGGGCCGGGGACACCTGTAATCGCGCCGCGAGGCGATTCTCATCAATATGTGCACCGTCCTCCGTGATACCCGGATACGACCGCAACATCAGCTGGATAAGCCGATCCACCAGCCGATCCCTGAGCCGCGTTTCATAAAGTGTGCGGTGATCCACCGTCACACGCAGGAAGGAACGCTCCCGATAGCGGTCGCTCAGGTGCCAGATCCCGTCCTTTTCCAGCAATTCGATCGTCTGATAAACAGCGTAGAGATCAAAATCATAATGGCGCGCAAAGTCCTTGATGTCAAGGTCGAAACTCTGATCCTGCCCGCTTCCGAGAGGCAGGTGCAGGTAATTCATAAGCGCGTCGTAATGGCGGTGGACATCCTGCTTCGTAACCAGTCGCTCCACATAGCGCTCATACAACTCCTTTCCATCGCGCTCATCATACAGGACGTATGAAACAGATCCCTGACCATCGCGTCCACCACGACCTGCCTCCTGAAAATAGCTTTCGATACAATCTGCCGGTTCCCAATGCAGCACCCAGCGCACGTCGGGCTTGTCAATCCCCATTCCAAAGGCGTTCGTGGCCACAACGACACGTGTTTCATTCCGGGTCCAGGAATCCTGACAGGCGGCCTTTGCGGCCGGATCCAAACCGGCGTGGTAGTATTCAGCTGCAATGCCCCGACGTTTGAGAAAAGCGGTGATTTCCTGGGTCTTTCTTCGATTCCGAACATAGACCACCCCAGATCCGGAATGTTTCCCGAGAAGGGCCTGAATAGCCCCGTATTTATCTCGCGTGGACCATACGCGGTACGATAAATTAGGTCGGGCAAAGCTTTTTCGGATCACGTGCTCTTCGCGGAAACCGAGCTGTTCCTGTATATCTTCCACGACCTCCGGAGTGGCCGAGGCGGTCAGGGCCAGTACCGGAACCGTAGGTAATCCATCACGTATTTCCCGAATAAGTCGGTAAGCTGGCCGGAAATCATAGCCCCACTGGCTGATACAATGCGCTTCGTCTACCGCGATGAGTCGGATCGGCATCCGGGGAAGTCGTGCCCGGACCATTTCGGTACGGAGGCGTTCGGGCGACAAATAAAGGAAGGAAACCATTCCGGCCAGGCAGTTTTCCAAAGCGACATCCACTTGTCGGGTATCAAGTTCCGAGGTCAGGGCCACAGCCCGGATCCTGCGGTCGTTCAGGTTCTTCACCTGATCGTTCATCAGCGCAATGAGTGGACTAATGACCACGGTCATGCCGGGACGCGTGAGTGTAGGCACCTGAAAACAGAGCGATTTTCCTCCACCCGTAGGCATCAGTGCCAAGGTATCCCTTCCATCCAGAACAGACCGAATAATAGCTCCCTGTGGCTCCCGAAAAGCTGTATAGCCCCAATACTGCTGCAGTATCTCTTCCGGTGATCTCAATGGCTCTGACATCGTCCGGCGAACTTAAGAAAAGTCAGGGCCAAATTCATCTTTGCCGGGCGTATCGATCTTGCTTCCTCACGGAAGGAAGGGTCATCCGGTTTACAGCGATGGCGGTGAGGGTGGCGGTGAGGGAGGTCACAAAGGCTACCAAAACAAAGGGGTGGACACTCCCGAGGCCGAGGATTTTACCCAGGAGTGAGCTAACGGCCGGATCCGGCCGAAAGAAAACAAATAGCAGGACCATAGCCATAACGGCGGCGCTAAAAAACCGGAAAAAGCATATCCGTCTCCGCGGAAAAAATCCGGCCAGCGCTGAAAAAATGAACAGAAGGGCCGTATCCCCCAGGCCGAAGGCCAGCAGAAAGAGCGCGCAGTGGATGACGAAGGCGAAGGAATTGTTTTTCATCCTATTTGAAGGTGATTTTTTGCTGCCACTGTCCTTCCTGAGGAGCTTTAACCAGCTTGATCCTGAAGTAGCGGCCATTGTACCAGTCATCAACCTGATCACTGTAGTGTGGATGCTCGGGACGGCCCACCTGCCCGCCCGCGATCACCAGATCTGCCTTGGGTCCGTCCGGTGTCAGCTCAATGACCGTCCGCATGGTCGGTCCGAAGGTGCCCGGCTCATGTACAGAAACGTTAACCGTCCTGTTGCTTCCTTTTCCGGGCAGTGTGTCATAATTGAAAGCCGGGATCCGCGCGATATGACGCAAAGTGATCTTGTGGTAATCGCCCCAGCGCCAGTCGTTCGCCTCCTTGCTGCTGAAGTGCCCGATCATGTCAAGCAGTACTTTTTTCCATAAGGCCTTCGCGATCGGCTCTATGCCAATCGGCCCGTTGATCCCCGGAAGGGTATCGCTTCGGGAGATCATATAAAAGAGGTTTTCGGACTGCGGCCTGAAACTGAAATCGCCCACGAGCATTTTGCCAATAGTATCGTGAAGGAGCCTTTTGTAGTGGTTGAAGGCGGTCGCGGCCTGACTCCGCTCATCGGTTTTACCGTCCCAATCGCGCAGCACCTTCATCAGGTCGTACGGTACGTATTTGTGGACGTGTTCCCTGAGCAGCGGCCATTCGCCATCCACAACATCACTTTGCATTTCCATCAGGTAGCTCCGGTCAATCTGCCCGCGTGCCTCCATCATCTCCCCGATCCGCCGACCACGCGCGGTCGGAGTAAAAAGCGAGTTGAGGTAGGGGGTAAGCGAATCGGCAACCTGGTGCTGATTCGCACTGTGGTTCCAGCCTTTCTCGGGGTTCAGCACATAAAGTGTTTTTCCCATGTGCACGAAGACCTGACGGTCCGATGAGCGTGTAGCCCGGATAATTCCACGCGTCGGTACGTTGTGGATCGCTGCAAGTCCTGAAGTGACCATCCCTATGTCGCCATGCCTATCGGCCAGGACGAAATTTTGAGGTGGGTGACCAAAATCCTGAAGGACCTGATACGCTTCCTCCAGGTTTTGCGCATAGGCCAATCCTTGAATAGCTCTCATTTCGTTCGTGCTGAAGTCACTCGCGACCCAATTGGTGGCCAGGAATTCGCCGTCAATGGTGTCGGCCGGACCAAAATACGTGTCGTAGTATGTGACCTTGCGAGGTTTTTCTCCCCTGACCGGAATCTCTGCAATACGTGGTTCCAGTGCCTCCCATTTGCCGTTGAGCCTGTAGTTCCCGTTTCCGTCCGTCTCCAGGCTGTAGAAGTCGGTCAGATCCCAGGCGGCATTGCTCATACCCCAGGCCACGTCTTTGGTAAATCCGGAAATGATGTACGGCGCACCCGGAATGCTGAATCCGTGCACCACCCGGCTGCCGATAACCTGGTGTACTTCGTACCAGGTGCCGGGAAGGTCAAGTGCAAGATGCGTATCGTTGCACAAAAAGGCATTCCCTGAAGTGGATCTCTCCGCAGATACTGCCCAGTTGTTGCTTCCGAGACCCTGAGCGATGACATCGCTCACCTGAGCATTCGGAAAATCAGTGGAGGGAATATAGGCCTGAGCCAATGGCCGTGCCCCCTTTTCGCGTCCGGGAATCGTTGTGGAACCGGAGATCTCCGGGTAGATTGGGTAGGTGTAATCCGTTGTCCACGGATAGTATATATTGATCAGGGAATCAGGCAGGTGCTTCTTTAAAGCGCTGAATTTAAGATCATCCTCGCGGTAGTTGAGCACCTTGTCCATATAGCGCACCAGCATGATGGGCGTGTGGGGATCCATTGGTTTCGGATCGAATCCAAGCAAATGATATTCGAGTGGGCGCTGGACAGGATCAAGCTGGGCCAGATAGTCGTTGAACCCCCTGGCATAGGCTTCAAACTGAAGCTTCATATCAGGATCGGTTTCCCCGAGCAATTCATATTGTTCTATAGCCTGTTCCCCGAAGTTGAACCTGAGCCACCAACGGTCAGAAGCCAGCCCGATTGGTCCGACCACCTCAGAGAGTCGTCCTTGTACGGTTCTGCGGAACATTTCCGTCTGGAAGAGCCGATCTTTGGCATGTGTGAATCCCATTCCATAGGCCATGGCGTATTCGTTCGCTGCAAATACATGGGCCACGCCCCGGTCATCGTACCGCAGGTACAAATTGGGATAGGGTGCATTTTCGATCTCCACCGGCTCGTAGGAATGCCTGATCTGAAAAGGTGAGCTCGGATAAAGGAAGAACTTTTGAAGTGGGGGGAGGCCACTCCACGGATAATTCAAAACGCCAATCCACAGGATCAATACGATTAACCAGGACCATTTACGCATAGGAGCGTCATTATATGTGTGCGACTAACGTTCTTGTTTATCATTGCTGTTTTTATTTTAGGGTCATGACCCTTATTTTCGATTACCATCTTCCTTGTCAGGACAGCATCTTCAGTCTCTAATTTTAAAAAGGATGATCCTGATGGTAACCTTCCATGTTTTTTTGTGCCCTTTTGCAAAGGGCTCTAAAAGGGTATGATCCATTTCCTTCACCCCCATGTTTCAAAACTAAAGGCCTAAGGCCTTTCCCGACCTATATTTCTATGTATGTGCCTAACTTTGATCCAAAAGTACAAAGAAGGATCGGCACCTGCAAAAGCAACTTTTCGCACAAATTACCATTCCGAGCAGAAAATGACAGGTACCTGTTTCTTCCTATATCCCTATCGCCACCGCCAGGGCATTGCCTTGTTCACCCGCACCGGGCACCGCCAGGACACGTGTTCCAGGAACTTACCAGGTGAAGCTTTACTGAACGATAACGGGCCTGCTGATCTGAAGGCCAGATCCGGAAAGCAGGATCACATAGGCTCCGGCCGGAAGTTCGCGGACATCAACCCGAAACGATGATCCATCGGCCATGCCGGAGGCCACCTGCTGACCGATCAGGGAATACAGGGCCCATTGGACATCAGCCGCCGGTTCGGACAAGTTGACATGGAGGAAATCCGGGGCCGGATTCGGGAAGATGCCGACCTCAACCGGAACCTCGGAAAGAGCTACGGGGTAATCGCAGGTAAGATCCTGCTGCCCAAACCAGGCGGCTACGTTGTCAGATGCTATTCTCATACCTTCCACGCTGGCCCATCTTCCACCCGAAAGGGTGCGGGAATACACATAGGCCAGGTCGAATTCCAGCACCGTTCCGGGAGTGAGATCAATGGGACCAAAACTGCCGATACCACGCCGATCAAAAGGCAAGTTTCCGGCCGTTGTCTCTGTCCAGTTGTCTCCGGGAAAAGAGGGGTCGGTATCGCCCGGAAAAAGAAAGGTGGTAGGCGTCCCGGGACCTCCGGTAGGTGCGTGCCCGTTCGTTCCGTTCCGAACCATTGAAGTACCATCCTTCCAATATCCCGTCATGTAATGGTATTCGTCTTGTCCCGGTTGAGGATTGCCTGTCGCTGTCCAATCATTGTTCCAATACAAAACCCCATGGAGGCCCAGCTGCTCGCCCTGCTCGTCAACCAGGCCATCATGATCATTATCCACCGAATCATTCAATGGTGCGGGAGGAGCTGCCAATACGCGTACCCCCTGAGCAGGTGGGTTCAGTCCATAACCGCTTGTACCGTCATCATCCTCATCCCCATTGTACCCGTAGAACAGGTTTCGGGACACATCGCAGCCAACATAGTCATCCATATAAAGGCCGACATCAAAATCGATAAAATGAGCTACATAAACATCGTACAGGGCATCGGCACCCCTGTATATGAATTTGGTATGGTTCAGGACCACGGAATCCAGCTGTGGGTAACCCGGGAAATTATGGTATTCGTAGATCATCGTATGTACTTCAACGCCAACAGCTGGTCCAAGAGGATTGGGAACGGCCATATCGTCTGTGTATATGGCATACAAGGCCATATCGCCCCGAATGCAGGGGTATTCGCCCTGAAGCGGCTCATATAACCCGTTCCCGTTTAGATCCTCAAAAGGTGCCAGAACAGCCGCTTCCCCAATGGACAGGTCCCCATTCCCAGGCCAGGTAAGAAGGTCTGCTGGCGTGTTATAGGACGGGTCTGTATAATTGGCCTGGTGATCCTGAATTTCTGACCGGGTCACGCGCCACACCTTGTTTGAGGATACGGTGGTTGAGTCAAGATCATTGGAAGGCCCGGCACGAAAGTGGTCACCCCCCTGACGATAGGTATCTGCCGAGAGCCTGAGGTTTCCCTGGGCATCATAGCCACCGATCCACCATTCGCCAGCAAATATGGTTGATAATCCCGTGTTTTTCGGTACCTGGAAACCATTATAAAACTGGGGAGGCTCCCAAAAGTGCGATCCGTTGGCACGGAGGCCAACAGATACTACGTTGGTATCAATGGTTTTATATGTTTGTGCCATACCTGTTAAGGACAGGAGCATGGGCAGATAGATGATCTTTTTCATGGTATTGATCTTTGAGTTAAAAAAAGTCTTTTGCATAGTTATCTGCAGCAATACGAACAGGGAGCCAATAGTTGAAAACCTTTTTTTCGCTAAAATCACAACTCCAAGCAGGGGTTTATTTGCATCAAATCCTTGAAAATCAGGGAGAAAAGGGTGTCAATAATTACACCGATAGCTTCCATATTTACCCTGGCATTGAGAGCCCGGACTGGATCTGTGAGGTGCTTTTTTTGTAAAATCAGCGGCTTGAATTTTGATCATGAGCTGTTCAATTCCAGAGCCACATCAGGAGTACTGGACAAAGGGAACTGAAGAAAGGAGTTGTCAGCGACTCAAAAAAAGAGAAACAGGAGAAACTTCATAATTCACTGTAAAACAGAACGTTCATTTGTTTATTAAAAGAGATGTTGAATGATCGGGAAGCAGTGGCAAAGACCTTGGAGCAAAATGAATGACGATTTGATCTCAGTTGTATGCCATACCGTATATTCCGGCTAAAGATCGTTAACGGATAAGCTTGCCAGCCGTTAGTTCCCCGACCCATTTCAAGGCTATGGCCAGTTGCTCCTGCCGGGTGAGGTTCGAATTATCGAGTATGCGGGCATCATTTGCCTGACGCAATGGGCTATCAGTCCGGTTTGAATCGATATGATCGCGCCGCAACAGATTTTCCCGCACTTCCTTTTTATTGATGGCTTCGCCTTTATTGCGCAGTTCGAGATAGCGCCGCTCGGTGCGAACTTCTTCGGAAGCGGTCATAAAGATCTTTAGCCGGGCGTTCGGGAATACGACCGTTCCGATATCGCGTCCGTCCATAACCATCCCACCGACCTCGCCAATGCTTTGTTGCTGAGCGACCAAAAAATGCCGGACCTCCGGAATTTTGGCAACTTCCGAAACATGTTGGTTCACCTCCATCTGCCGGATCTCGCGCTCCACATTGCGTCCATTCAGCAAAGTATGGGTTTTATCGGGCGAAATGCGCTCAAAGCTGATCTTCAGGGCGTCTAACGACGCGATGAGCCCCTCCTTGTCCAGCCGGCCCTCACGGAACAGGTTGTGCCGCAAGGCACTTAAGGTCACGGCCCGATACATGGCACCGGTATCGATGTAGATAAATCCGAGTTCCCGCGCCAATTCGCGGGCCAGTGTGCTTTTTCCGGTGCTGGCGTATCCGTCAATGGCAATGATGATGGGTTGGCTCATAAGGTGCTTTTAGGGCCCCTGTAAGAGGGCCTGCAGGTCGGTGCTGATACCCAGGTGATGGGAAGCTCCACTGACGTGGTAATTCGCCATTCCGTAATCAAGCCGGAACCGTCGGAGCCGGATCCCCAGACCCCAGGAGAATCCAGCCCCGGAGCGTCGTGTGGCGAGGCGCATTTCCTGCGAGCGACGTAAGTTGTATCCAAATCGCAGGCTGAAGGCTTTTTCGGGAAATAATTCGGCCCCGAAAATGAAATGGCTGATGATCTTTTTCCCAAGCGATGAGCTGTTGTCAATGGGGTCTCCGGTAATCGGATCCGTTTTGGGCTCGTTGGGATCCTCAAAAGTGAGGTCCAGTTGCTCAAGGTGTTCGGAGGTAATATGCCATCGGAGCGGGGCGTGCCCAAGTTTTCCGCTGATGGCCATTTTTATTTCAAAGGGCAATGGTTCGCGGGTTCCCGTGTAGGTCGTGATCTGGGTTCCCAGATTGGCAACGATCAGGCTGGCAGTGAGGTCCAACCCGGATGCCTGCCAGCTCAGGGCGTAATCGGTAGAAATGCCGAAACTCCCATAACCGGCCAGTGAGGAAAGGATTAGTCGTACATTGGCCCCGACACTCCAGTTGGAATCGAGCGAGCGTCCGTATCCGCCCGTGAGGGCGATATCGCTACCGGTGAACGTACCCAGGGTGTTCCCGAATTCGTCCGTTTGGGTGAACGTGCCATAATTCACATAACGGATGCCAAGGGACAGAATTCCCTTTTCCAGCTTGTGTCCGTAGGCTACCTGGCCATTGTTGATATCGTCGAAATAGTTCACGTAACTGAGCGACAATTGTCCGGTGGATTCGTCGTTGAGAACAGAGGGGTTCCAAAGACCCACATTGATATCGCCATCGGAGGTGGACAGGAGCTCCCCGCCCATGGCCCCTACACGGGGCGACATAACCAGGGTGAGGAATTCATAGCTGTGTCGCCCGCCCGGTTGCGCCGAGACCAAGGAAGCCAGGAATAAGGGAGTCCAAAGGAACGATCGCTTCATGGGCACATGATAAATGATAGTTCGTAAACGCATGTCTGAGTAATTTAGTGCCCGCTAACAAATGCACTTTAATGTAGAGGAGAACCAATGGAACGCTATTCAGACGCCTTTGTGCAGGCGACAGTCGACTTTGCCCGGTATACGTGGCACGAGATCACCTTTCAGGCGGATCCGTGGTACATCAACTACTTTTGGTGGCTGGTGGTGTTGTCCCTGGTGGTCTGGGGACTGGAGGTCACTTTTCCGTGGCGAAAACACCAGCCGCTCATCCGGAAAGACTTTTGGCTTGATGCCTTCTACATGTTCTTTAACTTCTACATCTTCAAGATCATCATCTTCATGGCGTTTTCAGAATGGACCTACCTGCTTATGTCAGACATTTTTGGCCAGGGATGGGATAATAAGCTAATCCTGATCGACATGCAGAAGTACCCGCAGTGGGTGCAGCTGTTGGTGTTTTTTGTAGCTACAGACTTCATTCAGTGGTTCACGCACATAATGTTGCACCGCGTGCCTTTCCTATGGCGATTCCACAAGGTGCATCACAGCGTGGAGCAGATGGGATTCGCAGCGCACCTGCGCTATCACTGGATGGAAAACGTATGCTACACCCCCATGAAATACATCGCCATGATGCTGATCGGAAATTTTTATCCACAGCAAGCCTTTATCGCATTCTATTTTGCTATTGCGATCGGGCACCTGAACCATGCGAATATTCACCTGACCTACGGACCGTTGAAATACCTCTTCAACAACCCGGTCATGCACTTGTGGCACCATGTATACAGCATACCAAATGGCTATAAATACGGCCTGAACTACGGTATTTCACTGAGTTTATGGGATTACCTTTTTGGGACAGCTGATATTCCGAAGGATGATGCCCATATCAGGATCGGATTTCCGGGGGTTGAGAAATTCCCCAGGAAATTCTGGGGTCAGTTGGCCTACGGTTGGAATCTGACCAGGTTCGAAGGCAGGGACAAAGAGCAGTCTGCCGCCCGTGAACACGTTCAGTAATGGCTTCCCGGGTTCTGGCTATGCCTTCCGGGATCATCAGAAAAAAAGGCTGCACTGATCTAAAAAAAGCAGAACTCCTTCAAATCAGGTCCAGATCCTCAGTTCCCTGGGATTCGCCACTTTCTGCCTGGTCAGTGCCAGATCCAGAACCTCGTTCATATACTCAACATAGTGGAAGGTGGTTCCCCTGATGTACTGCTCCGGGATCTCCTCAACATCTTTTTGGTTATCCCTGCAAAGCATGATCTCCCTGATATTGGCACGTTTAGCAGCAAGGATCTTTTCCTTGATGCCGCCTACCGGCAAAACGCGTCCCCGCAAGGTAATTTCACCTGTCATCGCCAGGCGGGCCTTCACTTTTCGCTGGGTGTACAGAGAGGCCAGGCTAGTCAGCATGGTAATCCCGGCCGAAGGGCCGTCCTTAGGTGTCGCTCCGGCCGGAACGTGGATGTGTAAGTTCCAGTGGTCGAAAACCCTGTGATCAATTTTTAGCTGATCTGCATTCGATTTCAGGTACTCAAAGGCGATCGTAGCACTTTCCTTCATAACATCACCGAGGTTTCCGGTCAGCTTCATCGTTCCCTTCCCACGGCTCAAAGAGCTTTCGATAAAAAGGATATCTCCACCGCTGGGTGTCCAGGCCAGCCCGGTGACCACCCCGGCCACATGGTTGTCCTGATATTTCCCGAGGTTGATCTTCTCGGGCCCGAGGATTTCCTGCACCTGCGTCACCTCAACCTTCTCACTGAAGGCTTGCCCCATAGCAATACTCTTTGCGGCATGCCGCAACACCTTGGCAATGGTTTTCTCAAGTCCGCGAACTCCTGACTCCCGGGTGTAATGCTCCACCAGGTATTCCATCGCTTTTTTACCGATACGCGCCTGTTGTTTCTGGAGTCCGTGCAGTTCGATCTGTTTGGGCAGTAGATGTCGCCTGGCGATCTCCACTTTTTCTTCCACCGTGTAACCATTGATCTCGATAATCTCCATTCGGTCGCGCAAGGCCGGCTGAACAGCAGCCAAACTATTTGCCGTGGCAATGAATAAAACCTTTGACAGGTCATAGCCCATTTCCAGGTAATTGTCGTAAAATTCGCTGTTCTGTTCCGGATCCAGCACTTCAAGCATAGCCGAACTGGGATCGCCGTGCAGGTCGCGTGAAAGCTTGTCTATTTCGTCAAGCACAAAAACCGGATTCGATGTCTCCACCTTGCGCAAGCTCTGAACGATCCGCCCCGGCATGGCCCCGATATAGGTTTTTCGGTGCCCCCGAACCTCGGCCTCATCCCGCAAGCCACCGAGTGACATACGAACGTATTTACGGCCCAATGCCGATGCAACCGATCTGCCCAACGAAGTTTTCCCGACCCCGGGAGGACCGTACAGGCAAATGATTGGCGCTTTCATATCGCCTTTCAGTTTCAGGACCGCCAGATGTTCTATGATCCGCTCCTTCACTTTCCCAAGCCCGTAATGATCCCGATCCAGTACCTTCTGTGCATGATCCAGGTCAAAATTATCTTTCGAGTACTCATTCCACGGCAAGTCCAGCAACAAGTCCAGGTAATTCCGCTGCACCGTAAAATCGGGCGCCTGTGCATTCATCCGCCGCAATTTGTTCAGCTCCTTCATAAAGGTCTCACCTGTTTTCTCCGGCCACTTCTTCCTGGCGGCCTTCTCCTCCATCTCCTGAAACTCCACTTCAAAAGTCTTGTCGCCCAGCTCTTCCTGGATCGTTTTCATTTGCTGATGCAGGAAGTATTCGCGCTGCTGCTTATCAATACCTGTCTTGACCTTGCTCTGGATCTCGTTTTTCATCTCTAGCAGCTGCAGTTCAGCGGTCAGGTGCTTTAGGGTCTCCCGAGCCCGTTTTTTGAGGTCGGCCATCTCCAGCATCTTCTGCTTTTCGCCTGCCTCCAGGTTCATATTCGATGAAATAAAGTTCACCAGAAAGCTCGGGCTCTCAATGCTGTTAATGGCAAAAGTCGCTTCGGTCGGAATATTCGGCGAGTCCCTGATGATCTGCAACGCCAGGTCCTTGATCGTGTGCACGAGGGCCTCAAACTCCTCATCGTCCTCCCTGGGTCTGGCCTCGTCCATCCACTTGATTAGCGCCCGAAAATACGGGTCGGTCTCCGTCAGCTGATCCAGGTGGAATCGTTTCTTCCCCTGAATGATGACCGTCGTATTTCCATCGGGCATCCGGAACATGCGAATGATCCGCGCCATTGTGCCCACGCGAAACAGGTCCTCTTCCACCGGTTCCTCTACTTTCTTATCTATCTGCGCCACCACCCCAATCGTTTTATCGCCCTTGTAAGCGTCCTTGATCAGCCTGATGCTTTTGTCACGTCCGACCGTAATTGGGATCACCACTCCCGGAAACAGCACGGTATTGCGCAAGGGCAAAATGGGCAGGTTCTGCGGCACTTCCTCCGCATTCATCTGCTCCTCGTCTTCCGACGTCATCAGCGGAATAAACTCGCTATCCTCGTCATAAGCCCCCGGCGAAAAGCCCCGGATATCAAGATCAGATAATTTCATAAGCATTTTGTCAGTTCCTATTTTGAATAACGCCCTCACGGGCGGATCTACCATACGTCATCGCTTTGCCGATGAAGGATTGTCAGGTCAGCCCTTCTCCGGGAAAAGTCCTTTTATACACCTCCCGCATAATTCCCTGATCTATTTCGTCATAGGAGATCCCGCGGCGGTTCATCATTCGTTCGGCCACTTCCTCGGCTTTCGCGAGCCTGAAAGAGGTCATTCCAGCGGCTCCTCCCCAGCTAAAGCTCGGAATAAAGGTTGGTGGGAACCCGCTTCCAAAAATGTTGGCACTTACCCCTACCACCGTTCCGGTATTGAACATGGTGTTGATCCCACTTTTGCTGTGATCTCCCATGATGAGTCCACAGAATTGCAGCCCGGTTTCAATAGGCCGCCCTGCGGGGTAATTCCACACTTCCACCTCAGCGTAGTTATTCCTGAGGTTCGAATTGTTCGTATCGGCCCCGAGGTTGCACCACTCGCCGATGACACTATTCCCCAGAAAACCATCGTGTCCCTTGTTGCTATAGCCGGTCAGGATGGAGTTGCTAACCTCTCCGCCCGCTTTGCAGCAGGGTCCAAAGGTGGAGGGACCATAGACTTTGGCCGCCATTTTGAGGGTGGCATGGTCACACAGGGCCAATCCGCCCCGAATAACACATCCCTCCATGATCGTGGCGCCCCTGCCCAGATAAATGGGACCGGTGGTGCTGTTCAATGTGGAGGCCTCAACGGAAGCTCCCTCTTCCAAAAAGATCCGATCTCCGATCAAGGTATTCGTTTCTGAAATGGGAGCGCTTTCACATCCCTCCGTGAGGAGGGTAAAATCGTTCTCCAGCTCCGTACCGTTGTTTCGGAACAGGTCCCACGGATAGCGAATATGCGTGTATTCCCCGCTGAAGATGACCGTTTCCATATCATTGATCGCATCCGGCTCCATTTCGGACAAAGGCGTCCGTATGGCGATGATCCCGTATGGCGTTTCCTCATTTCCTTTCGCCCGGAGTACCTGTCCGATCTCAAGCTTCTTCACCGCCTCAAACAGGGCATCCGTAGCGCAAACCGCTCCATTGATCAGCAAGTTGTCATGGCTCTCTGCGGCCGGCCACCTGCTGCTCAGGTATTCGGTGGTCCGTGTGGTGGTGGTGAACCCGCTGCGCCGCTCCCATTTCCTTCGCAGAGTGAGGATGCCGCAACGCAGATCGGCTACCGGACGCATGAAGGTCAGGGGTAAAAGATCATCACGCTCAGGTCCGTCGAAGAGAATGATGTTCATAGGATCGGGGTTTTCCTACCAAAAGTAGGGAAATAAAGAAACCCGCACAGGGCGGGGCCTGGCTTTATTTCAATCGTCGCTTGTTGCCGGCTTATTTCTTTTGGAACCTGGCGTATTTGCTCTTGAACTTGTCAATACGACCAGCGGTATCCACGAGTTTCATCTTACCCGTGTAGAGTGGGTGTGACGAGCTGGAGATCTCCAGCTTCACCAAGGGGTATTCCACTCCGTCAATCTCAACCGTTTCCTTAGATCCGGCACAGGAGCGGGTAATAATGGTGTACCCATTACTCGCATCGCGCATGGCAACCAGGCGATAGTTTTCCGGGTGAATTCCCTCTTTCATGACCTTCTACCTTTAATTGGGAGCGCAAAGGTACGCAGTTCAGCAGAATAAGCCAATACCCTGGCAAAATAAATACCAGGCTCCTTCGTACTCTATATGTACTTTTGCCATCATGCGTTTCGGAACCTTCATATTGCTCGGTGCAATGGTGACCCTTATTTCCTCCTGCCGGAAGGAAAAGCAGATCATTTCGGATCCTGCCGCCAGGCTGGCATTCAGTAAGGACACCGTTATTTTTGACACGGTCTTTACCACGGTCGGTTCCGCCACGCGGAGTTTCAAGATCTACAACCGGAACGACCGGGCTTTGGAGATCAGTCAGATCCTGCTCGCCGGTGGAAACAACAGCAAATTCCGATTGAACATTGACGGGACACCGACCAATAAGTTGAACAATGTGATCCTGGAGGGTGGCGACAGCATCTACGTCTTTGCGGAAGTGACCATTGACCCGCTGAACGACAACAACCCGCTGATCGTGAACGATGCAGTGATCTTCACGACGAATGGCAATCGCCAAAGCGTGATCCTCGAAGCCTGGGGACAAGATGCCTATTTTCATTACCCCGACCGCGAATTGGTGGACGACCAGGGCCAGGTGATCCTCCGGTATTCGATCATCGAATGCAACGATACCTGGACCAATGATAAGCCACACGTGATCTACGGATTTGCAGCAGTTGACGAGGATTGCGAACTTACCGTGACGGGCGGAGCCAACATCCACCTGCACCACAAGGCCGTGTTGTGGGTTTATGACGGCGGAACACTGAAGATCCAGGGACAACCCGGTAACGAGGTTTTGATCCAGGGTGACCGGCTGGAGCCCGAATACGAGGAAGAGCCCGGCCAGTGGGGTTATATTTGGCTTAGCGCCGGATCTACAGGAAACGAGATCGAATACGCCACGATCAAGAATGGTACGGTCGGATTACGGGTCGATACCACGGCCGGACCCGGACAGCGGACGTTGGAGATCAGAAATTCAGTGATCCGAAATATGGCCTCGGTAGGGATCCTCGGCCAGGGCACTGACCTCCTTGCCCAAAATGTGGAGATCAGTAACTGCGGTATCCACAATGTGGTTTGTCAAATCGGTGGCAAGTACCGCTTTGAGCACTGTACTATGAGCGCGTACTGGGTTGGCGGCTCACGTGCAACTCCGGCCGTGTTGCTCAACAACTGGTATGAAGACATTAATGGAAATGCGATCCCGCGCGACCTGGAAGAAGCCTATTTTGGGAACTGCATCATCTACGGAAACAACGCCAACGAAGTAGGATTCGATAGAAACGACCTTGCTCTGTTCGGGTTTTTCTTCGAATACAACATCATCAAACTAAACAAGAGTGATTATTCGGATTTGGCCTGGCTTGACTTTAACGATCCAACCCGGTTCGATCAGACTTCCTGGAACGTGGATCCAAAGTTCATAGACCCGTTGAACGGGGACAATCAGCTCGACACCCTAAGTGGTGCTGTGAATATAGCCAGGCTCTCCCTAAGCCAGCAAATCCCTTTCGATCTGTTGGGGCATTCACGTCTGAATGACGTTGGACCGGACCTGGGGGCTTACGAAAGGATTGAATAACTTGCCTTTGATCCTGAAATAGCGTTGCATGTACGCTCATGCGTCCACTTCAGGGACCTGTTTCTGAAAGACAGGATCAACCGGGCCATTCGCCTCTTAGTCCGTTCGCTAAAAAAGTTCTGTTTTAGTGGTTCAGGCTTGCCTGCACCTTCAAAGGGATTTTCCTTAATGGCCTCTATGAGTTGAAGGATTTTTTGGACAATTGGTCTATTACCGGTTTTTAGCCAAAAGTTTAGGTCTTCTTTGGCCTGAGGGGTAAGCTTTATTTGCATAGTCCTCTGAGTTCCTCCAGAGACAAGATGGTTCCTTTCCCTTGGTCCAGATCCTTCTGACCCTGTACTATTTTCTCTACAAATCCGGGGTTGTAGGGACCTTCTTCAAAAACTTCGAACCTGATCTTAAGGGCTTTGAAAAAAGCCTTGATCACATGGAGTTCCTGTTCGTTAGCCGGATGTACAATGATGTCCTGGGTTCTCATAAAGCAGCTACATTTTTATCCTCTATTGGATAGTCTCATCGGGATTGGATCAGCGTAAAGGTAGTCAATTGTAGCATAATTTCACCTAAAAGCCTGTAAGAGCTACAGAAGAAAAATCTTATTCCAGTTGATAATGCAGGTGAAAAGGTGTTTGTTAGTCGGTTTGCTTTGTTACACAAAACCGGTAGGGGGCAGGGCTGTACAAGCTCCCTCGCTTTGCTCGGCCGGCCTTGCCCATAACGTTTACTTCCAGGCTTCCTGCGGGGGAGTATTTTCAGAACAGGATCATCAATTTTCCAAAAGCATATCGGATCGGGTCCATTTCGTGTATTCAATGATCTTGTCGTCATCGTAGTATACCTCATACTGCGTAGCGCCATTGTCTGCCCAATACAACCACTTGCCATCCTTGGTGCCCTCTACGTAGTAGGCTTCGCAGATCTTTCTTCCGGATTCATCCCAGAATTGCCAAAACCCATCCGGGGTTCCATTAATGCAGCGTCCGGCTTCGCGCACAACACCATTGGGGTAGTAATGCGATACCCAAACAACCGAATTTTTGGCAAAGCCGTACTCAGCCTTGATTTGGCCATCATCGTAATACTCTGTTCTTACAGGGTTCTGTGCTGTGGTGGCCAACACAACCAGGCTCATCATTAAGATCATCCACGCTTTCATGGCTCCACATGTTACATCCATATTCGCTACAAATATAACAAATAAAAAACACTTGGGTAACTTTCGGGTTACTTTTTATTAACTTTCACATAACATTAAATATTGTCCCACTTTGGCATTACTTTTGACCTTCTCCACCCACACAGGGATCCCAGCCATGAAAGCACGGCTACTTTATTTTTTTGCCATCTTCCTTTTCTTCCTCCTCACGGAGGGATGTTCAGGCAGCAGGACAATGACCAGAAAGGCGGTACAGCTGGAGGAAGCCGGCATGACCGAGGAAGCAGCACGTTACTATCTCGTTGCGCTGCAACGAAAAAACACGAACATTGATGCGAAAATCGGACTCAGGAAAACCGGTCAGATCATGTTGGATCAAAAGCTGAGCCAATTTTACCGCGCCTTTGGTCAGGAGGAATATCAAAAAGCGGCATATGCTTACCGCGACGCCTGTGATTACTACGAAACCATTGATCGCGTGCACGTAAAGCTCGATTTTCCCGAATACTACCGGGAGTACTACAACGAAGCCAGGGAGGCATACCTCAGCACACAATACGAAATGGCGCGGAAGGCACTTGATCAGGAACGTTTTGTCGATGCCAGGGAAATCCTGGCGGAAATCGCTGACTTTGATCCGGAATACGCCGAGTTGGAAGAGCTGCGATCCTATGCGAAACTCGAACCGAAATACCGCGAGGCCAGGGAAGCATTTGGTGCCGAAAGGTATCGCACAGCCTATTATTTATTCGATTCAATACTACAGGCGCGCGAGTATAGGGACAGCCGTACGCTTCAGGCACGCTGTAAGGAGAAGGCAACCTATACCATTGCCTTCCTGCCCTTCGGGAACAGTACAGAGAGTGAGGGTTCTGCTGAAGCCATTGCCGCGGCCATTATCAAGAACATCCTTCAGAGCAACGACCCCTTTCTCCGGATCATTGATAGGGAACACCTGGAAATCCTGCTGAACGAGCAGGAACTCGGCATGACCGGACTCGTAAATCAGCAAACAGCAGCAAATGCAGGCAACCTGGTAGGTGCGCGTGCGGTATTGAGCGGAGACCTGGTTCGGATGACCGAAGACGAAGGCAAGGAGAAGCGCGATACCAAAAAAGGCTACCACGCCTACCTGGAGAAGATCCTGGACAGGGAAACCGGCAGATATCGCCCGGTGAACAGATACAACAAGGTATACTATAAACAGTACCGGAAAGAAAACAGGGTATCCCTCGCTTTCCGGTACAAGCTGATCAGCTCGGAAACAGGGGAGATCCTGTTGTCCGACCTCATTGAGCTGAGTGAGACCGACCGGGCAGAATGGGCCCGGTACGATGGTGATGAGCGCTACCTGTACCCCGGGACCTGGGAACGGCGCAATAAAGCCAGCCCAGGTGACCGGGTCTATACGGGTCGCCGTCAGCGACGCGAACTGGAACGCCTGCTCAAAGCCTCCGATGAGACGACCTCCATTGACGAACTCGCCGGAAAGCTATACCGCAGTGTGGGTCAGGCTGTTGCCCGTAAATTGATCACCTTTAATCCGGAAGGTTGATCCGCTCATTCCATATAGCATTCCTGCTGCTCCCTACAGCGCTGCTTCTTTCCTGCTCGGGCGTACAAAAAGCGATCAAGGGCAGGGAAAGGCAACCAGCCTGGATGGATCAGCGTCCATCGTCGCCCGACTATTACATCGGGGTCGGGCGCTCTTCCAAGTCACGGCATCCCTACGATTACGAAGTCGTAGCCAAGCAAAACGCTCTGGAGGATCTGGCTAGCGAAATTTCCGTTAGCGTGCATGCCAACAGCGTGCTCTCCCAGACCGAGGACCCGACCGGCTACACTGAATCATACCGCAGTCAGATCCGGATGCAGTCGAACCTCAAGCTCGAAGGTTTTGAGGTGTACGATACGTGGGAAGACGATCAGCGGTTCCACGTCATCTATCGCCTTAACAAGCGCGAATGGGCCGCCGCGCAGGAAGCGGAGAAACGCAAAGCCATAGCACAGTCCAAAAGCTGGTACCGCAAGGCCCTGCGGGCCGATAGTTCACATCGCGCCGTGGAGGCGCTTCAATACTACGTGAAGGCATTGGAGGCTATTGACGCCTACCTGGGAGAACCGCTGGAGGAATTCAATGTAGATGGACAAAAGCATTTCTACGGGAATGAAGTTTATTTTCGGCTTGCGGAACTCCTTCAGGGCCTCACGGCCCGAAGTGAAACCGTGAAGCGCAGGGTGAAGCAAGGTACGCTGCAGGAAAACGAATTAATTGACTTCACGCTGGTCGACAGGAAGGGCAGAACCCAGAGCGGCTTGCCCATCCTTATCAAATACTCGGAGGAGCTGAGCCGCGGTAACGTATTTATCAGCGGTGCTTCAGGAAAAGTGGCCTACCCAATCCCGGTGATCCGGTCGGATCAGCATACGCAGTACATACGGGCACGGTTTGACGGTGAGCGTTGGCAACAGGAAGTCACGAACAACCAGCTGGTGCGCGATGTCCTTGGAGGGATCGTATACAAAGTCAGGGAAACTGTGATTGAGCTGGAGGTCATGGCACCGACTTTTAAGGTGATCAGTATGGAAAAGAACCTGGGCAAAGAACTCGGGACCCCGATATTGGGAAATACCGTTCGATCTGTCCTGCTCGGGAACGGATTCGCATCGGATACGGCTCGGCCCGATTATACGATTAAGATCGAGAGCGATACTGATCCGTCCGGAACAGTTCGCAATATGGTTACCTGCTACCTGCGCGGTGAAATGGTGATCCTCCGTGGCGCGGAGGAGGTCTACCGTACTTCCTTCCACGAGATCAAGGGTATTCAGCTGAACTACCCAAACGCCGGCATGGCCGCCTATCGCGAAGGAGTGGATTGGCTCAGCTATAAGGTGCTCCCCGGTTGGATTGATCAATCGCGTCCAACCCGTTGATCCGGCTTCTTTCTGTACTTCTGTGAGAACTATGGCCCGGGAAGGCAAAAGAGATCAAAGTTCGGTTCAGTTACTGTTTTCGAGTTTGTCCATCTCCCTCTTGAACTCCTCCCTGAACTTCTCGTAGTCATAGTCAATGCGCAGGCGCTCATCTTTACTCAGGGTTTCGTTCAGGGTACCCAACAGATCCTCTCCGCTCATCTCAATGGCAATGTAGGTTTTGTAGGTACTATCTTCCGTAGTGAACACCTTTTCACAGATGGTTTCCACACCGGCCAGCTCCTGGTTGATCACCTCTCGTGTCAATCCTTCGAAACGCTCTTCAACGTCTTCCTGATTGTTGAACTCGCGGGAGTTGACGTAGTTGTCAATAGTTCCCTTAATGGTCGTATTGATGGAGCTGGCGAGATCGGCCCGTGCATTACTGATGGCTTTTTTTCGGGACACCATCTGGTCTTTGGATTCGCCGACTGCGTTGGCACGAAAGACCTCCTTGTTCGACCAAAAATCTTTGCCGCTACAAGGCACAACGATCTCTACTTCGCCTTTAGGGGCTTTGAGCTTCCTGCTCTTACAACTGGTTAGGGGACCCATGCCCAGGAGCACGGCTCCGATCAGGGTAAAAGATACAATACATTTCATGACCATACATTTTAATAGTTTCCAAAGAGTGAAACCAAAGGTCGTGCCAAAAACCCAAACCAGAAAATCAATGTGGGTCTGAATGGTCCGGATCGTTAATAAAGTCCGGATCTGACAGTGTCTTCAGAAAGGCGAGCAGATCGTCTTTCTGCTGCTGCGTCCAGTTGCGTCCGACCCCGGCTGCTTTCATGTTCGGATCGATCGTCGGTGATGGATGTCCGCCCATGTTGTAGAACTCAATCACTTCCTCCAGCGTTTTGAAACGGCCATCGTGCATGTAAGGTGCCGTGTATTCGATATTGCGTAGGGTCGGTGTTTGGAACAATCCCAGATCGTTTGGATCGCCGGTGATTTCGAACCGACCTGGATCAGACGGTGGCCAAACACTATCGAGCCCATTGTTGTGAAAGGCGTTGTCCTTGAACTGGAAGGCTGTTGAATAGGCTCCGTGACAGTGGAAACAATCGGAAGTTTCATTTTCGAAGGCGTCAAAACCGCGAATTTCGGAAGGCGTCAACTGAACTTCTCCCTGAAGGAATTGATCGAACTTACTGTTCCCACTGATCAGTGTGCGCTCGAATTGGGCAATGGCTTTGGTTACGCGGTTTACCGTGATCATCGTATCGCCAAAGGCCTGACGAAACATGGGCGGATAGATCGGGTCATTGCGCAGCTTTCCCAATGCAGCGGTCCATTCCTGATGCATTTCGATCGGATCCGGAACAGGTTCGGTGGCCTGGGCCTCCAGGGATGCGGAGCGTCCATCCCAAAAAAATCCATTGGTCCGATACGCCAGGTTAATGATCGCCATGGCATTCCGCGTACCGGAAATTCCGTCAATTCCGGTACTGGTAGCATTCGGATCGCTGAAACCTGCCGCAGGCAAATGGCATCCGGCACAACTCAAGGTATTGTCAGCGCTTAGTTTTGGCTCAAAAAAAAGGAACTGTCCCAATTCCACACCTTTAACCGTGGCCGGGTTATCAACCGGCTCAACCATTGCCTGGAAATACGAGGGTACATCAAAAACATAGGGCTCGTTTTTGATCGGCGTACTTCCATCCTCATCAGGCCGACAGGCCGCCACCAGCGATAGGGCCAGTAAAAGGAAGATATGTTTCTTCATACTACAAATTACGCGGTAGTGCCCCAAAAAATGTATGTGTCCTTATTTTTGGATCACCAACTGGCGACTGTTGCTCTGGCTTCCGCTATTGAACAACACGCCGTACACACCATTGGCCCACTCAGATACATCCAGACGCAGCTTACCACTCACCGTATTCGGCTCACTGATCGTCAGCATCACCTGACCCAGGGAACTCACCACTGTCACCTCCAGATCCACTTCACTGGCAAAGTCGTAGTCAATGAAGACCTCCTCTGCCGTCGGGTTCGGATACAGACTGATGTGTCGGGCAAAATCCAGCTCTTCGATACTGATGATATGTCCCTGCACAGTATCAGAACATCCATTTGCATCGGTAACCGTAACCGTGTAGGTGCCAGGTGCCAATCCTGTTGCTGTTTGCGTGGTCTGAGGAGGGATCGTGCTCCATAAATAGCTGTAAGGTGGGGTTCCACCTGTTACGTTTGCTGTTAGTGCATCAGGGCCAACCGTATCGACAGTGACTAACAGTTCGGCCGGTTCGGTAATGGTATACGAAAAGATCTCCTCGCACCCATCGGCATCGGTTACAGACACCTGGTAGGTTCCGACACCGAGATTGCTATGTGAAGTGCCGGCAGAAAGGCCATTATCCCATAGCAGCATGTAGCCGGGTGTACCGCCACTGATCACTATAGCGATTGAGCCATCGCTAACCCCGTGGCAACTTGTATTGCTTGCCACAGCACTGACATTCAGAAAACAGGGTGGACCTACGTCCACGGAAATATCATCCAGGGCCATGTCACCTTCCCAACCTGAACCGTGTATCGCTTTAAACCGGATACGGATCGTTTGACCGGCAAAGGCACTCAGATCAAGCACTTCCTCAATCCATGGATCGGTCTCAGCTGTTTGCGGGCCATCACTCTGTGTTGCGTAAATCGTTTGAGATCCGCTACCTGTATCAACTTCAACAAAGAAGGAGTCAATATCAGCACCATGGAAGTGTTTCCAAAAACGGAGTGCCGGGTTGGTGATACCGCTGATGTCGATCAACGGCGATTCAATTGTCGCCACATCCCCCTGAGAACCCCAGGTGGCCTCTGTATAGATGTACTTACCTGTTCCCGGTACACCGGTGGTGTGGTCAGCGGAAGGGCCCGTATTTGAAGAAAACGTGTTGTCCGTTTCCAACCACCAGCTATAATCAAAAAAGGAATTCGCCGGAATGGTCGTCAAACAGGGATCAAAGGTGTGGTACAGGTCAAAAGTAGGGCCTTCGAAATCTTCTGCCCAGGGAGCTGCTACGACCACACAATTTGTACGCGTATTTGCAGGTCCTCCCCATTCACTGTTCACTCCGGGAACCGTTGCACAGGCTTCCCGTACGTAGAAGTGATAGTCCGTGTTGGTTGTTAAGCCGGTTACCACAAAAGGGTGAGTGCCCACCGAAAAGAACCCGATTGGTCCGTTCGGTGAACCTATGATTAAGTCCGGATCAAACCAGGGTGCACCGTAGGCTACCTCCCAGGTAGTTCCTGAACTGGGTACCCAGTCCAGCGTTACATCAGTTGCACCGACCGAAACCACTGAAATGGCACTCGGTTTAAAACAGGGTGGACCTACGTCCACTGAAATATCATCCAGGGCCAGATCACCAGCACAACATCCGGCAGAAATAGCACGGAAACGGATCTGAAGCGCCGTGGAACCGGCAAAGGGGTTCAGGCTGAGTACTTCCTCAATCCAGGGATCGGTCTCAGCTGCTTGCGGGCCGGGACCATGTGTTTGGTAAATCGTTTGGAATCCGCTGCCTGTATCGACTTCAACGAAAAACGAGTCAATATTGACACCGTGAAAGTGCTTCCAGAAACGAAGCGCCGGGTTGGTGATACCACTGATATTGATCACCGGCGTCCGAATTTCTGCTGTGTCTCCTGCCGAACCAGAACCGGCCTCTGTATAGATGTACTTGCCCGCACCGGTGGTGTGGTCAGCGGAAGGACCTGTATTTGCAGAATTCGTACTGCCTGTTGCCACTCGCCAACGATAACCGAATGTAGATGGGGTTAAGGACCAGCAACTGCCATAGGTCGTGAGGGGTACCCATGGCGGATCTTCGAAATCTTCTGTCCACGGAGCCGCTACAGCCATACAAGTCGTGAAGAGGTTTGTAAAGTTCCAGAGCGAGGTGTCGCCTGCACACATGGCGCGAACGTACACAAAGTATTGCGTGTTCGACGCCAGTCCGGTGGTAGCTACCGACGTTATTGTAGTTGGCATACCGGAACCCGTTGGCATACCGGGAGTAGGCTTGATCACGTACTCATAACCATTGGCCGGATTTGACGGGGAAGCCATCCAGCTGATGTTTGCTGAGGTGACCATAATACCCTGTGGCGGGACACACCCGCCCACAGAACTGGTGAATACCGCCGTTGTGGTATAGCAACCCGAAGTACTATTACACACCGCGTCACCGGTCCAATGTACACGGTACTGACCCGTTCCCAGAATCGGCGTCTGAAGTGGGGAGGGACCATGAGCGATCACATTGTTCAACGTATCTGTCAGGGTTACGTAACCCGGGGTCCCGCTTGCCACAGCCGTTGCCGTGAAGGTATAGGCTCCTGGAGCATCTACCTGAACCACGGAATAGTCTATTGTCCAGCTACAAGTGGAAATAGTATCAGGTATGCTCGTCGTATGATCAAGGGTAGAGATCGCTGACGGATACAGTAAGGTGTTGATACATCCACTGAGGAAATCAGTGAATACTGCCGTTGTGGTATAACAAGCTATAGTACCATTACATGCCAGGTCATCAGTCCAGTGTACGCGGTACTGACCTGTTTGCAGGATCGCCGCCTGAAATGGCGAAGGACCATGAGCGATCACGTTGTTCAACGCATCAGTCAGGGTTACATAACCTGGGTTTGCACTTACCGTGAAGGTATAGACCCCCGGAAAATCCACCTGAACCATGGAGTACTCCGTTGTATAATTACAATAGTCGATAATAACCGGTATAATTACCGTTTGATCAAGGGTGGTGATCCCCGACGGATACTGCATGGTGTTGACACATCCACTGAAATTAGTGAATACCGCCGTTGTGGTATGACAATTCGAAGTACCACTACACGTCGCGTCATCGGTCCAATGTACCCGGTACTGACCTGCCTGCGGGATTGATGCCTGAAGTGGTGAAGGACCATAAACGATCACATTGTTCAGCGTATCTGTCAGGGTTACATAACCTGGGTTGGCACTTACCGTGAAGGTATAGACCCCCGGAAAATCCACCTGAACCACGGAATACTGCGTTGTATAGTTACAGGTGGAAATAACATAAGGGGTGGTCGTCGTTTGATCAAGGGTGGTGATCGTTGACGGATGCTGTGAGGTATTGACACATTCACTGCGGAGATTAGTGAATACCGCCGTTGTGGTATAACAAGCTATAGTACCATTACACGCTGCGTCATCAGTCCAGTGTGCACGGTACTGACCTGCCTGCGGGATTGATGCCTGAAGTGGCGAAGGACCATGAGCGATCACGTTGTTCAACACATCAGTCAGGGTTACATAACCCGGGTTTGCACTTACCGTGAAGGTATAGACCCCCGGAAAATCCACCTGAACCACGGAGTACTCCGTTGTGTAATTACAATAATCAATAATAACTGGTGTGGTCGTTGTCTCATCAAGGATTGTGATCGCTGAGGGATACTGGTAGATATTGATACATCCACTGGGAAAATTAGTGAATACCGCCGTTGTGGTATAACAATTCGAAGTACCACTACACGCTGCGTCATCAGTCCAATGTACCCGGTATTGTCCTGCTTGCGGGACCGCCGCCTGAAGTGGCGAAGGACCATGAACGATCACATTGTTTGACGTGTCTGTCAGGGTTATGTAACCTGAGGCTCCACTTGCCACCGCCGTTACCGTAAAGGTGTAGATCCACGGAAAATTCACCTGAACCACGGAATAGTGTGTTGTCCAGCTACAAGTGGAAATAGTATCAGGTGTGGTCGTCGTTTGGTCAAGAGTGGGAATCGTTGACGGAAATTGCATGCTGTTGATACATTGCGCCTCTACTGTATTCGGCGTGAATGTAGCAAATACCCATGCTGCCCAAAATGGCGGCCATCGCAGCAGTCTTTTCATGGAAATGATCAGTCTGGTAAACCGACGCTAAAGGTAGCAATTAAATGATTCTTTTGCAAAATCTTCCCCAAGATTTTGAAAACTGGTTTGTGAGGTCGGGATCGTCACTGCACTTTACGGTTGCTGACAATCGCTTCAAATATCCGCTGGCTGCTTGTCCTGGCCAGGTCCTTGTAGTGTGCTGCCTCACCGACAACATTTTTACAAAAGGGACCGTTCCCTCCATTCCACATCTTTGACCGCAGCCAAACTATTAACTGGTTCAGCTATCAACGGGAAACAGGGGGGGTAGTTTGTGACCTGTGTTTTTAGAGAAAAAGAAAGAGGGTCCGTACCTTTGCTCCCTCAATTCAGAAAGCTATGAAACCGCCTGCGGGCATTGACGTGTTACTTCAGTCGAATCTGCCGTCCGAACTGCGTGAGATTGCCGAAAAAGTAAAGGAAGGAGAGCGCATTACCTTTGATGAGGGAGTACTGCTCTTTGAGCAGGGAGAGCTCGGTTACCTCGGGACCCTGGCGAATTACATCCGCGAACGGCGTCACGGGAATTACACGTACTTCAACCGGAACTTTCACGTGGAGCCGACGAATATTTGTGTGTTCGACTGTAAATTCTGTTCCTATTCACGATTGCTCAAGCATAGGAATGAAGGCTGGGAAATGACTGAGGAGGAGATCCTCGAAAAGGTTCGGTCCTATGGCGGCCAGCCAATCACCGAAGTACATATCGTCGGTGGCGTGCATCCGAAAATGGGCCTGCACTACTTCGCCTCGTTAATTCAAAAAATAAAAAAGATCCGGCCCAACATCCACGTGAAGGCATTCACGGCAGTGGAACTTGAGTACATGTGTCGCAAGGCCAGGGTAAGTTATGAGAAAGGATTACGTATCCTGAAGGAACACGGGCAGGATAGTCTGCCTGGTGGGGGTGCCGAGATCTTTGACGAAGAGATCCGCAATATTATTTGCGCGGACAAATGCTCGCCGGCCGAATGGCTCGGGATCCATGAAACCGCGCATAAGCTGGGTATGCCCTCTAACGCAACCATATTGTACGGGCATATCGAAAAATTTGAACACCGCGTGGATCACATGAACCGACTGCGCGGGCTACAGGATAAAACAGGCGGATTCAACACCTTCATCCCTCTGAAATTCCTTAACGGCAATAACCAAATGAGCAACGTGCCCGAAGTGACCATGATCGATGACCTTAAAATGTACGCGGTCGGACGGATCTACATGGACAACTTTCCACACCTGAAGGCCTACTGGCCGATGATCGGTCGTAAGACGGCGCAACTGAGCCTCAGTTTTGGCGTGAATGATATCGACGGAACCATTGACGACAGTACCAGGATCTACTCCATGGCAGGTGCCGAAGAGCAGGATCCGGCCATGACCACCGACGAACTGGTGACCCTTATCAGGGACGCAGGTCGCCATCCGATCGAGCGCGACACGGTCTACAACCATATCAGGGATTATCTCAGGCACCCTGTCGGGGAAATTCGCGAGCAGATCTGTTCCAATTGAGCCTCGCGGCCCGATGAGTCCCTTAGAACCTGATCAGTGGCCCTTATCTGGAATGTTTAACGTAGATGCGCCATTTGTCGAGTACCTGTACCATATCCTCAGCCAGGTCGCTTTCAAAGGCCATCCATTCTCCGGTACGTGGATGCTTGAAAGCCAGCGTTTTAGCATGTAGGGCCTGGCGCGACAAGATCCTGAAGCAATTTTGTACGAACTGCTTGTACCTGGCGGAAGTTGTTCCTCTCAGGATCTTATTGCCTCCATATTCGGGATCCCCAAAGAGCGGATGTCCTTCATGTGATAGGTGCACCCGGATCTGATGCGTTCGCCCCGTCGCGAGCTCACAGCTGATCAAGGTCACGTATCTTAGGCGCTCCACCACTTCCCAGTGTGTCACGGCATATTTGCCCTGATCGCCTTTGGGGAACACCTTTTGCACTTTCCGATTCCTTAGGCTTCGCCCGATATTCCCGGTAATCGTTCCCGAATCCTCCTCAAAGTCGCCCCACACCAGGGCCAGATATCTCCGTTCAATGGTCCGGTAAAAAAACTGCCTGCTCAGGTGCGCCATTGCAAGCTCGTTCCTGGCCACCACCATAAGTCCGGAAGTCAACTTATCGATCCGATGTACCAGCCCGGGGCGGTTCGTTTCCTTCTGTGCAGGCAGGTTGCCGAAGTAGTGGATCAGTGCGTTCACCAGTGTTCCGGTGTAGTTCCCGTATCCCGGATGCACCACAAGTCCGGCCGGCTTGTTCACCACCACCACGTCGTCATCTTCGTATACGATGTCGAGTGGAATATCCTCGGGGATCAGACTGATCTCGTGCAGCGGCGTGCTCATCACCACCGCCACCACATCACCCGGCTTCACTTTGTAGTTCGACTTCACCGGCGCTCCATTTACATGGATATTCCCTGCGTCGGCCACAGCCTGCACTTTGTTGCGCGAAGCATCCAGAAAATGGCTCAGATACTTATCAACCCGTAAGGGTTTCTGACCGGGTTCTGCCACAAAGCGATGGTGTTCGCAGAGCTCTTCGTTGTCGTCCAAAGCCCCCTTTTCCATCACTTCATTTTTACGAATCGGGCAGTCCGCGGATAGTCACCTTCGGTGATGAGCAGGTAGGTTCCGACCGTGAGGTCGGCAATATCGGCCTGGGTTCCCCGGCCGGATGATAGCCTCCTTCCCTGCAGGTCATATATGTGGTACAGCACCTCTTCCCGGCCCAGCCAGCGAATAAGATCCCTGGCTGGATTCGGATAAACGGAAAAGGTTCCGAACCCGTGTTCGGCTGTAGAGAAATCGCTGGTGACGGTGGATCCAAACATCGGTCGCATCATCAAAGTTCCGGAGATCTCACTTGGCAGCCATAATCCGTTCGTGAAGTAGTACAACTTATCGGAATTATCGTGGTTGCGATCAAAGCCGACATAGATCTCACGGCTCAACACCTGCTCAATGCCTATGTATACGGGCTGATCAATATACAGACCCTCGTCCAGCAAATAACGTGCGTAATGATTTGTACCTGTATACCTTGGAGTGTATAGGGAATCGGTCTTGTGCAGCACAATTGAAGGTTCGCCCGTTTGTGTATCGACCGTCCACACCCCGATCCGGAAATCGTTTTGCGTAGCATCAACCAGCGTCGGCGGAAAATAGAGGAGCAATCCCCGCAAGGTGTCGTTCATCAACGGATCCAGGTAGTAGGCCATTTTGGCACTCAAATCGTTCAGGGCATAGCCCCGTTCGGCTGTTCCATCATCGTAGGCGTAGTAATTGTAGAAGTTCTGCCGGAAAGTCAGCGTATCATTCCCGGCCCGTACGTCGGGTACGGATTGAATAAAATACTTAATTGCCACCTCGGAACTGTCGCTGCTGTTGGTGGCAATATTGTCTTCAAGGTTGGTTAAATAAAGGTAGTTCACCGAGTCAGAAGAGAAGGGATCGGAATTTTTGAAGAGTGTATTCGAGTTGAAGACATTCTGACCATCCTGGTAGAGTCGATAACCAAAATTCACATTCCGGACCCCCCCGGCCCGATTCCGGAAATAAACGATGTTGTTGTCCCTGTATGGATCGTTCAGTGAACTAAAATGTGTCCAGGGAACGGTATAATAATCCTTCAGAATAGAGCCAGGACGATCGGAAATGCAAATATCGTCAATGGCTGTATCGTTGCGCGAGCGCCCCTCGTCAAGAAGGATATAATCAACGTGCCAATGATCAAGGTTACCACTCAGGGTCGCATAATTCTTAAAACGGAACTGGAATCCGCGTTTCAGGAAGATCGTATCCACGATCGGGACGTGCACCGCCCGAAAGACCGTATCATTGAGGCCACCCGGCGTGGACCAAACGTGGATCCAATTGAGGGTGTCAACAGGCGAGTTGAATTCCAGCACCAGTGAATCCTCTTCCTCAGGTCGGTTCCCAAGACCGGTTGCCTGATAGTAAAAACTGAGGTGAACGGAATCCGACGGCAGGTAGTTCAGGTCAATCGGTGCCGAAGTGAGGTAATCAGCTACTCCATGCGAATTCGAATTCACAATATTATATGCACGACCATACTGGTTAAGCCCGTCAAAGGTTGCTACCCCAAACGAAGGCGGCGCTACGGGCATGTCTAAATTCACATAGGCATAGAAGTCCATCCATCGATCCTGCACTGGCACCACTACCGCATCGCTAAAATCGTCGTAGAACGGAAGGTTAAGCGTATCCGGCGAAGTTATGTTTCGGGCCGTAAGGCCCCCGTGTTTTTTTGCATAGGCTTCAAGCACCGGGTTCGTACTCAACGGTGCCAGCAATTCCTGAGCCAGAATGCCTGACGGCACAATGATCAACAGGGTCACCCATACCTTACTCCACAAGTTCATGCTGCAGCATATCAGGTTCTGTGGTGAATAACGTATCATCGGGGATTTTCGTACTATCCTCCGTGAGCCATAGATCAACTGCCATACCGAGACGGATGACCGGACGCGGGTTTGGCAACGGATATTGACGGTAAACGCGGGATTGGGCAGAATCATCCACCGTTTCGTCGTAGCTCAGCGCACCCACATTCAAACTCAGTTCCTTTAACCGCGCCTCGGCTTCCCCGAGGGTCAGCCCCTGGATCCAGGGTACGGAGATCTTCTCGTCGCTAAGTCCGTTGCCGAGCACCAGATCAATCACTGCCCGTTTAGGCAATGCATCGCCAGGCTTTATTTCCTCACCATTGTATCGGACACCCACCACCACATCGCGCGCCATGTCCGGCACGAATTCCAGCTCACCCACCTGGAAACCGAAGGTTTCGAGGTACGATATAGCCTGACGTCTGGAGCGGTCGGTCAGGTTGGGTAAAATGACTTTTTGAATACCTCTGGGATTCACGGTCAGGAAGATAGTGCGGCCTCTTTTTACAGCGTGACCGGCACCTGGGATTTGCCCGACCACCGCTCCGCGCGGATATTCCGGATCAAACTCTGCCGAATCAATTACCGCGTATTCCAGATCAATGGGGGTTAACTGCCCTTCGGCCTCGGACAGCGTGAAACTCCGCAAATCCGGTACCAACACCGTTTCGCCGTGCTGCGTATAACTCCTCAGCCACCAGTTCAGCATGAAAAATCCTACCACGAGCAGCAGCACGTACGCCAATACGTTCCGCCAAAAAAGTTTGGTTCTTATAAAATGGATCAGTAGTGCCATTTCGCCTCGCCCGGGCAAAGATAAAACTTTGACTGTGGTCCTGTTTCAAAACCCGCAGCGTCCGCCACCGAGATCATCAGTGACCGCGAATTTTTTGATTATCAGGCCGGGTACGAAGGTGCCAGCCAGGAAATCACTCCGGCGAGTATATTGCCACAGCAGACAAAACATTTCGGGTTTGACCTACGTTAGCTTCCTCAAATGAAACAGGTACCAGATCAAAGCTAAGGGTATGAGAAAATCAATCGTATGGATCCTGAGTTTGGCCCTTGTTCCGCTGGTGGCCAGCTGGCTCGGGTTGCCGGCAGTCGAAAAAAACAACGAGGCCATCATTGACCAGCCGGCTCCGACCGAAATCATAGTGATGCACGACAGCATTTCTGAGGAGGAACGCCAACGGCAGAGAGAGGCCTGGCTGAAAGGTATGCAAAAAGCGGCTCCCGGGGTGGATCCGGAACGACTTGAGCACGAATATCGTTTTGAGCGCCAGTACCGTTTGGCATCCCGGAGCAGCGTAGACTCCCTCGCGGGAGGAAAGGTACAGGGACTGTTCGCCGAACGGGGTTGTGATTTCAACAGCGGACGCATCAGGGCTGTGGAATGGGATACCGTAAACGATGTGATGTACGTGCAGACCGCGGGTGGGATCCTGTTTGCGGGCCCTGAGGATGGGTCCAACTGGCAACCGGTGAATGAGCAATTCCGTATAGAAAGCCAATTTCGCCTGCAAGGCGCTAACTTCATCCGATTGGTGGAGCACAACGGCGGACAGCGACTACTGGCAACAGGTTGGCGGTGGTTTTATTACAGTGATGACCCTGGTCAGACCTGGGACACGGCAAGTGGACTTCATCAGGTGGGTCAGGGATACGATATTTACGATGTGATCCTGCTGAATGACTCGGCGCGAACTATCTATCTTATGGCTAAAGATCGGTATTCAACCGTACATCATTTACTATACCGAAGTACGGATCATGGAGCTACTTTTGATCTGCTCTTTGAGTTTCCCGCAAGCACCTATGGGCACTTCTCGCGTATTGACCTATGGTCGCATCGGTACGAAGAGGCTGCTTACATGATCCTGGGGGATTCCGTCTTTGAGCTGACCGGGGATACAAACCGTTATTTTAGGGGAATTGTACCGGGAGCAACCGGCACTACCTTGATTACCGGATATGCGAGTCCGACCGATACAAACAATATTTTATATGTCTACACCGATCCTGACATCTACCGAAGCGCTGACGGAGGGGTGAGTTGGACTTATCAGGGATATCTGTCTGCTTTTGCTTTTGCGAGAACGAGCTTTGAATGTTCCGTGGCAGATCAGGAGAACCTGTATTTTGGTAGTATTAATTGCTGGCGCTCGTGGGATCAGGGACAGAACTGGTTCAGGGTGAATAACTGGACCGACTACTACGGTTCCGAGAGCACGAAATTGCATGCGGATATTCCGAATGTTCAGTCCTTTTGGGACGACCATGGCAATGAAGTGCTTTTGATCTCTACCGATGCATCGTTCTATGCATCCACGGACAACGGGCTAACGGTGAATAACCTGGGACTGTCCGGACTCAATGCTTCCCGTATATATGACCATTTGTCCAGCACCTTTGAGCCGGGGGTGATCTATGTAGGTACACAGGATCAGGGATATCAGCGGGTCCAGCAGGATCCCGGGGGTATACTGACCTTTGATCAGGTGATTTCCGGGGATTATGGTTGGCTGTGCAGTTCAGATGGCGGCCATAATCTTTGGATGAACTATCCGGGATTTGCTGCCCACTGGAGCAATGCACCGTACAACTGGGCCCAGGGAGAGAGTTGGGACTTCAACGGGGCCAACCACTTTTGGATCCCTCCCCTGATGGCCGATCCCTATGACGGCTATGCGGCTTATCTTGCCGGAGGCAGCCTGACCGGTGCAGGCAGTGCATCGCATATGATCAGGCTGGAAGATTACGGTGGATCCATAGGCATTATAGCCACCCAGCTGCCCTACAACTTCAATCAAAACGGAAGCGGAAATGTCTCGGCGATGGCCTACAGCCCGATTGATCCGGATCACTGGTACGTGCTGACCGACAATGGGAAATTCTACCACTCATCAGATGCCGGAGTGAACTGGACCCAACACCATATCCCGAATGCACCGGGAGGATACTATCTTTATGGTATGACGATCTATCCTTCACCTGTGAGCCTCGGAACCGTATATATTGGCGGCAGTGGGTATAGTAATCCGGCCATATATAAAACCGATAACCATGGAGCGGGATTCGTGCCGATGAGCAATGGCCTGCCGCCGACACTGGTGCACGAAATCGCCGGAGATCCGACTGATTCGCTGCTTTTTGCAGCTACCAGATTAGGGCCTTTTGTCTATGTATCCTCTGAAGATGAATGGTATGATCTGACCCTGATGGGTATGCCTGACGTACTTTGCTGGAGCGTGGAATACGTCAATGCCATAGATGTGGCCCGGTTCGGAACATACGCCCGCGGCTTGTGGGATCTGAATTTACAGACTATCGGGTTAACGGAGCAGGAACTGGCGGAATGGAAGGTGTATCCAAATCCGACCCGCGATCAGGTGCGATTCAGCGAAGTGCTTGAGACCGGCATGTTGGCAGATCTGAGCGGGCGGGTGGTACGCCAATGGAACACCCCCATTGATCGGCTTGATGTTTCGGATCTTCCCGCAGGGAGATATGTCCTGAGATCCGGGCAAGGGGCCCAGGTGCTGGTGAAGTTTTAACTTTAGCTCCCGAAGACAAGCGGCGTGAGCAAGGAAAAAAGCAAAAAAAGATATCCTGCCGGCGGGTATAGTGCTGCAGCAGGCAAAACATTTTGGACCCGGCCTGTGTTTGTTTTCCAAGATCAAGTAAAAAAGATGTTGAATCAAAGCTAAGGGTATGAGAAAATCAATCGTATGGATCCTGAGTTTGGCCCTTGTTCCGCTGGTGGCCAGCTGGCTCGGGTTGCCGGCAGTCGAAAAAAACAACGAGGCCATCATTGACTGGCCGGCTCCGACCGGGACCATGATGATGCACGACAGCATTTCTGAGAAGGAACACCAACAACAGAGAGAGGCCTGGCTAAAAGGTATGCAAAAGGCGGCTCCCGGGGTCAATCCGGAACGACTTGAACACGAATATCGTTTTGAGCGCCAGCACCGTTTGGCATCCCGGAGCAGTGTAACCTCCCTCGCGGGAGGAAAGGTACAGGGACAGTTCGCCGAACGGGGTTGTAATTTCAACAGCGGATGCATCAGGGCCGTGGAATGGGATACCGTAAACGATGTGATGTACGTGCAAACCTCGGGCGGGATCCTGTTTGCGGGACCTGAGGATGGGTCCAACTGGCAACCGGTGAATGAGCACCTTAGCATGGGATCAGGGCTTTTCATTCGGTTGGTGGAGCACAACGGTGGACAACGATTACTAGCCGGAATGCGCGGATCGTGGTTCTACTACAGTGATGATCTCGGTCAGACCTGGGACACGGCAGACGGGCTTCAGCAAATTGCGCCACAATATTTGACATTCATCCTTGATGTAATCCTGCTGAATGATTCTGCCCGAACCATGTACCTCATGACTACCGAATGGCTTGGAACGCATCATCGTTTATACCGAAGTACGGATCATGGAGCTACTTTTGATCTGCTCTTTGAGTTTCCCACAAATGTGTATGGACACTTCTGGCGCGTTGATCTGTGGGCACATCGGTACGAAGAGGCCGCTTACATGATCCTGGGGGACTCAGTGTTTGAGCTAACCGGAGACACGAGCCGTTATTTTAGGGGGGGTGTACCGGGAGCAACCAGCACTACCTTGATTACCGGATATGCGAGCCCAACCGACACAAACGATATTTTATATGTCTATACCGACTATGATATCTACCGAAGTGCTGACGGAGGAGTAAATTGGACTTACCAGGGAACTCTGAGTGAACCTCCCTGGACAAAAATGAGCTTTGAATGTTCCGTGGCAGATCAGGAAAAGCTGTACTTCGGTGGTGTCAATTGCTGGCGTTCGTGGGATCAGGGTCAGAACTGGTTCTGGGTGAGTAACTGGTCCGACTACTACGGTTCCGAGAGCACGAACTTACATGGGGATATTCCGAATGTTCAGTCCTTTTGGGACGACCATGGCAATGAAGTGCTTTTGATCTCTACCGATGCATCGTTCTATGCATCCACGGACAACGGGCTAACGGTAAATAACCTGGGACTGTCCGGGCTCAATGCTTCCCGCATGTATGACCATTTGTCCAGCACCTTTGAGCCGGGAGTGATCTATGTGGGTACACAGGATCAGGGATACCAGCGGGTCCAGCAGGATACCGGAGGTATACTGACCTTTGACCAGGTGGGGGTCGGAGACTACGGTTGGCTGTGCAGCTCGGATGGCGGCCATAATCTTTGGATGAACTATCCGGGATTTGCTGTCCACTGGACCGATGCACCGTACGACTGGGCCCAACACACAGTTTGGTTCTTCAACGGGGTCAGCCCCTTTTGGATGCCCCCCCTGATGGCCGATCCCTATAACGGCCATGTGGCTTATCTTGCCGGAGGCAATTTGACCGGTGCAGGCAGTGCATCGCATATGATCAGGCTGGAAGATCACGGTGGTGGGGTCACAGACATTACAGCCACCCAGCTACCCTACAACTTCAATCAAAACGGAGGCGGAAATGTCTCGGCGATGGCCTACAGCCCGATTGATCCGGATCACTGGTACGTGCTGACCGACAATGGGAAATTCTACCACTCATCAGATGCCGGAGTGAACTGGACCCAACACCATATCCCGAATGCACCGGGAGGATACTATCTTTATGGTATGACGATCTATCCTTCACCTGTGAGCCTCGGAACCGTATATATTGGCGGCAGTGGGTATAGTAATCCGGCCATATACAAAACGGATAACCACGGAGCGGGATTTGTGCCGATGAGCAATGGCCTGCCGCCGACACTGGTGCACGAAATCGCCGGAGATCCGACTGATTCCCTGCTTTTTGCAGCTACCAGATTAGGGCCTTTTGTTTATGTATCCTCCGAAGATGAATGGTATGATCTGATCCCAATGGGTATGCCTGACGTACTTTGCTGGAGCGTGGAATACGTCAATGCCATAGATGTGGCCCGGTTCGGAACATACGCCCGCGGTTTGTGGGATCTGAATTTAGAGACGACTATCGGGTTAACGGAGCAGGAACTGGCAGAATGGAAGGTGTATCCAAATCCCACCCGCGATCAGGTGCGATTCAGCGAAGTGCTTAAAACCGGCATGTTGGCAGATCTGAACGGGCGGGTGGTACGCCAATGGAACACCCCCATTGATCGGCTTGATGTTTCGGATCTTCCCGCAGGGAGATATGTCCTGAGATCCGGGCAAGGAGCCCAGGTGGTGGTGAAGTTTTAACTTTAGCTCCTGAAGACAAGCGGCGTGAGCAAGGAAAAAAGCGAAAAAGATATCCTGCCGGCGGGTATCGTGCTGCAGCAGGCAGAACATTTTGGACCCGGCCTGTGTTTGTTTCTTAAAATCAAGTCAAAAAAGTATTGGATCAAAGCTAAGGGTATGAGAAAATCAATCGTATGGATCCTGAGTTTGGCCCTTGTTCCAGTGGTGGCCAGCTGGCTCGGGTTGCCGGCAGTCGAAAAAAACAACGAGGCCATCATTGACTGGCCGGCTCCGACCGGGACCATGATGATGCACGACAGCATTTCTGAGAAGGAACACCAACAACAGAGAGAGGCCTGGCTGAAAGGTATGCAAAAAGCAGCTCCCGGGGTCAATCCGGAGCGACTTGAGCACGAGTATCGTTTTGAGCGCCAGCGCCGTTTGGCATCCCGGAGCAGTGTAACCTCCCTCGCGGGAGGAAAGGTACAGGGACAGTTCGCCGAACGGGGTTGTAATTTCCACAGCGGATGCATCAGGGCCGTGGAATGGGATACCGTAAACGATGTGATGTACGTGCAAACCTCGGGCGGGATCCTGTTTGCGGGACCTGAGGATGGGTCCAACTGGCAACCGGTGAATGAGCACCTTAGCATGGGATCAGGGCTTTTCATTCGGTTGGTGGAGCACAACGGCGGACAACGATTACTAGCCGGAATGCGCGGATCGTGGTTCTACTACAGTGATGATCTCGGTCAGACCTGGGACACGGCAGACGGGCTTCAGCAAATTGCGCCACAATATTTGACATTCATCCTTGATGTAATCCTGCTGAATGATTCTGCCCGAACCATGTACCTCATGACTACCGAATGGCTTGGAACGCATCATCGTTTATACCGAAGTACGGATCATGGAGCTACTTTTGATCTGCTCTTTGAGTTTCCCACAAATGTGTATGGACACTTCTGGCGCGTTGATCTGTGGGCACATCGGTACGAAGAGGCCGCTTACATGATCCTGGGGGACTCAGTGTTTGAGCTAACCGGAGACACGAGCCGTTATTTTAGGGGGGTTGTACCGGGAGCAACCAGCACTACCTTGATTACCGGATATGCGAGCCCAACCGACACAAACGATATTTTATATGTCTATACCGACTATGATATCTACCGAAGTGCTGACGGAGGAGTAAATTGGACTTACCAGGGAACTCTGAGTGAACCTCCCTGGACAAAAATGAGCTTTGAATGTTCCGTGGCAGATCAGGAAAAGCTATACTTCGGCGGTGTCAATTGCTGGCGTTCGTGGGATCAGGGACAGAACTGGTTCTGGGTGAACCACTGGAACGACTACGGGAGCTCTGAGAGCACGAAATTGCATGCGGATATTCCGAATGTTCAGTCCTTTTGGGACGACCATGGCAATGAAGTGCTTCTGATCTCTACAGATGCATCGTTCTATGCATCCACGGACAACGGGCTAACGGTGAATAACCTGGGACTGTCCGGGCTCAATGCTTCCCGCATGTATGACCATTTGTCCAGCACCTTTGAGCCGGGAGTGATCTATGTGGGTACACAGGATCAGGGATACCAGCGGGTCCAGCAGGATACCGGAGGCATACTGACCTTTGATCAGGTGGGGGGCGGGGACTACGGTTGGCTGTGCAGCTCGGATGGCGGCCATAACCTTTGGATGACCTCTCCGGGGCTTGTTGCCCACTGGATTGATGCACCGTACGGCTGGGCCCAACCCGCAGTCTGGTTCCACAATGGGGTCAATACCTTTTGGATGCCTCCCCTGATGGCCGATCCCTATAACGGCCATGTGGCTTATCTTGCCGGAGGCAATTTGACCGGTGCAGGCAGTGCATCGCATATGATCAGGCTGGAAGATCACGGTGGGGGGGTCACAGACATTACAGCCACCCAGCTACCCTACGACTTCAATCAAAACGGAGGAGGAAATGTCTCGGCGATGGCCTACAGCCCGATTGATCCGGATCACTGGTACGTGCTGACCGACAACGGGAAATTCTACCACTCATCAGATGCCGGAGTGAACTGGACCCAGCACCATATCCCGAATGCACCGGGAGGATACTATCTTTATGGTATGACGATCTATCCTTCACCTGTGGATCTCGGAACCGTATATATTGGCGGCAGCGGATATAGTAATCCGGCCATATATAAAACCGATAACCATGGAGCGGGATTCGTGCCGATGAGCAATGGCCTGCCGCCGACACTGGTGCACGAAATCGCCGGAGATCCGACTGATTCCCTGCTTTTTGCAGCTACCAGATTAGGGCCTTTTGTTTATGTGTCCTCTGAAGATGAATGGTATGATCTGATCCCAATGGGTATGCCTGACGTACTTTGCTGGAGTGTGGAATACGTCAATGCCATAGATGTGGCCCGGTTCGGAACATACGCCCGCGGCTTGTGGGATCTGAATTTAGAGACGACTATCGGGCTAACGGAGCAGGAACTGGCAGAATGGAAGGTGTATCCAAATCCGACCCGCGATCAGGTGCGATTCAGCGAAGTGCTTGAAACCGGCATGTTGGCAGATCTGAACGGGCGGGTGGTACGCCAATGGAACACCCCCATTGATCGGCTTGATGTTTCGGATCTTCCCGCAGGGAGATATATCCTGAGATCCGGGCAAGGAGCCCAGGTGGTGGTGAAGTTTTAGCTCCCGCTCAAGGCCCGCGTCAGAGCTTAATGGGAGAACCTGTACCAACTTTTCGGAGGCACGTGCGCAGTGACTGATGGCTCTGTTTTAAAATCCGCAGTACCTTTAGGGCCTTATGAGATCAAAGCCCGTAATCGCAGTGGCAACCGGTGGCTATTCGAGCGAGCGCGAAATTTCCCTTAAAAGCGCCTCTGTTGTGGCCCGTCATTTGGATCCGGCCGAGTTCGACGTGCACCTGCTTGATCTGGCTCCCGACGGATGGTTCCATATAGCATCCGATGGAACGCGAACGGAAGTAAACAGAGCCGATTTCACGGTTTCCGTACCTCGCGGTACGATCCGTTTCAACGCGGTTTTTATCGCCATCCACGGCACACCGGGCGAAGACGGTAAATTACAATCATACCTTGACCTCCTCAACATTCCCTACAATACCTGTGGTCCCTTCGAAGCAGCACTTACCTTTGAAAAAGGCGTGTGCAACCAACTTCTTCGCCAGTTCAGTATTCCTGTTGCCCGGGCCCGGCTTTTAACTCCCGAAGACGAGATCGGTCCGGACGCCCTGATCGACGAACTGGAACTTCCGCTATTTATTAAACCGGGCAAGGCCGGATCAAGCTACGGCGTGAGCAAGGCAAAAGCGAAAGAAGATATCCTGCCGGCGATCGAAAAGGCGCGTCAGTTCGACAACCTGGTGATCGTGGAGGAATTCATGGACGGACGCGAAGTAACCTGTGGCGTGTTCCGTCATGAAGGAGTCATTACTGCATTGCCCATCACCGAGATCATCAGCGACAACGAATTTTTTGATTATCAGGCCAAGTATGAAGGTGCCAGTCAGGAAATCACCCCGGCACGCATCGCGCCGCAGGCGCAAAAAAGCGTGCAGGAAACCAGCCGGCAAATTTATCGCTCACTCCGTTTGAAGGGGGTGTGCCGGATGGATTATATCCTGCGCAACGGTATCGCCCACCTTATTGAGATCAACACCGTTCCGGGACTGAGCGAAGCGAGTATAGTGCCACAGCAGGTGGAACATTTTGGTCTTGATCTGCGTTCGTTCTTCGGCAATCAAATGAAGGAGGTATTGGATCTCTGAGGAGAAGCCTTCAGAGTCACATTATGAGTACTGGGGGTTACCGGGTGAATCAGGTGAAAAGACCTCTGAAGATTTTGATGATCCGGATAAGATCCTTACACACGCATGGGAACAGACCATTGAATATTTCAATGACGAATGGGAAAAGATAAAGTATTGAGAAACTGCAGCAACTTTTCGGTGGCACGTGCGCGGTGACTGATAGCATTCTTTTCATCAGCCGATAGTTCTGCGAAGGTGCGCGTATCTCCCCGGAACCGAAAAATGGGATCGTATCCGAACCCTCCCTTGCCGGAAGGCTGTTCCGTGATGGTCCCATTGGCAATGCCTTCAAAGGTGTGTTCTTCACCGTTGACGATCAGCGCGATAACCGTTCTGAAACGAGCTGTCCGATTCCCGAAATGCCGGAGTTCGTACAGCACCTTATACATATTTTCGCTTGCATCGCGGCTGGGCCCCGCATAACGCGCACTCAGCACGCCTGGCCGCCCTCCCAGGGCTTCCACTTCGAGTCCGGTATCATCAGCGAAACAATTTTTGCCGTAGTGCTCATGGATGTACCGTGCCTTTTGCAAGGCATTTCCCCTGATCGTCGGCTGTGTTTCCGGAATATCTTCCATGCAGCCGATATCCTTTAAGCTCAGGAGTCTGATATGCTGTGCCGTCATAGCCTGCACTTCGCTTATTTTGTGTTCATTGTTCGTAGCAAAGACCAGCTCCACAGGCGCATTCGCAAAAGCCCCCATTTCGTTCACCAATTATTCCGTACTTTGCACTCAAAGGTAGCACATATGATCGTGCTCAAAGACCACCGCAACGAACTAGTCGAATTCATTGATCGCTCCCTGCGGGAGGATGTGGGAGATGGAGACCATAGTTCACTCGCCTGCATACCGGCATCCATAGCCCGGAAAGCTCAGCTGCTCTGCAAGCAGAGCGGCATAATGGCAGGTTTACCCCTGGTGGAAATGATCTTTAAGCGGGTTGATGAGCGTTGTGAAGTGGAATACCTGCTCAGGGATGGTGCGCAAATGGCTCCCGGAGACGTGGCCTTCCGGGTAACCGGACCGGCGCAGGCTCTGCTGGCTGCGGAACGACTTGTACTGAACTGTCTTCAGCGTATGAGTGCCGTGGCAACCAAGGCCCGGCATTTTCAGGATCTGCTCAAGGGACTTCCAACCAAAGTGCTGGATACGCGAAAAACCACACCCGGACTTCGGCTGCTCGAAAAATACAGTGTGCAGGTCGGAGGGGGCATGAATCACCGCTACGGACTGTACGACATGATCATGCTGAAAGACAACCATCTCCATTTTGCAGGGGGAATTGAACCGGCCATCAAAAAAGCCCGGGCTTACGTGGCAGAAAAAGGCGGGGGGCTCAGGATCGAAGTGGAAGCGCAGGACCTGAACGAGGTGCGGGCTATTCTCGCCGCAGGCGATGTAGATCGTATCATGCTCGACAATTTTAACTACGCCGATACGCGGGAGGCTGTGGCACTGATCAACGGACGCTGCGAAACGGAATCAAGTGGCGGTATCACGGAACAAACCGTTCGCCAATACGCTGAATGCGGGGTTGATTTTATTAGTGTGGGCGCACTTACGCACTCGGTTTGCAACCTGGATATGAGCCTAAAAGCCGTGAAATGATTGATCAATGGTTGCAACGACTTTGGCGCTCTGCCCCGTTGATGGCCCTGCGTCGCCTGCTGAGGCGCATTTACCTGCCCGGTTTCGGGGGAGTGGATCTGTATCAGGTACTGAAATTCTTCGCGACCGGACTCATTGAAGGCTACCTGACCACCCGCGCGGCCAGCATTTCCTTCAGTTTCTTTCTGGCGATCTTCCCGTTTACCATCTTTTTGCTGACGATCATTGCCTACATCCCGATCGACAATTTTCAGACGGAGCTGGTTGAATTGCTGGCGCAGGTGGTACCGCCCAGGACCTGGCAGGCTATCGACAGCACACTCACCGACATCATTCAGATCAAGCGGGGTGGATTGCTGTCCCTCGGTTTCGTTCTGGCCCTGTTCTTCGCCAATAATGGGGTGAATGCCATCATCACCTCGTTCAATGCCACCTTTCACAGCATTGAGATCCGTACATTTTTTAGTCAGCTCCGGGCATCCATTGTACTCACATTGGTACTATCGGTCATGTTCATCACTTCCGTGGTGCTGATCATCTTCAGCGAAGCCATTATTAACCGGTTCGAAGTCCTGGAAATTGTGTCGCGGTTCGAAAGCCAAATGCTTGGGCTCGCTCAGCTGATCGTGGTGCTGGCACTGATCTTCTTTAGCATTACCCTGCTCTACTACTTCGGTCCTGCCAATCGCAAGGAACAGCGTTTTTTCTCGCCCGGTGCCATCTTCAGTACGGCTTTACTGTGGCTCACTTCCTACGGGTTTGCAGCCTACGTTACCAATTTTGCCAGCTACAACCAAATTTACGGCTCCATCGGCACCCTGATCATTATCCTCATTTGGATCTACATCAACTCCATCGTGCTGCTGGTCGGATTCGAGCTAAATGCCAGTATTGTCCATGCACGTAAAACATCAAGCCACGAAATTGAGTTACAACATGTAAAGATCTCTCGTCAAACAAAAGAAAAACCATGAAAAAGCTACTCCCTATACTGTTTATTTGTGCCTGCGGCACGATGCCTGCTCTCGCCCAACAGGGGGGCGATATCATAGGCGTTTGGCTGACGGAAGGCGGTAAATCCAGGATCGAAGTCACCCAGAGGAACGGAAAGTACTACGGCACCATCATTTGGCTGAGGGATCCGTATGAATCGGATGGCAAAACCGTGAAGGTTGATGACGAGAATCCAAAAAAAGAACTCCGTACGCGTCCGATCGTGGGTATTGAGATCATCAAGGGGCTGGAATTTGACGAAGACGAATGGGACAACGGCGATATTTACGATCCGGAATCCGGTAACACGTACAGTGCCATCGCCAGGATGCCCGATAAAAACACACTAAAGGTGCGGGGATACCTCGGCTTCTCCCTATTGGGTCGAACCACGGTGTGGACACGCGTCAGAACTGTCAAAAACGATCCGGATCCCTGAAAAAGTAAAGCGCCTTGACCCTTTTGTTCCTAAAACGGCGAAATTCATAATAAGTCACCCGTTCGGCACCCCAGGTGCGGAAAAACCGCTCAACCGGCTCAAGCATGCTACCTCCAAAATCGAACCCGAGGCCCAGTTCCCGGGACCACCTGATCCCTTCCCAAATGATGGCACTAAAAGCCTCGCTATTCCGATATTCGGGATCCGAGCCACCTTTATAATAATACACGTGGTCCGAATCGTGCAGAAACATCGCTGCAGAATGGACCCGTCCACCGGGATCGGCAGCCTGGATCAATTGAACACGACCTCGTTCCAAACAAGCGCGATAGATGCGGTACAAATCATCCTTCGAAAATGGAGGTTGCCTGCCCTGTCGGTCAAAGGTCTTTACACTGAGTTCCCAAAGTACCGAGACATCCTCCGCTTCGCTCAGGGTAACACATTTCAATGCTTTTTTGATGTTGTATCGGTTTGAGGGCTTCATTCCTGCATTCACCTCATCCAGGGTAAGATCAGCCCGGAGCCGGTAGGTGATTCGGGGGCTCAGGTGACAGCCGTTCCAAACAAAAGGCAGGTAATACCCGAACTCCGGATGGAGTCGCCCCAGGAGCACATCATGTTCGGTAAGCGATTGAAACAGGGCATTCACCCCTTCCTTTAGGTATGAGTCCCGCCTGAAAGTTCCGACATCCTCCGGAAAATCGAACCAGGGTCCCAGATAGGGTGCCAGATCAGGCGTGTTCAGGATCTTAAGTCCGAACCTGGTGCGCGACTCCATGGGCCAATAGGCCGTCACACCTCCTTTCTCCCACCGCTCCTCACGGAGCGATGAGCCCAGCAAGGTTTCGATCCACCACTGCTCCAGAAATAAGGGTCTGGCCATAAAAAAGATGGATAATTCCTTTGATATATCGCTTTAGAGAGCTAAGTTAGTCTATTAGCTTCTTCCGGAAGAAAGAGCTACTTTTGTTCATGCCAATGCCATTCCATGTATACGACGGAGATCGATACATCACTTGTTAGTCTTGAAAGAACCATCACGAGCGGAGGAGGTGAGCGAATTGAGCTGATTTACAACGGGTTGAACAAATACCACATCAACCCGATCGATAACAAAAAAGTCTTCAACAGAGGAACGTGTACGTGTTCTGTCTTTACAGATGAAGCACTTGAGCGCGCCTCCTATCTCTTCAACGGATTTCAACAAGGAGCCATAAGCTTCGAAGAGATCCGCACCGGGCAGGTAAAAAGTTTGAAGCACTTGCTGGATAATGTGGAGCTGAACTACCATATTTTCTTTGCTCCCTCGGGAAGTGACCTGTGCTACTATCCCATCGTGTTCAGCAAATTGATCGCCCCTGAAAAGCCCATCATGAGCCTGGTGACCTGTCCGGAAGAGTTGGGCTCCGGTTCAGCTATGGCCAATCAGGGTCAGTTTTTCTCCGAAAAGAATCAAATCATCCCGTCGGTTACCAAAGGTGCACTGGTCAACCCGGAGGTCACCGTTGAATACTGCAGCTTCAATGCGCGGGACGAGCACGGAGTCATTCTGGATCACCACGAAAAGATCAAGGAGACCATCTGGAAATACAAGGACAAATACGCAATCATCGGAAACCTGGTGATCGGTTCCAAATCGGGTATTGAAGACAATATCAGCATCATAGAGGAATGTAATGAGGACCTCCTTTGGGTGGTGGATCTTTGTCAGTTACGCACAAGGCGCGAACTTCTGCAGAAATTGCTTGAGTTGAACTGTATGGTGATGATCACCGGATCCAAATTCTATCAGTCACCTCCATTCTGTGGAGCCCTTCTGGTACCGGATACGATCAATAAAGCGCTGCAAAAAGCTGAACCGAACAACTGGGGATTCGATAAGGTCTATGCGAAGTACGATTTCCCGGTTGAGCTGGAAGCACTGCGTAACCAGTTTATTGATTACAGGAATTACGGATTGCTGTTGCGGTGGGAATCGGCCATTGTCGAGATGAACCTTCTCAATGAATACAAGGAAAGCGTGATAAACCTGACCATCAGTCGCTGGAATCAGCACATCACCGACTTGCTGAGATCATCTCCCTATTTCGACCTGATGCGCGATCAGGAAAAAACAAACAGTTCCATTATCAGCTTCCGGATCAAGGTAAACGATCGCTATCTGACACACGAAGAGCTCCAGACCCTGTACAAAGCCATTGTTACGGAACCATCGCCCCTGCTGCCGGAATACCACAAGGTGATCATTGGTCAGCCCGTGGCCTATGGAGATAACAGCTTTATCCGTTTCGCCATTGGCTCACACAATGTGCGCCAGTTGCTCGACAAAGACATGGACCTGAGTGAAGATACCCTGCTTGTTCAGACTATTGAACACTTCATTGAGGAGGGGAGATATTGAAACGCCACGTTGCATCGGATTACGAACAGCTGGTAAAACAAGTACTCCGCGATCAGCCTGATCCCGAAGACACAGCTCTCTTCTTTTACGATATACGGATCCTTCACGACCGGGTCCAGCTGGTCAGACAGGCCTTCCCACCGGATACGCGTCATGCCGTATCCATCAAAACCAATCCTGTTACTGCAGTCCTCCGCGCCTGCTATGGGGCCGGCCTTCAGGCAGAGGCTGCGAGCTACAGTGAATACCGACAGGCTAGCCGCCTGCCCGGCTTCGGCCAAATCGCTTATGACTCTCCGGCCAAATCGCCCCTTGAGCTGCAGGAAATCGCCCGGGATCCAAGGGTGACCATCAATGCCGATTCCCTGGAGGAGATCGCCCACCTGCCTCGGAACCCGTCGGCACGGATTGGCCTGCGGATCAATCCTCAAGTCAGCATTAACGCCGATGCGAGCATGAACGTTGCCGGCACATACTCAAAATTCGGCATACCCATCAGCCGCAGATCAGAGATCATCAGGGCATTCGAAAAGCACTCCTTTCTCACCGGACTCCACGTACACACCGGCTCACAAGCCAACTCCTACGACGAAATGATCAAAGGCATCCGGATCGTACTGGATCTGTACCGCGAAATGGGATCAGCCCTCGGGAAAAAGATCAAGTGGATCGATATCGGCGGTGGCTTTCCAGTGGATTACGGACCCGAAACAACGCATAGGATATCGGCCTACGGCCAGATGCTACAGGATCGCTGCCCGGAGTTGTGGTCAGACAGGATTGAAGTGATCACCGAATTTGGACGTTATTATCACGCTCATGCCGGATTTTCCCTGGCACTTGTTCAGGGGGTAAAGACCTTTTCGGACCGTCAGGTCCTTATTACGCATCTCGGGGCAGATGCCTTCGTGCGGGAATCGTACAACCGCAAAAAATGGCCGCATCAATTCTTCGCGATGGACGCTGAGGGGAACCTGAAACAAGGAGAAAAGATGGTCACAGATCTGGGTGGACCGCTTTGCTTTGGGGATGATTTTTATGGGAAGGACGTGATGCTTCCGGCCGTGGAGGCCGGCGATTGGATCCTTATTGCAGATACCGGTGCAAATACCTACAGCCTGTGGAGCCACCACTGTTCGCGTCCTTTTCCAAAACTGATGATCGTGGATGAAAATGGTCAGGTAACGGTTGGGAAGGATCGGCAGGATATACGAGACACGCTTCGTTTTTGGGATTAAAACCCAACGTTTGCGCCATCCGGAACAGGTGTTTCAGCACTTCATTGACGCATAGATACGCTCAATGATATCAACCACCTTAAGTCCCTCCAAAGCATTGGTGGCAATGCTCGTACGGCCTTTTAGCGTGTCGATCACGTTTTCCGTAATGTACACGTGATTAGCTGCAGATCCCTTGTAAGCACCGTAGTCATTGGCCGGATTTGCAGGAGGCAGTTGAGGCATCTCATAACCCTTTACATGACATACTTCCAACTCGCCCATGTACTGCCCCCCGATCCTGATGCTTCCCTTTTCGCCTATCACGGTCAAAGAGCTTTCCAGGTTGCTGTCCCAAACCGAGGTGCTGTAGTTGATACAACCCATGCCTCCGTTCACGAACCGGAACTGGACCATTCCCGAGTCTTCAAAATCTGTCAGATCCTTATGGTTGAAGTCCGCCGATTGTGCTTTGATATTCTCTATATCCCCGAACAGCCAGTACATGATATCCACAAAGTGCGAGAACTGCGTAAAGAGCGTTCCGCCGTCAAGTTCCCTGTCTCCATGCCAGGTATCACGTCTGTAGTAGCGCTCGTCACGATTCCAGTAGCAATTTACCTGCACCATGTAGATGTCGCCTAAACGCTTCTCCTCTATCATCTCCCTGATCCAGACGCTGGGCGGAGAATATCTGTTCTGCATCACCCCAAACACATGGCGCGATACGTTCAGTGCTTTATGGATCACCTTCTCGGCATCGGCTTTACTGAGCGCCATTGGTTTTTCGATCACTACGTGTTTTTCTGCCTCAAGCACTTTCATGGCTTGTTGCGCATGCAATCCGTTTGGGCTGGCGATCACGGCCACGTCAATATCCAAACCGGCAGCCAGCATTTTGTCCATACTGTTGAAGAAGGGCACCTCTCCAAATTCACTGAGGCCAAGCTCGTTCTGATCCTTTATGTCCGATATGGCCACAAGTTCCGCTTCAGGATTTCGCTGGATCATGGTACAGTGACGCTTTCCGATATGCCCGGCCCCCACGACTGCAAAACGAATCTTTTCCCGTTCTATCAATATCATTATCCTGTTATTTTTCGGACCTGTTCGTCTTTCAGTTCATACCATTCCCCACTCTCCGCACATTGGGCACGACCCTCCTTATCGAATTCGAGCCGATGGCCGTATTCGCTCATCCAACCGATCTGACGGGCCGGATTTCCGACCACCAGCGCATAGGGCGGAATGGATTTGGTGACCACCGCGCCTGCTCCAACGAAGGCGAATGCACCAATATCATGCCCGCAAACAATGGTGGCATTGGCTCCGATGCTGGCACCTCTTTCCACATGCGTCCGGGCATACTGACCTCGGCGCACTATGGAACTCCGGGGATTTGTAATGTTCGTGAACACCATACCTGGCCCCATGAACACATCGTCCCCACAGGTCACCCCCGTGTAGATCGACACATTGTTCTGCACCTTGCAGTTCCTGCCCAATATTACATCGGGCGAAATCACTACGTTTTGTCCGATATTGCAGCCTTTGCCCAATACCGCTCCCGGCATGATATGACTGAAATGCCAGATCTTCGTGCCGGAACCAACTTTAGCCCCTTTATCAATTACTGCTGTCTCGTGCGCGAAATAGTCTTTTGCCATAGGCACGAAAATACTCAAAAACTAACGTAATTTCCTATTTTAGCCAGGCGTGAAAGGACACGCACAAAATCAAAAAGGAATTACAGCCGCAACCGGTACTCCTAAAAAACAGTTATGCCCTTCACCAGGACCATCAGGTGATCAACCACGAAGCGATCCGCATTTTTAAATACGCAGTTGGTACGACTAAGCTAGTTCATGGAGAAGTTCCGACAATTGCTGCGTAAGCCTTTCCCGTGAGTATTTTTCGTGCGCCTGTCCATTGTGACGTAGGCCTTTTCCCGTTTTCAGCCAATGCTCAAAGGCCTTCCGGATGCGTTCTTTCATAGCTTCCCCGTCGTCGTAATGGACCATGCTGTGCCGGTCCGATTCCCACAGGATCTGAGCTGCATTGCCTTCGGTCGGACCGATACCGAGGATTTCGGACCGCGAGGCCAGATACTCAAAGATCTTACCCGTAAGAATGAGCTTGTTCGTTTTGTCGAGTGGAATTGGGAATAGGAGTAATTCACTATTGACCATGAACTGTATGGCCTCACTGTGCGGCACGCTGTCGGTAAGCCGCAGCAATGGCTCAATTCCGGCTGTTTGGATGCTTTTGAGCACATTGGCGGCCACTTTTCCGACCAAATGTAGCCGGAACCGGTCCGAAAACTCAGGCATTTCCATCGCCAGTTCGCCAAGCACCCTCCAGAGGGTGGGCAAGTCCTGGTTAGCCAGGTAGTTCCCCGTATAGCAGAGCTCAAAATGGCTTCGGTTTTCCTGCCTCACGGCAGGAATATCCCCGGGATCGTAACCGTTGCAAATCTGCACCATGCGTTGAGCCCGATTGCCGAATTCCTCCGCCAGCCCCGGGCTCACAACAGTCACAACATCAGCCTGATGCAGTACGTTCGTCTCCAGCTTTCGATCGCGTCGCTCCGTAAAGGCCGTGCGCTTCATAAAGCGGTTCGAATAGATGTTGGTCCATGGATCGCGAAAATCGGCCACCCAGGGGATATCAAACCGGCGGTGTATCTTCTGAGCAATCAGGTGGACGCTATGCGGTGGACCGCTGCTCAGGATAACATCAACCGGATGATGCCTGAGATAGGCAGAGAGGTATTTCACGGACGGGCGCACCCAGCCGACTTTGGCATCGGGTACGTAGAGATTTCCACGCAGCCAGATAGCCATACGCTTGATCAGGGACTCCCTGGCCGATCTTACCATAACGTCCATCACCTTGGTGTCCCTGCCCTGTCCGGTGATCTTCCTGTACAGCCCGAAGGGCTCAAAAATGCGGGTCCTGTGTATTTCCAGGTCCTCAGAGACATCCCTCCCGAGGCTTGGGTCCCAGGCAAAAGCAGCCGGATTCTCACAGGTGTATACCACAGGTTCCCAACCGAATTGCGGCAGGAATTTAGCGAATTTCAGACAGCGTTGCACCCCGCTTCCACCTGCAGGGGGCCAGTAGTAAGCGATAATCAGGACGCGTTTCATACGGCTTCCGAACGGGATCTGCTCCACTGCCTGATAAGCAGTGCCAATGAGCCCAGGAGCAGGAGCGCGCTACTGGCCAGTGAGATCTTTTCGCTGGTGTAGTATAGTTTCGGCTCAAATTTAAACTCCACGCTGTGCTGCCCGGTCGGAACCACCATCCCGCGCAGCACGTAGTTCGCCTGAAAATGCGGTACGCGTTTGCCATCAATGTAGGCATTCCAGCCGCGTCCTTCGTACCCGAAATAGATCTCGCTCATGATCAGGACCTGTGGTTTTGAGGTTGACGTCTGATATTTCAGGTAATTGCTTTTGATCTCCTGCAGCTGCACTCTGGCCAGCGGATCAGCCTGCGGCTGGATGCCCTCCAGCTGGTCTGCATAGCGCTGGTCCACAATGGCCGTAGTGGCCGGATCGAAATCGTTGAGAGCGGTCATCTCGGCGTCGGCATTCGGCACAACCTGTACTTCTTCCACGAACCAGGCATCACCCAGGTTGCCTGGGTTTTGCTGTACACGGAGCTGGTCCGTATTCTGATCTGGAATAATGAAATACTTGACGTTGAGCATGTTGATCACGGACTGGTTCTGCCGGTTGATCTGGTTATCGACCAATTCCTGGTAGCGTTTCAATTTGGCCGGGTGGTATCCGCCCAAAGACTTATGGAAATACGCAGTGCGCGCCCCGGCATCAAGCCTTTCGCCAAGATGGTATACGCGGTAGTTGATATCCGGATCCTGTAGAATTTGCCTATCGGCCTGTGTCGGCGTGAAAGGGGTTTCCATTCTTCGCCTGTAAACGAAATCATCATCGTTCAGGTATCGCTTATTAACCGTCCATAAGTCCGCTACGATCAGCAAGCCAAAGAGTCCGACCACAGCATTCCGCTTAACTCTACCGGTAATAAACGCCCAGATCAATCCGCCCGCGAGGGCGACAAAAACAAAGCTGCGAATAGCATCGGCGCGCATCATAGCCTTCCGGTCGGCGATCAGATCGCCCAGGAGTCCGGCGTTGGCGAACCCCTCGTCGCGAAGTCCTTCGAAGTCGAAGAAGCTAGCTCCGGCCACGGCGATCAACAGGGCAAATCCGGCCGTGAGGCCGCCACTCCATTTCAGGGCATTCAGGGCTTTCTGCCGGTCCAGGTCCTCGTACAGGAGCTTGTGCAGGGCCATAAATCCGAGCAGTGGCAAAGCGAGCATGGCCACGACAAGGATGGAGGCCACGGCGCGGAACTTGTTGTACATCGGTACGTAGCTGATGAAGAGATCGGTGAGCCACATCATGTTTCGACCCCAGGAGAGGGCGAAGATGAGGATCGTGGTCGTGAGCAGCCACCATTTGTAGCGGCCTTTGATGTAGAAGAGACCGAAGAAAAACAGGAATACGACGATGGCGCCCATGTAATGGGGGCCACTGACGAAGGGTTGGGTTCCCCAGTAGGTGGGGATGTTTTGAAGTACCTGATCGGGGTTTTGGATGCGGCCGCGGAGGGCACGACCGATGTTGGAGTCGCGGTCAAGTGCTTCGGTGGAAGCCCCACCCATGAAATGGGGGATGAACACATTAAAACTTTCGGCAATGCCATAGCTCCAGGAAGTGATGTAGTCGCGGTCAAGCCCGTCTGTTTTATTAGCGCCCGATGCGTCATCGATCGTGAGTTCCGATTTCCCGCGGGTACTGTATTTGCCGTAGTCGTAACTGGTGATGAGTCGGCTCGCATTAGCACCTATGGCCAAGCCGAAGGCCAGTAAGAGGACCGCCACCTGTTTGGCAAAATCAAAAAGTTTTTTTTGTTTGACCGCCTCAGCGAATTCGAAGGCTCCGAGGAGGAATATCGCAATGCCGAGGTAATAGGTCATTTGGATGTGGTTTACCTCGATCTCCCAGGCCAGCGCCAATGCAGTTATGAGTCCGCCTGCAATCAAACGCTTCCTGTGAAAAACCGTAAGGATCCCGAGCATGACCAGGGCGAACAGGGCCACTGCGCGGGTTTTGTTGTTGTGCCCGGCTTCCATGATCAGGAACCAATAGGTGGAGAGCCCAAAGGCCAGGGCCCCTATGAAGGAAAGGCGGGGATCGTATCTGAGCCCGGCCAGGAGGATGTAGCATCCGAGGAAAAGGATAAAGAGGTAGTTGGCCGGGGCCGGGATGATCTTCATCGGCTTAAAGAACACTGCCTGGACCAGGTTTCCCGGATAGAGCACCGAGTTAAAATAAGCCGGCATTCCCGCGAAAATGGAATTGGTCCAGAGGGGTTCCTCGCCGTACTGTTCTCTGTGATCCCAAATTTCCTTGCTCGTGCCCAGGTAGTTAACGATATCGCTTTGGAAGAGTACCTTTCCCTCAAGCACCGGGGTGAAATAGGCAAAAGACAGGATAAAAAATAAAATAACGGCCAACATATGCGGCCACGCTTTCCTCCAGATCTCTTTCATGTTCAATAGCTTTCTTCGGAGTCGCCCAAGGTATAAAAAATGAATGGGTTGCCCGATCCTTTTTTTGGTTTCGATCATTTGTTTCTTCGGTGGTTGCCTTTAGCTTAACTTCCTAAAATAGTCTGGAGCAGGCGTGGGCAGCAGGTTTTGTAGTGGCTATAACAGCGGACAGCTTCCGGTCGTTTGCAGGTTGGTAAAACAGATGTTTTTATTCACTCATTTTTGCTCTTGTCGTAAAGATAAAACTACAGAGCTAGCTCTGTAGCTAGCTCTGTAGCTAGCTCTGTAGCTAGCTCTGTAATTAATGATGTATAAACCGCTATATTTCAATACTTTATTAAGATGTAATTTTATGATACTAAGGAACATGTATGTTCCAAACAGAATGCTAATGACTCGCCAAAAGCGAGTGACGAAGGCCCCCGTCGCCCGGAAGGGCAGCAAAGAAGGGAAAAAAAATCGCCAAACACCCTTTTCTTTCCTAAAAACGCCCCTGCTTGCCCTAAAACAAACTTGTTTGCCTATCTTTGAGGCACCCCACTCTTTAAAAAAACGGAAAAACGATGGGTTGTCTTAGGTTAGTTGGCAGGTGGAGGTATAAATGGAGCTCTGAGCTTCGGGTGGTGCATGGTAAAAAGGGGGTGATCTCCAACGATTGGGTTAAAAGGGTGCGTAGTTCGTGTCTTTTCGGCATGTTGATGCCGGGTCGCCACGACGAGATCAACGGCAACCTCTACACCTATGGTTTTCAGGGTCAGGAACGGGATGATGAAGTAAAAGGGGCCGGGAATGCAATCAACTTCAAGTTCAGAATGAACGATCCGAGGCTGGGCCGCTTTTTCGCTGTAGACCCATTAAGTCCACAATATCCCGAACTTACACCTTATCAATTTGCGTCTAACTCGCCTATTGCTTTCAAGGAAATAGAAGGTTTAGAAGGTCAGTATTATGTAATCAATCTAAATTCCGAAGAACCAAAACTTAAATTTAATAAGACGGTTGATTATTGGTTAATACCCAACTCAATCGAGACGGATTACATTGTTGTTGAAGCTCCGGGGCCAAAAGGCTCTTATATGTCTTACACGTTTACAGGTGTCGCAGGTGACTGTCCCGGATGCGGTACAGGAAATTACATTGGAGACTTCGACAAGTTCAAAGAAGACCCATTAGGAGCGATTTACAGCGGAGAGTACCGTAGCGACCAGGAAATTTTGGGCAATATGGTCAAAGAAGCAGCTTTAGCCTACTTGTTAGGTCAAGCGATGCGAACCCGTGCTCCTTCAAGAGGTACAGTACCAAGAACAAACAGCACTAAAGGTTGGAAAGTAGGAGACCCTATCAACAGCTTGACTTCTAAAAGCAATGTCCCCAAATGGAATACAGTTAGACAGCGTTATTGGAAAAATAGAGCAAATTCCGCAGGTGAAGGAGATTTTTCTACTGAAAATCTTGCAAGGATGAAAAAAGGATTAGCCTCACAAAAACTTAATCCTGGAACAGGCAAAATGGAAAGTATGGCGTTACACCATACACCATCACAAAGAAAAGCCGGACTGTTTGATTTTGAGGAAGTATGGCCTGCGGAACACGAAGCAATAGACCCATATAGAAACAAAGGAAATTCAGGAAATGGAAGATAAATATGTCTTTTGAGAAACTATTTAAACAATCACAAGGACAACCGATAATTTATGATGATAAAGAATTGGTACTTATTGATAGAATACCCATTGCCAAAAGCCAAAACATACGGGTTAAGTTTTTAGAGACAAATAGCATATGGAAACAAGGCATTGTACTAGAGACGAAAGGCGAGTTCATAATGGACAATGGCAGTAAAGTGCCTAATCGCCCTGTATTTTGGGAAGATACTGCACCAAAACAATTTGATGTTCAAGTGAAGTCAAAAAATAGAGAACTAATAGTGTATAACGTATGGGATAAAGGGAATGGCAGTATGGAACATGGGCACAATGGGGCAGCTATGGAAATCAATCAAATAGCAGAAAACAAACGTGTTTACCATTGCAATGACGGATACCCTGATACAGATTTTGACGACTTGGTTTTTAGCATTGAGTGGAAAAATGATTGACAAGCAGCTAATAGAAAGTAAGCAGAAAAGCAATCGGTATTGGAGCGGTATAAGGTTAATTGGAATTGGCTACTTGATTTTAGCTTTAGCGTTACTGTATTATATATTCAATCCCATCGTGTTTGACTACCTGAGAATAAGCATAATACATTACGGTTATCCATTGTTGATATTCCACCTGTTTGCAAGTTCCTTTGCTATTTGTGGCTTGATTAAATGCTTCAAGGAGTATAAAAAACAAAATAAGAAGCAATTATACTTAGTCCTGCCTGTACTAATGAATCTACCATTACACGGAATCGCAATATCTTCGGCTGCAACTTTCTTGAATAGTCTCCCACTGTAAGGGCATTATTTCTTCCCAAAACCTGCTTCCTGCCCCTGCAATCCAAAAAAGTTCTCCAGAAATCCTAGCTTCAATCAGCGGCAGCGGGCAACTTTCGGTCGTTTGCAGGTTGGTAAAACAGCTGTTTTTATTCGCTCATTTTTTCTCTTGTTGTGAAGATAAAACTACAGAGCTAGCTCTGTAGCTAGCTCTGTAATTAATGATATATAAACCGCTATATTTCAATACTTTATTAAAATGTAATTTTATGATACTAAGGAACATGTATGTTCCAAACAGAATGCTAATGACTCGCCAAAAGCAAGTGACGAAGGCCCCCAAAAGGTCGGCTTTAGCTTAACTCCCTAAAATAGTCTGGAGCAGGCGTGGATAAATAGGTTTATAGTGGCTGGAATAAAAGGTAATAACGCCCAGGAGCATCAGGCACTACTCGTAGTAAGGACAAGCCGCTTTTTTGGAAGCTGAGTTAGGGGGCTTATGTGTGATTTCGTTCCATTTGCAGCCAGTTTTCCAACAAAATGAAGCGGGGTTTCCTTTTGTGAGGCCATGCCTGTTTTCGGGAGAAACTACAGTAAACCTCCTGGATTCAGTAATTTTGTCAGATGCTTATACCCCTTGTTCCAAAACGATCCATACCATGAAGTTCGGTGTCGTTATTTTTCCTGGTTCCAATTGTGATCAGGACGTCATTTACGTGCTCCGCAGCTTCGGATGCCAGGTTGTGGAGCTGTGGCACAAGGATCGCGATCTGCAAGGTGCAGACTTCATTATGCTGCCAGGCGGATTCAGCTATGGCGATTACCTTCGTTCCGGAGCTATCGCGCGCTTTTCGCCGATCATGAACGAAGTGATCAGATTCGCCAACAAGGGCCATTACGTAATGGGTATCTGCAACGGATTCCAGGTATTGTGCGAAGCCCGATTACTCCCGGGCACCCTCATGCACAACCCCTCCCACAAATTCATTTGCAGTAATGTATACCTCAGGCCCCAAAGTGCCACTGCGCTCCCTTCAGCAACGTTGAATAGCTCCGACGTGCTAAAGATCCCGATCGCCCATGGAGAGGGAAATTACTACGCGGATGAGGAAACCCTGAAGAAGCTGAATAACAACGACCAGGTGATATTCCGCTATTGCGATGCCAACGGCAACATGACACCGGAAAGCAACCCTAACGGGTCAATGGAAAATATTGCCGGAATATGCAACGAGGGCAGGAATGTGTTCGGCATGATGCCCCACCCGGAGCGTGCAGCGGATGAGGCCCTGAACAATACGGATGGCCGGCGGATCTTCAGGTCCGTTCTGCACGGAATGTTGGAAGAAGCCTGATCATAACTGCGGCCCTGGCCTCAGTCATTGGTTGTTTATCTCTGCAACCCGCGAAGGTCATTTGTAGTAATTCATCAGGCAGATCTCCTCCCAGCTCCTGGGAGGTACCATGGCCGATACCTCCTTCCCTTCTGAAATAGCGCGTCGGATGAAGCTGCCCGATAGTTCCATCAGGGGTGCGTCAACCACCACTACGTTCCTGTGATCGCTGTATAAGCCCGACTCCCTTGTGGATCGTGGATATACGTAGATCCGATAATGGGATAGCAGGTATTCCGCGTTTTTCCACTTGTGCAAATGGGCCAGATTATCGCTGCCCATGATCAGGCAGAATTGCCGATCGGGATGCTGCTCCTCCAAACAGGCCAGGGTATCGACCGTATAGCCGGGCCGTGGCAATCCGAATTCCACATCCGAAACACGGAGCCCCGGCATCCCCTCAATAGCCAATTGAACCAGATACAGGCGGGCACGATCGTCCAACAGATCCGCCTTCTTCCTGGATGGATTATGCGGGCTTACCACCAACCAGACTTCATCAAGGCCCGAAAACTGCTGCATGAATTGCGCAACGATCAGGTGCCCCATGTGGATCGGGTTGTAGCTTCCGAAATAGAGTCCGACCTTTTTCATAACTCCAGGAATTGGCATATGATCCCTTTCATTTCGTTTACGGCCCTGTTCAGATCGTCGTTCACGATCACGTGATCAAATTTGCTCCTGTGCTTCATTTCCCAATCGGCTTTCGCCAGACGTTTCCGGATCTGCTCTTCGGACTCTGTGCCCCGGCCGCGCAACCGGGCTTCCAAATCGGCCCGTGAGGGCGCCATAATAAAAAACGATCGGGCCCGATCGCCGAAGCATGCCTTGAGCCTGGTCCCGCCCATAACGTCAATGTCGAACAACACGTTTTTGCCTTCGCGATGGAGTCGGTCCACCTCACTCTTCAGGGTGCCATAGAAGGTGTCTTCATAGACCTCTTCATACTCCAGGAAGTGTCCGGCGTCGACACGCCGGCGGAATTCTTCCGGGGTCAGAAAATAGTAATCGGCTCCTTCCTGCTCCTGTGTGCGCGGGGCGCGACTGGTAGCCGAGATCGAGAGACCGAGCAGTCCGGGGAGCCGCCTCATCAGCACCTGCGCAATGGTCGTTTTTCCAGATCCAGAGGGAGCGCTGAATATGATGGCTTTGGGCATCAGAGTAGGTTCAGTACTTGTTCCTTCATTTTTTCGAGCACGTCCTTCATCTGCACCACGTGCTGCTGAATACCGGCGTGATTTGCCTTGGAGCCGATCGTATTGATCTCGCGTCCCATCTCCTGCACTATGAATCCCAGTTTCCTGCCCTGGCCCTGTTTTTCGTCAAGCACGCTCATGAAGTAGCTGCAGTGCTTGCGCAGGCGCACCTTTTCCTCATTGATGTCGAATTTCTCAAGATAGTATATGAGCTCCTGTTCCAATCGGTTTTCGTCCGCTTTTCCTTTAAGGTCCTCCCAATTACTGTACAACCGATCGCGCACTGCCTGTTGCCGTTCGCCTTCCAGGGGTTCGATCTTCCCGAGATACTCCAGGATGAGCCTTGCGTTCGTCCGCAAATCCTTTTCCATTGCCCGACCCTCCTCAGCACGATACTCCTTTAGTCGGGTCAGCGCTTCTGCCAGCAGACCCTCCAGCACTTCCCACTCCTCATTGTCCAACTCCTCCCGCCCGCTCTGCAACACTTCCGGAAACTGCAGGATCGGCGCCAGCAAGTTGTTCGTTTCGCCCAGCCCGGCAGACAATTCCTTTAGCTGCGCATAGTACGATTTGATCAATCCGACGTTGAGCTGGCCAACCCGGTTGGCCCCTTCGGGCTCAACGTACACGGACAGATCTACTTTTCCGCGCAGCAGTTCCTCCGACACGCGATTCCGGATCTCAAGGTCTTTCCTGCGATACCTTTTCGGCAACCGTGTATTTATATCGATTCCCTTACTGTTCAGCGAGCGCACCTCCACCGTCAGTTTCCTGCTTCCAAACTGAGCGGTGGCCTGCCCAAAGCCGGTCATTGATACCACCATAAAGGCTGATTTGAGGTTGCTAAAGGTACAAATTCGCCCCGAAGCCAAAGGTCTTTGGAATGGCCTGTTGCCAGATCAGGTCGTGCTGCTCCTGATCAGTAGGCCAATAGCTCTTCCACGGCCTTTTTTAACCTGCCTTGCGGCAGGAAGCCTTCCTCAAGCGTTTTTGCAAAGGGAACGGGCGTGTCCAACGCACCCAGCCGCTTTACCGGCGCATCCAGATCCGTGAAACACGCTTCTGATATCCGGGCTGCGATTTCCCCTCCTATTCCGCCGAACAAGGTGTCCTCGTGCAATACCAACACCTTGCCGGTATGGTGCACCACGCGGAACACCGAATCCCAGTCCAGGGGAACCAGGGTTTGGAGATCTAATACCGCAACACGTTCCTGACCTGTTTCCTGGGCGACCTTCAAGGCCCAATGCACTCCCATCCCATAGGTAATAATGGCCAGCTCATTGCCATCTGCCCGCAGGGCAGCCTTGCCTAATTCGTTGGTATAATAGCCCTGGGGAACTTCCCCGTATAGCGATCGGTACAGGGCTTTGTGCTCGAAAAACATCACTGGGTTCGGATCCCCGATACTCCGCAGCAGCAACCCCTTTGCAGCATCCGGAAAGGCCGGATACACGACCTTCAGGCCTGGTGTATGGGTAAACCACGCCTCGTTGCTTTGGCTGTGGAACGGTCCGGCGCCTACTCCGGCACCGGTGGGCATCCGCACCACCACATCGGCATGCTGCCCCCAGCGGTAGTGCACCTTAGCCAGGCTGTTCACCACGTTGTTGAAACCGGAACTCACGAAATCGGCAAATTGCATCTCCACCACAGACTTCATTCCAGCCACGGACAAGCCCAATCCGGCTGCAATGATGGCCGACTCACAAATCGGCGTATTTCGCACGCGGTCCTTCCCAAACTCCTCTGCGAGTTTCTCCGTGGCCTTGAACACTCCGCCATATTCTGCAATATCCTGCCCCATAATGATCAATTCCGGGTAGGCGCGCATGGCCTCCTGCAGTCCTTCGCGCACGGCATCGATCAATCGGATCTTCCGGGTGCTGCCTCCCGGTGCCACAACCGGTGCGTCGTACGGGCGGTATACATCGGCTAACTCCCGCACATCGTTGTTCATCACCTCATCTTCTGCAAAGGCGATGTCCAGGGCCCGATCTATCTTCTGCCGGAATTCCCTGCGGAATTGTTCCTGATCCCCGGTTGTGATGATGCCTTCCGACAATAAATAGTCCCGGTAATTATCAACCGGATCCAATTTCTCCCAGTGCTCCATCAGTTCCCTGGGCACGTATTTGGTGCCTGAGGCTTCTTCATGGCCCCGACGTCGGAAAGTCATGCACTCCAGCAATATGGGCTCAGGACGTTTTCGCATTCCGGCTGTCAGTTTCCTTAGGGTGCTGTATACTTCCAAAATGTTGTTCCCATCAATGGTGTAGCCCTTTATGCCGTAGCCGCTGGCCCGGTCGCTCAGGCGTTCGGCCCGATATTGCTCGTGTGTGGGCGTCGACAATCCGTATCCGTTATTCTCGATGATGAACAACACGGGCAGATCCCACACGCTTGCCACGTTCAATGCTTCATGAAAATCGCCTTCGCTGGTACCGCCCTCGCCGGTAAACACGGCCACCACTTTTCCCGTTCCCCGCATCTTGCCGGCTAAGGCAATACCACTGGCCACCGCCAGCTGCGGGCCCAGGTGCGAGATCATGCCCACGATATGGTGTTCATTGGTTCCGAAGTGGAAACTCCGGTCACGCCCCTTGGTGAACCCGTTCATCTTGCCCTGAAACTGCCCGAACAGGCGCTCCAGGGGAACTTTCCGGCCTGTGAACACAGCGAGATTCCGATGCAGGGGTAAAATGTACTCATCTGCCCGTAGGGCATGGGCCACAGCGGCGGAAATGGCCTCCTGGCCGATGCCCGGAAACCACTTGGAGATACGCCCCTGACGCAGCAAAACGAGCATCTTCTCCTCGATCATGCGGGGGAAAAGCATGCCGCGGTAGAGGTCGATCAACTCGTCGGTGCCAAGGTCCTGGCGTTGGTAACGGATCTCCATCGCTTGGGCGTTTGGCCGCCTAAAGTAGCTATTATTTCGAGACCTTTCAGGAGCCGGAGCATGGGCAGGCAAAAGAATAAATGGGGGTCAGAAAAGCGGACGGCTAACCGTTACGCGTTCATAGATCTCCTGGTACAGTGGAAGCACCTTATCAATATCATATTTGTGGGCGGTTTCGAAGGCCTGCTGCCTGAACCGCTCAAGCAGCTGCTCGTCATTCAACAAGGTCATGGCATTCCGGGCCATGTCTTCCACATCTCCCACCTTACTCACGAATCCGCTTACGCCATGCACGTTCACTTCGGGGATGCCCCCTGCGTCGGAACTGATCACCGGAGTTTTGGCTGCCATGGCTTCCAGCGCCGCCAGTCCAAAACTTTCCTGCTCCGAAGGCAACAGGAACAGATCCGACAGGCAGAGCACCCGAACCACGTCGTTGCTCTTGCCCATGAATACTATGCTATCGCTCAACTGAAGGTCGCGCACTAATTTCTCGGTCCCGGCGCGGGCCGGGCCATCGCCGACAAGAAGCAACCTGGCCGGACGCTCCTTCAGGATCTTCGCAAAGATCCGAACGACGTCATCAACCCGCTTCAGATGCCGGAAGTTGGAAACATGGGCTATAATGGCCTCGTTGTTTGGTGCAATCGCCGAACGAACACAAGGTTTTTTGTCTACATATTGCGTAAAATCAATAAAATTCGGCACCACATCAATTTCCTTGTGTACATCAAAATGCCTGTAGGTTTCCTCCCTGAGGCTCTCTGAAACACAGGTGACGATGTCGGACTGATCAATACTGAAGGTCACGGCCGGTTTGTACCCCGGATTTCGTCCGACCAGGGTGATATCGGTTCCGTGCAGTGTCGTAATGACCGATATTGAAATTCCTTCCGAAGCCAGGATCTGCTTGGCCATAAAGGCAACGTAGGCATGCGGTATAGCATAGTGAACGTGCAGCACATCAAGCCGCTCCTCCTTCACCACATTCACCAGCCTGCTCGCCAGTGCCAGCTCATATGGCCTGTATTCAAAAAGAGGATAATCGTATACCTCCACCTCGTGATAGTGGATATTCCTGGCTAATGTGTCGAGCCGCACAGGCAAGCTGTAGGTGATAAAATGTACCTGATTACCCTTTTGCGCCAGTGCCTTGCCCAATTCGGTGGCCACTACTCCGCTCCCCCCAAAGGTGGGATACAGGACCATTCCGATCTTCATCGTTTTTCGCCTTTTGTATATTTCGCTTCTTCTATAACCTTGCCTTCTTCGTCGTATGTTTTCCAAATACCGTCTTTTTTACCGTCTTTGTAGGTTCCCTCCTGCTTGATACTGCCGTCTTCGAAGAAAAGCTGATACGGGCCATTACGTTCATTATTCACGAATTCCCCGATGGTCTTAACACCTCCGTCGCGATAATACGATTTTGTGGTTCCGCTGATCTCTCCGTCAACGTAATCGTACTCAATACTCGGTTCTCCATTGTCGAAATACCAGGTTGCCTTTCCTGATTTTTTCCCGTTCGCGTAAGAAACCTCTTCCTGCTTTTTGCCGTTGTTGTAGAATTTTATGAACTGGCCGTTCAGGACGCCCATATCGTAGTGTCCGAGTTTACTTAACCGGCCGAAGTCGTGATAATAACGCTGCTTCCCGTGCAATTCACCGTCCATGTAGTTCAATTGCTGCTTTATGTTTCCGCGGTCGTTCACACTGATCTCGATCCCGTTCTTTACCCCATTAACCCATTGCGACAACGATTCCAGCAATCCATTTTTGTGAAAGGTCAGCCAGTCCCCTACTTTTTCACCGGCCTCGTACTGACCTTTGATCCGGATACTGCTGTCCGGATGGTACTGGATAAACGGTCCGTCCGTTATCGTGCTGTCCTGCGCATATAGTTCCATTGTACAGGTCACCAACAGGGTGATAATGATCTGTTTAGTTTTCATGATCTTCATGGTTTTGTGGATAGGTATTTAAGGATTCATATATTATTTCCTGAATATTAGTCCGAACGTGCATTTCAATAAGCTTTCGGTTCAATTCATCCGGGTTCACCCGGTTGCTCAAAAATACATAGATGATTTCTTCTTCGGGATCGGCCCATGCCAAAGTTCCTGTAAATCCGGTATGGCCAAAGCTAAGCAGTGACACACAATTACATGTGGGGCCACCATCGCCGTCGGGCTCCGGCTTGTCGAATCCGATCCCGCGCCGATTGTCGCTCTCGCAAAAGGGGCAGGACGTAAACAAGGCCACCGTTGTGCTATCGAAATAATGCCGCCCCCCGTAACTTCCCATTTGCAGGTACATCTGCATCATCTTCGCCAGATCGGTAGCCGAACCGAACATCCCGGCATGACCATTCACTCCGTTCGTCAGGGCCGCTCCCGGATCGTGCACATAACCCCGCAGGAGCTGCCCCCGAAAAATCTGATCGTCTGTGGTCGGGGCAATCCGCCCGGATCCCAGCCGGGTTAACGGATGGTACCCCATAGTTGAGGCGCCTAACGGTGCCAGGAGCGAGTCTTGCACCCATTGATCAATGGCCTGACCCATTTGATCCTCAATGACCTTTTTTAGCAAATAATACCCGAGGTCCGAGTAGCGATACTTCTTTCGCGGCAGTAGTTCCGATTCATAAATGCGCTGATAAACGCTGTCCGGATAATCGTACCGAAGGTACAGATCCTCCGCTACCTGCCATGGGAACTGGTCGCCCGGCACATCGGAGAACCACTTTGGCTTCCTTTGCCCCTCCGCAATCAAGGTCTCCCGATAAAAGGGGATCCACGGTTTCAATTGTGCCTGATGGGCCAGCATCTCGCGCAAACGTATATGCTCCTTGTTAGTCCCCCGCGCCTCCTCCAAATAAGTGCCCAGTTCTCCGTCGATATCGATCCGCCCCCACTCATACAGGCGCATGATGGCCGGCACGGAGGCTGCTATTTTCGTTATGGATGCAAGATCGTACACGGTGCGCTCATCAACCGGACGCCGTTTCGCATAGGTTTGATATCCGAACTGCCGGTCGTATATCACCCGGCCGTTTTTCGCAATCAGGATCTGCGCCCCCGGCGTGGCTCCCTCACCGATCGCTTCCTGAATGATCGAATCAACCCGTTCCAATTGTTGTGCATCAATCCCCTCCTGCTCGGGTATCCCGTACTTCAGCCGGTCAAGTGATGCCGTTTTGATCCCGTGTTGCACCGGGAAGGCAGTGGTGGCACTCACAGGCAATCGGCCTGCGGCCTGATGGGCCCCGAAAATGATCTGGGCCGACAAATCGTGTGCAACTTCGGTATTCTGGTAGCTCACGATCAGGGCATCGGCCATCAGGGCCTCCCCGAAATCCTTTAAGGCATAGGGATTCGCGAAGATATCGAGCACGGTTTTGTGGCTGCGCGCCACCTGCCTGAAGAAATCCCGGGCAGCAGCATCAACCTGGGGGCTCAACCAAAACTTATCCGTCATTTTATGTACTCCCACGATGATCGGATCGTATTGCTTCAGCTGCTCCAGCAGCACTTCTTTATCCTGCTCCGTGGCCTCTTCACTCAGGCGGAATCCAGGCATTTCGAAGTAGCTGTTCAAACGTTCGTGGAAACTACCGCAGGCTCCCCTTTCCAGACACAGGTATGCCGGATTGAAATCTGTCAATTCCCTGATCGGCAAGATGGATCGATCGTTCAGCAATACCGTGATTGCCCCGGCCATGATCTCGCGGTACAGCAGGCGTGCGCCTATTCCATTCACATCGGTATACAGCTGTTCAACCGATACGGGTTCGTAGCGATGCAAACCGCAGTCGTACTTGGCACGAAGCACACGACGCACTTTTTCCTCGATCGCTTTTTCACTTAGCCTACCTTCTTTAACCGCCTTCGTCACGGCATGGATCACCTGATCGATCTCTCCCGGCATCAGCAATACATCTGCTCCGGCCTGCAGGGCTTTCACTTCCAGTGCCCCCGTAACATATTGGTCACTAACCCCTTTCATGTTGAGCGCATCTGTAAAAATGATCCCTTCGAAACCGAGTTCCTTCCGCAGAAGCTTCGTCAGTACCGGCCAGCTCAGGGAAGTTGGCGTTCCCGAGCTGTCGAGGGCAGGCACGTTCAAATGCGCGGCCATAACGGAGCCTACTCCAGCATTTAACAGCGCCTTGAAAGGTGCCAGATCCACCTTGTTCAACTCATCCCGGTTGTGGGTTACGGTCGGAAGCGTCTTATGGGAGTCCTTATCGGTATCTCCATGGCCGGGAAAATGCTTGCCGCAGGCCATGACCCCGTTATTTTGTTGCCCCTGCGCGTACAGGGTGGCCAGCCGGGCCACCCGTTCGGGCGATTCGCCGAAGGAACGGTTACCGATGATAGGATTGCTGGGATTGACGTTGACGTCCGCAACCGGACCAAAATTGATATGCACCCCCAGGCGCCTGCATTGCCGGGCAATCTCGGCCCCCATTTCATATGCGAGTGAATCGCGCTGCACTGCTCCGACCGTCAGTGGCCAGGGCAGTGGCGCCACGGAATCGAGCCGCATGGCCAATCCCCATTCGGCATCCTGTGCAATAAGCATGGGCAGGTCGGCTATTGCCTGGAGCTCATTTGTCATCGCAGCCTGCCGAACCGGGCCGCCCTGCAGGAACATCAGGCCGCCAGGCTGATATTTTTGGATGCGCGCGCGCAGATCCTGCCGATAGGCATCATCCCGGTTGCTGTAGCCTTCGATCATAATTAGCTGGGCAATTTTGCGTTCCAGTGAGAGGGTGTCAAGCACCGACGACACCCACAGGTCGCGGTCACGGTGTTTCGGGATTGTTGAAGAAGTCAGTGCACCCCCTATAGTGAGGGTCAAAACCAAAAAGATCCACCTATTCATATCACCGCCCATTGGGGGCCAAAATTAGAAAAAGCCCCTTTCATTGTCATTAGCCTGCTTCGGTAGCCTTAATTTAACAGAAAAAGGATAGCTTTGTACGTATATGGAAGCGCCAAGACTCCCTTCCTTCATGAAAATTAATCGGATACGCCGATTTAACTTTCAACCGCGTTACTACGACGAGCGAAAGGAGCGACTGGAGCAATTGAAAAAAAAGTACCACGGCAAAGAAAAGGACCAAATTGAATTCCGTGACCGCTTGCAGGAATCGTGGAGTAGTCGCCGCAAACCGCAGGCCTCCGGATATCCGTTCAGACGACTGGTCCTGATCATGGCTTTTCTGTTTTTCCTCGCCTACCTGTTCCTGTTCCGATGAACGACGTCATTCAAGTGCTGCCCGACCGGGTGGCTAGCCAAATAGCGGCCGGAGAAGTTGTTCAGCGGCCGGCCTCCCTGGTCAAGGAACTACTCGAAAACAGCATCGACGCCGATTCCACCGACATCTCACTTATTGTGCGTGATGCCGGAAGAACGCTTGTACAGGTCGTTGACAATGGCAAGGGCATGAGCACCACCGATGCCCGACTCTGCTTTGAGCGCTACGCCACCTCCAAGATCCGCAGCGCCGAAGAACTTTTTCGCATCTGTACCAAAGGGTTCCGTGGCGAAGCCCTGGCTTCAATTGCTGCCGTGGCCCACGTGGAACTGCGTACCAAACAAAAAGACGAGGACCTCGGCACCCTGGTCATCATTGAAGGTTCCGAGGCCACGAACCAGGAGCCGGTTTCGACCCCCGATGGCACCAGCATCACCGTAAAAAACCTGTTCTACAATATTCCGGCCCGCCGCAACTTCCTCAAAAGCGACAAGGTTGAGCTAAAGCATATCATCAACGAATTTGAACGGGTGGCCCTGGCGCATCCCGATATCGCCTTCAGCCTCCGCCACAATGACCACGAGCTTTTTCGCCTGCGGCGCGATGGGCTCCGCAAGCGGATCGTAGCTATTTTTGGCCCTGGGTTCAACGAGCGTTTGGTTCCGGTTGAGGAAAAAACCGATCTGGTGACGATCAGCGGATTCGTGGGAAAGCCCCGCAATGCCAGGAAAACGCGGGGCGAGCAATTCTTTTTCGTGAACAAACGCTTCATCAGGAGCCCATACCTCCACCATGCGGTGGGCTCGTCATTTGAAGGACTGATCCCGGACAAGCACCACCCTTCCTACTTTTTGTTCCTGGAGGTAGACCCGGCAAGCATTGACGTGAATATTCATCCGACCAAGACTGAGATCAAGTTCGAAGACGAGCGCCCGATCTATGTCATTCTTCGATCAGCCATCCGCAAATCGCTCGGTCAATACAACATTGCACCGGGTCTTGATTTCGATCGCGAGACCAGTTTCGACAATATTCCGCCTCAACCCCAGAGGCCGGTGCGTGCCCCCGCAATCAGCCTGGATCCCCATTTCAATCCCTTCAGCGAAGCCACTCAGGCCGCCAAAAGTGATGGCGCATACTCATCTGGCCGCAGGCCAGTAAAAAATGAAGGGCCATTCGACTGGACCACTGCCTATCGGCAGGAAGAAACTGCCGGAAAGGAAGACCCGGGACTGTCGTTAGAAGAGCGATCGGTATTGGCCTATCAGCTGCATGGGCGGTATATTCTGACGCACATCAGGTCGGGGTTCATGATCATTGATCAGCATCGCGCGCATCAGCGGATCCTGTTTGAGCGCTTTCAAAAAAGCCTGAAACGGCAAGATCCCGTGACGCAACAACTGCTGTTCCAGCAAACTCTGGAGCTCAGTGCAGGAGACCTGGCGCTGATCGGGGAGCAGCAGGAGGCTTTACGGCAACTCGGATTCGACATTGAACGGTTCGGAAAGCAGGCTATCGTGGTGCGGGGGATCCCGCCCGGAGTGCGGGAAGCCGGAGTGGCCGGGCTGATCGAACAGATGCTGGACGATCTGAAGCACCACCGTGACGAATTAGGCGCGGATAATGTGGATAACCTGGCCCGGTTCATGGCCCGGAACCTGGCCGTTCAGCGTGGCGTTAAACTGGAAAAGGAAGAGATGCACCAGTTGGTCAATGAACTTTTCGCCTGTGAGCAGCCTTCTGCAGACCCAAATGGCAAGGCTGCCCTGATCACACTGAGCCTCCACGAACTGGACAAACGATTTCAATAAATGAACTACCAACCGACACGGTTCAACATACTCCCCGAGGTGATCAGGAATCTGCTGATCATCAACGGGCTGTTTTTCTTCGGCTCGCTGGTGCTGCAGAGCGCTTTTGGGATCCACCTCAACCGAATACTGGGATTGTACGTGCCCGGATCCGAACATTTCCGGCCTTACCAGCTGGTTACCCACATGTTCATGCACGGTAACCTGGGGCATATCTTTTTCAATATGTTCGCACTATGGATGTTCGGGAATATGCTGGAGAACGTTTGGGGCGGACGGCGATTCCTCATCTACTACATGGCCACAGGGCTCGGCGCAGCGGTAATTCACCTCGGGTGGAATTACCTCGAGCTGATGCAGGTGATCCGGAATGTGTCACCGCACGATGTTCAAATAGTGCTGGATCGCGGGGCAGAGGTGCTCATGCGCGGGCAAAACTACCTTGATCCCGGCATGGCCAGGTTGAATTTGATCTATAATACTCCTACCGTAGGCGCTTCCGGAGCTGTCTTCGGCATTTTGCTGGCCTTCGGAATGCTCTTCCCCGATACACGCATCTACCTGTATTTCGCGTTTCCGATCAAGGCAAAGTACTTCGTGATCGGTTACGGATTGCTGGAACTCTTTAACGGGATCGCCAATGATCCGTCGAGCAACGTAGCTCATTTCGCCCACCTGGGCGGAATGCTCTTCGGGTTCATCCTCATCAAATATTGGCAAAACAAATACGGACACCGGTACTGATCATGGCAGGCATCGCAAATGAAATCAGGGAAAATTTTCGACGGGGCGATATGCTCACGCGACTGATCTATATCAACGGGGGGGTATTCCTGATCATGCTCATCTTCCGCATATTCGGTTTCTTCATGAATATGGACCTCTCCATAGTGCCGTGGTTTACCGTAAAGGCAGATCCGGGAAACCTGATACTGCAGCCGTGGGGACTCATTACCTATATGTTTCTGCACGAGGACTTCCTGCACCTCCTGTTCAACATGGTTTGGCTGTATTTCGGCGGACGCATTTTCCTGGAGTACCTCAGTGAAAAACAACTGCTCAGCACCTACCTGCTCGGCGGCCTGTCAGGAGCAGCCCTGTACATCCTGGCCTACAACATATTCCCGGTCTTTGCCAGTCAGCTGCCCCACTCGCAGGCCCTTGGTGCCAGTGCCTCCGTGCTGGCCATCCTGATCGCTATATCGACCTTCGTGCCGGACTACACGGTCCGACTCATGTTTATTGGTTCGGTCAGGCTAAAGCACATTGCTGTTTTCTCTGTGCTGCTTGATCTGCTGAGTGTTACAGGTGGTAACGCGGGCGGGCACATTGCGCACCTGGGGGGAGCCCTGTTCGGATTCCTGTATGCCCGTCAGTTGCAGAAAGGGAACAACCTCGCAGCTGCGTTCGAACGCCTGCTTGACAAGTTCTTCACCTTTCTTAAGCCGAAACCCAAGATGCGCACGGCCTACAAAGCCAGGGCAAGGACTGATTACCAATACCACGAGCAAAAGGCTTCGCGTCAGGCTAAACTGAATGCCATTCTGGATAAAATTTCCGAATCGGGCTATGATAGTCTGACCAGGGACGAAAAAGACTTCCTTTTCAGGATGAACAAGAACTGAACGCAGCATGAACAAATACCTCTGGATCGACCGGCTTCTGCTTCCGCTCACCTGGCTGAGCGTCGTCGCCCTCCTGTTTTCCTACCTCGCTTACTGGATCCCCCCGTCGCGCTTCCCCGCGGCCAGTTTCGTCAGTCTTGCCTACCCGATCCTCCTGCCCATCAATCTCCTCTGGTCTCTTTTCTGGCTCTTTCGCTTCAAGCGGGCCATGATCATTCCGATCCTCGGCCTCGCGGCCGGATGGGGCCATCTATCGGCCTTTTTGCCCTGGGGCAGGGCCGCTGAACTCAGCGGCAGCAGTAAAGCACTGCGGGTAGTGTCGCTGAACAGCCGCTATTTCGATCAAAGCTATTGGGATCCTGACTACGACCTGTTGGGAACAATTGATGGCTTTTTTCGCGCCGAGCAGGCGCATGTCATTGCATTGCAGGAATTTAATGACCGGCGAAAAGTTACGCTGCTCGAATCACCCAAATACCAGCGCATCAACGGACAAAGTCATTTGGCTTTGTTCACGGATCTGCCTGTGATCCATTCCGGTTCGCATCGCTTTAGCGACCAAATATCGTACGGAGCTAATGGTTTCCAATGGATTGACCTGCTGTATGATAAGGACACGCTGCGCCTATACAACTGCCACATCAGTTCCAACCAGCTTGAGTACAGCCAGGTTGAACTCATCGAAAAGGTTGAGGAGATCACCACGGAAAAGATCAACTCAAAATACGGTGCTATGTACCGTCTGCTGAAAAAGGGGCTCCTCTTTCGTGAAAAGCAGGTGCAAATGCTCAAAAAACATATCGCCGGATCTCCTTATCCCGTGCTGGTTTTGGGTGATTTCAATGATATTCCATCCAGCTGGGCTTATCGCGAAATGTGCAAAGAGCTGAAGGACGGCTACCGTACTCATGGTCGCGGCTGGGGCAAGACTTACCGAAAGAGCCTGATCCCCCTGCGGATCGATTACCACTTCCATGATGAACTACTCTGCTCCCAACTCGTCAAAGTAAAAAAGGTAGCGATCTCGGATCACTATCCGGTGACAGGGCATTATACCTGGCGGTGAATTAATTGGCTGATTGCCCACAGACCCCTAACCCGGAACGCTTTCTGTTCCTGTTTCAAAGGTGAAAAACGACCGGCAGCTATTTTTTAATAAGCCCCCGAGCCAAGCATGATGGTATCCCTTGTTGTTGTGATGTACGAGTGCTTTCTCTCGACCTCCTTAGTATCGGGATTTTCCCACATATACCAAAGCCAGCCACTCCCCCTGGTATTGGAAATAGAGATCATCTCCTGCACCAGGTACTTCCCATTTTCGTCCTGCAGCTCATAAAGATCCTGTCCAATAAGGGAGGAATCGGCTCCATGGGCCAGGTTAACACCTGAAGTGGTTATAGCAAAAATATACTTCTCCCCGTCCACAAATATACCGTTGTGATCACTGTACGTATCCAGGGCATCCTGTACCCCATGGGTATCCATATAGTCCAGAGCGCTTTCAACAAAATCCTTGACTTCCTGTTTTTCTGCTTCTGACAAGCATATGTAATAGCAGGAATCGTCACTCTTTTCAGCGTCGGAATCATAATTGCAGGCATCCCTGTCTGTGCATCCCTCTTTTTCGGAACAGGAGGACCATGTCATGCAGGAAAAAATCAACAGAAGGCATACTATTCTTTTCACTTTACTTTCGTTTTTATTGAAGAACAAAAATAGGAACTTTCGGTAAAACGCGGATCCTGATGCGAAAAATTTATAACTTGCGCTTAACAAAAAAGGGTTCGGACGACCGGAACCACCTCATCCTGGCACCTGTTTGCCATTAACTTAGATCATAGTTCCATGAAAACACGACTGTTACGGCCCTCTTTTTATACAGCGTGGGTGTGTTTTGCGCTCACGCCGAATACGGTGGAGGCACAATGTATCAACCTCTCACAGTATCCACTAGGGATCACTACCCTTGATCAAACGACAACCTTACCGATCACCATATCTGGTTGTACCTATACAACGGAGTATTCCGTGATTCAGGTAAATTCCCTGGGAGTCTATACCTTTACGGTAGATGCGACCCCGGGTTACGTAACCCTGACCGATGCCTTGAACAACGTGATCGCCCATGGTCCCTCACCATTTCAGGCATCAATCCTGGGAATGGGTCAGTACCGTGCACACTGGACCGATGACGCGGCATGTGGTAGCACTTTGAATTGTTATACTACAACGGCGGTATTCACCAGTTCCCTTAGTGGATGCATCCCGCCATTGGGTATTACGGCTACGGGTTTTACGGCTACCTCAGCAAACATCAGCTGGACAGCTTCCACATCGAATCCGGCCAACGGCTACGAGTACGTGGTCACCACGACTGCCGGCACGCCAACGGGTTCTGGTACAGCGACGACGGCCACTTCCTTTGCCGCCACGACTTTGGCTCCGAACACACAGTACTTTGTGTACGTTCGCGCCATGTGTGCAAATGACACCTCGCTCTGGAATTTCACTAGCTTTTTCACGGCTTGTTCATCTGTTGTAACGGTTCCATGGACAGAAGACTTCGAAGGTCCGGCCTTCGCACTGAACCACACTTTCGACCCCTGTTGGATAACCATTCCGGCGAGTGGGTTTGGTTACAGCTGGTGGTTGGAAACGGACAATACACCTTCTCCAAATACAGGTCCTTCCGCTGACCACACCACTGGTGTACCGGGAGCAGGTCAGTACATCTATACAGAGGCCAATTCCGGTTCGGCAGGTGACCAGGCAGGAATTTGGACACCCTTGATCGATATCAGTGGCATCACCAACCCGGCGCTCCGTTTCTGGAAGCACTTCCACGGATGGGGCATTGACTCGTTCCTTGTTGAAATCGATACGGGTAGTGGGTTCCAAACGATTTACGCAACACAAAGTGACGGCCCGCAAACAGCTGGCACCGACCCATGGGTTGAGGAAGAAGTTGACCTGAACCCTTTTGCCGGTTCCACGGCGCTTCAGATCCGTTTCCGTGCTATCCGTGGAGGCCTTCTTGGTGATCTGGCCCTGGATGATATTTCCGTGGACGTAGGCCCACCCTGTCCCAAACCGAGTGCTATTTCGGTCATTTCGGTTGGTACAACCGATGTAACACTGGACTGGGTGCCCAGCTCGGGAACTTCCTGGGAAGTGGCCTATGGTGCGCCAGGGTTCCATCCGGACGCTGCAGTGGGTTCAGCGAACGGACCAATAGGGATCCTCCCGGCGAGTACCCATCCTTTTGTGGTAACCGGTTTAACGGCCAGCACAGACTATCACTTCTACGTACGGGAAACCTGTGCACCATGGTTTCTCGGAGTAAGAAGCGGGTGGAGAGGTTTTACAGATACGCGTACAAATTGTATGGCTGTAGCTGCTCCCTGGGCTGAGGACTTCGAAGGTCCGACCTTCGCACTGTACTTCACCTTTGACCCCTGTTGGACGACCATTCCGGCGAGTTTATATGCTACTCCCGGCTGGGTATTGGGAACAAACTGCGAAAAATATGCTTATGCAACAGGTCCTTGCGCTGACCATACCACTGGTGTCCCAGGGATAGGCAGGTACATCTATACAGTTATGGTTTCCCACCAAGTGATAATTCTGACACCGCTGATTGACATCAGTGGCCTTACCAACCCGGAGCTCCGCTTCTGGAAGCACTCCCATGGTGCCCATATTGACTCGTTCTTCGCTGAAGTCGATACGGGTAGCGGATTCCAAACGATCTACGCAACACAGGGTCCCGGCCCGCAAACAGCTCATGCAGACCCATGGTCTGAGGAAGTACTCAGCCTGAACGCCTTTGCCGGCTCCACGGGACTTCAGATCCGTTTCCGTGCTACCTCTTCCGGTCCTCTTAGCCAGCTGGCCCTGGATGATATTTCCGTGGACACAGGTCCTTGTTTCCTGAATGCCAGTGTTGCAGCAATTAGTGCCAGCTGTTTCGGCACTAATAATGGTACAGCGGCCGTAACGGCCAGTGGCGGAACGCCTCCGTATAGCTACCTGTGGAACACGGGGGACGTCACACCGGCTTTGAGCAACCTGACAGCTGGGCCCTACCAGGTAACGGTGACCGATGCCGGCGGTTGTACAGCAGGTATCACTACTACAGTTACACAAAACACGGCCATTTCAGCGATCATGGTACAGGACAATGTGAACTGCTTCGGTGGATCAAATGGATGGGCCAGCTTGAATGTATCGGGCGGAACCCCTCCATACAGCTACCTGTGGAACACAGGAGGCCTCACTTCAACCCTGAGCAACCTGACAGCCGGGCTCTACCAGATAACCGTAACCGATGCCCATGGATGTACTATTGACAACCAGGTCAATATTACCGAACCGGCTGAACTGGTTGTCATGGTGGACATCGTTCCTCCTGACGAAGCAGTTGCCAACGTAACGGGTGGAAGCCCACCCTACACTTATGTATGGAGCACGGTCCCTCCTCAAACCACGCAAACAGCAACAGGACTGTCACCGGGCACCTATACGGTTACGATTACAGATGCCAATGGCTGTTCTGCTACCTGGGATTTCATGATCGGCATGGAAGAGCCGGGGTTTGCTCAGTACATTGACCTGTATCCGAACCCCTCAACAGATGAGGTGTTCATCAACTACAACTTCACTGGCGAAATGGATCTGGAGGTAACGGTGATGAACCACCTGGCCCAGGTGGTGCTGACGATCAGTGAGCCAAATGCAGTAAGCGGTCAGTTGCGCCTGGAGGTGGCTGAGTGGGCCGGTGGTATCTACAACGTGTTGTTCAGCAACGGAAGCCAGAGCAGCAATCGCCAGCTGGTGATCCAAAAATAGGAACGATTCCATGGCTATTTCCAAAATGCAGGGATTCAGGGCCGGGGACAAAATGCTGGATGTGGGAACTGGTGGCGATTGAGATACTGCCCCCGCAATCGTACACAAAAAAATGGAAAGCGGAATCACAGCTGTGTTGGATGCTTGTTCCCCGGGATCGCAGGCATCGCTATCTGAAAGAAATGAATGTGAGATTACAGGTTTATAAAATTAGTTATACCTTTGCCGCCTGAAATAAGTGCAGGAATATGCTATCTCTGTAGTTTTATGACGATTACACCGGAAGAAAAGAAGGAAATATACGCTAAATACGGAAAGTCCGGGAATGATACGGGAAATGTGGAAGCTCAGATCGCGGTATTTACAAAACGGATCAGCGCTTTAACGGAGCACCTGAAAAGTAACCGAAAGGATTACAATACCCAGCGTTCCCTGATCATTATGGTAGGTAAGCGACGCAAATTGCTGAACTACCTGAAGCAGATCGACATTGAGCGTTACCGCGCAATCATCAAGGATCTCGGATTACGTAAGTAGCCACATGGAACAAATGCGGATTGGAAAGGCAATTCGCACAAATTGCCTTTTCACGCCTATCGCTGTATTTTCCCTGGACGTTTAAACCAGCACAAAAAAAGCCTGTTAGCGAAAGATATATACTGATCAGATTTTTTTTACACACCCATTTACAAACACATGAAACCTGAAGGAATCAAGCAATCCATAACTCTTCCCGACGGACGGGAAATGACCATTGAAACGGGTATCCTCGCCAAACAAGCTCACGGATCTGTCGTGGTGCAAATGGGTGACACTATGTTGCTCGCAACTGCTACATCAAACTATGAACAGGCAGACCTGGATTTTTTGCCATTGACGGTAGACTATCGTGAAAAATTCGCGGCTGCAGGCCGTGTCCCGGGAGGTTTTTTCAAGCGTGAGGGCCGCCCTACTGACGAAGAGATCCTGATCATGAGACTGGTAGACCGCGCCTTGCGTCCATTGTTCCCTAAAAACTACCACTCGGAAACGCAGGTGATGATCCAGCTGATGTCACACGATAAGGAAGTTCAGCCTGATGCCCTGGCCGGATTGGCAGCTGGCGCAGCGATCGCAGTATCCGATATCCCCATGGAAGGACCGATGAGCGAAGTGCGCGTAGCGCGTATCGAAGGTGCATTGGTGATCAATCCATCTCCTGAAGAAAGGGAAAAAGCAGATATCGACCTGATGGTGGGAGGCACTAAGGAGAGCATCGTAATGGTGGAAGGTGAAATGAAGGAGGTGTCGGAGGAGGAGATGGCCGATGCGATCATGTTTGGCCACAAGACCATTGCCAATATATGTAGTGTGCTGGAAGAAATGAGTGCAAAGGTGGGGGCCACTGAAAAGCGGGCATACGAACCGAAAGCAGAGGACGATGAGCTGCGCAGGATGGTGACGGACTTCTGTTACGACAAGGTATACGAAGTAGCCAGGCAAGCGCTCCCAAAACAGGAGCGCTCGGCAAAATTTAGTGAGATCAGGGACGCTTTGAATGCTCAGTTCAGTGAAGAAGCGTTTGAAGAAAAAGGCGCTTTGATCGGAAAGTATTGGAAAGAGACCGAAAAGAAAGCAGTACGCGACATGGTGCTGAACGAAGGTGTTCGTTTAGATGGTCGTAAGACTACGGACATTCGTCCGATCTGGACGGAGATCGACTATCTTCCGGGCACGCACGGATCTGCGATCTTTACCCGTGGTGAGACCCAATCCCTGACGACAGCCACCCTGGGTACCAAACTCGATGAAAACCGCATCGACAACGTGACCTTCCAGGGAGCCGAGCGTTTTTACCTACACTACAATTTTCCGCCGTTCAGCACGGGCGAGACCCGCCCGGTTCGGGGCACATCCCGCCGTGAGGTGGGGCATGGAAACCTCGCGCAACGCGCGCTGGAGCCCATGATCCCGACCGACAACCTCTACACCGTTCGCCTGGTATCAGAGATCCTTGAATCAAATGGGTCCAGCTCCATGGCTACGGTTTGCGCCGGCACGATGGCCCTGATGGATGCCGGTATCAAAATTATTCGTCCGGTAAGTGGTATCGCAATGGGATTGATCACCGATCAGGAGACCGGAAAGCACGCTGTCCTGAGTGATATTCTTGGTGACGAGGACTTCCTTGGAGATATGGACTTCAAGGTGGCCGGAACCACGGAAGGTATCACAGCCTGCCAGATGGACATCAAGATCAAGGGCCTGGATACGGAAATCCTGGTCCAGGCTTTAAATCAGGCGAAAGAAGGCCGTGCCCACATCCTGAACAAAATGATGGAAACCATTTCGGAACCGCGTCGGGAACTGAAGCCAAATGTGCCAAAAATTTTCGTTTTGGAGATCAATAAGGACTATATCGGTGCGGTGATCGGACCGGGTGGAAAGATCATCCAGGGCATGCAGGAAGAAACCGAAACCACCATCACCATTGAAGAGTTGGGCAACAAGGGTATTGTGGAGATCCTGGGAAAAGATCAGTCTGGGATCGACAAAGCCGTATCACGCATCAGGAGCATTTGCTGGGAACCGGTGGTCGGTGAGATCTACTTGGGTACCGTGAAGGCTATTCAGCCTTATGGCGCGTTTGTGGAAATCGGACCTAAGACGGACGGACTCCTGCATATTTCAGAGATCGGCTGGAAACGCATCAGCAATGTGGAGGATGTGCTGAAGGAAGGAGATCAGGTGAAAGTGAAGCTGCTTGGGATCGATGATCGCGGAAAAATGCGCCTGTCGCGCAAGGTCCTGTTCCCAAAGCCGGAGCACGACGAGAACAAAGACGAGGGGCAACAACCCCGGCAGGAAAGATAATTTTTCCTGAATGAATGAACCCTGTGCTCTTTTTTACGTATAAAGAAAACGTAATGCATCTTAACATTAAACCGGAATAGCGTATGAGACAGCTAAAGATCACCAAGCAGGTAACCAACAGAGAGACGGCATCGTTAGATAAATACCTGCAGGAAATCGGAAGAGTGGATTTGATCACGGCGGAGGAAGAAGTGGAACTCGCCCGAAAGATCAAACAAGGTGATCAGCAAGCCCTCGAGAAACTGACCAAGGCTAATCTGCGATTTGTTGTTTCAGTTGCCAAGCAATATCAAAACCAGGGGCTGACCCTACCGGATCTGATCAACGAAGGAAACCTCGGATTGATCAAGGCGGCACGGCGTTTTGATGAAACGCGCGGATTTAAGTTCATTTCCTATGCCGTATGGTGGATCCGCCAGTCGATCCTGCAGGCTCTGGCCGAGCAGAGCCGGATCGTGCGTTTGCCTCTGAACAAAATTGGTTCGATCAACAAGATCAACAAGGCCTACGCACAGCTTGAACAGGAACACGAGCGCCAGCCCAGTGCTGAAGAGATCGGGAATCTGCTCGAGATGAGCGAGAACGATGTAAAGGAGAGCATACGCAACAGTGGCCGTCATATTTCCATGGACGCGCCATTGGTTGACGGAGAAGACAGCAATCTATACGATGTGCTGCGCAGTGCCGAAAGCCCGAATCCGGACGCAGACCTGCTGAACGAATCGCTCCGCACCGAGATCGAGCGCTCCCTGGCCACCCTGACTCCTCGCGAAGCCGATGTGACCCGCCTGTACTTCGGATTGAGCGGGCAGCATCCTATGACCCTGGAAGAAATTGGCGAAACTTTTGACCTGACCCGGGAGCGGGTCCGCCAGATCAAGGAAAAAGCGATCCGCCGCCTGAAGCAAACCAGCCGGTCCAAGATCTTAAGGACATACCTGGGGCAGCCTCCAACTAAAACCACTTGAAAGCGTCACCTGAACAGATAGCACCTTTCTTTGTTCGACAAGCACCCCTTTGCTAACAAACCTGAGGAAATGGATCATGCCCATTGTTGCTCCTTCAATCCTGGCCGCTGATCTTGCCCATCTTCAGCGCGATTCCGAAATGGTGAATCAAAGCGCGGCCGACTGGTTCCACATTGATGTGATGGACGGTGTATTCGTGCCTAATATCAGCTTCGGGATGCCCGTGGTCCAGGCCATTCACAAGCACGCTGAGAAGCCGCTGGACGTACACCTGATGATCGTACAGCCCGAGCGCTACATCAACGAATTCCGCAATGTGGGCGCCAGCATCCTGACTGTCCATTACGAAGCCAGCACACACTTGCACCGAACGCTTCAGGCGATCAGGGATGCCGGAATGCAGGCCGGGGTCGCCCTGAATCCGCACACCGGCATAGCTGTTCTTGAAGACACGATCAGAGACATTGACCTGGTTTGCATAATGGGAGTGGATCCGGGATTCGGCGGCCAGAAATTTATTGAACGGACGTATAAAAAGATACGCGCCCTGAAGGCCATGATCACCGCGCAAAATGCCCGTACCCTGATCGAAATCGACGGGGGCGTAACCGTCGAAAACGCCCTGAGGCTCATTGAAGCGGGAGCAGATGTATTGGTTGCCGGTTCTGCCGTGTTTAGGGCAAGTGACCCGATGGCAGCGATCAAAACGCTCAAGGACCTCTAATGGCCGGGGACGATTTCGGCCTACGGCCGGATGAGGCCCACCCGCGCCCAAAGGGCTCGCCTATTCCCTCCCCAGCACGTAGTCTTCAAGGTAGCTGAAGCGCCCGGTCAGATTGCCATCAAGGTCCGTCTCCGAAGCGCGGCCAATGATGTCGCCCGGATCCGATCCGAACAGGGCAGGCAACACCCTCCTGATCAATTCATTACCGAAATCTTCCGAGGCATCCTTAGGCAGTTCGCAGGGCAGGTTGTCTACGGCCATAACACCTATGGCGTTGTTTTCCATGAAATCAACTTCACGCTCAAGGTACGGATCGTATCCGTAGAGCGGATCGGCGATCGTTGAGGATCGCAAGGTAGTTGCAACCGGACCATTGATATCGCAGCTGATGTCAGCCACCACGCGAATATTGAAAAGGGGATCGCGGGCATCGTCGCGGGTGAATATAAAGGGTGCGCGGCTGTCCCAATAGTGGCAGGCAATATAAACATCCATTTGACCGGCATAGGTCATGAAGTTCGATTCAAATTCCTCCGGATAGGTATAAAAATCCTTATGTGTAAAGGCTTTGCCGTTTTTTCGGCGGACATAATCCTTCACCTGCAGCTGAGTAAAAACCGGATCGTCGAATTTCTCTTCGAGGAATTCCTGCGGGCTAACCGCCCGGAGCCCGGCCGCCTTCAGGATCTCAATGGCCCCCCTGGCCACCCTCCCTCTGCCCGTGAGGGCAAGGCGAAAATGCCTCGGCAGCGAGATCTTGTGAAGTTCTCCTTCCAGCTCGTTGCGATCAGCGCATTCGTGAGCTGGTTTAAGCCTGTAGCGATTGGTTTTTCTGCCGTAGGCAAGGAGCCCGTTGTATGCGCCCACCACTCCGGCATAGCGTCCAAACCCAACCAGGCGCTTGCCGTTGGTGGCAGTAAGTACTTCGTAATCAACCAATCTTATTTTGTTTTTGAGGATGGCACGGAGCAGGTCGCGATTGTATGGCTGCTTTTTGAAGGTGTGGGAGAAGAAGAAGTAGGTTTTGCCCGGAATAAGCATGTCAACGGGGACCTCTTTAATGCCGAAGAGGTAATCACAGCCACTTAGGTCTTCATTGACCCGGATCCCATTGATCTCGTATTCTTCGTCGTGGAAACAGCGGGTCTTACTGGGCTGCACGGTGATGTCGGGTTCCGGGTAGGCATCTTTCATATAGCGGCACTGGGCCGGCGTAAAGGGTACGCGTTTGTCGGGCGGATCTTTATCCTCGCGGATGATGCCAATCCTGATCTTCCTCATGGTGTAAACATTCGGGGCTGCTAAGATATTGACATATTGGGTGTCAACCTAATAAATGTGTACCTTTGCAAACCGTCTTTTGACGGTCTTTGACCTTATTGGGGCTGATTTGGTTTTGACAGCAGGATAGCGGTCATGTAAGCACATCGAGCATTGGGTATTTGGCTCGTTAATATCAAGGCTCAACTTTTGTAACTGGCGAGATTAACTACGCCCTGGCAGCCTAATAGTAGCTATTAGACGCCTTTGATCCAGGGGGCTTACGTTCGCGCCGCACGCGGACCCCCGACGGATCATCAGATCAAGCGGTGCTAGAGAGGTGTCTATGTTTCAGGCGCTGATCGAAATTTTAGAAACTAAGGAATGGTGTAGGTTGTTGGGGTTCCGGCTCATTCCCGAAAATCAAACCCGACTATATGTGTAGAAAGCATGTTTGTTACTTGTTTGGACGCGGGTTCAAGTCCCGCCAGCTCCACTTTAAACCCTCCTGAAATATCATGCTTCCGGGAGGTTTTGCTTTCCCTGGCGACTTATCAGGGCCTGCACATATGAGGTGGAGGCCTTTTCACCTGCTTTTTCCTCTTTCACCATGAATGCAAAACTACAGAGTTAGCTCTGTAGCTAGCTCTGTAATTAACAATGCATAAATAATTATATTTCAGTGATTTATTCAAAAACTATAATCGTGGCACTAGGGGAGTCTTATGCTCCGGATAGCATGCCGGCGATCGGCCGGGAGCAAGCAACTACGGCGCCCCCATCCGCCCGCCAGGGCGGTAAAAAAAAAGATGGTCGTGTCCGAACAGTTATTCCCTTTCTGTTTCCACAAATCGAAGAGATGAAATAATGGCTTCAAGCTCCATCATGTAGTTCCTTTTGTCCTTGCCCGGGGCATACACAAAACCATCCACTGCCACGGTACGCCCATTTACCTCATCCCATACGGTACAGTTGATAAAGCTTCCACCCATAAAGTCGTTTTCCATTTTCCAAAGTCCGCGCGTTTCCATGGCAAAACGACCCTGGACTTCTTTGGCAGACACTTCAGGAGCGTAGCGTTGTTCCACCTGCATGTAGGTGCCGGCTATTTCCCCTTCAACCCGCAGGGTTGCTGAATCGCGCAGTTCAATAATGGCCTGCTCCATACCCACATCGGGCAGCGGATCGGCGATGTAGATCAGGATGCCCTGAGTTACCGCGCGCTTCTCGCGGAAGAACCAGATAAAGCCCTCCTCTGTCATGTTCAGCCGAAAATCATTCGGAACGGTGATCTCCAGGCCCATTTCGCGCAGTTCGTTGCGCGCATCATTGCTTTTTACGAGTTGATGCGCCCGGTTGAACCGCTTGATTTCCGCCTGGGCGAACCGATCGGCCGCCTCATGTCCGCGCCTGCTCAACAATCCGGCCAAAGCCAGGGCATTCGGCGCTTCGATCGCCATCACGAGCTGATCTGTGGCATAGCGGTTGTATCCGAATCCGAGATCGGCCGCATCTTTCTCCACGAGGACCAGGTTCCGATGCGTTTTGAAGAGCCTGTTATACGCCTGCGGCGTGATATGCACCAGGTTGAAGCGGGGTTCCACCTGCGGTAAGCCCGGATATTCCGATCCGAAATAATGGCGGAAGGCCGCACCGGCGGTATCCTGCCACCAGCTTTCGGACATCACGACCACCAATTCGCCGGGCATACCGGTTGATTTGGGTTTGACAGGTGGCCGTTTATCGCCCTTTTCGTTTTTACAGGCGCTTAAAACGAAGAGGAAAAAGAAAAAAAGGAGTGCTGCTCTTTTCATAATGCCTGAAGTGTGATCATCTGCCTCACCCCCGTTTGTTCATGAGGCCGGCGCTGAAAACCAGCAGGTCGGCATCGGCCCCGCGTCCCCCGGTAAAATGGATCCCGAACGGCAAACCCTCCGATGTATGCCCCAGCGGCAGGCTTATGCCCGGGTTGCCTCCGAGGTTCGCCTGAACCGTGAAGATATCCTCCAGATACATCACTGTCGGATCATCGTAGTTTTTACCGAGCTCAAACGCGGTATGAAGTGTGGTCGGCGACAGCAAAAAGTCGTATTCCGCCAGTAGCTCATCGGTTTTTTCGCGGATCAGCTGCCGCACCTTTTGCGCCTTTGCATAGTACGCGTCATAATACCCCGAACTCAGCACAAAGGTCCCCAGCATGATCCGTCGCTTCACCTCTGGCCCAAACCCCTGGGTTCGCGATTGCTTATACGTCGGTTCCAGACCCTCTGCCGACTTGTTCCGATACCCGAAATGCACGCCGTCGTAACGCGCCAGGTTGCCCGATGCCTCGGCCGTGGTTAAAATGTAGTAGGTCGGGATCATGTAATCAAGGTACGGGAAACGTATTTGCTCCACGGTATGGCCCTCATCACGCAGTCGTTCGATCTCGCCCGCCAGATGTGCCCTTATTTCCGGGTCCAGTCTATCCACCGCCAGACATTCGGCAATATATCCGATCTTTTTCGGGGCCTCACGGCCCGATGTGCCCTCGCCAACGATTTTCGTGTATTCCGGCACGTCCCGCTGTGAAGCGGTACTGTCATACGCATCCGGACCTGCCATGACCTCCAAAATAAGTGCGGCATCCTCACGCTCCTGGTCATGGGCCCGATCTGATCGAAGCTCGAGGCATATGCGATCAATCCGTGGCGCGAAACGGTTCCGTAGGTGGGTTTGTATCCGACAATGCCGGTAAATGAGGCGGGCTGACGAATAGACCCGCCTGTGTCGCTGCCCAGGGCGGCATGGCATATATCTGCCGCAACGGCCGCTGCCGAGCCACCGGACGATCCGCCCGGGACCCGCGATGGATCCCTTGGGTTCCGCACCGCACCAAAGTAGCTCTTCTCATTTGATGCCCCCATCGCGAACTCATCGCAATTCAACCGGCCAATGATCAACGCATCTTCTTTGAGCAGGCGCTCCACCACCGTGGCACTGAAAAGGCTCTCGAATCCTTCCAGGATACGCGAAGCCGCCGAGACCCGGTGGTCTTTGTAGCAAATATTATCCTTGATGCCCAGGACCAGCCCGGCCAGGCGCCCTGCAGTTCCCTGTTCTATCCTGTGCTGTATTGCATCGGCCCGTTGAAGGGCCTCTTCGTCATAAACCTCCAGGAAGGCATTCAGCCCGGAATGGGCATTGATCCGGGACAAATACGTTTTCACTAATTCGGGCAGGGTCAAAAGCCCTTCGGAAAGATCAGACCGGATCTGCGTGAGCCTGCTATAAGCCATTGATCAGTCTTTGATCTCTTTTTTGTCATTATCGTCGTCTTCGCGGGTGGCCTTTTTGAACTCCCTGATACCGCTTCCCAATCCGCGCATCAGTTCGGGGATCTTGCGACCGCCAAACAACAACAGTACCACCCCCACGATGAGGGCGATTTGCCATGGGCCCACGAAGCCTGCCAATACGGTCGAACTGGACATAAGGTCTTGCTTTAAGGTCCCACAAAGGTACAAAGTTGCCGCGTACTCACGACGCCCCTGCCGCTGCACGCTTCAGGCGATCGTTTATTGCCCTGCCGATCCACCGATCGGGCATCGGCTCGGCCACCACCGCCTCCACGTCCCGTTCGTCGAAAGCCCGTAATGCAGCAAACAGGTCGCGTGCTGCCTGCTTCAAATCGCCCTCCGGAGAGAGTTCGATCACCTGTGTTTCTGCGGGTACCCCTTCCGGTTTTTTCAGGCAGAGCAGCCCTACACGGGCTGATGGCAAACGGCGTGCCTCATCGGGCCGTGAGGCCCATGGGCTAAGGTAAACCGGTTTGCCGGGCGAATAATGCGCGCTCAGCATGCCTGGTGCCTCGGGGCTTGAACTACTTGTGCGAACATCTGCCACCGGCTCGCCCAGGGCTTCTTCCAGCTCCTCAAGGGTTAATGCTCCCAGGCGCAAGACCACCGGCTTGTCGTTCTCGAAGGAGACGATGGTTGATTCGATGCCGATATCGCAGGGGCCGCCGTCCAGGATGTAGGGCAACTGATCGCCGAGCTGGTCCTGAACGTGCCGGGCGGTGGTCGGACTCACATAGCCAAAGGGGTTCGCCGAGGGTGCAGCCAGCGGGCATCTGAGCTCTGCGAGGAGGGCCTGGGTGGCAGGATGGCGCGGGATCCGGATACCGACAGTCGGGTATCCGGCTGTGACCAGATCGGGAATGGTCGGTCGCTTCGGAAGGATCAGCGTTAAGGGCCCGGGGCTGAAGGCTTCTGCCAGGGCCAAAGCAGTACGGGGAACACTGCCGACATAGGCCATGGCGGCATCGAAGGAAGCGCAATGTACGATGAGCGGATCGAAACGCGGACGCTGTTTCACTTCAAAAACACGCAGTACGGCATCCGGATCCAGTGCATTAGCTGCCAGGCCATAGACGGTTTCCGTGGGGATCGCAACGAGCTCGCCCCGATCCAGCAGCAATGCTGCCTGAAGTATGTCGGTTCCGATCGTTGCCATTATTCCTCCTTCATCATCCATATATCGCAGTCGCCGTATCCGGTATTCCCTTAGGGGTTGCCTGGTGCTGTTTTGGATGATCTACGAAGTTAACCTCCGGCAGGGGTGCTTTATTGCTTTTTCCCCTGCCTTAAAGGCCTGAAGCATTGATCCATTCCCTTGCAGGCAGCTCATTTAATTGCTAACTTCGCTCCGGGTTATTGTCATCAATCCATGAAAAGACGGCTATCATGGCCCTCATTGCAGGCAGCATAGCTCCGTTTTGCATAGTTGCCTTATGTTTGCCGTTCATTTACAGAAGCCTTTGAATAAGGCTCCGTCACATAGTAAATTCACCTTCTTTTAATATATCGTTATGTATCAACCGCGCTATCTGAGTTCGCTGAACGCTCCCATATTTCGGTTTTTTTGCAGAAAAAGGGATCTGCTGTTCCTGTTCGTTTCCTTTGCCTTTCTGTTAATGGGCCATGTGACGTATGCGCAGCAACCGACTCCAACTGTATCGCTGTCAGTCATTCAGCATGCCACATGTGGTGGTGCAGATGGCATAATTGCATTGACTATATCAGGTTGGCCGCCCAATAGTGCCTACATTACTAACTGGAACGATGGTCATATGTCCTTCGAAACGAATTTGACGACCACCCGTACGGGCCTGTCAGCAGGAACGTACAGCGTTAGTGTAGATCTATCGCCTTTTAGCCCTCCTTCCTTGATCATCACTTCGAATACTGTAACTATAAACGAGCCTGCGGCCCTGACCTTATCGGCAAGTTCGGTAACCCATGCAAGCAGCTGTGGCAGTAATGACGGAGCACTGACGGTGAGCGTATCGGGCGGTAACGCCCCCTATAGCTACGAGTGGGATAACGGGATGATCAATATGTTAAACAGCCCTCCCTATGTTATCTCACGCAGTAACCTGAGCGTCGGAACCTACCAGGTAACGGTTACCGATGCAAGCAACTGTACCCACCAGTCCCTTACCGTGAGCATCAATGGCCTGGGCGCTACCGGTGGGGTAACCCCTATTTCCTGCTATGGAGCAAACGACGGATCCATTGATGTAACTGTGTCAGGAGGCACTCCTACCTATACCTGGAGCAGAGACCCCCCGGCAGGCTTTACTGATCCGGGTAATGTGGAAGACCTGTTGCAACTGGAGCCGGGGATCTATACGGTTACCGTAACTGACGCTGGTTGTTCGGCTATACTCATGTTTACCCTTACCGAGCCGGAGGCCCTGACCGTATCGGCAGGTCCGGTAACCCACGTAAGTTGTTCAGGAGGTAATGACGGGGCGCTGACGGCGAGCGTATCGGGCGGAACCCCCCCCTACACCTACCTTTGGGATACGGGGGATAACACTCCAGGCCTGGTTGGCCTGACAGTTGGCCCGTACCAGGTAACGGTTACGGATGCCAATGGGTGCGAGGAGGATTTTTCCTATACCATCGGGTTGAACTCCCCCCTGACCGTATCGGTAGATTTGTTAAACCACGTAAGCTGTTTTGGCGGTAATGGCGGGTTCGTGAACGTGACTGTATCGGGCGGAACCCCTCCCTACACCTACCTTTGGAATACGGGGCATAACACTTCCGTTGCGGTTGGCCCAGCCGGAACTTATCGGGTAACGGTTACCGATAGTGGGGGCTGTACCGAGTCCCTTACCGTGAGCATCACCCAGCCTGATGCACCACTTACTGTTGCTGTTGGGGTAACGAACACTATATGCCAGGGAGCCAGCAACGGATCTATCAATGTAACCGTTTCGGGCGGAACCCCTCCCTATACCTATATGTGGCAAAACGGTACGGTAGCCAATCTTACCGGACTGCCTGCAGGTACCTACATTTTAGTTGTTGAAGATAGTCAACCATGCCCCCCTGTTACATTGCCGCCCATAACGATAAATTCCGTGCCGCCAATCACCCTTACACACACGGCTTCTCATTCCAATGTGAACTGTAGTGGCACCGGTATCCTGAGCGTTGCTGCAAGTGGCGGCGACCCCAATTCACCCTACCTGTACCAGTGGGACGACCCCAATAATTCAACCACTGCTCAGATCCAGGATCTGGCTCCGGGAACCTATACGGTAACGGTAAGCCAGGCCGGTAGTTCCTGTGAAGCCATTGAAAGCTATACCATCACTGCTCCACCCAACGCATTTACTGCCGGTATTGCCCCCTCAAGCACGGTGCCTATCGCCTGTAACGGGGGTACTGCCACGGCGACAGTAACAACCAGTGGCGGAACGCCTCCGTATAGCTTTTTGTGGCCTGATCCGAACATAACAACACCCACGAACAGCTCCCTGTCTGCAGGTACCTACACGGTTACGGTTGATGATGCAGATCCAACATGTCCACCTGTTTTGGTGGACTTTACCATTACCGAACCTGATGACCTGGTCGTTACCCATGGGGTCACCAACGTCTCTTGTTCTGGTGGCAGCGACGGGTCCATCAGTTTAACCGCATCGGGCGGCGCACCTGGCTATACCTATGTGTGGAATAACGGGCTTTCGGCCGGTACTTCACACAACAATCTGAGTGCCGGAAACTACCGGGTAACGGTTACGGACGCCAATGGCTGCACCCAGTCCCTTTCCGTGAACATCACCGAGCCCTTTGGGTTCATGATTATCTATTTGACAACGGACATTACCTGCCATGGAGCAAACGACGGATCCATTAATGTATCGGTCTTCGCGGGGGGTACCCCTCCGTACACTTACTTGTGGAACACGGGGGCCGTCACTCCAAGCCTGAGTGGTCTGGCAGCCGGAACTTACTGGGTAACGGTAACCGGTAACAATGGATGTGAGGCGTACCGTTCATACACCATTACCGAGCCAGATGCCCTGGTCGTTACCGGTGGGACAACAGACATTACCTGCCATGGAGCGGGCGACGGATCCATTGATGTAACCGTATCAGGGGGTACCCCTAACTATACCTACACCTGGAGCAGGGACCCGCAGGCAGGTTTTAGTGATCCGGGTACGGAGGACCTGTCGGGACTACAGCCAGGGGTATACACCCTCAGCGTAACCGATGACAATGACTGTCCGGGTAATACCTTGATGTTCACCATTACTGAGCCGGATGACCTGACCGTATCGGCAGGTTCGGTAACCCACGTAAGCTGTTTTGGGGATAGTGACGGAGCGCTGACTGTGAGCATATCGGGCGGCACACCCGGATATACCTATGTGTGGGATAACGGGCTTTCGGCCGGTGCTTCACACAACAATCTGAGTGCCGGAAACTACCGGGTAACGGTTACGGACGTCAATGGCTGCACCGATTCCCTTTCCATAAACATCACCCAGCCCAGTGCTATAGTCGCTACTGGCGGAACAACGGACATTACCTGCCATGGAGCGGGCGACGGGTCCATTGATGTAACCATTAGCGGCGGTGCACCCGGCAACTATGTCTTTTCGTGGAATAATGGACCAAATCTTATTCTACCCGCTCCCACTGTTATCTCATTCGATAGCCTGAGCGCCGGAATTTACGAAGCGTCGGTAACCGATGACAACGGATGCCAGGAGTTCTTTTCCTATACCATTGCCGAACCGGAAGCCCTGGTTGTTACCGGTGGGACAACAGACATCACCTGCCATGGAGCCAGCGACGGATCCATTGATGTAAGCGTGTCAGGGGGTAACCCTAACTATACCTACGCCTGGAGCAGGGACCCGCAGGCAGGCTTTACCGATCCGGGTACGGAGGACCTGTCGGGACTACAGCCAGGGGTATACACCCTCAGCGTAACAGATGACAATGACTGTCCGGGTAGTACCTTGATGTTCACCATTACTGAGCCGGATGACCTGACCGTATCGGCAGGTTCGGTAACCCACGTAAGCTGCTTTGGGGGTAGTGACGGAGCGCTGACGGTGAGCGTATCGGGCGGCACACCCGGATATACCTATGTGTGGAATAACGGGCTTTCGGCTGGTACTTCACACAGCAATCTGACAGCCGGAACCTACCGGGTAACGGTTACCGATGACAATGGCTGCACCGATTCCCTTTCCATAAACATCACCCAGCCCGGTGCAGCACTTGCTGCTACCGGTGGATCAACCAATATCACCTGCCATGGAGCGGGCGATGGATCCATTGATGTAACCGTATCGGGGGGTACTCCTAACTATACCTACACCTGGAGCAGAGACCCGCAGGCAGGTTTTACCGATCCGGGTACGGAGGACCTGTCGCAACTGGAGCCGGGGATATACACCCTCAACGTAACCGATGACAATGACTGTTCGGCTACGCTCATGTTCACCCTTGCCGGACCGGAAGCCCTGACCGTATCGGCAGGTTCGGTAACCGACATAAGCTGCTTTGGGGGTAGTGACGGAGCGTTGACTGTGAGCGCATCGGGCGGCACGCCCGGCTATACCTATGTGTGGGATAACGGGCTTTCGGCCGGTACTTCACACAGCAATCTGAATGCCGGAACCTACCGGGTAACGGTTATGGACGCCAATGGCTGCACCGATTCCCTTTCCGTAAACATCACCCAGCCCGGTGCAGCACTTGCTGCTACCGGCGGATCAACCAACATCAGCTGTCATGGAGCGGGCGATGGATCCATTGATGTAACCGTATCGGGGGGTACTCCTAACTATATCTACACCTGGAGCAGGGATCCGCAGGCAGGCTTTACTGATCCGGGTACGGAGGACCTGTCGGGACTACAGCCGGGCATATACACCCTTAACGTAACCGATGACAATGACTGTTCGGCTACGCTCATGTTCACCCTTGCCGGACCGGAAGCCCTGACCGTATCGACAGGTTCGGTAACCGACATAAGCTGTTTTGGGGGTAGTGACGGGGCGCTGGCTGTGAGCGTATCGGGCGGCGCACCTGGCTATACCTATGTGTGGGATAACGGGCTTTCGGCCGGTACTTCACACAGCAATCTGAGTGCCGGAACCTACCGGATAACGGTTACCGATGACAATGGCTGCACCGATTCCCTTACCGTGAACATCACCCAGCCCAGTGCAGCACTTGCTGCTACCGGTGGATCAACCAATATCAGCTGTCATGGAGCAAACGACGGATCCATTGATGTAAGCGTGTCAGGTGGCACCCCTAACTATATCTACACCTGGAGCAGGGACCCGCAGGCAGGTTTTACCGATCCGGGTACGGAGGACCTGTCGCAACTGGACCCGGGGATATACACCCTGAACGTAACCGATGACAATGGCTGTTCGGCTACGCTCATGTTCACCCTTGCCGGACCGGAAGCCCTGACCGTATCGACAGGTTCGGTAACCGACGTAAGCTGCTTTGGGGGTAGTGACGGGGCGCTGGCTGTGAGCGCATCGGGCGGTACACCCGGCTATACCTATGTGTGGGATAACGGGCTGTCGGCTGGTACTTCACATAGCAATCTGAATGCCGGAACCTACCGGGTAACGGTTACAGACGCCAATGGCTGCACCGATTCCCTTTCCATAAACATCACCCAGCCCAGTGCAGCACTTGCTGCTACCGGTGGATCAACCAATATCACCTGCCATGGAGCGGGCGATGGATCCATTGATGTAACCGTATCAGGGGGAACCCCTAACTATATCTACACCTGGAGCAGGAACCCGCAGGCAGGCTTTACCGATCCGGGTACGGAGGACCTGTCGCAACTGGACCCGGGGATATACACCCTGAACATAACCGATGACAATGACTGTTCGGCTACGCTCATGTTCATCCTTACTGAGCCAGAGGCCTTGGCCGTATCGACAGGTTCGGTAACCGACATAAGCTGTTTTGGGGGGAGTGACGGAGCACTGGCTGTGAGCGTATCGGGCGGCACACCCGGATATACCTTTGTGTGGGATAACGGGCTTTCGGCTGGTACTTCACACAGCAATCTGAATGCCGGAACCTACCGGGTAACGGTTACAGACGCCAATGGCTGCACCGATTCCCTTACCGTGAACATCCCCCAGGCCGGTGCAGCACTTGCTGCTACCGGTGGATCAACCAACATCACCTGCCATGGAGCGGGCGATGGATCCATTGATGTAACCGTGTCAGGGGGTACCCCTACCTATACCTACGCCTGGAGCAGGGACCCGCAGGCAGGCTTTACTGATCCGGGTACGGAGGACCTGTCGCAACTGGAGCCAGGAATATACACCCTCAACGTAACCGATGACAATGACTGTTCGGCTACGCTCATGTTCACCCTTGCCGGACCGGAAGCCCTGACCGTATCGGCAGGTTCGGTAACCGACATAAGCTGCTTTGGGGGTAGTGACGGAGCGTTGACTGTGAGCGTATCGGGTGGTACACCCGGCTATACCTATATGTGGGATAACGGGCTTTCGGCTGGTACTTCACACAGCAATCTGAGCGCCGGAACCTACCGGGTAACGGTTATGGACGCCAATGGCTGCACCGATTCCCTTACCGTGAACATCACCGAGCCCGGTGCAGCACTTGCTGCTACCGGTGGATCAACCAATATCAGCTGTCATGGAGCGGGCGACGGGTCCATTGATGTAACCGTCTCGGGGGGCACCCCTAACTATACCTACGCCTGGAGCAGGGACCCGCAGGCAGGATTTACTGATCCGGGTACGGAGGACCTGTCGCAACTGGACCCGGGGATATACACCCTGAACGTAACCGATGACAATGGCTGTTCGGCTACGCTCATGTTCACCCTTGCCGGACCGGAAGCCCTGACCGTATCGGCAGGTTCGGTAACCGACATAAGCTGCTTCGGAGGTAGTGACGGAGCACTGACTGTGAGCGTATCGGGTGGCTCACCTGGCTATACCTATCTGTGGAATAACGGGCTTTCGGCTGGTACTTCACACAGCAATCTGAATGCCGGAACCTACCGGGTAACGGTTACAGACGCCAATGGTTGCGCCGATTCCCTTACCGTGAACATCACCGAGCCCGGTGCAGCACTTGCTGCTACCGGTGGATCAACCAATATCAGCTGTCATGGAGCGGGCGACGGGTCCATTGATGTAACCGTCTCGGGGGGCACCCCTAACTATACCTACGCCTGGAGCAGGGACCCGCAGGCAGGATTTACTGATCCGGGTACGGAGGACCTGTCGCAACTGGACCCGGGGATATACACCCTGAACGTAACCGATGACAATGGCTGTTCGGCTACGCTCATGTTCACCCTTGCCGGACCGGAAGCCCTGACCGTATCGGCAGGTTCGGTAACCGACATAAGCTGCTTCGGAGGTAGTGACGGAGCGCTGACTGTTAGCGTATCGGGTGGCTCACCTGGCTATACCTATCTGTGGAATAACGGGCTTTCGGCTGGTACTTCACACAGCAATCTGAATGCCGGAACCTACCGGGTAACGGTTACAGACGCCAATGGCTGCACCGATTCCCTTACCGTAAACATCATCCAGCCCAGCGCTCTGGTCGCTACCGGTGGGGCTATCAATACCACTACCTGCGGAGCCAGCGATGGTTCCATTGCCCTGACCATCAGCGGTGGTACACCCGGCTATACCTACGCCTGGAATAACGGGCTGTCGGCTGGTACTTCACACAGCAATCTGAGTGCCGGAACCTACCAGGTGTCGGTAACGGATGCCAGCGGATGCAGGGAGGTCTTCTCCTACACCGTTACCGGATCAGCTGCCCTGATCGTTTCAACAACCATTACGGACACAGACTGTTTTGGAGCAAACACCGGTGCTATTGACGTGACGGTAAGCGGAGGCACCCCTCCGTACAGCTTTATCTGGAGCCATGGGGCCATCACCCCAAATGTGCAAAACCTCCTTGCAGGCAGCTATCAGCTAACGGTCACCGATGCCGGTGGCTGCACCCAGCCCCTTTCCGTAAACATCACCCAGCCCGGTGCTCTGGTCGCTACCGGTGGGGCTACCAATACCACTACCTGCGGAGCCAGTGATGGTTCCATCACCCTGACCATCAGCGGTGGTACACCCGGCTATACCTATGCGTGGGATAACGGGCTGTCGGCTGGTACTTCACACAGCAATCTGAGTGCCGGAACCTACCAGGTGTCGGTAACAGATGCCAGCGGATGCGGGGAGGTCTTCTCCTACACCGTTACCGGATCAGCTGCCCTGATCGTTTCAACAACCATTACGGACACAGACTGTTTTGGAGCAAACACCGGGGCCATTGACGTGACGGTAAGCGGAGGCACCCCTCCGTACAGCTTTATCTGGAGCCATGGGGCCATCACCCCAAATGTGCAAAACCTCCTTGCAGGCAGCTATCAGCTAACGGTCACCGATGCCGGTGGCTGCATCCAGTCCCTTTCCGTAAACATTACTGAACCCAGTGCTCTGGTCGCTACCGGTGGATCAAGCAATATCACTACCTGCGGAGCCAGTGATGGTTCCATTGCCCTGACCATCAGCGGCGGTACACCCGGTTATACCTATGTGTGGGATAACGGCCTGTCGGCCGGTACTTCACACAGCAATCTGGGTGCCGGAACCTACCAGGTGTCGGTAACGGATGCCAGCGGATGCAGGGAGGTCTTCTCCTACACCGTTACCGGATCAGCTGCCCTGATCGTTTCAACAACCATTACGGACACAGACTGTTTTGGAGCAAACACCGGGGCCATTGACGTGACGGTAAGCGGAGGCACCCCTCCGTACAGCTTTATCTGGAGCCATGGGGCCATGACCCAAAATGTGCAAAACCTCCTTGCAGGCAGCTATCAGCTAACGGTCACCGATGCCGGTGGCTGCACCCAGTCCCTTGCCGTGAACATCACCCAGCCCGGTGCAGCACTTGCTGCTACCGGTGGGGCAACCAATATCACTACCTGCGGAGCCAGTGATGGTTCCATTGCCCTGACCATCAGCGGCGGCACACCCGGCTATACCTATGTGTGGGATAACGGCCTGTCGGCTGGTACTTCACACAGCAATCTGAGTGCCGGAACCTACCAGGTGTCGGTAACGGATGCCAGCGGATGCGGGGAGGTCTTCTCCTACACCGTTACCGGATCAGCTGCCCTGATCGTTTCAACCACCATTACGGATACAGACTGTTTTGGAGCAAACACCGGGGCCATTGATGTGACGGTAGGCGGAGGCACTCCTCCGTACAGCTTTATCTGGAGCCATGGGGCCATGACCCCAAATGTGCAAAACCTCCTTGCAGGCAGCTATCAGCTAACAGTCACTGATGCCGGTGGCTGTACCGTAAATATCAACAATACCGTTGCACAGAACACGGCCATTTCGGCGATCATTGTACAGAGCAATGTGGACTGCTTCGGTGGATCAAATGGATCGGTCAGCCTGAATGTATCGGGTGGGATACCCCCGTATAGCTACCTGTGGAACACAGGGGCCATCACTTCAACCCTGAGCAATCTAACGGCCGGGGCCTACCAGATAACCGTTACCGATGCCAGTGGATGTGTTGCCGATAACCAGGTCGTTATTACCGAACCGGCTGAACTGGTGGTCACTGCCGATACGGTTGGCCCTGATGCACTAATGGCCAATGTATCGGGTGGAAGTCCACCCTATAACTATTTATGGGGCACAACCCCTCCTCAGACCACACAGACAGCTACGGGACTTTCACCTGACACCTACACGGTGACCGTTACCGATGTAAACGGATGTTCTGCTACTGCGATAGGAGAGGTGATCAGCATTGAAGAGCTGAGCTTTGTCCGGCACATCAGCCTGTATCCAAACCCGACGGAGGAGGAGGTCTTCGTTGACTACAACTTTACCAGTGAGGTGGATCTGGAGGTAACGGTGGTGAATAACCTGGGTCAGGTGGTGCTGACGATCAGCGAGCCGAATGCGGTAAGTGGCCAGTTGCGTCTGGATGTAACTGATTGGGCCAATGGTACCTACAGCGTGTTGTTCAGTAATGGAAGCCACAGCAGCAGCCGTCAGCTGGTGATCCAAAAGTAAAGAAGACAGCCTCTGTTACAGAAAATACCGCGTAAAAGGCATTGGCAGGTCGCCGGAGGGGGAGCGATCCAATCGGTACTGACACACACGCAATCCTTTCCGGAGCCCTGATCAAACGGGCCAGGCCACCTGACCGGATCACAAATCGAACCTGATGCCTTGAGCCAAAGGCAATTCAGTGCTGTAATTGATGGTGTTGGTCTGGCGACGCATATATACCTTCCAGGAATCGGAGCCGCTTTCGCGACCTCCTCCGGTTTCCTTTTCGCCTCCGAAAGCACCACCGATCTCGGCACCTGATGTGCCAATATTTACATTGGCGATCCCGCAGTCGGATCCGGTCACGCTCAGGAAGCGTTCCGCCTCACGCAAGCTGGTGGTCATGATTGCCGAGGAGAGCCCCTGAACCACGTTGTTTTGCAGTTCAATAGCGTTCTCCACCTCACCGCTGTACCTGATCAGATAGAGGATCGGTGCGAAGGTCTCGTCCTGTACGATCCCAAAATGATCCTCCACTTCGGCGATTACCGGCTTCACATAGCACCCACTTTCGTACCCTTCCCCCTGGAATACCCTGCCTTCAACGAGGATCCTTCCTCCTTCCTGTTTTACTTTTTGGATCGCATTCAGGTATTGTTCCACGGCTCCGGTATCGATCAGCGGCCCCACGTGACATCGCTCATCCAGCGGGTTCCCGACCCTGATCTGGCCGTAGGTCTTTCTTAATCTTTCCTTTACCTCATCGTACACCTCTTCATGGATGATCAGGCGTCGTGTACTTGTGCATCGCTGCCCGGCCGTACCTACCGCACCGAACAGGACTCCGATGACGGCCATGTCGAGGTCCGCCTGCGGCGTGATGATGACGGCGTTGTTCCCTCCGAGCTCCAAAAGCGATCTGCCAAGGCGCGCAGCCACGGCCTGAGCAACGATCTTACCCATGCGGATGGATCCGGTGGCCGATACGAGTGGAACACGCTTATCATGCGTTATCATTTCCCCCACTTTGTAATCGCCGTTCACCAGGCAGCTGATCCCTTCCGGAAGGTTATTCTCCTCCGCCACTTCATGCCAGATCTTTTGGCAGGCTACCCCGCACAGTGGTGTTTTCTCAGAGGGCTTCCAAATGCAAACATCTCCGCACACCCAGGCCAGGGCCGTATTCCAGCTCCATACGGCAACCGGAAAATTGAAGGCTGAGATGATCCCAACGACCCCAAGCGAATGGTACTGTTCGTACATGCGGTGACCCGGTCGTTCGCTGTGCATGGTGAGTCCGTGTAACTGCCGTGAGAGCCCAACCGCAAAATCGCAGATGTCGATCATCTCCTGTACTTCACCCAGTCCCTCCTGGTATGATTTTCCCATCTCATAGGAAACCAGTTTCCCGAGCGCATTTTTCCTTTTACGGAGTTTTTCACCGAACTGGCGAACGATCTCCCCGCGTTTCGGGGCGGGCATGAGGCGCCAAACGTTAAAGGCTGTCTGTGCGGTGCTTATCACACGCTCGTAATCGGCCTCAGAAGCCGAGCTTACTTTGCCGATCAGCGCTCCGTCAACCGGGGAGTAACTCCCGATGTCCGGACCACTGCCAAAATGTTTGGAACCGGTGGACACCCCGTGGTTATCACTCTTGATGCCCAATTCATGCAACGCTATTTGAATGCCAAATTCCTGTTGAATACGGTCGCTGTTCCTGATCTCCCTGGTCAGTTCTGACATGATGCTAAAGCTTGATGTAATGCGCAGGCAAAGGTACGCTTCCGGGGGCAATCCCCGGTATTACCCTGATGTGGTGGCAGATGCCGCCTCTGTGGATACCTGAAGGGCCGGGCCGGTACGCAAGGAGTCGTGTACTATAAGCGATACACGGTTATCTCGTACTTTTTATTCCTTCGCTATTTTATAGTGGGCAACCTTATTGCTGGTCTGGACCTCTATTATGTAGATCCCACTTGAAATATGACCCAGGTCAATTTGATCCTGTGTCCAAACCGCCTTGATCTCCTGTCCCTTTAAGTCAGATATCCTTATTCCCTGAATATGTTTCTTCGTTTCATTTTCAACGATAATAATGTCCGATGCCGGATTGGGATATAGCCTGATCTTAAGCGGATTATCCAGGGGCTCCAAACCAATATCGTTTACATAAATAATGTATGTTGGCCCACCACCCGTTCTCTGACACCCTTTGGCGTCTGTCACAGTAACCGTATATTCAATGCTACTATCTGGCGTTGCCCAAAATGACGACGGTAAATTTGTATGACTCAGCCCATGTGTTGGTGTCCAGCTATAAGTTGAATAACCATATCCGCTACAGACCATAACATTTGGCCCACGATCCAGAAATACGGACTCCCCTTTATTAATGTAGTATGTATAAGCGCCTCCTAAATGAGTCCCAAAACACGATGTTGTAATACTGATGGTATCGTAGCTTACACAGCCTGAATGATCCGTAACTTTAAGATAAAGAGCGATGGAATCTCCGACGACAGAGCTACTCGCTAATGTCGGATTGGAAACAGTGGTATCATCCAGTATGTGGGAAGCGTACAAATACGGTATGGTTGGAAGTAGAAATGGAATAGGATCAATACTCCATTCGTATTCGTAGGGAGGGGTTCCCTGCGTGGCGGTTGGCGCCCCTCCTAACTGAATGATGGAATTCGAGGAACAACGGTGTTGGTCCATTCCCGCATCGGCAACACATTGTGCGTTTGCGCCCTTTATATACAAACAAAGGAACATAAGAAGCATAACATTTTTCATCATAGTACGATTTAATCGTCTTTCCGGCTCAAATCACAACTCCGGCCGGGAAATAACGGAAATTCGCCTGCAAGTTATGAAATTCCATTCAATAATCCAAATTTTTGAGAAAAAATACCGTTCGCCCCGGAAAACAGGGACAACGCTTATTTATCGTCTGCCAGCTTTACCGGGATCTGTTCATTGAACCCATCCGTCATGCCAGGAAAATACCTGTGGATGATCTCGGTCACGTCGTTGACACTGCTGGGGAAGGTGCTCACGAGTACGCCGCCGGTGAGTCGCACGCCATCGGCCCGGAAGAGATCATAGTGCACGCGTATCTCGCGGTTGTAGATCTTATTCTCAAAGTCAATGCAGTCATCAAAACGCATGTTGATCTCGAACTGGTTCAGGAACAGAAAGAGTTCGGTTCCGTAGATTTCGGACAGTTCAGTCAGAACAGCCGGGTCCCTGAGGGTTGCCTGCATATAGCTTCCCTCCTTATCCGCAGCCGGCCCTTCGCGCCGCCCCTCATCGCCGAAAAGCCCCCGCTCTGCCTCCGGCTTTTTTTCCTTCTGCCTGGCTCTTCCAAAAAAATTCCCAGGGATCCCTTTTTTCTCGGCAGCCCCTTTCCCGCCTTTCTGTTCCAGGTTTTCCGGCGTAAAGGCGTAGGCATATTTTGTCGTTCGGTAAAGTAGTAGGAGGTCCTCCCCGGCCCGACCAAGTGTATCGCGCAGCAGACTGTGATCGCCGTACCATTCCTGCAACCGAACCGCAAAACTGATATCGAGTCCGAGGCGAAAACGGCTGCGGATCGCTTCGTAACCCATGTCACTGCCCTCTGCGATTTCCCGGTCGCTGTCGCTGAGATACATGGTCGACGGAAAGGGCACGATCAGGAGTCCGGAATACAGGCTGTCAGGGTTGTTTTCCCGGCCTGCGGCCAGATGGGTCAGCGCGGTGCACAAGGCCAGCAAGAGGAACTGCTTCATAAGGTTTCGCCATTTTGAGAGCAAATTACCGGAATAACTTCAAAATGTCGTTCCCGTTCACAAAAATGAGCACTGCCAGCAGGATCACGAATCCGACCATCTGAGCGTATTCGAGGATCTTTTCCGAAGGTTTTCGGCGCGTGATCATTTCCCATAGGACAAATACCACGTGCCCCCCATCCAGGGCCGGAATCGGCAGGATGTTCAGAAAGGCCAGCATAATGCTCAGAAAGGCCGTAAAGCTCCAGAAATATCGCCAATCCCATGTGCTCGGGAACTGGTTTCCGATCGTGAGGAAGCCACCGACTGACTTATACGCCTCGGTTTCCGTATTGAAGATGATCCTGAGCTGACGTACATAATTCGAGAGGGAAGAGATGGCCCGGTGATATCCGGCCGGAATTGACTCAAGGAACCTGTACTTTCTGGTTTCCAAACCGAAGAATTCGGAGTATGACCCTCCCGGATACACTCCTATTTTGCCGTGTTCCGGAATGTCGAGATCAATCAATACCGGGTACCCATCGCGATAGGCGGTAAGGGTGATCGACTGACCTGCATAGGTGGGAATACTGTCGAGATACTGATCAAAGAACTCCAGCGGACGTCCGTTCAGCGCAACGATGCGGTCGTCTTTTTGCATCCCGGCCTCCTCGGCGACCGAGGTATCTGTAAATGTTCCGACCACGTAGGGAATACGGGGCGTGATGAAGGACGGATCCCGGATCAGGGCCTTGACATCAGTTGCAGTCACCGGCAATTCAATGGTTTCACCGTTGCGGTCCACTGTAATGCTCTCCGCTCCGAGGACTACTTCCACCGGAACCTGATTGAAATTCCCGACTTCCTTTCCGTTGACGAGGAGGATCTTGTCACCGTCTTGCAGCCCCATTGCTTCACCGGTGGGGCCCACGGCAATACCGTAGATCACGTTCCTGGTCGGCAGGTATTGCTCACCCCAATAGGCGAGTACGCCCGCGTAGATCACGATTCCGAGGATGATGTTCACCACCACCCCGCCGATCATGATGATCAATCGTTGCCAGGCCGGTTTGGAGCGGAACTCCCAGGTCTGTGGAGGTTGCTTCATCTGCTCCCTGTCCATGCTCTCATCGATCATTCCGGCGATCTTCACGTATCCTCCCAAGGGGAGCCATCCGATCCCGTATTCGGTGTGGCCGATCTTTTTTTTGAAGATCGGGAACCAGGGATCAAAGAAGAGATAGAATTTTTCGACCCGGGCTTTAAAAATCCGGGCCGGGATATAATGCCCGAGCTCGTGCAGTATGATCAGCAGCGAGAGGCTCAGGAAGAATTGGGCGGCCTTGACCAGTATATCAGTAAGTTCCATGAATTCTATTCGGAAAAAGAGGACAAAGGTACTCCGTTTATGTGTTCTGCAGCGATGCGGCGCGCTTCGGCATCCGAGGCCATGTAGTCATCATAGATAGGTTTTTCGATACTGGTTGCCCTGGCCAATGTATGTTCAATAACGTCGGACATTTCCAGGAATCCGATTTGATCGTTCAGGAACGCAGAAACGGCCATTTCATTGGCTGCATTGAGGATGCACGGCGCATTTCCCCCTTTTTCCAGCGCTGCAAAGGCCAGCCCCAGGTTTCGAAAGGTCTCCCTGTCGGGCTGTTCAAAGGTGAGGTTCGGGTACTGAAGAAAATCGAACCGCGGAAAATTGTTTTTCATGCGGTTCGGATAAGCCATTGCATACTGTATGGGCAGTTTCATGTCCGGCAAACCCATTTGCGCTTTCATACTGCCGTCCTGGAACTGGACAATTGAATGCACGACAGATTGGGCATGTACGATCACCTCGATCTGATCCGGCCGCAGGCCGAACAGCCATTTTGCTTCCATCACCTCCAGCCCCTTGTTCATGAGGCTGGCACTGTCGACGGTCACCTTGGCACCCATGCTCCAGTTCGGATGCCTGAGGGCCTGGGCTTTGGTTACGTGCAAAAGCTCGGCACGTGTTCGTCCACGGAAGGGGCCGCCCGAAGCGGTGAGCACGATCTTCTCGATCTGATTGTGGAACTCGCCGGCCAGACATTGGAAAATGGCACTGTGTTCGGAATCAACCGGCAGGATCGGCACGCGTTTCCTGGATGCTGCCCCGGTCACCAGTTCTCCGGCCACGACCAGCGCTTCCTTATTGGCCAGAGCGACCGGTTTGCCGGCGTCAATAGCAGAGAGGGTAGGGGCCAGACCGCTGTATCCGACGAGGGCCGTGAGCACCAGATCAACCGTTTCCATCTGCACCACATCCCTGAGGGCTTCCTGGCCGGAGTACACCTTGATGCCCAAACCGAACAGGGCGTTGTTCACTTTGGAGTATTGCGCCTCGTTGCCAATAACCACGGCGTTTGGCCTGTATTTTTGCGCCTGCCCGATCAGCAGGTCACTGTTTTCGTTAGCCGTGAGGACCTCCACCTCAAAGGCCCCGGGCTGTTCGCTCACGACCTCAAGGGCCTGGGTTCCGATGGATCCGGTGGATCCGAGAATGGCCAGTCTTTTCTTATTCATACCAGGTAAACTCGCTCAGCGCGTCCGCTATTTTGCGATCGTTGCTCAGGCGTGATACTTTGTTTTGTCCGCCCAATCGTCCGACCGATTTCATATACGCCTTAAAGCCTCCCGGTTTGATGGGGGTGATGACCACGGAACGCAGTACCTTTCCCCTGATCAAATCGGCATAGTATATGTTTTTCTCCTGCATGGCCCGGTCAATGATCCTGCCGATCGTGTCCAGATCCTCGGGCACTTTGTCGAATTCGATCAGCCATTCGTGGTAGGGGAGGCCCGTGTTCGGATTCACCTGCGGGGCCACCGTAAACTCGCTGACCTGTACACCGGTTTGGCTAACAGCCTCCTTCAGGGCGGCTTCAACCTCGCTGGCGATCACATGTTCCCCGAAAGCGGAGGTATAGTGTTTGATCCGGCCCGAAACGATGATGCGATAGGGGTCCCTGCTTACAAACTGCACCAGGTCGCCGATATTATAGCCCCAGAGTCCGGCGTTTGTGTTCAGGATCACTGCATAGTTGACACCAGGCTCCACCTCATTGATCGTGAGGCGTGGAGGGTTGTCGTCAAAAAATTTGTCAGCCGGAATGAATTCGTAGAAGATGCCCTGCCTAAGCAAGAGCAACAAGCCGGCTTTGGTTCGGGTGTCCTGATATGCGAGGAATCCCTCCGAGGCCGGATAAACTTCAATGGTGTCAATGGATGCACCGATCATTTCCTCGAATTTGGCCCGATAGGGCTCGTAGGCAACCCCTCCGTTGACGAACAGGGAAAAGTCAGGCCATACGTCCAGGATCTTTTTGCCGGTGCGAGCGATCACTTTTTCGAAGTACATGAGCATCCAACTGGGGATCCCGCTAATGAGCCGCATGTCTTCATTCAGGGTTTCGTCAACGATGGCCTCCACCTTGGTTTCCCAGTCGTCAATGCAGTTGGTTTCCCAGCCCGGCATGCGGTTACGCCGGAGGTATCCCGGGACGTGATGTGCCATAATCCCGCTGAGCCGGCCTGTTTTAATACCGTTGATCTGCTCAAGGATGGGCGATCCCTGCAGAAAGATCATTTTGCCATTCATGAACTCCGTGTTGCCTGTTTCGTGCACGTAGTGCGCCAGGGCGTTCCGGGCCGCTTCAACATGGAAGGGTATGCTTTCTTTGGAGATCGGAATGTATTTGACCCCGCTTGTTGTGCCGGACGTCTTGGCAAAATACTTTGGGAGCCCGGGCCAAAGGATGTCTTTTTCACCGTTCCTGATGCGTTCGATGTAGGGTTTCAGCTCTTCGTAGTCGCGTACCGGTACCTGTTTGCGGAAATCGTCATAGCTTTTGATATTGGCGAAGCCATGATCACGCCCGAAAACCGTGTCCCGGGCGCTGCGAATGAGTTGTTCAAACACGGCGCGCTGGCTTCCTGCCGGATCGGAAGCCCAGCTTCGGGTACGGCGAGCGACGTTGGCCGCAAAGGGCTTTGCCAGGAGGGGTTTCAAACTCATTAGAAAACGATGTAGCTTTCGGGGTCCACGGCAATCCCGTTGTGCCAAAGTTCGAAATGCAGGTGGGGGCCGGTAGTGAGGTGTCCGGAGTCTCCGGTAATAGCAATTGCCTCGCCGGCCTGCACCACTTCTCCCTGTGTTTTTAACAGAACACTGTTGTGCTTGTACAGCGATATAATGCCGTCTGCGTGCTGCAGGGCAATCACATGACCTTCGTCGCTTGACCAGGTTGCGAGCAGGACCGTTCCTTCAAGCACGGCAAGGACCGGTTCGTTCCCGGCAGCCACGATATCCACGGCAAAGTGACCGTTCCGGGGGTCGAATCGGTTCGATACGGTTCCTTTGATCGGTGGAAAAAACGTCACCCTGGCCATTCCCGGAGCGCCTTCTTCCCCATCTCCGAAGATGTTGTACCGCTCCTCCCGGGCCACCAGCTGGCGGAGGGCGCTATCCTCCCGTGAGGGAGGGATCCCAATGCTATCTGCTCCGGAGGTTTCGGCCGCATCGGCAGTATCGAACTCGGGCAGGGTTCCACTGATGACTCCGTTGATGATTTCGACATAGCGTTCCTGGTTGGCCATTACCTGGCGGAGGGAGTCAACCATGAGCGCGTTTTCCATGGCCTGGCGACGGAGAGCGGTGGAGCTGTAGCCCGGGATGTACTCGCGCAAGGGGGTAAAGGCAATGAGGATGATGGTGAGGGCGATGAGGATGATGCCGCTGAGGCCAGTGGCGACAAATACGTTGAGCCGCGAGAGGCGGAACGAGAGTTTTTCCTCAAAGGTATCGTCGTTGAGCACAACCAGGCGGTACTTGTTTTTGATCCGCTCAATCCAGGGGCGCTCTCCGTGGCTTTTGTCCTTGTTCTTGGCCATGTTGCAAATATCGCAAACTGTGGATCAACCCAGGGGGCGTGGCCGAATAATAATAAATTTGCGGCCCCGCAGTTAAATAAGGGAATTGACCCGTTTTCGCTTTGAATACACCGCGTTTTATACAGCCCCTCGCTGCATTTCTGCTCGTTTTGTCGCTCGTGGGATGCTCCACGGAGAAGGACAAGTTCGTGAACCGCGAGTATCACAAGCTAACGGCACACTACAACGGCTATTTCAACGGGAACGAAAGTTTTCGGGAAGGGGTGGAAAAGCTGGAGAATTCGGTGATCGACGACTACGAGCAAACCCTGCCCGTGTACGTGCTGGGAACGCCGGAAGACGCTAAGACGATCTACCCGCAGATGGACCGGGCCATCGGGAAGGCGACCGTGGTGATCCGCCGGCATTCGATGGTGATCCGGGGCGAAGAAAAAAATGAATGGATCGACGATAACTACCTGCTGATCGGGAAGGCTCGCTTTTATAAGCAGGAATATCTGGCCGCTTTGGAGGCCTTCAATTACGTGGCGCTCCAGTTTCCGGACGACGAGCTGTATCACGAAGCTATGTGGTGGGCCGCACGGAGCTATCTGGCACTGAAGAACTACCCCCAGGCGATCTACACCCTGGAAGTGCTGGAAACGACAAAAAAAATGCCGGACTACCTGCGGTCGGAAGTATACGCGATCTACGCTCAGGCCCATGCCGAGCAAAAGGAATATGAATACGCCATTGAAGCACTGACGAGGGCTATCAGTATGAGCAGGGATAAGGAACGAAAGTCACGCTATACCTTTATACTCGGACAGTTGTACGAGGCGGATGGGCGCTGTAACCGGGCGATCCGGTATTACAGCGAGGTGCTCAGGATGAAGGCGCCATATGTGATGGAGTTTCAGGCGCAAATCAAGCAAGCCTTGTGCATCAGCGGCTATAACCGGAATCCGGCCCCGTTAATTGTAACCCTGGAAGAGCTTGCCCGGGATCAGAAAAACCTGGAATACCTTGACCAAATCTACTTTGCCCTGGCGGAAATAGCCTGGGATATGGGGGAAGACGAAAAAGCAAAGGAGCATTATTCACTTTCAGCTTATTACAGTACCTCCAACTATACCCAGAAAGCCAAGAGCTACCTGCGCCTGGCAGAGATCACTTTCGACGAAAGGAATTACCGGATCGCCAAGGGCTATTATGACAGCACCATGACCGTGCTGCCAAAGAACTTTGAGCGCTACAGCGAGATCAAGCAGTTGGCCGACAATCTCGATGAGCTGGTCGGATACATCATGACCATTGAGGAGAACGACAGCTTGCTGAGACTTGGACGAATGAAGCCGGGTGATCGCGAAGCAGCAGTGGACAAATATATTTCGAAATTACAGGACGAAGCCCGTAAGCGGAAGGAGGACGCCCGTGCCGGCTTTGGGGCCCAGATGCGCATGCAGCAGGAAAACCGAAACCGGTCACAGGGAACGACCACCAAGGGTAGCTGGTACTTCTACAATCCGTCGGCTGTGAGCTTGGGTGTAACGGAATTCCAGCGGGTTTGGGGGAACCGACGTTTGGAAGACAACTGGCGGAGGGTTAATAAGCAATCGTTTAGCGATGAGGCCTTTGAAGAGGAATTTGGGGACAGTATTACCGTGACCATTGGGGATAGCAGTTTCCGGGCGTACAAGTACGATCGTACGACCTATCTGAACCGGTTACCGGTCTCGCAGAAGGATCAGGATTCCCTGGACAATCAGAACATTGATGCCTTCTTTGGATTGGCTTTACTGTACAAAGAAAAGCTGTACGATCTTTCGAAAGCAGCAGAGACCTTTGAGCGCTTGCTTGACCGATACCCGGAGAACCCATACCGGATCCAGGCATACTTCTATCTGTATCGGCTGTACACGGATCTGGAAGATACGGAAAAGGCGAATGAGTACAAGCAGAAGCTGATCAATCTGGATCCGGACAGCGATTTTGCAAAGATCCTGCAAGACCCGGACTATGCCGACAAACTGGAAGAAAAACGAAATCAGTCCAACGCCGCTTATAAATCCTGCTACGCCGAATTCGAGCGGGGACGATACACCGCCTGCGCAAAGAAATGCGAAGCTAATTTAAAGAAATTCGAAGGCGATCCGTTGGAGCCGAAGTTCGCGTTCCTCCTGGCGATGTCGAAAGGAAAACGGAGTGAGGCGGTCCTGGTGGAGGAAATGAAGACCATGGCTTTGAAGTACCCCTCTTCTGAGGAAGGTCAGGAAGCCCAGCGCATGGTTGCCTTTTTCACGGGAGAACCGGAAGAGGTCATAGTCCAAAAAGAAGAATCGGACAGCCTGGCTGCTTATCTCGCAGAGGAGGCAGGGAAATTTTCTTCGGCACAGGATGCCGACCATTTCTACATTCTGCTGTTTCCGGCCGAGAGCAGTAAGGCAAATGAGCTTTCGAGCTTTGTGAGCGACTTCAATCAGCAATATTTTAGTCTGGACAACCTCCATGTCCGTGGGCTTTTCCTGGATCAGGAGTACCAGATGATCTCGGTTCGCACGATCAATGGCGGGAAAAAGGCCATAACCTATTTCAATGCGCTTAGGAAGGAGCCGGAACTCAAGCGAATTCTGAAGGAGCTCAATTGCAGGCAGTTTGTGATCTCGCAGCCGAATTTCGCCGTGCTGTTCCAAAATAAGGAGCCCGAGGCGTACAGGCTCTTCTTTGAGAAGGAGTATGGCCTGAAGGCAGAACTATAACCTGGTATTTTCCGGGGGCAGTTGGAAATGTGATATAAACACCTAACTTTGGACCCTCTTTTTCCATAAGATCATTCGCATTCTCAATGTTCGCAAAAAGAAAGGAAATGGCAAAGAATCTGGATCCGCAAGCGCCAGCCCGAAACCGAATCGGGCCGGAAACCACGATCAGGGGAGACATTATTTCGGAAGGAAATTTCCGTCTCGACGGAATACTGGAGGGGAGTATCGACACCCAGGGAAAGGTGGTCGTCGGCGATAAGGGGCTCATCCAGGGTGAGGTGTTTTGTCAGAACGCCGATGTGGAGGGAACCATCAAGGGTAAGATCCAGGTGACCCAGTTGTTGGCCCTAAAGGCCACGGCGAAGATACACGGTGACTTACTGGTCGACAAACTGAGCATTGAGCCAGGTGCTAACTTCACGGGCACCTGTAAGATGGGCGCGGTGGTGAAAGAGCTGAAAGATGCCGACCGACAGGAAGCCGCAGAACAATCAGCTTAAAAAATGGGCCAGGTACAGCGGCATGGCCATCGAAATGATGATCATAATCGCTGTGGGTACTTTTGCCGGACACCAGATTGATGCACATCGCGGGGCGGACTTTCCCCTGTGGACGCTCCTTCTCTCCCTGGCCAGCGTATTCGCTGCTCTATACCTTATTATCCGCAACGTAATTCGCGACCCGAACGATGGACCCTAGCTGGCGACCAGCCATTATTTTTCCCGTGCCTGCACTGATCGTCCTTGCCGCTCATACCGTTTGCATGCCCTGGTTTTCCCCACCCTGGCGGGTGGATGCCCTCTGGCCAACTTATTTGTTTCTGATCGGGCTCTACGAATTGACCCTTGTTTTTTTGGTCTGGGTCGAGAAAAAACATCCGAGGCGATTGGGATTTGGCTTTCTTGGCGGAGGAGGAATGAAAATGATGGTCACAGTCATATACCTCCTTGCCGGACCTCCTTCGGAACAACCGAACATCAAGCCAACCATCCTCCATATCATGATCCCCTACTTCGTTTTTTTAACGATCGAAACAGCTCTTGTTTTTAGGAGGGTTAAGGCCGTGATCTGATCCGGTTTAACCGGTGTTAATGAGTTCAGGAGTTGCTTTTATATCTGCCTTTTATCTCTATCTTTGCAGCGCTTTTTAGAGGGACTCCCTACAGAGCATACGATGATGCGGATCCATTCACTTCAAGTCTTTTTCCTGATAGCCACCGCCCTGCTTTTCCCGGCAAATATTTTGCTGGCACAAGCCCACTCAGACGTCCGCTACGATGATCCTGCCCAAGACCATACCGAAGGGCACGGAGAGGGGCATGGAGCAGAAAAGGAATTCAATGCGACCGGGATGATCATGCATCATATTGCCGATGCGCACAGATTTCACATAGCCGATTGGAACGGTCATCCGATCAGTCTGCCTCTTCCGGTGATCTTGTGGACAAACAACGGATTGGTCGTTTTTTCCTCTTCCAGGTTCCATCACGATACGGAGGGGCGCCATGTTGTTGAAGTGGGTCGGCAACGATTCGTGAACGTACACGAAACCATCTGCTATGCCAACGAAGAAGCGAATGACCAGGGCCAGTTCGTACATATGGATGCCGACCACCATGTGGCTAATGCCAGGCCGCTTGATCTATCCATCACGAAGAATGTGTTCAGCATGATGTTGTCCATGGCAATTCTCTTCTGGCTGTTCCTCGGAACGGCCCGCTTTTACAGAAACGGCGCCGGTGGTGCGCCAAAGGGTATGGCGAAATTCATGGAGCCACTGATCGTATTCGTTCGTGACGACATCGCCCGGCCTAATATTGGTGAAAAGGACTACCGCCGTTTTATGCCCTACTTATTGACGTTGTTCTTCTTCATCTGGATCAATAACCTGATCGGGCTTATCCCCTTTTTCCCCTTCAGTGCCAACTACACCGGAAATATCGCATCAACCATGACACTGGCTGTGTTTACGCTTTTGATCACCAATCTAAGCAGTAAAAAATATTATTGGAAACACATTTTGACCCCTCCCTTACCGGTGGCCCTATGGCCCATCATGATCCCGATAGAATTGATTGGTATTTTGTCGAAACCGTTCGCTCTGATGATCCGTTTGTTCGCCAACATCACGGCCGGACATATCATCATTTTGAGCCTGATTTCGTTGATCTTTACTTTTGATACGGTGTTGATCGCTCCTGTTTCGGTAGCGTTCGTGTTGTTCATGAATGTGCTGGAGCTGCTGGTCGCTGCCCTGCAGGCGTACATCTTCACCATGCTCTCTGCCTTGTTCATAGGAATGGCAGTTGAAGAGCAACATTAATTTAAACCTGTTTACTAACTATAATTAACGTTCATTATGACTGGATTAGCCGCATTGGGTGCCGGATTGGCCGCTATCGGAGCTGGATTGGGTATTGGTCTTGTGGGAGGGCAGGCCATGGGCGCCATTGCCCGTCAACCGGAAGCTACCTCTAAGATCCAAATTACTATGATCATCGCTGCTGCATTTGTTGAGGGGGTGGCTTTGTTTGCCGTGGTGGTATCTTTGCTGGTTGCCTGATCACATTAGCACCGGATCATCGGCTGAACAGGGATGCCTGCAGCCGGTGATCTTTCAAAAAAATCGCTTCTTTAATCGTACACAAACATGGATTTAGTAACCCCGGGATTTGGCTTGGTCTTTTGGACGACCCTGTCCTTTTTGATCCTTCTGTTTCTCCTTCGCAAGTTTGCATGGCGGCCCATTTTGACCGCAGTAAACGATCGTGAAAAGTCAATTGAAGAGGCCTTGACCCAGGCGCAAAAAGCACGTGAGGAAATGGCCGGTTTGAAAGCAGACAACGAACGCATTCTGAAGGAAGCGCGTACTGAGCGCGACCAGATCCTGAAGGAAGCACGTGAAATTCAAAACAACATGGTTGAGGCATCCAGGGAAAAGGCCAGGGAAGAGGCTAAAAGGATCCTGGCATCGGCTCGTGAAACTATTGAAAATGAGAAAAAAGCAGCCCTCCATGAATTGCGTAACACCGTTGGGTCGCTGGCGATCAGGATTGCAGAAAAAGTACTTCGCTCAGAACTCTCGAACACCGACAGGTCAAAAGAGCTGGCAAACGATTACCTGAACGACATCCCCTTTAGCTAAAAAGGAATGAACTATTCACTGGTAAAGCAGCGCTATGCGAAGACATTACTTGATCTGGCCCTTGATCTGGATCAGGTCGGGGAGGTGCATGCGGATATGAAGCTGCTGCTTTCCACTGCTGCCGACAGTCGGGATCTGACCGTGATGCTACATAGTCCGGTCATCAAGCCAGACGACAAAGTTGCGGTGTTGACGAAACTCTTCAAAAACAGGATGTGCAACCTCTCTGTTCAATTTCTGGCCTTGTTGGCCAGAAAGAAAAGAGAAGAGCTACTCCTGGACATCGCTGATCGTTTCCTGGCACTTTATAAAGAACACCAGGGGATCAAAACCGCTTATTTGACGACCGCCCGGCAATTGGAGCCAGAGGTTCGTGGGCGTGTTATGGAACGCCTTTCCAGTCAGGTCCATGCTCAGGTTGAATTGGTTGAAAAGGTTGAGGATAATCTGATCGGCGGATTTGTTCTCCGGTTGGATGACCAGCAAATTGATGCCAGTATGCGCGGGGCATTGAAAAAAATAGCCCGCGAGTTTGATGAAAATCTTTATGTAAAAGCGTACTAATATGGCCGAAATCAATCCTGCTGAAGTATCAGCAATCCTCCGGCAACAACTCGCTGGTCATAGATCAGAGAGCGAACTTCAGGAAGTCGGTACCGTACTCCAGGTGGGTGATGGTATCGTTCGTATTTATGGTTTAGACAAGGTACAGTCCGGTGAGCTCATTGAGTTCGGGAATGGATTGCAAGGGATCGTATTGAACCTTGAGGAAGACAATGTGGGTGCCGTATTACTCGGACCTTCCACAGAGATCCGTGAAGGAAGCATCGCCAGGCGTACCAGACGTATCGCCTCTGTGAAAGTAGCTGAGGGCCTCCTGGGGCGTGTGGTGGACGGGCTTGGCAATCCGATTGACGGAAAAGGTCCGGTTGAAGGCACGTTGTTTGAGATGCCGATCGAGCGTAAGGCACCTGGTGTTATTTATCGTCAACCGGTAAACGAGCCGCTTCAGACAGGGATCAAAGCCATTGACTCCATGATCCCGATCGGGCGTGGTCAGCGTGAACTGATCATCGGCGACCGCCAGACCGGCAAAACGACCGTGGCAGTCGATACGATCATCAATCAAAAAGAGTTCTACGATCGCGGAGAGCCTGTATACTGTATCTATGTTGCTATAGGTCAGAAAGGGTCTACTGTTGCGGGAATTGCCAAAACCCTTGAGGAAAAAGGCGCCCTGGCCTACACCACCATCGTAGCCGCCAATGCTTCGGATCCCGCTCCAATGCAGTTCTTTGCCCCGTTCTCTGGTGCCGCGATCGGTGAGTATTTCCGCGATACCGGACGTCCGGCCCTGGTGGTATACGATGATCTGTCCAAGCAAGCCGTTGCCTACCGCGAGGTATCCCTGCTGCTTCGCCGTCCGCCGGGACGTGAGGCATATCCGGGAGATGTATTCTATCTCCACTCACGCCTTCTGGAACGTGCGGCAAAGATCATCAACGACGATACTATCGCCGCTCAAATGAACGACCTTCCCGAAGTGCTGAAAGACCAGGTGAAAGGAGGCGGTTCCCTGACCGCCCTTCCGATCATAGAAACACAGGAAGGGGATGTTTCCGCGTATATCCCGACCAACGTGATATCGATTACGGACGGTCAGATCTTTTTGGAAAGTAACCTCTTTCTTTCAGGAGTACGCCCTGCAATCAATGTAGGCATCTCTGTGTCGCGTGTAGGAGGGGCTGCTCAGATCAAGGCGATGAAGAAAGTTGCCGGTACGTTAAAGCTGGACCAGGCTCAGTATCGCGAGCTCGAAGCCTTCGCGAAGTTTGGTTCGGATCTGGATGCAGCTACGATGAACGTGATCGAAAAAGGTAAACGTAACGTAGAGATCCTGAAACAACCTCAGGGATCACCGGTGTCCGTGGAAGAGCAAATCGCCATCATCTATGCCGGTACGAACGGGTTGTTGCGTAAGGTGCCGGTGGAAAAAGTGCGTGAATTCGAAGCTGAGCTAACCAGCTACCTACGCCAAAAACACCAGGACGTTTTGGACCGGCTGCGCGAGGGGGCCTGGAACGACGAGATCCAGGAAGTGCTTCAGGCCCTCTGTGCTGAGCTGACCGCCAGGTATTGATCAATTAGGAATTGGATCATCACTCCTGCTCATGGCAAGTCTTAAGGAAATTCGGAATCGTATTTCATCGGTGAACAGCACCAGGCAGATCACCAGTGCGATGAAGATGGTCTCTGCTGCAAAGTTTAAGCGCGCCCAGGATGCCATTATCCAAATGCGTCCGTATGCCGAAAAACTGACCGGGATCCTGAGCCATTTAAGTGCTGGCCCAGACACTATTGAAAGTGTGTACACTGAAAAACGTGCGATCAAAAAGGTCCTGTTGGTCTCGATCAGCTCGAACCGGGGGCTCTGTGGCGCTTTTAACTCAAATGTGTTCAAAGCGACCCGCGAACTGGCCGATAAAACGTACGCCAATGCATCTGTGGAAGTCCTGCCCCTGGGTAAGAAAGCCGGAGAGCTCATGAAAAAGAACGGGTACCTCATAAATAAGCTGGCCATAAACCCCTTCGATAATTTGACTTACGAAGAGACCGGTGCGATCGCCAACCAATTAATGGAGGCCTATGCCACAGGAGAATACGACAAGGTTGTTATGGTTTACAACACCCTCAGGAATGCGGCTGTCCAAATCATAAGGAAAGAGTGCTTCCTGCCGATCGGGATCAGCGAAGAGGCGACTGCAGATTATCTCTTTGAACCGGGCAGGCAGCAGATCATGGATCAGCTCATTCCTCAATGTCTGCGCACCCAGTTGTTCAAGGCCTTACTTGACTCCAACGCTTCAGAGCATGGAGCACGGATGACGGCCATGCACAAAGCAACGGATAATGCGACCGAGCTCAGTAAGGAACTCCGCCTGACATACAACAAACTTCGCCAGGCTTCCATTACCAACGAAATCCTCGAGATCGTTGGAGGGGCGGAGGCGCTCAACAGTTAAGTCCATCTATGTTGTATGACGCTTCGCGCCCGCATTTTCCTTTCGATGATCGCCATCATACTCCTTTCGAGTATCCTCATGGCTTCCATCACTGTTTACCACTTCAAACGGGAAAACGAACAGTACCATCGTGAACGCCTCAAGAGAAAGGGGGATGCGATCCATACAAGCATTGACTATTTTCTGCAGCAGGACACAGACTTACAAGGAATGGACAGTATCACACCGCTATTCAACGAAAAGATCTGCGAAGTGGCCGATGTCAACAATCTCGACATCCATATTTTTGATCTTCAGGGAGAACTGCTTATTTCGTCGAACACCATGTTGTTTGATCGCGGGGTGCTGAATAGTTCCCTTGATCCCGTTGTCCTCAACCGCTTGAGCAACGGAGAGAACAGGGTGTTGGTACAGCGCGATCTCGACACCAGCCATTTTCTTTCGACCTACGAATACCTGAGTAACTCAACCGGTGATCCTCTGGCGGTGATCAATGTGCCTTATTTTCAATCGGACAGCTTTCACAAGCGGGAATTGCGGGAATTCCTGATCTCCCTGGCAGAAATCTACGTTTTGCTCCTGATAGGAGCCGGATTTCTGGCCTATTTCCTCTCCAACTACATCACGTCATCCCTGACGGCCATTAGGGCTCGTATCAAGGATATTCGTGTCGGAGGGCAAAACGAGCCGCTGAAATGGGATCAGGATGATGAGATAGGAGCTCTGGTGAAAGAATACAACCGCATGCTGGGTGAGTTGTCTAAATCGGCGGAGCTTCTTGCAAAAAGTGAACGGGAAGGTGCCTGGAAGAAAATGGCCCGCCAGGTGGCGCACGAGATCAAAAACCCGCTCACCCCAATGAAACTCACCGTGCAGCAACTGGAGCGAAGGCTCAGCAGGAACGATCCGGAGTTCGACACCAGGCTCAGGAACTTCACGCAGACCCTCATTGAGCAGATCAACGCCCTTTCCAGCATCGCCTCGTCGTTCTCGGCCTTTGCTCAAATGCCGGCCCAAAACCACCGGGAGCTCGAACTCAACAGCACCCTGAAGAGCTGCACTGAGCTCTTTACACATCAAACCGTGAGGTTTGGATCGGAAGAACCAAACGAGGTGCTGATCATGGCCGACAAGGAGTACTTCATCCGCATAATGAACAACCTGCTCACAAACGCCATGCAGTCCATTCCAACAGATCGGAAAGCGAATATTGAAGTGCGGCTGCGGACCGATGGAGGCAAGGCCATCGTGGAGGTGCATGACAACGGCTGTGGTATTCCGGAGGATCAGCTGGAGCAGGTCTTCGAGCCAAATTTCACGACCAAGAGCAGCGGAACGGGGCTTGGCCTGGCTATAGTGCGGAACATTGTCCAAACCTTCGGCGGCGAAATCACAGTCCGGTCTGAGGGAGGGGTGGGGAGTATTTTTACCCTGCACCTCCCCCTCGCGGGGGGAATGTAAAACCCTATCTTTGTTCGGAGACTCAAAAAGAACGATATGACCTTCGAAACCCTTCTCTCCGACCTCAGGAACGGGATCCTGACCGTTACCCTGAATCAACCCGATAAACTTAACGCCTTTAATTCAACCGTGTTAGCGGAGTTGCGTGCGGTGTTTGAGGAGGTATACGGAAACGGGAACATAACGGGGGTTATCATCACCGGAATGGGCGAGAAGGCCTTTGCTGCCGGAGCCGACATTAAGGAGATGAGCAGCTACAACCCGAAGCAAGGGAAGCATTTGGCAGCAAGTGGGCAGGAGCTGCTCTTTATGATCGAACGCTGCCCCAAACCGGTGATAGCAGCGGTTAACGGTTTCGCCCTTGGGGGCGGATGCGAACTGGCGATGGCCTGCCACATACGTATCGCTTCAGAAAATGCGACGTTCGGTCAGCCCGAAGTGAAGCTCGGCCTTACACCGGGTTACGGGGGATCCCAGCGCCTCGTACAGCTGGTCGGCAAGGGAAAAGCGCTTGAGCTGCTCATGACGGCAGATATGATCCCTGCAGACGAAGCGCTCCGGCTGGGCCTGGCCAATCACATCGTGCCGCAGGCACAGCTCCACTCCTTCTGCTGCAAACTGCTCGAAAAGATCGCGACCAGGTCGCCGGTGGCCGTGGCAAGCGTGATCGAATGCGTGAACGCTTTCTTTGAAGAGGGAACCGATGGGTTCAAAAAGGAAGTGGAAATCTTTGAGAACTGCTTCAGATCCGGGGATTTCAAGGAGGGAACTTCAGCGTTTATGGAGAAGCGCAAGGCCAAATTCCCCGGAAGGTAATGGATGGATCCAATACGTAAATTCCTCGGCCAAACGGTTATTTACGGGCTCAGCTCAATCATTGGGCGATTGCTCAACTTTCTGCTGGTGCCCCTGTACGTCAGCTTGTTCGATTCCGTTGAATACGGCAAGGTTGGTTACCTGCACGGGCTGGTCGTTTTTTTGATCGTGATGCTGACCTACGGCATGGAAACCACGTTTTTCCGCTTCCGTGAGAAAGACCACGATCCGAACAAGGTGTACAGCACCGGTGCCTGGTCGCTCGTTTTCACCAGTCTTCTTTTCCTCGTCCTGGCGCTGATCTTTCGCCAGTCCATCGCCACGGCAGTGCGGCTCCCCGACCACCCGGAATACATCAGCTGGTTCGCCTGGATCCTCGCCCTTGATGCTCTTGTTGCCCTGCCTTTTGCCCGTTTACGTGCCGAAGGAAAAGCTTTTCGGTTCGCCGTAGCCAAACTCACCAACATTGGCCTCAACATCGGCTTCAACCTGCTTTTTCTCCTGGGCAAGGTTTTTTATGATCCCAGCATCGGTATCGGGTACATCTTTATTGCCAACCTCATCGCCTCCTCCATCACCTTTCTGCTGCTGCTTCCTGAAGTCCGCGGCCTCACGGCCGGATTTTCCCCTTCTCTGTGGAAGGAGATGATCCGCTACAGCTGGCCGCTCATGATCGCGGGGCTGGCCAGTGCGGTGAATGAGGTCGCAGATCGGCAAATCATGAATTTCATGCTGCCCGAAGATGAAGCCTTTCACCAGATTGGGATCTACAGCGCCTGCTACAAATTGAGCGTCTTCATGACCCTTTTTATCCAGGCATACCGCTACGGGGCCGAACCTTTCTTCTTCGCTAAGGCCAAAGAACTCGACGCACGCGAAACCTACGCCGAACTGATGAACCTGTTCATCATCGCCACCGCTTTTCTCTTTGTCGGGCTCAACCTCTTTATCGGCCCAATCTCCCGGATCTTTATTCCGAACCCCGAATACCACGAAGGGCTCCATATTGTGCCGATCCTCCTGCTCGCCAATCTCTTTCTTGGCGTGTATATCAACCTGTCAATTTGGTACAAACTATCCGACAAAACCACCTACGGTGCTCTTATCAGTATCGTCGGAGCCATCATCACCATTTCGCTCAACCTCTGGGCCATCCCGGTCTATGGCTATACCGGCGCAGCCTGGGTAACGCTGGGTGCCTACGGCACGATGATGATGGTCTCGCTCCTTTGGGGCCTTCGGGTTTATCCGATCCCCTACGACATCAAACGCATATTCGGATACCTCGGCCTGGCTATTGCGATCGTGTTGCTGGCACAGCGTATACTCAACGATCAATTAGGGTTTAACATCGCCCTATTCATTATATTTGGGGCCGTTTTAGTGATCTTCGAGTATCGCTATCTTCGCCGTTGGGTGAATAAAGGATAAGATTGAGCGCTTTGGAAAAAAGTGAGCGGGGGGTTGGTGGATTTGGCTCTACCGGAATATAAAAACAACCACTATGAAGATCATTATTCCTATGGCCGGCCGCGGGTCGCGTTTGCGTCCGCACACGCTTACCGTTCCAAAACCGCTGATCCCCATTGCCGGAAAACCGATCGTGCATTGGCTCGTGCAAGACATCGCCAAAGTAACCGGTGACGATATTGACGAAGTGGCCTTCATTATTGGGGATTTTGGAAAAGAAGTGGAAGCCCGGCTCCTATCCATTGCTGCAGACATTGGTGCCAAAGGGAGTATTTACTATCAGGGCGAAGCCCTTGGAACGGCTCACGCCATCTTATGCGCGGGTGACCGCCTTGACGGAAACATCGTGGTGGCCTTTGCCGACACGTTGTTCCGCACCGATTTCAAAATTGACCGCAACAGTGATGGTGTCATCTGGGTAAAGCAGGTGGACGATCCCCGCGCTTTTGGAGTGGTGAAAATAAACGATGGGAATATCATCTCTGATTTCGTTGAAAAGCCCGGGGAATTCGTAAGTGACCTCGCCATCATCGGGATCTATTATTTTAAAGACGGCGCCTGGCTCAGGGAAGAACTTCAATACCTCATTGATAATAACATCCGGGACAAGGGAGAATTCCAATTGACAACCGCCCTCGGGAACATGAAGCAAAAAGGAGCAAAATACCTTCCGGGTAAAGTGGACGACTGGATGGACTGTGGAAACAAGGATGTGACCCTTGAAACCAATGGAAAGATCCTCAGCTACCTACACGAAAGGGGACAGGGTTTGATCGATCCGTCTGCCACAGCCGAGAACTCGGAGATCATTCCGCCCTGTTTTATTGGGAAAAACGTGGTGATCAGGAATTCAACCATCGGTCCGAACGTTAGTCTCGGAAGTGGCAGCCGTGTCGGGAATTCCAGGATCAGCAATACCTTAGTGCAGGAAAATACCGTTATTGAAGATGCAGAACTCAACAACTCGATGCTTGGAAACAGGGTCCGCTACCGTGGCGGATCCCAATCCATCAGCATCGGCGATTACAGCACTTTGCTTTGATTAACCTGTCTGGAAAATATTTTTTGCCGGTTTTCACGCTCTTCTTCCTTACCGCCTGCGGCGGGATGAAAAGCACCGTTCCCAATCCGGCCGTGAAGGCCGAAAAACGAATTGAAACGGACCCGCTTAGCGAGCAGGAACGCATGCAATTCGACCGTGCTTTCTTTGCGGGCCAGAAGGAAAAGGCCCTTGGGAACCACGACCAGGCGCTGGAACATTTTCTGGAAGCGCTGCAGACCGATAAAAACAACGGAACCGTGATGTACGAACTCTCATTGCTGTACCTTGAGTTCCGGAATGTGGATCAATCGCTGTTTTTCGCAGAGGAAGCGGTGGATGTGGATCCAACCAACCGCTGGTACCGTATGGTTCTGGCTGATATTTACGGCCTGCAGCAGAATTATGAGGCACAAGCTGACCAATACCGTGCTTTGCGGGAGCTTGAACCAGATAACCCGGAGTATTCCTTTAACCTGGCCATCACCCTGCTTCAGCAGAACGACCTCAAAGGAGCGCTCAAGGTGTACGATCATATGGAAGCGCGCTACGGGGTCATTGAGGAGATCGTTCTGCAAAAGGAGCTGATCTATGTGAAGCTGGGCGATATAGACCGTGCAGCTGCAGAGCTGGAAAAACTGATCGGGGCCGATCCTGGGAACGTGCGGAATTACTTGTTATTAGCCGAATTGTACCTGGTCAATGATTTTTTTGACGAAGCCCGTCGGGAGTATGATCGCGCTTTGGAAACATTCCCTGGCTCACCGGAAGTACATTTGGGTCTGGCCGGATTCTATGACCATCAGGGAGAATATGGCCGCGCCCTGAAATCCTACGTGATCGCCTTTCAGGATCCAGACCTTACTATTGAGGCCAAAATGCGGGTTATTCTGAAATACTACGAACGGTCGGGACGCGATACGAGCTTAAGGGAAGATGCTTTTATGATGGTGCAAACGGTTATTGACGTGCACCCGAACAATCCAAAAGGATATGCTGTTCAGGGTGATTTTTACTTGCGCGATGAAGAGCCGGAGAAAGCTCGCGAATCGTTCCGGAAGTCCATAGAAACCGGGGCCATGCAGTTCCCTGTTTGGCAGCAGGTAATGCTTCTTGATGCCGATCTTGGAGACATGGAATCGCTGCTCAGGGAAAGCACGGAAGCGCTGGAACTCTTTCCGGATCAACCTGTCGTATACCTCCTGAATGGCGTATCGCTTATGGCTGATGAGCAGTATGAAAAAGCCGCTGAGATTCTGGAAGAGGGCCGTGAATTCACCCTGGGAAATCGTCCTTTGCAGGCACAATTCGATTCATACCTCGGCGAAGCATATCACCAGGTGGGCAACAACAGAAAATCGGACAAATATTATGAAAAAGCCCTGGCATATGATGAAAACAACGATGTCGTGCTCAATAACTACGCATATTACCTGTCCGTTCGCGGCGAAAACCTGGAACTGGCCAAAAAGTACTCCCGCAAAAGCAATGAGCTTTCACCAAATAACGGCACCTACCAGGATACCTATGCCTGGGTGTTCTACAAATTGGGGGACTACAACGAAGCCTTGAGCTGGATCGAAAAAGCCATTGCCAATGGCGGCGGAGAGATCGGGGAAGTACGCGAACACTATGGTGATATCCTGTTCCGGCTGGGGCAGGTAAGCGATGCGGTGGAGCAATGGGAGAAAGCAAAGGAACTCGGCGGTGCCAGTGACCTGATCGAACAAAAGATCCGCGAACAAAAGCTCTATGAGTAAGCGACGAATAGTCGTGGGAATAGCCACCCTGGTGCTGGTTACCGCCTGTGGTACAAAAAAGCTGGCGACACCTGATACCGCCTACGGCGAGATGGCTCCCGCACAGTTGCTCAGGGCTCTGGAAGATAACCGTGATACCTGGACCTCTTACAGTGCGCGGTTGTCTTTTCGCTATAAAGAAAAGGGTAACCGTCTGCCTTTCACGGCCAGTGTGCGCTTACAACGCGACAGCATCCTATGGGTTTCCGTTTCGGCGGCATTCGGGCTGGAAGTGGCTCGGGCACAGATCACACCCGACCGCGTACTGATCGTAAACCGGCTCAAAGGAACCTATCTCGATAGCGACTTCGAATCACTCAAGCGAAAATTCGGAGTACCCGTCACTTTCAATACTCTGCAGACTGTATTTAGCGGGGGGCTGCTGTTCAACTGGGACCGGGGCGATATGAACAGCACCGCGGATACAAATTACTACATACTTAGCAATCATCCCCCTTCAGGGGGAATGGATACCACAGCCCTCTCTAATATACTCGAAAAAATAACAATTGAGATCGCCCGGCTTGAAATTGTTGAACAAGAGATACTGGATCCAGAAGGAGGTCGCTATCTACGCGTCGAAAACAAGGACTATAAATGGATAAACGGTCGCGCCTGGCCCATTCGCCTGAATGTTGTCGTGCGTGATTCCGTTACTGATGGCCAGTTGCAGATGCGCGCCAATAAGATAGAAACGGATATTATCTTATCTTTCCCTTTTGAGATCCCTGATGGCTATGCGCTTACTACATGGTAGTTCCTTTCTTATCCTGTTCGTGCTGTGGAGCATGGCTCTTTTCGGTCAGAACAAGGAAGAACTGCAGCGTCAAAAAAAAGATCTGCAGCAGGAAATCAGTTATACCGGTAAGCTGATCAGTGAGACACAGAAGTCGAAGCGCCTGTCGATCAACCAGCTCAACACGCTTGATCAAAAGATCCGGATCCGGGAGGAGCTCCTTTCAACGATCGGTCGCGAAATCGCACTTATCGACAGGGAGATAGCCTGGCAAAGTGATCAGATCGATTCCCTGGAGAACGAACTCAGCATCCTGCGTGAGCAATACGCCGAAATGATACGTCAGGCTTATCGTAATCGCAGTTCCTATACCCGGCTCATGTTCCTGCTTTCGTCTCATGACTTCAATCAGGCCTATAAGCGCCTGCAATTCCTTAAACAATACAACGAATTCAGAAGGAACCAGGCTAATAGGTTTATCCAGCTGGAAGCTGAACTGGCGCGCCGAATAGAGCAACTGGAAATAGAAAAAACAGAGAAAGAGACCCTGTGGACCAATAAGCAGCAGGAGCGGGAATTACTGGCCGGCGAAAAACAGCAGCAGCGACAGACCGTTGCTGCATTGTCCGATAGGGAACGGGTTCTCAGAAAGGAACTGAAAATGAAGCAGCGTGATGCAAAGCGGCTGGAAACGGCTATTCAGCGCATTATTGAAGAGGAGATCCGCAAAGCCCGTGAAGCAGCCGAAGCTGGGAATCCGGGGGGTAGGTTCGAAGCTTTTGCTATGACACCGGAAGCGAAGGCGTTATCGGCCAACTTTAATTCGAACCGCGGCAAATTGCCCTGGCCCGTTGAACGTGGCATCATCGTAAGTCCTTACGGAGAACAGCCCCATCCTGTTTTATCGGGTATTAAAATTAAGAACGACGGGGTTGATATTGCCACTGAAAAAGGCGCTGCGGCCCGATCGTGTTTTGAAGGTACAGTGAGTGAGATTATCGTGATCCCGGGTGCGGGCAGAGCTGTTGTTATTCGCCACGGTGAATACCTCACTGTCTACGGAAATCTGGAAGATGTGTATGTAGCTAAGGGTCAGACCGTCTCCACCAAGGAAATGATCGGTGCGGTGCGGACCGATGCCTCAGATGATCAAACCATTCTGCAATTCCAGCTATGGAAAGGAACATCCAAACAGGATCCTGAGCCCTGGTTGTTCAGGTAAGGAACTATTGACAAAGGGCATTCGCCGCCCATGTGGCCATTAGGATATTGGGTTTGGCCCTGACCTGGAATCCCATTGATTCAATGAATCCCTGTGCCGATCTGAGCACCTTGCTGGAAGGATATTTTGGATCTTCATTCATATCCATATCTATCTGATGCACTTTGATGCCGCAGTTTGATTCAATGAAGCGGGCCAGTTCCACGCTGCGTTCCATTTCGTGCCAGAGACGCGACCACATATCGTTCACCCTTTTCCTTCGATGTTTCTGGTAGATCACGTGTGCCCCCCTGTTTGGAAAGCGAAAAACAACAGTAGTTACATACACAGTGGAATCACTGTAATTCTGACTGTCCGTACCGATAAATACCTGTGCATTTGGATAAAGTTCCTTCATGCGACATACGTGCTTGCCGAGTTCAACTGGCTCACGCTGGAACATCGTATAAAAAGTAGAAGTAAGGCTATCGATCATAACTACCTGAATCAAAATTCATTAATCCTAACAAGCCCCAGGCAGGCCAGGAAAATATATCAGCAACCTATACACAGGGGATCTTGCTTATCCGCCGTTCGTGCCGACCACCCTCGAACTCCGCGGTCAGGAAACGCTCCATGATCCGCCTGCCCATTTCCCTGTTGATGAATCGGGCCGGAAGGACCAGGACATTAGCATTATTGTGCTGACGAGCCAAATCAGCCAGCTCTTCATTCCAGCACAATGCGCTTCGTATTCCCACGTGCTTGTTCATAGCCATATTGATACCATTCCCGCTCCCACAGATAGCAATACCCAGTTCATTAAGCCCTTCTTCCACTGAAATAGCCAATGGATGTGCAAGATCAGGATAATCTACCGGCTCGGGGCTGTCCGTCCCAAAATTATCCACCTCATGACCCAGAGATCCTAAATGCCTGACTAAAAATGATTTCAACTCATAGGCCGCGTGATCACCGGCAATACCAATTTTCATAGCAGGCTGATTTACAGGCAAAGGTACACTCTTTGCAAAGAAAAGGAACCTTTCAACACTGCAGTGTGCACGATTGCTGATAGCTGTCAGCAACTATTGCACAAAAAAGAATAAAAAATACTGATTTCTTCTTCCATACATCATTTTTCGACTAAGTACAAGTCTTCTTTTTACTATTCTTCCCTCCGTTTAATTAACAAACATGTACGGCTTTTAATACTGGAGAAATACAAATCCAACCCGTTCCACGTTTATTAACAGATGTATATAAATTAGCTAAGTAGCTCATTACAAATGAACTTTAGTTAACAGGGGCCGTTTTTGTGGTGAATAACATTTAAAAAGGGAAAAATACAAGAACCTGCCATCTGAGTTTTCTTCAATGTTAACGAGCTATTAATACTATATTTAGTTTTTTAAATAAATAAGAAGAGATTAATAAATGTTAAAAATTCGCTTACTCTTCGTATCGCTCTTTTCAGGTTCCTTCTTTTTGGCCTACGGCCAGATGGATACGACAGGCGAGTATACCGTACTCTACTTCCGAAACGACACCTCTGTTTCCAGTGAAGGGTATATGCTCAATGGCCGTCCCAACGGGTATTGGAAAACATATCATCCGAATGGCAACCTCAAGTCTGAAGGCAATAGGGTCAATTTCAAGCTGGACGGCGAGTGGATATTCTACAACAGACAGCAGGACACCATGCTCAGGGTTACCTACGATCAGGGAATTAAAAGCGGCCTTCGCATTACCTATACTGAAGGGGTCAGGCACATAACTGAGATTTACGAGGACGGTATCCGGCAAGGTCCGGCCAGGCATTATTACACTAATGGTAAAGTGAAAAAAATAATTCCCTTTGTCAATGGACTGGAACAGGGGAGCGGATTGGAATACAGTGAATACGGCCGCCTGATCACTTTATACACCTACAAAAAAGGAATTCTGGTAAAACAGCAAAAGATCAATCGGTTCAATGAGATCGGGGATACAGTCGGATTTTGGATGTGGTTTTGGTCCGATGATGTGATCCGAAAGGAGGGCAACTACTTCAAGGGATTGCGCCACGGTTACTTCAAATACTATGACGAAAAGGGAAATTTAAAGCGAACCGAGAAATATATTGATGGTGTATTGCAACCCGATGCACCCGAGACTGCAAAAATACGTGTGCGCCGAACGGTTTATGCCAATGGATCACTAAAAACCCTGGGAGGATATCGCAACGGCGTCAGGGATGGAGTGCACCGCTCCTATGATCAGGAAGGTAATGTGATATCGGGTAAAAAATACGAGATGGGCATTTTGCTGGCCGAGGGGATACTGGACGATCAGGGACGCAGACAGGGTCCATGGATCTATTACTATTCAACCGGGGAGAAAAAAGCAGAGGGAGAATATAAGGACGACAAAAAGATCAGGGATTGGAAATACTATCACCGAAACGGAAAGGTGGAGCAAACAGGACGCTACCAAAATGATCTGCCCGTAGGGCTCTGGCGTTGGTATTTTGAAGATGGATTGCTGCGCAGGGGGGAGGAATATTACCGTGGACTCGCTGAAGGGCCGTCTGTGGAGTACAATGAAAACAGTGAAATGGTAGCTCAGGGAACGTACCTGGATGGTTTCAGGGATGGATTATGGAACTATAAGGTAGGTGATCATACGGAGATCGGAAATTATGTGGAAGGAGAGCGTCAGGGATTGTGGAATCATTACTATGCCGACACAGATCAGTTGCAATTTCAGGGATATTTTATTGATGGACTAGCTGATGGAAAACACAGTTTCTATTGGCCTAACGGTAGGGTTCGCCTGGAAGGTAAGTATATTATGGGGGCCAGGACTGGTGACTGGATCTATTACAATGAGCTGGGAGAGATACAGCTGTATATTACCTACGAGAATGGTAGGGAAATAAAATATGATGGACTACCGGTTGATGATCTTCTCGGACCGGAGCAATGACATTTTGCTTGGGTCATGACTAGTTGAGGGGAGTATTACAATGTGCCCCAAAAAGTGTGTATGGAGCAACTCTCCTATATTCAAAAGGATTTATTTTCTTTATCCCGGAGGAATAGAACATAAGCTCTATGATCGCCCGAATTTCATGTGCTGAAGGGGAGCTGGCCTTTGATCTGAGTGCCCCGATTGATCTGTCGTTACCGCTGAGCACGGAAAAGTATACGGCCCGCGCCTGGTATGTGCCACCGGTGAAGATCGAACCGGTGGTGACCGATCAGCTTGTGGGCGAGGTGAGCCGGGGCGGACCGGTGAATTTTCGTGATGTGACCTTTAATCCGCACGGGAACGGATCGCACACCGAATGCGTGGGACACATCAGCAGGGAGTGGTACAGCGTAAATAAAGCGTTGCGGAAGTACTTCTTCACAGCGGAGCTGATCAGCATTAAGCCCGAAGTGCATGGCGAAGACGAGATCATCATGCCCCACCAGGTGGAAGCGGCCTTAAACGGCCAAAAGCCTGAGGCTGTTGTGCTTCGCACGCTACCGAATTCAGAGGATAAGCGCCGGCGTCCATACAGCAATACGAATCCGCCGTACCTGGATCATCATGCTGCGTTATTCCTGCGGACAAACGATGTGAAGCATTTGCTGACAGACCTGCCTTCTGTGGACCGCGAGTTTGATGAGGGCAGGCTGCTGGCACATCATGCCTTTTGGAATTATCCCGAAAACCCCCGGCTTGACGCGACCATTACCGAATTGATCTATATCCCCGATCGCGTCGCAGACGGGGCCTATATGCTCAGTTTGCAAGTAGCACCTTTTGAGAACGATGCCAGCCCAAGTCGGCCCGTGTTGTATCAGCTTCTCAGATCCCTCGGCTAAATGCGTCCTTCCCTGCATATTCTCTTTCTAGCCTCCTGGTACCCGCATGAGGAAGACCCTCAGGGCGGTATCTTCATTGCCCATCAGGCCGAAGCCCTGGCGGAGGCCTATAGCGTTACCGTGCTGTGGGTAGGTCCTGATCCGCAGGGCAGGCGCATCCAGGTGTGTGAAAAGGTTCGAAAAAAAGGAAACCTCCGGGAGGTATGTGTGCGCTATCCGGCATGGTACAAGGGGCCTGGAAGGATCATGGCCTGGAAAAAAGCCTTCGGTTACATAGGTCAGGTGCATGTGGTACATCTTCACGCGCTCGGTGGGGAGCACCCCCTTTGGGAGCTGTGGCTGCACACTCGCTCAGTGCCCTATCTGATCCATGAGTACTCGTCGTTGTATTTTCGTCCGTACAGGTCCGATGCCGTTTGGCATGCGAGTCGTCGGCGTTTGATTCGCTCGGCGTTTCGAACCCTGCCCGTGAGCCAAAAACTGGAGGAGGCCATGCTGCAATACAACCTGAAAGGTACATACACCATTGTACCGAACATCCTTTGTGTTTCAGAGCAAAGCCGGCGCAAGCGCCGGCCCAATGCGTTTGCTATGGTCAGCATCTGCCGGTTGGTCAATAAAGTGAAGCAGGTGCACAAGCTGCTGAAGGCACTGGAAGATATGCCCGGGCCCTGGCGCTACGACATCATTGGAGATGGTCCGGACAGAGGACTTTTGGAAGCACAGGCACGGGCTGCCTTTGGAGACGGATCGGACCGCGAGGTCCGTTTTTTGGGTCGCCTGGAACAAACGGAAGTTCAGCAGCTGCTTCCGGCCTACCACGTGTGCCTGATCGGAAGTGCCTATGAGACCTTTGGCCTGGTCGCCCTGGAAGCCCTTAACGCAGGGGTCCCGGTTATTTCACCGCCGGTGGGGGTAGCTCCGATATATCTGAACGAAGGGCGAAACGGTATCTTGCTGGAGCACCCCAGCCTGCTGCCTCAGTGCCTCAAAACCCTGTACGAACTGTACGATGATCTCGATCAGGAGTTGCTCAGCCCCAGGCAACGCCACGACCTATCCGGCAGCCGCTACTGCCAACGCATTGAAGAGTTGTACAGAGAGATGGGATTATTCGCAGATTAGCCTCATCCCAATATGGTACGGGACATTTGCCTGTTCCGGCTTGCGACTGAATGTCCCTCCTTTCTCCCGCCGGATCACTGGTTGCCTTACCCCAGTTAAAAGCTCTTTACATCAAGGGCATCCCGTAAGGCATTCCCAACCAACATAAAGCTCAGCACAAGTAACAGAATGGCTACCCCCGGAATGATGGCCAAATAGGCCTTGTCCACGATGATGTAGCTGTAGTGATCCTTAATGATACCGCCCCAGGTAGGAATGGGAGGCTGGGCTCCGATACCCAGAAAACTGAGTCCGCTTTCTATTAAAATGGCCGAAGCGAAATTCGCTGCGGAGATCACGATCACGGGTGACCATACATTGGGCAGGACATGCACGAACAGGGTGCGAAGCGATCGAAAACCGAGGGCTTCGGTAGCTTCCACGAATGCCTTTTCCTTCAGTGACAGCACCTGGCCGCGAACTACGCGGGCAACCTCCACCCACATCGTGAGCCCGACCGCCACAAACACCTGCCAGAACCCTTTTCCCAATGCCAAAGTAATGGCAATGACCAATAGCAGGGTGGGAATACTCCACACCACATTGATCAGCCACATGATCGCGGTATCGGTTTGACCACCGTAGAACCCAGCCAGGGCACCCAGTGTGATGCCGACGAGCAGGGAAATGAGCACGGAGATGGCTCCGACCGCCAGACTGATCCGTGCACCGAGGATCATGCGGCTGAGCAGGTCCCGCCCAAACCGATCCGTCCCCAGCAAATACGTTCGTTCAGCCAGAGCCTGTTCGGGCCGTGTTTCAAATTTGAGTTTGGATACAGGAAGTGTTCTTTCGGCACCGAATGGGTACTCTTCAAAGGAGACCATATCATCCAGGAACCGGACGTTACGAACAGGGATCTCTCCACCGTCACGCAACTCAAGAATTGAAATGGTGAATCCCGGCTTTCGGGTCGCGAGGCCCAAATTCATATTATTGGCATGTGGGCCTGGATCCGGAGTAATTCGCGATCCCAGTACTGCGGCCAGCGCGATCAGCACGATGAGCATGGCCCCGAAGATCCCGAGGGGATTGCGCCGGAAGCGACGCCAGGTTTTCCGGATCGGTGGATCAGTTGAGGTCATTCAGGATCATCAGGGCTTCTTCGAGCTCGATATCCCTTCCGAGATCCTCCTCGAACCGACGTGTCTTTTCGATCTGCACAGTATCACGCTCTGTTGCCACCGCAATTAATTCCCTCGCTGTGAGATCAGCCTGATACTCGCCAATCGCATCGAACTGCTTTGAGGTTTCCTCCCATTCGCTGAGCAGGGCCCTGTACTGTTCCAGATGCAGCGGAAAACGCGAAAAGGTATCTTGCTGTTCCAACCACACTGCATTTCCGAAGATCAGGCGAAAAGTTTCATTATTGCGTACGCGATTCCCGGATTGCGCCCTGATCTTTTCCATTTTCCCGCCAATATTGCCTGCCTCACGGTAGTATGCCGGGGCGACCTGGTCCCACCCTAGCGGAAACTCCAGTTCGTTCTCCCCATATGCAAGCCGGTTGTAGGTGTTCGGCAACACAACGTCCGGGGTCACACCGAGTAGCTGGGTTGTGGTACCATTGATCCGATAAAATTTTTGTATGGTGAGTTTCAGGGCGCCCAGGGGTTTTAGTTCCACGGTACTCCCGTGCACCATGTTGTCGAATTCGAACATGTTCTGCACCGTTCCTTTTCCGAAAGTATGTGCGGCACCAATGATCACCGCCCGGTTGTAATCCTGTAGTGCGCCGGCCAAAATTTCCGAAGCACTCGCGCTAAAGGAGTTCACCAATACTGCAAGCGGCCCGTCATACACCACACCGGCTTCCTCATCATTCAGGACCACCGGCGACTGCCCCCTGGATTTTACCTGCACGACCGGACCCTGATCAATGAATAATCCGGCAATATCGATCGCACCCTGCAAACTTCCGCCTCCATTGTTTCGAAGGTCAAGTACGATCCCCTCCACTCCTTCTTTGCGGAGCCTGATGAGTTCCCGCTTCACATCCTCCCCGCAGTCGCGTCCGCCCCCGTCAAAGCTCAGATAGAACTTTGGCAGGCGGATGTACCCATACCTTTTACCGTCTTTTTCGATCACCGCGGGGCGTGCATACGTCTCTTCCAACACCACTATATCGCGAATGATCGCGATTTCCCTGATGGTTCCATTGAGCTTGCGAATGGTGAGTCGCACCTCGGTTCCCTTTTTACCGCGGATCAGCTGCACCACATCTTCAATGCGCATATCCACCACATCCACAGCTTCCTCATCGGCTTGTGCGACTTTGAGGATCTGATCGCCCACCTTGAGTTCGCCCTGCCGCCAGGATGCGCTGCCGGAAACAATGCGGGTAACCTCCACAATCCCGTCCTTGCTTATGAGCTGAGCACCGATCCCCTCAAGCTGACCTGACATCTGGATCTCGAATGTATTCTGATCGTACGGCGGAAAATAGACCGTATGTGGATCAAACATCGCCGTGATGGAATTGATGTACACCGAATGCCAATCCCTCCGTTCCATTTCATCCATCCGACCGAACCAGTCGTCATGGCTCTTCAGCACCATTCCCCGCGCCTTCTCCTCCATCTCCTCAATGGACAGGCTATCTCCTTCCCGATCAAGTTTCTCATCCACTCGCAAGAGTGTGCGGTATTTGAGGTACCGGCGCCAATATTCGCGCAACTGATTGCGATCTGAGGCATAGGGTAGTTCACCGGGATCCGTTTGCATGTATTCCTCCACCGTAAAATCGAAAGGTTCCTTCAGGATCTCGCGGTAGTATTCCCTGGCCTGACCGATCCGCATGATCAGTGTCTCGCTGGTTCTGTTGAAGAAGGTATGATCGGATCGCAGCACCTGATCGTCGAGCTGATCGCGATAGCTTTCCCAGCCCTCTATATCGGAGGCAAGGAAAAAGCGCTTGCCCGGGTCCAGCGATTCAAGGTAATAGGTGAACATGCGGTTGCTGAAGGCATCGTTGAACGCCTGCGGCGCGAAATGTGCCCGCTGTAACCCGGAAGTCACCAGCTGAACGATCAGCTCTTCCTTCTCCGTTTCAGAAAAACAATAAAAACTATAGCCTGTCCCAACGCTTAGGACAAGGGCACCCAGGACAATGATCCATTTCTTTTTCATACCCAAAGGTGCTATTTTTCGTTGACATCCCCTCCCCCTTTTTGCGGAGCACATAGAGAATGGTACTTTTGCTCTCCATAACTGCAGGCTATGTTACAGGGTCTTTCAGATAACTGGAGCGAAGAGTATGCACCCGATCATTGGATGCGCACTTTGCTTGAGCACTACGGTGTCCGCGAAGACGTGATCGCCTATGTCGGTCTCGGGATTGATCTGGTCATTTTAGTGATCCTGGCCTGGATCGCCAGCCACCTTGCCAAAAACGTCATTCTGCGTTTGGTTGCGGCCTATGTGAAACGATCTGCGAACGAATGGGACAACCTCCTGCTGGAACGAAAAGTGCTCAACAATCTTGCCCATTTAGCTCCGGCATGGGTTGTATACCAACTTTTCCCGCTGCTTTTCAAGGATTTCGGAGGCTTAACCAACCTGGTTATGCGCGGTACCGAGCTCTATGCCGTGGTCGTGGTGATCATGGTGGCTAACAGTTTTCTGAACGCCGTGCGCGATATCCTCTTCCAAACAGAACGATTCAAAGACAAGCCGATCGGCAGCTACATTCAACTCGCCAGGATCATCATATACTTCATCGGCGGGGTCTGCCTGATATCCCTGCTCATGGGCATTAAGCCACTCACCATATTGGCGGGAATGGGAGCGGCCACGGCCGTTTTGCTATTGGTCTTCCGCGATATGATCCTCGGTCTGGTCGCCTCGGTCACCCTCTCGGCGAACGATATGGTGCGCATTGGCGACTGGGTAAGTTTTGAAAAGTATGGAGCCGACGGAAACGTAACGGAGATCTCCCTCACCACCGTAAAGGTGCAGAACTGGGATGCCACCATTACTACCGTGCCCACCTACGCCTTTATGAGCGATGCCTTTAAGAACTGGCGTAACATGCAGTCGCTCGGTGTCCGGCGCATCAAGCGCTCACTGCATCTCAAAATGAGTACCGTCAGGCTGGTCACGCCTGAAATGCTCGAACGCTACAGGAAGATCGGGCTGGTGCAGGGTTTTATTGATGATCGTCAGGCCAGGATCGAGAATTTTAACAAGGAACACGGGGTCGACAGATCAACGCAGATCAATGGCCGCAACATGACCAATATCGGTCTGTTCCGTCACTATGCCCAGGAATACATCGCGCGCAACCCAAACATCTCCAGAGATCAGACCCTGATGGTGCGTCAGCTTGCCCCCACTGAATTCGGGATCCCGCTCGAGATCTACTGCTTCAGTAATGACACCCGCTGGACCTACTACGAAGGCATCCAGGCCGACATCATGGACCATCTGATGGCCGCCACTGCCTATTTTGATCTGGAGATCTTCGAGAGCCCCACCGGTGACTTCAGCAAATCCGGCAAATAAGGAAGTCGGCCATTTTTACGCTAATAGCCTACCTTTACAGGTGTGAAGGCGACTTTGCGCATAAGTGAGGAAACATGAGGTAAATCAAGGGAGTGGCTGAGAAGATCATTTTAGGGATCGATCCGGGAACGCACGTGTTGGGATGGGGCGTTATTGAGTGTCACGGAAAAAAAATGCGTTACCTCGACATGGGGGTATATCGGATGCACTACAAAACCGGAGATCACTTTTATCGGCTGCACTCGGTGTACAAGCATATGACAGAGCTGATCGGGCAGGTGCAACCAGATGAAATGGCGGTGGAATCGCCCTACTTCGGAAAGAATGTACAGTCCATGCTGAAACTCGGGCGTGCGCAGGGGGTCATTATGGCGACCTCGTTCCAGTTCCGGATCCCGGTATTCGAATATTCGCCCCGGCGCATTAAACAGGCTATTACAGGCCGGGGGGGCTCCAGCAAGGAACAGGTGGCCCAAATGTTGCAAAGCCTGCTGAACATCAAGCAGATCGCCACTCCGTTAGATGCCACGGACGGGCTTGCGGCGGCAGTGTGTCATCAGTTCTCCAGTTCCCACCCCTTTGCAAAGGGAAGGGCTTAAAAGCCGGGGTGATCTTCTCAGGAAGGATTCAGCTCATTTCGGCCAGAGCAGTGGCGATCTCCTCTGCTGTTTTCCGCATCACTTCAGTGGGGAATTCCTTTTTCGGTGAGGAGAAATTGATGTCTCCTACATCATTGATCGGGATCAGGTGAATATGGGCGTGGGGGACCTCAAGTCCGACAACCGCCACTCCAACCCGGTCACATGGGATTACCCGGGCGATGCCTTTTGCAACGCGCTGGGCAAACGCCCACAGATCCTTATGAGCCTGCGGCTCGATGTCGAATAAGTAGTCCGTTTCCTCTTTCGGGATCACCAAAACATGTCCCCGTGCCAGCGGCTGAATATCTAAAAAGGCCAAATGACGCGCATCTTCCGCTACCTTGTAGCATGGAATGTCGCCCCTGACAATTCGCGTAAAGACCGATGCCATTATTCACGATTGATTTCGAGGATCTCAAATTCCATCTCTCCTGCAGGCACCCGGATCCTTGCCGTGTCACCAACCGACTTACCCAAAAGGCCTTTTCCGATCGGGCTATTCACCGATATGCGGCCTGTTTTCAGGTCAGCTTCTGTTTCAGACACCAGCGTATACTCCATCCTGGCTCCGTTATGCTTATTCCTAAGGGTAACGGTCGACAGGATCAGGGCCCTTGAGGTATCCATTTGCCCCTCGTCTACCAAACGGGCATTTGCGATCAGCTCCTTCATCCTGGAAATCCTCAGTTCCAGGAGGCCCTGGGCTTCCTTGGCAGCATCATACTCTGCATTTTCCGACAGATCTCCCTTATCCCGTGCCTCTGCGATCTGTTGCGATATCTTCGGGCGTTCGGTATACTCCAGCTGCTCAAGCTCCCTCTTCAGCTTTTTTAGTCCTTCCGGGGTATAGTATGATCGTTTCGACATATATAAACATTTGGATTTAGCTCCCTAAACCAAAAGAAGACCGTTTTCGCCGGTCTCCTCTGCTAGCCATGCAATATACAATAAAAAAAGGTGCCTTATTTTCAAGGCACCTCGCAATTAGCCTTATTGTTATCCCTACAGCGTTATTTTGGCACCAAATGTGTTGAATCCCCCAAAATCCCTCGTGTGGCGGTAGGCATAATCCAGGCCAAAGATGGTTCCGCTTTCGCCCAATGGTACCTCAAAGCTCAGTCCTCCGTTGAACCCGGAGAAGGTTGTTTGAGATCCGGCAGCATCGAAATTTCCATTCTCGCTCACATACCCGGCACGCAGCATAACCCATTCCTTGTAGCTATATTCCAGGCCTAAGCCAATTTGATCACGCGTAAAGGAGTTTGACGTAAAGTTTGCAGCAACGGTCAGGCGGTTTTCCGGGAACAGGAAATCGTACGTACCTCCAATGTTCAGCAATGAAGGCAATTCGAAAGGGTTTGAACGCTGCTCCACTGTCGCCTTGTAATTACCGAATAGTGTCGGAAGGCTCAAAGACAGGCCATCGCCCTGGAATCTCATGGCTGGTCCAACGTTCTTCAATGCGATCCCAAACTGAATGTTGTCTTTCTCTCCGGTTACGTATTGGATACCGGCGTCAAAACAAACACCCAGGGCACTGAGGTCGGGAATACTGTGGTTGATAAATTTCAAGGTCACGCCTCCATAGATGTTCTCGGTAAACTTTTTGGCGTAGGAGACGCTCAGGTTCAGGCAGGTAACGCTGTACGTACCCAATCCTCCATCCGGCAGTTCGGTCGTGGTGATTTCAATGTCGCCGGAATTCATGGACATGAGGGTCACGCTTAACGCACCGGTCTCACCCACTCTCTGGGTAAAACCGAATGCATTGACGTCAATATCGGCATCTCCTAGCCAGTTGGTGTGCGAGAAGATCAATTCGGTACGCTCAGTGAAAGCCGTTCCGGCTACATTGAGAAATACGGACTCCAATCCCCGGGCTCCGGCTGTGTTCACACCACCCCAGCCTGATGAACGGGCCCAGGGGTTGATCAACAACTCGCTGGCTCCCGCAGAACCCGCACGCTGTTCATTACCTGCATGTCCGTAAAACGGCGTTAAAAAAAGCGCCGAAACGATCGCTGGTAACACTATCTGTAGATATCCTTTCATAATTATTGGTTTCAAGATCCAGGGTTTGGAATGCACTAAAATGAATCAAGGTCAACCGGACGCATTGCTCCGAACCATTTCACGAAGGTTTCTCCGATACCCTCTGCCTTAACATAGATCACATACATACCACTTGCGATCGGAATGGCATTCGTATTGGTCAGATCCCATTCAATGTAGGTGCTTGGGTTGTCCTTATTAAATCGACGTACCAGAGTTCCGCTCGTCGTATAGATCGAAACCACACAGCGCGGAGGAAGATTGGTGATCTTCACCCTGTTGTCCAGCTGATTGGTTTCATACGCTGAGTAAGCGTAATACGGGTTTGGTACTACGCGTACGATACTCAGGGCATTTTCAGCTGTTTCATTATCATTCGTGATCGTAGCGATATCATCCAGGTTAAACTCATACACCGGATCTCCATTGTTACTGCCATCAATCTCAAAGTTGTCATACCCTTTACTGACGCGCAATTTAATGGTTACATCTGTAGAGAGCAACGTTTCACCCTCGCGCAACAGCGGTATGGATACCCACGTACAGGCAGCAAACAAATAACGTTTATTGAAGTTTGTCGGGTCATTCAGGGCATCGAAATACGGGCTCATTGTTTCATCGTCGCCCATGTATGGTGCCAGTTCATTCAGGTGTTCAGCCCCCATGATGTAGAGGAAGTGCTTACCTCCCAGGGAAAACTGATCCAATTCGTTCACTATCGTAGAAGTCGGGTTAAACATCATGTCGTTCCCATTTTCTCCGGTTTGCCAGCTATCCTCAGCGAACATAATATTCAGCCGGATCCCGCGCTCCAGGTCAATGGCATAACCCGGAAACCAACTCCATCCGGTACCGGTTCCATCCGGATTACCTTCCTTATCAACTGAAGGTGCGGCACGTAAGTTTAACTTCTGCACCCCGCCCTCGGCCAAAGTGTCATTCTCCTGAGCTTCCAATACCGGAACCCGCGTCCACCTGGACTTATCATTGGTCAATACGATATCTACACTATTTATGTTCCTCAGGTTAGAGAGCGATTTAAATGTTGACCAGGCCGGGCCGCTTCCAAAGGGTGTGCTTCCATTGACGACATCTCCGCTACAGAGTCTGTATGGTGCCCACGTTCCACCCAGAACGCCTTCATATACCTCATCGTCATCTCCGTTTTCATCCAGATAGTTCCCTGTGGTATTCGTTCCCGAGCGAATCCAGTTGAGCGGGAGATTAACATCAAGATCAGTGAGTCCGCTGAGCCACGGGTTGTTATCATCTTCAAAGATCATCTCCGCACTCAGGAACCCATTCCCGTTGAACTCATCATCACCCGGATTATCGGCATCAACGGCACTGATGCTCATTCCCCAGAACTCACCCTCACTGTTGACCAGTAGTTGCTCCTTTTCCACCTCAATCGTACGGCCCGAATAGATGGTATCCCCCTGATTTCCACCCGGTAAACGAACGATGTACCAGGTAGCAGAAGCATCTGATCCATCAAACACAATGCGGTAATCACCTGCCGGAACATTCAATGGATCCACCACCTTGATCTTAACCGGACCCTGACCGTTTTCATAGGTCGGGTTATCCATCGTATAGTTCATCAGGATCTCATCTACTGACTCAACCTTCAGGTTAAGAACGTTACCACAGTTACCCGTTCCCTCGATACGGGTCAGTTCCGGTCCATCACCGTACTCCGCCTGTTGAATTGTTCCTGATGCCTCAGGTGAAGTAATATGTGGTATGCCGACATAGGTCCTGATATTCCGGCGACCCGCCTTGTACGGACGGGTCTGGCCATTCAGGGCATTCGGATCGGTGGGGTTGTAGGGGCTGAACTCATTATAGCCGTAGGCGATTACCGTGTAGTAATATGGCTTGTGGTTCACCAAAACAGGATCTCCGGTTGCAAAGGCATCCTCCGTCATCAGGAAGGAGTACCGCGTTCCCTCGTCTGCCGCACCCAGGGTCATTTCCTGAGGTACAGGAACACCTATAGATGGATCCGTTTCGTAGTTGATCAAGGTCGTTATGCCATTCTCCAGATCGCATTGCGCAACCATCCGCGCCAAATCAGGATTGTAGATATCGGTAACCGAAACGGTAGCATCCTTCAATTGGAAAATTTGGTAGCCTTCGAAATTATACGTATTGTCCAGACCATCTCCAATGATCAGTGGATCTAATTCGTCGTACCCCTCATCGTAGTTGTTTGATGATTCCTTGTTGGACAGCATCAGAACGAGTTTTCGGTCCAATTCCTGAATATCCACATCCGGAGCATCCGGTCCATCAAGTATCCTGAAACAGTTGTCGAACACCGCCTGCGCCTTATCGTCTGCAACACGCATCAGTTCAACAGATTCCAGGCGGCCTCCCGAAGTAGCGCGCGCCCAAACAACTCCGGTCGTGATATAGTTCACAGCACCGGGCTGCAAGGTAAACGGTCCGGCAGACTGCAGGAACCGACGGTCGAACGGAACGTTACCGGCAGTTACTTCCGACCACTCCTCCCCCGGAAATGCAGGATCCGTATCGCCTGGGAACATAAAGTTCGTTGGTGGGCCTGGCCCACCCGTAGGTGCGTGGCCATTACCACCATTACGAACGATGTCGGTCCCATCTTTCCATTTACCTATCAGGTAGTTGTAGTAGTGGCTGGCCTGCTCAGGGTTACCTCTAAAAGTGAAGTCGTTTTCATAATAAACGAACTTGCTCATGATGATCTGCTCACCTTCCTCATCAATCGTCCCATCACGGTCATTGTCGATCCCATCGGCCGAATCCGCCAAAGGCCCCCGAAAGAAGTCAACCCCGATAGCAGGCGGGTTTAAACCGTATCCGGTTGCACCCTGATCATCTTCATCACCATTATAGCAATATCCCAATCCACGGCCAACGTCACATCCTACGTAGTCGTCATCGTACAGCCCCAAATCCGGGTCAACCCACTGGCCGAAATACGTATCTCCCAACACAAATGATGACCGGTTTATGATCTTGTAACTGTAGAACGTCATATTATTGATCTCATCATTTGTAGCAAAGGCGAAGGCCTGTGCCTGGATCTCGAGGCCAATGGGTTCGGCGTTCGTTTCCGTATGAATGTTCCCCTTGTCATTGAATACCCACCAAAGTGTCAGATCTCCAAAAAGCAGATCGGTACCCTGGCAATCGGCTTCCCCGGATAGGTCATATGCCGGATAGTCCCCTGCTCCGGGATCATAGAACCCATCTCCATCAGCATCATGGAAGGGAGCAAATGGTTCAGCTCCAAATTGCGAATAGGTGTCAGGGTAATTGCCGGGCCACTCCAGAATGACCTTGGGTACCGTGTAGTTTGGATCATCATTTGCCCCGTTTAGCCATGAAACATAATCCTCCACTTGCTGGCGGGTGATCTGGTAGTGCTGGTCGAATTCAGCACAAGTGGCGGCGTCAACTGAGGCCGTGGAAGCATCAAGCGGCCCGGGCCAAAAGTCATTACTCCCTTGTTGACGATAGGTCATGGCCGCTATCTTAAGCTGATTTCCATCATCTTGCCCACCGATCCACAGGGCCCCGGCAAACATAGAGTTCTTGTTACTCTCACGTGGAATTTCATATATTGGGGTGCTAATCAAATCCCACCACATATCCCCACCTCCGAGAATACGGGCACGAACATTGTTTAGCGCCAGCTCCGTTTGGGCAGTGGCCGGCACACAACCTGAACTGATGCTCTTCGGAGCAGGAGAAGCAGCGGAATTCGGACTTCCGGATGCATTGACGTTTTCCTTCGCCCACAAGCCGCTAAACGAACCAAGGGCTATCGCAAGAACCCATAATTTTAATCTGCTTTTCATGATCTGTCTGGTTTTTCTGTTAAAAGTTTTCTCAACGGTTTTGGGTTGATCATTTAAAAGCTTAGCAATACGCCCAGGTGCATGCGACGAGGCAGGCTGTAGTTGGAAGGATTGTTCACTTTTAAAGAATACAGGTCCGCAAAAGACTGCGAATCGGTTTGCTGGGCAATGAGCGCCTGAGCCTCTGCACTCGACAGGAACCCATCGTCATCCGGGTTACCGGTATAACGATATACATTGATTACGTTGAGCGTATTCAGCAGGTTCCGAATATCGAGATAGAAGGTCATGGTAGCTGTTTTTTTCTTGCTTCCTTCTTCCTTTCCACCCCACTTCACACTCACCTGCTTATTCAGGCGCAAATCAATACGGAATTGCCATGGAAGGCGGGAGCCGTTGATTGATCCCTTGAGGATCGGGCGTTGGTTGATACCTAAAGACACCTCCTGAAGTGCATTGGCCTGACTCGTATAGGGGACGCCTGAACCGGCACGGATGGTAAAGTTCGCACCTGCGTTCTCAAGGATACGGGCTCCGAACCAAACCGGGCCATTGTAGTCCCTGCCTGAGTCAAAGCGATAGTCAACGATCGCCACCAGGGTGTGGCGTTGGTCAAAGTCCAATGGCTGGATCACACGAAGGTTTGGCTGCCCCTGTTGGATCAGATTCAATCCGGTCGTTGCATTTGATCCCGATCCATCGGCGAACTGGAGCGTATAGTTGACGTTCAAACGCACGTTTCCGGTACGGCGCAAATCGTAGCTAACGCTCAGTCCCTTAACTGTTCCAAAGTCCAGGTTTCCGAAGGTGGTGTAGTTTATCGGGAAAGCATAGTTGATCTGCGTTATCTGGATCATGTCGCGCAGTTCACGATAGAAAGCGCTGAGGGTGATCGCCGAATTCCTGCTCAATCTTTGCTTGAAGCCTATTTCGTAGTCAATGGTGCGTTCCGGGCGCAGGTTGGGGTTGTTCAACACGTTGGATTGGTCTGCTTCCAGATAGAGGTAATCGGTCGGATCAAAACGTAAGAAGCTCTGGGGACGTTGCGTCAGGATATCGTAATGTGCAAAAAACAAGACCAGATCGGAGATCGGGAAATTAAATGAAATACGCGGCATTATGTTCACCTGAGGTGTGTAATCCTCAAATGATTCGGCTGTCAGGTCCGTCGCCAGATCGGTGTTTTCCCGATCTTCCAAATACGGAGTAATGGTGCCCGTAGTGGTGGCCTGTGCCAGGCTCTGTGGATCGGCAATTTGGTTGCCATCGGCATCATACCATTGGTTACCGTCACGATATCCCACCACGCGATCCGGCTCGTTGAGGTCGTTCACATAGACGACAAAGTCTTCTCCAATATTGGCTGGAAGATCATCCACCCATTGCCCTTCCTGAAGCATCTCCTGCGCGGAAATGGTCGGGAACAGGGAGTATGGATCCACCAGCACCTTTTGGTTCGCGTCAAAACGATCTACACGAACACCAATGTTGAATACCAGGTCATCAAACTGGAACTTGTCTTGAATATATCCGGCAATGTAGATCGGGCGGAAGGCATCAATCTGGCGATTGAGGTTCCCGTTCTCATCCGTTTCAGAGAAGAAAGCCTCAAAACTGACCGGTCCGGCCAGTTTATTACCGAGGTGGTCATATCCGGCATATGCTACAAGCTCGTTACCGTTATTCAGCAATTCGTCCGCACTGAAGAACTCCAGGCTCATCTGATCCGGAGAAAGTGCATCGGTATTGATAAAGGACACGTCGTCAATCGCAAGACCCAATGATTGCCGCAGTTGCCTATCGAAGAAGTTTTGCGTTTCAGCATCGTACAAACGGGCGTAAAAGATGGTGTCGTTAAAGCTTCCATCTGCATCCGTACCGATAATCGGATTAGTGAAATCAAGCTCCGTAATATGGCTGTTCGTCAACTGGCGCGCCAATGTCCATAATCCAATCGGATTAATACTCCAGAAGCGGTTAACACGTTGCTCGTACTCGAAGCCGAGGATCAGGCTGTGATCCCTGATGTCTGCCGAACCGGAACCTACCACACGGAACTGGTTGTTGTCCGTAAGGCTGTAACCGTTATACTGGCGTCCGGTGTTGTGCCACAGGGAATAGTTTAAGGCCGTTCGCTGTCCATTCAGCAAAGCTCCCTGACCCTGAGCGGCAAAAATACTGTTCACATCCCCGTTCACGAAATTCCAGTACTGTTCGGTGTAATTCGCGGCATTCGGGTTCTTGTCGCCCGGCTCAAAAGTAACGAGCGTGTCTGCAATGCTGGTCTGAATATAGCCGGTCAGTCCGGATATGGTATCCAGCCCATAGGTAAAGTCCGGTGCCTGTAGGCGGTCGAATTTTCCTACATATCCGTAATCCCACAGACGATCCAGGTGCGAATCGTCCTGGGTTAGGCGATGTACCTCACTGTAGTCTACCTGCAGGGAGTAGAAGGCATTCCTAATATTACCGGCGGCCGACTCATCTTCCGGATCAATGAAACCCTGCTGAAAACGGGCAAATACACGCCAGTCGCGATTGCGAAATTCCGGGTTGTTCGTCGGGTTCAGCAGACTGTATGAATACACCCACTGATGTCCTTTCGCCCAGTTGTAGGTGCCTCCAAACGTAAGGTTGGTTGTCTTGCTTGTTTTCCAATCGAACTTTGCTGAAAAACGAAGGTCCTGACGCCCGGCATTTTGCTTGTAGTCAATGTGCTCCAAATCGCTCATGCGCAGGAGTTCAGAATTGCGGATAACCCCGCCTCCCAATCCGGCAGGTCGATACGGCTCCTGCTCCAATTGGTACAGGAGGTCATCTTTGACCTTCCAGGTTCCGATCGCGGACGGATCGGGATCGCGCTGATACTGGTACTCTCCCGCGATAAAGAACCCTAACAATGGTAAGCTATCATCCTCGCGACGCACCAACGGGCCGGTAAGGCTGAAACCCAGCAGCGATTGGTCGTACTGATCAAAGACAGAAGAGGTGTTCACCTCCAATCCTCCGGAATATTTATAGGAAGGACCACGCGTGGTTATACTGATAATGCCACCGGTCGCATCTCCGTACTGTGCCGGAAGCCCTCCTGTAATAATGGTCACCTGATCAATGGCCGGCTGTGGAATGGTCGTAGCTGCAAGTCCAAGCGCCTTGATACCGTCAATATAAGTGTCCGTTGCATTACTACGCTGACCGCGCATATTGATCTCTTCCCCGTCATCTTGCTGATAAACCCCTGCAGCGGTTGAAGCGATGGAATTAACGTCACGCTGTGGAATATTCTGAATTTCCTCACCGGTTACGGTCTTACCCTGTTTGTCCGGATCAATCAGCGGAACCACAAATTCTTTCACATCTACCTGCATCAGCATCTCCGTCTCCCCGGTTAATCCCACATTCAGCATAGTTGTTTTGTTTGGAGAAATAATGACCCCGTTGGTCAGCTGGGTCGCATACCCCATAAAGGAAACCTCCACCTCGTAACGCCCCGGATCCAGGGGCTTGATCACATAGCGACCGTCCAGATCAGTTGTCGTACCACTGACCGGCTGCCCGTTGAGCTTCACCACCACGTTCGTCAGGAATAGCGGTTCCTTGGTTTTGTTATCGGTCACCTGTCCTCTGAGCTCACCCGGACGTTGCTGCCCAATTGCACCGAAAAGCGTCCCGATAAATACAACTGTGAGTAGTCTTCGTAGCATAAACCAATTCGTTTAAATTAACCTGTTGTGAAAGATTTTGTAAATATAAAAACAATAAAATGGAACAGGCAAATGTAATATTTGCCATAAATTACAACTCCGAGCCGCCCAAAATAACCCTCATTCCTAAGCCTGGTGGGCAAAGTTGGTTATAATATAGTGCACAAAGCGGCGTTAGAAATAGGCGTGATAAAGACAGTAAAATCCATCTTATTGCTCACCTTATCAGGTCTGATCTTCGTTTTCGGCCTCACGGCCGGATGCGAAAAAGGAACTAACGGAGGCGTGCCCAACGTGGCGGTAAACATCAGCATCTATCCCTCCCAGCCCCAATATTCCGCCCTCCAGATCGTGGGCGGATGGGTCTACGTCACAGGAGGGTACCGGGGCATTATCGTTTATCGCTATTCCGAGGAGGAATTCCGGGCGTACGACCGCGCCTGTCCGGTCCATTTTGACCGGTCCTGCGGCCAGGCCGATGTCGACGAAACCAATAACGTGCTGGCTACCTGCCCCTGCGACTCGCTTCAGTGGAGCATCATCAACGGCAATCCCATATCGGCTCCGCTCCCATTGGAAGACTACAACACCTTCTACGACGGAAACCGGGTTGATATCATCAATTGAGAAAAGCAGGGCTTTCGGATGTGCCTGCCGCAAAATGGCCATTCCAATCCTTAATATCGGTAATACTCAGGCTTAAATGGTCCCGTGACTTCCACTCCGATATAACTGGCCTGATCCGGACGAAGCGTATCCAGCTCCACTCCGATCTTTTCCAGATGAAGGGCTGCCACCTTCTCATCCAGGTGCTTCGGCAAAGTATACACCTTGTTGCTGTAACGTTCCGCATGTTTCCACAGCTCAATCTGCGCCAATACCTGATTCGTGAAACTGTTGCTCATCACAAAACTCGGGTGGCCGGTCGCACAACCGAGGTTCACCAGGCGTCCCTCCGCCAGGAGGATAATATCGGTTCCGTTGAGCTTGTATTTGTCAACCTGCGGTTTGATCTGAGTGCACGCTGCGTTGGCCTTGAGCCAGGCCACATCAACTTCGTTGTCGAAATGCCCGATGTTACAAACGATGGTCTTGTCCTTCATCAACCGAAAGTGCTCTTCGGTAATGATGTCCCTGTTACCGGTGGCTGTTATAATCATGTCGGCACGAGGTGTCGCATGCACCATTTTTTTAACCTCGAAACCATCCATCGCTGCCTGTAAGGCACAGATCGGATCGATCTCGGTAACGATCACCCGGGCACCTGCTCCGCGCAGGGAGGCCGCGGTTCCCTTACCTACGTCACCGTATCCGGCAACCACAGCTACCTTTCCGGCTATCATAACGTCCGTAGCGCGGCGAATGGCATCTACCGCTGATTCCCTGCATCCGTATTTGTTGTCGAACTTCGATTTGGTTACCGAGTCGTTTACATTGATCGCCGGGATTGGAAGGGTCCCTTTTGCCATGCGCTCATACAAACGGTGAACACCGGTAGTGGTCTCTTCTGTTAGTCCGCTGATCTCCCCGACCAGTTCAGGGTAGTGGTCAAATACCATATTGGTCAGGTCACCCCCGTCGTCCAGGATCATGTTCAATGGCCGTTCACCTTCAAAAGCGGTCAGGGTTTGCTCAATACACCAGTCGAATTCCTCTTCGGTCTGACCCTTCCACGCGAAGACCGGGATCCCCGACTGGGCCATCGCCGCAGCGGCATGATCCTGCGTACTGAAAATATTACAGCCCGACCAGGCCACTTCGGCTCCCAGTTCCACCAGGGTTTCGATCAAAACTGCAGTTTGGACCGTCATGTGCAAGCAGCCTGCAATGCGCGCTCCCCTGAGTGGCTTGCTTTCACCGTACTCCTCGCGGAGCGACATCAAACCGGGCATTTCGGCTTCCGCCAGTTCAATTTCCATTCGCCCCCAGCCCGCCAGGGAAAGGTCCTTTACCTTATAGTTCAATTGTTCCTGCGTAGTTGCACTCATATAAAATTCCTTTAGGAAATTCGTGCAAAGATACTCAATAGCTCAGAAAACAAACGTGTCTTCCTATTCGTGGGAGTCGCTGAAAACAGGTGCTGCAATAATGCTACCTTTGAGTTTCACGGAAACGAACCATGGAAGCCAAAGCCCTGCCCCACTCGATCCGTTCAGCTCCCGGGCCAGGGCGCTTTTTCTGCTTTCCCCGATCAGGAGGCGCAACGCCGAACATATATATTATGTCAAGGAAAACACCGAATGGGAGGATACGGCTTCAGACACCTCAGCAACCTGTTCGCATTTCGGTCACGGGGCCTGAATCAACAGGTAAGAGCGAGCTCAGCCAGTGGCTGGCCAGGGAGCTGGGACTTGGCTGGGTGCCTGAAGTTGCACGAACCTACCTGCCGGAATTGGGACGCCCGTACCGAAAGGAAGACCTTCGCGACCTCCTGAACGAACAATTGGCCCTGGAGGCTGAAACGCTCCGTTATTTTCCGCAGGGACTGGTAGCCGATACCGATCCGCTCGTGCTGGAGGTTTGGAGCGAATGCAGATACGGAAAGGTTGACCAGACAATCCTCAAGGCCGTGCAGCAACATCGCTACGATCACTACCTGGTGGGTGATGTGGACCTGCCCTGGGAACCCGACCCTTTGCGCGAGCACCCCGATCAGCGCTACAAACTGCTCCAGGTCTACCTGGCCAAATGCGCTGAATACGGATTTCCGTACAGCCTCATTTCCGGACGAGGCGAATCGCGCCGCCGGGCTGCTCATCGTGCCGTGAGGCACCTGTTCGAAAACAACTGAGCAAATACCTCCAAAAATTCCGCTACCTTTGCCCACGTCTCAAAAGGGGTGCCCTTCGCGAAAGCGCTGCGGGCTGAGATCATACCCAATGAACCTGGGCGGGTCATGCCGCCAAGGGAAATTAATTACCAACACCAGCGAGTCACCCCTTTCTCGTGATTAAATCGTTTAGTCATGCAGAAATTCATTTCGACTGCGGTGTTCCTCTTCCTCTGTGCCTACAGCACGATGGGCCAGGAACCCATCACCACCATTCAGGGGCGCGTTATTGATGCACAAACCCGGCAAGGCCTGTCCGGTGCCTCAGTTACGTGGGCCGGTGAAGGTTCGGACAACGGCGTCTCAAGCGATGCCCAGGGCTATTTTGAGGTTTCGTTGCCCCGCGTTCGGTACGTCCAGCTCACCATACGGTTCATCGGCTACCGGGAGAACACGATCGAAGTCGTTCCCGACGCTCCGGTAAAATCGGTCACGGTCGCCATGGAACGCCAGGCTGAGGAAATTTCCGAGGTGGTCGTGGAGGCCCTACGGGCCGATGAGGACGCACCGCTAGCATACGAAAACCTGAGCCGCGAAGAACTGGAAAAAGGCAACCTTGGACAGGATCTGCCCGTTTTGCTTGACGGAACCACCAACATGGTTACCAGCTCTGATGCAGGGGCAGGGATCGGATATACGAACATGCGCATCCGCGGATCCGATCAGACCCGGATCAACGTAACGGTAAACGGGATCCCGATCAACGATTCCGAATCGCAAGGTGTTTTTTGGGTGAATATGCCGGATCTGGCTACAAGCGCTTCAAGCATCCAGCTCCAGCGCGGAGTCGGAACCTCCACCAACGGTGCTGCGGCCTTCGGAGCCACGGTGAACATGAATACCGATGCCTTCAATACCCATCCCTATGCCCATATCGCCCTCGCGGGCGGAAGCTTCAACACCTTCAAACGCAATGTGCAGTTCGGCACCGGATCAATGGGCGATCATTTTATCCTGGAAGGACGCCTGTCTCAGATCACCTCGGACGGATACATTGACCGGGCCGGCAGCAACCTGCGCAGCTACTACTTCAGCGGCGCCCACTACGGAAACAATTCCACCTTGAAGTTCATCATGTTCTCGGGTCGTGAACGTACCTATCAAAGCTGGTGGGGAACTCCTCAGAGCCGCCTGGAAAACGACTCCTCCGGTATGCTCAATCACGCCGCTAACAACGGACTCAGCCCAACCCAAACGGACAACCTGCTCAACAGCGGCCGTACCTATAACTACTATGAGTACGACGACCAGGTCGATGATTACGGGCAGGATCATTACCAGCTTCACTTCACGCAACGCCTGAGCAAGTCCTTTAAGGCCCGGGCTGCCCTGCACTACACCAGAGGAGCAGGGTACTTTGAGGAATACCGGGACAATGAGGACTATGCGGCGTACGGGCTCAATGATCACGCCGCAGGCGGAGACACCCTTTATTCAACCGACCTCGTGCGCCGACGCTGGCTCGACAATGACTTCTATGGAGTCACCTTTTCGATGGATCATCAGAAGCGCGGCCTGGGTGTGACCGTCGGTGGGGCCTGGAATCAGTACGACGGACGGCACTACGGCGAAATTATTTGGATGCAGCATGCCTTTACAACGCCAAAGGATTATCGCTACTACGAAGGGGAGGCCGTAAAGACAGATGGAAATATGTATGTGAAGACGACCTGCGACTGGCGATCGTTCCGCTTTTTTGCAGATCTACAATTCCGCGGCATCACTTATCGGACCAGGGGGACCAACAACGACCTGAAGGCCTACGATATAGATGAGACCTTCGCTTTTTTTAACCCGAAATTCGGGCTGACCTACTTTTTGGGGAACCGGCAACAGGTGTATGCCAGCTTTGCGCAGGCCCGGCGCGAACCGGTGCGGAGCGATTTTATCGATGCCCCGGGCGGGCAGCTCCCGACCGCAGAGGAACTCAATGATTACGAATTCGGATACCGCTTTCGGGGGCAAAAACTGGCTTTCGAGGCTAATGGCTACTATATGGACTATACCGATCAATTGATCGTGACGGGCGAGCTGAACGACGTTGGGGCCTCGGTCCGAACCAATGTCCCCGGGAGTTATCGCGCCGGGATCGAGCTGAAAGCGCGTTATGCCCTCACGGGCCGATGGGTCCTGGGAGGGAATTGGGCGCTGAGCCGGAACAGGATCCGGACTTTTGAGGAAACGCTGTACGATTACACGGACGGCGGATATGAGGTGATCGTGAATGAGTACAAGGATACAGACATCGCACTGAGCCCAAATTCGGTCGGTGCCATTTTTGTGGAGCATCATCCGGCAGATCGCGCCATGCTGCGCCTGCAGGGAAAGTACGTGGGGCAGCAGTATCTGGACAACACGTCGAATGAGGATCGGATCATTGGATCGTTCTTCGTAGCTGACCTGATCGCGGGTTATACCATCGTGCCGCGAGGCACAAAGGGAATGGACCTGCAGTTGAAGATCAACAACCTGTTCAACACCCTGTACAGCTCGTTCGGATACACGTATAGCTATGTATACGGCGATTTGATCACGGAAAATTTTTACTATCCGCAAGCGACGATCAACTTCCTCGGGCAGGTAACGATACGGCTGTGAGGCAAAAGCAGAGGTGGTTTCGGACCGGATCAGACAAGGGCCTTGAGAGCAGACTCACGATCGAGCCGTAACTGCTCTTTCAGTTCATTGAGCGATCCGAACTTTTGTTCGTCCCGCAGGCGGCGAACAAAGCGCAGGGTGATGTCCTGGTCGTAGAGGTCCCGGTCGAACCCGAAAAGATGTGCCTCGATCTGGCGATCCTGACCCGAGACGGTCGGACGCTTGCCAATGTTGCTCATGCCCCTGTACCATTCGCCACGCACCAGCACCTGAACGGCATAAACACCATCAGCCGGGATCAATTTATATTTTTCGGGCACTTCAATGTTCGCAGTGGGAAATTCGATGGTCCGTCCCAGGGTGGCACCACGGACGACCTTTCCGGTGAGTTCATATACCGAGCCAAGGTAGTTGCTGGCCAAAGATACATCACCCTCCAGTAAGGCATTCCGGATCTTGGTGGAACTCACGTTTACATTGTCAAGCACCTGCACCGGGATCTCTTCAACATCGAAGTGATAGGTATGACCATACATCTGCAGATCTTTGAAACCACCCTCCCGGTTTCGGCCAAAGTGGTGGTCATGCCCGATCACGAGCTTTCTGGTCCCGATCCGGTTTACGAGGATGTCACGCACATATTCCAGCGCGGTCAGGCGACTGAACTGTTTGGTAAAGGGATGGACGATCAGGTGGTCAATCCCCGCTTTGGCCAGCAGAGCCTCTTTCTCTCGTTGCGTATTGATCAGTCGAAGATCCCGATCGTCGAACAGGACCATCCGCGGATGAGGCCAAAAAGTAAGCAATACCGTTTCTCCTCCGGCAGTCCGGGCCAGGTCGCTAAGCTGTTGAATGATGCGCCGGTGCCCCACATGAACACCGTCGAAGGTCCCCGTGGTGACCACCGCGTTCCCAAGGGCCGGAAAATTGTCAATGGAAGAGTAGATCTTCAAGTATCGCGCTGTTTTACACAAGTAAAATTAGAAATAAAAAGGACCCTTTCGGACACCATTCCAAACGAAATTAAAACGTACTTTTGCCCCCGGAAAATGCAGCCTTTTTCTTTAATCCAATCAATTGGCTATGTCGAATAATATCGGAAAAGTCGCCCAGGTGATCGGTCCGGTTGTGGACGTTCGTTTCAGCGGAAGTTCAGAAGACCTCCCCAAGATCTATGATAGCCTTGAGGTAACCAAGGCCGACGGCACGGTAGTCGTGCTTGAGGCACAACAGCATACAGGTGAGGATACGGTCAGGGCCATCGCCATGGATTCAACGGACGGTCTCGTTCGCAACATGGACGTCGTTGCCACGGGTGCTCCGATCAAAATGCCGATCGGTGAAGCAATTCGCGGACGTGTGTTTAACGTAACCGGTGGCGCCATTGACGGAAACGGAGAGGTAGATAACTCCCATGGCCTGCCCATCCACCGCAAGGCTCCCCAATTCGAAGACCTCAGTACCGCCACGGAAGTACTTTTTACCGGTATTAAGGTAATTGACCTGATCGAACCGTACGCCAAAGGGGGTAAGATCGGCCTCTTCGGTGGTGCCGGTGTAGGAAAAACGGTATTGATCCAGGAGCTCATCAACAACATCGCAAAAGGACACGGTGGCTTGTCTGTGTTCGCCGGTGTGGGTGAACGCACACGCGAGGGAAACGACCTGCTCCGTGAAATGCTTGAGGCAGGGATCATTAAATATGGCGACGATTTCATGCGCAGCATGAAAGAGGGTGGCTGGGACCTGACCAGGGTGAGCAAAGACGCGCTGAAGGAATCCAAGGCGACCTTCGTCTTCGGTCAAATGAACGAGCCTCCGGGGGCACGTGCTCGTGTGGCCCTTTCAGGATTAACCCTTGCAGAGTACTACCGCGACGGTGAAGGCAGCGGACAGGGTCGCGATATTCTGTTCTTCGTCGATAACATTTTCAGATTTACCCAGGCAGGTTCTGAGGTTTCCGCCCTGCTCGGGCGGATGCCTTCCGCAGTAGGTTACCAGCCGACGCTTGCCACCGAAATGGGTAACATGCAGGAGCGGATCACCTCAACGAAAAACGGGTCCATTACCTCCGTTCAGGCAGTATACGTGCCGGCGGATGATCTAACCGACCCGGCACCGGCAACAACCTTTGCCCACCTGGATGCCACCACGGTACTGAGCCGTAAGATCGCTTCCCTGGGTATCTACCCGGCTGTTGACCCATTGGATTCAACTTCGCGTATCCTCTCTCCGGAGATCGTTGGTGAAGAGCACTACCGCTGTGCACAGCGCGTGAAAGAGATCCTCCAGCGTTATAATGAATTGCAGGACATCATCGCCATTCTCGGTATGGACGAATTGTCCGAAGAAGATAAACAGGTTGTACATCGCGCCCGTCGGATACAGCGCTTCCTGTCCCAGCCGTTCCACGTTGCTGAGCAGTTTACCGGTTTCCCGGGGGTGTTTGTAGACATCAGCGATACCATCAAAGGCTTTAACATGATCATGGAGGGTGAGGTAGATCAGTATCCTGAAGCCGCCTTCAACCTGAAGGGAACCATTGAAGAAGCCATTGAGGAAGGTGAGAAAATGCTCGCTGAAGTACGCTAAGGAGAAACGCTGATGCAATTGGAGATCATCACACCGGAAGAAAAAGTGTATAGCGGAGAGGCCGATAGGGTAACTTTTCCGGGGGTGGACGGTAGCTTTCAGGTCCTGAACGACCACGCACCAATCATTTCGACCCTCGCAGCCGGAAACATCCGGATCCTGGAAGCAGATGGAGTAAAAGACCATATTGACGAGGTGTCAGACAAGCTGAAACGCAGCACCGCCAACGATCGCGAGTTGCTGCTGCCCGTGAATGGCGGTGTGATGGAAGTGCGGGATAATAAGGTCATGGTATTGACCGAACAACCGACCGACCTGAACAAGCATTGAACCAACTCATCTGAGCAGGGCAATGGTGTAATGCTCCTTTCATTGTTAGCCAAAAGATAGGGAAGTACCTCAGAGGTCCCCCCCGGGGGCATCTCTTATTTCCTTTCTATTTTTTTCCGAATAACTCCCTGGTCGGTCTCCATAGACAGCACGTATATTCCATTGTGAAGATGGGAAATATCTATTTGATCATAGTTGTTTTTGCAGATAAATACCGTCTCCCCCATAAGATTGAGAATGCGTAGGGAAAGGATTTCCAAATGACCTTTCTTTTTAATGTTTATGATCCCATAAGATGGATTGGGGTAAATGGAAACATATTCATTTAAGGCGTTTTCAGCCATTCCAATGGGATGAACGGTTATCTGATAGAATGGGCCACCCGCATCACTGCACCCAAAATGATCCGTAATGGTTACATAGTACTTTACAGATGAGTCGGGCTTAGCCCAAAAGCCGGAACATGTTGTGGAGTCCTTCAGCCCCCGATCAGGCCGCCATAAGCATGTTATCAAACTATCAAGCGGTACTTGTACTGGCATATATGTTTGTGGTAGAACATCCAGACCATGGTTCAGGTACAGCGAGTCCCCCTCGTTAATATCAAAGGTGTAATAGTATAAAAAGTGTGTAAAATTGGAAAAGGTCACCATGCAACTATCTGCACAGGTATTTCCAATGGAATCTGTGACATTTAAGTAAAAGATAATGGTATCATACAACGATCGATCTATCACAAAAGGATTTGCTGCCGTCGTATCATTAAGTAGGTCAGAAGCTTTAATACCCGGAAACCACTGAATGGGTTTTATGCTCCAGGAATATGCGTATGGAGGAATGCCAAGGCTTGCTGTTGGGTTACCGCCAAGTTGTAAAAAAGCAGTTGAATCATTGGGGCAGCTGTGCTGATCAGGACCCGCATTGGCCGTACACTGGGCCATGCTGAACTGCTGAACAAAACCGATAAGCACGAAGGTTAACAGATACTTCATTGCCAAAAAAGATTAACCGTTAAATTGAACCGGCTCATTTTGGTGAGCGTAGCTAAAAAAATTATTGAATGATCCATGATCTCGCATCTACAGCCTGACCATTTGCAATGAGGATCATATTGTAAACACCAGGCGCGTAATGGGTTACATCAATATCCGTTTGCTTACTATCAGGCGTTAACAGATAGTTGTTATTAACAGTGCCAAAGCCGTTTAGCACCATTAAGTAGGCACTGCCTGCCCCCTCAATCTCGTAGGTAACCGTTGCACTTGCAATAGTGGGATTGGGAACAATATCTTCCAGCCAATATGACTGTACTTCAATGACCACCTCGTCATAATCCTTGAATCCATCCGTATCTGTCATAACCTCCAGCTTATAGGTGGTGGTTATTTCAGGAGAAACCATAGTGTCCCTTCCTGAGTATATTAAATGACCTTCCGGATCGTACCAATTGTAAATGGCTGGCTCACTTATGTCAAGGGCATTAACCTCTGTACTGTCGTTTTTCCTTATGGTCTGATCCGCCCCTGCATCGGCATTAAAGAGAGCTCTTGGAGATTTGCGAATAACAAAATGCACCGCACCTGTTATATCGTTTTCTGCACCCGAATAGCGCTGGGCAACACGGTAATGATATTCCTCTTCCGATGTCAGCTCATCCATCAGAAAATTAAAGCCGATATAGAGCGGTATGCGAACTCCTGATCCAAACAGTACGTTTTCCAACGAAACACTATCTCCCTGTACCACGAACTCCCGGTCTCCAACAACCTTTAGCTCCGGGTGTTGCCCAACGGCACTCCCGATTATTTGCCAGCCTGCTTCATCGGTAAAAATATGAACTTCGGCTTCTGCAGCTACAGAATGAGTATGTTCATCTGAGGCCATTTCAAAAGTCAGGTCAAAACGGGCAGGCTGCCCTGAGGCATTGCCCACATACATAAACCGGCCATGTGGCCTTTTTATACCGTCAATAACGGGCAGTTGCATGCCCGGATGAATATCAACAACTGTTACATTCCTCAGGGCAATGTTATTGTTTTCAAACACGTCCTGCTCAAGATGATTGGGATAAACCGTTATCGCATCGGTACTGATGCCCTCAATACGGGCTAACAGGCACGAGGCCCAGTTGCTATGCACATAGGGGTTTAGGATAGTCCACTGAAACTCAAAGACCTCACTGTTCCCCGGACCTATGTTGGGCAGGGCTACAGAATCAATTACGTTACCAACCGTTGGCTGTGTACCGTCCCAGTTTTGGGGCCAGCTCGATATGGATGAGGCCTTTGTCCAGTAAAGTACCAGGTTTCCTGCACCATAGCTCGAATCACAACTCTTGTTCCAGACCCGAACATATACGTAAACCGGTTGTGTTGAGCTGTATTCGGGTTCCTGGTGTATGAAATTTGTAAAGCCATCAGCCTGGTTCCTTACCCATATATCAGGGCTTTTGTCAAACCACCAGCCCCAGGCATAGCTTCCGGGATAACCAAAATCTTCCGGGCGGTCCTTTATGTACAGGTCCAGGCTGGCACTGTATGCTCCCTGAGCCGCTTTAACCGCTTTGTAGGCATTTAAGCGGCCCGTACCGATTTCCCCCGGAAAATCGGATGCATCTGCTATGGGATCGGTTGTGTTCTTTAAAAGGTCCTGTACCCAGTTGGAATTAAGGCAGGGGTTGACAGACTTCATAAGAGCTGCTGTTCCTGCCGTGATCGGGCTGGCAAAAGAGGTTCCTTTATTATCGCCATAGTAGGGCCAATTGATAATATTTCCGGTTGTATCGAGTGTATGAGAACCGGCCATTATCTCGTGTCCCGGCGCACACAGATCTACCTGTGGGTAATGGCTATGATAATGCTCCGACGTATCTGCAGGATCAAAACGGTCGTACTTATCGGTACCCGAAACCACAATAACCCGATCGTCTTCCACACCGCTGAATGGATACAGGGGCACGTGAGCGTAGGCCGGGTCTATCATATCCCAGCCATTCCCCGCTCCCCGTATAACAATGGTACCATTGTCAAGCACCTCCTTTTCTACGTTTTTCCAGGTAGCAGTATACCACGCAGCAGTATCCGGTTTATACCAAGACAGATTGATTACCTCCACGTTGTGAACAGTACTAGCTTCTAATAAAATCAGCATACTTTTCCATTTGGAATACAGAATACCTGAGTTATATCCAACAGAGGCCAGTTGTCCAGTAGGGGACGAACCGCTATCAGCCGTTTCACCTGCCATTAAGGTAGCAACAGCAGTACCATGTGCCGCCCATTTTTCGAGTGGTTGTTTTGTTGTATCTCCATCCCAAAAGTCATAATTGGGGTTAAGCTTTGTCAACAGATCAGGATGTGTCAGATCCGTTGATTCGCCATGATAGATCTGGATGGAAGTATCGCTTGTTGTGATATCCCAGGCCTTGTCTGCCTCTATGCTCCGTAAATACCATAACCAGTCATTTGACGTGTCGTTATCAAGCATCAGCTGCCACATGTAGTCTGCTGGGTTAGCCAGATCATGCGTTGTCAGAACCGGCACCTTCTCAATGAGCGTGAATAAAGGGTTTTCATGGTTTATTGCCGTTAAAGCACTAAAAAGAGAATCTTCATGGAAGGCAGTATTTAGCTCAAACACCCGCCTCAGTTCCTCACTCCTGGCAAAGTGCATGGGCTGGGTTATTTCACTAACCCCAAAATCAGACAACACCTGGTTAAAATCTGCATTTGACGATGCTACCCCATCCAGTGGAATAATAGCCGGATCCATTACTGTTACCCAAACCTTGCCGGAATGATACGTTTGGGACAGCAATACGCTTGGGAGCATACTGGTAGTCATTAGTGTGATCAATAAGGCTCTCATATTTCTGATATATTGTAAACTGCTTGCACAAATATAAATATAAATTTAAGGGTCATAAGCCTTTTTCCATTTTTTTTCGAATAACTCCCTGGTCGGTCTCCATAGATAGCACGTATATTCCATTGTAAAGATGGGAAATATCTATTTGATCATAGTTGTTTTTGCAGATAAATACCGTCTCCCCCATAAGATTGGAAATGCGTAGGGAAAGGATTTCCAAATGACCTTCCTTTTTAATGTTTATGATCCCATCAGATGGATTGGGGTAAATGGAAACATATTCATTTAAGGCGTTTTCAGCCATTCCAATGGGATAAACAATTACAAAATAGCATGGCGGAATAACCACCTGGCAGTTCAAAGTATCCGTGACGGTTACATAGTAGTTAACAGAGCTATCAGGCTTAGCCCAAAAGCCACTCAATGTGGTTGAGTCTTTTAACCCACGGTTTGGCTTCCATAAATATGACAGGTTTCCTATACCTCCGTCAACATCTACTCCTCCACTCAGGTAGATAGAGTCGCCAAATTCAATAACGTACTGCTCAGGACCAAAAAGGTAGTTAAAGTTGGAAAAGATGACGGTGCAGCTATCTGCACAGGTGTTTCCAATGGAATCCGTGACATTTAAGTAAAAGGTAATGGTATCATCCGCCCATCTGTTTGTTATAGAGGGGTTAGCCGCCGCCGTATCGCTAAGCACATCAGATGCATAAATAACAGGGGACCCCGGAGCTCCCTGAACAGGTTCCATGCTCCACGAATATGAGTATGGAGGAACGCCAGGGCTTGCCGTTGGATTACCGCCAAGTTCTACAAAAACAGTTGAATCATTGGGGCAGCTGTGCTGATCAGGACCCGCATTGGCCGTACACTGGGCCATGCTGAACTGCTGAACAAAACCGATCAGCACGAAGGTTAACAGATACTTCATTATAAAAGATCTTTCGCCACAGCACCGAACCTGCTGATTTGGTGGAGCGGAGTTAAAAGACTATTGAGTGATCAATGATCTTGCATCTACGGCCCGGCCATCTACCATAAGGATCACATTGTAAACACCAGGCGCGTAATGGCTTACATCAATATTCATTTGCTTACTACCAGGCGTTAACCGATAGTGGTTATTAACAGACCCAAAGCCGTTTAGCACCATTAAGTAGACACTGCCTGCCCCTTCGATCTGGTAGGTAACCGTTGCACTTGCAATAGTGGGATTGGGAACAATATCTTCCAGCCAATATGGCTGTACTTCAATGACCACCTCGTCATAATCCTTGAATCCATCCGTATCTGTCATAACCTCCAGCTTATAGGTGGTGGTTATTTCAGGAGAAACCATAGTGTTCCTTCCTGAGTATATTAAATGACCTTCCGGATCGTACCAATTGTAAATGGCTGGCTCACCTATGTCAAGGGCATTAACCTCTGTACTATCCTTTTTCCTTATGATCTGATCCGCACCTGCATCGGCATTAAAAAGGGCTCTTGGAGACTTGCGAATAACAAAATGCACCGCACCTGTTATATCGTTTTCTGCACCCGAATAGCGCTGGGCAACACGGTAATGATATTCCTCTTCCGATGTCAGCTCATCCATCAGAAAATTAAAGCCGATATAGAGCGGTATGCGAACTCCTGATCCAAACAGTACGTTTTCCAACGAAACACTATCTCCCTGTACCACGAACTCCCGGTCTCCAACAACCTTTAGCTCCGGGTGTTGCTCAACGGCACTCCCGATTATTTGCCAGCCTGCTTCATCGGTAAAAATATGAACTTCGGCTTCTGCAGCTACAGAATGAGTATGTTCATCTGAGGCCATTTCAAAAGTCAGGTCAAAACGGGCAGGCTGCCCTGAGGCATTGCCCACATACATAAACCGGCCATGTGGCCTTTTTATACCGTCAATAACGGGCAGTTGCATGCCCGGATGAATATCAACAACTGTTACATTCCTCAGGGCAATGTTATTGTTTTCAAACACGTCCTGCTCAAGATGATTGGGATAAACCGTTATCGCATCGGTACTGATGCCCTCAATACGGGCTAACAGGCACGAGGCCCAGTTGCTATGCACATAGGGGTTTAGGATAGTCCACTGAAACTCAAAGACCTCACTGTCCCCCGGACCTATGTTGGGCAGGGCTACAGAATCAATTACGTTACCAACCGTTGGCTGTGTACCGTCCCAGTTTTGGGGCCAGCTCGATATGGATGAGGCCTTTGTCCAGTAAAGTACCAGGTTTCCTGCACCATAGCTCGAATCACAACTCTTGTTCCAGACCCGAACATATACGTAAACCGGTTGTGTTGAGCTGTATTCGGGTTCCTGGTGTATGAAATTTGTAAAGCCATCAGCCTGGTTCCTTACCCATATATCAGGGCTTTTGTCAAACCACCAGCCCCAGGCATAGCTTCCGGGATAACCAAAATCTTCCGGGCGGTCCTTTATGTACAGGTCCAGGCTGGCACTGTATGCTCCCTGAGCCGCTTTAACCGCTTTGTAGGCATTTAAGCGGCCCGTACCGATTTCCCCCGGAAAATCGGATGCATCTGCTATGGGATCGGTTGTGTTCTTTAAAAGGTCCTGTACCCAGTTGGAATTAAGGCAGGGGTTGACAGACTTCATAAGAGCTGCTGTTCCTGCCGTGATCGGGCTGGCAAAAGAGGTTCCTTTACTGCTGCCATAGTAAGGCCAATTGATGGTATTCCCATTTATATTAAGTGTATGGGTACCGGTCATTATCTCGTGCCCCGGCGCACAGAGATCTACCTGTGGGTAATGGCTATGATAATGCTCCGATGTATCTTCAGGGTCAAACCGGTCGTATTTATCGGTACCCGAAACCACAATAACCCGATCGTCTTCCACACCGCTGAATGGATATAGGGGCACGTGGGCATCGGACGAATCTACCATGTCCCAGCCATTCCCCGCTCCCCGTATAACAATGGTGCCATTGTCAAGCACCTCCTTTTCTATGTTTTTCCAGGTGGCAGTATACCAATCATCATGAGCGTCCAAAAAGTTTCTGGGAAAGTACCAGGATAGGTTGAATATTTCCGCATGGTGAATGGTACTGGCTTGTAATAGGATTTGGCCATGATTATTTGTCCAGTCAGAATATAAAATACCTGAATTATATCCAACAGAGGCAAGTTGTCCAGTAGGGGATGAACCGCTATCAGCCGTTTCACCTGCCATTAATGTAGCAACAGCAGTACCATGTGCCGCCCATTTGCCGCGTGGTTGTTTTGTTGTATCTCCATCCCAAAAGTCATGATTGGGGTTAAGCTTCGTCAACAGGTCAGGATGTGTCAGATCCATCCGTTCGCGATGATAGATCTGGATGGAAGTATCGCCCGTTGTGATATCCCAGGCCTTGTCTGCCTCTATGTTCCGTAAATACCATAACCAGTCATTTGACGTGTCGTTATCAAGCATCCGTTGCCACATGTCATCTGCAGGATTAGCCAGTTCACGCGGTATCAGAACCGGCACCTTCTCAACGAGCATGAATAATCGGTTTTCATGGTTTATTGCCATTAAAGCGCTAAAAAGTGAATCTTCATGGAAGCGCGTGTTTAGTTCGAATACCCGTCTCAATTCCCCGCTCCTGGCAAAATGCATGGGTTGGGTTATTTTACTGATCTCAAAATCAGCTAGTAGCTGATCGAGAGCTGCATTTGACGATTCTTTTCCATCCAATGGAATAATGGCCGGATCCATTACTGTTACCCAAACCTTGCCAGGGTGATACATTTGGGCCAGCAATACGCTCGGAAACACGCTAATGATCAGTGTGAATTTTAATATGTGAGATACCCCCCCCTCCATAAACCAAAAATAGTTGTTTTTTAGTTGTATTATGCAGCATAGGTATACTGTTCACAGGGTTTTGTCATACTGAAGACTTCCCCTTCCAAATGGATCGGGTACATCCCAACGGACAAAAACGATACGTGAAGCCAGGAATCCCGTTCCGAGGGCTTAACCGGCCGATGACGCCGCCAGGCCGACCCGATCCGGTGAGCACTAATCAGCTTCATCTCAGCAAGGTATTGGTTCCCTTTTGCTCCATGACCCTTCCACCTGATGCAACCGCCCTTGCAACAACGTAATAGGTCCCTTCCAGTGAATCACCCCCATCCCAGCCACCAAATGAAGCAAAGTCACCAGTGTAGGTAAAAAGTGAGGTACATTACCTGTACGGCTAAGCTATAGTCTTTAAGGACAAATCGTTCCCATATCAAATCCATCACTCCAATCAGCGGCAGCGGACAGCTTCCAGTCGTTCGAAGGTTGGTTAAATAGGTATCTTTTATTCGCTCATTTTTTCTCTTGTCGTGAAGATAAAACTACAGAGCTAGCTACAGAGTTAGCTCTGTAGTTAATGATATATAAAAACTTATATTTCAACACTTTATTCAGATACAATTTTATGTAACTAATGAGGACGTGTGTCTTAAATAGAATGCTGACAACTTACCAGAAGCAATAGATCCCCCCAGGAGGTCGGCTTTAGCTTAACTTCCCAAAATAGTTTGGAACAGGCGTGGATAGCAGGTTTGTAGTGGCTATGCCTGCAAGATGTACATTAAATGCAGCACAGTAAAACGCAAGGGAAAAATCAACCGCAAGAAGGAACCCAGAGTTCAAACCGTTCGGCGGGTTGGATTTTTGCCTATAGCCAAGGATTTACGATTTGGGCGGTACGAAACACCTGACTAGTGCTTGGAATAAAGGTAATAACGCCTCAGAGCTATGGGGCAGATCGAAAGCTACTGAGAAACCAGAAGCGTTAGGTACTTATCGTAGTAACTACAAGCCGTTTTTTAGGAAGTTAAGCTATAGCTAATAATGATGGCTAACTAGTCGCTCCTTAAAAAAGTCATTTTTTGAGCCTGAAAGCAAAAAAAAAGCCTCACCCCCATCAAAAAGAATGAAATGCTAAACTATTGTGCACTCAAACTCCGTGAATCACCTTGTAACAAAAAGTAGATTTGGAAGTAGCTGGTCTTTCAGGTAAGATCTCTCGAAAGAAAATAAAAAATAAACTTGTTTGCTGAGTTTTTCCATCATCTTCCGCATATTCCATCCCACAGCTGCTAAAAAAGCGTTGATTTGTGGAGATTCCACACCGTGCAGATAGTTCTGTTCCATCCGGCAATCTGATTTCAGGTGCCCAATGACCGCCTCTATAACAGCCCTGCGCCTAAATTTCTTTCGCTTCTTTCGCTTTTGGTACGCACTCTCTCGTTTTAATGGCCGGCTATCCGGAGTGGAGATCAGGGTCTTACCTATCTGCTTTTGTCCTTTTCCTGCCCGGTCATAAACGATTTCCTTAGGAACCGGTAAGTCGTTTTGTTCCATCTGACGGATCAGAGGCTCAATGGTTTTGCTATCATGAGGATTTCCTTCAAAGGCCTTGATGGAGGTCACAATGAGCGTTTTAGAGGTAACCGTTAAGCCTACCTTGTTCCCAAATTCATACGGCTTGTGTGCCTTCCCTTTGGCTATGCAGCTGGTAAAGGGTTTGTGCACACTATAGATCTTGTTCCTGTCGGTCCTTTTTTGGTTGAGGATCTGTTGGTATAGGGCTAACTCTTCTTCGTGAAAAACCCACTGCTCCGGTGTTAATTTCCGTTCCAGTTCCCGAATTAAGCGACCAGCAATGATCCTGAGCTTATCAATGGCCTTTTTTGCCTTCTTTACCCGACTGGGATGTTTGCTGTTATAGCTATCCCGCAACAATTGCTTTGATGTACGAACATAGCTCTGACGCTGTTTCACCCCTCTTAATTGAGCCAGGGCATTTAATTTGTCAATGACCTTTTTCGCCAATTTGGCATCTGTGGGAAACGTAGTGTAGTTGCCCTGGACCGTTGTGTCCGATAGTGCCTGCTTTTCCTGAGCATCTTTCCCATGGATCTTCACCGAATAAGCAAATATCTTTTTCGCGCCTTCTTCTCCTATCCGCTTACGAAAATGAACCAAATCACTCGGATCAAAAGGAAATTGGTGCTGAAAATGCGAATACCCACAGAAGTATTGCATGTACGGGTTCATCTTCCATTCCTTAGCCAGCGTCTCGTCCCCTAAGTTGTACAGACGCTTAAGAAATAAACAGCCAACCATCAAACGAACAGGCATTGATGGACGGCCCATGCTCGAATAATACTTCGATAACTCCTGATCCAAATGCTTCCAATCAATCTTATTTGATAGCAGAACCAGCTCATGCTTCATGTCGATGAAGTCCACCAGCATCGGACGGAACAACTCCCGTTGCGTATTTACCTCACTGCTCCCTTTCATTTATTGCAAGATATTCATGCTAATTTCCGCATTTCCTTGCAATTCCGCACCTCAAAAAACAAAAAGTTATCAACTCATTATGTTGATAAATAGGCGCTTAGCATGTTTTTAAGGAGTGACTAACTAAGGGAACGGTTTAGTATTTCGGGCTCCGAAAATATCAGTTGCCAATACGTACCATCGTATTTCTTTCTTCAAAAGATGTTTTTAAGCGAGCGAAATTTGCGACGTACCTGATCCGTATTGTTCGTAAAAGTGTTCATACTATACTTTAGTGGGGGTTGTAACTTGGGGTACAGTCATGTTATCGCTAAAAAATAGTACCTCGTCGCCGAGTCTTGCAGTATGGGCTGTGTGAACAAGTGAATATTCTTTCTTTCGGTATCCCTTGTACAAATCCTTGATGGGTTTAGTAGCGTCATAGGATACTATCCATCGCGCATTATGTATAGCTTGTATTTCTTTGCTCACCTCCTCATGGTCAGCATATGTATAGTGGTTCAAATAAAGTGATTTGCCTTTGAGGTAGTATGGGGGATCAAAATAAAAAATGGTCGATGGCTTTTTCTCAATCTTTTTTATGAGATCAAGTGCGTCAAGATTGTAGAGATGGATGTCTTTTTTGTGCTCTGCAATAGTTTGGATTCGTTGTATGAGTTCTTTTTTATTAAAGCGGCAATCAATCTTATACTTGCCTTTTTGGCCATAACCGCCGATCATTCCACCATCAATAATGCCTGATATATTCGTTCGATTAAGGAAGAAAGTGGAAAAGCCTAAATCAAACAGAGAAGCGATATCTTTGTGTTGTTGTACCTTGCGACATTGCCGCCATGTTTGCTCGTTAATACGTGTACTGCGTATCTTTGATACAAGCTTATCGGTGTGGTGTAGAACCGAATACCAGAAAGCATAAATTGCGCGGTCACTGTCATTGATCGTGATTTCTGATACATGACCGTTCAGCAGCAGAAACAAGGCTACAGAAGCACCGCCTGCATATGGCTCAACATAATGCCCGTTGGTGTTGTCGATTTCATTTTTTTTACACAAAAGGGCAATAAACCTTGCAAGTTTACTTTTTCCGCCGGGATACCTCAGTGGTGAATAAAACTTCATAAATTATTTTTCGAATGAGTTGCTTCTAGCATAGCACCAATAATAATTGACATGGCAATTGTTTGTTCGAGATTAGCAGAAGCTATATACTTGTGTGCACCCATGTGTAGCAGTTTGATGAGCTTCTTCTTCTTATCTACTTCTTGACTCGCAAGCAAGAATTTTTGATCTTCTGATAAATGCTCCTTAGCCTTCTTAAAGTTCTCATTCACATAATCATCAATTTTAGGCTTCGCCGCTGCTGACTCAACGATTAACCTGAGTGACATCCTTATGAGATTGATAAAGCCCTTTGATAGGTTTTTCTGTTCCTTACAATAAAATTTGTATAGGGCATCAACATCTCTGTAAAGATTGTTAGTATCACCTTTTTCTAGACTGAGAGATTTTTTTCCAAAAAAGACATGTTTTTGTTCGCTTGTTCTATCTGTTTTTTTGTTCACATTCGAGATGTAATTGGAGTTCACTATTTTACCTTTTTTGTTATGCTCAAACTTCGTAAGTTTGATTTGAATCTCTTTCTGAAGAACTTCTTTCAACGCTCCACGATTTTTACGAGTTGTTATTTTTCTTTCCTTAATAACATAAGCTATTTGCTCAAGTATATTCTGTCCTTTTTTATCGTCATAATTTGAGATAAGCTGCTCATTTTGAATATCAAATCCTATAGCATTTAGATTTTTCCTTGTAAGTACCTCGTCTTTCACAAAAGCTTGGTTCATATAAGGATGCATGCTGATAAGCTTAGTTTGTTTTTCAATAATCATAAAATCGCTCTTTGGTTCTCCACGGTGTTTGTGCAAAAAATAGTCACGCTCAAGTTCGTGCCACGATCCATTGTTAGTATGTTTCCGTTCAATGTTGGTAAGTGCTGTATCTTTGTCGCACACATTACAGGGAATTTCTTTTAACTCCTGTAATTCTTTGGAACTATCGTTAAAAGGAAATTTCCCGGATAGGTCAGAATACAAGTTGTCATTTTGTAGACATTTGAGCACAGCGACACGGCGGTTGCCATCATATACAACGGGTACATCTTCAGAGTATACCACTGTTGGTATCTCGCTAAAATCATATTGGTTGCCCATTTCTTTTATCATTTTATCAAGATTCCAATTACTTGGATTGTCCTTTAGCGCTCTTTTGATTATGTCATAATCATTGGCTTTCAGATCAAAAAAATCCCGAGGATTTTCCGACCACAGCCGCAATTCACTCACTTTGATGTATTTTATCTTTTGCGATGCCATATCGGTTAATTGGAATATCACGTGCTTTATTTAAAAAACGGGTGGCTTTTCACTGACAGAGGAAGTGTCTTGTCCTGAAATAGGTTTACACCAAAGCCCTCCATTATGAGTAAAAAAGTAAACTTATTTTAGGACGAGACAAAGTCCTTACACGCATGAAATAACTTTGTGTGCGGACGGGGGGACTCGAACCCCCACGTCAAAAAGACACTGCCGCCTGAAGACAGCGCGTATGCCAATTCCGCCACGTCCGCAATGGCATCTGCCAGTTGGTGCGGATAGAGGGACTCGAACCCACACGCCTCACGGCACTAGATCCTAAATCTAGCGTGTCTGCCAATTCCACCATATCCGCTTTAAAGAATGGCCTTTCCTATGAAGAAGGGGAGCAAAAATACAAAGAATTATGAGATGGGCTGGAACCCGATCGCTATCCCCACCGTGCCCGTCAGCCTGTTTTTATAAGCAAAGTGGCTGGCCATTTAGCAAGGGTGTTTAGGTGGTAGTATGGTTCCTCTTTGTACTTTTATGGCCCTGAAATAGGAGCAACCATACTCTTTTGCAAAGGATCCCATGAATATCAAAAAGATAGCGACCGACAATTTGAACGCCCAACTGTGCATTAAGATCGAAGCGGCCGATTACCAACCCCAAATAGAAGAGGTATTTGCAAATTATCGCCGCACCGCAAATATGCCGGGGTTCCGAAAAGGAAAAGTACCCATGGCTATGATCAGGAAGATGTACGGAAAGGGAGTGATCGCTGAACAAGTCAACAAGTTGATACAGGAGAAAATAGCTGAATATCTGGATAAAGAGCACATGGAGATCCTCGGGGATCCGATTCCGGACGGGGACAATGAGCATATCGACTGGAGTGAAGGAAACGACTTTGAATTTTCTTTTGCCGTCGGACTCTCACCGGAGTTTGAGGTGAAGATCACCAAAAATGACAAGCTCCCGCTCTATAAGATCAAGGTTGACGATGCAGCCATTGATCACCAAATAGAGGGGCTGACGCGTAGCTACGGTTCCGTGGACAACGTGGACAAAAGCGAGGAAGGCGACACCTTGTTCGGTAAATTCACTTCAGCTGCAGAAGGAGGGCCCGGCAACGAGGCAGTCCTGGATATCAGCTTGATCAGCAACGCTGATATCCAAAAACTGTTCATCGGCATTGGTCCGGACGACGTAGTTGAATTTGATATGCTGAAAGCCCTTGACAGCAATCTGATCGAGAGCACTACACCGAACCTGCCGAAGGAAAAGATCACGGAAGAGAACAGGGACTGGAACTTCACTGTAATTCGTGTAACCCGCCTGGTTCCGGCAGAGTTGAACCAGGAACTGTTCGATAAGGTCTTCGGTGAAGGAAATGTGAATGGACTGGAGGAGTTTCGCGCGAAGGTTGCTGGAAATATTGAGAAGATGCACCAGCAGAGGAGCGACCGTCAATTATTGAACGACGCAACCGAGTACATCCTCGACAAAACCAAATTCGACCTGCCCGATGCCTTCCTGAAGCGCTGGTTGAAGACTGTGAGCGAACAGCCGTTGACCGATGATCAGATCGAAGCAGAATACGCCCAGTATGAATTGTCCACCAGGTGGCAGTTGATCAGGAACCGAATCGCCAGGAACAACGAAATACAGGTCACACGTGAAGAACTAGTCGGATTTGCAGAGAATAAGGTACGTCAGCAAATGCTGCAGCATTACGATATTTCGGAGCCCGACGAGAAAATGGTAAAAAAAAGGGCACAGGAAATACTCGAAAACGAAGAGGACGGCAAATGGATCAGCAACGATATCTTCTCGCGTAAGCTAGTCGCATTCTTCAAGGAAAGTTTCGAACTGAACGAGCAGGAAGTTACCCACGATCAGTTTATGGAGAAAGCAACAAAATGATACATTTGAGGTTGTAACCAAAACACGTTTGCAATTTTAAAGCGTTATGTTTGACAACGATGAGTTTCGCAAGTACGCGACACGACATATGGGTATCAGCAGCTTGATGTACGATGAGTACGTTAGCGTCGCCACCAGCCAAATGCCCCGGGGGCTCACCCCCAATATCATTGAAGAGCGCCAAATGAATGCGGTATCCATGGATATCTTCTCGCGCCTCATGATGGATCGCATCATTTTTCTCGGAGTGCCAATCAACGACCAGGTCTCGAACATCGTCCAGGGTCAGTTGCTCTTTCTACAGAGTGTGGATCCCAAAAAAGACATCCAGATCTATTTGAATACTCCGGGTGGCGGCGTGTACGCCGGATTGGGCATTTACGATACCATGCAGTTGGTAGAACCCGATGTAGCAACCATTTGTACCGGTATGGCGGCCTCCATGGGGTCTATTCTCCTCTGTGCCGGAGCTCCCGGCAAGCGTTCGGCTCTCACCCACAGCCGGGTGATGATCCACCAGCCGCTGGGCGGCGCACAGGGACAGGCCTCTGATATCGAGATCACGGCGAAGCAGATCCTCATGCTCAAAAAGGAACTATACGAGATCATCGCCACGCACAGCGGCCAGAAATATAAAAAAGTATACGAAGACGGCGACCGTGATTTCTGGATGACTTCCTCCGAAGCCATGAAATACGGGATGATCGATGAAGTATTAACCAGGAAAGAATGAAAAACGAACTGAGTTGTTCCTTCTGCGGACAGAAAAAAAGCAGGACCAGAATGCTCATCGCCGGTATTGATGCGCACATTTGTGATCAGTGCATTGAGCAGGCATACGGTATTCTGGTTGAGGAGATGAGCGACAGCGAACTCGAAGCCGTAGAGCAGGAAATGGCCATCCTCAAGCCAATGGAGATCAATGCCTTCCTCAATGAATACGTGATCGGTCAGAACGACGCTAAGAAAGTCCTCTCGGTAGCAGTCTATAATCATTACAAACGCCTGTTGGCCTACGGCCAGAAAAATGAGGGCGACGAAGTTGATGTGCAAAAGTCGAACATCATCCTGGTCGGTCAAACCGGAACCGGAAAAACCCTGCTTGCTCAAACGATCGCACGTATGCTCAACGTGCCGTTTGCGATCGTGGATGCCACAGTTTTGACCGAAGCCGGATACGTGGGGGAAGATGTGGAAAGTATTATCTCGCGCCTGCTGCAGGCGGCAGATTATGATGCACGCAAGGCAGAACACGGAATTTTGTTCATTGACGAGATCGACAAGATCGCTCGCAAGAGCGACAATCCCTCCATTACCCGCGATGTCAGTGGGGAAGGAGTACAACAAGCCATGCTGAAACTCCTGGAAGGCTCCAGGGTGAATGTCCCGCCGCAAGGCGGCCGCAAACATCCCGATCAAAAGTTCGTGGAGATCGATACCAGAAACATCCTCTTCATTGCAGGGGGGGCTTTCGATGGGATTGACCGGCACATCAAGCGCCGGCTTAACACGACGGCTATTGGGTACGGGAACGCTTCCAGGGAACGGGTGGATGACGATAACATACTGCAGTTCATTGCGCCACAGGACCTTAAGAGTTTCGGACTTATTCCCGAGCTGATCGGACGGATGCCGGTGCTCGCGCATTTGGACCCGCTCAATGCCGAGATCCTGAAGCGGATCCTGACCGAGCCGAAAAACGCCTTGATGAAGCAGTACGGGAAGATGTTCAAAATGGATGAGGTGGCCTTTAGCTACGATGAGTCGGTTATCGATTTCATTGTGGAGAAAGCCGTGGAATTCGAACTGGGTGCCCGGGGGTTGCGCAGCATTTGCGAAGCGATGCTCCTGGATGCCATGTTCGAATTACCCAGCAGGGAAGAGCCGCAAAAACTGCACCTGACCCGCGATTACGCAGAAAAGAAGATCAGTACCAGCAGTCTGCGTAAGCTAAAGGCGGCATCATGATCTTCAGAAAATGAATCGCAAATAATGCGTTTGCGGAATAATATCAATGCCCGCATTCCGGAAGAGCGCAAAGCATTCACGTAGAGATTAGACGCCACAGATCTAAGGCCGCCTGCGGTTCCACACTTCAAAACTGAGATCGTATGCGTGCTCTGCATCCCTTTTATGGTACTGGTGGAGCGTGCGCTGCCATTCATTGGGAACTGGTTCGGGAAAGAACGTATCGCCCTCTATATGGGCATGCACGCGCGTCATATAGATCCGGCTGGCATAGCCGATCGCCTGTTCATAGATCTGCGCGCCGCCTACCACAAAGGGTTCCCGATCCCTGCCCACCATTTCGATCGCCGTTTTGATATCGTTAGCGATCTCCACGCCCTGCGGGCAGAAATCTTCGCGGCGCGTAAGAACAATGTTGGTCCGGTTGGGTAGGGGATGGCCCACACTTTCAAATGTTTTACGCCCCATGATAATGCAATGGCCGGTCGTTACTTCCCTAAAATATTTCAGGTCTTTGGGCAAATGCCATAAGAGTTCATTGTTTTTGCCGATGGCGTTGTTTTCAGAAGCGGCGACAATCATCGAGAGGGTCATAACGAAGCGGGCCTGGTTGCAATGAGTTTATGAACAGGACCAAAGATACACCATAAAAGCTACACGCTCCACAAAAAAGGTAGCATCAGTTTAATCCGCGAAGCGGGATAAAGTCGTCGTTCTGTCAGAAGAGGCGTTCGAGGAAATTTCCGACCACATAGGACAAAACAGCCGCCGCAGTACCTAAAAACAGCGTTTCGATGATGCTGCGGATAACGTTGTTCTGCGTTACCCGTGCCTTGAGGTAACCGATCATAATGAAGGCGAGGCCTGTAAAAACGCAGGACCAGAAGAAAAGGTCAACATTCCACCCGCCCATAAGGTAATCGTTGACATAGACGAGGAGTGGGATAAGCCCAACAAATACGAAGCTGATGAAGGTAACGGCGCCCATGGCGAAGGGCGATTTGGTTTCTTCCTGCATTTCGAGTTCTTCCTTCATCATCACATCAACCCAGCGGTCGCGGTCGGCACAGATCACATTGACCACCTGATCAAGCAATTCGCCCTGGAATCCTTTGCCTTCGTAGATCTCGCGGATCTCGGCGCGTTCCTTTTCAGGCAAATGGTCCACTTCCCAGTATTCGATCTTCTTATGCTTTTCGTAGTTCTGGATCTCCGACTTGGTGGAGAGGAAAGCTCCGACTGACATGGCGAATCCGTCCGCGATCAAATTCGCGAATCCGAGGATAATGATCACTGCCGTGTCGAGTCCGGCCCCAACCGATCCCGCTACCACCGCAAAGGTTGTGACGCTGCCATCAATACCCCCATATACGAACTCACCCAGGTAGTCCTGGAAGCGGCGAACGAAGGAATTATCAGGTTCATGATACTTTTCCATGCCCTAAAAATAGCGGATCAAACGGCAACCTGGCCCTTGATGTGCGGCCAGGGGTCGTAGTTGATCAGTTCAAAATCCTCATACCTGAATTCGAAGATATCCTTTACGTCCAAATTTATCTTCATAGTCGGAAGCGGACGGGGCTCACGGCTGATCTGTAGCTGCACCTGCTCCATGTGGTTACTGTAAATATGTGCATCGCCAAAGGTATGCACAAAATCGCCCGGTTCCAGATCACATACCTGGGCGACCATCATGGTCAGCAAGGCATACGATGCGATGTTAAACGGCACACCCAGAAAAATATCTCCCGAGCGCTGATATAGCTGACAGCTTAGTTTTCCGTTCGCCACATAGAACTGAAAAAAGGCATGACAGGGCGGCAATGCCATGTTCATGATCTCACTCACGTTCCATGCCGAAACGATCAGGCGGCGACTGTCAGGATCTGTCTTGATGTTGTGGATCAACTGGCTTATCTGATCAATTGAACCTCCGTCAGGTGTTGGCCACGAACGCCATTGCACCCCGTACACCGGTCCCAGGTCACCGTTCTCATCGGCCCACTCGTCCCAGATACGCACCCCATTTTCCTTCAGATACGCGATGTTCGGATCGCCCTTCAGAAACCACAGCAGCTCGTAAATGATACTTCGCAGGTGCAGTTTCTTGGTTGTTACCACCGGAAACCCTTCCGACAGGTCAAAGCGCATCTGATGACCAAACACCGAAAGGGTCCCCGTACCTGTACGGTCTTCCTTCCTCACTCCTTCATTGAGCACTCGTTTGATGAGCTTGTGATATTGCTGCATAATGTTCCCGTTCTTTTCAAAAATAAGGCCCTCACGGGCCGATAACAACATCCGGCCCAATGAAGTTTTAGAAATAGACAAAAGGCCTGCAGGATCGTTCCGGCCGCGATGTTTCGGGGTCAGATGATGCCGTGAAGGCTGGCACCGGCCATGCCGAGCCGATCAACCCGCTTTTCAATTTCCGGATCCTTTTCGACCAAGGGTGCGTGATGCGTTTTAATGCGGGCATCAATAATGAGTGAGCCCCGACATCCCCAGTGCTTGTTCTCGGTAAAGGAATCAATCCCGTAGATATCGTGGCTCGGATTGGACCGCGTGTAGGTGACCCAGAGATAGTTATTCAGGGTGCGTGCTGTGAAGGCGGCATCGTCAACCAGCACGATCAGCGGAAACCCTTGCAGATCGGCTGTTTTCCATCGCGCCGTAAGGCGCCCGATCTCTTCATTGGCATGCTTGTAGTTTTGCCATTTTTCAATCTGAACTGCGAGAATGCCGGACTGAACCACTTCAACTGCCTGGACCCCGGGACCCCACTCAACCGAAGGCTTTTCAGTGCTCAGGGAGCGTTTTTTGTCGCCTGCGACTGCTACGACTACTTTAGAGCCAATATTGAGCCCCTCGCCACTGTAGTCAAGCGTATCGATACTCGTTTGCGTGTGGAAATGCAGGTCCCGGGACCAATTGACCCGCTCAAGCACATGATCGAAAAACCCGGCGATATGGCGAGTGGTCAGCTGGGGGGCGTCGGCACGATCAATAATGAACAGAAACTTGGCGAGGCTGAGTTGGCCGGATCCGAGGATATGATTGGCGATCGTAAGGAGTTCCTGAGGGCGTTTCTCGTTGAGATAGGGGGTGTACCGTTCGCTTCCTATGGCAAGGAGCAGCGGATGGACTCCCGCCGCATCAACGGCGTTCACTTCATGAAGCCCGGGAATTTCACTGGGGATGGCAGGACCGGTGATTTCGTGGATGAGGGCGCCAAATTGGGTATCCTCCTGAGGTGGGCGTCCGACCACGGTGAACGGCCATATGGCATTCCTGCGGTGGAAAACCTTGTGTACCTTCATGAGCGGGAAGGGGTGTTTGAGGCTGTAGTAGCCGAGGTGATCGCCAAAGGGCCCTTCCGGCTTGTTTTGGCCCGAGTGTACTTCGCCTGTGATAACAAAGTCTGCATCGGAGGCCAGCAGGTACCCCTCCTTGCGGATGCATCGGAAGCGCCGCCCACCGAGGGCTCCGGCGAAAGTCAGTTCGGAGAGTCCTTCGGTCAGTGGCATCACTCCGGCCAACATTAGTGAAGGTGGTCCGCCCACGAAGATGCTTACCTTGAGCGGCTGGCCCTGGGCATTGGCTTTGGCCTGATGCACTCCGATTCCACGGTGCAGCTGGTAATGCAGTCCTATTTCGCGATCCTGCTCGTAGTCGTTGCCACCGAGTTGGATGCGGTACATGCCGAGGTTGGAATTCATGACCCCGGGCTTGTCCATGTCTTCGGTGTACACGACCGGAAGGGTCACAAAAGGTCCGCCATCCATAGGCCAGTGCTGGATCTGGGGCACGTCGGAAACTGCGCAGGTGTACTGCGCTACCGGGGCGTTTGCTACCGTTTTTTTGGGCAAAGCGGTGAGCCCGGTGAAGAGTGACGAGGCATATTGAATGGGCTTCCTGAAGACTGCGGCAGGATCCCCTTTTAGCTCCACAACTTTTTTTACAGCATTGAGGGTGTGGCGAAACATGAATCCGGACCGCTCGGGGGAGCCGAAGATATTCGATGCCGCGCGAAACTTACTGCCCTTGACGTTTTCGAACAATAGTGCGGGGCCCTCTGCCTCGAATACACGCAGGTGGATCGCTGCCATTTCGAGTTGCGGGTCCACCTCTTCCTTAACCCGGACGAGGAAATGGTGTTTTTCGAGGTCAAGTAGTGCTTCCTCAAGGCTTTTATAGCCCATTCCCGGGAATTTAATCAAATTGCTCAATGAGCAGGTCGGTCGTTATGGAGCCCGGCCGCTCGATCGGCATACCCATTACGCGATCCCAAATGAGGTTGGTAAGTACCCCAAGAGCACGGGAAACGCCGAACAGCACTGTATAAAAATCGTACTGTGTAAAGCCGTAGTGCATCAGCAGCTGGCCGCTGTGTGCATCAACATTTGGCCATGGATTTTTTACTTTACCCAGTGAGCTGAGGATTTCCGGCACAACCTGATAGATGCGGTCCACCACGAGGAAAAGTTCGTCGTGCGGCATATATTCCTGAGCGAATTCGCGCTGTGCGAGGTAACGCGGGTCTGTTTTGCGCAGGACCGCGTGGCCAAAGCCGGGAATAACCTTCCCTTCGTTGAGGGTTTTTTTCACGTAGTTGGCGATCTGTTCCTTGCTCGGGAGGCCTCCGCCAAGTTCATCGCGCATGGCGAGGATCCAGCGAATCACTTCCTGGTTCGCGAGTCCGTGCAGGGGTCCGGCCAATCCATTCATTCCGGCCGCAAAACTCAGGTAGGCATCGCTCAGTGCGCTACCCACGAGATGTGTGGTGTGCGCCGAAACGTTCCCTCCTTCATGATCGCTGTGGATCGTCATGTAGAGGCGCAGCAGTTCCTTGAATTCTTCGTTTTCGAAGCCGAGCATATGCGCGAAGTTACCCGACCAGTCAAGTTTTGAATCCGGTTCGATGTGTTCACCATTGTGGTACATGCGACGGTAGATATACGCAGCCAAACGAGGCAAGCGCGCAATGAGGTTCATCGTATCCTCGTATGTCGGATCCCAATAATCCTTTTTGTTGATGCCACTTCGATAGGCTTTCGCAAATTCGCTCTCGGTCCGAAGCGCCATGATCCCAGCCACGAATTGCGTCATCGGGTGCGTGTGCATTGGCAGCGCATCAATTACCTTGAAAACGTGCGGGGGCACAATGCTCCGGCGCGCCCAGTTATTACTTACACGACGCGCAATATCATCGTCGGGCAGCTCACCGGTGAGCATTAAATAAAAGATCCCTTCCGGAAGGGGTTGACGCCCTTCGGGCGGATAGTTGGGAAGCCTGGTCTGCAATTCAGGAATACTGAATCCACGGAACCGGATCCCTTCTTCCGGATCCAGTTTTGAAGTCTCACAGATCAGGGCAGGCATGCCGCGCATTCCACTGTAGAGTTGGGAGACTTTGATCTCACCGAGTACCTCGTCACCGTGATCTTTCAGAAAGTTGCGGGCCTTAAGTACTGCTGGCTCTATGATGTTTTCGAATTTTTCCTTTATCTTATCCATATTGATGCTTAGATTATTTGCACTTAAAACTATTCCCCGGGTAAATAGCCGTTTCCCCCAACATTTCTTCTATGCGGAGCAGTTGGTTGTACTTGGCCATGCGGTCTGACCGAGATGCCGATCCTGTTTTGATCTGGCCTGTATTCAAGGCAACTGCCAAATCGGCAATGGTGGTATCTTCCGTTTCACCGGAACGGTGGCTCATGACGGACGTATAACTATTCACGTGTGCCATTTGTACGGCATTGATCGTTTCGGTCAGGCTACCGATCTGATTTATCTTGACGAGCATGGAATTACCAACGTTCATTTCGATCCCACGACTCAGGCGCGCAATATTGGTTACAAACAGGTCGTCTCCGACCAATTGAACACGGTCACCGATAGCTGCAGTCAGTTTTTGCCATCCTTCCCAGTCGTCCTCAAAAAGCCCATCTTCAATTGATGCAATCGGATATTTATCGGTCCAGTCCTTCCAATAGTTAACCATTTCGTCGGCCGTTAGTTTTTCGCCCGTACTTTGATGGAAATGGTATACCCCCTCATCTTCCAAATAAAATTCACTCGCCGCGGCATCCACAGCGATGCAGAGGTCTTCGCCCGGTCGGTATCCGGCGGCCTCAATGGCTTGCAGAACCGTTTCAATAGCTTCCTGGTTGGATCTAAGATCCGGGGCAAAACCTCCCTCGTCTCCCACGTTGGTACTCATTCCCTTATCGCGGAGCACATTTTTGAGGTGATGGAATACTTCGGTACCCCACCGCAGGCCTTCAGAGAATGATCCAGCTTGAACGGGCATCACCATGAATTCCTGAAAATCAATGCTGTTGTCAGCATGGGAGCCCCCGTTCAGGATGTTCATCATGGGGATCGGAAGGGTCCGGGCATTTACTCCACCAAGATAATGGAACAATGGCAGTCCGGCACTTTGGGCCGCTGCTTTTGCTGCAGCCAATGATACCGCCAAAATTGCATTTGCTCCCAATTTCGCCTTATCTGGTGTTCCATCAAGGTCCATCATGATCTGATCAATCTCTGCCTGCCCGAAAACAGAAAAACCCACCAGTTCCGGTGCAATTGTCTGGTTTATATTGATCACGGCTTGAGACACCCCTTTTCCCAGGAATTTTTGCTTGTCTCCGTCACGCAATTCAACCGCCTCATGTTTACCGGTGGAAGCTCCTGAAGGTACGGCCGCCCGCCCAAAGGATCCATCATCGGTCAGGAGGTCTGCCTCTACGGTCGGATTGCCCCGGCTGTCGAGGATCTGTCGTGCGTGAATAGCTGTAATGAGCGACATCAGACTGGGGTTTTAGCTGCTGAAAGAAGTTCTGTGAAGTAATCAAACAAATATCGCGAATCGTGCGGACCGGGTGAAGCTTCCGGATGATATTGTACTGAAAAACAAGGGCTATTTAACATACGGATCCCGGCAGTGGTTCCGTCGTTCAAATGAATATGCGTGATCTCCAAATCCGGATGGTTTTCCACGTCTTCTTTTCGCACGACAAAGCCGTGGTTCTGCGAGGTGATTTCCCCTTTTCCTGTAATCAGGTTTTTTACGGGGTGATTGATCCCTCGGTGACCGTTGTGCATTTTGTAGGTATGGACCCCATTAGCCCGACAGATCAACTGATGACCGAGGCAAATCCCAAATACGGGAGAGCCATCACTCAGGACTTGTTTAACCTGCTCAATGACATCGGTCATCGCAGCGGGGTCCCCAGGGCCATTGGACAAGAAGAACCCATCCGGCCGCCAGGCCGACATTTCCTTGTACGACGCTGAACTTGGAAACACTTTCAGGTATATGCCGCGTTCGGCCAGGCAATGAAGGATATTCCTTTTGATACCGACATCAAGTACAGCTACCCTGAAGGGCGATCCAGGATCTCCGAAATAATAGGGTTCCGGCGTGGTTACCTTGCTTGATAGTTCGAGGCCATCCATGGAAGGCACCTCATTCAGACGATCTCTGAGCTCTTCTATATCGCTGGTCTCCGGGGAAATAATGGCATTCATGGCACCCTTATCACGGATGTGGCGGACCAGCGCCCGTGTATCCACATCACTAATGGCGACAATTCCGTCCCTGGTCAGGAATTCTTCAAGGCTGAGGTCTGAGGTTGCACGACTCGGAGTGTAGGAGAAGTTTCTGACGATTAAACCGGCTATTTTTACGTTTTCTGATTCAACCTCCTCTGCATTAGTTCCGTAATTTCCGATGTGGGCATTGGTTGTTACCATTATTTGTCCGTAGTAGCTTGGATCAGTGAAGATCTCCTGATAGCCGGTCATTCCGGTATTAAAGCAAATTTCTCCAGTGGCAGTTCCCTTCCTTCCTACTGATTTACCGTAAAAGATGGTCCCATCTTCAAGCAGCAACATCATTTTATTCTTCAGCCTATACTTCATGCCCATAAGATATAAAAAAAGGATAAAACCGAAGCTCTATCCTCTTTTTCATTATGGATCAAGAGATTTTTTACCATTATTCACTGGCTTTACCCTCTTCCTTTTCGTTGTCTTCCTTGGAAAGTTCGGCATTCGCCTCAGCCTGAGACCCTTCAGGTTCTTCCGGTGTTACCTCCGGGGCCGCTGCCTGAGTTTCAGTTGCTTCAGAAACCAGCTTCCTTGAACCCCCGCGGCGTGAACGTTTTTTCCTTGCCGGTTTATCGTTCGTGTACAGCTCATTGTAATCCACCAATTCGATCAAACAGATCTCAGCATTGTCCCCGGAACGATTACCGGTGCGAACGATTCGGGTGTAACCACCTGGTCGGTTGGCCACCTTCACTGCAACCTCACGGAAGAGCTCGGTTACGGCTTCCTTGTTCCTGAGCTGAGAAAAAACCACACGACGCGAATAGGTCGTATCCGTTTTTGATCTCGTGATGATCGGCTCAATATATTTCTTAAGTGCCTTTGCCTTCGCAACGGTGGTATTGATCCGTTTGTGCTCAATCAATGAGGAAGCCATGTTTGCCAACATAGCTTTACGGTATTCCGCCCTACGTCCCAGGTGATTGATTTTCTTTCCATGTCTCATGCTTACCTGTTCTTTTGTAGCTGCAATCAGTCTCTGCTCAAGTTGTATTTTGCTACATCCATTCCAAAATCAAGCCCCTTTGACTGTACCAGTTCGTCCAGTTCGGTCAGGCTTTTTCTACCGAAATTGCGAAATTTCATCAGATCGTTTTTAGTATAAATAACAAGCTCTCCGAGCGTCTCGACCTCCGCTGCCTTTAAACAGTTCAATGCACGAACGGAAAGCTCCAGGTCAACCAGTTTCGTCTTGAGCAATTGACGGACGTGCAATGATTCCTCATCATATTCCTCTACACCGGCAGACCGCTTATCTTCAAAGCTGAATTTGTCATCCGAGAAAAGCATAAAATGCTGGATCAGGATCTTAGCAGCATTAGTCAGAGCTTCTTTTGGATGAAGAGAGCCGTCCGTCTCTATTTCCATTAGCAACTTTTCAAAGTCCGTCTTCTGCTCAACACGATAGTCTTCAATGCTATATCGGACATTTTTGATTGGCGTATAGATACTGTCCATGAAAATGGTTCCCAAAGCGGCATTTGCTCTTTTGTTCTCCTCAGCTGGTACATATCCGCGGCCTTTCTCGATAGTCAATTCCATATCGATTTTCACACTCTTATCCATCGTACACAGTACCAGGTCCGAATTCAATACCTGAAAACCGGAGGTAAACTTCTGCAGGTCGCCAGCTTTGAACGTTTCCTGACCAGAAATGCTGATGTGAACCGTTTCATTCTCGACACCATCGATCTGTTTCTTCAGACGTACCTGTTTCAAGTTGAGGAGGATTTCTGTAACGTCCTCAACAACGCCTGTAATGGTTGAAAACTCATGAGCTATTCCTTCAATTCGAACACTCGTAAAGGCAAACCCCTCAAGGCTACTCAGCAATACTCTTCTCAGAGCATTTCCAATGGTCAAACCATAGCCCGGCTCAAGCGGTCGGAATTCAAATTGTCCCTCCCTATCAGTGGAGGCATTCATGATTACTTTATCTGGCTTTTGAAAATTGATCACTGTCATAGTCAATGGGTGGATTAGACTTTTATTATTTAGAGTACAATTCGACGATCAGCTGTTCCTTGATGTTCTCAGGGATCTGTGGACGTTCAGGAATGGCCAGGTACTTACCTTCCATCGTTGCACCATTCCATTCGATCCATTCGTACTGACCGACTCTGTTTTCACGCAAAGCATATTCAATAACAACAAGGCCCTTACTTTTTTCGCGAACCCCGACGATATCTCCTGCGCTCAGGGTCATGGAGGGAATGCTGGTGATTTCACCATTAACAGTGATGTGGCGGTGCGATACTAACTGCCGGGCCTGACGGCGTGAATAGGCAATCCCCATTCGGTATACAACATTATCCAGGCGAGATTCGCAAAGTTGGAGTAAAACCTCACCAGTTACCCCCTTACTTCTCGAAGCTCTCCTGAACATATTGGAAAACTGGCGCTCAAGCAAACCATAGGTGTATTTCGCCTTTTGCTTTTCCATCAACTGAATAGCGTATTCACTTTTTTTACCTCTGCGCTTATTCACACCGTGCTGCCCGGGAGGATAATTTTTTTTCTCGAAAGAACGATCCGGTCCGAAAATGGCTTCGCCAAAGCGGCGGGCGATCTTAGTTTTGGGTCCTCTGTATCTTGCCATGACTACTCTGTTTCTTCTTTTTTAGATTATACCCGGCGACGTTTTGGAGGGCGGCATCCGTTGTGCGGCAAGGGTGTGATATCAACAATTTCGGTCACCTCAATACCTGAATTGTGGATCGCACGAATAGCACTTTCACGACCATTTCCAGGCCCTTTAACGTATACTTTCACCTTTTTCAGGCCGGCTTCATTTGCGCGAGCAGCACAATCCTCTGCTGCCATCTGAGCTGCGTACGGAGTATTTTTCTTAGAACCACGAAATCCCATTTTTCCCGCAGAAGACCAGGAAATAACCTGACCAGCCCTATTCGTCAAAGAGATGATAATGTTGTTAAAAGAAGCGCTGATATGCGCTTCTCCAATCGCATCGACTTTGACTTTCCCCCTTTTTGTTTTTTTTGCCGTTTTTACCATTTAGATCCTATGTTTATTTAGTTACCTTCTTCTTGTTGGCCACTGTTTTCCTTTTTCCTTTACGTGTACGGGAGTTGTTCTTCGTACGCTGTCCACGCAGGGGTAGTCCTGCACGGTGCCGGATACCGCGGATACATCCGATGTCCATCAAGCGTTTGATGTTCGTTTGAACCTCTGATCGGAGTTCGCCTTCTACTTTGTACTCTTCCGAAATGATGTTTCGAATACGAGCCAACTGGTCATCTGTCCAGTCCTGGACTCTGGTATTCACGTCTACATCAGCTTTCTCCAGGATCTCCTGCGATCTGCTCAGTCCGATCCCAAAGATGTAAGTCAAACCAATAACTCCCCTCTTATTTTTGGGTAGATCAATACCTGCAATACGTGCCATATTTTTTCGTGCTACAAAATCAGATTAACCCTGACGCTGTTTAAATTTTGGATTCTTTTTGTTGATCGCGTACAATCGTCCTTTTCGACGAACGATTTTACAGTCAACACTTCTTTTATTTAATGATGCCCTTACTTTCATGACCTGCGCTTATTCTTAGTATCTGTACGTAATTCGTGCCTTAGTCAAATCGTACGGAGACATTTCCAGTTTTACTTTGTCGCCCGGAAGCAATTTGATATAGTGCATTCGCATCTTACCTGAAATATGGGCTGTTACAACGTGCCCATTCTCCAGTTCCACACGAAACATTGCATTTGACAATGCCTCTGCAATAACCCCGTCCTGTTCAATTGCCGCTTGTTTGGCCATATATGTTTCCTATAGTCAAATTGAAGGCCCGGTTGTTCTTCCTTTTAATCTACCTGTTTTCATCAATCCATCATAGTGACGATTCAACAAATAAGACTCAATGTGCTGCAAGGTGTCTAACACTACTCCAACCATGATGAGCAGTGACGTACCTCCATAAAACTGAGCAAACTGTTGGTTGACTTTTGCCTGCATTGCAAAAGCCGGGAGAATTGCAATAAGCGCTAAAAAAATAGACCCCGGCAGCGTGATGCGTGACATAACTGTGTCCAGGAAATCCGCGGTATGCTTCCCTGGTTTAACACCTGGGATAAATCCTCCATTACGCTTCATATCATCCGCCATTTGGTTCGTGTTCACTGTAATAGCTGTATAGAAATACGTGAAAATGATGATCATCAATGCAAAGGTGAAGTTATACCAAAAGCCCTGGAAGTTGGAAAACTCATTGATAAACCAGTTACTCTCACCTCCGGTGAATCCAACCAGGGTAATGGGAACAAACATGATTGCCTGTGCGAAAATGATCGGCATCACACCTGCAGCATTTACTTTCAATGGCAAATACTGGCGTACTCCTCCATACTGTTTGTTACCAACCACCTGTTTGGCATACTGAACAGGCACCCGTCGAACACCCTGTACCAGAGCAACAGAGAACAGGATAACCACCAGAAGTATTACGATCTCAAAGAGCAGGACCACTAGTCCGCCTCCTGTGCTTTCTAACCTGGAAACAAATTCCTGCACAAAGGATTGTGGCAGACTGGCAATGATACCAATCATGATGATCAGGGAAATGCCATTTCCGATCCCGCGATCCGTGATCTTCTCGCCCAGCCACATGGTAAAGATAGTTCCACTAACCAATAAGACCATGCTGCTGAACCAAAATGTGCCTGGTCCCAAAAGGAAGGCAGACTCCGGCAATTGAGCCTGGAGGTTAGCAATATAACCCGGTGCCTGGGCAGATGTGATCAAAATGGTCAGATAACGCGTGATTTGATTCACCTTGCGACGACCGCTCTCTCCTTCCTTTTGCAATTTTTGCAGGTAGGGAACGGCTAGTCTCATCAGTTGAATGACAATAGAAGCCGATATGTAGGGCATAATGCCCAAAGCCAAAATGGAAGCCTGGGCAAAGGCCCCTCCGGTAAACAAATTCAAAAGCCCCAGAAGTCCGGATGAAGCCTGTTGCTTCAGAGCTTCCAACTGAGCTGGATCAATTCCCGGAAGTACAACGTAGGATCCCAGTCGGTAGACCAACAGAAACCCAAGAGTCGTCAGAATACGGTTTCGCAATTCTTCGATTTTCCATATATTATTTAAGGTTTCTATGAACTTCTTCATCTCGCAGAATTAGAGCAGGTTTACAGATCCACCCTTTTCCTCAATAGCTGCTTTGGCTGAGGCAGATGTTTTATGTGCGGAAACATGGAGTTTTGCTTCAATGGCCCCGCGACCAAGAATTTTAATTTTGTCATTCTTGCTGGCGAATCCATTTGAGATGAATGTATCCGGGTTCACTTCATCCGTAATCTTCTTATCGTCCACCAGCTTTTGCAAGGTGTCCAGGTTAATGGCTACGTATTCAACGCGATTTGGGTTTTTGAAGCCAAACTTGGGGATACGGCGTTGAAGTGGCATTTGTCCTCCTTCAAACCCGATCTTTTTCGAGTAGCCTGAGCGGGATTTTGCACCTTTGTGGCCACGTCCGGAAGTTCCGCCCTTCTTGCTTCCCTCTCCGCGGCCTATCCGGCTTCTCTTTTTTGCTGACCCTTTCGCAGGTTGCAGATTACTTAAGTCCATACCCATTATGATATTCCAGTTATCACCAGATCAATCAATGATCTCCACCAGGTGATCCACCTTAGCAACCATACCGCGAATTTGAGGGGTATCGTTGTGTTCAACCACCTGATCTATTTTTTTTAACCCCAAAGCTACCATCGTCTCCTTCTGACGCTTGAGGCGATTGATAACACTCTTTACTTGCTTAATCCTAATTGTTGCCATTTTCCAGACTGATTAACCATTAAATACTTTCTTAACAGAAACTCCTCGCTGGGCAGCAACTGCATTGGCATCACGAAGGTTCAGAAGGGCATCCATAGTGGCTTTCACAGCATTGTGCGGATTCGATGAACCCTTTGACTTTGCCAATACATCGTGAACGCCAACGGCTTCAAGAACAGCACGCATTGCACCGCCTGCAATAACTCCGGTACCATTCGCAGCCGGACGAATAAATACCCGAGCTCCACCGAACTTCCCCTCCTGGGCGTGAGGAATGGTTCCCTTCACCAGTGGGATCCGAACCAAATTCTTCTTCGCATCTTCAATCCCCTTAGTGATCGCTTCAGACACTTCTTTCGATTTACCCAGACCGATCCCTGCCACGCCATTTTCATCCCCAACGACTATGATCGCAGAAAAGCCAAATGTCCTGCCCCCTTTGGTTACTTTGGTAACACGCTGGATCCCAACCAACCGGTCCTTCAAGTCAATACCGGCCGGTTTTACCCGCTGAATGTTCCTGTACTCTGTTAGCATATCTTTTTTAAAATTTTAACCCGCCTTCACGGGCGCCTTCTGCCAATTGCCTTACACGACCGTGGTATAAGTAACCGTTTCGATCGAAGCTACATCTCTCAATGCCTTTTTCGACTGCCCTGGCAGCTATAGCTTTACCCACTTCGTAGGCAACTTCACTCTTGGTACCTTCAACTTTTATCTCCTTTTGCAATGATGACGCACTTACGATAGTCTCTCCCGTAAGATCATTGATCAGTTGCGCATAGATCTCCTTATTCGAACGGAATACTGAGAGCCTCGGGCGATCATCGGTACCAGCAATTTTCTTGCGAACACGCGTCTTAATGCGTTGCCTTCTTTCGGATTTTGTTAATGCCATAATACTTACCTCCAGGTTAACCAGCAGTTTTTCCTGCTTTACGACGAATATGTTCTCCGGTAAGGCGAACTCCCTTTCCTTTGTACGGTTCAGGCTTGCGGAAAGAACGGATCTTAGCCGCTACCATGCCCAGGAGCTGATTATCGTGAGACGAGAGGATCACCTGCGGATTTTGTCCTTTCTCAGCTTTGGTCTCCACTTTGACATCCGCAGGGATCTCGAAAACGATATTGTGGCTGAACCCAAGAGACAAATCCAGTTTTTGACCGTTATTGACTGCACGATAACCTACACCCACTAGCTCAAGAGATTTGGTGAAACCTTCCGTGACCCCTTTAACCATGTTGTTGATCAGCGCACGGTTGGTGCCATGAAGGGCTTTCAATTGCTTGGAGTCGTTTTTACGGGTAACTTCCAAAATTGCATTGTCCACTTTTATGGAGATGTCCTTATTTACCTCATGGGTCAATTCACCTTTCGGCCCTTTTACAGTAACCGATTGTCCGTCTATCTTGACCTTGACTTCTTTTGGAATTTCAATCGGATTTTTTCCAATACGCGACATCCTTTTTGGCTTTTTCCAATTAATAAACGTAACAAAGTATTTCGCCACCAACATTCTCCTGACGTGCCTTCTTGTCCGTCATCACGCCGCTTGAGGTGGACACGATAGCAACGCCCAGTCCATTCAATACGGAAGGCATCTTCCTGGCATTACTGTATTGGCGAAGACCTGGGCGGCTTATGCGTTCAATCTTCTTGATTGCCGGCAATTTGGTCTTCGCATTGTATTTCAATGCCACGCGAAGAATTCCTTGCTTATTATCCTCTTCTATTTTGTAATCACGGATGTATCCCTGATCTTTCAGGATCCTGGCCATCTCCGCTTTGATCTTTGAAGAAGGCACATCAACCACCTTGTGGCCAGCTAAAAGCGCATTACGCATTCGGGTCAAAAAATCTGCGATTGGATCTGTTGTCATCTCTTCTAAACCTCTTTAATTACCAGCTAGCCTTTTTAACTCCCGGGATCAGACCTTGATTTGCCATTTCACGGAAAGTGATACGTGAAATTCCGAATTGACGCAAATATCCTTTCGGACGCCCTGTCAATTTACATCGGTTATGCAAGCGAACCGGCGAAGCGTTTTTCGGAAGCTTTTGCAATCCTTCGTAATCACCTGCAGCTTTCAAAGCTGCACGCTTTTCTGCATATTTATCAACAAGTGTCTGACGTTTGCGCTCACGCGCTTTCATTGATTCCTTGGCCATCTTTTACTTTTTAAAGGGAATTCCAAATTCTGTAAGCAAAGCCTTTCCCTCGGCATCTGTCTCAGCAGAGGTCACGAAGGTGATGTCCATTCCTGTAATATGGTCCACTTTATCAATATCGATTTCCGGAAATATGATCTGTTCCGTAATCCCCAGATTGCAGTTACCACGGCCATCAAAACCATTGCCTACTCCACGGAAATCCCGAATACGGGGCAATGCAGCAACGATCAAACGCTCCAAAAACTCATACATCCGATCTCCACGTAAAGTGACGCGAGCCCCGATCGGCATGCCTTTCCTCAACTTGAAGTTACTAATGTCCTTCTTCGACTTCGTTGCAACAGCTTTCTGTCCGGCAATCAACGTTATCTCCTTCAAAGCAGATTCGATCAACCGTTTGTCGGCAACTGCCTCACCAACACCCTGGCTCAATACAATTTTGTTCAACTTTGGTACACGCATAAGATTGGTGTAACCAAACTGCCTGGCCAACGCAGGAACGACTCGTTCGCTGTACTCGGTTTTTAATCTCGGTTTGTAGTTATTCATTTTAATACCTCCCCGGATATTTTAGAATATCTTTCCAGTTTACCCTCATCATTCACACGGCGCCCAATACGGGTAGGATCACCTGACTTAGGGTCCAAAACCATGAGGTTTGAAATATGGATCGGTGCCTCTTTTTCGGTTCTCCCTCCCTGAGGATTTACTGAGCCTGGCTTCACATGTTTTGTTACTAGGTTTACACCCTCAACGATGGCTCGGGATCTTGCCGGAAATACTTCCAACACTTTTCCTTGCTCTCCCTTATACTCTCCAGCGATTACCTGTACGCTGTCTCCTTTTTTCAAATGAAGCTTAGCCATTCCCATTCCTTTTTACAATACCTCCGGAGCAAGTGAAACGATTTTCATGTATTGCTTATCGCGCAATTCACGTGCCACCGGTCCAAACACGCGTGTTCCGCGCATTTCCCCCGTAGCGTTCAGCAGAACACATGCGTTATCGTCGAAACGAATATAGGACCCGTCAGGACGGCGTATTTCTTTTTTCGTACGAACTACAACAGCACGTGAAACCTGTCCTTTTTTGACGCTACCTGAAGGAAGAGCGTCCTTGATGGTCACAACAACGTTATCCCCAACCGAAGCATAACGACGTTTGGTCCCTCCCAGAACACGGATTACGAGTACTTCCCGCGCTCCTGTATTATCCGCAACTTTTAGACGTGACTCTTGCTGTAGCATTATTTTGCTCTTTCCATAATTTCCACCACGCGCCAGTTTTTGTGCTTGCTCAGCGGACGTGTTTCCATAATTCGCACCGTATCGCCGATGCTACAGTCGTTCTTTTCATCATGAACCATGAATTTGGAAGTCTTCTTAACAAACTTTCCATACATAGGGTGCTTTACCTTTCGTTCGATCATAACCACAGCGGATTTCTCCATTTTGTTACTGGTTACAATTCCAATACGTTCCTTTCTTAAGTTTCTTGTTGTTTCCATAAAGCCAAATTAATTGGGGACTTGCCCGGCGTTTCTTTTGATCAGCTCCGTGTTTAGGCGAGCGATCGTTCTTCTTAATTGACGTAGCTTCATAGGATTCTCCAACTGAGAAACCGCATGGCTCATCCGAAATTCTGCCAAATGATTCCTTTCCTCGCCGATGCGTTCAATTAATTCGGCTGTAGACATCTCAATGATTACTGACTGTTTCATAACTGGTCATTTATGCTGTACCATTCTCTTCGCATCAGGAACTTAGTTGTGATCGGTAGTTTTTGCGCGGCGAGACGAAGTGCTTCCTTAGCCACCTCGATCGGCACACCTTCCAATTCAAAAAGAATGCGTCCCGGCTTCACCACAGCTGCCCAGTATTCCGGCGCCCCTTTACCTTTTCCCATCCGCACTTCAGCAGGTTTTTTGGTAATCGGTTTATCCGGGAAAATGCGGATCCACAATTGACCCTCACGCTTCATATAACGAGTCGCCGCAATACGTGCTGCCTCGATTTGACGAGACGTTATCCATGCTGATTCCAAAGCCTTGATCCCAAAAGACCCAAAAGCCAACTGATTTCCACGCTGGGCGTTTCCTTTCATCCGACCTTTCTGGACGCGGCGAAATTTGGTTCTTTTTGGCTGTAACATTTTTGCTGCCCTTTATTTTGTCTTTCTTCTTCTTGCACCAGGGCGACGGCCACTTCCGCCCTGAATCGGCTTTCCAGCTTTCTGACCCAGGACATTAGACAGATCGCGCTTACCATAAACCTCTCCCTTCATGATCCACACTTTGACACCGAGGCGTCCGTAAGTCGTGTGAGCTTCGACTAAAGCATAATCAATATCTGCACGGAAAGTATGTAATGGGGTGCGACCATCCTTGAACATTTCAGTACGCGCCATTTCCGCACCATTCAACCGGCCGCTGATCTGAATCTTAATTCCTTCCGCACCCATTCGCATGGCTGCAGCAATTGCCATTTTCGTAGCACGGCGATATGAAATACGTCCTTCAATCTGACGGGCGATACTGGCAGCAACCAGGTAAACATCCAACTCTGGTCGTTTGATCTCGAAGATGTTGATCTGAACTTCCTTTCTGGTAAGCTTTTTTAATTCTTCCCTAAGCTTGTCAACCTCTTGGCCACCTTTGCCAATGATGATCCCCGGACGAGCTGTAGTGATGGTTACGGTAACCAGCTTAAGCGTGCGCTCAATGATGATGCGCGAAACGCTGGCTTTTGACAAACGGGCGTAGAGGTAATCACGAATTTTCTTATCCTCTGCAAGCTTATCTCCATAGCTTTCCCCACCATACCAGTTGGATTCCCAACCGCGGATGATACCTAATCTGTTACCAATTGGATTGGTCTTCTGTCCCATTTTTTTATTCTTCCGTGTCGCTACGCGCATCCAAAACCATCGTTACGTGATTTGAACGCTTACGAATTCTGTGAGCTCTTCCCTGAGGTGCCGTTTGGAGTCGTTTCAGCATACGTGCGCTATTTACATATACCTCCTTTATGTAGAGGCCCGATTCAACGTCAAACTTTTCGCCGAACTTCTGTTCCCAGTTTGTGATCGCACTCTGGAGGAGTTTCTCCATACGCCGGGAAGCCTCCTTGCTGCTGTACTTCAACATGAACAAAGCTTTTTCGGCATTCACTCCGCGGATCATATCAGCAACCAACCTCATTTTGCGGGGTGAGGTTGGGCAATTGTGCAATTTTGCAAAGGCCACTTGCCTGTTTGCTTCCTTGCGCGCCTCCGCCATATGGTGTTTTCTAGAGCCCATTTCCCATTCTTTTCCCAATCATACCTGCTATTATCGTTTGCCTTTATCTCTTTTATTCCCTGCGTGGCCACGGAAGGTGCGCGTCAGAGCAAACTCTCCCAACTTGTGCCCTACCATATTCTCTGTTATATATACAGGAACAAACTGACGGCCATTGTGTACCGCGATGGTCAATCCAACAAAGTCCGGAGTGATCATGGACGCTCTTGACCAGGTTTTGATCACGCCCTTTTTAGCACTTTTAGCCTGAGTCAGTACTTCACGCTCAAGCTTATAGTGTACGTACGGGCCTTTCTTTAATGATCTTGCCATGATTCCCCTTATTTTCTCCTCCGTTCAATGATGTAGCGATTACTCGCCTTTTTCCTGGCACGGGTTCTGAATCCTTTGGCCGGAACACCGTTGCGTGAGCGCGGGTGTCCTCCCGCCTGACGCCCTTCGCCACCACCCATTGGATGATCAACCGGGTTCATTGCCACACCACGTGTACGCGGACGGCGACCCAGCCAACGCTTACGGCCTGCTTTTCCGAGTCGTTCCAATGCATGATCACTGTTTGATACCACGCCGATGGTTGCCAAACAGGTCACCAAAATCATGCGCGTCTCGCCAGAGGGCATTTTCAAAACTGCGTAACGTCCTTCCCGTGCCACTAGCTGGGCATAAGTACCGGCACTACGGGCCATTATTCCACCTTGTCCCGGACGCAATTCAATGTTATGTACAATGGTGCCGAGCGGAATATCATTCAGGCACATCGCATTGCCCACATCCACCGAAGCTCCCTTACCTGACATGACCCTCTGGCCAACTGCCAATCCATCCGGAGCGAGAATATAGCGCTTTTCACCATCTGCATAGTGAACCAAAGCAATACGGGCACTGCGGTTCGGGTCGTATTCAACTGACGCTACGGTTCCCGGTACTCCAAACTTATCCCGCTTGAAATCAACCGCTCTGTAACGACGTTTGTGACCACCACCTACGTAGCGCATCGTCATCTTACCGGTGTTATTCCGACCACCGGATTTGGTCTTTCCTTTGGTCAGCCTTTTTTCCGGTTTATCGGTCGTTACGTTCTCATAGTTATTGGCAAATCGAAAACGCTGTCCCGGAGTAGTCGGCCTAAGTCTCTTTACAGCCATCGTCAATTATTATATGCTACTATAAAAATCGATCATAGAGCCTTCAGCTACAGACACGATCGCTTTCTTATATGAATTGGTCCTACCTTCAATTATCCTTCCCTTCGCATAGCGGGACTTGCTTTTCCCATGATAATTCAAGGTACGAACACCCGTGACGGACACTTTGTACTTGTTCTCAATCGCTTTCCTGATCGTTAACTTGTTTGCTGTACGGGAAACCAGGAAACCGTACTGATTCAGATCTTCTGCAAGACCTGTCATTTTTTCTGTAATAATCGGCTTGATCAACACACTCATGATCTCTGATCGCTTAACAAAACTTCAATTTTCTCAATTGACCCTTCAGCCAAAATCAACCTGTTTGCACGCAATGTTTTGTATGTGTTTAATTCGGAGGCAGTTATAACCTCAACACCTTGCAAATTCCGGGAGGACAAATATACGTTTTTATTGCGCTCGGCCAGCACCAGGAGTGTCCTTTCCATTTTAATGCCCAGCGCACTCATGATATCGGCAAAGTCCCGGGTCTTCGGGGTTTCAAAAAGCAGGTCTTCCAATACCAGGATATGAGCATCCTTAGCCTTATAGCTCAAGGCTGAGGCACGCGCCAAACGCTTCACTTTCCTGTTCAGCTTAAATCCATAATTACGGGGCTTCGGTCCAAAAACACGGCCACCTCCACGGAAAATCGGCGATTTGATGCTACCGGCACGGGCAGTACCTGTTCCCTTTTGCTTCTTGATCTTACGGGTGCTTCCGGCGATCTCTCCACGTTCCTTGGCCTTATGCGTTCCCTGACGCTGATTGGCCAGGTACTGCTTAACATCCAGATAAATCGCGTGATCGTTCGGTTCTATTCCGAAGATAGAATTGCTCAGGGTAACTTTGCGTCCTGTATCCTTTCCATTCCTGTCCAATACGGCTAAATCCATCACTTACGAATGATTAAATAGGAATTCCTTGGTCCGGCAACCGATCCTTTAACCACTATCAGGTTCTTTTCAGGCAACACCTTCAAAACTTCCAGGTTCTCGATCGTTACCTGTTCATTTCCTTTTTGACCTGCCATGCGCATTCCTTTAAATACACGCGCAGGATAGGAAGCCGCTCCAATAGAGCCCGGAGCACGTTCGCGGTTATGCTGGCCATGTGTTCGCTGTCCAACGCCGCCGAAACCATGACGTTTGACAACCCCTTGAAATCCCTTTCCCTTTGAGTTGCCGGTAATGTGTACATACTCACCTGGCTCAAACATATCCACTGTTATCGTATCACCCAGACTCAATTCCTGTCCGAAGTTTTTTCGGAATTCAACGACTTTCCGCTTTGGAGTAGCTCCTGCTTTCCTGAAATGCCCGGTTATTGGGGATCCAGCGCTTTTTTCAGAGCGTTCTCCAAAACCGAGCTGGATAGCACTGTAGCCATCTTTTTCGACGGTTTTTACCTGCGAAACGACGCAAGGACCCGCTTCAATGACCGTACAGGCACGGTTCTTGCCCTGCCCATCAAAAATACTGGTCATTCCGACCTTTCTGCCAATAATACCCGACATCTGGAATCTCTTTTAAATGATCATACCTTAATTTCCACTTCCACTCCACTGGGTAATTCAAGCTTCATCAAAGCATCAATCGTTTTAGAAGATGAACTGTAGATATCTAACAAACGTTTGAAAGAGCTCAGCTGGAATTGCTCACGAGACTTCTTGTTCGCGTGAGGTGAGCGAAGCACAGTAAAAATGCGTTTTTTGGTTGGCAATGGAATGGGGCCATTGACGATCGCACCAGTACTCTTCACTGTCTTTACGATCTTTTCAGCTGACTTGTCTACCAGGTTGTGGTCGTAGGATTTTAATTTGATTCTGATTTTCTGGCTCATCTTTCTACGTTCATTAAGCAGGCTGTACCTTTCCCTTAACTCTTGCGATAATTTCCTCAGCAATGTTATTCGGAGCCGGTGCATAATGGCTGAACTCCATTGTGGAAGTAGCGCGTCCTGAAGTGATCGTACGCAAGTCGGTTACGTAGCCAAACATCTCGGACAGTGGGACTTCTGCCCCGATCACCTGGGCTCCGGCACGTGAATCCATACCAGTTACCTGACCACGGCGGCGGTTCAGGTCACCTACAACGTCACCCATGTTTTCTTCCGGAGTTATAACCTCCATCTTCATGATCGGCTCCAGGAGTACCGGATTGGCTTTTTCAGCCGCTTCGCGGAAGGCTATTTTAGCCGCGAGCTCAAACGAAAGTTGATCTGAATCCACCGGGTGGAAAGATCCATCGCGTAATACAACCTTCATCGAGTCAATCTCATAACCTGCCAAAGGACCATTTTTCATGGAATCCTCAAACCCTTTCCGAACGCTTGGGATGAACTCCTTCGGAATGTTGCCTCCCTTGATCTCGTCCACGAATTCCAATCCGGTTTCCTCCCCATCCTCAACAGGTCCGAGCGTAACCACAATATCCGCAAACTTACCACGACCACCTGTTTGTTTCTTGTATAACTCACGGTGTTCAACCGTTTCCGTGATCGCTTCCTTATATTGTACTTGCGGGGCACCCTGATCTAATTCAACCTTGAACTCACGCTTCATCCGGTCAATAATGATATCTAGGTGTAGCTCACCCATTCCGCTGATCACGGTCTGACCAGAATCCTGGTCCGTTTGTACCCGAAAGGTCGGATCTTCCTCCGTCAATTTGGCCAAAGCCTGACTCATTTTATCAATGTCGGCCTGGGTCTTCGGCTCCACAGCAACCCCGATGACAGGCTCTGGAAAGGTCATGGATTCAAGAACAATTGGATTTTTCCCATCACAAACGGTATCTCCGGTACGGATTTCCTTGAACCCGACACCTGCACCAATATCACCCGCTCCGATCAATTCAATAGGATTCTGCTTATTCGAGTGCATCTGGAACAAACGGGAAATACGTTCTTTTTTATGGGTGCCCGTATTGTATACGTAAGACCCTGCAGACAGCTCACCGGAATACACACGAAAGAAGCACATGCGTCCTACAAATGGATCCGTCGCAATCTTAAAGGCCAGGGCAGAGAATGGATCACCAGTGGTAGGGCAACGGTATTCTTCCTCATTTGTATCCGGATTAGTGCCGGCAACTGCTTCGATATCAACGGGTGAGGGTAAGTAGCGAGCTACCGCATCCAACAGGGTTTGTACTCCTTTGTTCTTGAATGCAGAGCCACACAGCATCGGTGTAATGGACCTGCCGATGGTCGCCTTGCGGACTGCATTGATCATTTCGCTTTCGGTGATGCTATCCGGGTCCTCAAAGAATTTCTCCATCAAGGCATCGTCGTACTCAGCCACAGCTTCTACGAGCTTCCCGCGCCATTCAGCAACGGTATCCTTCAGATCCTCGGGAATATGAGCCACCTTATAGGTTGATCCGAAGTTTTCATTGTCCCAGATCACAGCTTCATTGCTGATCAAATCAACCACGCCTTTGAAATCGGCCTCAGTACCGATCGGCACCTGAAGGGGAACGGGATTTCCGTGCAAACGCTCAGAAACCTGAGATACTACATTGAAAAAGTCTGCCCCCGAACGGTCCATTTTATTAACAAATCCAATACGGGGAACCTTGTACTTGTCGGCCTGACGCCAAACAGTTTCTGACTGAGGCTCCACCCCCCCTACAGCACAGAACAGAGCAACGGCACCATCCAATACACGCAATGAACGCTCCACCTCTACAGTAAAGTCAACGTGCCCCGGAGTGTCGATGATGTTGATCTTGTATTCTTTTGATTCCGGGATCGGCTGCCCCTGAACGGTCGGGAATTTCCAAAAACAAGTAGTTGCAGCAGAAGTAATGGTGATACCGCGCTCCTGCTCCTGTTCCATCCAGTCCATAGTCGCAGCCCCATCGTGTACCTCGCCGATCTTGTGGCTTACACCGGTGTAGAACAAAACACGTTCGGTCGTCGTCGTCTTACCGGCATCAATGTGGGCCATAATCCCAATATTGCGTACGAATCGAAGATCTTGTTTTTTTGCCATGGCGTGTTACAGATGTATGCAGGTTATCAGAATCGGAAGTGAGAGAATGCCTTGTTTGCTTCAGCCATACGGTGTGTATCCTGACGTTTTTTAACCGCTGCACCTTCTTCCCTGGAGGCTGCCAAAATCTCATTGGCCAAACGTTGAGCCATGGTTTTCTCGTTGCGTTGACGGCTGTAGCTGATCAGCCACTTCATCGCCATGCTGATCTTGCGGTCCGGTCGTATCTGCATCGGAATTTGGAAAGTTGCGCCACCAACGCGGCGACTGCGCACCTCTACGTGAGGCATCACATTTGTCAATGCTTCCTTCCAGGTTTCTAATCCGCTGTTCTCAGACCCGGCCTCAACCAGATCCACCGCTTCATAGAAAATGTCATACGCGATACTCTTCTTACCGTCGAACATCATACTGTTTACGAAACGCGTTACCATTGGATCCTGAAATTTCGGATCCGGCAATAGTGTTCTTTTTTTCGATTTGGTTTTTCTCATTGCTCAAACGGTTATCGAAAATTATTTCTTAAGACGTTTAGCGCCATACTTTGATCTGCGCTGCAAACGACCTTCCACACCAGCCGTATCCAATGCTCCACGAACGATGTGGTAACGAACACCCGGCAGATCCTTCACACGTCCACCGCGCACCAATACAATGCTGTGTTCCTGTAGGTTGTGGCCTTCTCCTCCGATATAGGCGTTCACTTCCTTTCCATTCGTCAGGCGAACACGCGCCACTTTGCGCATCGCAGAGTTTGGTTTCTTAGGAGTCGTCGTGTACACACGGGTACATACTCCGCGACGTTGTGGGCTCGCGTTCAAAGCGGCAGATTTACTCTTCTTTTCGACCTTTTGCCTGCCTTTTCGTACAAGCTGTTGTATCGTTGGCATATAACCTAACTAATGATGTTTCAATCAGATAATATATAACACCCCGGTTTTTTGGGACTGCAAAGGTAAGAAAAAAATCTAATATCCAACCGGTTAGAAAAGACTCATCTGCAAGTACTGAACGGACCTTGATTTTGAATGGAACCCCCGCCCTGCGGCGGGATATGCACCTACCTGTTAGCTGTGGAGGATAAGTCAGTCGTTAAAGAAGAGCATTAAATACCCACTCTCTTCCAACACCTTCCCATTTAATCCGACTGCTCTCACGGTGTAGTAATACATTCCCTCACTGGCAGTTGATCCATTGATGGTACCGTCCCATCCCGCGGTCGGGTTATTCCAGTCGGTCCACTCATACACCATATTCCCCCATCGGTTATAGATCGCCCCCTGGAAGTCTTCAATATTCGCTGTACTGTCATTGGTGGTCACTGCATTGTAGTATGGAAATGCGCCGTTCGGAGTAAACACGTTGGGCATCAGTATCCGCGGATCACTGGTGACGTCAATCACGATCGTAGCCGTATCCGTACAGCCCGATACCTCATCATAACCCACCAGAATCACCGTGTATGAGCCATTTTCCTCAAAAATGTAGGTCGTATCCGGATCCAATCCCACCACTCCGGTACCAAAATCAATGGTATACGAAGACGCTCCGGTGGTTAAGTTCGTAAAGTCTACCGTGAGGGGTGCCGTTCCATTCGTTGGAACCGCATCAAGATCTGCAACTACCGGAAATTCATTTAATATGGTAAAGGTCATCGTGCTTTCGCAACCAATACTGTCCTGTACAGTAATGGTATAATCCCCCGGGAGCAGATCGTTTCGGTCCAAAGCCGAGGCCCCGTCATCCCACATATAGGTCAAAAGACCGTATCCACCCGTGAGGGTGAGGGCAATGGAACCGTTGTTTTGGTCGCAATAGGCATTCTGTGCCTGCTCGTGTAGCAGAATGGGAGGGGGTTGATTAACATATACGGTGTCGATGACCGAACAATCGTTCACCTGATCATACATCTCCACGTAATACGCCCCGGCTTCCAATCCGCCCAGGGTTGCGGAGCCCACAATGTTGCTATCGACCTGTAAAATAACGCCAAACACGCTGGTCCAGGTTACATCCCATTGCCCGCCGTTCAATGGCAGGCTCACTGTGGCTGCTCCATCGTTATCTGCGTAGCAGGATTCGTCCTGAATGTTAAAAATAGCACCCACAGATCCTATCTCTACCTGCACTGAGTCCTGGATTGTCCCGCACTCAAGGCCGAGATAATACGTAGTGGTTGTGGTCGGATTCATCGTGACAGTCAGCCCCGTATCCAGGGCATTGAAATTCTCATCATACCAGATCACGCCTGTGGTTCCCGTTCCGTAAAACAGGCGTCCTTCATTCTGAATGGTGTAACTCGTATTGTTTCGTCCTGCAACCGTATAGGCCTGGGTACCGGTTTCGTTGTGCAGTCCGTGTACCGCCAGTCCACTATTCCAGCTCGAACAGACCGGCAAATTCTCAATGTGTGTTTCAATAATATTGGTGGTTTCGTAGATCACGATCTGACCTTTATATAAAAGACTGTTACACTGGTACATCGGAATATTATTGAAACTGGCCACGAACTTCCGGAAAGGAGCCGTTCCGAGCGTCCCATAGGTAATGCTTCCGCCAACGCCTGGATCAATATCAACCCAGGGTGCCATGATTGCAGCAAGGGGTTCGTTCGGATTAGGGATCGGTTGCGTTATCCATGATGAATAGGCATTGGCATTGTTCAAATCAAAGGTCAGGTAGTTGTTGGTCGAAACCGCGACTTGCGAGTATGTCTGACCATAAAAACAAAAGTCGAACCCAATACTCACGATACTGGAATGGGAGTCGTCCGGACCATTATATATGCCGCTAAGTGTTGCCGGTTCCCAGAAGTATGGAATAATGGAATCGGCGTACGAGGTTGAACCACCCCCACCAAGGTAGGTTGCGGTCAGGGTTATGGGGCCGCCCTGACAGAGGAAGGTGTCTGGCGGAGCAATAACCTGCCCAACAGAAGCAAATGGAATAAACAGCAGGAAAGCCCGTTTCAGCATTTCGTTCAACATAACTGTACAGCAAAGATAACAATTTTTTGTCAAAATCCAAAAAATAATGCGCGGCGTGAAACAGGAACGTTTAGCTATATCAGTTAAACTATTCCAAAAAGAGGAGTTAAAATCGTTATTGGAAAAGTAGAGCTGTCCTAAAAGGAATAGATACCTTTGGCACTGAATGACACACAAGACTTGCGGCATGATCTACAATAGCATCCTGGAGACGATTGGCCATACTCCAATGGTTCGGATGGACCGTATTGCAAGGAAATACGGAATTCCCGGAGTGCTGTTGGCGAAGGTTGAGTACTTTAATCCGGGACATTCGGTGAAGGATCGGATAGCACTGAAAATGATCGTTGATGCCGAGAAGGAAGGAAAACTCAAACCCGGAGGAACGATTATTGAGTGTACATCCGGAAATACGGGAATGGGACTGGCGCTGGCGGCAGTGATCAAGGGCTACAAACTGATTTGCACCGTGAGCGACAAGCAGAGCAGGGAGAAGATGGACGTGTTGAAAGCGATGGGTGCCGAAGTGGTTGTTTGTCCGGCCGAAGTGGCTCCTGACGACAAGCGATCATACTACAAGATGGCTGAACGGTTGGATCAAGAGATCCCGAACAGCTTTTATCCGTATCAATATGACAACCTGAGTAATCAGGCCGCGCACTACGAAAGCACAGGTCCGGAGATCTGGGAGCAGACCGAAGGAGAGATCACGCATTTTGTGGTGGGCGTGGGAACGGGCGGAACCATCTCCGGGATCTCGAAATACCTAAAGGAACAGGATCCGGCCGTACAGACGCTCGGAGTTGATCCCTATGGTTCGGTATTCAAGAAATACCACGAAACCGGTGAGTTTGACGAAAATGAGATCTACCCGTATATTACGGAGGGAATCGGCGAAGACATCCTACCCAAAAACGTTGCATTCGATTTGATCGATCATTTTGAAAAGGTTGGCGACCGGGAAGGTGCATGGATGTGCCGGGAACTGGCACAGACAGAAGGACTCTTTCTGGGATACTCCGGTGGCTCCGCCATGCAGGCCATCGTGCAAATGAAGGACCGCTTTGACAAAAATTCGGTGATAGTTGTCCTTTTCCACGACCACGGAAGCCGCTATGTGGGCAAGGTCTATAACGACAACTGGATGAAAGAGCAGGGATTTATGTAGTGCCTGATCCATCAATGTTCCAAAAACAGTATAGTGGACCCTCCGCTGGGTGCCCATACACAGAGCGAGCTTGTTATGTAAATAGCATAGGTGCCCCAAAGGAAACATGAAAAAAAAACTCTTACTCCTAACTTTCGCCTTTCTGACCGGGGACGCCTGGGCTCAGGCACGACTCGAGATCAACATACTTTCTGGCCGTTTCAATGACCCGGTGGTGGGCCATATCGTGGAGATCACCAATAACGGGATCGGGTTTTCCACAGAGCGGACAACTGACGAGCAGGGGAAGGTGAAGCTGAGCGGACTCCCAACCTCCGGGACTTATAGCGTGGGGAGCCCGGAAACACGTCAATACCTGCCCGCTAATTCGGGGTCCTTTGCACTGCGGTCGAACCAAACTCAGAGTGTGACCCTGATCCTGCTGGAGAAATCGCAGTATGCACTGGACGAAATAACAGTGGTGGAATCGTCCAACGCACGTATCAACACGGTGAATGCCGAGGTAAGTTCGGAACTAACAGCACGTGAGATCACACAGCTTCCGGTAGAAGGACGCGACATTACCCGCGTACTGTATCGATTGCCAAATGTGACGCAGGCGACCGGATTCTATCCGGAGGCGCCGAATGTAAGCATCAATGGTTCCAACGGACTTTATACCAACTACACCATTGACGGACTCGATAACAACGAGAATTTTCTGGGTGGACAAAAGTTCGCGGTACCAATCGGTTTTGTGAGCAATATTACCGTACTCACGAATAACTACAGCGCTGAATATGGCTGGACCGGTAACGGGGTGTTTGATGTAACCACCAAATCGGGGAGCAATGATCCAACCGGAGAAGTGTTCTATCTGCTTCGGCCCGGGCCGGTGATCGATGCCAGCTCTCCCTACGCCCAGCGGGATCTGACCGGAAATGCGGTGAAAGACGGGTTCCAGCGGCATCAATTTGGTTTCGGGCTGGGCGGCGCCTTGCGGAAGGATAAAGCCTTTTACTACATCAACGCCGAACAGACCCTCGACTTCAAGGATAATCTGCTCAATGTGCAGGAGCTCGGCGTTAATGAAACCGTTCCGGGCCAAAATCGGTATACCTACCTGAGCGGGAAATTGGATTACTACTGGAACGCGCGTTCCCGCTCATCGGTGCGGGTCAATGCCGGGTTCGTGAGCGTGGATTTCCAGGGGGGCGGACCCGAAGGTGGAGTCTCTTTTCCATCGGCCGGATACAGACAGAACCGAAATTCCCTGCTCGTAGCAAACAAGAATGTCTACACAGGTGATGATTTTGTGAGCGAAACGAACTTGCTCTACAGCCGTTTTCAGTGGAACTACGCAAATCCGTACAATCCTGGCGATCCAAATGTCGAGGTGCTTGATCCGAACGGGCAAACCATTGCACTTTTGGGACATCCGGGATTCGTTTTTGATCAGACCGAAAACACCGTGCAGCTACAGCAGAAATGCACGTGGTACCGCGATCGTCATACGGTCAGGGCCGGGGCCATGGTCATTGGCAGTCAGCACGATCTCTTCGGAGGAGGAAATCCGAACGGGAGCTATGTCGTTAAGCTCACACAGGAACAAATAGCTGATCTGGCCGCGGACAGTATCGGATCAGACCTCAGCATTGAGGATATACCATCCGATGTGGAAGTGCTGGAATACCTTGTGGAGCTTCAGCAGAAGGCCTTTGGGGTCACTCAGGCTCGTTTCAGTCTGTATGTGGAAGACCTGATCGCTGTTTCACCCAGGCTCAACTTAATGGTTGGATTGCGATATGACTACGACAACCTCTCGAAAGGGGGAAATCACCGGGGGGACTGGAACAATTTGGCACCGAGGGCCAATGCCAACTACCGGATCAATGAAAAAAGCGTTATGCGTTTCGGTTACGGGATCTTCTACGACAAGATCATCTATGCGATCTACAGCGATGCCTTGCAACAAAGCAGTACATCGGCTGACTACAAAGCGCAGATCCAGGCGCTCATTGACCAGGGACAGCTGCCGGAAAACACGGACATAGACGCTGTGACCTTCGACGGAAATCTGAATGCCAGCCTGAATGACGTAGGCTATTTACAGGGGCCACCCGCCGAAGACCTTCAGGGCCAACGCGAGCTTATTTTTAGCAATGAACGAAGGATCCTAAATCCGGACGGATATCAAAACCCGCTGACCCATCAGTTCAACGTGGGCTATCAGTATCAGGTGAGGGGGAATATGCTCTTTTACGTGGACCTCTTGCATACGCGATCCGAAAACCTCTTCCGGGTCGTGGACCTCAACGCCCCGGCGCCGCACCCGATCGATCCGGGCAACGTGACCATCCGGCCGCAGGCCGAAGCTGATGAAAGCCGGGAGGTGCCGGTGTACGAGGGAAGCTACGCTGTGGCAAACGGCGATACGCTCCGGGGAGCCGCGCGTGGGGTGATCATGACCGAGACCGGAGGAAGCGCCCGGTACTACGCAGCAAATGTGAATTTAGTGAAGGAAAAGGGACAGGATAAATACGCCTATCGACTCAGCTATACCTTGTCGCAGCTCAGGAACAACACGGAGGATATTAACTTCCGCGCACAAGACGCGAATAACTTTGAAGAAGAGTGGGGACCGAGTATCAACGATCGGACACATGTGCTGAACGGATTGCTGTATTTTTTCCCGGGCGACCGGTTCAGCATCAGTGTGGCGGCTTTGATCCAAAGTGGTCAGCCGATCAACCGGATCCCCGACGCAACGATCTACGGGACTACAGACCTCAATGGAGACGGACGCTCGTTCGGAGATGCCTATGTGGGAAACAGCGACCGGAGCCCCGGCGAATCGCGCAATAGCGACCGCTTGCCCTGGAGCACCACCTTTGATCTGGGCCTGCAGTATCAGTTCGGGTTCAGCGGGGGCAGACGTATGGAGATCCGGGCAACTGTTTTTAACTTTTTTAATGCCGCAAACCTGAGCGGATACAGCAATAATGCCACACAGAGTAACCAGATCCAGGCTGGCCCGGCCAGTTCGGGCTTGCTGGTGCGCCGGAATGCTGCTCCGCCTCGTCAGTTCCAGTTTGGTCTGCGCTATTTGTTCTAATGAGATCAGAAATGTCCGGTTTCAATCACTTCGAAAGCGTCTATTGGGTTTTTACCCAACTGTGCAACGATGAATGTGCTCATTGCTACAACATGAGTGGTCCGCGCGGTGCGCGGATCTCGCTGCAAGATTGCCTGGCAATCGTAGACAACCTGCCCGAAAAAATGGACCGGTTGATCCTGTCGGGTGGTGAGCCGCTGGCAGAACGAAAGAAGCTATACGCGATCCTGGATAAGGTGCGGGAACGGTACGGCAATTCGGTGCAGATCATGCTGCAGACCAACGGCGATTTGCTGAACGCGGAACGGCTCCGGAAACTGCTCAGCAAAGGCGTAACCCGTTTTGATATCGCCAGTATCGATCGCTTTCACAAGCATAAGGGCGAGCGGTTGGGGCAGATCGCGGAACTGTTTAAGGCAGCCGGCGTGCGGAGCGATAAGGACCCGCTCATTGGCAAGGACAGTCATGTGCGTCAGGATCTGACCTGGGGTTACTGGGGCGCAACGGAAGACCTGTGGCTTGGTGGAAACTGGGCGCGGGGACGAGCGATGCTGACCGACGTCTGGAAGCGTGATCCAACCCATAACCCCTGCGGCGTGCTGAGTGGTGCCATCGGTTTCCTCGGAGGCAGAGATGTGCCGATGGAAGTGAGCATTCAGCTCTGGGCTATCAATCCCTGCTGTCCGGGCACTAAAGATGCCATGGGCGATGCCCGCATCGAAAAAGTGAGCGATGTGGTTGAACGCGTAAGTGGATCCCCGATCTTTCAGCACCTGAACGACGGCAACCCCTGGAAGATGGGAGAGAGCATTGGTATCAGCGAAAACCATGCCCGCGAGCGCACGGAAGTGCTTGAGAACGTATGCCTTTGGTGCGATGAATTCTTCGACAGGCACTTCGATATGCGCACCCTATCGAAAAAAAAGGATCCCGTTCTTTAAAAACATGACAAAACCAGCCTTTCAGGCTCAGGTAGTATCTATCACACCCCATCAAAAGTGGCAGTAAAGGATTATCTATCGCTTATCAAGTTCAGTCACACGGTCTTCGCACTTCCCTTTGCGCTGATCGGCTATTTCTATGCTGTTCAGACCACTCCGGCCGAATTTTCCTGGCGCCTTTTCGGATTGGTCCTCTTATGTATGGTGTTCGTTCGTTCCGCAGCGATGGCCTTTAACCGATATCTGGATCGCGATATTGACGCAGCCAACCCGCGCACCGCGGCAGTCCGGGAGATCCCCAGGGGCATTATCTCGCCGCAGGCGGCGCTTGTTTTTGTGATCGCAAACAGCCTTTTGTTCGTCGCGAGCACCTATTTCATCAATACGCTTGTTTTTTGCTTGTCGCCCGTGGCCCTGCTCATCACCCTCGGCTACAGCTATACCAAGCGATTCACCGCGTTCTGTCACCTGATCCTCGGCCTCGGGCTAAGTTTGGCCCCCGTTGGCGCTTATTTGGCCGTTACTGCATTTTTTGCAGCCGTTCCTGTTTGGTTCGGCGTGGCCATACTCACATGGGTAGGCGGGTTTGACATCATATACTCATTGCAGGATGATGCCTTTGACCGCGAACAGAACCTCCGCAGCATGCCCGTGCTGCTCGATCGGCCAGGTGCCCTGAAGCTGTCGGCAGCACTTCATATAATTACGGCCTCCGCACTTGCTACGGCCGGATGGGCAGGCAGCTTCGCCTGGCTTTTCTGGACCGGATACCTGTTCTTCATTCGGATGCTCATACGGCAACACCGACTGGTTAGTCCGCACAACCTGTCGAAGGTGAACCTTGCCTTCATGACCACGAACGGTGTGGCATCGGTGGTCTTCGGCGGCCTTGTTATCCTTGATCTGTTTCTGTATCGCTGATTTCCCATTAAAAAAATATGCCGTACCTTCGGGCCGAAGCCTAACCGACCTCATATGCCACGAACCCTTTGATGGATCGCCAAGTTGACATAAACATTGCCAACCTCGAACGGGAATACCTTGAATTTCCGAATCAGGCCATCTACGAACCGCCAGTCGCCTCAAAGCGGCTCACTAAATTGTGGAACTGGGAATTTTGGCCATGGCACCTGCTGTACATTCCGGTCTATTTCAAGAGCCTCGTATGGGCATTCAGGGCCCGGCACCCCTTTTACTTTGCCCTTTCAAACCCCGGATTCAAATACGGCGGTATGTTCGGGGAGGATAAGTGGAATATTTACTCCAGGCTGCCCGGGCATTTGTATCCCAAAAGCTTTTTGTGGAATAACCTTAAGGGAGAACGCGATTTCCGCTGGTGGTTCACACGCCATCAGCTTGACTTCCCGCTGATCGCCAAACCGAATCGCGGAGAACGCGGAAATGGAGTCCGGATCCTGCACAACTGGGATGAGGTTCTGCTCTATCGGAAGCAGGCTTCCTTTGACGTGATCATTCAGGAATTCGTAGACCTGCCCTGGGAGATCGGGATCTTTTACTACCGGCTGCCGCACGAAAAAAAGGGACGCATCAGCTCCGTGGTGGTGAAGCATTTTACGCGGCTGAAAGGTGATGGAAAAAGCACGGTGGCCGAATTGATCCGGAACCACCCCCGTTTGCGCTTTTTTGAGAAGGACCTGTTTAAGCAACACAAAAACCACTGGTTTAACGTGCCAAACGGGAACGAGGATTACAGCCTGGTTCGACTGGGGAACCACAACAAGGGAGTGATCTTCCTTGATGGAAAAGACATGATCAACGAACAGCTGATCAGGCAGATCGACTCGGTATCGCAAAGTATTGACGGCTTCTTCTACGGTCGGTACGATATCAGATGCAGGAGCCTGGAGGACCTCTATGCCGGACAGTTTTGCATTATTGAACTGAACGGTGCCATGTCGGAGCCAGGACATATTTACCACCCCTGCTCATCGTTGCGGAAAGGTCTTTACTCCTTGCTGCACCACCACAAGGTAATCTACCGGATCGCTAAGGAAAACAGGGCCGCCGGCTTCCGCTACCCTGCGTTCCTTAAAAGTTTAAAGGACTTCCGTGCCTACCTCAAATACAACAAATACCTGCAGGCCTGGCAGAAAAAAACGGGTTGATCAGCCCGTCTGCACGACAGTCCAGCTCAGGCAATAACCTTCCGGGCTGACCGCTCCATCGGAGAACAGCTGACATCCGCCACAATGACCTTCAAACTTGTCGGGCTCATAAAATTGACAGTTCAGGCAGTTCTCCCCCTTTTTTTCGCTTAGGGTCACATACTTAAGGCTTTCACGCATATTCAGCTCAACCTCCGTGAGGTTTTTGTTGTACTCTTCGCAGTCGGTATCCTCCATGTTCGGATCAGGCCGGGGTTTGGGTGAAGGGGCAGCGGCATTTTCCCCTCCGGCATCCGATCCAGCTCCTCCCCCCTGCAGGCGGCGAGTAATGAAAAGCCGGTAACGGCTGTAAGGCTTAGGATACTGCATTTTTTCAAAAATTCCCTGCGGTCTGATCTTTCCATAATGCGAACGACTGGTGTCCTTAAATTATAATGGATGGCCCGTCAGGCCAGCTTGTGAAGGTACATAAAATTTTCCTTGCCGGCAAAGTTCAGGCTCATTCCCACAGACTTTCCATCCATCTTCCCGAAGGCTTTAAAAGCTCATCGGGCACCGTTTGCCTAAACGGACTGGGGCTGCCGGAGGGCCCGATCGGGCTTCAACATGACTTTGCCTCCGGAGCCCGTTCCTAAAGCCTTAGAACATAACTGGCTTCACCTGTACAACAGCTTTTTTTTGCTGGATGGCCAAATGAACGATATGTTCAGCCGATCCGACGTCAACAGACCTGGTGAACCAGGTGTTCTCACGGAAATGGAATACGCCCGGATCCGACCCGGTTATCTCACACAGAGGCAAGGTAAGTCCGCCGCCCGTCTCCTTTACGATCGCTTCCTTTTGGGTCCAGCGGCAAAAAAAAGCCCGTAGGGGATCCGGGCTCTGGCGAAACGATTCCATTTCGGCCAAATTAAACTGCCTGGTGAACAAAAACGGATCTTTTGGCCGTACCCTCTCGCTGTCCAATCCGACCGTGAGGTCGCGGGACCAGGCAATCGCCACGAACCGGTCCGTATGCGTGATGTTGAAGTGGAACAGCTCTGAATGAAAGGGTTTGCCATGAGTGCTATAGCAGATGCCGGTCAGTTTTTCAGGCGGTTCACCCTCCTCAATGCAGGCCTGCCGCAGCAAAAGTTTTCCGGCCAGGGCGTTAAAGAATGGTTTAAAGTGCTTAAATTGGCGCACTCTGTTTAGCTGGTTATCGGGCAGCAGCGACATATACTGTTCCCCGGTACCCCGCTGCCAGCGGTAATCATGTAAATAAAAGCGAACCTGAACCTGCGCCACGCGGGTGATCTTTAAACCAAAAGTACAATATGAGCACGAACCTATCGGCCGGTGAGGCACTGGCAAAACTGAAGGAAGGAAACAACCGGTTCGCCGGGAACCAGCTCACCCACCCACATGAAGATATGGAATGGCGGGCCTCGCTGGTCAACGGGCAGGAGCCCTATGCGGTGATCGTAACCTGTTCAGACAGTCGCGTGGTTCCGGAAATGGTGTTTGATCAGGGACTGGGCGACCTGTTCGTGATCCGCGTCGCCGGAAACGTGGCTAAGGACAAGGTGATCGGGACGATCGAATACGCCGTCGTTCACCTCGGGGTAAACCTGGTGGTGGTGATGGGACACGAGAGCTGCGGAGCCGTGGGGGCCTCGCTGGAGACCGAGCTTCCGGGAGGGCATATTGATGCGCTGGTGCACCAGATCCGTCCGGCTGTGCTCGCCGCACAGGAAATGGAAGGGGATCTTTTGACCAATGCCATAAAGACCAATGCCAGAATGGTGGCACGGAATATCCAGGATAGCGATCCGTACCTAAAGCCGAAACACAGCAACGGACAAATGAGCGTTATACCGGCCTATTACCGGCTGGGCGACGGAGTGGTTGAATTCCTCTCATAAATATCAGAATGAACCGGATTAGTAAGAAAACGACTATTTTAGTCGAATAAATTTGGGATTTATATCTTTAATTTGTATACCTTTGCATATGCATTTGGGTTTGATCGGAGTCGGAGGCTTCATTGCCTGAGTAAGGCCAGGCAGGTTCAATGATACCGGATCACACATCAATTCCAAACGGGCAAACGTAAAAAATATAACCATTCAGCAACATGGGCAAACCCGCTTCACTTTTTCTAAAAAGCGACTTCAATATGACTCCTGTCAGAGTAGCGATCAAAACCATATGCTGGTCGCTCACCGGCATATTACTTCCCTTTACTGCGGCTGCACAACCGGTCCTGGAACTAGAGCAGTACGTTAATACAAATAACGGAAAATTCAGCTATTCCGTTCCATTAGCAGAGATCCCGGCCTTTTACGGTCCTTCCTACCCTCTTACTGCCAACTACCATTCAGGCATCCGCGTTCATCAGGACGCAGGAACGATCGGCCTGGGATGGTCCCTGCCTGTTGGAGAGATCTTTAGGGTGGTTAACGGCGTTCCGGATGATTTTAAGGATGCATATGTTCAGTATACGAACTTTGACGGAACGCACAATAAGGATCTGTACTACTACGGACCGGTCCATTTTTCGGATTTCCCCTCGTCTCCATTTTCTTCCTTATCTAATGGAAACATAACAGAAACGATCATGGACGTCTTTGAAAATGAACAGGGCCTGGTGTTCCCCAACTATGATGAGTTCATAGTCCAAACCCCCTTTCTTTCGGGTCGGATGAAGATCAGCCTTCACAATTCGGGAGATCTGAAACAGGAGCTGGTCGTTTCTGGCAGCGGAAAGGAATTTACCTATAAGTCAGATGACCCGATCAACTCTTCCAAAAGGGTCATGCGCTTTGAAGATGAAAAATGGGCCGCTGATCCAGACAACACATCAAAAAATCACGGTACCCGTCATGTTGATTTTTTCCTGAACAGCGAAATTATCCAGGGAGGCACCGGACTCCTGAAGCCGGTTATCTCGGGAGGGCAGGCTCCAAGAAGAGTGGGATCAAACTTACCGGATCTTATCGGTGGGATCATCATCACCGATGAACAGGGTTATCAATATCATTTTGCCCTGCCCGTTTATGTGAGGGACTTTAAAAGCTATAGCTATCCTTTCGATTGGAATCCCAACACGGCGAAGTGGCAGCCAAGAACTACTGCTCAAAGCGGATCAACGGATGAAACGACAACGTCTTATTCGGATAAATATGCCACCTCCTGGAAACTCACGGCAATAGTCGGTCCGGACTTTAAGGATGAAAACGGAAACAATATTCCGGATAACGGAGACCGTGGCTATTGGATCCGGGTCGATTACGGAGGTTGGATCTGCGCTGATGCGGGCAACAGTAACTTCAGATGGTTTAGACAAGCTATCCCCTTTACCTACGGTAAGGAACGGGACGGGAGCCGCTTCCAGATCCTTCCGATCCGAAACTACAACTACCTGGACAAAGAACGGGAATTCTCAGGCTTTGGTTACAAGCTCAACCGGACGGAACAGCATGTGGAACTCTATTATCCAGACAAGATCGCTACCGCTTCGCATGCAGCCTGCTTCTTCTATAAGCTCCGCAATGACGGGCATTCCTTCAACACCAACCAGTGGGTGGTACCTAAGCTGCGCCTGACGCGGATCCTGGTATTGCAGCAGGAGCAACTGCCCCTGCTTGGAAACGACCGCACCTTTGCTCAAAGTGCTTTCCAAACACCTCCTGGTTCCTCAGGCTCAGGCCTTCTTGAGGACCAGCAGTCCAACTACTCAGGTGTAACCAATGCAATTATTGCCGGAGTGCATTTTCTTCAGGACTACTCATTATGCAAGGGCATTCCAAATAGCAGATCCAACTGGAATTACTCAAATACCTCGGCCAATCTGACGCAACCTGTCGGGATCAGTCATCTTTATTCGCTCTCTTCACCAGCTAATCACGCAACCGGCGGCAAACTTACCCTCAAAAAAATACAGCGCTATGGCATACAAAATGTGCCTTCTGAAGCTCCCTATGTTTTCTCTTATGATTACAACCCAATTTTCGATCCGAAAAAAGTGGACCGCTGGGGATACTATCACAAACACAAGAACGGTTGGTTTACCTCGGATTTTCATTACCCTTCCTCAGGTGATGACTCCCAGGACCATACAGATGCCTGGAATTTGACCGGTATACGCCTGCCTGGTGGCAGCAATATGGATATTGCATATGAATCAAATGAATTCACAATGGGATGGTCCAACAGTGGGGAAAGTTCCAAACCAAGGGAATACCTGTTTGTCAGGAGCTATAACAACGGAATTTTGGAATTGTATGAAGGCGCCAAAACAGAAGGGCTTCTCGGTTCAGGGAGCGACCCGGTGTACATAAATCTGATCGATAGGTCTTACTGCACCCCCCACTCAAATGCAGATCCTGTGCTGTACAGGATGTGGGCCAATGTACTGTCCTCCGATTTTAGTGAGTCTCCTGCCGGAAACAGTGACCGGTTTACCGTAAACGCCACTTTTGAAGAGTCCTGTCCCGGTATGAATGGGGGGGGGCCATTCGATTTCGGATATATAGCCGTTGAAAAAGACAAAATGTACGGTTTCGGACCAAGGGTAGCGCAAATCAGGCTCACTGATGCCTCAATCGGACAAGATCAGGCATATCAGGTGGATTTTACCTACGAAAAGGGGATTGGGATCGCTTCTCCCAGCAGGTTTACTAAATATGGTCGCTATCTTCGGTATAACAATCTTACAGCTTCCTTCCTAAGCCTTCCTTCAACCATTTATTACCTGTCTGCCAGGGCGAATTATAATTCCGGTTACGGAACTTCCGCTTCCATCGGTTCCAAACGGTATACATACGGAAGACCGTATAAGGTTGATTATTCAGTAAATGTTGATGATTGCGTACCAGGAAGGGTTTTTATTCCTCATTTTTATACCCGGGTGCCGATGCGGTGGCTGGCCGATTCAATAGACACCCAGCCCAGTGGTTTACCTACCTATCACGGGCACATCATTCCGTCACTGATAATAGATCTGGTAAATAGTTCCAACATGTATGTGGTTGGTAATTATGCTCCTATTGGTAGTAGCTTTGGCCAGGTGTACACTGGTTCAAATCATCCGACTACATACACTGATGAATGTGGTGACTGGGTTACATCAAATGGCGGGGGAGAATATCCGTACTATACGGAGTTTTACACTCCTGGCAAAGTAAGCAGAAGTGTTCATTGCACATACAATGTGGGAGGGTTTGGCCGCCTGGTGAAGGTAGAGACCCTGGATTCGGAAGATAATACCGTTGCTTCAACTACATACCGATATACCATGCTCGGGGGCAGGAACCTGGAATCGTTCCAGACACTTTTGGAACCGGAAAATACGTCTGACCCGGATATCGAAACCACCATGCAGGTCCGAACAGACGTTGTTGTGCTCAGAGGGGCCCTTTCCTGGTCCGATAAAGGTGTGCGCGATATACACATCAATTCGCGTAATCAATATGGCCAGGTAAAAGATCGGTCAACCTTTATCAGCGGTGAAGGCACCCGGGTGCAGTCAACCAGCTACATGCATCAGAACCCCTCCTATACTGAATTTAGGCCCAAAGCCCTTTCAGCCAGCAACGGAAACCGCGTGGCAGCTGTTTCAGAGGTCAGGGAGGAACTCCTCAAAACCAAACGCCCTCCTTTTTACACCCAGGAAATCCCTGATGGCAGTGACTGCCTTGGGTTAACAAAAATGGAATACGGGGGGGTTAACATGGTAAACTGCAGTGTCTTTTCCGGCCATTCCCTTCCTCAGGACTATCCGGCCATTCAGATCCGTACAGCCCATTCTTCGGATTGTTCCTCCACCGCTCATTCGGCCAGAAAAGTTACGCTGGTAGACCATCACTACCGCCCCATTGAAACGCTCAATGAGATCACAGGCGTGTACTCATCGATCATACGGGATTACGGTGACGGAACGGTCATTGCCACCGTAGAGGGAACGCGGTACAGAAATATCGGACTGTCAGGATTTGAGTATCAGGAAGACCGGGGCTGCGGATACCAGACCTATTCCACTGGTATCAACGTGCCTTCAGCAAGTACAGGTGACAATGTCTTCCATACCGGAACCGGGAAACTTTCGATACAAAATTCCACAGCCCAGGTCTTCTGGAAGGCTCATCCTGAAACTGGAAAAGATTACCGTTTTAGTGTATGGGTACGAGGAAATGATCCCCAAATCCGGATCCAGCGCACAAATAGTGGCTCCATGCCGCCGACCTCGGTAACCTTTACAAAATCCGCAGCAGAATCAGCCGGAGCGGTAACTTGTGATGGCTGGACACTGATAGAAGGGACCTATCACCTTAATTACGCTTCTCCTCCTATGAATATGCCCGAGGTGAAAGTGTTTTTTGAAAGCCCAAATGGATCCGGAGATTTTGATGATTTTAGGTTCTATCCCAGCGAATGCAGTGTTGAGGTGATATATCCGGACCGCTACGGACGTCCCCTGTATATTCTGGATCAGAACAACTTTTTTACAAGGCTGGAATATTCAGACAATGTAAATCAAACCTTAGGCCGGTATCAGTACATGACCACCTACTACAGAGAAACACCTTTGGGAGAAAAAAAAGCTAAAAAAGAGATTATCAATGCGGAATAAAAGTTTGTTTATACTGACCATGCTGGGGCTTTCGTTTTTTTCCAGGGCCCAAACCAGCTCGCTCTTCGATACCATCACCCCCATAAGGCAAGCAACGATGCGGTCTGTCCTGGATACCTCAAATGCCTATGGCATAAGTTCCATGGACAGTATTGAACTGATCCGAACCCAATATGCAACGTACCTCGATACCTCCATTATTGGCCACGTGGAAATAACCCTCTACCGGCAGCCAGACAGCCTGATGGTCGATTCGATCTATATCCCGCTTGCCGATAGCCTTTTTTATACCGACTTTGGAAGTCGCGTTCAGTTTAGCGGCCAACAGCTTGTTGTTAAAAGCCCCAACCTCAAAAAAGTCAATAGCCTGTTTGGACAGATCCGCCTGCTCTTCCTGGACCAAACCATTTCCAATGCCATCCCCTTCTAAAACGATCAATATGCGCCTCATTGCTTTTTTTATCGCTTTTTGTACGCTGCTGTCCAATGGCACATGGGCCCAGAACTATTTGAGCTGGCAGGAATTTGAAGGGGCCGAGCCCTGCCCGGGCCTTCTTGCATTTCCGATGCATTCGAAAACGGGCGGAATAATGCTCGCCCGATTTAAATCCGACTTACTTACTTCCGAGCAACAACTAAGCCTCCCCTTTACAAACGGCTTCTGGTCAATATACGAGCCCGAAGATCAAAATTGGGAAGGATTTAGCTATAGCCTGGGACTCGCCACCTCCGAATCAATGAACCCGTCCGAAGGATTATGGGTGGAGGTTTTCCCCTATTCCCATACCGCCAGGTGGACCTATAATGGAGAGCTTATGGGGAAACAGGAGCTCCGGAACGCCGACAGCCTCCGGCTATACATACTTCCGAAAAACCGTGAATCAGCTTTCATATTGCTATCAGTGGATTCGCGATATGAGCGCAGTGCCCATCCGAAAAACGAACTGGTACTGTTTAAGCTGGACCTGAGATCCGACCTGCGCCATCTCTCCCTGTTCTTCACTATTCGCATCAATGAAGAACATCTCGCGTTCCTGAAAGAGCAAAACACAGGACTGTGTGCCCTCTTTTCCCCTGTGGAACAGCAAATAAACACCTTCGATGAAGAAGAAATAAGGATCGTCGAAAACCGGGAGTACAACCACCAGGACTTCATCCCCCCTGTGTGGACAGATGATGAAGATCCCGGCGAAAGGGAACCACCGGCCGGGACCCCTCCAAAATGCAATAGCTCCTTTAGGGTAAGCCCCAGATCGTCCGGCATGATCAAAAATTTTTCGGCTGCTGTGCAGAGCGATGAATACACCTACTCCTGGGATTTTGGAGACGGAACCACCGCAACATCCGCTTCACCATCTCATAATTATACAACAGAAGGCCATTATTCAGTAAGTTTAACAGTAAGCAGATCCAATGATCCCGGCACAGCGCGTACCTCGTATATCCCTGTCTATGCGTCTCTGTTTGTTCCGCCAGCGCCAGGGTCGCTAAAGCCAGTCTTTCCTTCTCAGCCTTCAGTACCGGCAAATGTGTCGGAAAATTATCAGGCTACTCAGGTATTTGACGAATCTGAAGATCTGTTCTCATCATCAATTGCATATAAAGACGGACTGGGGCGAAGCTATCAAACCATAGAGTACACCGAAAACGCACCGTACGCTCATGTCAGACAACAGGTCTATGATGAATTTGGCCGACCGGCCCTGTCAACCAAATCCGCCCCCGTTGCTCAGGCAGGACTGGGCTTTGTATCAGGCTTTATCAAGGATCCAAACGGCGGAGCCTTTAACTGGCAGGACCTGAACACGACCGACCCGGCTGTAGGTACAACCAGTGAGCTGGGAAAATACTATCGGCAAGGGCAGATCGAAGAGCACGTGGCTCAAACCAAAAGACCCTATACTCAAACAAGATATTTAAACCAGCCCGGAGCCTCTCCCCATATAACAGCCCGCCCGGGAGATGCCTTTGGGATCGGTTCTTCAAAGAAAAAGACAATGACCTTTTCCCTTAGGGCTGGTTCGGAACTCGACTATATGTATGGCCATCTTAACAGTTACCTCGTAGATGACTCCGGCTCCCCGCTACGCAATGACAATAAGGACGTGGTTAAAACCATCTCCGAAAATGAAGATGGACAAAAATCAGTCTCTTTTTATGGTGCTGACGGCCAGCTAATCGCTACCTGCAGAAGCGGAATAGCTACACAGAAACAGCAGACCAGCTCAACATGGCTGGAGCCTTTTCAAAGCCAGCTGATCCATGTGCCTTTGAATGAGTTCAAGGTATATTTCCATGGCCGGGCTCATTGGTCACTTGACCAGACAGATACCGAAGTGACCGTCATGGATGGAGTGACCGGTCAGCCGCTGACCGGCCTTTCTACACCATTTACGGCACAGGGGAACGGAGGATACTATACCATTACCCGGATTGCAGGAAGCCTGCCGGAATTCGTTCGCGTGTCAGTAGCGTACACAGACGAGGCCCTTGCAAGATACAACCGCTATTACAGCTGGCGACTTCCGGGAGCGGAGATCCACAGTGACCTGGATTACACCGACTGGACTTTCAGCTATTATGACCTGCAGGGAAGAATAGTAAAGTCCATTGCGCCAAAGCAAGTTGACAACTCCTTCTCTGCCGATCCTTCGCAGACGGTTAATATAGTCCGATCGGAAGATCTTCACGGAACTAACGTTAGTACACATAGCATCTTCGCCACAGAGCATTTACCGGCTTCTTCGGACCCGGCTAATATATGGGTTCATCTGAGACTGCAAAGCCATCTGTCTGCGAATGGGGGCGGGGGCACAGGACCCGTGATCCTGTCGGCAATGCCGGGGGGGACGCCAGCAGCTTCGGGTACTTCACAAAATTATAATATGCTCCCCGGGGATCAGATACCGCCCAACGGAAGTCCCTATATAACCCCTCCCTACACGACGTTTTTTAACCCAAATGATGTTTTAAACGCCTATACTGTGACCAAGGTTTCCACAGCGAATATCCGGATACTCTTCCCAAATAACACCGGTAACCAGGTTACTCTGACTTATACCGTTTCATACTACAAAATTATAACTGTTGATGGTACCCACATCCGTAATTACTCCGAGTATTGGACCGACGGGTTCAAACAGTGGTCTGTGTTAAACATTCCTTCCGATTTTAGATTCCAATATATTTCCGGTACATATACCGCCACATATGGCCCAATAGGTGGCTCAGGATGGTGTGGAACCACACCTATTGTGTCCACTGGTACACTTACTTCCAATCCGCCACCAAATGAGTCAGTATTGATTTCCAATGCTTCTTCATTGAACGTTCGTCTTCGCCTGGATATCAGATCCGGAACCGGCGGGGATGCCACCGGCGGGAATAGTACCAGCAGCCATTATATAACGAAATATACCTATGATGACTTTGGTCGCCTGACCAAGCTAGAGCACCCGGATGCTGGAACTACCCGCATAAAATATAACTCAAAAGGCCAGCCGCGATTCATTCAAACCGCCGAAAATGCCGCGAATAATGTGGTGCAATACCGAAATTATGATAACAACAACCGACTTGTCGAGGCAGGAGACGTGCCATTTACCGCCATTTTCGGGCCGGGGACTTCACTAGGCTGGTCTGCACTCAATCCTGACGGCCTGCAAGGTTTCTTGTGGGAAAACCTTTCCACCAGCTGGTATTATTACGACACCTACCCTTCCTCCTACCCCATTCCTTCCTCTTATGCAACAGCTACCAACTATTCCTATTCCAGTTACTATACAGCTGGAAAACTTACCGTCGCCAGCAACGGGCACAGTACCAAATGGTTCGGATATGACTATAAAGGCCGCCTCAAATGGGAAATCACCGAAATAATGATGGCAGATGGCCAAACCCAAACCCGTGCAAAGCACTATCACTATGACTATTTCGACCGGCTGACCAAAACAGTATACAACCCCGAAAACCCAAACCTCGCCATTAGCCAGCAAAACCAGTATGACACCGATTTCCCCACCCAATTGGACAAGGTCCTTATAGACTATGATCCAAACAATACGCAGTACGGGCAAATAGCGGATTACAGCTACTACCAGTCCGGCCAGCTTAAACGAACCGAACTGGGTAATTATCATCAAGGTATAGACTACCTCTATACGGTTGAAGGCTGGCTTAAGGCAATCAATGCTCCGGTATACAGTACCGCCACCACAACAACAAACCATGACCCGGGAGGCGATAAACCAGCCGACAATAATTTTCAGCAGGATCTGTTTGGTATGAGCCTGGATTATTATTCCGGGGATTACAAGAGCGCAGATAATCTGCTGGGCATGGTGGGCAATAATGTTGGATTCTCCAACAACTCGGCAGGGAATTCCCACACGGGAAAGGTGATGGCCCATAACTGGTATCAGGCATATAGTTTAACTGGTCTCTCATTTGGCCAAACACAATCCTACCAATACTCCTATGATCACAAAAACCAACTTACCCAGGCTGTTTATGGCACGTTAAACATCTCCGGTAGTTTTCTCTACGACGATGCATTCAAAGTGTCCGGCATATCCTATGACGACAACGGAAACATCCTTTCGATCAAGCGTCGCGACCAAGGCGGAACTTTGCTCGATGATCTGACCTATTCCTATGCAGCAGGCAAAAACAGGTTGTCCTCGCTTACTGATGCGGTGACCACCACGCCTTATTTGGGAGACGTGGAAACTTCAGGACAAGCCATGAGCTTTGGCTTTAATGCCAGCGGCCAGCTTTCCTCCCAACCCTATGATGGCTATACGATGACGTACAACGGCCTCGGGCAGCTGGCCACAGTGAGCTCTTCAGCAGGAGTTGTCAAGAAATACGCCTACGGACCCCTTGGAGAGCTCGTTATAAAAGAAACCAGACCGAATTCATCACAGCCGAAAACGGAACTTTATTTCGTATTTGCCGGACAAACGGAGGAAGTCTATCGTAGTCAGGGTTATGGCGCCTCCAGCCATTATATCTACGGAAATGGTCGTATCGGAACCATAGAACGAACCACTTCCAAAATGATCTTTGAGATCCAGGATCATTTGGGTCATGTCCGCACTCAATTTGAGGCTAATCCCTCCGGGAACCTGACTACTACGTCTTTAGCTGATTATTTCCCCTTCGGAATGGCCCTGCCCGGTCGCAGCTACAACTTCTCCGATCAGTCTCATGCCTTTCAGGGGGCTTTTGCCCGGAGGGATCATGACACCCGGTGGGATGAGTTCCTGCTGCGCAATTACGATGCCCGTATTGGTCAGTTCCTCTCGGTTGATCCCTTTTTGCAGTATGCCTCTCCCTATGTGGCTATGGGCAATAATCCGTTAAGTGTGGTGGACCCCACCGGTGGACTGGGTATGGATCTGAGCCCTGAAGTGGGACCAATAGAGCATAGGGATTATGATTATAACTGGGAGATAGCCTTTGAGCTGGTCTATGGGTTTGGCATGAATATGTATGAGGCCAGGCTATTGGCTATGAGCAGCGGGGTAAGGGGTCTGCATATAGCCCGGGAGATGGCTGCGTTCGGATATGAATGGAAGGAGGGTTCCGGATGGGGTTTTTGGAAAAAGGCCAATTTCAAGGATGCGCAGCGACACCCTCCTTTCAGGGGTCTGGATAAAATGAATGTTTTGTCCACCGTAACGGTCGGAGAGCAATGGGTAGAGGTCTATAATCCTTTGGATAAGTATTGGGCGGCCTCATACGAATACAAACCGATGACCGAGCGTTTTTACAGTCAGCCAAGGGACTTTTCCAACTCCAAAACTGCCCTTGGTGCTGGGGGCTTGCTGTATGGTATTGGTCAAAACGTTATGGCCCCCGGAGATCAATGGTTAGGCAATAACGGGAAGTATTATAACAAATCCTGGGGAGGGAATAAATGGACGGGAAGCAGATCCGGGGCATTAAAGATAGCTAAAGCAGCTAAGCTGGCCGGTAGGGCTACGTTTTTTGGGGGGGCTGCAATTAGTATCTCCGAAGGAGTATATCATGGTGCACAAGGCAATTACGCAGAGATTGCCAAACCAGGTTTGGATCTTGGAATGGGGACAGCAGCAGCCTTTGGAGGCCCTATCGGATTAACTATTGGTGGATTCTATCTTATTATCGACGTTACAATTGGCTGGGATAATGCCATGCAAAGCCATGGGAGTATCACCAGGCAAAATCAAGCCATTCTCGGACCAAGTTGGAATGCGTTCAGAATGGAAGGCGGAATAAGATAATGCGAATCACATATAGATACGTTTATTACTGGCTGTATACCTGGCAAAAAAGGCTTTGGGGTGAAGATGACATCCCGGAGCACAATGCTGCATTAGGGATGGCCATGAGCTTATTCTGCTTATTATATTCGGTTAACATCATTATTTATATCATTACCGATATCATGGTAATACCGACAGGCTTGCCAAAGGTTGGGATTTTTTTACTTTTTTTGATGCTTTATGGACTCCATTACCTTGCTTTTATTCATCGAGGCAAGCACAGAAAAATTGAGAAGGAGTTTAAAAATGAGAGCAGGAAGGAAAGAAGGAGGAAAGGCCTTTTTGTTCTCTTGTACACTTTTGGATCAATGGCATTTGTCATTATTCTTCTATTTCTTCTAGCATCTCACAGTAGGTCGTCAGCACTTTAAGAGCCGACTACTCGCCAGACGCAACGGACGAAAGCCCCCCAAGAGGTCGCCATCAATGGAGAGCTCGTTCAAATTTCAAGATCGGTACTCCCCTCATGGGCACTGACCCGGCCCTAAGGGACACGCACACTCCAAATAGAATGTCGACTACTCGCCAGAAGCAACCGACAAAAGCCCCCCAAGAGGTCGCCTTTAAAGGAGTTGGCGTTCAAATTTCAAGTTCCCGACTCCCCTCATGGGCACTGGCCCAACGGGTAGCCTGCGCAGCAGCTACCACACCGCCCGACGGGCGGTGAAAAAGCGCGAAGCGTAAGACGTCCGCAGGACGGCTAAAGAAATCGCCATCAAAGGAAAAGTCGTTTCAATATTAAGTTCGGTACTCCATTCATGGGCACTGACTGGCCCTAAGGGACACCGATCTTCCAAATAGAATATGGCTTGTTGACGGACAGCGAAAAAACGGCCCCCAAAACGGTGCCAGTACGCAAGCCGTCCGGAGAATAAAAAAGCGTTTTTATCTGCCTGCTCCCCTTTCGCCATCAAAAGAAAACTACAGAGTTAGCTCTGTAGCTAGCTCTGTAATTAATGATATATAAAAATTTGTATATCAATAACTTATTAAAATACACTTTTTAAGACTCTAAGGAACACGCATACTCCAAATAGAATGCCGACGACTGGCCAAAAGCAAGCAACGAAAGCCCCCCCAAAACGGTGTCAGCACGCAAGCTATCCGGAGAATAAAAAGGCGTTTTTATCCGCCTGCTCCCTTTTCGCCATAAATGTAAAACTACAGAGTTAGCTCTGTAGCTAGCTCTGTAATTAATGATATATAAAAATTTGTATATCAATAACTTACTAAAATACATTTTTTATAGTCCTAAGGGACACGGATACTTCAAATAGAATGCTAACGACTCGCCAGAAGCAAGCGACAAAAAGCCCCCCCAAAGGTCGCCATCAATGGAGAGCTCGTTCAAATATCAAGATCTTAACTCCACTCAAGGGCACTGACTGGCACTAAGGGACACCGATCTTCCAAATAGAATGCTAACGACTCGCCAGAAGCAAGCGACAAAAGGCCCCCCCAAAAGATCGCCATCAAAGGAAAAATCGTTTCAATATTAAGTTCCGTGCTCCCCTCAGGGGTACTGACTGGCACTAAGGGACACGATACTCCAAATAGAATGCTAACGACTGGCCAGACGCAGCGGACAAAAGCCCCCCAAGAGGTCGCCTTTGAAGATGAGTTCGTTCAAACTCCAAGATCTTAACTCCCCTCAAGGGCACTGACTGGCACTAAGGGACACCGATCTTCCAAATAGAATGCTAACGACTCGCCAGAAGCAAGCGACAAAAAGCCCCCCAAAAGGTCGCCATCAATGGAGAGCTCGTTCAAATTTCAAGTTCCCGACTCCAATCAAAGGCAATGGTCCAACGGGTAGCCTGCGCAGCAGCTACCACACCGCCCACCGGGCGGTGAAAAAGCGCGAAGCGCAAGGCGTCCGCAGGACGGCTAAAGAAATCGCCATCAAAGGAAAAATCGTTTCAATATTAAGTTCGGTACTCCACTCATGGGCACCGACTGGCCCTAAGGGACACGATACTCCAGATAGAATGCTAACGACTCGCCAGAAGCAAGCGACGAAAGCCCCCCAAAAGATCGCCTTTGAAGAAGTGATCGTTCAAATTTCAAGCTCCCGACTCCAATCAAGGGCACTGGCCCAACGGGTAGCCTGCGCAGCAGCTACCCCACCGCCCCCCGGGCGGTGCAAAAAAACAACCTTAAAAGGAAAAATCGTTTCAATATCAAGTTCGGTACTCCATTCATGGGCACCGACAAAGCGCGCGCACCGCCCGGAGGGCGGTGAAAAAAAACAGTATCAGAAGTTGGGGTATCAAATAGTCGCTTTCGGACTTTACAGGTGGACTATTCGTCCGTTTCGCCCTGTTTTTAGTCGATCCGCAACTTGCTTTTTCCAGCCGCCACCAAAAACTTATTAACAATTACTCCTTTTCCTCGCTATCCCTTTGCCTGCCTGCCTTTTGGCCCCTTTTTTCTTCTTTCTTCTTTTTCTTTTTTCCGCCCCCCGCTCGGCGCGCCCGGCCGCTCGCCAGCAAGAGGGTGGGCCTAAGGCAAAAAAGTAAGCAAAAAAGAAAAAGCAAAGCAAAAAACCAGCCGGAAAAGCTGGCCCTAAGGGCCAAAACTGCTGGCAAGCAGTTTTTGGCCAGTACTAATACGACTAAACCAGATAAAAAAGAGGATAAAAAGGTAAAAAACAGGCCGTTTTAACCTCCGAAGATCTGAGAGGAGCTAAAAAACGCTCTGTAGAAGTGGAAAAGGAGCAGGCAAGTAGCTGAAAACCGAATAATGTATTCCTACACCATCATTATAATGTCGGCCAGCGGCGAAAAAATCGCTTGAGGGGAGTGTCCGCACGCAAAAGGTAAAACTACAGAGTTAGCTCTGTAGTTTTAATAACAAAATGAGAAGCTACTTTCAACAAAATACTCTGTTACTATTGTAACTATAATCCTCAAATAGTCAGTTAGTTACTAAAATAAAAAGCAACGGATAAAACGCCCCAAAAAAGTACTATTTAAAAGTCGAGTGCTTCATATAGGCAGCTGGTTACTCTAATCAAGGGCACTGGTCCAACGGTAGCCTGCGCAGCAGCTACCACGCCGCCCGCAGGGCGGTGAAAAAGCGCGAAGCGCAAGGCGTCCGCAGGACGGCTAAAAGAGATCACCTTCAAAGGAGTTGTCGTTCAAATTTCAAGATCTTAACTCCAATCAGGGGCTGCAAACTGGCGCCCCAAAAAAGGACTTTTCAAAAGTCGAGTGCTTCATATGGACAGCTCGATACTTTAATCAAGGGCACTGGTCCAACGGGTAGCCTGCGCAGCAGCTACCACACCGCCCGCAGGGCGGTGCAAAAAGACAACTTAAAAAACGAAGTCGGTTCAATATCAAGTTCAGTACTCCAATCAGAGGCGGCAAGCGACCCCCCAAAAATTGCTCCTTAAAAGTCAATTGCTTCATACCAAAAATTGCTCCTTAAAAGTCAATTGCTTCATATGGGCAGCTCGATACTTTACTCATGGGCACTGGTCCAACGGTAGCCTGCGCAGCAGCTACCACACCGCCCACCGGGCGGTGCAAAAAAGACGACCTTAAAAGATGAAGTCGGTTCAATATCAGGTTCAGTACTCCACTCAGGGGCAGCGGCCCCCCCCCCCAAAAAAGTACTTTTTAAAAGTCGATTACTTCATATGGGCAGCTCAGTACTCTAATCAAGGGCAACGGACAACTTCCGGTCGTTCGCAGGATAATGTAAAAGGTGTTTTTTACTCGCTCACTTTCCTCTTATCATAAAAGTAAAACTACAGAGCTAGCTCTGTAGCTAGCTCTGTAATTAATGTTATATAAAAACTTATATTTCAATGATTTATAAAAAGTATAAAATAAATGTATACCATTATTAATTCATTTTTTAAAAAATTGATCCGGATAATGAACGATTGATCTTTTTTGGGCGTTGTAATATTTTATGAGTATTGTGGAGCGTTCGGTTAAGCTGATCCGACCGCTCTTGCGCCAAGCTGGCGCAGTATTTAAATTGGGAAAGGCTCCGCGCGCAGCGGAGCTTTTCTTTTTTTGTCGTTTTGGAGCATAAAAAGTCCTTTTCCGGGTCTGTCGGTCCGGAAAATTCGACCCTTGGCCCTTAGGGCCACCCCAAGATCTAAAAAAAGAGAAAAGAGGGCCCGGGAAACCGGGCCGGCCCACCCCCTTGCTGGCGAGCGGCCGGGCGCGCCGAGCGGGGGGCGATGGCCGGCTTTCGCCGGCCACCTTTTGTTCATTTCTTTATTTGCCCCGAGCCATTTTCCCTTTGTTATTTCGCCTTCGGATCGAACCCCAAAAACCACGAGGCGATGCAACATTTGCAGATACACAACCCGCGATTTATTACCTATTCCGACTCCCTTTTCACTGCGGATGTTCTGGGTGGCGTAGACCTCCAACAAATTGAGAGGATGATCTGCACCCTGCGGATCACCTACCAGAACTACCCGCCGCTGCGTACCACGCTCGACCTGTACAGCGACCAGCAAACCGATAAGCTGGTCCGCACCCTTTGCGATAAGTGGCAACTACCCCTGCTGGAAGTGTCCAAATCGGTTCACGATCTGGTCGGCCAACTGGAGAGCTATAAACTCAAACGGCTTCAATATCCCGAAGACCATACCGAACAGCCCTTCGAACTAAGCGAAGAGGAAGCCAAACAAGCAAAAAAGTATCTGGCCAACAAAAACCTGATCAAAAACCTGCAAAAAGATCTGGAACGGCTCGGTATTTTAGGCGAATCGGAAAATGGGTTGATCTTATTTTTGGCAATAGCTTCCCACCGCTTTAGCAACCCCTTTTCTGTGCTTTGTCTGGCCAAAAGCGGGATCGGCAAAAGCTATCTTTTGCAAAAACTCTCCGAATGCCTGCCACCTAACTGGTTTAGCTTCCATACTCAGATCAGTGAGAACGCTCTCTACTACTTCGATAGCCAGCAGATCGACGGCAGGGTGTTGTTCATTGAAGACCTCGAATGGACACAAAAGATGTTAACCCCCCTCGCTACCCTGCAGACGCAGGGTCGGCTAGTCAAAACAAGGGCGACTAAGGATAAGGACGGCATGTTGCACACAACCACTTTTGAGGTATCTGGTAAACTGTGCCTGATCGCCTGCGCCTACTCCGAAAAAAGCTACGACCAGCTGAGCCTGCCGTTTTTGTGTCTGCATTTGAACCATAGCTCCACCCAAGACGAAAACGTGATGGACTATCAGAAAAAATTGCGGGCCGGACTCATAAACGAGAGCGATATAGCCCGAACCCAACGCAAGCTGCAGTGTGTGCTAGCTAGTTTGGAGAATGTGCGCATTGTTAATCCGTTTGCCCCCTTAATTACCTTACCTGAAGATCTGCCACACCCTCGTAAGACCCTGCTACTACTGCTAAACTTCATAGATATTATCACCTTCTTTTTTCAACGCCAACGGAAGGAAGTGACCGACGAAGCCACTGGCGAAGTGTATATCGAAACCCACCCCGACGATATTGAGCTGGCGTTTTCCCTTTTGAAGAACTGCTTGCTTCGCCGGGCCGATGAGCTGAGCACTCCAGCTCGTGGATTTTACAACTGGTTGCAAACGTTCCTAAACGAAGCCAAAACGAACCAATTTATGGCTCTGGACCTGCGCAAGGTCAAGCGCATACATCCAAGAACCCTCAACCGCTACCTGCAGGAACTCACCCTCTTTCATTACCTGCAAATAACCGGTGGAAACAAACACCGGGAAGGCTATCAGTACAAGTTCTCGAACCTCAGTGAGCTCTCAGAGAAGCAAAGTAGCATTGGAAAAAGTCTAAAAGAGACCATGACGGCCATCAGAAGAGCCTATGCAGGGGAAAAAACGAGCCAAAATGGCGTGCTGAACCCCAAAAATGCTGTTAAACCGGAAAAAAAGAGTAGGTCAGTTGGCCAAAACGGGGTGTCCAACACTCCAGCCCTTGCCCCGACTACAAAAAACGGTAGGACGACACCAAACAGGAAAAACATACATGACCTAAAAGTGTAGAGATGAAGTTAAGTGAAAATCACACTGCTATTTTGAGCACCTATACCCAATGGTTGCAAACACTCGGCTTCTCAGCTGTGGTCGTATATGGCTATCCAAAGATGGTACGTCACTTTTTAGTTTGGCTGCAGCAAAACGGCGTTTTTCACATAAGTCACCTGACCGCTAACCACCTTAATCGTTACTACACCTATCTGGAAAACCGCCCCAACCACAGGGTTGCAGGTCGGGGCCTGTCTACTGCCCACCTAAACAAGAGTTTTGATGCTGTAGACAAGCTCTGCGAGTGTCTGCACCACATGGGAATGGATCAGGCTCCGAGTCCAACCCGATACCGACTTGCCCACCAGCACAGTGAAAGGCCTTCCGTACTTACCCGTCAGGAGGTCAGGCAGCTGTATCAGGCGATACCCTCGACTTTTTCAAATTATGGCTTGGCCACACGTGAGCCCCGGCAGGCTATTTTACATCTGGTGCTCGATCTGCTCTATGGTTGCGGGCTCAGAAGAGGTGAAGTCATCAAATTAACCCTTGATGATGTGGATCTGGATCGCAAAGTGCTGCATGTTCGTCAGGCCAAGGGTTACAAGGACCGTTATGTGCCTTTGAGCAAAGGCGTTTACCGATCCATACAACTCTTTGTTTATCAATATCGCGCCTACTGGAGTAGAAGAAGTGGCATGCTCTTTCCCTACACCGGGCACTACATTCCATATACTCTGGGCATTTTGCTGCGGGCCACCGATAACCAGCGCCTAAAGCACAAGAAATTAACTCCCCACACTTTACGACACAGCGTAGCCACCCATCTTTTGCAAGGTGGAATGAGCATAGAGGGCATTGCTCGTTTTTTAGGTCACGCCAGCTTAGAGAGTACCCAAATCTATACCAATATAACCGATGAACTTTGAACAATATCTTCAAAACAAAGGCCTAAGTGAGGGAGTGATCAAACGCTACCGGGCCGAGATGAGGCGGCACCGACAGTTTTTGCACCTGTTGGGTAAAAGTCCGGAATGTGCCACTAAAAAAGATCTTTTAGACTATCTGCAAAGCGAAGAACGACCAATAAGTAGGTATCAGTTTATAAGAAAACGACCTTTGAGTAACCGAACCAAGCAAGGGATACTGAGTATCTTGAACCATTACTATGGTTACTTGATGCAGCAGGGGTTGGTCGCTCAAAACCTAACCCAGTTTATTCGGATAAGGGGGATAAAGAAACGGGAGCTGCAATGCTTGTTTACTGATGAAGAGCTGGAGCAACTGACCAATGATCCTGATCGCTTCCACCCTTTTTAGCAAATTTACACCCACATTGTTAGCCGGTAGGGGCCGGCCGTTTGCAGGTTGGTTAAACCGGCGTTTTCATCTGCCTGCTTCCCTTTCGCCATAAATGAAAAACTACAGAGTTAGCTCTGTAGCTAGCTCTGTAATTAATGTTATATAAAAACTTGTATTTCAATAGCTTAATTAAATACACTTTTTAAGGCACTAAGGAACACGCATACTCCAAATAGAATGCTAACGACCCGCCAAAAGCAACTGACAAAAAGCCCCCCCAGAGGTCGCCATCAAAGGAGCGATCGTTCAAATTTCAAGTTCCCGACTCCAATCAAGGGCACTGGTCCAACGGGTAGCCTGCGCAGCAGCTACCACACCGCCCGACGGGCGGTGCAAAAAAACAACCTTAAAAGATGAAGTCGTTTCAATATCAAGCTCCTTGCTCCAATCAAATGCGGCAAACGAGCCCCCCAGAAAAGAACTATTTTGAAGTCGAGTGCTTCATATAGGCAGCTCGGTACTTTACTCATGGGCACTGGCACAACGGGTAGCCTGCGCAGCAGCTACCACACCGCCCGACGGGCGGTGCAAAAAAGACGACCTTAAAAGATGAAGTCGGTTCAATATCAAGCTCCTTGCTCCATTCAGGGGAAGCTACCCGGCCCTAAGGAACACCTAACTTCCAAATAGAATGCCGATGACTGGCCAGAAGCAAACAACGAAAAGCCCCCCAAAAGAGCCCCTTCCAAAGCCATTTTTTTCCTATTTTGGCCTGCCAAGGGGAACTTGTTTCCCCATCTTTTGCAGCGGATCGTTTTAAAAACGAAGTATTAAATGGGTTGTCTTAGGCTGGTTGACAGGTGGAGGTATAAACGGAGCTCTGAGCTTCGGGTGGTGCATGTTAAAAAGGGTGTGGCCTCCAACGATTGGATAAAAAGGGTGCGTAGTTCGTATCTCTTCGGCATGTTGATGCCGGGTCGCCACGACGAGATCAACGGCAACCCCTACACTTATGGTTTTAACGGGATGGAGCGAGATGAAGAGGTCAAGGGCGCTGGAAACAGCTACGATTTTGGAGCCAGAATGCAAGACCCAAGACTGGGCCGCTTTTTAAGTATTGATCCATTACAAATAAAATATCCAAGTATGTCGTCATACTCTGCATTTGCTAATAACCCGATAATTTTTATTGATCCTGATGGAAGAGAATGGGTAAACGCACACTCTGCGGAAGTTGCGCGTATCAAAAAGCAATTGCTAGACAATCCTGATAACAAAAAGATACAAAGACTGTTGAAGAGAGCCCAAGTAAAAGAAGCTCGTGTTAATCAATATTTAAGTGATCTTAAAGCTAATGATGTTTCTTTATATAATTACATTGATAATCTACAAGTAGGTGATCAGAGTGGTAATACAGTAAATGTGAAGGTTTATGTATCCTCTGATCTTAATAATACTTCTGGAAATGTTGGACAAACAGCAGAGACAAGATATCTACCTACTGGGGGCGAGGGTAATAATCCGAATGTAACTTATGGCGATAAAAAAATAGTTGCTCCGTTAAGTCCAGACGAAAGAGAAATTGGGTTTGATGTAAAAGTTTATGGAAAAACCAATTATGGAGATGAACGCTTATCCAATGAAGCAGGAGATATAATGTACTTTATGGAATACAATCAAGATGCCCTCAAAGAAGGAGGGAATCAACAATATAATACAGGTGATGGAGGAATTAATTATGATAAGTATATAAATAGTGGCTCCGGTGAATATTCATTTGAAGTAGAAGATACGTATAAAGAACGTAAAAAAGATAAAACAGGAAAAGATCCTAATAATAACCCTTATCCATTAAAGAAAAAGTGAAAATAAAAAAATTAAAATTTATCGTAATAATATCTTTAATACCATTTATAACTTTTTCACAAACAAAAAAAATAGTTTTAAAAATTGATACTGTTTATTCTAAATATAATTTTGACAATTTTAAAATAGGGTACTCTTCTTTTTTGAAAAACAAACTTGTTGAATACGTTAAAAATCCAATTATTAATCCAATTGATGAAAATAAAATTAATTATATAACTGAAGTTTTAATAAATAATGATAGTTCCCGAATAGAAATATCTATTGATAGCAAAGAGGGAAATATCAGAATTTACAATTTTGAATCTTTTGAAAATAACGATACAATCAGGATTGATTATTTAGAATTATTTGAAAGTGATTTAATTGATACGTCATATACCTTCATTTCATATTTTCGAGATTACGGAGATTCCATTGCACTATCGCCTAAACGTGTAAAGAAGAGTTTTGAAACTGAAAAAAAACGAACAACAAACAATCCTGTCCCTAATATAATAGTACTAAAAATAAATGATCAATCTTATTTTGTAAAAATGAATAAAGAACGGTTACCACGTGAGACTCAACTTTTATCTGGAGAAAAACCAAAAAGGTATGCCGATAAAAGAAAAGGGGAAAGAAAGTGGGTAATGAGTGGAATAGTAGACAAAACAAATTGGAATTATGTAGGTGAAGTGAAATTGCAATAGCCTTCAAACTCCGGGATTCCTTACTTCATTCATCGGCAGCAGGCAGCTTCCGATCGTTCGCAGGTTGGTTAAACCGGCGTTTTTATCTGCTTACTTCCCTTTCGCCATAAATGAAAAACTACAGAGTTAGCTCTGTAGCTAGCTCTGTAATTAATTTTATATAAAAATTTGTACTTCAATAACTTGCTAAAAGGCACTTTTTGAGTCCCTAAGGAACACCTAACTTCCAAATAGAATGCTAACGACTCGCCAAGCGCAAGCAACGAAAAGCCCACCAAAAGGTCGTTTTTAAAGATGAGCTCGTTCAAATTTCAAGATCTTAGCCCCACTCAGATCTGCACCCACATCGTTAGCCGGTAGGGGCCGGGCAACCGGCCGTTTTGCTCAAAAGAGCCCCTTCCAAAGCCATTTTTTTCCTACTTTGGCTCGCTAAGGGGAACTTGTTTTCCCATCTTTTGCAGCAGATCGTTTTAAAAACGAGGTATTAAATGGGTTGTCTTAGGCTGGTTGACAGGTGGAGGTATAGGCTGAGGTTGGTACATGCTAAAAAAGCTGTGACCTCAAAAAGTACGCATAAAAGTGCGCGTAGCGACTCCCCGTATCGACTGGCTTTCAGCAAGTTAGATGCAGAGACCGGTTTACACCACTTCAGTGCCCGCTACTACATCGCTAATCTGGGTATTTGGACGACCGTAGATATGATGAGCGCCCACCGCCCATCCCTTACACCTTATAATTTTGTAAGCAATAACCCAATAATGCGCATAGACCCAACCGGATTACTGGATGGGGATTACTACGATAGGCAAGGAAATTACCTTGGAAATGACGGAATAGATGACGGCAAAGTTTACACTGTAAGTGGTGATAGTAAGTTCAGCATAGGCGATTTTCAAGAAGGCGGTAAGTATTTCAATAACCAAACTGGATTTGCTGAAACTAATGGAGCAGGATATTCTGTTAATGAACTTGGGGTTAAACATTCCGAACTTCTAAAAATGGCTGCTGTAACTTATGGCGAAGCTTCCCAACTGAATGATACGAAAGAAATGTTTGCAATTGCAAGCACCATTCAGAATAACAGAAATGGAAGGTCGCTTTCTAAGACTTTAAGCGGGAATTATTCCTATGCGATAGGAAAAGGAAAGTATAATCAATTTATGAAAGGAGGCTACTCCAAAAGTGGAGGAATGAAGACTTCTTTAGCAGCTGCTATCAATGCTGTTACAGGTGGCACAGATTATTCAAATGGAGCTACATTCTGGGATGGAATTGATGTATTAAGTGGTGGTTCTTCTCATTACAGACAGAGGAAAGCTGCTTATGATTCAAGAAAAGGAATCTATGACCCAAATGGTCACAGAAACACATACTATATCAATGCTCAAGAATATTGCTGTAAAGTGTATGGAGTAAATGGCAAGACTTATCGAACAATAAATCCTTTGATTACAGTTCCAACTTCTGAAGGAGCTTTATGGCGAGTTACAGGAACACAAGGGGGAAGTATTTTCTACAATGAGATAAAGTAGAAGATGAAAAAATTATTAGTTCCTTTTCTGTTCAGTTTTATTTTGGTTTCTTGCGATCAAAAATCTATTGAAAATACATTAGAAAAAAGGTTGTTATCAGCTCAAAAAAAACAAGAAGAAAGTTTTTCTTCTGACAGTCTTATTTTTAGAATTGGTAAGCTCTTTAGTTCTCAAAAAGAATCGGCAATTGTATTGAAAGGAGCTGATTCAGAAAATGAGTTCTTGTTGTTGGCATTTAATGACCTTGCTGATATGAAGCAAACAATAATCGATACCATACAAGTTGGAGCATTCTTAGAAATAGAAACGGTTGATTTAAACAACAATGGACTAAAAGACATTGTTATCCAAACAGGGAGCAATAGACCTTGCAATTATGTGTATCTGAACTCTAATTTTTCATTTGTCATTGTTGATGATTGCACTAACTGGCCGGAGTTAAAGAAACTCGGTAACAAAGAGTATGCTTACACTTATCGCAATGAAGGTTGTGCTTCAAATAATTGGTCGTCAACTTTAGTTAGAGTAAATGAGCAAGAGATACAAAAAGAAGCAACGTTAACAATAAGAGCTTGTAATGAAGGTAGTCTAAGTATCTCAACATTCGATAAAAATGGAGTTCTTAAAGAAGCTCTGAACTATCAGTATTCTGAAATGCAGGAACAAGTAAATGACCTTCCTACTTTTTGGAATGATTTTATTGATAGCAAATAATCAAATTGACTAAGAAGCTCGAAGCCCAAGTTTACCGCTTGGGCTTCTTTTTTGTCCTGTTCGCTCTGCTCAAAGCTGCTAAATCCGAAAAGTTATTAATATTACTCTAAATCTTTCGCGATCCCTTTGCTGCTCTGCCGTTCCGCTTGTTTTTCTTCCCTTTTTAGTCCCACCTTTCAAGGCTTTAGGCTGATTTGTGATGGTGTTTCGGTTAGTTTTGAGGGTTGTTTTTATTCGCTCGTTTTTTCTCTTGCCGTGAATGCAAAACTACAGAGTTAGCTCTGTAGCTAGCTCTGTAATTAATGCTATATAAAAATTTGTACTTCAATAATTTAATAAAACACACTTTTTAAAGCCCTAAGGGACACGGATACTCCAGATAGAATGCTAACGACTCGCCAAACGCAACGGACAAAAGCCCCCCAAAAGGTCGCCATCAAAGGAGTGATCGTTCAAACTCCAAGATCTTAACTCCCCTCAGGGGCACTGACTGGCACTAAGGGACACCGATCTTCCAAATAGAATGCCGATGACTCGCCAAAAGCGAGCAACGAAAGCCCCCCAAAAAGATCGCCTTTGAAGATGAGTTCGTTCAAATTCCAAGATCTTGACTCCCCTCAAGGGCACTGGCTGGCACTAAGGGACACGGATACTCCAAATAGAATGCTAATGACTCGCCAGAAGCAAGCGACAAAGAGCGCGCACCGCCCTCCGGGCGGTGAAAAAAAATCATATTAGAAGTTGGGGGTATCAAATAGTCGTTTTCGGACTTCACAGGTGGACAATCCATCCGTTTCGCTCCGGTTTTAGTCGATCCGCAACTTGCTTTTTCCGATCGCCGCCAAAAACTTATTAACAATTGCTCCTTTTCCTCGCCATCCCTTTGCCTGCCTGCCTTTCGGCCCCTTTTTTCTTCTTTCTTCTTTTTCTTTTTTCCGCCCCCCGCTCGGCGCGCCCGGCCGCTCGCCAGCAAGGGGGTGGGCCTAAGGAAAAAAGCAAGTAAAAAAGAGAAAGCAAAGCAAAAAACCAGCCGGAAAAGCTGGCCCTAAGGGCCAAAACCTGCCTACAAGCAGTTTTGGCCAGTACTAATACGACTAAAACAGGCGAAAAACAGACCATATTATAATGGACTGTTGACCAGCGAGCAAAAAAATCGCTCAAGTGGAGTGTCGGCATGCAAAAGATAAAACTACAGAGCTAACTCTGTAGCTAGCTCTGTAGTTTTAATAAAAAATGACAGGCTCATTTTAACAAAATACTTTGTTACTATTGTAGCTGTAATCCTCAAATAGTCAGTTAATTACTACAATAAAAGATAACGGACAAAACGCCCCCAAAAAGTACTTATCAAAAGTCGGGTGCTTCATATGGGTGGCTCAATACTTCATTCAAGGGCACTGGTCCAACGGGTAGCCTGCGCAGCAGCTACCACACCGCCCACCGGGCGGTGCAAAAAGACAACCTTAAAAGATGAGTCGCTTCAATATCAGGTTAGGTACTCCATTCAGGGGCTGCAAACTGGCCCCCCAAAAAATTGCTCCTTAAAAGTTGAGTGCTTCATATAGGCAGCTGGTTACTCTAATCAAGGGCACTGGTCCAACGGGTAGCCTGCGCAGCAGCTACCACACCGCCCGACGGGCGGTGCAAAAAGATCTCCTTCAAAGAAAAAGTCGTTTCAATATCAGGTTCAGTACTCCACTCAAAGGCAACGGACTGGCACCCCCCAAAAAGAGCTATTTAGAAGTCGAGTGCTTCATATAGGCAGCTGATTGCTCCAATCAAGGGCACTGGTCCAACGGGTAGCCTGCGCAGCAGCTACCCACCGCCCGACGGGCGGTGCAAAAAAGGACAACCTTAAAAGTCGACTCGTTTCAATATCAAGCTCCATACTCCATTCAGGGGCAGCGGACTGCGCCCCAAAAAAGAGTTTGTTAAAAGTCGAGTGCTTCATATGGGCAGCTCGATACTTTACTCATGGGCACTGGTCCAACGGGTAGCCTGCGCAGCAGCTACCCACCGCCCGACGGGCGGTGCAAAAAGACGACCTTAAAAGATGATTCGTTTCAATATCAGGCTCAGTACTCCATTCAAAGGCAGCGTGCGGCCCCCAAAAAGTGCTACTTAAAAGTCGGGTGCTTCATATGGGTGGCTCGGTACTTTATTCAAGGGCACTGGTCCGACGGTAGCCTGCGCAGCAGCTACCACACCGCCCACCGGGCGGTGCAAAAAGACAACCTTAAAAGACGATTCATTTCAATATCAGGTTCGGTACTCCATTCAGAGACAGCGGACTGGCACCCCCCAAAAAGGACTTTTCAAAAGTCGATTGCTTCATATGGGCAGCTCGATACTTTATTCAAGGGCAATGGACAACTTCCGGCCGTTCGCAGGATAATGTAAAAGGTGTTTTTTACTCGCTCACTTTCCTCTTATCATAAAAGTAAAACTACAGAGCTAGCTCTGTAGCTAGCTCTGTAATTAATGTTATTTAAATAATTATATTTCAATAATTTATAAAAAGTATAAAATAAGCATATACTATTATTGATTACTTTCTAAAAAAATTGATCCGGATAATGAACTATTGATCTTTTTTGGGCGTTATATGTCTTGTTGTAAGTTTTCATTGTGGCGTTCGGTCTTTTAGGCCGGCCGCTACTGCGCCGAGATGGCGTAATATTTACGTTGGGAAAGGCTCCGCGCGCAGCGGAGCTTTTCTTTTTTTGTCGTTTTGGAGCATAAAAAGTCCTTTTCCGAGTTTGTCGGTCCGGAAAATTCGATTACTGGCCCTTAGGGCCACCCCAAGATCTAAAAAAAGAGAGAAAAGAGGGCCCGGGAAACCGGGCCGGCCCACCCCCTTGCTGGCGAGCGGCCGGGCGCGCCGAGCGGGGGGCGGAAAAAAGAAAAAGAAGAAAGAAGAAAAAAGGGGCCGAAAGGCAGGCAGGCAAAGGGATGGCGAGGAAAAGGAGCAATTGTTAATAAGTTTTTGGCGGCGATCGGAAAAAGCAAGTTGCGGATCGACTAAAACCGGAGCGAAACGGATGGATTGTCCACCTGTGAAGTCCGAAAACGACTATTTGATACCCCCAACTTCTAATATGATTTTTTTTCACCGCCCGGAGGGCGGTGCGCGCTCTTTGTCGCTTGCTTCTGGCGAGTCATTAGCATTCTATTTGGAGTATCCGTGTCCCTTAGTGCCAGCCAGTGCCCTTGAGGGGAGTCAAGATCTTGGAATTTGAACGAACTCATCTTCAAAGGCGATCTTTTTGGGGGGCTTTCGTTGCTCGCTTTTGGCGAGTCATCGGCATTCTATTTGGAAGATCGGTGTCCCTTAGTGCCAGTCAGTGCCCCTGAGGGGAGTTAAGATCTTGGAGTTTGAACGATCACTCCTTTGATGGCGACCTTTTGGGGGGCTTTTGTCCGTTGCGTTTGGCGAGTCGTTAGCATTCTATCTGGAGTATCCGTGTCCCTTAGGGCTTTAAAAAGTGTGTTTTATTAAATTATTGAAGTACAAATTTTTATATAGCATTAATTACAGAGCTAGCTACAGAGCTAACTCTGTAGTTTTGCATTCACGGCAAGAGAAAAAACGAGCGAATAAAAACAACCCTCAAAACTAACCGAAACACCATCACAAATCAGCCTAAAGCCTTGAAAGGTGGGACTAAAAAGGGAAGAAAAACAAGCGGAACGGCAGAGCAGCAAAGGGATCGCGAAAGATTTAGAGTAATATTAATAACTTTTCGGATTTAGCAGCTTTGAGCAGAGCGAACAGGACAAAAAAGAAGCCCAAGCGGTAAACTTGGGCTTCGAGCTTCTTAGTCAATTTGATTATTTGCTATCAATAAAATCATTCCAAAAAGTAGGAAGGTCATTTACTTGTTCCTGCATTTCAGAATACTGATAGTTCAGAGCTTCTTTAAGAACTCCATTTTTATCGAATGTTGAGATACTTAGACTACCTTCATTACAAGCTCTTATTGTTAACGTTGCTTCTTTTTGTATCTCTTGCTCATTTACTCTAACTAAAGTTGACGACCAATTATTTGAAGCACAACCTTCATTGCGATAAGTGTAAGCATACTCTTTGTTACCGAGTTTCTTTAACTCCGGCCAGTTAGTGCAATCATCAACAATGACAAATGAAAAATTAGAGTTCAGATACACATAATTGCAAGGTCTATTGCTCCCTGTTTGGATAACAATGTCTTTTAGTCCATTGTTGTTTAAATCAACCGTTTCTATTTCTAAGAATGCTCCAACTTGTATGGTATCGATTATTGTTTGCTTCATATCAGCAAGGTCATTAAATGCCAACAACAAGAACTCATTTTCTGAATCAGCTCCTTTCAATACAATTGCCGATTCTTTTTGAGAACTAAAGAGCTTACCAATTCTAAAAATAAGACTGTCAGAAGAAAAACTTTCTTCTTGTTTTTTTTGAGCTGATAACAACCTTTTTTCTAATGTATTTTCAATAGATTTTTGATCGCAAGAAACCAAAATAAAACTGAACAGAAAAGGAACTAATAATTTTTTCATCTTCTACTTTATCTCATTGTAGAAAATACTTCCCCCTTGTGTTCCTGTAACTCGCCATAAAGCTCCTTCAGAAGTTGGAACTGTAATCAAAGGATTTATTGTTCGATAAGTCTTGCCATTTACTCCATACACTTTACAGCAATATTCTTGAGCATTGATATAGTATGTGTTTCTGTGACCATTTGGGTCATAGATTCCTTTTCTTGAATCATAAGCAGCTTTCCTCTGTCTGTAATGAGAAGAACCACCACTTAATACATCAATTCCATCCCAGAATGTAGCTCCATTTGAATAATCTGTGCCACCTGTAACAGCATTGATAGCAGCTGCTAAAGAAGTCTTCATTCCTCCACTTTTGGAGTAGCCTCCTTTCATAAATTGATTATACTTTCCTTTTCCTATCGCATAGGAATAATTCCCGCTTAAAGTCTTAGAAAGCGACCTTCCATTTCTGTTATTCTGAATGGTGCTTGCAATTGCAAACATTTCTTTCGTATCATTCAGTTGGGAAGCTTCGCCATAAGTTACAGCAGCCATTTTTAGAAGTTCGGAATGTTTAACCCCAAGTTCATTAACAGAATATCCTGCTCCATTAGTTTCAGCAAATCCAGTTTGGTTATTGAAATACTTACCGCCTTCTTGAAAATCGCCTATGCTGAACTTACTATCACCACTTACAGTGTAAACTTTGCCGTCATCTATTCCGTCATTTCCAAGGTAATTTCCTTGCCTATCGTAGTAATCCCCATCCAGTAATCCGGTTGGGTCTATGCGCATTATTGGGTTATTGCTTACAAAATTATAAGGTGTAAGGGATGGGCGGTGGGCGCTCATCATATCTACGGTCGTCCAAATACCCAGATTAGCGATGTAGTAGCGGGCACTGAAGTGGTGTAAACCGGTCTCTGCATCTAACTTGCTGAAAGCCAGTCGATACGGGGAGTCGCTACGCGCACTTTTATGCGTACTTTTTGAGGTCACAGCTTTTTTAGCATGTACCAACCTCAGCCTATACCTCCACCTGTCAACCAGCCTAAGACAACCCATTTAATACCTCGTTTTTAAAACGATCTGCTGCAAAAGATGGGAAAACAAGTTCCCCTTAGCGAGCCAAAGTAGGAAAAAAATGGCTTTGGAAGGGGCTCTTTTGAGCAAAACGGCCGGTTGCCCGGCCCCTACCGGCTAACGATGTGGGTGCAGATCTGAGTGGGGCTAAGATCTTGAAATTTGAACGAGCTCATCTTTAAAAACGACCTTTTGGTGGGCTTTTCGTTGCTTGCGCTTGGCGAGTCGTTAGCATTCTATTTGGAAGTTAGGTGTTCCTTAGGGACTCAAAAAGTGCCTTTTAGCAAGTTATTGAAGTACAAATTTTTATATAAAATTAATTACAGAGCTAGCTACAGAGCTAACTCTGTAGTTTTTCATTTATGGCGAAAGGGAAGTAAGCAGATAAAAACGCCGGTTTAACCAACCTGCGAACGATCGGAAGCTGCCTGCTGCCGATGAATGAAGTAAGGAATCCCGGAGTTTGAAGGCTATTGCAATTTCACTTCACCTACATAATTCCAATTTGTTTTGTCTACTATTCCACTCATTACCCACTTTCTTTCCCCTTTTCTTTTATCGGCATACCTTTTTGGTTTTTCTCCAGATAAAAGTTGAGTCTCACGTGGTAACCGTTCTTTATTCATTTTTACAAAATAAGATTGATCATTTATTTTTAGTACTATTATATTAGGGACAGGATTGTTTGTTGTTCGTTTTTTTTCAGTTTCAAAACTCTTCTTTACACGTTTAGGCGATAGTGCAATGGAATCTCCGTAATCTCGAAAATATGAAATGAAGGTATATGACGTATCAATTAAATCACTTTCAAATAATTCTAAATAATCAATCCTGATTGTATCGTTATTTTCAAAAGATTCAAAATTGTAAATTCTGATATTTCCCTCTTTGCTATCAATAGATATTTCTATTCGGGAACTATCATTATTTATTAAAACTTCAGTTATATAATTAATTTTATTTTCATCAATTGGATTAATAATTGGATTTTTAACGTATTCAACAAGTTTGTTTTTCAAAAAAGAAGAGTACCCTATTTTAAAATTGTCAAAATTATATTTAGAATAAACAGTATCAATTTTTAAAACTATTTTTTTTGTTTGTGAAAAAGTTATAAATGGTATTAAAGATATTATTACGATAAATTTTAATTTTTTTATTTTCACTTTTTCTTTAATGGATAAGGGTTATTATTAGGATCTTTTCCTGTTTTATCTTTTTTACGTTCTTTATACGTATCTTCTACTTCAAATGAATATTCACCGGAGCCACTATTTATATACTTATCATAATTAATTCCTCCATCACCTGTATTATATTGTTGATTCCCTCCTTCTTTGAGGGCATCTTGATTGTATTCCATAAAGTACATTATATCTCCTGCTTCATTGGATAAGCGTTCATCTCCATAATTGGTTTTTCCATAAACTTTTACATCAAACCCAATTTCTCTTTCGTCTGGACTTAACGGAGCAACTATTTTTTTATCGCCATAAGTTACATTCGGATTATTACCCTCGCCCCCAGTAGGTAGATATCTTGTCTCTGCTGTTTGTCCAACATTTCCAGAAGTATTATTAAGATCAGAGGATACATAAACCTTCACATTTACTGTATTACCACTCTGATCACCTACTTGTAGATTATCAATGTAATTATATAAAGAAACATCATTAGCTTTAAGATCACTTAAATATTGATTAACACGAGCTTCTTTTACTTGGGCTCTCTTCAACAGTCTTTGTATCTTTTTGTTATCAGGATTGTCTAGCAATTGCTTTTTGATACGCGCAACTTCCGCAGAGTGTGCGTTTACCCATTCTCTTCCATCAGGATCAATAAAAATTATCGGGTTATTAGCAAATGCAGAGTATGACGACATACTTGGATATTTTATTTGTAATGGATCAATACTTAAAAAGCGGCCCAGTCTTGGGTCTTGCATTCTGGCTCCAAAATCGTAGCTGTTTCCAGCGCCCTTGACCTCTTCATCTCGCTCCATCCCGTTAAAACCATAAGTGTAGGGGTTGCCGTTGATCTCGTCGTGGCGACCCGGCATCAACATGCCGAAGAAATACGAACTACGCACCCTTTTTACCCAATCGTTGGAGGTCACAACCTTTTTACCATGCACCACCCGAAGCTCAGAGCTCCATTTATACCTCCACCTGTCAACTAACCTAAGACAACCCATTTAATACCTCGTTTTTAAAACGATCTGCTGCAAAAGATGGGGAAAGAGCTTCCCCTTAGCGAGCCAAAATAGGAAAAAAATAGCTTTGGAAGGGGCTCTTTTGAGCAAAACGGCCGGTTCCCTACCGGCTAACAATGTGAGTGTAGATCTGAGTGGAGCAAGGAGCTTGATATTGAAACGACTTCGTCTTTTAAGGTCGTCTTTTTGCACCGCCCGTCGGGCGGTGTGGTAGCTGCTGCGCAGGCTACCCGTTGGACCAGTGCCCATGAGTAAAGTACCGAGCTGCCCATTTTAAAACCCTCCACTTTTGAAAACCTTTTTTTGGGGGGGTCGTTTGCCACCCCTGAGTAGAGTACCGAACTTAATATTGAACCGACTTCATCTTTTAAGGTCGTCTTTTTTGCACCGCCCGGTGGGCGGTGGGGTAGCTGCTGCGCAGGCTACCCGTTGGGCCAGTGCCCCTGAATAAAGTACCGAGCTTGAAATTTGAACGATCACTCCTTTGATGGCGATCTTTTGGGGGGCTTTTTATCGGTTGCTTTTGGTAAGTCGTTAGCATTCTATTTGGAAGTTAGATGTCCCTTAGGTATATAAAAATCGTCTTTTAATAAGTTATTGAAATGCAATTTTTTATATAACATTAATTACAGAGCTAGCTACAGAGCTAACTCTGTAGTTTTTTATTTATGGCGAAAGGGAAGCAGGCAGATGAAAACGCCGGTTTAACCAACCTGCAAACGGCCGGCCCCTACCGGCTAATAATGTGGGTGTAAATTTGCTAAAAAGGGTGGAAGCGATCAGGATCATTGGTCAGTTGCTCCAGCTCCTCATCAGTAAACAAGCATTGCAGCTCCCGTTTTTTCATTCCTCTTATTCGAATAAACTGGGTCAGGTTTTGAGCCACCAAACCCTGTTGCATTAGGTAGCCGTAGTAGTGGTTCAGTACGCTTAGGATACTCTGTTTGGTTCGGTTACTCAAGGGTCGTTTTCTTATGACCTGATACCTGCTTATTGGTCGTTTCTCGCTTTGGAGGTAGTCCAAAAGATCTTTTTTGGTAGCACATTCCGGACTTTTACCCAACAGGTGCAAAAACTGTCGGTGCCGCCTCATCTCGGCCCGGTAGCGCTTGATCACTCCCTCACTTAGGCCTTTGTTTTGAAGATATTGTTCAAAGTTCATCGGTTATATTGGTATAGATTTGGGTACTCTCTAAACTGGCGTGACCTAAAAAACGAGCAATGCCCTCTATGCTCATTCCACCTTGCAAAAGATGGGTGGCCACACTGTGTCGTAAGGTATGGGGAGTCAATTTCTTGTGCTTTAGGCGCTGGTTGTCAGTTGCCCGCAGCAAAATGCCCAGAGTATACGGAATGTAGTGCCCGGTGTAGGGAAAAAGCATGCCGCTCCTGCGGCTCCAGTAGCTTCGGTATTGGTAAACGAAGAGCTGTACAGACCGATAAACGCCTTTGCTCAAAGGTACGTAGCGATCCTTGTAACCCTTGGCCTGACGAACATGCAGCACTTTCCGATCCAAATCCACATCATCAAGGGTTAGCTTGGTAACTTCACCTCTTCTGAGTCCGCAACCATAGAGCAGATCGAGCACCAGATGTAAAACGGCCTGACGAGGCTCGCGCGTGGCCAACCCATAATTTGAAAAAGTCGAGGGTATCGCTTGGTATAGTTCCCGGACTTCCTGCCGGGTAAGTACGGAAAGTCTTTCGCCGTGCTGGTGGGCCAGTCGGTATCGGGTTGGACTCGGAGCCTGATCCATCCCCATGTGGTGCAGACACTCGCAGAGCTTATCCACGGCATCAAAACTCTTGTTTAGGTGGGCAGTAGACAAGCCTCTACCTGCAACCCTTTGGTTGGGGCGCCTTTCTATATAGGTGTAGTAACGATTAAGGTGGTTAGCGGTTAGATGAGTTATGTGAAAAATGCCGTTTTGTTGCAGCCAAACTAAAAAGTGCCTCACCATCTTGGGATAGCCATACACAACCACAGCTGAGAAGCCGAGTGTTTGCAGCCACTGGGTATAGGTGCTCAAGATGGCAGTGTGATTTTCGCTTAACTTCACTTTTATGCTTGTTGGGTTCTATAGACTTTTGGGTTTGGTGTCGTCCTACCGTTTTTTGCAGGCGGGGTAAGGGCTGCAGCGTTGGACACCCCGTTTTGACCAACTGACCTACTCTTTTTTGTTGGTTTTACCGGTTTTTCAGGGGTAAATGCCTCATTTTGACCGGTTACATAGGCTTTTCTGATCGTTTCCAACGTTTTTTTCAGGCTTTGACCAATGCTACTTTGCTTTTCTGAGAGCTCACTGAGGTTGGAGAACTTGTACTGGTAACCTTCGCGGTGCTTATTGCCTCCGGTAATTTGTAGGTAATGGAACAGGGTAAGCTCTTGCAGGTAGCGGTTCAGCGTTCTTGGGTGTATGCGTTTGACCTTGCGCAGGTCCAGCGCCATAAACTGATTGGTCTTGGCTTCGGTTAGGAACGTTTGCAACCAGTTGTAGAACCCACGAGCTGGAGTGCTCAGCTCATCTGCCCTACGAAGCAGGCAGTTCTTCAAAAGTGAAAAGGCCAGCTCAATATCGTCAGGGTGGGTCTCGATATACACTTCGCCGGTGGCTTCATCAGTTACTTCCTTTCGTTGGTATTGAAAAAAGAAGGTGATAATATCTATGAAGTTTAGCAGTAGTAGCAGGGTCTTGCGGGGGTGCGGCAGATCTTCAGGCAGGGTGATAAGAGGGGCAAAGGGGTTAACAATGCGCACATTCTCCAAACTAGCCAGTACGCATTGCAACTTGCGTTGGGTTCGGGCTATATCGCTTTCATTGATCAATCCAGCGCGGAGTTTCTTTTGGTAGTCCATTACGTTCTCGTCCTGAGTAGAGCTATGATTAAGGTGCAGGCATAAAAATGGTAGGCTTAATTGATCGTAGCTTTTCTCCGAGTAGGCGCAAGCGATCAGGCACAGTTTGCCGGCCACTTCAAAGGTGGTTGTGTGCAACATGCCGTCCTTATCTTTGGTGGCCCTTGTTTTAACCAGCCTACCCTGTGTTTGTAGCGTGGCGAGTGGGGTCAGCATCTTTTGTGTCCACTCAAGGTCTTCAATGAACAGCACCCTGCCATCGATCTGCTGACTATCGAAGTAGTACAGAGCATTTTCGCTGATCTGGGTATGGAAGCTAAACCAGTTGGGGGGCAGACATTCGGATAGTTTTTGCAACAGATAGCTTTTGCCAATGCCACTCTTGGCCAGACAAAGCACCGAGAAGGGGTTGCTAAAGCGGTGCGAGGCTATTGCCAAAAAGAGGATTAGTCCGTTTTCTGACTCGCCTAAAATGCCGAGCCGTTCCAGATCTTTTTGCAGGTTTTTGATCAGGTTTTTGTTGGCCAGATACTTTTTTGCTTGTTTGGCTTCCTCTTCGCTTAGTTCGAAGGGCTGTTCAGTGTGGTCTTCGGGGTATTGGAGGCGTTTGAGTTTATAGGCTTCGAGCTGTGAAGTAAGCAAGTGAACCGATTTGGATACTTCCAACAGAGGTAGCTGCCACTTATCACACAGGGTGCGGACCAACTTATCGGTCTGCTGGTCGCTGTACAGGTCGAGCGTGGTACGTAGTGGTGGGTAGTTCTGGTAGGTGATCCGCAGGGTGCAGATCATCCTTTCAATTTGCTGGAGGTCTACCCCACCCAGCACATCAATGGTAAACAACTCATCAGCGTAGGTAATAAATCGGGGGTTGTGTACTTGCAAATGCTTCATCGCCTCGTGGTTTTTGGGGTTCGATCCGAAGGCGAAATAACAAAGCAAAGGCGGCGCAAAGCAAATAAAGAAATGAACAAAAGGTGGCCGGCGGGAGCCGGCCATCGCCCCCCGCTCGGCGCGCCCGGCCGCTCGCCAGCAAGGGGGTGGGCCGGCCCGGTTTCCCGGGCCCTCTTTTCTCTCTTTTTTTAGATCTTGGGGTGGCCCTAAGGGCCAGTAATCGAATTTTCCGGACCGACAAACTCGGAAAAGGACTTTTTATGCTCCAAAACGACAAAAAAAGAAAAGCTCCGCTGCGCGCGGAGCCTTTCCCAACGTAAATATTACGCCATCTCGGCGCAGTAGCGGCCGGCCTAAAAGACCGAACGCCACAATGAAAACTTACAACAAGACATATAACGCCCAAAAAAGATCAATAGTTCATTATCCGGATCAATTTTTTTAGAAAGTAATCAATAATAGTATATGCTTATTTTATACTTTTTATAAATTATTGAAATATAATTATTTAAATAACATTAATTACAGAGCTAGCTACAGAGCTAGCTCTGTAGTTTTACTTTTATGATAAGAGGAAAGTGAGCGAGTAAAAAACACCTTTTACATTATCCTGCGAACGGCCGGAAGTTGTCCATTGCCCTTGAATAAAGTATCGAGCTGCCCATATGAAGCAATCGACTTTTGAAAAGTCCTTTTTGGGGGGTGCCAGTCCGCTGTCTCTGAATGGAGTACCGAACCTGATATTGAAATGAATCGTCTTTTAAGGTTGTCCTTTTGCACCGCCCGTCGGGCGGTGTGGTAGCTGCTGCGCAGGCTACCCGTTGTGCCAGTGCCCTTGATTAGAGTACCGAGCTGCCCATATGAAGCAATCGACTTTTGAAAAGTCCTTTTTGGGGGGGGTGCCGCCTCCCCTGATTGGAGTACCGAACTCAATATTGAAACGAATCGACTTTTAAGGTCATCTTTTTGCACCGCCCGGTGGGCGGTGTGGTAGCTGCTGCGCAGGCTACCCGTTGTGCCAGTGCCCATGAGTAAAGTATCGAGCTGCCCATATGAAGCAATCGACTTTTGAAAAGTCCTTTTTTGGGGCGCCAGTCAGTGCCCATGAGTGGAGTACCGAACTCAATATTGAAACGAATCGACTTTTAAGGTCATCTTTTTGCACCGCCCGGTGGGCGGTGGGGTAGCTGCTGCGCAGGCTACCCGTTGGACCAGTGCCCCTGAGGGGAGTTAAGATCTTGGAGTTTGAACGATCACCCCTTTGAAAGCGATCTTTTGAGGGGCTTTTTGTTGCTCGCTTTTGGCCAGTCGTTAGCATTCTATTTGGAAATTAGGTGTCCCTTAGGTATATAAAAAATGTCTTTTAATAAGTTATTGAAATACAAGTTTTTATATAACATTAATTACAGAGCTAGCTACAGAGCTAACTCTGTAGTTTTTCATTTATGGTGAAAGGGAAGCAGGCAGATGAAAACGCCGGTTTAACCAACCTGCAAACGGCCGGCCCCTACCGGCTAACAATGTGGGTGTAAATTTGCTAAAAAGGGTGGAAGCGATCAGGATCATTGGTCAGTTGCTCCAGCTCTTCATCAGTAAACAAGCATTGCAGCTCCCGTTTCTTTATCCCCCTTATCCGAATAAACTGGGTTAGGTTTTGAGCGACCAACCCCTGCTGCATCAAGTAACCATAGTAATGGTTCAAGATACTCAGTATCCCTTGCTTGGTTCGGTTACTCAAAGGTCGTTTTCTTATAAACTGATACCTACTTATTGGTCGTTCTTCGCTTTGCAGATAGTCTAAAAGATCTTTTTTGGTAGCACATTCCGGACTTTTACCTAACAGGTGCAAAAACTGTCGGTGCCGCCTCATCTCGGCCCGGTAGCGCTTGATCACTCCCTCGCTTAGGCCTTTGTTTTGAAGATATTGTTCAAAGTTCATCGATTATGTTGGTATAGATTTGGGTACTTTCTAAACTGGCGTGACCTAAAAAACGGGCAATACCCTCTATGCTCATGCCTTCCTGTAAAAGATGGGTAGCCACGCTGTGTCGTAAGGTATGGGGAGTCAATTTCTTGTGCTTTAGGTGCTGGTTGTCAGTGGCCCGAAGTAAAATGCCCAGAGTATATGGAATGTAATCCCCGGTGTAGGGAAAGAGCATGCCGCTTCTTCTACTCCAGTAGCCCCGGTACTGATAAACAAAAAGCTGTATGGACCGGTACACACCTTTACTTAAAGGTACGTAACGATCCTTGTAACCCTTGGCCTGACGAACATGCAGTACTTTGCGATCCAGATCCACATCATCAAGAGCTAATTTGATGACTTCACCTCTTCTGAGCCCGCAACCATAGAGCAGATCGAGCACCAGATGTAAAATAGCTTGTCGGGGTTCGCGCGTGGCCAACCCATAATTTGAAAAAGTCGAGGGTATCGCCCCATACAACTCCCGAACCTCCTGCCGGGTAAGTACGGAAAGCCTTTCGCCATGTTGGTGGGCCAGTCGGTATCGGGTTGGACTCGGAGCCTGATCCATCCCCATATGGTGCAGACACTCGCAGAGCTTATCCACGGCATCAAAGCTCTTGTTCAGATGGGCAGTAGACAGGCCCCGGCCTGCAACCCTTTGATTGGGTCGCCTTTCTATATAGGTGTAGTAACGATTAAGGTGGTCAGCGGTTAGCTGACTTATGTGAAAAATGCCATTTTGTTGCAGCCAACTCAAAAAGTGCCTCACCATTTTAGGATAGCCGTATACAACCACAGCTGAAAAGCCGAGTGTTTGCAGCCATTGGGTATAGGTGCTCAAAATAGCTCTATGGTTCTCGCTTAGCTTCATCTTTACACTTTTAGGTCATGTATGTTTTTCCTGTTTGGTGTCGTCCTACCGTTTTTTGCAGGCGGGGTAAGGGCTGGGGCGTTAGACACCCCGTTTTGGCCAACTGACCTACTCTTTTTTGCCGGTTTAGCAGCATTTTTGGGGTTCAGCACCCCATTTTGACTAGCTGGTTTGCTGCTTTTTGCCAGTTTTACCGGTTTTTCAGGGGTAAATGCCTCATTTTGGGCCGTTTTTTCCTTCACTGAAGGCCCGGCGTAGGCTCTTCTGATGGCCGCCATGGTCTTTTTTAAGCTCTGCCCGATAGTGTTTTGCTTTTCCGAAAGCTCACTGAGGTTCGAGAACTTGTATTGATAGCCTTCCCGGTGCTTGTTGCCTCCGGTTATTTGGAGGTAGTGGAAAAGAGTGAGCTCCTGCAGGTAGCGGTTCAGTGTTCTTGGGTGTATGCGTTTGACTTTGCGTACATCCAACGCCATAAATTGGTTCGTCTTGGCCTCGTTTAGGAAGGTTTGCAACCAGTTGTAGAACCCCCGCGCGGGGGTACTGAGCTCATCTGCCCTACGCAAGAGGCAGTTTTTGAGTAGCGAAAACGCCAGCTCAATATCGTCGGGATGAGTTTCGATATAAACTTCGCCAGTGGCCTCATCGGTCACTTCCTTTCGCTGGTATTGGAAAAAGAAGGTGATAATATCTATGAAGTTTAGCAGTAGCAGCAAGGTTTTGCGAGGGTGTGGCAGATCTTCAGGTAAGGTTATCAGGGGGGCGAAGGGGTTCACGATCCGTACGTTTTCCAAACTAGCCAACACACATTGCAGTTTGCGTTGGGTTCGGGCTATATCGCTCTCGTTTATGAGTCCGGCCCGTAGTTTTTTCTGATAGTCCATTACGTTCTCATCCTGAGTAGAGCTGTGGTTTAAATGCAGACACAAAAACGGCAGACTCAGTTGATCATAGCTCTTTTCGGAGTAGGCACAGGCGATCAGGCAGAGTTTACCGGCCACCTCAAAAGTGGTGGTATGCAACATACCGTCCTTATCCTTCGTGGCCCTTGTTTTAACCAGCCGCCCTTGTGTCTGCAGGGTAGCGAGGGGGGTTAACATCTTTTGTGTCCACTCAAGGTCTTCGATAAACAGCACCCTGCCGTCGATCTGCTGGCTATCAAAATAGTACAGTGCGTTTTCGCTGATCTGAGTATGGAAGCTAAACCAGTTGGGTGGCAGGCATTCGGATAGTTTTTGCAGCAGATAGCTTTTGCCTATGCCACTTTTGGCCAGACAAAGCACGGAGAAGGGATTACTAAATCGGTGAGAGGCTATCGCCAAAAAGAGGATCAGGCCGTTTTCCGACTCACCCAAAATGCCCAGCCGTTCCAGATCCTTTTGCAGGTTGGTAATTAACTTCCCATTTGATAAGTACTTTTTGGCCTGCTTAGCTTCCTCTTCGCTTAGCTCAAAAGGTTGTTCGGTGTGCTCTTCCGGATACTGAAGGCGTTTGAGCTTGTAGCTCTCCAGTTGGCCGACCAGATCATGAACTGATTTCGATACTTCCAGCAGCGGTAGCTGCCATTTATCACATAGGGTGCGGATCAGCTTATCGGTTTGCTGGTCGCTGTACAGGTCGAGCGTGGTGCGCAGGGGTGGGTAGCTCTGGTAGGTAACCCGCAGGGTGCAGATCATCCTTTCAATTTGCTGGAGGTCTACCCCACCCAGCACGTCCGCAGTGAAAAGGGAGTCGGAATAGGTAATAAATCGCGGGTTGTGTACTTGCAAATGCTTCATCGCCTCGTGGTTTTTTGGGTTCGATCCGAAGGCGAAATAACAAAGGGAAAATGGCTCGGGGCAAATAAAGAAATGAACAAAAGGTGGCCGGCGGGAGCCGGCCATCGCCCCCCGCTCGGCGCGCCCGGCCGCTCGCCAGCAAGGGGGTGGGCCGGCCCGGTTTCCCGGGCCCTCTTTTCTCTCTTTTTTTAGATCTTGGGCTGGCCCTAAGGGCCAGGTGTCGAATTTTCCGGACCGACAGACTCGGAAAAGGACTTTTTATGCTCCAAAACGACAAAAAAAGAAAAGCTCCGCTGCGCGCGGAGCCTTTCCCCAGTTAAATATAAAAACCATGCGCCTATCCGGCGC